>NZ_CM145502.1:0-1735000 GCF_055521755.1 Novosphingobium sp. BL-A-28-Hi1-0D
CAACGACGATCCGCTGCGCCCGTGGATCGAACGCTGCCTCGATCTCCACGGCGGCCTCGGTCGTCACCCCGGCCTGTTCCCCCTGTTCGGCCTCGAACAGCGTGAGGGTGACCCCGACCTGTTCAACCGCGCTGCGGGCCAGGGCGGCATCTACAAGCGCAACACCGGCCCGGAATCCACCCGTGCCGAAACCCAGCGCATCACCGAAGGCTTGAAGAAGTAAGCAGTGCAGGGCGAGCGCTTAGCGTTCGCCCAAAGCACTGGCGGTGCGCAGGAGCAACTGGCGAATGCGCGTGGCCAGCGCCTCGTCGAAACGCACGGCGGGCACGGCGACGCTGAAGGCTCCGGCCAGGTGCTCGTCGATCCACACCGGCACGGCCATGCCGCAGATGCCCGGCGTCGCCTCCTCGCGCGCCAGACTGAAGCCGGTTGCCATGATCTGCGCGAAATCGGCGCGCAGTTCGGCTTCGGTCGTCCGGGTCTGAGGCGTGAACCTTGTCCGGTCGGTCTCGGCGAAGTAGCGCGCCATCTCTGCAGGCGGCAGCCACGCCGCCATGATCTTGCCCGCCGCCAGTGCGTGAAGCGGGCGGCGCGTACCGGGATCGACAGCGTAGCGCAGCGCCTGATCGCTCGCCTCGGTGACCAGCGCTTCAACTTCCCAGCCACGGCGGACCATGAACGAGGACGTCTCGTTCAACTCGCTTCTGAGCGCCCGGACCAGCGGAGCGACACGGTCTTCGAGCGTCAGCGCCGTCTCGGGCGCACGCAGGCGCTGCAGGCCTGGCCCCGGCAGGTAGCGCCGCCCTTCCCGCGTCAGGTATCCCCGCTCGGTCAGCGTCGCGAGCAGGTATGACAGGCTGCTGACGGGAATGGCCAGAGCACCGGCAATCTCCTGGGCCACCGCGCCCTGACGGTTGGCGACGACGTACTCGATCACGTCGAGCGTGCGCATCGCGGATTTGACCGGATTCGAGGCGGCGGGAGCGTTCACTTGAACAGCAGGCTCCCGCGCCGCTCGGCAAAGCGCCAGCCTTCGGCGGTCAGCACGAAGCGGTCGCGGAACGAGCCAACCAGCGGCGCGCCCTCGCCCGTGAGCAGCAGCATCGCGCTGGTGCCTCGTGCGGTGGCCGGGCCTTCGACGTCGATCACCACGTTCGAGCAGACGTGCCGCGTGGTGCGCGGCGGGCGGGCCTTGAACGCGGCAAGGATCGCCGCGCGCCCTTCCACGCCCTGATCGGGCGCGGTCGGGCGGTACATCACGCCGTCCTCGGCATAGAGCGCCGCCACTTCATCCCACCGCGCCTCGTCGTTGAGGTTGGCGTAGAGTGCGATCAGGCGGGCGCAGTCATGCTCGACAGCGCGGCGGTCGTCGGGGCTCACAGGCGGCTCGCGGCGATGTCCGCGCCTTCCCGCAGCGACTTGAGCTTGCGCCAGGTCACGATCGGATCGAGCTTGCCGTAGCCCGCAAAGGTGCCGAAGCCGCAGTCGGTGCTCGCAACCACGCGGTCCGCGCCGACGATCCCGGCGAAGCGTTCGATGCGCTGGGCGATCAGTTCGGGATGCTCGATGTAGTTCGAGCAGGTGTCGATCAGGCCGGGCGCGAGGATCTTGTGGTCGGGCAGCTTGGCATCGCGCCAGACCTTCCATTCGTGTTCGTGGCGCGGGTTGGCGGCTTCGAACAGCACGGTGGCAGGCCGCGCGCCGATGACGATGTCGATCACGCGCTCGAGCGGGATGTCGTGATCGTGCGGGCCTTCGTAATTGCCCCAGCAGATGTGCATGCGCATCTTCTCGGGCGGGATGTTCGCGGTGGCAGCGTTCAGCGCTTCGACGTTGGCTGCGGCAACCTTGACGAATTCCTCGTCCGAAAGGTCCTGATAGCCGGTGTGGCGGCTCATCGCGAGGTCGGGGCAATCGAGCTGAAGGTAGAAGCCTGCTTCGACAATCGTCTCGTACTCCTCGCGCATCGCATCCGCGAGATCGGCGAGGTAGGCTTCGTGGCTGGGGTAGTGCCGGTTGACCTGGAAAGCGGTGATGAGGCCGGGCGACGCGGCGTTCATGAACGCTTGCGTATCGGGCGCGGCATGCTTTTCGAGCGCGGACTTGAAGCGACGGATATCGTCGTGCAGCGGCTGCAGCGTGACCTTGCGCACCGGGCCGATGCACGAGGCGCGGACGAATTCCTGGCTGCCCATGATCGCCGAGAGCTTCTTGGCGAGGTTGGGCACTTCGGCGAGGTCTGCCGCAGGCTTGCGATCGATGTGACCGCCAAAGCCCGAGAGGCGTTCGATCATGTAGGTCGAGTAGCCGACCTTGCCGAGTTCGCCGTCGGAGACGACCGATACCCCGGCATCGACCTGCATCTTGACCGCGGCATCGACGGCGGCCGAAACTTTCGCATCGAATTCGGTGGCATCGTAGGCTTCACCCTTGTCGCGGGCGAGGAGAAGCGGGGTGAGTTCATCGCCGCGCGGGAGGCTGCCGACGTGGGTGGTCTTGATCTTTGCCATTTCAGAAAGCCTCATCCGCAATTCATATCTGTGAAAAATTCATAGCGGAGTTTAAGGGCGAAACAAGCCGATTTCCGGGGTTTTCCGCAAGAGCGCGGCGCCTTGGGGTTTACGGCGTTTACACTGTCCAGAGACAAAACTTCGGGACCCCGGATTCCGGCAGTTCCTGCTCTTCCCGGAGGCCTCTCTCAAGCTTGCAAAGGCGCGTGCGAATCCCATCCGCTGGAGCCTTTCAGAAATGGCCAATGTAGGACAGCCCAAAATGCTCTTTTTACGGCCTCACCTCGCCTTGTCCGCCGAAGGCCTCCTGCCCGTGACGCGCTGATAGAAGCGCGAGAAGTAGCTGGGGTCTTCGAAGCCGAGTTCGGTGGCGACCTGGGTGGCGGTGGCGGTGGTGTAGCGCAGCAGGCGGTGGGCTTCGAGGGCGAGGCGGCGGTGGATCAGGTCCATGGGGCTGCAGCCGAGGCGCGCGGCGGTGAGGCGCGACAGGGTGCGGCGGGTGAGCCCCAGAGCGCCTGCGTAGAAATCGAGATCGCGGTGCTGGCGATAGTGCAGTTCGACGAGCTGGCGGAAGCGGTCGAGGCGCTGGTCGGCGCGGGTGGCGTCATCCGCTGCGGGCACGTCGCGCGCAAGGGTGCGGATCAGGCTTTCGGCGAGCGCGAGGAACAGCGGGTCCTGCTGCTGCCATTCCTGCTGGAGGCCGAGCATTTCGCGTGCGAGCCAGAAGGCACGGTTGGCCGCATCCGGTCCGAGCGGAGCGGGACCGCCGCGTGCGAGAGCTGTAAGCAATGGGTCGGCAGGGCCGGCTGCACGTGTGGAAAAGTCGGTGGACAAGGTGAGGACAAACCCGCGCGTGCCCTGACGGAAGCGGAAGCCGTGGACGGCAGCGGCGGGAACGATGACGCGGGCGGGGCCTTCGAGGCCGGTGGTGACGGTATCGAGGGTTACAGCCGCGTGTCCCTCTTCTACCAGCAGAACCTGCACGAAATGGTCGTGACGGTGGATGCCGATTTCCCAGTCGTGCAAGGCACTGCGCTCTGCGATGGTTTCGATATGCGCGAAACCGCCGGTGTTCTGCGCGGTGCCTTCGCCGTAGAGGGCATATCTGGGTATCGTCTCGGTCATGTCCCGAAAATGCCAGCTGTTTGTCCTGACGCTGCATTCCTCCCGAACAAAGCTTCTGTCAATTTGCAATCATGATCCCGCATCCCAGTGCGGGCGCGTGGGAGATGTGATTCATGAAGACCCAGGTTGCCATTATCGGCGCGGGGCCTGCGGGCCTGTTGCTCGGACACTTGCTCAAGGCCGAAGGCGTCGATTGCGTCGTGGTCGAGCGGCAGCAGCCCGATTACATCCTTGGCCGCATCCGCGCAGGCGTGCTCGAACAGATCACTGTCGGCCTGATGGGTCGGCTGGGCCTAGATGCACGGCTGAAAGCCGAGGGACTCGTCGAGGAAGGCTTCAACCTGGCCGATGGCGAACGCCTGATCCGTATCGACGTGGCGAACCTGACCGGCAAGACCGTGGTCGTCTATGGCCAGACCGAGATCACCAGGGATCTGATGGACGCAGCGCCCGAGCGCGGACTGCAGGTGATCTATGGCGCGGATGACGTGGCGCTGCACGACATCGAGAGCGACGCGCCTTACGTGACTTATGCGCTTGATGGCGCGGCGCGGCGGATCGATGCGCGCTTCATCGTCGGCTGCGACGGGTTCCATGGCCCAAGCCGCAAGGCGATCCCGGCGAGCGTGGCGCGCGAGTACGAGCGGGTCTATCCGTTCGGCTGGCTCGGCATTCTGGCCGATGTGCCGCCGTGCAATCACGAACTGATCTATGCCAACCACGAGCGTGGCTTTGCCCTCGCCTCGATGCGCAGCCACACGCGCAGCCGCTATTACGTGGACGTAGCCCTGACCGAGAAGGTCGAGGACTGGTCGGACGAGCGGATCTGGGACGAACTGGCGGTGCGCCTCGGGCCTGAGGCCGCGGCGAACATGACGCGCGGGCCCTCGATCGAGAAGTCGATCGCGCCCCTGCGCTCCTATGTGTTCGAGCCGATGCGCCATGGCAGCCTGCTGCTGTGCGGCGACGCCGCGCATATCGTGCCGCCGACCGGTGCCAAGGGCCTGAACCTTGCGGCGAGCGACGTGCATTATGCTGCCGAGGCGCTGACCGGCTTCTTCAAGCGCGCCGACAACGATGCCGTGGTGGGTTACTCCGCCAAGGCGCTGGCGCGAGTGTGGAAGTCGGAGCGGTTCTCGTGGACGCTGACCAAGCTGATGCACCGCTTCCCCGAGGACGGCCCGTTTGAACGTGCGATGCAGGTGGCGGAACTCGAGTATATCTCGAGCAGCGTGGCTGCGCAGACGAGCATTGCCGAGAACTACGTCGGGTTGCCGGTTTAAGGCCGGAAGGCCCACCCCCTCCCCCTCCCGCCTGCGGGAGGGGGGATAGGGTTTCTGGCCCTCCCACTTGCGGGAGGGGGGAAGTTGTGGCGACGCCCTCTCCTCACGCGTGCGGGACGGCGGAAGGCTTGCCCAAAAGGGTTGCTGCGGCCTGTAACATCGTCATTTGCCCGTCACATAATCGCGACAGAACAAGCCCATCGACAGGGGCGTTGTTCACATGCGGCATATCGACATCCTACTTACGGGTGACCTTCCGGGCGGGCGCGAGGCCTTTGTCCATTCGGACTTGCGCGTGGTGTTCCATCGCTGGAAGGCGCAAGCGCCGCTGCCGCTCATGGAAGGGAGGCCCTGGGCATTCATCGACTGGGTGCTCGACGAGATGTCCGGGCTCGAACTGTGCCGCCGACTGCGCTGCGCCGACAGCCTCGGTCAGGATGCTCACATCACGATGATCCTTGAGGATGATGACGCCGAGGCCAAGCGCCGTGCACTCCGCGCCGGGGCAGATGACTATATCGTGGGCCCTGTGGACCGCAGCGCGCTGCTGGACCGGGTGCTCTCGATCCAGTTGCCCGAACACGAGGCCCCTGCCCGCATGCTCAAGCTGGGCGAACTGACGCTCGATCTCGCCGCGATGCAGGCGCGCTGGCGCGAACAGCCGCTGATGCTGATGCCCAACGAGCTGCGCCTGCTGCGCTACCTGATGGAGCAGCCCGGCCACGTGTTCAGCCGCCAGCAGCTGATCACGGCGCTCGGCAAGCACGACCAGCCGATCGACGAGCGCACCGTGGACGCATGGGTCAGCCGCCTGCGGCGGGCGCTGCGCGATGCGGGCGCAGGCTCGCCGCTGCGGACGGTGCGGTCTTTGGGATACGTGCTCGACCGGCCCTGACGTCAGGTCTGGAGGAAGCCCTCCAACTGGTCGAGGCTTTCGCGGGTGCCATCGCAGGCGCCGGACGCCAGTTCCTGCTCCAGCGCTTCGGCGGAAGGAAACAGGTTGGAGATGCTGACTTCGGTCAGGCCGTCCCTGAGAGCAAAGGTAACCGTCGTGATCGCGCCATCCGGGCTTTCCTCATTGGTCCAGACGATGCGTTCGTTTGGCACGACTTCGATGTAGGTGCCGAAGAAGGCCATTGGCTGGTCGGAAGCGGGATGGCCGATTTCCAGGCGGTAGGTTCCACCCTTGCGGACGTCCATCTCGCACGAGACGAGCGTCATGCCGTAGGACCGGGGAATCCACCACTGGCGGAACAGTGCCGGATCGGCCCAGGCGCGGAAGACGAGGTGGACCGGGGCGGCGAAGCGGCGGATGACGACGAGTTCGCGATCCGAGCGACGCTCCACGACAGTCTTGTCGTCCGAGCTTTCAGGTGTGTCAGTCATCGCCATTCTCCCTTCGCGCGAGGTCTTCGAGGACGCTGTCGAGCGCGGTGAAGCGCGCGTCCCACATCTGCCGGTAGCGTTCGATCCAAGCCGCTTCCTCTTCCATTCGGCGCGGGCCGAGGCGGCACTTGCGCACGCGGCCCTGCTTCTCGGTGGCCACCAGCCCTGCCCGTTCGAGCACGCCGATGTGCTTCTTCATGCCGGTGAGCGTCATTCCGAAGCGATCGGCCAGTTCCCCTACAGAAGCGTCGGATCGCACCAGATGTTCCACCACGCCGCGACGCGTGGCGTCGGACAAGGCGGCGAAGGACAAGTCGAGATGTTTACACTGAACCATATGGTTCAGTGTTTGTCATAACAGCCCGCAATCCGCAAGCGGCAAAAAAGAGGCGGCCCTTTGCGGGGCCGCCTCTCGAGGTGGATTGACTGTGAAAGGCTTCAGAAGGTCATGGACGCCGACAGGGCAAAGGTGCGGCCGACGTCGTAAGTGTTGACCTCGACGCGGTTTGCGCCCGACTGCTGGTATTCCCAGTTCTTGCGGCCGGTGATGTTGCGGGCCTCGAACTTGAGTTCGACGTCCTTCTTGAACAGCTTGATGCCCTGACGCGCGACAAAGTCGATGCGCAGACCCGGGTCCTGCACGACGTCCGGCTGGCCGGTGTTGAGCAGGCCGCGGCTGAAGACGCGCTTGCTGGCATAGCTCAGCAGGATGGTCTGCTGCGAAAGGCCGTCGGTGTCTTCGAGGCCGAGCTGGACGTTGGCAATGTGCTCGCTCTGTCCGGTCAGCGGCGCACCGTTGGTGAAGTAGTCCAGCGCACGGGTCGAAGCGGCGAGATAGTAGGAGGTCTGGTCGCCTTCCTTCACCTTCAGCTTCGACTTGGTGTAGGTGTAGTTGGTGATCAGCGCGAAGCGGCGGGCTTCCCAGAAGCCGCCCCAGTCCGACAGATCGAAGTACTTCTGCAGCTCCACTTCCGCGCCGTAGAGATCGGCCTTGGGCGCATTGGCGAAGCTGGTGATGAAATTGTCGCTTTCGAGGCTGACGAAGCTTTCGATCGGCTTGTCGATCCGCTTCCAGAAACCTGCGACCGAGAAGCGCTGGTCACGCGCGAAGTACCACTCGTAGCGGGCTTCGGCATTGGTCAGCGTGCTGTCCTGCAGGTTGGGGTTGCCGCGATAGGTGCGGTTGGTGTCGGGATCGAAGTAGAACTGGTAGATCAGCTCGCGGAACTGCGGACGCGCGATGGTCTTCGACGCGTTGGCGCGCAGCTGCATGTCGTCACGGAACGACCAGGTCAGCGTTGCGGCGGGCAGCCAGTAATCGTTGTTGAGGCTGGTTGGCGCGGTGATCGAGGTCACGTCCTTGAACACCGGAATCGCGGCCACGGCCATCTTGGCCGTTTCATAGCGCACACCGGCATCGAGCTGCAGCTTGTCGGTCAGCTGGGCGTCGATCTTGGCATAGGCACCGTGGTTCTTGAGCGTTGCCACGAAAGCGGGGTTGCCTTCGTTGGTATCGACCAGGCCGATGTTGAACGCCTTGATCACGGCGTTGCTCAGCAGGTAGTCCGGGCGGAACATGTTCACGCCATCGGGCAGATCGACCGCGCGCCACTGGAAATCGCGACGCGAGCTTGTGCGGCGCGTGTCGGTATAAGCATAGCCGACGGTCGCCGTGATCGCGGGCGCGACCTTGTAGGATACGTCGATGCCGCCCGACCACAGGTCTTCGTTGAGGTCCGAGAAGCTGACGTTGGCGCGGCCTGCGTTGCCGTCGAGGTTGTTGACGAAGTATTGGCCGAGCGGGTCCGAGGCGACATTGGTGCGGACGTACTCGAAGCCGAGTTCGTAGGGCGCCTCACGCTGCGAATTGGCAAAGCCGCCGCGCAGATCGACGCTCAGGCCGTCGAGCGGCTTGAGTTCGGCGACGATCTGGCTGTCGATCAGCTGGCGCTCGTACCAGGCGGTTTCCTGCTGCTGGTAATCGACCGTGGTCTGGTTGCGCTGCCCAAGGCTGATGCGCGTGTGCTTGAGCGTGTCGCGGATATAGAGGTTGGTCCAGCGGATCTTGTTGCGCCCGAACTCCAGACCAAGACCGAGCATGCCGTTTACGACGATGCGGTTGTCGGTCGTCACGCGGCGGAAGTTCGACTGGAGGTCGGCGAGATCGGATTCGACCGAGGTCTGGCTGAGCACATCGCGCGTCAGCCACTTGTTGTTGTAGCCCGCCGTGGCGATCACGCCGAGCGTTGCGCCGCCAAGATCGAACGATTTGCCCGCCGAAAGCGAGAGCGAGCCATTGCCCGGCATGTTGGGAATGCGCTGAGTCAGGCCGTTGCGCGTATTGACGATGCCCTGCCCGACGGCAACGGCATCGACATTGCCGGAGCTGAGGCGTTCGCCGCTGGCAAAAAAGCTCTGCAGGGCTTTGGTATAGTCGCGCTGGCCGTTGTCGAAGCCGGTCCAGTCGGTGCTCGAACCGTAATAGGTGTAGCCAAGCTGGTTGGTGGTTTCCGTATCCCACGAACCGCCGATGCCGACGTTGACGAAGGCTTCCTGCGGGACCGACTTGGTGGTGAGGTTGACCACGCCGCCGCCGAATTCGCCGGGATAGTTTACCGAATAGGACTTCTGTACGAGCGACGAGGCGATGATGCTGGAGGGGAACAGGTCGAGCGGGACAACGCGCTTGAGCGGCTCGGGACTCGGCAGGGGAGAGCCATTGAGCAGGGCGAGCGAGTAGCGATCGCCAAGGCCACGCACATAGACATAGCCGTTGCCGACGACGCTGAGGCCGGTCACGCGGCCCAAAGCGCCGGCGATGTTGCCTTCGCCGGTGCGGGCGATTTCCGCTGTGCCGAGCACGGAGACCACTTGCGGCGCGGCGCGCTGCAGGTTGCGATCACGCTGGCCGGTCACGACGATCTCACCACCGGGGATCGAGACTTCCGGCGCCGCCTCCTGCGGCTGCTGTTCTGGCTGAACGTCTGCGACGGCCTGATCGGCAGGCGCTTCAGGCGCCGAGGGCGGCGTCGGCGCCGCGTCCTGCGCATGGGCAAGAGCCGGGCTGAACAGCGCGGTGGAAAGCAGCAGCAGGTGTGCGAGCCGCAAGGTATTCATCTGTCGTCCCCCCTGGGGAAAAGGAAAGTTCCGTGGTGCGGGAAAGGGGGCAGCCGTTGCCGGCCACCCCCCGGGTTTCCCGAAAGGCGCCGATCAGGTGGTCGGCAGCAGCGTGCAGGACTGGCTGGTGGTGCCGAAGTTCGCAGCCGCGCTGTTGCAGGTCCAACCAGCGTACCAGGTGTCCGAGGCATCCTTGACGGCGCCGATGTAGGTTACCGCCGAGAAGAACGAGGACAGCGTGGTCACGTCAAAGGCGGTCACGGCAGTTTCGTTGGCACCGTTGATGAAGCCACCGGTCAACGTCGACGTGAAGCCGTCGTTGTTGTTGTTCGATCCCGAACCGAAGAACGTCTGAACCTGAGCCGCCGTGTAGGTGCCGGTGCCGAGGTACTTCGTGGCATTGCAGGACATCACCACCGAGCGAGCGACCAGCGTCGAGGCGTTCGCACCGCCCGAACCGTTCATGCGGATGCATTCATTGTTCGGGGTGTTGACCACGCCGTTGTAGAGCGAGATGTCCGAGTTGCCACGGAACAGCAGCGCGGCCTGGTCGGCAGCTTCGTTGTTGCTGCTGGTCTGAGCCTGGACAGCGGTGAAGTTTGCAATCTTCGAAACCTGACGCGGCGTCTGGGCTTCATTGCCGTTGCTGTCGAGCTCCATCAGCGCGTCACCCGAACCTGCACGCTGGAGAAGCAGCAGGTACTGCAGGTTGGCCTGAACCCCGGTATCCATATCGAGGCTGTCATCGTCGGCACCCACGGCAATGTAGTGCTTCATGTTGACGGTGCCGCCGAAGAATTCCGCGCCATCGTCCGAGCTGTTGTAGCTTTGGATGTAGTCGAACTGGGTTCCAGAGCCGACGCCTTCGAGGGTCAGCGCCTGGAGTTCCGAATTCGAGCCGAGCACGTAGCCCGAGTAGCGGATCTGGACGTACTTCATCGTGCCGCTGTTGTCGGCATCGTTGGTGCCGCCGAACAGGGCAGGATCAGCCGCGCCTTCGGTCTGACGCTCGCAAGTGCTGGCGGTGCCGCCGCTGGCAACCGAACCGGTTGTGCAATCGGTGATCGGCGCACGGCCCATCAGCACGACGCCACCCCACTGGCCCTGCGACGTTTCGGTGTTAAGGCCGAGCACGTTGTCACGGCTGGTGAAGATGATCGGCGCGGTGGCGGTGCCAACGGCATTGATCTTGTTGCCGCGGTTGACGGCAAGCCACGACGTGCCGGTGTTGCCAAACAGGATCACGCCGGGCTGGATGGTCAGCGTCACGCCGGTGCTGGTGCTGCTGAAGCCGGCATCGTTGCCGACATCGACGCGACCGTTCATCGAGTAGAGCAGGCCCGCGATCTTCGGGAGCGTGGTCGAACGGGTGATGCGTGCGGGCAGCGTGCAGACGCGCCACGAACCCTGAGCCGAGGTAACGGTGCCGGCGTCCGTCAGGCCGGTCGGGTCCTCGATCGTCGGGCAGCCTGCAGCAGCGGTGACCGTGGGGGTCGGCGTGGGGGTTGGCGTCGGCGTCGGCGTGGGCGTCGGCTGGTTGATGACGACATTGCCGCCAGTGCCGGGCGAAGCGATGTCGGTGGGGCCGCAGCCGGCGAGCGCCAGCGCGCTGCAGCCGACAAGGAACAGGCCGTGGATGTTCTTCACTTGGTATCCCCCATGGATGGCGGCGGGAGCTATCCCCGCCCGGATCGAGGGGTTGTCTAGGCGCGCAAAGTGACAACCTCTTTGCGGTTTCCTGACAGAATTAAGTCAGTTTATCTGACGGTTATTTGACAATTGTGACGAGACTCACGGGTTTCAGCGCCTCTCGAAATTACAGTTTTGTGACAATGTTGCAGTTTCGTTGCACCCCAAGAGAATCATGGCATTCTGCGTGACAATCACAGCAACCGCCGCACGGAGAGACATCATGGCCAACACTTTGCTTCTTGCCGCAGCGCTGATGAGCCAGTCTGCCGTCATGGTGACCCCGCCGCTGACGGTTCCTGCTCCGGCCCTGCCCAGCGGCGATGTCGGCTTCCACGAGATCGCCGCCGGACGCCCGCTCGCAGCCATCGCCCGGATCGAGGGTGGAGACCTTGTGAAAGCAGGAGATCCGCTCGCGCTGATCAACCTTGGCACCGCCTACAAGATGCTGGGCCAGAAGGACCGTGCCGCGAAGCTCTATCGCAGTGCAGTGGCCAGTGACGAGCGTTATGACGTGCAACTGTCCGACGGTCGCTGGATAGACTCGCGCCGGGCTGCCACGCTTGCCATGGCCCGCCTTGGCAGCGACGACGTCCTGGCGTTGCGCTGAAACCTTTCGCTGGGCACTGATCTAATGCCACCTGCCCTGCGGCAGGTGGCATCGATAACGTTCGGGATATATTCGAATCGACGGGTCTGTGCTTGCTTGGGCGCCTGTTCTCTTGCGGACCGGCGTCATAATGTTCTCATTCAAATGTCTGGTGGGCCTTCATCAACCCGTTCGATCCCAGGTTGTCAGGGAGCCGTCAGGATACGCGGGGAAATGCAAAGGCTGCGGCAAGGACATCCGCCGCTTGCGTCGCGGCCGATGGGTGATCAAACCTGCGAGCCGCCGCGGCAGTTGATTCCGATCAGGCATCCTGCGCCACGATAGTGTGCCTTCCCCATCGCGTCGAAAAACTCTATTGAATTGGTAGAGCATATTGCCGATGGTTGTGGCCACGCAGAAGCCACGACAAGACGGACCATGCCCCGCAAGACTGCCCTGATCATCCGCCACGTGCCTCATGAAGGCGTTGCCGGTTTCCGCGAGCCGGTCGAGGATGCGGGCTATCATGTCGACCGGATCGACGTGGCCGACCCTGCCTTTGCCAGCCTCGACCTGCGCGAGCCGGACCTGCTCATCATGATGGGCGGTCCGATGGGAGTCTACGAGCAGGACCAGCACCCGTGGATCCGCTGCCAGTTGCGCCGCCTTGCCCACCGGCTCGAGGCGGACCGCCCGACGCTGGGCGTGTGCTTCGGCGCGCAGATGATTGCTGAGGCAATGGGCGGCAAGGTCTTTGCAGGGCCGCACAAGGAAGTTGGCTTCCACCCAGTCACCGTCCACGCCGAGGACAGCCCGTTGCAGCATATCGCGCAAGTGCCGGTGCTACACTGGCATGGCGACACGTTCACGTTGCCGCCGGAGGTCGAACTGCTGGCTTCAAGCCATGTCTATGACCATCAGGCCTTCCGCCGCGGTCGCAACGTGCTGGCGCTGCAGTTCCACGCCGAGATGGGGCTCGACCCGCGCTTCGATGCATGGATCGAGCAGTGGCCCGAGGCGGTGGAAGAGGCCGGCGGCACGCTGGAGAGCCTGCGCGCTGCACATGACCTGCACGGGCCGGTTGCGGTTGAAGCAGGGCGGGCCATGATCCGGCAGTGGCTGACGGAACTGGACGCTTAAGGTCAGGACCTAGGCAGGCGCAGCGTGACTTTCAGCCCCGGCTGGCCCGATGCGCTGGCGGGGTTCTCTGACAGTTCGATCACGCCGCCGTGGAGGTGGGCAACCGCCGTCACCAGCGCGAGGCCCAGCCCCGCGCCATAACCACCGCGCGCTTCGTCGAGGCGTCCAAAGCGACGCAACGCCTCGGCATGGAGGTGGGGCGGGATGCCGGGACCTTCGTCTGCGACAGAGAGGGCAAGATCACTGCCCGCCGCTTCGAGCGCCATGGTGATCGTGCCCGCACCATAGCGCATGGTGTTGTCGATGAGGTTGCCCAGAACCTGATCCATCAGTTGGCGATGAACCGGCAGCGTGAGGCCGGGGGCAGCGTGGACGACGATCGTGCGGCCTGCATCTTCGGCCAATGGCTCGTAGATCTCGGCGATGGTCTCGACCATGGCGGTCAGGTCAGTGGGTGTGAAGCTTGTGCGGCCGATGCCCGCCTCGGCACGCGAGATGCCGAGCGCCGTATCGATGATCGCCATGACGCGGCGGCCCTCGGCCTGCGCGGTTTCGACGGCGGACAGGGCGTCGGGGTCTTCCACCCGCAACGAGGCGCGATCAAGCGCCGTGATCATGCGCGAGAGCGGGGACTTGAGATCATGTGCGAGGGCGTCGGTCGCGACCTTGAGCTGATCGTTGAGGGATTCGACGCGGGCAAGCGCGCGGTTCACTTCACCACCCAGCCGGGCGAAGGCATCGCCGGAATCATCGGGCGGTACGCGGCGGGCAAGGTCGCCCTCGCCCACGCCTTCCAGCGTGGCAACGGTGGCCCGGAGGCGGTGGACGATCTGACGCGTGGAAACCCATGCAGCGATGGCGGCGAGGATCAGCGAGAGGGAAAGCGCGGCAAGGCTTGCGCGTTCGAGCAGGGCAAGAAACTGGCGGTCGCTTTCCACCACGACGCCGGTGAGCAGCGTGCCGCCGTGGCGCAAGGGGGCGGCCAGGAGGAAAGCGGCTTCGGGCGCGGCGTGGTTGCGGCGCAGGACGCTTTCCAGACGCGGCGTGCGCAAGCGACGGGCATCGGCGGGGACACCCTGCAGATTGCCCGCGATCAACCGTCCCGCCTCGTCCTGCAATGCCACGACGACACCGCGCCCGACCTCGTTCGAAAGGCGCAGGCGGATCGCTTCGACGAGCGCACCCTGCCCGCCCGCGACATGGGTGGCGACGAGATCGTCCTTGAGCGTCTCGACCACGTCGACGGCCTGCGCGCGGCTCTGCTGGCGCATCACGGCACCGAGGCCGATGAGCAGGCAGGCAGCGGCCAGGACCTGAAGCAGGAACACCAGCGCAGCGAGGCGCAAGGTAGTGGAATGCCAGATAGCGCCTAATTTCACGGATTGGCGCCGATGCGATAGCCCGCGCCGCGCACGGTGTGCAGCAGTGGCACGGCGTGGCCTTCATCGATCTTCTTGCGCAGGCGGCTTACGTGAACGTCGATCACGTTGGTGCCGGGATCGAAGTGATAGTCCCACACGCCTTCGAGCAGCATTGTGCGCGTGACGACCTGATCGACATGGCGCAGCATGTATTCGAGCAGGCGGAATTCTCGCGGTTGCAGTTCGATGGTCTGGCCCGCGCGGCGCACGCGGCGGGCAAGCAGGTCCATTTCAAGATCGGCACAGGCCAGCACGGTCTGCTGCGCGGGCACGGTCTGTGTGCGGCGGATCAGCAGGCGGATACGGGCGAGCAGTTCGGCAAAGGCGAAAGGCTTGGCCAGGTAATCGTCCGAGCCGCCGGTCAGCCCCGCGATGCGATCCTCTGCCGCGCCGAGCGCCGAGAGAATGATCACCGGCGTGTGCACCCCCGCCCCGCGCAGGGCGGCAAGCACGGCCATGCCATCGAGCCCTGGCAGCATGCGGTCGAGCACGATGCATTGATAGGCGCTGTCGGTGCCAAGGAAGAGCCCATCGCGGCCATTGGCGGCGCGATCGACGACGAAGCCTTCTTCCTCAAGCCCGCCAGCGATGTAGTCGGCAGTGGCAGGATCGTCTTCGACCAGCAGGATCTTCTGGCTCATCGGGCTCTCCGGTGCAGCGGACACCTGTATTCATGGCAATGTTTTGACGGCGCTGCGAGGGGCCTTGCGCAACATTGCCGATTATTCATGCAGGCGCCACGCAGCCGCAACCGCGCGGGCACTAGCAAGGCAGCATCGGAGGTGAACCGCGATGCGTCTGAAGTCTGCCCTTTTGCTCATGCTCAGCCTGCTGTCGGTGCCCGCGAATGCCTTTCCGAGGGCAAGCGGTGACCTGGTGACCGGCCTGTGGATCAATCCGCACCACACGGTCGCCGTGCGCAACCAGATGTGCGGCAATGCCCTGTGCGGACAGGTCGTCTGGGCAAGCAACGACGCAAAGACCGACGCGCGCGAAAGCGGTGTGCCCAACCTTATCGGGCTGGACCTGCTGGAGAATTACCACGCCGAGCGGCCGGGCAACTGGAAGGGCACTGTGCTTGTGCCCGACATGGGCCACCGCTTCAGTTCCGAGATCGCCGTGCTCGATCCCAACCGCATCCGCATCAGTGGCTGCGTGTTCCATGGTCTGATCTGCAAGTCGCAAGTGTGGACCCGCATCGGGGAGTTGCCCAAGTGACCCTGACCGAACGCCAGAAGCGGATTGCGGCCAGCGCGGTCGTGCTGGCGCTGACCGCGCTGGCCTTTGTCGCGCTCGACCGGCTGACCCACGAAGTTCGCTATGCGCAAGTGCGCACGGCGCTTCATGCGCTGACGCCGGTGCGGCTGGCGACAGCATTGGGGTTCACGGCAGCGAGCTATCTCGCGCTGACCTTGTACGATTTTATCGCGCTCAAGGTGATCGGGCGGCCGCTGCCATGGCGCACGGCCGCCCTGGCGTCTTTCACCAGCTACACACTCAGCCACAATCTCGGGCTGGGGCTCCTGACCGGCGGATCGGCGCGCTATCGCATCTATGTCGCCGCAGGGCTCGACGGGCCGGACGTGGCGCGGGTGATCGCGCTGGCGAGTGCGACGTTCTGGGCAGGCGTGGTGACCGTGGGCGCGCTGGCGATGATGGCGGGCACAGTGCCGCTGGACCTTGGCTGGACTGCGTTTTCTGCTGGCGCGGTTCGCATGATCGGAGCGGGCGTGCTGGCCTGCGTCGTTGCCATATCGGTGCTGGTCGCAAGACGTCGTCGCCCCTTGTCATTGCTGAGCGCGACGATCCCCCTGCCCCGGCCACCTGCATTGGCAGCGCAGTTCGCCACGGGCCTTGTGGACCTTGCCTGCGCCAGTGCGGCGCTGTTCGTGCTGATTCCAGGTGCAGAGCCGCAGGCCTTCCCGCTGTTCATGCTGGCGTGGGCGCTGGGAATCGTGGTGGCGCTGGTCAGCCACGTGCCGGGGGGCCTCGGCGTGTTCGAGGCAACCGTGCTGGCGGTTCTGCCCGCCAGCGACCGAACGGGTGTTTTCGCAGCACTAATTGCCTATCGCGTGATCTATTACCTTGTCCCGCTCGCCTTGGGCGTGCTGCTGCTGGCGTGGCACGAAGTCTCGCGCAGCCAGAGGATCGTGAAGGTCTTCGGCGGGTTGCGGGCGGTGGTGGCCGACATGCTGCCGCTGCTGCTGGGGGCTGCGGCCTTCATGGCTGGCGCGATGCTGCTGCTCTCGGGCGCGCTGCCACCGGTTGGCTGGCGCATTGACGCGCTGGGCGACGTGGTGCCACTGGCGCTGATCGAGACCAGCCACGTTGCTGCGAGCATGACCGGGACCGCCCTCATGCTGATCGCACCGGGCCTCTATCGCAGGCTCGACGGTGCGGGCCTGCTGGCGCGGGTGCTCCTGGTGGCAGGCGCGGTGTTCTCGCTGGGCAAGGGTATCGATTACGAGGAAGCGGCGGTCTGCCTGATCGTGGCGGCGATGCTGCAGGCGGGCCGACGCAAGTTCGACAGGCGGACCGCGCTGACCGCGCAGCCATTGGGCGCGGGGTGGATCCTGGCGATTGCCATGGCCGCGACGCTGGCCGGATGGGCCGGTCTATTTGCGTTCCGCCATGTGTCCTACAGCGATGCGCTGTGGTGGAAGTTTGCACTGACCGCCGAGGCACCGCGCTATCTGCGCGCCATGCTTGGCTGCGCGGTGCTGCTGCTCGGCTTTGCCGCAAGGCGGATGCTGGCCCCCGCCCCGCCGCCCGCTTCACCGCTGCCGCACGCCGAGGAATGGGCTGCGATCCGGCGCATCCTTGGCACGGCAGAGCGGACCGAGGCGATGCTGGCGATGACCGGGGACAAGCGCTTCCTGATCTCGCGCGCGGGCGATGCGTTCCTGATGTACCAGGTGGAAGGCGCAACCTGGGTGGTCATGGGCGATCCAGTGGGCGCGCAGGAGTCGTGGGAGGAACTGCTCTGGCAGATCCGCGACATGTCGCACCGCCAGCAGGGCCGGTTGCTGCTCTACGAAGCCTCATCGGCCGTGCTCGACATCGCCATCGCGCTCGGCTTGCAGATTGTGAAGTATGGCGAGGAAGCGCTGATCGATCTCGACACCTTCACGCTCGATACGCCCGAGATGCGCTCGGTGCGCAAGTCGGAGAAAGTGGCGGCACGGGCAGGCGCGAGCTTCCGCATCGTTCCGGCAGCGGCAGTGCCGGTGATCATGGACGAGTTGGAAGCAATCTCGGACCAGTGGCTGACATCGCGCAGCGGGCGCGAGAAGGGCTTCAGCCTCGGCTTCTTCGATCGCGCCTACATGGAGTGCTTCGATGTGGCGGTGGTGATGTTCGAAGGGCGCGTAGTGGCCTTTGCCAACTTGTGGCTGACGGCGGGCAAGGAGGAAGCCTCGGTCGACCTGATGCGCCATGCCGACGATGCGCCGCGCGGGACGATGGATTTCCTGTTCACCAACCTGCTGCTCTGGGCCAAGGCGCAGGGGTATCGGCAATTCACGCTGGGCATGGTGCCGCTCTCGGGCATTGAGGGCCGCCGTCTGGCCCCGGCATGGGCGCGTGCGGCGGCGCTGGTGTTCCGCCATGGCGAGCGGTTCTACGGATTCCGCGGACTGCGGGCCTACAAGGAGAAGTTCTGCCCGCGCTGGCGTCCGCGCTATCTGGCAGGGCCGCAGGACGTAGCGATGCTGCAGGCCCTGCGCGATGTGGCGCGGTTGATCGGGCGGCATCCGGCCCCGGCGCAACTGGTGGCGTTTCCCGAACGGCCCCGCTTGCCTGAAGCGTCCCTGCCCGTCGGGTGCGCCGCTTGAACCGGGTGCGCAGCCCCAAGTGGCGCAAGGCGGCGTTAGCGCTGCTGGCACTGGCATTGGTGCTGGTGAACGCGCCACGGCTTCACCTGCTTGGCTCGAAGGAGTTGACCGACTTCACTGCCGGGGCGGGCAAGAGAGATGTCGGCGCGGTGCTAGTTTCGGGCGACGTCGGGCTCAATCTGGGCATCAGTGGCTACACGGCGCGCGGCCTTGCCGCCAATGGCTATGACGTGACAGGCGTCAGTTCGCCGGTCGCCTTCGCCCGTCACCTGACCCGCGTGCAGACCGATGCCGTGATTGTGAAGGCGATCGATACCGCGCTGGCCAAGGGGGCGAGCAAAGTCGTGCTGGTGGGCCAGTCGTTCGGCTCCGACATCATCGCCACCGTTCTGCCCGACATGCCCGAGCGCCTGCGCGGCAAGATCGCGTCGGTCGTCATCGTCGTGCCTTCGAACGATGTGTACTTCCGCGCCGATCCCAGTGGCATCGCCTACCTCGGCACGCCCGACGCCTTGCCGGCAGCAGCCCTGCGCAACGTGGACTGGGTTCCTCTGACCTGCGTTCAGGGCGCCACCGAGTCTGCCAGCCTCTGTCCCTTGCTTGCGGGGAGTCCTGCGCGGCGGGTCGTGCTGCCGGGCAATCATTACCTGCACCACGACGACGCCCGCGTGCTGGCGACCATACTGGACGCTCTGCAGCGGCGATAAGCGCCGAACATGACCGAAATTTCATGTTGCGCCCAGCCGCCCCTCACTTGCGCTGGAGCATAGCCGCCATGGCCACACCTGTTCGGCGGAGCTTTCGGATACCATGACGCGACCCATCTTCTTCGATCCTACCGGACGGCGCGGCCTTCTCGCCATGCGCGTGATTGCGCTCGGCTTCCTCGCCGTGATCCTTGGCGCGCTGGCCTTTGCGACGACCCTCGTCGCCGTACCGCGCCAGCGTGCGCTCGAGCTGCCGCAACCGCACTATGAGGCAGCGAAGTTGCATCAGGCCAAGCGCTTCGGCGGAATCAAGGCGTGGCTCCCGCGCCTGCATTCGCACGGCAAGAGCCAGCCACTGGCCATCGGCTTCTATGAGCCACGCAACGACAGCAGCTTCCATTCGCTGACCCGCCACGGCGACCAGCTGGACTGGCTGGTGCCTGCGATGCTCAACATCTCGGGGCCGCAAGCCGCGTTGCAAGTGGCGCAGGACCCGCGTCTCGACAGCTATCTCGCCAGCGGTGCGCACCGCTTCAAGGTGCTGCCGATGGTGCAGAACGTCGGGCAGTCGCAGTGGGACGGACAAAGCGTCGCACGCCTGCTCGACAGTGTGCCGCAGCGCCGGGCGCTGGAGCGGCAGCTGGCGAGTTATGCCGCGCAACATGGCGGCGCAGGGCTGGTTATGGACTTCGAGGATCTGCCACAAGCGGCGATGGCGCCCTACATCGCCTTCCTTCGCGAATTGAAAGCGGCCCTGCCCGAAGGCGCGCAGCTTGCCGTCACGGCCCCTGCGGGCGAGGACGAATGGCCGATGGCCGCCGTTGCGAAGGTCTCCGACAAGGTCATCCTGATGGCCTATGACGAGCACTGGCAGGGCGGCGAGGCCGGGCCGATCGCATCGCAATCATGGTACATCGACGAGGTCGAGAAAGCCGCGCGCAAGGTCGGTAGCGACAAGCTCGTGATTGCACTGGGCAGCTATGCCTATGACTGGCACGGGAACGATGCCGACGCGCTCTCCATCGGCGAGGCGTGGCTGGCCGCCCACGACAGCGGCACCCCCGTCACCTTCGACAAGGCCAGCGGCAACACCGGCTTTGCCTATGACGAGGATGGCGAACGACACACTGTCTGGATGCTTGACGCTGCGGCGAACTGGAACGAGATGCTGGCGCTCGGCCGTCTGGGCATCGGAGACATCGCGCTGTGGCGGCTCGGTACCGAAGACCCCGGCTTCTGGAGCGACCTTGCGGCATTCCGCACGAACAAGGCCCCCGACCTTTCGCGCCTGACCGCCGAAAGCGGCAACGACGTGGAAGGGACGGGCGAAATCCTCAAGATCACCGCCACCCCGGTCGCCGGAAGCCGCACGGTGCGCTTCGACCAGCAGCACCTGATCCGCGACGAGCAATATGAAGCCCTGCCCACGCCCTATGTGGTTCGACGTACCGGCGGGCATGACCCCAAGTTGCTGGCGCTGACCTTTGACGACGGGCCGGACCCTAAGTGGACGCCCAAGGTGCTCTCCGCGCTCGAACGGGCGCGGGTGCCGGGGACGTTCTTCGTGATCGGCGAGAACGCGCTGGTGCGGCCGGACCTGCTGCGGCGGATGGTCTCGGACGGCGACGAGATCGGCAACCACACTTACACCCATCCCAACCTTGCCGAAGCCTCGGATGGCGAGACCAGCCTTGAACTCAACGCGACACAGCGCCTGGTGCAGGCCTTCACCGGCCACAGCATGACCCTGTTCCGCGCGCCCTACTTCGGCGACGCGGAGCCGACCACGGCGGACGAACTCGGACCAGCACTCAAGGCGCAGCAGGCGGGCTACACCGTCGTCGGGTTGCACGTCGATCCGAACGACTGGCAGAATCCGGGCGCGGATTCGATCGTGCGGCAGGTGGTCGACCAGATCCACGGCGCGACCGAGGATTCGAGCCGCAACGTGATCCTGTTGCACGACGGTGGCGGAGACCGTTCGCAGACGGTGGCGGCGCTGCCCCGGATCATCAGCACGCTTCAGGCCGAAGGCTATCACTTCGTCACTGCATCACAGCTGGTCGGCGTGCCGCCAGCGCAAGCGATGCCGCAATTGTCGACCTCTGACCTGACTGCCGTGCGCATCGATGTTGGCGCATTCGTTGTGCTGCATGTGCTTGGCGTGGCGCTGGAGTGGCTGTTCTTCCTTGCCATCGCGCTTGGCATTGCACGGGCGGTAACGATGACCGCGCTCGCCTGGTGGCAGAGCCGGAGCCCACGCGCCACGCCGCCAGAGTTCGAGCCGACCGTCTCGGTGATCATTCCCGCCTACAATGAGGAACGCGTCATTGCCGCCTCGGTGGAGCGAGTGCTCGCCAGCGATTATCCGGCGCTGCAGGTGATCGTGGCGGACGACGGATCGAAGGATGCGACGAGCGCCATCGTGGCCGAGCGCTTCGCCAAGGATCCGCGCGTGACGCTGCTGACGCTGGTCAACGGCGGCAAGGCGGCGGCGCTGAACCGCGCGCTACTTGAAGCGACCGGCGAGGTGGTCATCGCGCTCGATGCCGATACCCAGTTCGAGCCGCTGACCATCCGCCGCCTTGCCCGATGGTTCGCAGATCCCGCCATCGGCGCGGTGGCAGGCGATGCGCGGGTGGGCAACCGGGTCAACCTCGTCACCCGCTGGCAGGCGGTGGAATATATCACCGCACAGAACCTTGAGCGGCGCGCGCTGGCGGGATTCGATGCGATGACGGTGGTGCCGGGCGCGGTCGGTGCATGGCGGCGGGCGGCGCTCGACAGCGTCGGCGGATATCCCGAAAACACGCTGGCCGAGGATCAGGACCTGACCATCGCGATCCAGCGCAAGGGCTGGCGCGTGACCTACGATCCGCGCGCGGTGGCGTGGACCGAGGCTCCGGAAACCTTCCGTGCGCTTGCCAAGCAGCGCTATCGCTGGGCCTTCGGCACGCTGCAGTGCCTGTGGAAGCACCGCAAGGTGGTGACCTCGCGCAAGCCCGCCGGGCTTGGGCTGGTCGGCCTGCCGCAAGCCTGGCTGTTCCAGATCGCCTTTGCCGCCATATCGCCGCTGATCGATGCTGCGCTCGTGATATCGATCATCTCGACCATCGTCCGCGTGATCCAGCACGGCTGGGCACAGACGCGGGGGGACCTTGGCACCATGGCGCTCTATTGGAGCGTGTTCACCGCCATCGACGTGATCTGCGGATGGATCGCCTACAGGCTCGATGACAAGCGCCCGCCCTATCCGGCAGGTCTGCTGGTGGCGCAGCGGCTGGTCTATCGTCAGATCATGTACTGGGTGGTGCTGCGGGCTCTGGCATCGGCGGTGGGCGGCTGGGTCGTCGGCTGGGGCAAGCTCGATCGGTCGGGCAGCGTCAACGCAGCACCCTCCGTTTCAGCGGCGCCAGCCTGAACAGGGTGGCCGGACGAGCCCCTCGCACGAAATCTGAATTGGTTGCCACTGCGTGGGGCGATCACCGGCTGAAAGGCGCGGGAATGCGTGTCGGCACTAACCTTGGGTAGGCCACTCACACCGGCAAATTGGTTAATAAACGCTAATTTTCCTATACCGTTCAACGCTTTGCGTTTGCATTGAAACTGTCATTTCAGCATTGTGCGCAAGGGGTCGGATCGGGGATGCTCGGACATGAACAGCAAGGACAAGGCGAGGCTCGCCACCATAAATGCGCTGATCAACGAACTCCTCGCCGCGCCCGCCGAAGAAGCGGCAGCGGACGGCATCCCGACGACGGACGAACTGGTTGCCACTGCCAAGGCCTGCATCCGGGCACGGCGGCGGCGGCAGGACCTGTTTCCGGGTATTCAGGTGGCGGACCCCGCCTGGGACCTGATGCTCGAACTGTTCATCACCGACGCTGAAGGTCGACGGATATCGGTTACCGGTCTCGGTCTTGGCGCAAACGTGCCGGGCGCAACGGTATTGCGCTGGCTGGCGATGTTCCAGGAAGCCGGCTTGATCATGCGTGAACCCGACGCGATGGATCGCCGCAGGATCTGGGTTCACCTTACCGAGGCCGGACGCGAAAGGATTGCCCGCGGCATCGATCCGTCGGCGTCCGCAGGATCGCAGATGCCCGCAGCTCGCCCGGTAGAGCGTTCCTCTCTCGCTGCCTGAGGCCCGATCGATGGACCGTCTTGCTCAACCGCGGCCGCGATAGGAAGCGACGCCCTGATCGGGCAACCACAGGCCTTCGGGCGGCGTGCCGGACTGCCAGAACACGTCGATGGGAATGCCGCCGCGCGGGTACCAGTACCCGCCGATGCGCAGCCACTGCGGCTTCATTTCCGCAAACAGGCGTTGGCCGATGCCGACGGTGACGTCCTCATGGAAGCCGGCGTGGTTGCGGAACGAGCCGAGGAACAGCTTCAGCGCCTTGGATTCGACGATGGTCTCGCCCGGCGCGTAATCGATCACGAGATGCGCGAAGTCGGGCTGTCCGGTCACGGGGCACAGCGAGGTGAACTCGGGCGCCGCAAAGCGGATCATGTAGAGCGTGCCGGGGCGCGGGTTCGGCACGTAATCGAGAACGGCCTCTTCCGGCGAGGCGGGCAAGCTGCTGTTCTGCCCGAGGAAAAGCGGGGTCTTGGTCATGGACAGGCCTTATGGCTGATATTGCCCGCCCAATGCACCCGTCGCAGCTCCGGAGCAAGTGGGCGGATCGTGCCCCATGGTTCACCGGGGATTAAACTGCCGACCGGCCTTGCCCAGCCATGACGTTCAGGACGGGGTTCCAGATTTCAGCATGCCGGACGGTTTCCTGGCTGGCTGCGGGTGCAAGTCTCGCGCTCGGCTGTGGAGCGCAGGCACAGGACGCTGGCTCATGGCAATTGCCGCCGTCGACGACGCAGACACCCGCAGCGCAAGGACCGGTCGTGCCCGACGCGCCGCCGCCGCGCGTGGCAACAACGCCCGCAGTGACGCCGACGCCCGCACCGTCGATCACGCCTGTCCCCTCGCCTTCGCCCTCAGCTTCGCCCGCAGCGGGCACGCCCGACCCGCGCGCGTCACGGCCTGCCGCTGAACCTGCCGCAGGGGCGAGCGGGCGCGAAGAAGCAAGTGTCGCGCCCATGGTTGCGCCAGCAGTCAGGGCATCGCCTTTGCCGACAAGCTCCTCGCCGACGCTGGAAACGCCCGCGACATCTGCGCCTGCTGCGGTTCCTGCCGACGATAGCCAGGGATTGCCTCTCTGGTCCATGGCGCTGGCAGGCCTCGCTGTTCTTGGCTTGGCCTGCTGGATCTTGCTTCGGCGGCAGCGCGGGAATCCCGAGGAACCGGTGTTCGAGCCACCGGTCGTGCAGGATGTCCCGCCGCCCCGCCCTGCCCCGCGACCTGTTCCGCAGGCGCCCATGATAGCTCCGATTGTCCTCGACATTTCCGTTGTCCGGATGAGCGCGAGCCTTGTTCATGCGACGCTGTCCTATCGGCTGTCGCTTGCGGCACGCGCGGCGCTTTCGGGGATCGAGGTCCGTGGCGACATGATCTCGGCCCACGCATCGCGTCCGGCGGAGGAGCAACTGGGTCTGGGTGAGGCTCAGGTCCTGCATCGTCTGCCGTGGCTGGCCGCAAGCGAGACGATGGAACTCGGCGGTGAAGTGCGGCTTCCGCTCGCCGCGATCACGCCGATCCGCCATGGCAGCGCCGCGCTCTTCGTGCCGCTGGTGCGGTTCGAAGTGACGGCGCATGACGGAGATCGCTCCGTCAAGCTCAGGGCCGCGTTCGTGGTGGGGCTCGAGGAACTGTCGGCGGGTGAGCGGTTGCAGCCGTTCCGCCTCGATCTGGGCCCGAGGGTCTATCCCAAGGTCGGGCGCCGCGAATTGACCGTGCCCGCCTTCGCCTGAAGTGCCACGCTTCGCCGTGCACGAAGAAACTCGATATCTTGGTCTTTTTTACGGTCGACGGTGCTGATCGTCGCGTCTAGTCTTGCTCAAACGAACCCGCGCCAGACGGGTCGCGCAGGCAGGCAGGAGCACAGTTAACCATGGACTCGCTGGTTTCCACCCAGTGGCTCGCGGACGAAATGGGCGCGAGCGATCTACGCATAGTCGACGCAACGGCATTCCTGCCCGAGCATGGTCGCGTGCCGAATCTGGAGTACGAGGCCTGCCACATCCCCGGCGCGGTATTCATGGATCTGGCCGAACTGGTCGACACGGCCTCGCCGGTACCCAACACATTGCCTTCGGCCGAAAAATTCGCCAGCCGCATGCAGGCGCTGGGCCTTGGCGATGGCAGCCGCATCGTCATCTACGACGACAGTCCGGTGAAGACCTCCACCCGCGCATGGTTCATGCTGACGATGTTCGGCGCGCAGAACGTGGCGCTGCTCGACGGCGGGATTGCCAAGTGGAAGGCGGAAGGCCGCAAGTGCGCGCAAGGGGTTGAAACGCTTAGGCAAAGGCACTTCACGGTGTGGTCTGACGACAGCCATGTGCGGTCCAAGGCCGACGTACTCGCCAATCTCGACAGCAAGGCCGAACTGGTCATCGACGCGCGCGGTGCCGGGCGCTTTACCGGCGATGTGCCGGAAACCAACCCGGCGCTGGCGAGCGGCCACATTCCGGGCGCACGCAATCTGCCCTATTCGAGCCTGTTCAATCCTGATGGCACATGGAAATCGCCCGATGCCATCCGCGCCCTGTTCGAGGCTGCGGGCATTGACCTGTCGCGCCCGCTGATCTCGTCCTGCGGCTCAGGAATGACCGCCAACGTCCTGATTTTCGCGGCACATCTCATCGGCAAGCACGATGTGGCGCTCTATGATGGTTCGTGGAGCGAATGGGGCCTGGACCCGGCGACGCCCAAGGCGACGGGGGCAGCTTAAACCTGTCGAACAGCGGGCCGTGTCCTGCTATCCGCTGCAGCCATGAGCAGTTCTGACGATATCGACGAATTCGGCCCTGCCACGCGCGGGGTTCTGGCTGGGCGGCGGGCGGAGTGGACCGGGACGCCGGGGCATCCGGGCGCGGTGGTCAATCCGCCGGTTTGGCGCGCTTCGACGCATCTTTATCCTGATATGTCAGCGCTTAGGGCGCATCCGGCCAATGAGGACGGGCGGTTTTACTACGGGCGCAGGGGATCTCCAACTCAGTGGGGACTCTCCGAGGCATTGACCCAACTCGAGGGGGGCGCAGCGGGAACTGTGCTCTATCCTTCGGGGGTATCGGCCATCGCCGGCGTGCTGCTGACGGTGCTGCGACCGGGTGACGTCCTGCTGATGACGGACAATGCCTACGAACCATCGCGAGTCATGGGTCGGGGCCTGTTGAAGGACATGGGCATCGAAACCCGTTGGTTCGATCCAACCGACATCGCGTCGTTCGAGGCGGCCTGTTGCGATCGGACGCGCGCGGTCCTGCTGGAAAGCCCCGGCAGCCTGACGATGGAAGTTCAGGACGTGCCCGCGTTGGCGGCGGCGGCGAAGGCGCGGGGGATTGTCAGCATTCTCGACAACACATGGGCCTCGCCGCTCGGGTTCTCCGGTTTGCGCCATGGCGTCGATATCGTGACGATGAGCCTGACCAAGCATGTCTCCGGCCATTCCGACTGCATGATGGGCAGCGCCAGCGCAGGGGCGGAGTGGTATCGCAAATTGCGGCTGCGCTCGCAGGGGCTGGGACTGGTGGTCTCGCCAGACGATGCCTCGCTGATGCTGCGGGGCCTTCGGACGATGAAGCACCGGCTGGAGGCAGAAACTGCCTCTGCATTGGCGATCGCCCAGTGGCTGGCCGGGCGGTCGGAGGTGGCGCGGGTACTGTGCCCGATGCTGCCGGGATCGCCTGGGCATGAACTTTGGGCGCGCGATTTTACAGGCGGCTGCGGGCTGTTCAGCTTTGTGCTGAAAGGCGGGACGAGCGCGGCGCGGGATGCGCTGATCGATGCGCTGGACCTGTTCGGCATCGGCTATTCGTGGGGCGGGTTCGAGAGCCTTGCCACGCCGGTCGATCCGGCGAGCATCCGCACAGCAAGCCCCTGGCCGTTGAAGGGCATGGAACCGGGTGACCAGTTCGGTGTTCGGCTGTCCATCGGCCTTGAGGATACGGCGGATTTGATCGCCGATCTGGAGCGCGGCCTTGCCGCATGGGCAGGCCACGGAGCTGGCGCGTGAACGGGTTGAAGAGCCAAGTGGCGGACGTGATCGACATTTTAAACGGGATCGGTTTCGATCTTGGCAACTACCACATCTCGGTCTGGGGAGCCTTGCGCATCCTGATCGTGATGGTGCTGGTGTTCCTGTTCGCGCAGATCGCGGGAAGGTTTGCACGGCGCATGTTTCGCCGGATCGACAGCCTCGACCGGACGCAGCAGTTGCTGGGCGAGAAGATCGCCACGATCGTGGTCTGGGGCATCTCGATCCTTGTCGGCATCGATGTGCTGGGCATCAGCCTGACCGCGTTGACGGTGTTTTCGGGCGCTTTCGGCCTTGCGATCGGCTTTGGCCTGCAGAAGACCTTTGGCAACCTGATCGCGGGGATCATCCTGCTGATGGACCGCTCGATCAAGCCGGGCGACGTGATTGCGGTGAGCGACGGCAAGGGCAATTCGTTCGGCGAGGTGAAGAAGATCGGCATCCGCGCGGTTTCGGTGACGACGCGCGACAACCGCGAGTACTTGATTCCGAACGAGAACCTGATGACGCAGCAGGTGGAGAACTGGTCCTATTCCTCACGCGAGGTGGCGATTCAGATTCCGATCGGCGTGGCCTATGGCAGCGATCTGGAGCAGGTCGAGAAGCTGCTGCTCGAGGCTGTTTCGTCCACGCCCCGCGTGCTGGCGTTCCCCTCGCCGAGCGTGCTGTTGAGCGGGTTCGGAGCAAGCAGCATCGACATGACCATGGTGGTGTGGATCGACGATCCCGAGGCCGGCGTGGGCAATGTCCGCTCGGACGTGCTGTGGCGGGTGTGGCGACTGTTCGGGGAGCATGGCGTGCAGATCCCTTTTCCGCAGTCGGACGTGAACCTGAAGGATAGCGCGGGTTTGCGGGCTTTGGCTGAGGCTTTGAAGTCAGACATAGAGCAATCGTCGTCCCGGACTTGATCCGGGACCCCGCTTCCTTTTTCACCGTCGCCAGGAACAAGCGGGGCCCCGGATCAAGTCCGGGGCGACGGGATGATGGGTGGAGCTATGCTGCCACTCCCGCCTACCGCTAAAGTTGATCTAGGCGGGGGGCAAAGGTTTCTCGCTGGCGACTTGGCGGCCTCGCGCCCATCTGCGCTTCATGAGAAATCCCTCTGCAAGAATCGGAACCGTGTTCCTTGTCGGTGCTGGCCCCGGCGATCCGGACCTGCTGACGCTGCGTGCAGCGCGGCTGGTGATGAATGCGCGGGTGCTGGTGCATGACGGGCTGGTCGATCCGGCGATCCTCGCGATGGCCCCCAAGGGCTGCCGGATGATCTCGGTGGCCAAGCAGCGGTCGCGCCATACGATGCGTCAGGAAGAGATCAACGCGCTGCTGGTGCGCGAGGCTCTGGCCGGGAACGACGTGGTGCGCCTGAAAGGTGGCGATCCGTTCGTGTTCGGGCGTGGCGGCGAGGAAGCGGAAGACTGCTTTGCCGCAGGCGTGCCGGTACAGGTCGTGCCGGGCGTGAGCGCGGCGATGGGGGCTGCGGCTTCGGCCATGATCCCCCTCACCCACCGCGATGCCGCCAGCATCGTCTCGTTCGTGGCGGGGCAGTGCAAGGGCCTTACCGACCAGAACTGGGCAGGCCTTGCAGGCGTCGGCCGGACGCTGGTGATCTACATGGGCGTCGCCACGGCTGAAGCGATTGCCGAAAAGCTTATGGCAGACGGGCTTGCGCCCGACATGCCGGTGGCCGTGGTGGAAAATGCCGCGCGGCCGCAGATGCGCGTGCTGCGCGGGACGCTGGCGGGCCTTGGGCCGCTGGTGTCGGACAACAAGGTCAAGAGCCCTGCCCTCATCGTGATTGGTGAAGTGGCAGGCCGGGGAGACATGATGGAATTGAAGCAAGTTTTGGAGGCGGCACAGTGAAGGTCATTACCGGAAGTGATCTGCGCACCGGCGACGTGATCTGGTGGACCGGCGAAGGCTGGTCGCGCCATGTCAACGATGCGGTGGAAGCAGGCGAACATGCCGAGGCGATCATCGCCCGCGAAAACGCCAAGCAGATCGTCACCGACACGCAGGCGATCGAAGCCACGCTGACCGACGAAGGCGTGCGCCCGGCGCACATCAAGGACCGCATCCGGGCGCTGGGGCCAACCGTCCGCCTCGACCTTTCCCTCAAGCCTGCCGACCCCGCCGCCGGCAACTGGGTGATCTGAGATGTATCAGTACGACAGCTATGACCAGTCGATGGTCGATGCCCGCGTCGCGGAATTCCGTGACCAGGTGGAGCGCCGCCTTGCCGGTGACATCACCGAGGACCAGTTCAAGCCACTGCGCCTGAAGAACGGCCTCTACCTGCAGCTTCACGCCTACATGCTGCGCGTGGCCATTCCCTATGGCACGCTGAGCAGCCGCCAGATGCGCATGCTGGGCGATATCGCGGACAAGTATGACCGCGGCTATGGCCACTTCACCACGCGCCAGAACATCCAGTACAACTGGATCAAGCTGCAGGACGCACCTGATATTCTCGCCGATCTCGCCTCGGTCGAGATGCATGCGATCCAGACCAGCGGCAACTGCATCCGCAACACCACGTCTGATCAGTTCGCGGGCGCTGCGGCCGACGAGCTGGTCGATCCGCGCCCCTATGCCGAATTGCTGCGCCAGTGGTCGACCTTCCATCCGGAGTTCGATTACCTGCCGCGCAAGTTCAAGATCGCGATCATCGGTTCGGAAACTGATCGCGCGGCGATGAAGCTGCACGACATCGGCATCCAGCTGGTGAAGAACGACGCGGGCGAGATCGGCTGCCGGTTTTACGTCGGTGGCGGCATGGGCCGTACGCCGATGATCGCGCCGGTGATCGGCGACTTTGTGTCGCCGCTTCAGATGGTGTCCTATGCCGAGGCCTGCCTGCGCGTGTACAACCGCTATGGCCGCCGCGACAACAAGTACAAGGCGCGCATCAAGATCCTCGTCCACGAGATCGGCGCGGACGAGTACCGCCGCCAGGTGGAAGAAGAGTTCGCGCACATCCTGACGCTTGGCCTTGAGCCGCCTGCGGCAGAGCTGGAGCGGATCAAGGGCTTCTTCGAGCAGCCGGGCTTCGAGACTGGTCTTTCGGACGAGCTGGACCTGTCCGATCCCGACTTCGCGCTGTGGGTGGACCAGAACGTCCATGCCCACAAGCAGCCGGGCTATGCCATCGTCAACATCAGCCTGAAGCCCACTGGCGGTATTCCGGGCGATGCCACGGCCGACCAGATCCGCCTGATGGCGGACCTCGCGCTCGCGCATTCGTTCGACGAACTGCGCGTGACGCATGCGCAGAACATCGTGCTGCCGCATGTGAAGAAGGCCGATCTCTACGCGATCTGGCAGAAGCTGGATAAAGCGGGGCTGGCCGCTGCGAATCTTGACCTGATCGGCGATATCATCGCCTGCCCGGGGCTTGATTATTGCAGCCTTGCCAATGCCCGCTCGATCCCGGTGGCGCAGAAGATTTCCGAGCGTTTTGCAGACCTTGGCCGCCAGCGCGAGCTGGGCGAGCTGAAGCTGAAGATCTCGGGCTGCATCAATGCCTGCGGGCATCACCACGCCGGCCACATCGGCATCCTCGGCGTCGACCGCAAGGGCGTGGAGAATTACCAGCTCCTGCTCGGCGGATGCGAAGGTGCGGATACCTCGCTCGGCACGATCACCGGCCCCGGCTTCAACGAGGACGGTATCGTCGATGCTGTGGAGAAGGCGACCGACGTCTATCTCGCCCAGCGCAACGAAGGGGAGCGTTTCGTCGATACTTTCCGCCGCATCGGCATGGCTCCGTTCAAGGAGGCGATCTACGCCAAGGAGGCGGTCAATGGTTGAGCAGAACTTGCGCTATCGCGATGACGAGCCGGTGGGTGATCCGGCGGTGACCGTCGATGCTTTTGCCGACCAGTCGAACGCAACGGCCGTGCGGATCGAGCCGGGTGACGATGCGCGCGCGCTGCTGCCGCATCTCGACCGGATCGCGCTCGTGGAAGTGAACTTCCCGGCCTATACCGACGGGCGCGGCTATTCGGCGGCGCGCATCCTGCGCGAGCATGGCTATGCGGGCGAGCTCCGCGCGGTAGGCGATGTGCTGCTCGACCAGCTCTCGCACATGCGTCGCTGCGGGTTCGACAGCTTTGCGCCGAACCAGCCGATCAGCGCCGAGGCCGCCGAAAAGGCCTTCGCGACCTGGCCGGACGTCTACCAGAAGACCGTCGACGGGCGCCCCGCAATCTGGGCGAAGCGTCACCCCGCCTGAGAGCGGGACCCGAGGAACGAAGCAATGGACAGCACCAAGAGCGCTCGCGCGGCAAACCGGACCATCGATCTAATCGATACCCGCCCGCGCTTTACCGAGACGGACGCGATCCGCCTCAACCACCTGTTCCGGGGCACCGACACGCAGGAAATGCTGCGTTCGGTGATCCGTGACGGGCTGGCGGGCGATCTTGCGGTCGTTTCGAGCTTTGGCGCAGAAAGTGCTGTCCTGCTTCACCTTATTGCCGAGGTCGATCCTTCCGTGCCGGTGCTGTTCCTCGAAACGGGCAAGCACTTTGCCGAGACCGTGGCCTATCGCGACGAGTTGATCGGGTTTCTGGGGATGACCAATCTCCAGATCATCGAGCCCGATGCCGAGGTTATCGCCAAGAAGGACGAAAACGGCCTTCGCTGGTCGTGGGACCCGGATGGCTGCTGCGAGATCCGCAAGGTCCTGCCGCTGGCCAAGGCGCTGCTGCACTATGATGCCTCGCTGACGGGTCGCAAGGGCTTCCAGTCCAAGACCCGCGCTGGCCTGCCGCGCTTCGAGATCGACCATTCGGATGCGCAAGGGCGATTGAAGATCAACCCGCTGGCATCGTGGGACAAAGGCGCGCTTGAAGCCTACTTTGCCGAGCATGGCCTGCCCGCTCATCCGCTGGTGGCACAGGGCTATCCCTCGATCGGCTGCGCGCCTTGCACGAGCAAGGTCGCTCCCGGCGAAGACCCGCGTTCGGGCCGCTGGAAGGGCTGGGACAAGGTCGAGTGCGGCATCCATCAGCCGACCGACGTACAAACGCCGGGCGACGAACTGCCGCCGGGGTATGATCCAATCTTCTGATAGGCGTTTGCCAGTCGTGACTGCGCTCTGCTAGGTCGCTCCCCGGGATAGGTGGGGAGTGATCGCTTGGCATTGGATGCGCGCAGGATCGGGTTCTGGGCCGGGCCACTCGGGTTCGTCGTAACGCAATTGACAGCCGCGCCTGCCGGGATGCCTGATGCGGCGTGGAGCGCGGCAGGCCTCGTATGGTGGATGGCGGCATGGTGGATGACCGAGGCGATGCCGCTTTCGGCCACCGCTTTCCTGCCGTTTCTGGTGCTGCCGCTGACGGGCGTCGCCGATGCCAACAAGACGGCGGGCTCATACTATTCACCGATCATGTTCCTGTTCATCGGCGGCGCGTTTCTGGCGCTGGCGATCGAGCGGACCGGGCTGCACCGGCGGCTGGCGCAGTTCATCATGGGGCTGGCGGGAGCCAAGCCGGGACAGTTGCTGCTTGGCGTGATGACCGCGACGGCGGTGCTTTCGAGCTTCATTTCCAACACATCGACCGCGCTGATCATGATGCCGATGGCGATTGCCATGCTGCGCGCAGGCGGTGTGCGCGAGGGTGAGACGGCAGGGATGGCCGGCGCGCTGCCGATTGGCATTGCCTTTGCCGCCTCCATTGGCGGGCTCGCCACGCTGATCGGCACGCCGACCAACGCGATTGCGGCGGGGCTGATCGAGAAGGCGCTGGGGACCAAGGTCACCTTCCTGCAATGGGCGCTTTATGGCGTGCCTATCGTGATCATTGCCGTGCCGCTGGCCGCGTGGATCATCGCGCGGGTGCAGCGCCTGCACGAGGACAGCTTCGATCCCCTCGCCGCCCGTGACGCGATAGGTCATGCGAAGGACTGGAGCGTTGCGGAAAAGCGGCTGTTGCCCGTGGTCCTGCTGGCGTTCCTCGCGTGGGTGTTCCAGCCGCTGCTCGAAGGTGTGTTTCCCAAGGGCGGGTTTACCGATGGCACGGTCGCAGCGGTGGCCGGGCTGGTGCTGTTCTTCCTGCCAGACGGAACCGGTCGCCCGATGCTGACATGGCCCGAGGCCAACCGAGCGCCGTGGGACGTGGTTCTGATGTTCGGCGGCGGGCTAGCCATGGCGATGGGCATGACCGAGAGCGGCCTTACCAAGTGGATGGGCGAGATGCTGCTGCCGCTGGCGCATGTGCCGCTGCCGGTGGTGGCGCTGGTTCTGGTGGCCTTCGTGATCGTGGTGACCGAGTTTGCCAGCAATATCGCGGCGGCTAGCGGGATCATGCCGGTTGTGGCGGCGCTGGTCGCGGCGCTGGGCGCGGACCCGATCCTGCTGGCCCTGCCCGCTGCATTTGCCGCGACATGGGGCTTCATGCTGCCTGCGGGGACCGGGCCGAATGCTCTGGCGTGGGCGACCGGGCATTGCACGATGCGCTCGATGATCAAGGCGGGGTTCGCGCTCGACGTGGTGGGCGTGTTCCTGCTGGTCGGCGTGGTCTGGGCGGTGGCCGCAGTGATCTGAAGCGTATTACGTAGTTTTGCCAGTTAGCGCTTCACCTTGGATAAAGTTTTGGGTTAGGTTGCAAAAAACGGCCTCCGGCTGAATCGCTGTGCGAACTTGCACAGCCGTTCGCACAGAATGAGGCGAAAGAGTGGTCGCACGTTCTTTCGTCGGAATTCGCAGTGGGGAGATTCGTCGTGCGCCGCATTTTCAGGACTTTGCTGGCGGGAAGCGCCGGGGCGGCCAGCCTCGCCGCATTGATGCTGCTGCCGACAGGGGTGGCGGAGAGCGCCGATCACCTTGACCCGCCGAGCCGTACCGATGGCGGCGTCGATCCCAATCCTGACATTCCGGCCGACATCGCCGACGTTTTCGCCTGGCATTCGAACGGGACGACCAAGATCGCGATGACCTTTGCGGGGCCGGTTTCCGCCGCGGGAACCACGCCGCTCTATTATGACCGCGACGTGCTCTACAAGGTCAACATCTCAACAGCAGCGCCCGCGAACACGCCGGAATTCACGATCAAGTTCCGCTTCGGCAAGGGTGAAGGCCCGCGCGAGTGGGGCGTGCGGATCGAAGGCGTACCGGGCGTGACCGGGGCTATCGAGGGGCCGGTTGAAACAAACCTAGAAAAGGATGGCGTGAAGGTCCGTGTCGGCCTGTTCGACGAGCCGTTCTTCTTTGACCTGATTGGATTCCGCGAAACGCGTTCCACCGGCACCTTGCGCATCCGCAACGATCGCAATTTCTTCGATGGGCAGAACGATACTGCCATCGTGCTGGAAATTCCGGACGAGAAGCTGGGGGCTGGCGTGACCAACCTTGGCCTGTGGGGCCAGACGCTGCGCTTCGGGGGGAACATCTGATGAGCCTGCGCAAGATCGCCCTTCTGGCAACGCCGCTCGCCCTCGCCCTGACGCTCACCGGTTGTGGTGAGGATGGTGCGGGCAGTCAGGTCGTGGTTCCGGCTCCCTTGCCGAGCACCACGTCGACCGCAACGCCGACACCGACCGCCACGGCCGTTTCGTATGACTCGACCAACTGCTTCCTGCAGCCGATTCAGGGGCAGAACGGTGCGAACCTCAAGTCGTTCATCATTCCCGATACGCTCAAGCTGGATCTGACCCGGGCGACGAAGTTCCCCAACGGACGCCATCCATCGGACCAGGTCGTCGACATCCTGCTGGCAACGCTGCTGCTCGACATGAGTGCGACCGGACAGGGGCCGAACACCCTGGCCAATGTACCGCTCGATCCGCCGGGCAATGACAAATTCTTTCTACTGACCTTCCCGTTCCTGGCGACACCAAACGGAACGCCGCAGGTGGCTACGGGGACCGGCTCGGGCTTTGATTTCCGGACCGATCCGGACTCTGCCTATGTCAGCGTGGACCGCATGGGCAATCCGGCCATTGCGACGGCTCTGGTCAGTTCGTCCAAGAAGCTCAGCTACAACGACGACACGCCAACGGGCGATGTCACCAGCGAGAAGTATCTGACCGAATACGAGCATGAACTGGACAAGCTGTTCGGCCTGATCGGGGACGATGTGGAAAAGCTGCAGCTCAAGATCTGCGCGACCAAGTCCTGACGGAACAACGGACATGAGCGACAAGCCCGGCCTGAAATGGCCGTGGATCCTGCTGGCGGCGGTCTTCCTGGTGACCGCCGCCAGTATTGGCTTTGACAAGTACAAGGCGCGGCAGGGACCGCCCGATCCGCTGCCAGCCGAGATCAAACCATGGTTCGGACCGCGCAATCAGGCCGAACTTGAGCAGGCGGCGCTGGTCGGGGTTGATGGCGCTCGGGCTCGTCTGGCGCTCGGGCCGGACGAGTGGCTGCGGCAGGAAGTGCTGGCGCGCGCGCTGGTGCGTCGGTTCCGGGCGAGCGGTTCCTACGCCGATCTGGCCGAGGCCGATGCGCTGCTCGACAAAGGGATGGCCGGAGCGCCCTTCCCGGCTGGCCCGAGCCTGAGCCGCGCTGAAGTTTCGGTGCTGGTGCACCGGCTCGATGCGGCGGACAAGGGGCTGGCGCGGTTCTTTGCGCAAGTGGGCGAGCCGGACGATGGCGAATCTGCGGGGGCGTGGAGCCTGAAGGGTGATCTTGCCTTCCAGCGCGGTGACATGAAGGCTGCGCGGTTCGCCTATGCGCGGGCGGAGGAATACGACAACAACGCCGCCGTGGCGCTGCGGCAATCCATGCTGGCATTGCGGACGGGTGACGCGGCGCTGGCACGGCGGCGGGTGAATGCGGTGCTGCGTGCGCCCAAGTTGAGCCGCTACGTGAAATCGCAGATCGCGTTGCAGCGGGTAACGGTTGCCTATGGCACTGGCGACTGGAAGGCGGCTGGCGTCTGGGCGCGGTTTGCGGATGGGTTCTTTCCGGGCAATCCACTGGCTATGGCCCATGTGGCGCAGCAGCAGGCGCTGGAGGGCGATGTGGAGGGGGCGGTCAGGCGCTACGAGGCGATTGTGGCCAAGGCCCCCCTGCCCGAGATCATGGACGCATTGGCCTTCACCTTGCGCTTGCAGGGGCGCGGAGCCGAGAGCCGGGCGTGGGCGGACAAGGCGGCGGTGATCTGGGCCGAGCGCTACCGGCTGCTGCCCGAAGCGGCGGCGGCGCATCTGGTTGAGCACGAACTGGCGCTGGGCGATCCGGCCAAGGCCTTGCCGGTGGCCAAGGCCGATGCCGCGCGCAGGCCGCACGGCGCGAGCCTGATCCTGCTGGCACGGGCGCAATTGCTGACCGGCGATGCCAAGGGCGCGCTGGCCACGCTGGAGCGCGCGGAAAAGACCGGCTGGCGATCCGCGGGGCTTTACCTTGCGCTGGCGGATGTCCACACCGCACTTGGCGATACGGATGCGGCCGACGATGCGCGGGAGGAAGCGCTTGATCTCAATCCCAAGGCGACGGCCCCAGCGGCGCGCTACATCTGGTTCGGGCACGATTAGGCGCTCTGTTGCCGCGTTGCTGGCGCTGTTGGCTGCACTTCTGGCAGTCCCTGCGCTTGCCCATCTGACGCCCAATTCGGAAATCCGGCTCGATTTTGCCCCCGGAGTCGTGAAGGCCGACGTGGTCGTTCCGCAGGCCGAGTTCGGCTATGCGACCGGACTTGCAACCGACAACCGGCCGCAGAGCCTTGCGCAAGCCAAGGCGCGGGTGCTGGCCGACATGGCGGTGCTGGCGCCTGACGGCAGGCGATGGACGATCGGCGTTGAACGGATCGCGTTCGAGCAGATTGCCGGGCCACCGGACCTTCATTTGCAACTGACGCTGACCCCACCCACGGGTGCATCGGATCGCAGCTTGCGCTGGCGCTGGCACGTGGTGACGCGTGAAGCGCCGAGCCACTTTGCGCTGCTGGTGGTGGATGGCGATCTGGCGGGCGGCGTGCGCGGAGAGCGCGAGCTTGTCGGCGCGTTGACGGCGGGCAGGCCGGAACTGGTGGTCGATCGGGGGCATGCGGGGCTGCTTGCGTTGTTCGGCAATGCCTTTGGTCTTGGCGCGCATCATATTGCGCAAGGGTACGATCACCTGCTGTTCCTTCTGGCGCTGTTGTTGCCCGCGCCGCTGATCGCGGCGGGCGGGCGGTGGAGCGCGGGGCGGAGCGGGCGCGAGACGCTTGTCAAGCTGGCCTGGATCGTCACCGCCTTTACCGCGGGTCATTCGGCAACGCTGATCCTTGCCGCGTTCTTCGGGGTGCGCCTGCCCGCGCAGCCAGTGGAGGCGGGTATCGCGTTTTCGGTGCTGGTTTCGGCAATCCACGCCGCGCGGCCTGTGTTTCCAGGGAAAGAGCCCGTCGTGGCCGGGCTGTTCGGGCTGGTCCATGGGCTGGCCTTTGCCACGCTCGTCAGCAACTTCGGCCTTGGCGCGGGCACGCGGGCGACAGCGATCCTCGGGTTCAACCTTGGCATCGAGGCGGTGCAGCTTGGCGTGGTGCTGGTGGCCCTTCCCGTGATCGTCGCGCTTTCGCGGTGGCGGCACGGGGACAGGACACGGCTTGTACTGGCGGCGATGACGGGGCTTGCCGCCCTTGTCTGGTTAACCCAGAGACTGGGCGCTTCCTGATATGGACAAGGCTGCCTGCGCCCTCCTATCGTCGTGGGCGAAGGGGCCGCGATGGAACGGGATGGCGATACATCAGCACTGACGCAGGGGGCGAATTCCGTGCTCGGCTCGCCACTGCGGCTGCTGACGGGTACGCTGATCTTCGTCCTTGCGGTCTATGTGGTTTCGACCTGCGGCTTTGTCTTTGCGGGATGGCCGATAGGTGACGCGGCCTACATGGTGCTGCTGACGGTGTTCTCGGTCGGCTATGGCGAGATCCGCCCGGTCGACACCCTGTTCCTGCGCTGGTGGACGAGCGCGACGATCATGCTCGGGTGCACCGGCATGATCGTGCTGACCGGCGCGCTGGTGCAGGTCTTCACTCTGTTTCAATTCCGACGCCTGATGGGGCTGGATCGTATGATGACCGAAATCGAGAAGCTGGACGGCCACGTGATCATCTGCGGCTATGGCCGGATCGGCGTGCAACTGGCCAAGGCGATGACCGAGGCCAAGCGCCCGTTCCTGATCCTCGAACGTGACCACACCAAGGCCGAGGATGCCAAGGCGCAAGGGTTCCTGTGCATGGTGGGCGAAGCGACCCACGAAGAGACGCTGAAGACAGCGGGCATCGCGCGGGCCAAGGTGCTGGCAAGCGTTTTGCCGGATGATGCGGCCAACGTGTTCATCACGTTATCGGCGCGCAACCTGAACCCTGCGATTGAAATCATTGCGCGCGGCGAGGCACCGACGACCGAGAACAAGCTGTTCCATGCAGGGGCCGATCGGGTGGTCATGCCCACGCACATCGGGGCAGAGCGGATCGTCGAGATGATCCTCTACCCCGCCACAGGCGATGCGCTGGAGAACATCGGCACGGTGCGGCGCAACCTGCATGACTTCGGCCTGGACCTTGAAGTGGTTCAGGTGCTGCCGGACGGGGCGCTGACCGGCGAGACCGTCGGCGAGGCGGAACGTCGGGGCAATGGCGCTTTCTTCGTCGTGCAGATCGACCGGACAAATGGCCAGTCGATCCAGCATCCGGGCGAAGACGTGACGCTGGAAGCGGGCGACAAGGTGATGCTGGTGGTGCGCGGCAGCAGGCTTTCGGCCGGCGCCGTGTTCAGCGCGGCGCGCGGGCCGGTCAAGCATGGGCGCACATTCGTAGGGTGAAAGCACAATAGCTGTAGAACACTGCAGCAATCCCAATAACTCCATATTGGATTTACTTACGCGTTCTCTGCGACTCGATGCCGCCGGATTCGCGATGGCCTTCCGGCTGGCAATCCGGATATCGACGCCTATTCGTAATCCATACATTTCAATTACTTAAAGAAATGTTTCAAATTGTATTTGTTAGATACGTAAAATTACATAACCTCCGCCCTTGCAGTCATTCCCAAGGCAAGATTCTCCTCTGGATCGAACATGGGCTGTACATAGGGGGTAATCGATGGTCGATGTTCTTGAAGATACGAAAGGAAAAATTCGTAGCCTGCCAATAGCACCAGAACTGCGCACACTGCTGTCAAATGCCGGGGCCATTGCAGGCGTAGACCGCGTACGGGTGACTTCTGGTGGTCAGGCGGCAAAGGGATCGGGAGGACCCCGGACGGGCTCTACCCGCCACGACAATGGCCGCGCGGCGGACCTGATGCTCGAAAAGGATGGGCGTGCCCTGTCTTTCCAGCGTCCGGATGAACTTGCGATCTTCGAGAGCTTCGTAACCGCGGCGGCGGCAATGGGCGCGACCGGCATCGGCGCTGGCGTGAACTACATGGGGCCATTCACGATCCATGTCGGCTATGGCAGCGAAGCGTGCTGGGGTGACGGCGGGAAGATCGCGACCGCCCCGGCCTGGCTGCGCAAGGCCTTTACCGAAGGACGCAATCAGTTCCGCCACAAGCAGATGCCGGTGCCCGTCGCGGTGCCCCTTGCCGATGCGGATCGAGGAAAGCTGTGCATCGTGAACGCCCGCTCGGGACTGCGGCTCCGCAACGGCCCGGGCACGAATTTCGACGTCGCCACGGTGCTGGCCGCGGATACGCGGGTCTACACACACAAGGATGATGTGCATCCCGAATGGCTGCAGGTGGACATCGAAGGTGATGGCCGTCTCGATGGCTATGCCTACGCCGCTTTCCTCAAGGCGGTCTGAGCGCCCAACGACAGGAGAAGACAAATGGCCGATTTCGAGGTCAAGGATGTCGTCGTCGGTGCGCTGGACAGCACCGGGGCGAAGATCGAGTCCGTTCACGCCAAGGTTTCAGGACGTTTCGCGGTCTATTGCACCAACGAGCGGGTGATGATCCAGTTCGCGGATGACGATGCCAGCGGCGTGAACCAGCGAGATGCGATCAGACCTCTCGCGCCTTTGCGAGCAGAGATCGAAAACCTGATCGCCTATCTGCGAATGAATCCTTCGCCACATAACTCGATGTTGCTTGCGAGCGGCATGTCAAAGCTGGCAGTCGGATTGGCCGAAGGCATCAAGGGCAACATCGACGGCGCGATGACGATGCTGACGAATGTCCGCAACGAGCTTGCCGATGCCAGGTCTGCAAAAATGCGGACTGTGCATCTGGGATTTGCGGCGCTGGCCACTCTGGGCCTGATCTGCCTTGCAACGTTGCTCAGCAGCGACATTTTCACGCGGGAGCACGGCGGACTGAGCACAAGCGTCTCGCCCATCTACTGGCTTGCCGGGAGCGTGGGGGGCATTGGTGCGCTCTTCTCCATTGCAGTCGAGTTCCGTGAGAGGACCGCTTGGACGGTGTCTCCCCATCTGGAGAACTTCGGCAATGCCGTCCTGCGCATTTTCGTTGGCGCAGCGTCCGGTACGATCCTGATAGCAATGGTGAAGGGCAGGCTCATCGATGTAACGATTGGCGGTCAGGCGCTCTCGACGACGCTTACTACCGACAATCCGCATGGACTGGCGGTAATGGCGTTTGCTGCGGGCTTCACGCAGCGTCTTGTCCCTCTTCTCAAGAAGGTCGGAGACTTTGGTACCGGAGACAAACCTTCAAGCACTGCAGCCAGCGGCAGCAATGAAGTGAAGGTTACGGGTGAATCGCCGGCGACGGGCACCAATCAGCCCGGAAAGCCGCAACCGCCGACGCCCCAACCCGAGGTAATGCCGACGGCCTCCGTGCCCCATTCCGACGAGAGCGCGGAACTGGAGCCGGTGGACAATGAACCAGCCGATGTGGCCCATGCAGGAGAGGATCACCCCGAACCGGACGAGGACGAGAAAGGCGATTAGGCCCTTGTTTCAGGATCAGTTGTCAGGAGCCAGATGACATACCTTCTGGCTCCAGTCTTTCAGACTACCCATGCGCACCGAAGTAATTCGCGATGGCCACCGCGATGCGGATGTTGAGGGCGTGGGCGCGCTCGATGGGGTCGATGAAGCGGGCACGGATGGCGCCGTAGTCCTCGCCGCGATGATCCGGATAGTCCGTCTCCTCTTCCACCGGGAAATCGGTGATTTCGGGTTCGATCACCGGATAGGCGCGGCGCAGCTGGGCCAGCGCATCATCCACGCGAAGTGACAGGACCATTTCCAGCACGTCGTCGCGGCTGACGTCGTTCGAGCGGGCGAAAGGCGGAACCTGCACGGCGCGGATGAACATGTGCATCAGCAGCGCGAGGCGCACGGACTGCAGCAGGCCAATGTTGCGACGGTCCGAATCCTGCGCAGGATCGCGGCCTGCCTTGTGCCCCGGCACCAGCGTCAGCAGGCGGTGGAGTTTCATCCAGTCCACCCGCAGGCGCGAGACGAGACGGCGGAAGACCCCTGCCCTGTCGTCCTTGGTCAGATAGTCCGCCAGCGCGAGGCACGCGTTCTCGAGCGCGGTCTCGGTGCCGCGATAGGGACGGCTGGCCCAGTAGGCCGAGTTGAACAACTCGCCATGGGCGGCGACGGTCTTGATCGAGGCAAGGCCGTTGGCGGCGCGCAGAAGGCGGACGAGCTGGTTGCCGCGGGTCGAACGGCCAAGCAGTTCGGCGACCGATTCCATCTCCTCGCCCGCAGCCGTGCCCGCCCCGGCGATGACGTTCACCGGATAGCCGATCTGCTGGAGAATGGCGTTGTGCGGGATCGCGCGGATCTGGCGCAGGCTCATCGTGCGGTCGGCGCCAATATCGGACTGGCGGCGCGAGACGCGGCTGCCAGTGCCCTTGAGCAGGCCGAGGCCGAACGCGGTCAGCGCGCGGGAATAGGTTGCGCTTTCAAGGTGTTCGCGCTGGACGCGGCGGATCGAGCGGTAGAAATCGAGGCTGAGGTCGGTGCGGTCGTAGAACGGGTCCTTGGCCGACAGGTCCTGATCTTGCGCCTCGTGCTCGGCAATGCGGGTTAGCGTGGCGAGGGCAAGTTCGTCGTTGCGGAAGAACAGGTAACCATCGCCGCCCTGGAAGCTGGCTTCGGGTTCGATGGTGATCCCGGCGCGGGCAAAGCGGCGACGTGCCCAGCCCGAGAGCGGCCAGGTCAGACGGTCGGCAAAGCCCGAAGGATGCGCGCCGCGGCCCATGGATTCGCCGTGGGTATTGAAGATCAGCGCGGCAACGTCGGTGAGGCCATTGGCCTTCATCGCTTCGGCCAGGCGGCCCTGCAGGCGCTCGATGGCGAGCGCGGCAGGGATCTGGCCCATGAAGCGGCCGGCGTCGGAAAAGCCGGTCTGGATCGAGACGCGGCCGCGCAGGCGGGCGTAGCTGCGGTAGGATTCTTCCGAAAGCAGCGCTTCGAGGAAGCGGCCGCCGTGTTCCAGTGCGGTCTCGGTCTCGAACAGGGGCGAGACATCGACCTTGCCTTCGATGCCGAACAGCTTGGCGAAATAGAGCGCAGCGAGCACGGTCTGCGGCTGTTCGCACTCGGCGATCAGCATGCGGATCGGCGCGTCAGCGTCGATATGCTGGAGCATCTTCGCCATGACCAGGAACTGGCGCATTGCGGTGCTGGTCTCGATGGCGAGCGCGCCGAAGTTGACGCGCAGCGGCTTCACGTCGGCGAGCAATTCGCGCAGGCGCGAGAGCGCGCTCTTGCTGCCGAGGTCGAGCGTGCCTTCCGGGTCGATCCGGCGGCGCAGCGCGTTGAGCAGCTGCGAGGAGTTCACGCGGAAGTGGATCCAGCCGATGCCAAGGCCGTCAGCGCGCATGGCGGACGCAAGGGTTGCGAGCGGGATCGCCTTGGCCTCGTCAGCCTTCTTGGCCTCGGCCTCAAGTGCTTCGATCAGCGGGACGAGGCTGAGCAGCTTGGCGGGATCATCGGCGCTGAGGCGGTTGGCGACAGCGGCCAGTTCCTCGGGGCTGTCGAGCGGCGCGGAGAACAGCTCGGCCATCTCAGCCGAATGGGCGTGGGCAGCGTCAAGCGTGGCGAGCAGCGGGTGCGCATCGTCAATCGCGCGCAGGGACGCGGCATAGCTCGCAAGGCGCAGCGCCTTTTCGCGCAGGCGGAAGGCGATGGAGGTGGTCCAGCCGATATCGGTACGGCCGTCCATGTCGTAGCCGACCCAGGTGGCGAAGCGGAACGGCAGCGGCTTGAAATCGAGCCAGCGGCCGGGCCAGCGCTCGCGTGCATGACCGAGTAGCGTTGCGTTGATCGCATCGCGCGCCTTGGCGGCGCGCTGGATCGCGTTGCAGACCTCGATATGCTCGAAATCGAGCGTGATCTTCCGGCCCTCGTGCGGGACGGTGCACACGGTCGAGGCCTGCGGATCGTCAGCCAGCGCGGCAGCAGCGACCGCGTCGGACTGTGCGGGGCTGAGCAGGAAGGTTGGGTGCGCAGTGAAAACTGCGTGGAGCAGCGGCTTTTCCCAACGCTGGCGGAATTCGGAGAAGCCCGCCTCTTCGGGGTTGAGCGCCTCGATCAGCGCGAGGTTTTCGGCCGGTGCGGTCGGCGCGACCAGACGCTTGAGGCGCGCAGCGCGGCTTTGCAGCGCTTCGCACTCCAGTTCGGCGACAAGGCTGTCGATGTCGGAGAGCGCAAGATCGCCGCCTTCGAGCAGGCGCGACAGATCGTGACTGAGCTGGAAAACAGGGTTGAACAGCGGCGTTTCGGCCGTCCGCTCATGGAGTTTCTGCAACCTGGCCTTGAGCTTGGCGACCGTCTTCATGTCTGCTGTATTCCCTGTATCCGCCTATTGCCCCAACGCTACCGCTTCGCGTGCAGCCGCTTCGATTGCTGCTTCATCGGGCGTGCCTTTCCCGACCACCCAGCTGCCACCGACGCACAGGACCGGATCGAAACCCAGCCATTCCGGCGCGGTGGCGGCAGTAATGCCGCCGGTGGGGCAGAATTTGCACTGGTGGAACGGTGCCGCCAACGCCTTTAATGCAGGCAGGCCACCGGAGGTCGACGCGGGGAAGAACTTGAAATGGGTAAGGCCAAGGTCGAGCCCGCGCATGATGTCTGCCGCGCTGGCGGTGCCGGGCAGGAAGGGGATGCCCGAAGCAACGGCAGCCTTGCCGAGGTTGTCGGTGAGGCCCGGCGAGACGATGAATTCGGCACCCGCATCGATGGCAGCCTTGAGCTCATCGGGGTTTGTGACGGTGCCGGCGCCGACGATCGCGCCTTCGACCGCCTTCATCGCGTGGATCACGTCGAGCGCGGCGGGCGTGCGCAGGGTCACTTCGAGGACGCGCAGACCGCCCTTCACGAGCGCGCGGGCAATGGGGAGCGCATGGTCGACATTGTCGATGACCAGCACCGGAATGACCGGGGCAGTACGCATGATGGTTTCGATCGGCTTCATGGCGTGTCCCTCTCGCGGCCTTGGTGGAGGGTGGGCTTAACGCGACTCAGCCGTATTGTGCACCTGCTAAGGGCGGGCGCATAGCTATTCTTGGGAGTCAGTCAGACTGCCGAGCTGAATTGCCGGACGCCTGAGCGATAGGCATCGAACACGGCGGCAATCGAACGGGCGTAGGGTTCGCTGGCCCTGGCGAGGGTGAGAACGTTGCCGGAGAGGGTGGCGAGCCCGCGCGCGATGAAAGGTTCGAGCCGGTCGCAATTGCCTGCAAGAAGGTCGGCGGCGATGGTGGCACTGCCCCGGCAGAGCAGATCGGTGATAATCGTGCCGCGGCGGCGATCCTCTGCCGTGCGAACCACGCCCTTGCGCCCGGCAAGCTGGTCGGCGCCGATCAGCATGCGATAGCGTCCGGCGTTCTTCTCGGTCTGGACGAACAGTTCCGGGAATTCGCTGATGGACGATGCCCCAAGGCCGATCAGGGTGGGCGACTGGTCCTCGGTGAAACCCTGGAAGTTGCGGCGCAGGGTGCCCGTACGGGCGGCGATGGCGAGATCGTCTTCAGGTAGAGCGAAGTGATCGAAGCCGACAGGCTGGTAACCGGCCGAAGCCAGCTGCGCATGGCCCTGCGCTGCCATGCGGAAGCGGGCGCGTTGGTCGGGCAGTTCGCTGGCGTCGATGCGCTTCTGACGCGGGATCATGTGCGGCACGTGCGCATATCCGAACAGCGCGACGCGATCCGCGCCCATGGCGACGGACTGGTCCAGCGTCTGGCTGAGGATTTCGTCGGTCTGGAACGGAAGGCCGTACATCAGGTCGAAGTTGACCGAATCCACCCCGGCCTTGCGCAGGCCTTCGGTGGCGCGGGCGATCATGTCGCGCGGCTGGATGCGGCCGATGGCCTCCTGCACGCGGGGATCGAGCGTCTGGACGCCGAGGCTCGCCTTGATCACGCCGATGCCACGGATGGCCATGAACCAGTCAGGCGCAAGGGTGCGCGGGTCTAGTTCGATAGAGAGCACGGGCTTTTCAAGGCGAAAATTCAGCGTCAGCCGGTCAACCAGCCGGACGAAATCGGTGGGCTTTATCGCGTTGGGGCTGCCGCCGCCGAAAGCGATGCGTGAAACGCGGACCGAGGGGTGCAGCAGACGCGAGACGAGTTCGATCTCGTGGTGCAGCGCCTCAAGGTAGGCGGCGAGGCGATGGCTCTTGTTGGCGGCACCGGTGTTGCAGCCGCAGTACCAGCAGATTTCCTGGCAATAGGGGATGTGCAGATAGAGCGAAACGGTGCCGCGCAGGGCCTGCAATGCATTGCGCTGACGTTCCTCGAAGCTTTCTTCGATGAATTCGGCGGCGGTGGGGTAGCTGGTATAGCGCGGGACCGGCGTTTCGAGCAGTTCGGGCCAGTAGGTCCATCCGGCGAAGGTTTCAGGGCCGGTCATCACGTCAGCAGCCATCGGATTCGTCCTCACCTTCCCCTGCATTCCCGCAACAGCTATCGGCGGCGGCACGCTTGCGCATTGAGATATGACAAACTTTGCAGCAGGGCAGATTCTTGCCGCCATCGTCCTTTGCCGGAATGCGCAAGGGGATGGGCGCGCCGGTTCCGCCGCAGGAAGCGACCATGATCACGCTGGCGTTGCCGGGTGCGGGCATGGCCATCTGCAGGACGGCTAGTGGTGCAAGGAGGCGCATCAGACGGCTCACGGCCGGTCCTCTTCTTCCTCGATCAGGATGCGCGCCGCCGCCCCATCAAGGTCGCTGAACTGCCCTCGCTTCAAGGCCCAGAAGAAGGCCGCGAGCCCGAACAGGCCCATGCCGAGCGCGATGGGGAGCATGAAGGCGATGCCGTTCATTTCGCTTCTCCAGCAAGGCGTAGCGAATTGGCCACGACGATCAGCGAGCTGGTCGACATGGCAATGGCGGCGATGAGCGGGGTGACGTGGCCAAGGATCGCCAGCGGCACCGCAAGGGCGTTGTAGCCGATGGCGAGTGCGAAGTTCTGGCGCACGACCTTCATTGTCGCGCGCGAGACGCGGATGGCGCGGGGGATGGCGAGCAGGGAGTCACCGGTGAAGACCATGTCCGATGCCTGCCTGCCGACGTCGCTGGCCGAGCCCGGCGCGATGGAGGCGTTGGCGGCTGCGAGCGCCGGGCCGTCGTTCAGGCCATCGCCTGCCATCATCACTTTCCATCCCGCGCGTTGCAGGCGCTGGAGCGCTTCCTGTTTGTCGGACGGGGAGGCAGCGGCTTGCGCGGTGAGGCCGGTGGCGCGGGCAACGGTGGCCACGGCAGAGATGGAGTCGCCGGACAGGATAGAGGGATCGACGCCAAGGGCCTTGAGTTCGGCAAGCGCGGCTTCGGTATCGGGCCGCAGCCGGTCGGCGAAGGGGATGACGCGGACGGCATCGCCCTGGATGCGCAATGCGGTTGCCATGCCGGTGGCTGAAGCGGGGCGACCCAAGGCGACCGACATGCCGCTCCAGCGCGCGGTTACGCCCTGCCCTGCTTCCTCGCGCACATCTTCAAGCGCTGCGGCCCGCACGCCGCGCGCGCCCAACGCCTGCACGAGGCCGAGCGACAGGGGGTGGCGGCTGTGGCTGGCGAGAGCAAGGGCCACGGAGGCCTGTGCATCGCTCAATGCGCCGAGGGCAACCTCGTCGGGCACAGGGCGGCCGAGGGTGAGCGTGCCGGTCTTGTCGAGGAGGATGCGGTCGACTTCGGCCATGCGTTCTAGTGCGGAGCCGTCCTTGACCAGAACGCCCTTCTTCAGAAGTGCGCCTGCGGCGACGACTTGCGCCACAGGTACAGCGAGGCCGAGTGCACACGGGCAAGTGATGATCAGCACCGCGATTGCGATGACCAGCGAGTGATAGATCCCGGCGCCTGCGATCATCCAGCCCGCAAAGGTCAAGGCCGCGAGCGTGTGCACGGCAGGTGCATAGAGCCGCGAGGCACGGTCAGCGATGCGCACGTACTTGGAGCGCGACTGGCCCGCCGCTTCCATGAGGCGGGCGATTTCGGACAGGGCGGTGTCATGCCCGATGGCGGTGACGCGCACGTCCACCGGGGCATCGACGTTGAGCGTTCCGGCGTGGACAGGCGTTCCGGGCAGTGCTTCGACGGGCGCGCTTTCACCGGTCAGCAGCGACTGGTCGAAGCGACTGGTGCCGCGCAGGACTTCGCCATCCGCCGCCAGCCGCTCGCCAGCCGCGACACGCATGAGCATGCCTGCGCGCAGGGATTTTGTATCCAGCCAGCGGGTTGCGCCATCGGCCTCGACAACTATCGCGCCGGTCGCCACCTGCCGCAGCAGGGCATCGACGCCCGAACGGGCGCGGTCGCGCATCATCGCGTCGAGCACGCGGCCGGCAAGCAGGAACATCAGCAGCATGAGCACGCCGTCGAACCATGCTTCCGCGCCGCCGGTCAGCGTCTCGTAGAACGACAGGCCGGTGGCGATGGTCACGCCGATCGAGATCGGCACGTCCATGTTGGTCTTGCCGTGGCGCAGCACCTTCCAGGCCGAGGCGAAAAACGGGCGTCCGGCATAGACGATTGCGGGCACGCCGATCATTGCCGAGACCCAGTGGAATAGCGAGCGCGTGGTGCCATCCGCACCGGACCAGACGCTGACCGACATCAGCATGACGTTCATGCAGGCAAAGGCGGCAACGCCCAGCGGGGCAAGCAGCGGCTTGACGGCAGAGACAGGCTCGGCCTCGATTTCGCGCGGCTGGGCATCGAAACCGGTGGCGGCGAGCGTGGCGACGAGCGCGGGCATCTCGACCGATGGTGCGTGAACGACTTCGACGGTGCGCGCGGTCAGGTTGGTGCGGGCGCTGGTCACGCCATCGAGCGCACCCAATGCTCGCTCGACTTTGCCCATGCATCCGGCACAGTGCATCCCAGGCACCGCGAGCACGGTGTGGATCGCGTCATCGGGGACGGTCCGCAGGCGAGCGGGCGCGCTCACAGCACGTCGCCCACGGTGCGCCAGACCTTGCCTTCGGCTTCGACCTTGACGCGCAGGCGCCAGCGGCCGGTTGCCAGCGGGGCGGCGTAAGTACCGGGAGCCACCTCGTCCAGGACGAGGTCCTTCTCCGGTCGCTGGCCCAACGGGTGTTCGGCAATGGCGGTGACCTTGGCTGCGGGGATGGCCTTACCGTTGCTATCCTGCAGGACGATCGCCGCCCTTCCTTGTGCATCGCGGCTGACTTCGCCCTTCCAGCCAAGGGCCTGTTCGGCACTGGCTTCCTTGAGCCAGCCGTTGAAGTGCTGGCTCGCGACATAGGAGTTCTCGACCACCACGCCGCCGAAGGTCGACGTGGCAAGGCGCGCCATCAGGACATTGACCGTGATGACCACGCCGAAGAAGCCGACGAGGATCAAGGTGATATGCTTGCCCGTGAACGGGCGAGAGGTGCGACGGATCTGGGTCATTCGTCGTGTCCTTCCGGAGTGGTGAAGGTGGTCTCGCTGCGGTCACTGCCGCCTTCGTCATCGGGCGCGGTCAGGACGAAGGCGAATTCGCCGTGGCCTCCTTCGCGATGATATCGGCCATGTTCGCCGTGGTGTTCGCGACGTTCGCCTTCCTCGTGGCGCTGATCGACTACGTAGATGCGCAGGCGCTGCGTGGTATCGGCGGGGACGCGCAAGGTGAGGTCGCGGCGGGCAGCAGCAGCATCCATCTCGTCGGTGAACATCGCCGCGCCTTCGAGGCCGTCGAGTGCGACGCGGAAGGTGCGCGGGCGCTCTTCCATGTTGCGTAGCTTGATCGTGTAGGCATTGCGGACCGTGCCGTCGGACAGCATCACGAACTCGGGGTTGCGGTCCTTGGCGACCGAGATGTCGAGCCTTGCGCGCTGACCAAGGGCGAAGAGCATGGCCGCGCCGATGGCTGACCAGACCCCGAGGTAGATCAGCGTGCGCGGCCGGAACATGGTCTTGAAAACCGGCGTTGGCTCCTCGCCCTTCTTCTCCTTCTCGGCATCGACCAGCGTGCAGTAATCGATGAGTCCGCGCGGGCGGCCAACGTCGGCCATGGCCTTGTCGCAGGCGTCGATGCACAAGGCACAAGTGATGCAGCCGATCTGTGGCCCTTCGCGGATGTCGATGCCGGTGGGGCACACCGCGACGCACTGCATGCAGTCGATGCAATCGCCCAATGGAGTAGCGGCCTTGACCGCGCTCTTGACCGAACCGCGGGGCTCGCCGCGCCAGTCCTTGTAGGTGACGATCAGGCTCTTCTCGTCGAGCATCGCGGTCTGGATGCGCGGCCAGGGGCACATGTAGATGCAGACCTGCTCGCGCATGAAGCCGCCGAAGATGAACGTCGTCATCGTCAGGATGAAGGTGGTGCCGTAGGCAACCGGGTCGGCGGCGCCGGTCCAGAAATCGTATTGGAGCGTCGGCGCATCGGCGAAGTAGAAGATCCACGCGCCGCCGGTGGCGAAGCTGATGGCGAGGTAGATCGTCCACTTGAGCGCGCGGCGACCGATCTTGGCTGCAGTCCACGGCGCCTTCTGCAGGCGCAGCTGGGCATTGCGATCGCCATCGATAAAGCGGTCGACGTGCTGGAACAGGTCGGTCCACACCGTCTGCGGACAGGCATACCCGCACCACGCGCGGCCCACCGCCGAGGTGACGAGGAAAAGACCGATCCCCGCCATGATCAGCAGGCCCGCCACGAAGTAGAACTCGTGCGGCCAGATTTCGATGTCGAACATGAAGAACCGGCGGTGCGCGAGATCAATCAGCACCGCCTGATCCGGGGCATAGGGCCCGCGGTCCCAGCGGATCCACGGCGTACCCCAATAGATGAGCAGACACACGGCCATGACCAGCCACTTGAAGCGGCGGAATGGCCCGTTGATGGCCTTCGGGAAAACGCCTTTGCGCTTCTCGTAAAGGCCGATTTCGTTCGAGTGGTCCGCGCGGAGTTTGGGATCGTGCGCAGTCATGACCGTGTTGTCCTGTTACTGAGGTGTCGTCGCGGGGTCAGGTGCGGCGGGAGCCGGGGCTTCCTCGCCGCCACCCAGCGAGTGGACGTATGTGGCCAGCATCTTGACCGTGACCGGATCGAGGCGGCTGCCCCACGAAGGCATCACGCCGTACCGGGCGTTCGTCACCGTCTGGGTCAGTGCCTTGCGGTCACCGCCGTAAAGCCAGATCGCGTCGGCGAGCTTGGGCGCCCCCACGGCGCGGCTCCCTTCGCCATTGGCACCGTGGCAGGCGACGCAGTTGGCGACGAAGATTTCCGCACCGCGCTGCGAGGAGCCGCTCGGCTTCTCCTGCCCGCTGATCACGCGGACGTGGCTGACCACATCCTGCACCTGCGCCGGGGTCAGGATGCTATCGCGCCCGAAAGCCGGCATCTGGCTCATGCGCGTTGCGTCATCGCCCGGCTGGCGAACACCGTGAACAAGCGTCTGGTGGATCGTGGCGACATCGCCGCCCCATAGCCAGTCGTCGTCGTTGAGGTTGGGATAGCCTGCGCTCCCAGCCGCACCGTTGCCGTGGCACTGGATGCAGTTGACCTTGAATGCAGCTCGCCCACCGTCGATCGCGGCGCGGCGCAGACGGGGATCGGCGGCGATCTGCTCGACGGTGCGCTTGTCCAGCTCGGCCAGCAGGCCAGCCCGGCGCGAGGCCTCCGCCTTCATCTCGTGGTCGAGATCGCCACGGCTGGTCCAGCCGAAGGTGCCTGCGGTTGCCCGGTCGAGCAGCGGCCATGCCGGATAGACCACGCAGTAACCGATCGCGAAGACGATCGTGGCGTAGAAGGACCACAGCCACCAGCGCGGCAGCGGATTGTTCAGCTCCTCGATGCCATCCCATTCGTGGCCGACGGTTTCGACGCCGGTTGCGTCGTCAATTCTCTGCTTAGACATCGTCTTCATCCTTGAAGATCGAGTTGGCGACTTCGCGGTTCAGCGGCTTGGTGCCGGGACGGAACGGCCAGAGGCAGAGCCCCAGGAAGATGCCCGTCATCACCACGAGACCCCAGCTGTCAGCGAGGTGCCGCAGCATGTCGTAGGTGGAGTGCGTGCTCATCGGCCCTTCTCCTTCGCAAGATCCTCTTGCGCGGCAGGCGCGTTTACATCGACCAGAGTGCCGAGCATCTGGAGATAGGCGACGAGCGCATCCATCTCGGTCAGGCGCGTTGGATCGCCATCGAAGTCACGCGCCTGCGCCTTGGGGTAGCGCTTGAGCAGATCGGTCGCGTCAGCGTTCGGGTCGGCCTGGGTCTTGAGATCCTCGTTGGCCTTCTCGATGTCGGTCTTCGAGTAAGGCACGCCGACCTGATAGAGCGTGCGCAGTTCTGCCGTCATGTCGCCCTGATCGAGGTCATGCTCGGCCAAGTGCGCGTAGGTCGGCATGATCGACTCCGGCACCACGGCGCGCGGGTCTTTCAGGTGCTGGACGTGCCATTCGTCGGAGTAGCGGTTGCCGACGCGGGCAAGGTCTGGCCCGGTGCGCTTCGAACCCCACTGGAACGGATGGTCGTACATCGATTCCGCGGCGAGGCTGTAGTGGCCATAGCGTTCGACCTCGTCGCGGAACGGACGGATCATCTGGCTGTGGCAGACATAGCAGCCCTCGCGAACGTAGATGTCGCGTCCGGCCTGCTCGAGCGGGGTGTAGGGGCGCATGCCGTCCACCTTCTCGATCGTGTTGTCGATCCAGAACAGCGGCGCGATCTCGACGATGCCGCCCACGGTCACCGCAGCGAATGCCGCGAGCCCGAGGAGCGTCACGTTGCGCTCCAGTTTCTTGTGCTTTTCCACGATTGTGGTCATGGGATTTTCTCCGGATGCGTCGGATCAGGCGGCGACGGGCGCAGCGATGACGGGACGGTCCTTTTCGGGATCGAAGGCGGCGTCGCGCATTGCAGGCTCTGTGCGAAGGTGGCCGAGGATCGTGCGCCAGACGTTGATCGTCATCACCACGGCCCCGGCGAGGTAGAGCAGGCCACCAAAGGCGCGCAGGAAGAACATCGGCTTCAGCGCGGCGACAGTTTCGGCAAAGCTGTTCACCAGGTAGCCGTCAGCGCCATATTCGCGCCACATCAGGCCCTGGGTGATGCCTGCCACCCACATCGAGGCGGCGTAGAACACGATGCCCACAGTCGCGAGCCAGAAGTGCCAGTTCACCATGCGCAGGGAGTACAGACGCTCGCGGTTCCACAGACGCGGGACGAGGTAGTACACGCAGGCGAAGGTGATCATGCCGTTCCATCCGAGCGCGCCGGAGTGGACGTGGCCGATGGTCCAGTCGGTATAGTGCGACAGGCTGTTGACCGACTTGATCGACATCATCGGGCCTTCGAAGGTGCTCATGCCGTAGAAGGCGAGCGCCATGACCATCATGCGGATGATCGGATCGGTGCGGACCTTGTCCCAGGCGCCGTTGAGCGTCATCAACCCGTTGATCATGCCGCCCCAGCTCGGCATCCACAGCATGACCGAGAAGACCATGCCCAGCGTCTGCGCCCAGTCAGGCAGCGCAGTGTAGTGAAGGTGGTGCGGACCCGCCCAGATATAGAGGAAGATCAGCGCCCAGAAGTGGATGATCGACAGGCGGTAGGAGAAGACCGGACGTTCAGCCTGCTTCGGTACGAAGTAATACATCATCGCCAGGAAGCCGGCGGTCAGGAAGAAGCCGACCGCGTTGTGGCCGTACCACCACTGCACCAGAGCTCCCTGCACGCCTGCGAAGATCGGATAGCTGCGGCTGCCGACGAAACTGATCGGCCAGTTCAGGTTGTTGACGATGTGCAACATCGCCACGGTGACGATGAACGACAGGTAGAACCAGTTCGCGACGTAGATGTGGGGTTCAGTCCGCTTGACGATCGTGCCGACGAAAACCGCAAGATAGGCGACCCAGACCACGGTCAGCCAGAGGTCGACGTACCATTCCGGCTCGGCGTATTCCTTGCCCTGCGTGATGCCGAGCAAATAGCCGGTGGCCGCCAGCACGATGAACAGCTGGTATCCCCAGAACACGAAACGGGCGAGGCCGGGGAAGGCCAGCCTCGCCCGGCAAGTACGCTGCACGACGTAGAACGACGTGGCGATCAGCGCGTTGCCTCCAAAAGCGAAGATGACCGCAGATGTGTGCAGCGGGCGCAGGCGGCCGAATGCGGTCCATTCGAGGCCGAGATTCAGCGCCGGGAGCGCCAGTTGCAGCGCGATGACGAGGCCTGCGAGGAACCCGGCCATGCCCCAGAACACCGTCGCGATCACGCCCCAGCGGATCGGATCGTCATCGTAGCGGCCCTGGTCGGGTGCGAGGATGGCCTTCGTCAGATCCACCCCGCGCAGCGTGACGACCAGCCCGATGATGCAGGCCAGAGCCACGATGCCCATGTGGATCGCGAAACCGGTGTCGACCGCTGCAGCGCAGGCGGCGACGGCGATGAGTAGCGCAACGAGCCAGAGGCCGGTGCGTGAGAGCGCCAATTCCATGGAGCCTTCCCTTCCATGAGTGATGTGGATGCCGCGCTGCACCCATGGCGGGGAAGGAACATTGATCCGGGTCAAATCGCGCCAAATCAGTCTCATACTTTGGTACTGCATCGCGATTTCGCATTTTTGCGCTCGGTCAATGTGCGGCGATTCGGTGCGGTGCATCAGGCTGTTCGAGCCGCAGAGGATCTGGGGCCAGCGAGGGGCTGGCCATCTGCGGTGCAGGACTAGAGCAATGAAGAAGCTGATTACCGCCGCCCTGCCCCTGGCATTCGCAGCCGCCGCGCTTGCTCCGGCACCGGCGCTCGCCGGCTCGGCCGAAGGCAAGCTGCAGGTCAAGGTGCTCGGCACGGCGGTGCTGCCCGATGGCAAGATCGTCGCGGTCAACAACGACCCGCTCGCCCTCACCACCGGGGCGCAGACCAAGGCCAACGACAATTACGTGCCGACGCTGGCTGTGGAATACTTCATCACGCCCAACATTTCGGCCGAAACGATCTGCTGCTTCACCCAGCACCATGTCAGCGGCACCGGCGCCCTCGCCCCCGCAACGAACATCGTCGATCACGTTCTGGTCCTGCCGGCAACGCTGACGCTGAAGTACCATCTGCCGCTCGGCAAGGGCATCAAGCCCTATGTAGGCGCAGGCCCGTCGATGTTCCTGATCTTCGGCGAGAAGCCGGGTTCGAGCATCACCGGCCTTGGCGTGACCAAGGTCAAGATGTCGAACCAGGTCGGCTTTGCGCTGCAGGCCGGTGTGGACATCCCGGTCAATGACAAGGGCCTTGGCGTCACGCTCGATGCCAAGAAGTACTTCCAGGACACGACCGCGCATTTCTATGCAGGCAACGCCGAAGTCCTGACCACCAAGCACTCGCTTGATCCGTGGGTGCTGAGCGCAGGCCTCGCCTACCGCTTCTGACCAAATCCCCTTCCAGTCCGGCACCCCCCACGCGTACCGGACACGGGGACGGCGGGCAGGAAATCACGAGGTTCTGGGATCGCCTCGCTGGTTTCCTGCCCGCCACTTTTCGTTTGTGGAGCGTACAAAGTCCGGACTTTCTGGAGCTTTGCGTGCTGTTGCATGACAGCCACAGCCTCGCGCAAACATGCAACATGACCGCAGAGCCCGATTGCCTCGGCCCCTAGCTTCGTCGCATGGGAACTCCAGCGCTTGGCTCCAAACAAGTTGCCACAGCAACCAAAGTTGCACCATATCGGGAGGATACAACAATGGCTAACCCAGCCCGCATTCGCAGGATTCTGCTTTCGTCCGTCGCCTCGCTGGTGATCGCGACCCCCGCCCTCGCCCAGTCTGCCGACGAGGCACAGGCCGAAGACGCCGGTACCGGCAACGAGATCGTCGTCACCGCCACCAAGCGCGCGCAGACGATCCAGGAAGTGCCGTTCTCGGTCAACGCACAGACCGCAGCCGACATCGAAAAGACCGGCGCAACGTCGATCGAAGACATCTCGCGCTCGGTCGCTGGCCTCACCGTCCAGAACCTTGGGCCCGGCCAGAGCCAGGTTTCGGTGCGCGGCGTTTCGGCTGGCCAGATCGTCCGCGACCAGCCCGGCGTGAAGGAACAGGTCGGCATCTATCTCGACGAATCCGTCACCTCGCTCTCGCTGTTCACGCCCGACTTCGACCTGTTCGACCTCAACCGCGTCGAAACGCTGCGCGGGCCGCAGGGCACGCTGTTCGGTTCGGGTTCGGTCGGCGGTACCGTCCGCTACATCACCAACCAGCCCAAGCTGGGCCAGACCGAGGGACAGGTCGCAGCAGACGTGAACGTGCTCGATGGCGGCGATGTCGGCTATTCGGCCAAGGGCGCGGTCAACGTGCCGCTGGGCGAGAACGCCGCGCTGCGCGTCGTCGGCTATGGCGAGCACTTTGCTGGGTTCATCAACGCGATCGGGCCGGCTGCAGGGAAGAACATCAACGACGGCGAACGTTATGGCGTGCGCGCTGCCGTCCTGTTCGAACCCGTTGCAGGCGTGAAGATCACCCCGCGCATCGTCTATCAGGACATCAAGACCAACGGCTTCAACCGCGCCGACGTCTACAACCTGTACAACAGCCCGCTGGCCGGTGCCGCAGCCATTCCTGAGAACACGCAGTACCTGAAGCTGCGCGAAGGCTTCCGCGACAAGACCACACTGGCTGACCTCACGATCACGGCGCCGGTCGCCGATACGATCGACGTCACCAGCGTCACGACCTACATCCACCGCGACATTCTCGTCAGCCGTGACGCTTCGGCGCTCACCGGTTCGGTCTCGGTTTCGCCGTTCATCACCGGGCTTGGTGCGGCACCCGCGCTCGGCAACCTGCCGTCGAACCTGAAGGACGCGACCAAGCTCAAGACCTGGACGCAGGAACTGCGCCTTGCCTCGACCGACAAGGGTCCGTTCCAGTGGGTGATCGGCGGCTTCTACAGCAAGATCGACCGCAAGTACGCCCAGCGCCTACCTACCCCCGGCTATGACGCCTTCGTCGATGCTGCGCTTGGTGCTGGCGTTTCTGCTGGTGCCGCCAACGGCTTCCCGCTGAACTCGCCCTACAATGCCGACATCCCCTACGACATCGAGCAATTCGCGGTGTTCGGGGAAGCCAGCTACAAGACCGGCGATTTCAAGCTGACCGCCGGTGGCCGCTACTACGACTTCAAGGAAAGCCGCGACTTCATCTCCGGCGGCGTCTTCGCCAATGGTGACCGAAACATCGGCGACAAGACCAAGAGCGACGGCTTCAACCCGCGCTTCATCGTCAGCTACCAGCCCAGCCGCGATCTTTCGGTCAACATCCAGGCATCGAAGGGCTTCCGCCTTGGCGGCGTGAACGATCCGCTCAACATTCCGCTCTGCTCGGGCGGAGCCAACGGACCTGACGCCAGGACCTACGGCAATCGTCCGAACTACAAGGACGAGAGCCTGTGGAACTACGAAGCGGGCGTGAAGCTTGCCAGCGGCCCGGTGACCTTCAATGCGGCTGCGTTCTATAACGACATTCGCAACCTTCAGGTCACTGCCGACGCCGGCAGCTGCTCTTCGCGCGTGGTGTTCAACGTGCCCAAGGCGCACACCGCGGGTGTCGAAGTCGAAATGGCGGCCGAACTTGGCATGGGCTTCTCGCTCGCGGTCAACGGCTCGGTGATCGAATCCAAGTTCGACAGCAACGTCAAGGACGGCAACGGTGCGATCATCGCGGGCATCCGTGATGGCAACCGCCTGCCGACCGTGCCGAAGTTCCAGATGTCGGCAACCGCCGGTTACACCACGGAAGTCTCGAACGGCATGGACTTCTCGGCCAATGCCAGCTTCCAGCATGTTGGCAACCGCTTCACCCAGCCTTCGGACCAGGAAGCAGGCGCGGGTTCGTTCTCGAACTCGATCTTCTTCAATCCGGTCACGCTGGCCAATGGCACTGGAGCCTACAACTTCGGCTCCTACCAGCTACCCAGCTACAACCTCGTCAACATCTCGGCGGGCCTGAACTGGGAGAACGGGCTGTCGGTGCTGGTCTATGCCAACAACCTGTTCAACGAGACGCCGCTGCTCTCGCTCGACCGCGAACGCGGTGGCCGCGCACGCCTCGGCTACAACGTTGGCACGCCGCGCAAGATCGGCATGACCGTGCGCAAGTCGTTCTGATCCTACGGGATCAAGAAAGCGAAAGGCCGGTCCCTTGCGGGGCCGGCCTTTTCGTTTGGCTTCCAGGTTTAGGCTGGCGAATTACCCCGCCAAAGCCACCAGCGCCCCTCGATTGACGATTTCGACCTCGCGCCGCGATGGCAGCTCGATCACGCCTTCGTTCTTGAGCTTGGTGAACTGGCGGCTGACCGTCTCGATCGTCAGGCCCAACACGTCGGCCACCTGCTGGCGCGAGAAAGGCAGCGAGAAGCGCTTGGCCGGGCCGAACGCCGGGGTGCAGCCGGTTTCGGCCAGCCGGTCCGACATTTCGAGCAGGAACGTGGCGATCTTTTCAGATGCATTCTTGCGACCAAGCAGCATCATCCACGAACGGGTGCGATCAAGCTCTGCCAGCGTGCGTTCAAGCAGCTTGTGCTCAAGCTCGGGATGTTCGCGGGCGAAGCGATCAAAATCGTTGCGCGAGAACACGCAGACCCGCGCATCGGTCAGCGCAACAACACTGGCGCTGCTGGTCTGGCCAAAGGGCCTGCCGATAAAGTCCGACGGATAGGCCACGCCAACGATCTGCTCGCGCCCGTCCTCGGTGCTGGTGGTGAGCTTGAGCACGCCTTCGATGACATTGGCGACGAGGAGGGAATCATCATCCTCCCAGATCAGCGGTTCACCCGCCGTAACCTGCCGACGCCGCCCGATGGCGTTCAGTGCCTCGATCTCACGATTGTCGAGGCCAGCGCAGATCGCCCGGTTGCGGACGACGCATGTATCACAGGAAGCCATGGCTCACCGTTATCATTGCGGATCATTTCCGGCAATTGGCGATGATGCCGTTTCCACCTGCCAAAAAAATGGGGCGGGCCGGAGTGCCGGACCGCCCGAGTTGGGGAGAAATCGCCGGAGCGGGGCGGTGGCTGGTAGGAGACCACCTCCCCGCTTCGTCGAAGTCCGGTCTAGGCGAGAGGGCGCGGCCCCGCGTTGACGGAAGTCAAAAACACCAACAATCTTTAGTATTGTTCGCGTCTGCTCAGTGGTTCGGCAGATGAGTCACGTCGTGATACTGGCCACGGAAGAACAGCAGCGGCGTGCCCTCTTCCCGCCGGTCAAGCGCTTCCACTGCGCCGACCACAAGGAAGTGGTCGCCAATGTCTTCCACGCGCTCGACGCTGCAGTCGATCCAGGCGATGGCATCTTCGAGCAATGGCATGCCCGATGGCGTGTGATCGTGCGCCAGCTCGGCAAACTTGTCGTCGGCGCGCGCGGCAAAACGCTTGCACAGGTCCAGCTGATCAGAGCCCAGAACGTTGACGCAAAAACGACCGGTAGCCGCAATTTTCGGCCAAGTGCTCGAGCGCTTGTCCGGAAAAAAGCCGACCAGCGGCGGATCCAGAGAGATCGAACTGAACGAGCCAACCACTAGCCCGTGCCGTGTCCCGTCTTCCTCGACCGAGGTGATGACGCAAACACCGGTCGGCCAGGTGCCGAGCACGTTACGGAAATGGCGGGGATCGATCATGCGCGCCTGCCTGTCGCCAAATCGCGCGGGCGTCAACCGTCCATGAAGGTCCGTAAAGCTATTCGAAGTACGCGATACAGCGCACTTCGATGCTCTCCCGGATCTTGGCATGAGGCAGGCTGGTATCGTGGAAAGCGGTGTGCGGGCAGCGCCAGGTGACCGAATGATCGCTGTCCTGGAACTTGAACAGCAGAACGTCGTCGGCCTGCATGTTCGAGAAGTACCACCAGCGATGGCGCGGGCGGTGACGGAAGATCGTGGCGGCGATCATCTGGTCCTCACCCTCGACCGGCGCGGTCAGCGCATCACCAACCGGAAACTCGTCGACCACGAACAAGGTATTCGAGGCAGTCTCCTCGTCGCTCACGGTTCGCCCGTCGCACACAGCCAAAGGCCAGTCCTGCGGGCCCGGCGAGAACGTCCGCCAGAACGAGAAGCAGATATAGCGCTTGTACCCCGGACCATCGGGGAAGCGATCCGCATAGATGCGCGCGGCAGCGCGGCGGCCTGTGATCTCGTTATAGTCGACATGGGCCTCGCCCGCCGGAGGCTGAATGCCGCCTGAGTGCTGATAACCCTCGACCTTTTCTTTAGCGCGCGCGGAAAGGTCAGCAGAGGTCCGGATCATCCACCCTTGGGCAGCCGTGCGGGTCGCACCGCACAGACGAGTGACAATCTCCTCGACTTCACCAAGATAGGCGGCATCGACGGCCGGTTTGTCATGAAAGTCGGCAATGGCGGAGCGGTGCTTTCCCAGCATGAAGCCATGGGTATCCAGCGTGAAATGATCGCGCATCGGCATCCCGTCACGCACGTCGCAGGGGTAGTCGAGGTAATCCCCGGTGTTCATCTCGGCGCCTTGCGAGACGTAGCGCCGGGTCACGTAGTCCCCCTCGCCCAGATAGCGGATCAGTGCAGGGGCGCGGCGGGCGGATTCCTCGAGCGATTCAATCTGCGCGGCTTCGGTCATGTTGCCTCTCCATGCCCTTTTTCGGGCTTGCCGCACCATCCCATATGTTAGGGTACCTAATCAAGTCTCGGCTTGAAAAGAAATAGAAGCCAAATCCGATAAACCCGTGTAGGGGGCGCGGCACAGGTATCGCCGTGCACTGTGTGGGAACGGGCTGAGGCGATTCGTGCCGGGAAATGACCCGGCCACCCAGCCGATATTGGCCCAACACTGATGCGAATGCCGCAGACGCGGCAGGAATGGCGATTTTGACGATGACTTTTGCACACCTCCCCAGCCAGCTTGCGCAGGCTCTCGAAGCGCATGGCTATACCGCGCTGACTCCGGTCCAGAGCGCTGTCAGCGAACCCGAAGCCCATGGCCGCGACCTTGTCGTCTCGGCGCAGACCGGCTCGGGCAAGACCGTGGCGTTCGGCCTCGCCATGGCAAACGAACTGATCCGCGACGAAAGCGCCCTGCCTTTCGCCACCGCGCCCCTCGCACTGGTCATCGCTCCCACGCGCGAACTGGCCCTGCAGGTCAGCCGTGAACTGCAGTGGCTCTATGCCCCCACCCACGCCCGCATCGCCACCTGCGTCGGCGGGATGGACCCCTCGCGCGAGCGTCGGATGCTGCAGGGCGGCGCGCACATCGTTGTCGGCACGCCGGGCCGGCTGCGCGATCACCATGAGCGCGGCGCGCTCGACCTTTCGGCACTGGCCTGCGTCGTGCTCGACGAAGCCGACGAAATGCTCGACATGGGCTTCCGCGAAGACCTCGAGGAACTGCTCGACGCAACGCCGGAAAACCGCCGCACGCTGCTGTTCTCGGCAACGATGCCCAAGCCGATCGAAGCGCTCGCCAAGCGCTACCAGCGCAATGCCCTGCGCATCTCGACCGTGGGCGAGAACCGCGGCCATGGCGACATCGCCTACCGCGCCGTCGCCGTAGCGCCCGCCGAGATCGAGGCCGCCGTCGTCAACCTGCTACGCTTCCACGAAGCCGAGACCGCGATGCTGTTCTGCGCCACGCGCGACAACGTCCGCCGCCTCCACGCCACACTGCTGGAACGCGGGTTCACAGCCGTCGCGCTGTCCGGCGAGCACAGCCAGTCCGAACGCAACAACGCGCTCCAGGCCCTGCGTGACCGCCGCGCCCGCGTCTGCGTTGCCACCGACGTTGCCGCGCGCGGCATCGACCTGCCCTCGCTCAGCCTCGTCGTCCATGTCGAGATCCCGCGCGATGCCGAGACCCTGCAGCACCGCTCGGGCCGCACCGGTCGCGCCGGCAAGAAGGGCACAGCCGTGCTCATCGTGCCGTTCCCGCGCCGCCGCCGCGTCGAGATGATGCTGCGCGGTGCGCGCATCAACGCCGAGTGGGCCGAAGTACCGACGCCTGAAGCGATCCGCGCGCAGGACCGCGAGCGCCTTCTCGAAACGATCCTCGCGCCTGTCGAGACGGACGAAGCCGATCTCGAGATCGCGCGCACCCTGCTCGAACAGCGCAGCCCTGAAGAGCTTGCGGCAGCGCTCGTGCGCGCCCACCGCGCCGCGCTGCCCCAGCCGGAAGAGCTGCTGTCGGGAAGCGATGCAGGCCGCGCCCAGCCCGCACACCGCCCCGGCTTCGATGATGTCGTGTGGTTCCGCATGGACGTCGGCCGCCGCCAGAACGCCGACCCGCGCTGGATCCTTCCGACGCTCTGCCGCCGCGGCCACGTCTCGCGTCAGGAGATCGGCGCGATCCGCATCGCGCCCAACGAAACCTGGTTTCAGGTCCCGCGCGCCATTGCCGAGCGCTTTGCCGAAGCCGTGCGCCGAACCGCCGATCCCAAGGGCGAGGACGAGAACGGCATCCACATCGAAGCCGCTCCCGATGGCCCGCGCGAGGTTGCCCGCGACAATCGCCGTTCGGCCAACGACGGCCCGCGCGGCGATGGCCCCCGTCACAACAACGGTCCCCGCAATCTCGCCCCGGGTGGTGATGAACGCCGCGGCCCTCGCCGCCCGCATCCCGCCGGTGCCCGCCCGCAAGGCAAGCCGCACCGCAAGGGTCCGCAAGGCGCTCGCTGATACGAAAAGGCCCGCCGGAAGCGATCCGGCGGGCCTTTTGATTCCAGACTTGAGACCGAGGCCTATTCCTCGCCCATCCGCAATGCCGCAATGAAGGCTTCCTGCGGGATCGAGACATTGCCGTACTCGCGCATGCGGGCCTTGCCCTTCTTCTGCTTTTCCAGAAGCTTCTTCTTGCGGGTGATGTCGCCGCCATAGCACTTGGCAGTCACGTCCTTGCGCATCGCCGCAATCGTCTCGCGCGCCACGACCTTGCCGCCGATGGCCGCCTGAATCGGAATCTTGAACAGATGGCGCGGGATCAGGTCTTTGAGCCGCTCGCACATATGCCGCCCGCGCGCTTCGGCAGCGCTGCGGTGCACGATCATCGAAAGCGCATCGACCGGCTCGTTGTTGACGAGAATGCTCATCTTGACGAGATCGCCCTCGCGCAGACCGATCTGCTCGTAATCGAACGAGGCATAGCCACGGCTGATCGACTTCAGGCGGTCATAAAAATCGAACACCACTTCGTTGAGCGGCAGCTCGTAGGTCACCTGCGCGCGCCCGCCAACATAGGTCAGCCCGGTCTGGATGCCGCGCCGGTCCTGGCACAGTTTCAGCACCGAACCGAGGTATTCATCGGGCGTGTAGATCGTGCCCTTGATCCACGGCTCGTCGATCTGCTCGATGCGGCTGGGATCGGGATAGTCGGCCGGATTGTGCAGCAGAATCTCGCGCGCACTGTCAGTGCGGCTGGCGCGCAACTGGATGCGGTAAACCACTGAAGGTGCAGTGGTAATCAGGTCGAGATCATACTCGCGGCTGAGGCGCTCCTGAATGATTTCCAGGTGCAGCAATCCAAGGAAGCCGCAACGGAAACCGAAGCCCAGCGCCGCGCTCGATTCCATCTCGAAGCTGAACGAAGCGTCGTTGAGGCGCAGCTTTGCGATGCTCTCGCGCAGCTTCTCGAACTCTGCAGCATCGACCGGGAAGATGCCGCAGAACACCACCGGCTGGACTTCCTTGAAGCCCGGCAGCGCCTCGCTGGCGCCCTGCTTCACCGTGGTGATCGTGTCACCCACGCGCGCCTGCGCCACTTCCTTGATCTGCGCGGTGATGAAGCCGATTTCGCCAGGCCCCAGCTCGTCCAAGGTCTCGATCTTCGGGCGCATGCAGCCCACGCGGTCGATCAGGTGCTCGGTTCCGCCAGCCATGAACTTGACCTGCAGCCCCTTCTTGATGACGCCATCGATCACGCGCACCAGAATGACCACGCCGAGGTACGGATCGTACCACGAGTCCACCAGCATGGCCTTGAGCGGCTTGGTGCGATCACCCTTCGGCGGCGGAATGCGCTCTACCACCGCGTCGAGCACTTCCTCGATGCCGATGCCCGACTTGGCGCTGGTCAGCACCGCATTGCTTGCATCGAGCCCGATCACGTCCTCGATCTCGGCCTTGACCTTTTCCGGTTCGGCAGCGGGCAGATCGATCTTGTTGATCACTGGAACGATCTCGTGATCATGCTCGATCGACTGGTACACGTTGGCCAGCGTCTGCGCTTCAACGCCCTGCGCCGCGTCCACCACCAGCAGCGCACCTTCGCAGGCGGCGAGGCTGCGGCTGACTTCATAGGCGAAGTCGACGTGGCCCGGCGTGTCCATCAGGTTCAGCTGATAAGTCTTGCCGTCCTTGCCGGTGTAATCGAGACGCACGGTCTGCGCCTTGATGGTGATCCCGCGCTCCTTCTCGATGTCCATGTTGTCGAGCACCTGCTCGGACATTTCACGTTCGGTCAGGCCGCCGGTGTACTGGATCAGGCGATCCGCCAGCGTGGACTTGCCATGGTCGATATGGGCGATGATGGAGAAATTGCGGATAAGCGCGAGGTCGGTCATGTCGGTCTTTGAAATGAAAGCGGTGCGGTGCGCACTGCAGGGCCGTTAGCAGGCCTCGCTCTGCGAGTCACGATGGCCCGAGGCTCCACCGCCGAATCTGCGCCAGCAACAATTCATTACAATAAAAAGACGGTTGTTTGACAATGGGCCGAAGCTGCCGAAATCAGGAATTTATGACGGGGATACAGAGATTTACGCGAAATAACGCGCCCCTATCCCTCTGAATTACGTCATTTCACTGTCACAAACCCGTCATTTTCCCGACCTAGCCCCCCAGCAACATTTGCGACGGAGGCATAAGGTGGCAGGCAACAGGGCGTTCAGGGCAGCACTCGCGGCGAGTGTCTTCTTGTCGGTCCCGCAGATCGCGTCAGCAGCGGAAGATCAGGATGCCAAAATCGCCGACCTGCAGCGCCAGGTTGACGAGCTGAAGGCCATCGTGAAGGCCATGCAGGCCGCGCAAGGCACGCCGCAGATGGCAGCGGCGGCCCCTTCTTCTGCTGCAGCGCCTTCCTCGCCCGCGTCACCTACCCCGGCAACGGCAACCCCTGCCGCAAAGCCCATCGTTCTCGCCGCGGCCACACCCGAATCCAAGCCTGCCGAAAAGAAGAAGGCGTGGTACGAAAAGCTCATGATCCGCGGCTACACCCAGCTGCGCGTGAACGAGGTCGTCTCCGGACCCAAGTCTGCCCCTGCGGGCATCTCGCGCCTGCGTTCGGTGCAGGACAGCGGCATCAACGATACCGGCAACTTCTCGATCCGCCGTGCCCGCCTTGTCGTTCAGGGCGACATTTCGAACCGCGTCTCGCTTTACATGCAGGGAGATCTTTCCGCAGCGGTCAACAACCAGTCGGGCACCGAACCGCGCCAGAACTTCTTCCAGATGCGCGACGCCTATGCCGATGTGTTCCTCGACAAGAAAAAGACGCTCAAGCTCCGCCTTGGCCAGTCGAAGGTGCCGTTCGGCTGGGAGAACCTGCAAAGCTCGTCCAACCGCATTCCGCTCGACCGTACCGACGCGATCAACGCTCCGGTCCCGGGTGAGCGCGACATCGGCGTGGTGCTCTATTACACCCCGCCGAAGGTGCAGAAAATCTGGGACGAGCTGAACCACGAAGGCCAGAAGCTGTTCGGCAACTACGGCGCATTCGCCGCCGGTGTTTTCAACGGCCAGGGCACCAACCGCATTGAACGCACCGGCGGCGTTATGACAGTTGCGATGGCGACAATGCCGTTCCGGCTCGACGGGCTTGGCCTTGATGGGCAAGTGGCGGAATTCGGCTTCACCGCCATGCGCAACCAGTTCCGTCCGGAGATCCGTTCCGGCGGTGTCTCGACGCTGTCTTACGACGATAACCACGTCAGCATCCACGGCATGATCTATCCGCGCCCGTTCGGCATCCAGTCCGAATGGACCTTCGGCACCGGGCCGCAGTGGGATGCTGCAAGCGCCTCGATCAAGTCGAAGCGCGCCACCGGCGGCTATGTCATGGCGATGTACCGCATTCCGGAATCACCGGTCGGCCAGATCATCCCCTTCGCGCGCTGGCAGAAGTATCGCGGTGGCTGGAAGGCTTCGACCAACGCGCCGCGGCTTGAGACCGACGAGTATGAAGTCGGCGTCGAATGGCTCCCGCTGAAAGAGCTGGAGGTGACGCTGAACTATGCCAACGTCACCCGCAACGAAGCCGACGAGCGGCGGACCGGCCGAGCCAAGGGCGACCTGATCCGCGCGCAGGTGCAGTGGAACTATTGATCCCGCATCAACGGGCGGCGAAGGCACTCGAGAGACGGAAAACGCCCTGCGCCGCCGCCCCGTTGACGTAGCGCACGCGGTAGAGCGTGGCGCTGCCGAACGCACCGGTCAGCCGCACCGACAATTGCTGCGCGCCGTTCGCTGCCACGGCGGCCGAAGCGACCGGCTGATAGGTCGCCCCGGTATCGAGCGACTGGTCAACGAACAGCGTGCCCGCCACGTCGGCAAAGGCCGTTGCGTTGAAAAAGCAGTACTGCGTTGCCGCACTGGCGCGACCGGCGCCTGTGAAAGTGCCTGACGCTGCCAGCGAAGTGGTACTGTCGGTGTAGCCGACGGTCGTGTTCACCGTTCCCGTAACGCTCACGTTGCCAATGGTGGCACTTCCGCCAGCAAGCGAGGTGCCGATCACGTTGAGCGGACGGCGCTTGAGAACCAGCACGATCGTTACAGAGCCACTGCCAAACGTGGAGACCCGCGCGCGGACCTGGCCTGCGCTGCTGGCGAAAGCGAAGATGCCGCCACCCGTCGAAGTCGTGGAGGGCGAATTGGTTGATCCGTTGGCTGCGATCACCGGCAGGACCGCCCAGTTCACGCCATCGTTCGACTGCTCGTAGCTGACGGTGCAACCGTTGCCCCCCGCGATCACATGGAATGTCCCGCCGCCAAACCCGGCGAGCGAGCTGGCTACGACAGTGGTGGCGGATGCAGCCGAGCCCTGGACGGCAAGACCGTCAGGCACGTCGTCGACGAACACGTTGCCGATGTGCGCAGTGCTGGCAGGCAATGCGCTCGGCGTCACAGGAAGCGGAGCTGTCGCGCTGACCGACTGCTGCGAGCCATCTGCCAGCGAAAATGCCAGGGCGCCACTCGTCACCGGCAAGGGCTTGTCGAGCGCGACGAGTTCGGCCGAACCATCGGGCTTGGCATAAGCAACAGCGTTGACCGTGGTATAGCGTGACGGGAAGGTTATCTCGGGATTGGGCATCGATGACTCCATTGCTTTGCGGAACAATCGACCGAGGTACATAACCATATTGGTTCGTGTAGGAAAATGGATTGTTGGCGCCGGTTCCCGGCATTTCGCCGCGAACACTCTTCCACTCATCGCGAATCTTGCATGTTGTCGGCTTGTTCATCTGACGTTGGGGATCGCCGCGCAAAACTGTCCGTTGTCACGCCAAGTCCCGTTCGGACCTGCGCAATCGCATGCAAATTCAGGGAGTATCCCATGAAGAAAGCCATTCTCGCCGCCACGCTGGCTGCTGTTGCCCTTCCCGCAGCCCCGGTGCTGGCTGATCCGCCGCATTGGGCGCCCGCACATGGGTACCGCGCCAAGCACGATCGTGTTTACGACAGCCGCGGTCGCTATATCGAACCGCGCCGCATCACCAGCCGCGATCAGGTCTGGCGCGGTCGCGACGGGCGCTACTACTGCAAGCGCAGCAACGGCACGACCGGCCTGATCATCGGCGCGGCCGGTGGCGCGCTGCTTGGCCGCGCGATCGACACGCGGGGAGACCGTGCGCTCGGAACCATTCTCGGCGCTGCGGGCGGTGCCCTGCTTGGCCGCGAGATCGAGCGCAGCGGCGGCCGCTGTCGCTGATCGGGTCCAGCCAAATGAAATTGGGGGGCGGAGCCGCGTTGGCTCCGCCCTTTTTCATTTGCGGGTCAGTTCCCTGACGAGCGCCGGAGCGGGATAGATCACTTCCAGCGCGTGTTGCACGGCAGCCGTGCTGACTACGACGGTGCGGTTCACACCGCCTTGGTAGCCATAGTTTCCGCCAATCGAATGGATGTTGCCGTCAAATGCAGCGCCGATCACGCTGCCATCGCGGTCGATGACGGGTGATCCGGAATTGCCGCCAATGATGTCGTTGGTGGTCACGAAGTCGAACGGGATCGTCTTGTCGATCTTCGCTTCGTTGGCGGAAAATGCGCTTGCCAGATTGAACGGCTCTGATCCGGTCGCGCGCTCGAACGCGCCACCGATGGTCGTCACTGGCGCCACGTCCTGCCCGCGTTCCTTCCAACCATGCACCTTGCCGTAGCTGATGCGCAGGGTGAACGTCGCATCGGGATAGACGTTCTCGCCATAGGCCATGAACCGCGCATCGGCGAGCCGCGCCCCGGCCTGCGCCAGCGGCCCGGCGTAACGCTCGTCCACCAGCTTCTTCAGCTCCCGTTCGCGCCCGTCGATCTTGCGGGCATAGACGATCATCGGATCGGTCGAAGCCTCGATGGCCTTCGCCCCGCCCTCCCACAATGCCTTACGCACAGCGGGATCGGCCAAAGTGGTTCCGCCAACCAGCCGCTCGGCCAGCGCTTCGGGCGATTCCTTGCCAAGCAGCAGCCTCGTATCCGCATCATCGGCCCCCAGATACTCCCGCGCCTTCGACAGGCTCCACGCCAATTCGAGCTGCTCCATCCACGGATAGACCGGCGCTTCATCGAGCAAGGTCTTTGCGGTCAGCTCAAGGTTGCTGTCGCGAAAATCGGGCAAGCGGTCGGCGTTCGGCTTCTCGCGCTCCGCTGCGCCCTGCACTAGCATCAGCGCCTGTTCCATAAGTGTCGAGCGTGGAACGATAAATCGCCAGGGGAAGTAGATGTCGCGATAGGCCTGCACCGCCTTGGCCGTATCCGCCCACGGATCGCCAAGCCCCGGCTTGCCGAGAGTCTTCGCCTTGAGATCCGCCTCGGTATCCTCAAGCATCTTGAGAAAAGCAGGATCATTCAAGGCCTTCTGCCGGCCGATATAGACCTTTAGGCTGTTCTCGATCCCGAACAGCTCATCAGCGCCCTCCCGCTTCTGCTGCGGGCTCTCTTCCATCGCCGAGATCAGGCGGCCGCGCAGCTCGGATAGAATTGTGGTGGTCAGGGGAAGTCCGACCTCGCGCTGAAAGGCGATCTGATCGGTGGTGAAAAGCCGCTGCGTTGCTCCCGGGTTGCCCACCACGAAAGTCGCTTCGCCTACCTTCGGCCCCCGAGAGTTCCATGAGAGATGGGTGGGAGTTGGAATTGGCTTTCCGTTCTCATACGCGCGCAGGAATGAGGCATCGAGCGCGTAGCGCGGGTAGTTGAAGTTATCCGGGTCGCCGCCGAAGAATGCGGCCTGAAATTGCGGTGCCCAGGCCAGGCGGACGTCCGAGTACTTGCGGTAGGTATAGAGCTTGTACTGCCCTCCCCCGAACAGCGTAACCACCTCGCAACGCTGCGTTTTCGCATCCTTGCAGCCGTCCTTCTCGATGCGGGCGACCTCCGCATCGCGCGCCTTGACCAGCGCCTCGCCGGTCGCCGAACCGAGCGCGGCCTTTACTCGCGCGGTCACATCGCTGATCGCCGTCACGACTTCAGCCTGCTGTCCCGGGCACTTCAGCTCCTCTTCCCGTCTTGCGGGCACGAACCCGTCCGTGAGGAGATCGCGCTTTTCGGTCGAATTGTCCTGCGCGCATTCGACCACGCAGTGGTGGTTGGTGAAGATCAGCCCCTCTGGCGAGACGAAGCTGGCCGAGCAGCCGCCGGTCAAACGCACCGCCGCCGCCTGAACCCGCGCCAGCCACTTCGCATCCGGGGCCCAGCCATAGTCCTTTTGCATCCGTGCCGTCGGGAAAGCGTCAAAGGTCCACATGCCTTCATCGGCAAGGGCCTGCGTAGAATGGAAGCCAAGCGCCACCAGCGCAACGGAGGCGGCGAGACGGAATCGGACCATGGCACCCTGTCCTGAATAGTTACAATTGCAATTGCATTAGGGTCCAAATTCACTCAGGGCGCGTTCGAGGTTCGAGGCAGAATGGCTCAGCGCAAGGAGGCAGGGCGCAGGAATATGTCGATATTGCAAGTCCTGCCGACGCGGCGATGGGCCATTCTGGTCGAACCCCTTCGGGGCGTCCAGATGGCTTCGATCTTGGGCAAACCCGGCCCTTGCAAAGGCAACCAGCCTTCGCAGCGGGCCGCTTCACCCGATACCTTCGCCATCTGGACGCCTCGAACGTGCCCTCATTGAGTTTGGACCCTAACCATCGCACGTGGAAAACCGGTTTGAAAGTGACAATGTCACATGGACTTGCCCCAATTAATCCTTGCGACAGGTTCCGCTTTGCATACCTTGTGCCCATGTGGCTGCTAGACCAGATGCTCAAGAGGCTGATCCGCAAGGGGAAGCTCATCGTTATCGATTACGACGGCAAGGAGTACGCCTATGGCGAGCCGTCTGCCCCGCCGCTGAAAATCCGCTTCACCGACAAGGGCGCGGCGATGCATGTGGCCAAGGACCCGCGCGTTGGCGCGGGCGAGGCCTACATGGACGGTCGCATGGTGATCGAGCCGCCCCACGACGTACGCGATTTCGTGCTGTTCGTGATGGGCAATGCCAGCAGTGCCGGCGGGATCGACCGCAAGGGACCGATCCGCAAGGCGCTAGGCAAGGTCGTCTCGCGCATCGACCAGATCAACCAGCGCGCGCAGGCCTCCAAGAACGTCGTCCACCACTACGACCTGACGCGTCAGTTCTACGAACTGTTCCTTGACGAGGACCGGCAATACACCATGGCCTACTTCCGCGATCCGGCAAACACGCTGGAGCGCGCGCAGGTCGACAAGAAAGCGCTGATCGCCTCGAAGCTGCGTCTTGAACCGGGCCGCGCCGAAGGCATGCGCGTGCTGGATATCGGCTGCGGCTGGGGCGGCCTTGCGCTCTATCTCAACCGGCATTTCGGCTGCGAAGTGCTGGGCGTGAGCCTTGCGCCAGACCAGATCAAGTTCGCGCAGGAGCGGGCGCAGGCCGCTGGCGTGGCCGACAAGGTCAAGTTCCAGCTCATCGACTATCGCGACGTCCAGGGCCAGTTCGACCGCATCACCAGCGTCGGCATGATCGAGCACGTCGGCGCGCCCAACTTCGGCGAGTATTTTGCCAAGACCAACGAACTGCTCGATCCCGACGGGATCATGCTGACGCACACCATCGGTCGCAAGGGTGCTCCCGGCACAACCGACAAGTGGACGCGGAAGTATATCTTCCCCGGGGGCTATATCCCGGCAATGAGCGAACTGGTCTCGGCACTGGAAAAAACCGGCTGGGAAGTCGGTGATATCGAGGTGCTGCGCTACCATTACGCCTATACGCTGGCCGAATGGTACCGCCGCGCCACGATTCACCGTGACGAGATCGTCGCGCTTTACGACGAGCGGTTGTTCCGCATGTGGCAGTTCTACCTTGCCGGAGCCGAACAGAGCTTCCGCCACGGCGGCATGGTCAACTTCCACATCCAAAGCGTGAAGCGCCGCAGCGCCCTGCCGATGACGCGCGACTACATGCAGCAGGAATGGGCGCGGCTTGCGGCGCTTGATGATGCGCCGGAGTGGCATCTGGAGCGCAAGGCCGCGGAATGAGCCGAGCTTGAGCAGACTTGACCGGAAGACCGTCTGTGGCGAATAGACGGAAGGTCTTGAGCAACGGACCTTCGCGCTTTTGGGGGTCGTCTTGCGCCAAGTTCTGTCGCCCGTCGCCTTGCTCGCACTCGCCTCACCTGCTTTGGCGCAATCAATCGAACTGAAGCCGCTGGCCAACGCCCGGCTGCGCTATGAACGGGCCGAGGATGCGGCGTCTCCGAGGACATCCGACGCCGTCACACTCCGGCTTCGCAGCGGTATCGAAGCGCGCAGCGGCCCGGTTTCGGTCATTGCCGAAGCCGAAGGCACGCTCGCTCCAGTCAACCGCTACTTTGACGGTCTGCATGCCCGCCCCGGCTATCCGATCGTGGCTGATCCCGAGAACATCGAACTGAACCGCGCTCAGGTCCGCTACGACTGGCGCGGCGGATCGCTTACCGCCGGGCGCCAGAAGATCGAACTCCTTGACCAGCGCTTCGTCGGATCGGGCGCTTTCCGTCAGAACGAGCAAACATTCGACGCAGTGCGCATGCAGGCAACGCTTGCAGCAGGGCTCAGCGCGGACATGACGTTCGCGTGGAGCCAGCGGACGGTTTTCGGCTTCAACGGCCGGGGCGCGCGCCAGACCGCAGTGAGCGGAGACAATGTGTTCGCGATCGTCAGTTATGCGAGCCCGCTCGGGCTGGTGAGCGCGTTCCACTTCTCCGTCGATCAGGACGAAGCAGCGGTACAGGGCTACCGCCTGTCCAGCCGCAGCAGCGGATTGCGTCTTTCGGGCAGCCATGCATTCTCGAACGACACCGCACTCTCCTTCGCGGCAAGCTGGGCGACCCAAAACAACCATCATCGCAATCCCAACCGCTATACCGCGCATTACCTGCTGGGCGAGGCGACGTTGCGGCACAGCGCACTCTCAGTCACTGGCGGATTCGAGAAGCTGGGGGCCGACGACGGACGCCCCTTCACCAGCTTTCAGACGCCCGCGGGTGCGCTGATCAAATTTCAGGGCCTTGCCAACAAGTTCGCGATCACACCGTCTGATGGCCTGCACGATCTCTATGCGACGGACATGAGTTGGATCTCATCGGCATAGTCGGTCTGGGCAAATGGTCGGTTTCGGCACGCTATGCACGCTATGATGCGAGCACCTTTGGAAGTAACGCCGACCGTATCTGGCTCGCCGCCGACTGGCAGCTTTGACCGCCACAAACGCATGATCATCTGGTGAAACGGCACAAGCTCACCGAGCCCGCGTCACTACAGGCACATTGCCACGGCTCGGGCCATTTGTTAGTGAAGCTAACGAAACAGCTTACGCAGGATACCCGTGCCATGACCGCTCCTACCGCAGCCGATCTTTCCGCCGACATCGCCCGCATCTTCGCACTCCAGCAGGCGCACATGTGGGAAGCCAAGGCCTCAAGCGCCGAGGTGCGCAAGGAGAAGCTCACCCGCCTGAAGACCGCTGTCGAGGCCCATGCTGACGACATCGTCGCCGCCGTGCTGGAAGACACGCGCAAGCCGGTGGGTGAAATTCGCGTGACCGAGGTCATGAACGTCACTGCCAACATCCAGCGCAACATCGACAATCTCGATGAGTGGATGAAGCCGGTGGAAGTTCAGACTTCGATGAACCCGGCTGACCGCGCCGAGATCCGCTATGAAGCGCGGGGCGTGTGCCTGATCCTCGGGCCATGGAACTTCCCGCTCGGCCTCGCGCTCGGCCCGGTTGCGGCGGCGGTTGCGGCTGGCAACACCTGCATCGTCAAGCTGACCGACCTGTGCCCGGCGACCGCGAAGATCGCCTCGGTGATCATCAACGAAGCTTTTGACGAAAAGGACGTTGCCCTGTTCGAAGGTGACGTTTCGGTGGCGACCGCGCTGCTCGACCTGCCCTTCCACCACATCTTCTTCACCGGCTCTCCACGCGTCGGCAAGATCGTGATGGCGGCGGCCGCCAAACACCTCACCACGGTGACGCTGGAACTGGGCGGCAAGTCACCCGTGATCGTCGACGACAGCGCCGATATCGACCAGATCGCCGCGCAGCTTGCCGCAGCCAAGCAGTTCAACGGTGGACAGGCCTGCATCAGCCCCGACTATGTCTTCGTGAAGGAGGACAAGAAGGCAGCGCTGGTCGATGGTTTCAAGGCCAACGTCGAAAAGAACCTCTATGACGATAACGGCGCGCTCAAGAAGGACAGCATCGCGCAGGTCGTCAACAAGGCGAACTTCGACCGCGTGAAGGCCATGTTCGACGATGCCGTAGCCAAGGGCGCAAACGTGGCCGTGGGCGGCACGTTCGAGGCGGACGACCTCACCATCCACCCGACCATGCTGACCGACGTGACGCCGCAGATGACCATCCTGCAGGACGAAATCTTCGCGCCGGTGATCCCGGTGATGACCTACGACAGCCTCGATCAGGCGATCGGCTACATCGAAGCGCGCGACAAGCCACTGGCACTCTACGTCTACAGCAAGGACGAAGCGAATGTGGAAAAGGTGCTGGCGCGCACCTCTTCAGGCGGCGTGACGGTAAACGGCGTGTTCTCGCACTATCTGGAAAACAACCTGCCGTTCGGCGGCGTGAACACCAGCGGCATGGGCAGCTACCACGGAGTCTTCGGCTTCAAGTGCTTCAGCCATGAGCGGGCGATCTACCGGCATATGTAAGGCTACGGATGCTTGCGGGCGCGAGCGTGACGCGTTATAACGCGTGTATGAACGCGACCGTAAAGATCACCAAGATCGGCAACTCGGCAGGCATTGTTCTGCCCAAGGAGCTTCTCGCCCACCTCAACGCATCGGTGGGCGAGATGCTGTCAGTCGTGACCACGCCAGGCGGAATCGAACTGCGCACCGAGGAGCCCGACTTCGAGGCACAGATGGCTGCGGCGCGTGAAGTGATGGCCCGCCGCAAACGAGCCTTGCGCGAACTGGCGAAGTAATCATGTCGGGCAGATGGGTCTGGCTGATGCCTGACGTCGCGCGTGCCGCACACGCCGAGCAGTTGGCTGAACACGGTGGGCCGGATGGCGTCAGGGACGCCGGCTTGCTTGAAAGTGCAATGGCCCGCCCGCAGAACCTCGCGGAGTATGGCGAGCCGGACATTGCCGCACTCGCCGCATCCTATGCCTGGGGCATCGCGCGCAATCACCCCTTCGTTGATGGCAACAAGCGGACGGCAGCTGTCGTTTCGGAAACCTTTCTCATGCTCAACGGACATGTCCTCGAGGCAACCGACGCGGAACTGGTGGTCGCATTTCTCGCCCTCGCCGCTGGCGAATTGACCGAGGAAGAACTCGCCGACTGGTTCCGCCAGCATGTCCGAGCGGCTGGCTGACCTGCGTCGTTCGGCTTATTCCTGACAGCGCTCCCGCTCCCTAGCCTCAAGGCTGGATCAGAAGGTGCGCGGTTGGAATGGTGGCGAACGGATTGAAGACGCTGGCCTGCGCGCTCGCGCTGGGTGCGATCACGGCACCGGCCCAGGCTGCGCCGGACATCCGCGTCATGCCGATCAACGACCACGTCATCGCCTTCTACGATGGTCGCCCCGCAGAAAGCAGCGTCGACATGGCAAAAGCCACGTGGGCAGATCACGGGGCAAACTTCGTCGGCGTGGCCACTTACGCCATTGTCGATGGCAGTGAAGCGCTGGTCTATGACACCTACCCCAGCGTCGCGCAGGCACAGGTCGTGCGCGATTACCTGGCGAAGCGCGGGGTCAAGCACTTCATCGTTGCCAACAGCCACTGGCACCTCGATCATGTCGGCGGCAACGCGGTCTATGCCGACAGCACAGTTATCGCGACGGAGAAGACGCGCGCGCAGTTGATCACGCATAAGCCGAAGATCGAGGACGGCACCCTACAAGGCCCACCTGCGATCACGCCGTTCAAGGTGCCCGAAGTCGGCATCAGCGAACCGACCAGCGTCAGCGTGGGCCGCTACACGGTGGAGCTGCGGCCGGTGAACATCCACTCCGCCGATGGCCTCGTGGCGTGGCTGCCACAGGACAAGCTGCTGCTGGCAGGCGATACGCTGGAGGACACCCTCACCTTCATTGCCGAACCGGAGAGTCTGGCAGACCAGTACCGCAATCTCGGCGCGATGAAGGCTTGGGGCCCGACCGGCATCCTGCCCAACCACGGCGACCCGGCGATCATTGCCAGGGGTGGCTACACCACCGCGCTGATCGACATGACCCGGCACTACATCCGTGCGATGACGGAAGACGCCCACGACAAGGATTTCACGACGCAGCCTATCGAAAGCTTCCTCTCGGGCGAACTGAAGCAGGGCACCGTAAGCCTGTGGTGGGCGTATCGCGAGGCGCACCACGAGAACCTCCAGAAGGTCTCCACGTATTACAAAGACAAGCCGCTGCCCGACTTCGGCCCCTGACTGCGGGTCGGACACATCCCGGCAAACCTTGCACCCCTGCCCCCCGCCTGTTAGGCGCGCGGCGCGTGTTTCTAAGGGGAGTCGCTCCGCCCATGTCCGATATCAAGAAGGTCGTCCTCGCTTATTCCGGCGGCCTCGACACCTCCGTCATCCTCAAGTGGCTGCAAGTCACCTACGGCTGCGAGGTCGTGACTTTCACCGCCGACCTCGGCCAGGGCGAGGAACTGGAGCCTGCGCGCGCCAAGGCCAAGCTGATGGGCGTGCCCGATCACCACATCTATATCGACGATCTGCGCGAGGAATTCGTGCGCGATTTCGTCTTCCCAATGATGCGCGCCAATGCCCGTTACGAAGGCGATTACCTGCTCGGCACGTCGATTGCCCGCCCGCTGATCTCCAAGCGTCTGATCGAGATCGCCCGCGAGACCGGAGCAGACGCTGTCGCCCACGGCGCGACCGGCAAGGGCAACGATCAGGTCCGCTTCGAACTCTCGGCCTATGCGCTCGAACCCGGCATCAAGGTCATCGCACCGTGGCGCGAATGGGACCTGACCAGCCGCACCGCGCTGATCGCGTGGGCCGAGGCGCACCAGATCCCGGTGCCCAAGGACAAGCGCGGCGAGAGCCCGTTCTCGACCGACGCCAACCTCCTCCACACCTCGTCTGAGGGCAAGGTGCTGGAAGATCCTTGGGAAGAGACCCCGGACTACGTCTATTCGCGCACGGTCAATCCCGAGGACGCGCCTGACCAGCCGGAATACATCACGATCGACTTCGAAAAGGGCGATGGCGTTGCCCTCAACGGTCAGGCGATGTCGCCCGCCACGCTGCTGGCTGCGCTCAACGATCTGGGCCGCAAGCATGGCATCGGCCGGCTGGACCTGGTCGAAAACCGCTTCGTCGGCATGAAGAGCCGCGGCATGTACGAGACGCCGGGCGGCGAGATCTATGCCCGCGCGCATCGCGGCATCGAGAGCATCACGCTCGATCGCGGCGCGGCGCATCTCAAGGACGAGCTGATGCCGAAGTATGCGGAGCTCATCTACAACGGCTTCTGGTTCGCCCCTGAGCGCGAGATGCTGCAGGCGGCGATCGACCATTCGCAGGCCCGCGTGAACGGCACCGTGCGGCTCAAGCTCTACAAGGGCAGCGCCTCTGTCGTCGGCCGCAAGTCGCCTGACAGCCTCTATTCCGAACGCCACGTGACGTTCGAGGACGATGCGGGCGCCTATGACCAGAAGGATGCGGCGGGCTTCATCAAGCTCAATGCGCTCCGGTTGCGCCTGCTTGCTCAACAAGGCCGCTGATTTCAACGGTTAGCGCAGTGCGCTTCGGCGCTGCAAAAAACTATCCACCAGAAGGTGCGGGGGCTGTGGATAACTCCCGCACTTTTTGCTTGCGCGACTCGGGCAAGAGGCGCAGCTTTTGTGTGTCGAGAGCGCGCGAAGCCTCGGAGTTCAGAGCCCAAACCTCTGAATTTTCAGGAATAAGTGCGACACGATACGAACACGGATAGTTTGCAGCGTAACCAACCGGCAGGTGCCCTCGGGCCGCTTGCGGATGTGCAAAACTGCGGCCTTCGTGATCGTGAAAGGAATGCGAAACGGCATCGTTTTCCACGGTGCAGCGCGCGGGCAGGCTTCGGTCTCCATCCAGCGCGATGCGGCGAAGACAAGGATGACGGACAGCATTTCACCCCGGCGAACGGCGGCGTTCGTCCGGCCAGGTGAAAGCCCGGTCGGGAGCGAGCCACCAGACAAAGGGGAAACGCCCACGGACGGCTTTTTCCGGCCCGCTCGCAAGAGCAGCCGGGACAGTCGCGGAAAACCGGAGCGACGGAGGAGTGCCTGGCACTCGACCGGCGCGGGAAGGCGAAAGGACGGATAGCGGCGCGACCTTGTGCGAAAGCACGGATCGGCAGCAGCCCAGGGGCTACGCGCCCCGGACGGCATCCAACCAGACGCACGCCATGCGCAAAGCGCGCTCCGCCGAGCAAAGCCACAAGGCGCATGGACGTCAGCAATGACGGACCAGCGCGGAAAGGCCGAAGCAAGACGCGACGAGACAAGCCAGAGCGGACGTAGAGTGGGGGCCGGCAGCAATGCTGGCCCCCATTTGCTGTTTGGGGTTCGAAGAAGCGCGACTGATGTGCGCGGATGATAGGAGACTGTCTCCATACTTTTCTGCCACCAAAGATGTTGGCATTCGTATCCCACTACCGCAGAGCAGTAACAATAACGACGATGGATCTGCATTGCGTAGTGAGGACTTGATGCGATGAGAAAAAGCGACCTCATGGCCGGTCTTGCGGCAGGAGGGTTCAAACGCATTGAGGGGAGCAGAAATCTTTACGTTCACGGACGTCTGGAGGAGTTTTCCGGCTGCTATATGCCCCAGTTCCCCAGATGGAGCGGCACTTCAAGATATGGTGGCGCATTCGGAATCTATTGCGCGGCGTTTGAAGCAAAATGGCGCGGCGGCCTTTCCAGGTCAGAGCGGCTAATTGACAACAGTCTACCACTTGCCCTGCACTACATGAATTTGCCGGACACATCGGATAATCCTGCATTCGAACCTGTTGCATCTCCCGATGACATAGAAATATCCGTTCGCGCCATAGCAGATTACGTGAAAAAGCTTCCCAAAAATGCATCAGATCTAACCAGATGCATTAAAAATGATGAAATACTAGGAAATAAGTTTTACAGATGGATGAATATAGCTGCCTACTTTTCCGACACAGATATCCTCTTACAGAAGTCCATATCCTTCATGAATTGGATGATTAAACAAGATCCTTCCAGTCAAGAAATTCTGTTAACGAGATTGAGCACAGAACAAGTGGAGATATTCAAGAGAATCGGCACCCAATCCTACGAGAGCGAGCTTTGAAAGCAAAGATCCTCCCTGATTTGGCAGAGCACAAACGGGGAGGTGGCATTCGCGTAAGCGAATGACGGAGGGGTACGAAGCCTCTCCAACATCCCGGATCAAATCCGGGACGCCCCCTTCCCGATCGTCCTTCGGAAAATCAGGGAGGATCATAGTCGCAGACTCCAGACCCTCACTTCACCTCAAGTTGCCCCCGCACCGCGCCCTTGGGGAAATCGGCGGTGTGGATGTTGACGTAGTAGGCTCCCGGTGCAGCGATGATCTTCTTGAGGAGTTCGGGTTCCATCGCGATGCAATCGTCGCTGTCCTTGCCGGTAACCTCGATCGTGGCGACGGGTTTGCCGTCGTTGCCGGCGGTGCCTTCGTGGACGTGGGCCATGGTCGGCTTGGCGGTCTTGTCGGCCCAGAGGGTGAAGCAGAAGTCGCCGGTCTCGTCGTCGACATCGGCCTTGAAGCCGCCAACGCCATCCGGATCGCCGCCTGCTGTTTCAGTCGCACCGCTTAGCGTGGCGACGAGCGTTGCGGGCTTGGCCACGACAGGGCCAGCCGTACCTGCGACAAGGGCAACCGCTGCTGTGATCGCTGCAATATCTGCATGCTTCATCGACATCTCTCCCTGCTCCGGCCCGGTCGCATGCGACTCTGCCTGCCTCCGGGATGCACTGGACAGACTACACCTTCGCAGCCCCCGCGTGAATTGATCGCGCGCAAGACCGCATGCTCAGGTGCAGGGATAGGTTCCGCCCGTTCCCGTCACGCCCGGGGTAAGATTGCGGTTGTCGCGGATCAGGAACGCGCCCTCCTTGCGCATCACCGGATTGCTCACAAACGTCGTCCCGAGAAGTCCTTCGTACTGGTAGTAGACCTCGACGAACATGACCGCGCTGTTGGCCGCAGCCGTGATCTTGGTCGTGCCGCTGCCCATGCCGGCAAGAGGCGTGCCGGTCAGCCCGTTGCGCGTGGAAGCGTCGCCATAGGCGGACTGCCGCGCGAGGCGTCCGTAGCAGCGCTGCCAGCGGATGTACTGCTTGCCCGTGGCGCTGTCGCGTTCGAGGCTGGTGAGGATAATCTTGCCGCGCGTAGCGAATTCCAGCCCCGCCGCCTGCTCCTGCGCCCCACGCATGACCTCGTTGATGTCTGCCTCGCTGACCGTCGGCGTGACCACGCTGTTGTCGGTCTGGCCAATGCGTGAGGCGTTGTCTGCCAGCGACAGGGCAATCTCGCTGAGCTTCATGTCGACAGCATTCATGTAGGCAACCTCGATGCCGTAGAGCGCGATCGAGAGGATGAAAGGCGTGACGATCGCGAACTCGATCACCGACACGCCCGACGTGTTGTGCAGCAGGCGGCGCGCAAGGTTGCGGACGAAGGGAAGCGCAGCTTTCAGCATACGCGTGCCGTCGATCCGTAGCTGCCTTCCTGCAGGGCATAAGGCTGGTTGCGCTTGACCGCGGTCGAGGAAATCTCCCGTTCGCTCCAGTCCAACGGGAGGAGCGGGATCGCAAAGACCGGATCATACCGCACGGTGACGGTATAGACGATGACGTCGTTCGCTCCGCCATTGCCAGTGCGACCGAGATCGTCGTCCCACGAGCCGTTGCCGTTCTCGTCGGTGTAACCCTCGCCGGTCGAGCACAGGCCATCACCGTTGCGGTCGTTCAGTGGCTCGCCCTTGTTGGCGTGGGCGAAGTCGAAATAGCTCTTGCGCGTGGAACTGATCCGCGCGCCCGGCAGAATCTTCTCTACCGCGCTAATGACTGCTGCATCAGCGTTGGCTGTGTTGCCAGTCTCCAGAGTGGAATCGCGCGCAGCCTTTTCCACCGCCCCGTCAAGCACGCCGATCGCATAGACCATCTGGCCGAGATCGAGGCATCCGACCAGTGCGAGCAGGAATACCGGCATGACCATGGCAAATTCGACTGTGGTCACGCCGTTCCTGTCGAGAACCAGTTGCTGGTGACGTATCATTGGTACACCCGCAGTTCGCCCACGTTCTTGGCGATTTCCTGGAATGCGCTGTTCAGCTGCGTGGCATTCGTCGCGAGGAAGGAGCTATTGCTCGAAGCGCAATAGCTGAGATCCGTGGTAAGGCTGGAAGCGAATGCAATGACCCAGATGCGAAAGCCCTTGTCCTTGGCATTATCGCAAAGGGCGCGGAAGCGCAGGGTGTGTCGGGCAGCCTGATCGGTCTGGCCATCGTCTGTCACGCGCCGGTCGTGCCATTCGATCCCGTAGCTCGACTGGATCGAGATGCTCGGCTCCATCTGGCCGTCGGTCATGAAGATGATGTGGCGCGAGACCTTGCCGCCGTTGGTCGGCAGCACGTTCACCGTGCTCGCCCACGGTCCTTCGGGAGAGCTGAGGCGAAGGCCCCAGAGCATCCCGATATCGTGATAGGTCGATCCCGAGGCCGCCAGGGCATCGGCATAGGAATAGAATGCCGACTGGTTCATCGTCGACAGCAGTTGCGCCTGATAGGGGCAATACGACGAGGCACGCGTGCCCTGCGAGGTCTGCACGGCGTTGGTCAGGAACGTGCCCTGCCAATTCGTTACAGTCCGGTAGTACGCCAGCTCGGGCCACATCGGCCCCCATTTTGTATCCGGGTCATCACTTGGCACCAGATCGACATCGAGATCGAGCGCGGTCGAAGGAGACATGCCCGTAACGCCCGAGTAGCTGATGCTACCAGTCGCGTCGCTCTCGCGCTCCTCGATGCAGCCGCCCCATGTATAGCTGGCTGCGGCACCGCTGGACCCGTTCGGCTTGCTCACGGCCGCGAAGGTCTTGTAGACGCTCGTATCGACATTGACTTCCTTGTACGCCCAGCTCGCGAACTCCTGCCGGGTGCGGGTCTCGTAGATCGGATCAGACGTCGCATAGTTGCGTGTGATGAAGTCGCGCGTCGTGTTGTAGAGAAAGACGCGCCAGCGGTTGTTGTTTTGCCGCTGGCAGATGTACGTCGTCATGCGCTGCGGCTGGGTCGTGGTAGTGGTAACGACCTGCTGTCCGGAACCGTTGGTCGTGGTCGTGGTCCCGGTTGTCGGATTGCCGTTGTTTGCCCAAGGCAAGTCAGCTGGCCGCGCAGCGTTGCAGTTCGCTTGCGAGGAGTAGTTGGTCGAACTGTGCTGCGTGGTGTTGCCGATCGTCTCGGTCGAATAGGTCTGTTCACTGGTATTGACCGGCGCGGACCAGCCCGTGAACACGCGCTCGGTAATCGTGTTGAACACCGGCTCGCGCGACTGGATCGGCCAGGTATCGGCAAGATAGGCCGGATTGAGGTTGTAGATCAGTCGTCCTACGTTGACCGAGGAACTGTAGGGCACGAACGAATACCGGATGCGTGCGTTTGAACCTTGCGTGGCCGTGGCTACGGTATCGTAGAAGTTCTTCATCGCCACGCGCAGGGCCTGAATGCGCGTCTGCGACGTGCCGGACAAGGTGTTGCCCATCGATCCGGTGGTGTCGAGCACCATAGTGATGTCGCTGTTGCCCACCCCCATCGTCGCGCTGCACGAAACGCTCACGGGAATGCTGTCGACCCCGAGCAGGTTCATCACGACCGTCTGCACCGTGGTCTGTGCCGTGCCGGTGATCAGATTGCCATTGTTGGCCGAGGACGTCGTGAAGGTCGTGTTCGTCGCGCCAAGATCGGCCTGGACGAAATTGGTGTTGAAATAGGCCGAGGCCTGACCCCGCGCGGTGGCGTCGTAGCCATTGGTGGTGATCGCCCGTCGACCTGCAAGAGTGCCCGCGTCGCAGGCCGACTGCAGCCGGTTGCGCGCCTTGTACACACGGTTGATGTCTAGCCCGCCGCCGATCAGGGCGATGATGACCGGAACGCTCGCAGCCGCGATCGGCAGGACGCTGCCGCTCGTGCTGCGATGAAGCCTGGTAAGAAACCCCGACATTGCGTCCGAACTGCCTTGTGCTGCGAAGCGAGAAGGCCAGAAGCGGGCCGGAGAGTTTCCAGAGTCTTACCTTGAGTGGGTTTTCATTCGGGATTTATCTCGAATTAATCGGTAATTTCCCTAATAGAAACATTGGCTTGCATTAACCATCTTTCGGAAGATCAAACGCTTGCCAACCGTGGGTGCGCACCGCTTTGCCGTCCTGATCGATCAGCGGAGGCGGCAGGTTCGGTTTACCATCTGCAGAAACCGCAAACTTCACTGGAGCCGCCTGCTCGAAATAAGCGCCTTCGACGGGATGTTCGCGGCGATGGAAGAAGTCGACTGCAGTCAGGTGCGGGTCATCCATGACCTCGCCGAGATCGCGCACGGCCTGCGCCGGGATCTGCACCGCATGGCAGCGGGAAAGGATTTCGGCGGTGGCCAGTGCGGGCGTGAAGCGGGCAATGGCCTGATACAGTTCGGCCTGCGCCTTGATCCGCAACTGCGGGTTGGACAGGTGTTCCTGATCCAGAAAGTCCGGCTGGTCGAGCAGCGTGAAAATCCGCGCCCACGAATCGTCGGTATAGGCAACGATGCTGATCCAGCCATCTGCCGTGGGGAAAGGCTGGCGATGCGGATCGATCTGGCGGGCATAGCCGACGGGGGCGTTCGGCGGATCGAAAGTCAGTCCGCCCAGATGCTCGAGCAGCATGAAGCTTGAAAACACCTCGAACATCGGCACTTCCACCCGCTGCCCCTCGCCCGTTCGCTGCTTGTGGACGATGGCGGCCATGGCGGCATAGGCAGCGTGCAAGCCCGCCACCTTGTCCGCGATCAGCGATGGCAGATAGCGCGGGCGCGGATCGCCATCGACACGCGGAAGCAGCGTCGCCGTCCCGGTGGCCGCCTGGATCACGTCATCGTAGGCCTGCAGGTCGGCATAGGGCCCGTCCTGACCGAAACCGACGCAATGGACATAGATGAGGCCGGGATTGATTGCGCGCAGCGTCTCGTAGTCGAGACCGACCCGCTCCAGCGCCTTGCCGCGCACGTTGACCACGAACACATCCGCCTCGCGCAGCAGGTCGAGCATGACCCTCCGGTCCGCCTCCTGTTTCAGGTCGAGCGCAACCGACTTCTTGCCCCGGTTGAGCGCCATCCAGGCCGGGGCCATGCCCGGCGTCACGGCCGCTCTGGCCGACCAGCGGAAGGCATCGCCAATCCCCGGTGCCTCGACCTTGATCACTTCGGCGCCAAGATCGGCGAGTATCTGCGTGGCATAAGGTCCGAACACCACTGTCGTCAGGTCGACCACACGAATGCCTTCGAGCAGCACGGGATTGCCGGTCATGCTTCGGTCTCCATCAGGCAAAGCGGAACTCGGCGCGCTTCTCGCCCTGCTCGATCACGACGTTACGGCCCAGCGGATCCGTTTCGAGCATGGCGGCAATCGTGGCGGCATCGCGGGTTGCGGCGATGAATCGCCCGCCTTGCGCATGGTCGCCGATCACGATGCCCTGATCCGGAGTGCCCCTTGCGTAGGTCACTGTGTAGGTCGTGATGCGACCGGTGCCGGCCTGCTGCTCGGCCATGACCGCAGCGGGCACGGCATCCAGCGATCCCTGCACCGACGCCGTTTCGCACGAAGGCCATGGACGCGGCACGCTCGAAAGCACCGCAGCGCCGTACTTGGACTGGAAGCCGCCGTTCAGCCCGACGAACCCGTAGTTGCCGGGATGCGCGCGCAATCGCTCAGCCATGCTGGCAAAGGCGTGCATCGAATAGTTGTTTCCGGCCCCGCCGAAATAGGGAAGCCCGCCCGTCACCGTCAGCCCTCGCGCATCATCGGCGGCAAGGCCGAGCCCGTCGATCGCGGCGTTGAACACCGGCACCGGAAAGCAGGAATAGAAATCGAACGCCGCGATCTCGTCGACGCCCCGCCCTGCACGTGCCAGCGCCGAGGCGATCGCCGCATTGGCCGCCGGATATCCGCCGATGTCGGGGCGCTCGAGTAACTCCCGCTCGTTCGCCAGCGCCGCGCCGTGGAGATAGACCCACTTGTCTTCACTCACCCCCGCTTCCCGCGCCGCCTTTACCGACATCAGCACGACCGCCGCTGCATGATTGACCTGATCTCGCGATACCAGCTTGAGCGGATAGGGATCGGCAATCATGCGGTTGCGTTCGCCAGGAGTGGCGATTTCCTCGGGACCCATCGGCTTTACGACAGCGGCACTATACGGGTTTTTCGCCGCAACTTCGGTGAAAGGGGCGAACAGGCGGCCCATTTCCAAAGCATAGGCCTCGCGCGACAATCCAAGGCGAAAGCGCCGGGCGTTCTCGCACAGGGCATAGGCGGTTACCGGCGCGCGAATGCCATGGGCGATGCTGGCAGCAGATAGCGTCCCCTCGAAGCCCATGCCCTTGTCGATCCATTCGACGCCGGCTGCATCGTCGTTCTCTGCCCAGTCGCGGTTTTCGCCCCGGCTCACGAGATGGCGCACGGTTGAAATTGCCTCGCTGCCAAACAGCAATGCCGCCGCCGTCTCGCCTGCAGCGATACGGTTGCCGAGATCGGCCAGCAGCGCGAGAGGTGACTGTCCGCCGACCTTCTCGAGGATGGCCACCCGCGGCCTTATCGCCAATCGCCGCGCCACTGCCAGCGGCATCTTGTCGGCCCGCCCGAACGGAACCTGCATTGCGCCAGACTCTTCAAAAGTGCGGATCGAGCCGACTGCGCCGACGATGCGCGCGACAGCGGCTGCGGCCCCGGTATCTGACAAAGCCGCAGCGGCGGCGCATGCAGCGAGGTCTGCAAAGGACAAACCAGCATAGTCATCGGCATCAATCCGCTCGACGAACTGGCCCACCCCGACGATCACCGGTGTGCTGTCTGGCACCTGCATTGTCATCCTCTCATTCACCCTCAGCGGAAGCTATGCGTGTGAGTTTGCGCCGTCCAATCGATTTAATCTTTCGATTTATAGATATCTCGAATATATATGCGTCATGCAGACCGAGGTGGACATCAAGGCGATCCGCTGTTTCATCGCGCTTGCGCAGGAGCTCAGCTTCGGGCGTGCGGCACATCGGATGAATCTTACCCAGCCCAGTCTCTCGGCACAGATCCGCAAACTGGAAGAGCAGGTCGGCCAGCGCCTGTTCGAACGCACCACCCGCGCAGTCAGGCTCTCGCCAGTGGGCCAGTCCTTGCTCGAGCAGGCGCGGACGTTCCTTGCCCAGGCCGATGCCTTCTCGGCCCACCTCGCCGCATGGCGCGAACGGCCTGACCGTCGCATCGTGCTCGGCGCTCCGATCTACACCTTCGAATTGCCACAGCACGGCGCGCTGCTCTCGGCGATCGCGCGCGAACTTCCCGACATCGCCTTGCGCGTCGATAACGACTTCGCGCATTCGCTCTGCGAAGGCCTCATCCGCGACACCGTGGATCTCGCCATGGTCGTCGCTGCTCCGGTACCACACGAGCGATACCTTTCCGACATGGCCGCTGGTAGCGCAGGCGAACTTGAAATGCCCGATGGCCTACCACGCCTCACCATCAGCCGTGAGCCAATCGGCCTTGCCATTCCGCAGGAGCACGCACTTGCCCGTTTCGACATCGTCCCGGCCGAAGCCCTGTCCGGAACTGTGATCGCGATGCTCGCCCCGCTGCACGGCCGAAGCCTCTACAAACCGATTTCTGCCTGGCTGTCTGCGTCAGGCGCATCCGGCTTCCTGCCCCCAGAAGCCCATGCCTTCGCGCTGGAGCGCTACTGTCGCGAATATCGCATTCCTGCGATCTCGATTGCCCAGTTCAGACCACGCGATCACGGCAACGTCGTCTATCGCCCGGTCGCCGGGCTCTCGGTCTTTACCGAGCTGGCCGTGCTGCGCGGCAACCGCAAGCGGCGCTCGGGCATCGAAGATCGACTTTGGGAAATTGCGTCCAATCTCAAAGCCTAAGCCGACAGGACTCCACCCTTTTCCATCCTTGGCGAGCGACTGCGGGCCATAAGCGCCCTGGCCCCCGTCGACATGTGCTGACGCAGGAAGCGGCTCGCCGCGCTGGCATCGGTATAGCCCAGTCGGTGAGACAGCTCGGTCAGGTTGGGTCTGCGCGCCGTCCGGAAATACTCGTCCGCCGTTTGCTTTCGGACCTGTTCAAGAATTGCGGCAAAGGTCGTCCCTCGCTCGGCCAGACGCCGTTGCAGGCTTTGCGGCGAAAGACCGGCGAGCCCCGCGACGTGCGGCAGGCTGGCCTTGCGCTCGGTCAGGTTGGCGGCAACGAAATAGCGCACTTGCTGGACGAGATCCCCGGGCCAGAGACTGTCTGCCTGCGCCAACTGCTTTTCGAGATAGCGGACCATGTTCGGGTTAGCGCGCGGCGACGGGCGATGGAGGTCCGACTTGCGGAACACCAGCGCGCAACGGTCCGACCCGAACTCGATCGGGCAGCGGAATACCGCCTGGTGGTAACGGATGCTCGGCGGTGCCGGATGATCCAGTTCCAGCCGGATCGGCGTCCATTCCTCGCCCAGCAACATCCGTACGATGCGCAATTGCAGGGTCAGAGTTGCCTGCAGGAATTGCGAGCCACCAAAGCGTGCAGGCACCATCAGCACATGCCGCAAGGCAGCCTCGTGCCCGGTGATGTCAGTGCTTGATCGCATCGCGGCGCTTTCGAGATGCATGTAGCGCCGGGTAATCCGGCTGGCCTCGTCCAGCGTTGTGCAGTGGTCCCACAGCAGGCTGATCGGACCGAACCCCCGCACGTTGCACCACATCGAAAAGGCCACCCCGAGATCGGCCCGGCCAGACGATATGGCAGCAGACTGCAGCACGTCGACATGGGCGCTGGCCGGCAGCCACTCCGCTTCCTTCGCCTGCTCGACAAAGGCGTAGACGTCGGGCGGGCACAGCCCCCTGAGGTCCAACCCGGAAACTTCGGCAAACTGGATGAACTGACGCATGGCACTGGCATGCGCGAGACCATTTTCTGATTCCGTCATGAGGTGATTTGACAACACTGTGCCGCAATCCGTCAAGATCAATTAAGCGATTAAACGCACAATGCCTTCACACCTGCTCCGTGTCCAGCGCAGGACGTCAGGTCATCAATCAGGAAGGCTGCCAAAAAGGCGGCTCCGGTCATCGAAACAGCCGCCAACCACGCGGCATGGGAGGTATGCATGAAAGCAATGTTCTTGCGGAGCGCCGCAGCTGGCGCCGTTCTGGCCGGAGCGCTTGCTCCCTCGCTCGCCCTCGCCCAGCAGGCGCAGGCCGACGAGCAGGCAAGCGGCGGTCTTGCCGAAATCATCGTCACCGCGCAGCGCCGTACCGAGAACCTGCAGCACGTGCCGATCGCGATCACGGCCGCCAATGCCGAAACGCTGGCACAGGCCCGTGTCGAGAACGTCTCGAACATCCAGGCGATCAGCCCTTCGATCAGCTTCCGCGTGACCAACATCGCCACGTCGAGCGCAAACCTCGTCATCCGCGGCCTCGGCACCACGGGTAACAGCCGCTCCTTCGAGGGCTCGGTGGGCGTGTTCATCGATGGCGTCTATCGCACCCGCGCTGCCGCAGCGCTGCAGAACTTCCTGGATATCGACAATCTTCAGGTCCTGCGCGGCCCGCAGGGCACGCTGTTCGGCAAGAACACCACCGCCGGCGCGCTGCTGCTCAGCTCCGCCTCGCCTTCGCTGAACGATGTGAACGGCGCCGTCGAAGTTACCTACGGCAACTACGATACGCTCATTGCGCGCGGTGCGATCAATGTGCCCTTGTCCGACAAGGTCGCCTTCCGCATCGCAGGCCTCGCCTCCACCGCTGACGGATTCTTTACCGACAGCACGACCGGCCGCACGCTCAACGACAACAAGACCCGCGCGGTCAAGGCCCAGCTCCTGTTCGAGCCGAACGAGAACCTCACCGTCCGCGTGATCGGCGACTATTCGCACAGCCAGGGCAACTGCTGCTACGCGACCTCACCGTTCATCGACGGCCCGACCCAGCCGATCATCAATCTGCTCACGCTCTATCAGCCGGCCAGCAGCCAGCAGTTCCTCGGCGTTCTGGCAGGCCTGATCCCCGCTTCGTCAATGACCCCGACCGGTCGCAAGCTGCCCTCGAATGACCCGTCGAAGTTCGAGCAGACCCTTAACGGCAATGGCATGCAGGAGATCGAGGACTACGGCGGCACCTTGCTCGTCGATGCCCAGATTGGCGAAGGCACGCTCAAGTCCGTTACCTCGGTGCGCAAATTCACCGTCGACCAGCGCGATCTCGACCCCGATTTCTCGGGCGCCGATATCTTCCGCTACAACGAAAGCTTCTCGAGCCGCTTCATCTCGCAGGAACTGACCTACAACACCAAGATTCCTGCGCTCAACGCCGAGGCAGTTTTCGGCCTGTTCTTCTCGGATGAAAAGCTCAAGATGGGCCGCAGCCTGCCTTGGGCCAATCAGGCGCAATTCTACTGGGACGCGATCTTCGCCAGCCTCGGCGTGCCCCCTGGCACGGCCTTCGCCGCACCCGGGACGTGGACGACGGAGCGCATGGGCGGCACGGCCAAGTCCTACGCCGGCTTTGCCCACCTCGACTTCGCGGTGACAAGCAAGGTCAACGTGATCGCGGGTCTGCGCTACTCGGTCGAAGAGAAGCGCGGCTTCTTCAACAACGCCTTCTATCGCCCGGTGCCGACCGACGTATTCACCCTGCTCGGCATCGCCCCGTCGCCCGCCTACGATGCGACCACGACCAACAAGGCGCTCTCGGGCACGCTCGGCCTGCAGTACCGCCCGACCGACGACGTCATGCTCTATGCCACCTATAACCGTGGCTTCAAGGCAGGCGGCGTCAACATGGACGTCAACGCGGCCGGAACGCTGATCAACAACGCTACCGCCTACAACGCCCTGCCTGCTCCGATCCGCGCAGCGTTTTTCGGCAATGCTCCTGCCCAGGCCCCGCTCAATCCGCGCTACAAGCCCGAAAAGGTCAACGCCTTCGAGGTCGGCGGAAAGTTCCAGTACCTGGATGGCCGCGCGCGCACCAACATCGCCTTCTTCTACTACGACCTGTCCGATCTCCAGATCGCGCAGTTCATCGGTCTGCGCTTCACCGTGCTCAACGCCAAGTCCGCCAAGGACTATGGCCTTGAAATCGAGAACATGTTCCAGCTCTCCGACAGCCTGACCCTGGGCCTGGACGGCACCTGGATCCCGCATGCAAAGTATGGCAAGGACACCACGATCGACCCGGTCCTGTCGGACTCGCGCTTCCGCTTCAGCCCCAAGTTTTCGGGCAATGCGACGCTGAACCTCGATCAGCCGATCAACGACAACCTCCACGTGCTTGCCCGCGTGCAGGCGCAGTATCAGAGCCGCCAGTTGATCAGCACCGCGACCACTGCCGAACAGGGCCCGGTCACGTTGGTCAACGCCAACCTCGGCTTCAAGCTGCCCAAGACCGGCTTGCTGGTCGAAGGCTGGGTGCAGAACCTGTTCGACAAGACCTGGTTCACCCAGTCCTTCCCGACCCCGCTCCAGACGGGCGACCAGAACGCCTATCCAGGCGCACCCCGCACTTACGGCATCCGCGTCCGCGCCTCGTTCTGAGGTAGAGCGGACCACGGCAGCAAAGGCCCTCGCTCTCATCTGAAGGCGGGGGCCTTTTGCATTCGGACAAGGCCGCTAAGCTTGCAGGAGGAGTCGCGGCAATGCGACCGAAAGGAAGAGCGATGATCGACGATACCGACTTCACCGGAAAGCACGTGCTGGTCGTCGGCGGCTCCAGCGGCATAGGCAACGGCGTGGCCCAAGCCTTCCGCCAGCGCTGTGCCAACGTCCACGTCTGGGGCACGCGCACGACTGCGGCCGACTACGATCCGGCAGAAGGCTCAGACCTTTCCGGCCTTGGCTACACTTGTGTCGATGTCGGCGATCCCGATGCGATCGAGGCTGCACCCAGCCCTTTTGCCACACTTGATGCCCTGATCCTCTGCCAGGGCACCGTCGTCTACAAGCGCGGGGAGTTTGCCCGTGAAGGCTGGGACAAGGTCATGGCCGTCAACCTCGACAGCATCATGCATTGTGCAATGAAGTTCCGCCCGCAGCTCGCCGAGCGCAAAGGCTCCATCGTCATCGTCAGTTCGGTCTCGGGCTTCAAGGCGAACATCGGCAACCCCGCATATGCTGCGTCCAAGGCAGGCGCGGTAAGTCTGACGAAGACGCTGGGTCAAGCCTTCGCCGCCGAGGGCATCCGCGTGAACGGCCTCGCTCCCGGCCTTGTCGACACCAAGCTGACCAAGGTCACAACCGCCAATCCGGAACGCCTCGCCGGCGCCGTGGCCCGCATTCCCCAAGGGCGCATGGGCACGCCTGACGATATGGCCGGGGCGGCTATCTTTCTTGCCTCGCCATTGGCCTCATACGTCACCGGCCACACGCTTGTCGTCGACGGAGGGCTCACCCTGTGAAGGCCCTTCGCTACTACGGCACACGCGACATCCGTCATGAAAGCATGGGCGATCCGACCCCAAAGTCGGACCGGGATGCCATCGTCAAGGTCGATGCCTGCTCGATCTGCGGCTCGGACCTCCACATCTACCACGGCCACGGCTTCTCCGAGGACATCGGCTTCTGCGTCGGTCACGAAGCTGTCGGCGAAGTCGTCGAAGTTGGCCGCGCGGTGCATCGCCTGAAGGTCGGCCAGAAAGTCATGATCCCGGCAGCCGTCGGTTGCGGTGCCTGCCGCTCGTGCCTTTCGGGCATGGTCAACATCTGCGAAAACAACGCCTTCGGCTGCTACGGCCTCTCCGCCAAGCTGCAAGGCTCACAGGCCGAAGCCGTTCGCGTTCCAGCGGCCGATATGAACGCGGTGCCGATCCCCGAAGGCGTCTCCAGCGATCAGGCCCTGATGATGACCGACGCCCTTGCCACCGCATGGTTCGGTGCACGGCAGGCGGACATCCGGCCCGGATCGTCGGTCGGCGTGATCGGCCTCGGCCCCATAGGCCTGATGGCGGTGGAAAGCGCCTTCGTGATGGGCGCGCATGTGGTCTACGCGATCGACCCCGTGCCCGAACGCCGCGCCATCGCGGCAAGCCTTGGTGCAATCGCGCTCCACCCTGACGAAGCGGCATCTCGCATCAAGGAAGACACCCACGGCCGCCGGCTCGACTGCGTCGTCGAAGTCGTCGGATCTGATGCCACCGTGGACGTGGCCCTGCGCCTCGTCCGCGTGCGCGGTACGGTCTCGGTCATCGGCGTCCAGCAATCGCGCCGCTTCCCCTTCCCGCTCGAGCGCGCCTTCGCCGGTGGCCTCACCTTCCGCATCGGCACCTGTTCGGTCCCGGAGGAACTGCCCGCACTGTTCCCGCTCGTCGCCTCGGGTCGCCTTAAGCCAGAACGCTACATCAGCCACCGCCTGCCGCTATCACAGGGCGCTGAGGCCTACCGCCTGTTCGAAGCCCGTGAGGCAGGCGCGCTCAAGATGGTTCTTGTGCCGGACTGACACTGCGCCGTGCAGCAAACCACGGCCCGATCCGCCGCACCGCTTCCTCCACCAGCGGTGTCGAGACCGCAAAGCTGAAGCGGATAAAGCGCTTGCCGTTCACGGGATCGAAGTCCAACCCCGGCGCGGTCGCCACGCCGGTATCGCGCAGCAAGGCCTCGCACAGCGCCAGACTGTCGTCGGTGAATTCGCTGGCATCGGCATAGATGTAGAACGCGCCATCGGGCGGCGCGATGCGGCCCAAACCCATCTTCGGCAGCGCCTCCAGCAGGATCGCCCGGTTGCGCGCATAAGTCTCGACATGCCCATCCAGCTCGTCGCGGCATTCGAAGGCCATCAGCCCCGCCTTCTGCGCCAGCACCGGCGGCGTCAGGAACAGGCTGCCCATCCGCGCCCGCGCCGCATCAATCAGCGCAGGCGGCACGACCAGCCAGCCCAGCCGCCAGCCCGCCATGCTGAAATACTTCGAAAACGAATTGACGATCACCGCATCGGGCAGATGCTCCAGCATTGATGCCGCCTTCGCGCCATAGCTCAGCCCATGGTAGATCTCGTCCGAGATGACCTTGATGCCCCTGCGGCGGCACACTTCGGCAATCGCCGCCAGTTCCTCGGGCGCGATGATCGTGCCGGTCGGATTGGCCGGACTCGCCACGATCAACCCTTCGGGCACGGGGTCGAGCGCATCGACCGCAGCCGCCGTCACCTGAAAACGCTCGTCCGGACCGCATTCCATCTCGACCGGTTCGAGGTACATCGCTTTCAAGGAATTCCGGTAGGCCACGTAGCCCGGCCGCGCCAAAGCGATCCGCGCGCCCGGCCGGAACAGGCACGACAGCGCCATGACGAACGCAGGCGATGCCCCGCAAGTCAGGATCACCTGCTCCCGCTCCACGCTCACGCCATAAGCATCGGCATAACTGCGCGCGATCCGCTCCTTCAACGGCACGCTTTCCCAGTACCCCATCGCCTCGCTGTCGAGCACCTCGTGCGCCAGCGCGATGGCCTTGGCGGGTGCCCCGGTGGAAGGCTGCCCGAACTCCATGTGGATCACGCTAGCGCCCGCAGCCTCCATGTCATGCGCAAGGCGGGAGACGGCGATGGCGTGGAAGGGTTCGACTTCAGCAATCATCGCAGCGTGCTAGTTGCCACCGAAACAAGTTGCAAGTGCAGCGCTCACACCGATACCTTGCCCCGCGATGCAGCGCCTCAAACTCAAGATACAGCTCTACTGCGGCGACGAAATCGCGATGGGTCCCGGCAAGGCCGACCTGCTTGACGCGATCACCGAGCACGGCTCCATCTCCGCCGCCGCCCGCGCCATGGACATGAGCTACCGCCGCGCATGGCTGCTGGTCGACGCGATGAACCGCTGCTGGCGCGAGCCATTGGTCGAAACCTCCCCCGGCAGCGCCAAAGGCGGCGGCGCAAAGCTCACCGCGCTCGGACAAGCCGTGCTGAACCACTACCGCGCTCTGCAGGAGCGCTTGCAGGGAAGCTCAGACTGCCCGGACTATCAGGCCCTCGCCAAGGCCATGCTGGCGGAACCGAAGGCCAGCCAGAAGGCCTAACGCCCCACTGGCCCCTTCCACAGCACGCCGTCCTTCATCACCAGCGCAACCTTGCGGATCACGGAAATGTCGGCGAGCGGATTGCCCTCGACCGCCACCAGATCCGCCAGCATCCCCGCCTTGACCGCGCCAAGCCTGTCGCCGATCCCGAACATCTTGGCATTGCCCGATGTCGCGGCAATCGCCACCTCGGATGGCGTCATCCCGCCCTTGACCATCAGTTCGGCCTCGCGCGCATTGTCGCCATGGGCATACACGCCAACGTCGCCGCCCATGCAGATCGCCACGCCTGCCTTGCGCGCCTTGGCCAGTGCATCGAAACCTTCCTGCACGCCCTTGGGCACCGGTGCCTCACCATTCCATCCGCGATAGCGCGCAATGGCATCGCCTGCGGCAAGCGTCGGGCAGAAACCAACGCCCTTGGCCTTCATTGCCGCGAAGACTTCAGGCGTGCCTTCATCGCCATGCTCGATGGTATCGACGCCCGCTGCCACAGCGCGGCGCATGCCTTCTGCGGTGCTCGCATGAGCAACCACTTCACGCCCGGCACTGTGAGCCGCCTCGACGGCTGCTTTCAACTCGCTTTCGGTGAACGTCGGACGGCTCGGCTCACCTGGGCCCCAGCGATAATCGGCATAGAGCTTCACAAGATCGGCCCCGGCTCCGATCTGCCGCCGCACGACATTGACAAGTTCTGGCCCGCCCGCCTCCTCAGCGCCCAGCGGCACCGCCACGCCTGGTTCAAATCCGCGCGGTCCATAGGCTCCCGGCGCAACGATTGCCCGCGTCGCCACCAGCATGCGCGGACCCGGTACGATGCCCTGCTCGATCGCCTGCTTGAGCCCGACGTCGGCATAGCCCGCCCCTTCGGTTCCAAGATCGCGCACCGTGGTGAATCCTGCCATCAGCGTAACGCGGGCGTGGACCGTGGCGCGAGCCGTGCGCAGTGCGAGAGATTCGTGCAGGACCTGATCGTCCCACGGCGTCTCGTTGTAGGGATGCAGGAAGAGGTGCGAATGCCCCTCGATCATGCCGGGCATCAGCGTCGTGCCGGGCAAGGCAATGATCGAAGCCTGCGCAGGAGCGGGAAGGTCAGGCCCGACCGCCTCGATGCGATTGCCGCGCACCAGCACGGCCCAACCCTTGTGCAGAACCGCGTTCTCGCCATCGAACACGGCATCGGGGCGCAGCAGCGTCAGCGCCTCCTGCTTCTCAGCGGCAAGCAGGGGATTTGCGCAAAGCGCGAGGGCTGCAGCGAAAACGCGAGAAATCAGACGCATGGGCCATCCTTTCGGTTGGCCTCAGCATAGCGGTCATGGCGCTCGCAACAATGCGCCTCGGCAACCTTTTACGATGGCCCTGTCAGGCAGCTTCTTCGTGACGAAGTTCGGCCAGTTGCGCATCGGTGCGCGGGAGCACGCCGATGCCGCCGACAGTGCGGCGGTCGAGATCGGCCAGACGGATATCCGGGCTTTGACGGGTCAGGTCGCGCATGTGCTGCACGCGGATCACCGCCATGACGCACCCCAGCGTCGCGATCGACACGGAAAGGCGCCACATTGCAAATTGCCCGCTCTGCACGGTCGAGAGAAATTCGGCAAAACACTGCCAGACCGTCACTGCGCCCAACAGCTCCGTCGCACGTTGGCGCGGAGCTGCCAGAAGCAACGCATTTGCCAGCAGGAACGAACCAACGCCCGCCATAGTCGGCGTCAGCGTATCGGTAACGTATCCGAAACCTAGCGAAAGCGCGGTCGCAAGCGCGACGACGCGGCCGGAACGGGCGATCTGACCTGGGGTCAACATGTCGAGTGGGCTACGCATGATGTGGATCATGCATGCGCCGTCTCAACAATTCGTTACGGCACGCAGGGCTCAGCCGAGCGCGCGGATAAAGCCAATAATTACAGCCCATAACATTAGTGATGCGATGGCAGGAAATCCGAGCCTCACCCAGCCGGGAGCCTTGTCCACCCGCGAATCACCCACCGGGCCGTCCTCATGCGCCCGCAGAATCTCATGCTGCAGAGCATGGACGGGGGAATGGACGGGGACATCCATGGCACGCGCCTCGCGTGGACCATCGCGTGACGAGCGGCCCTCCACTTCGGGCGCTGCGGACATGTCCATCGAGAGGAGAGGCTGGGGCATCGTGGAGACCACTTTGTCGCGGCGCGCTCAACTTCCGCTTAGCGGAGCCCTACGCAGTCTTGCGGATCACCCCCGCTGCGCCATTTCAAGCGGCTCACCCAGCACGGGATAGCCCAGGTTGTCCGGGATCATCAGCCAGTGCTTGTCATCGCGCTTCTCGATGAACGGACTGATCGTACCGATCGGCGTTGCCTCGGCGTGGACTCTCGCGTCCTCGAAGCTGCCGAACAATGCCAGCCGCTCCAGATTCCGCCGCGTCGGGAAGATCACCCGGATCTTGCCTTCTTCTGCAAGATCGAGCGCCCCCTTTGCGCTCGCCCAGAACAGGTGCCGGTTCTCCGTGGCGTCCACTTCGATATCGACCGCCCCCGTGCCCAGATCGGCGAGATAGAAGCGGGTGTCGAAAATTCTTTCAGTCCGGTGCTTGGGCCACCAGCGCGCGAAGGGCACCAGGCGCTCAGGCGCAAGGCTCCAGCCGAAAGCATCCAGCACCGGCGCCAGATCACCGCCCGAGATCAGCATCCGCCGCGCCTGCGCAGCAAGGCTTCCATCAACCACGCCGTCGATACCGACGACCAGCCCGGTCTCCTCCAGTGTTTCGCGTACCGCCGCCACTCGCGCGGCCATGTCGTCAAGGTCGCCGCCGATGCGCGCAGCCAGCTCGCGATCTGCCGGGTCGATCTTGCCGCCGGGAAACACCGTCGCGCCGCCTGCAAACTTGAGGCTCGCATTGCGCTCGACCATCAGGATTTGCGGCGCACCGCCTTGCGGATCATGCCGGAAGATGACGATCGTTGCCGCGGGAGTCGTCTTGCTCAGCCAGTTTTCGGGCTCGATATCGTGTGTTTCCATCATCGTGCATCATGTCTGGCGCAGCGTCGCTTGCCAAGCCTGCAACACTTGTCGGTTCATTTTACACCTCCCTCCACGCAACGGCTCGGTGGCGCAACAAAACCCACAGAATTTGGCGGATTCTCAAGTTTGGCACGATGTCTGCATAACCCTCTTCGTCCCGAAGAGTAGCTTCTTCTCGAGGCGGAGCCAGTCCCCCCGGTCTCTTATGGCTCCGCCTCTCCCGGGACCTCTCATCACAGCAGGCAAAAAAAGACGCGACCGGCAATGCCGACCGCGCCTTTGCATTATCTGTCAGGAAACTCGGAAAATCAGGCGGCCTTGACGCCCGCCTCTTCCATGAGCTGCTGCAACTCGCCAGCCTGGAACATTTCCATCATGATGTCCGAGCCACCCACGAATTCGCCCTTCACGTAGAGCTGGGGGATCGTCGGCCAGTCGGAGTAGGACTTGATGCCACTGCGGATTTCCATGTCCTGCAGAACGTCGACCGAGGCATATTCCACGCCAAGGTGTTCAAGGATCGCAATCGCCTTGCTGGAAAAGCCGCACTGCGGAAACAGCGGCGTGCCCTTCATGAACAGGACGACGTCATTGCCATTGACGATTTCGGAGATGCGCTGCTCGGTAGACATGAGGGATCGGTTTCCTTTCCGCTCTCAGTTGGGAACGGCAGTGGTCAGTTGCAAGGCATGCAGTTCGCCGCCCATGCGTCCGCCCAAGGCCTCGTAGACCAGTTTGTGCTGCTTGACTCGTGGCAGACCGGCAAACGCGGCTGAAACCACGCGCGCGGCATAGTGATCGCCATCGCCCGCCAGATCGGTGATCTCGACCACCGCGTCGGGCAAGGCCGCACGGATCATCGCTTCAATCTCGGCGGCGGGCATCGCCATCAGACTTCGCCCATCAGCTGGCGACGGGCATCGACCGACTTGGCCTCCAGAGCCAGGCGCACATCGCTCTCGTCGATGTCGACGCCAGCGGAGATAAGGTCGCCCAGCACCTTGCGGATCATGTCCTCGTCGCCCGATTCCTCGAAATCTGCCTGCACGACCGACTTGGCATAGGCCTCGGTCTCAGCCGCATCGAGCCCCATGCGTTCGGCGGCCCAGGTGCCCAGCAGACGGTTGCGGCGGGCATGGACGCGGAACAGCATTTCCTCGTCGTGGGCGAACTTGGCCTCGAATGCCTTCTCGCGATCGTCGAATGTGGTCATCGGCCGGTATCCTCTGTGAAAACGAGATCACCTTGCCGATAATCAGACCCGGCTCCCGCCGCAAGGGATCACGAAAAGAAACACAGCGGCAGAAGCATCAAAGGCGACCCTTCCGGAGATCGAGCAGCACGCCACCGTCGCGGCTCACGTCGCACGAGAACCGGTCACCGTTGCGCAGTGTGCCCGAAACCCGATAGCCGTCGCCATTGCGCGTGGCATCGTAGACTTCCTCGATATCGCCGCTGCGCTCTGCCTCGGTAACGCAGGCGTCCACCGCATCGTTCAAGCCACGTGCGCTGGAACCGGAAGTCGCACCGCCCTGATCGCGCCAATCGTCGCGCCTGTCATCACGACGCTCGTCTTCGGGCCGATAGCGATAGCTGTCGTCCTCACGCGCGTTGCGGTTCCTTTTGTCGGCATTGCTCGCGGCTGTCGCGATCGCGGCAATGCCGCCGATGATCAGCAGCCCTGCCAGCACGTCGCCGCCATCGATGCCGCCGCGGTCGCGATGCCAGCCACGTCCACCCCAGCCTCCGCGATCCCATCGGCCATGCGCCTCTGCCGCAACCGGCAGGAGCGTCGTGGCCAGTGCAGCGCCCGCCAGCGCGATCTTCGCAATCCGTCCTGCCATGATGCTGTTCCCTTCCAGCCGGCCACCTGCCCCGATCCACGGGCGGGCAGCCGGAGTCCCGACTATCCCGAAAGGCTAGGCGGCCCAGGCTTTCCAATGCCTGAACCGCCCGCCTTGTTGTCCGTTAAAGGCCGCGAATGCCGCTGTAGTCGATATCGACCACCCGGCCCCGCTCGACCTTGCACTTGAACGATCCGCTGTCATAGCCACGCAGCGAATTGTCCCAGCCGCGATAGTCGCCGCCCCAGCCGCGACCATAGTAGCGGTCGCCGTCGCGCCAATCGCGGCCCCGTGTGTTCACGGCAATCCGGCCGCGCACTTCATAGCCCCAGCGGGTGTTGCGCACGTCGCGGATGTCGGTCACGTCCGCGCGGCCATAGCTGTAGCGCGCGGCATTCCGTTCGGCAGTGCGCACGCACTGCTCGATCGCCTGGCGCGGGTTGCCGCGGCCATAGTAGCCATCGCCGTAGCGACGGTCGTTCCAGCCATCGCGGCCGCGCCAGTCGTCGCCATAGCCATAGCGATCGTAATCGCGTCGGTCGTTGTTGTTGCTGGCGGCAGCGGCAATCGCGGCAATGCCGCCGATCACCAGCGCGCCTGCGATGATATCGCCACCGTCAATTCCGCCGCGATGGTCGCGGGCGACTGCCGGCGTGGCCGAAGACACCGCAACCGCAGCGGCGGCAACGGTTCCGACGAGGGCCTTGGGTAGAGTCTTCATGGTGCAAGTCCTTCAAGTCCGGCGAGCCTTTCCCGCCACGCATGAAGGATTGCCTGATTCGCCGTGAGATGACGCTGAACCACGGCGACAGCTTCCGTTCAGCTAATTGACAACGAAGATGAACGAACTATCGCTGCGCCGTTTCGCTCCCGAGGCCAGTCCAATAGGCGAGGAAAGAGAGCACGTCGGCCCCGCTGCCGATGACCTTCTCCACCGGCTTGCCCGCCCCGTGCCCGGCCTTCGTTTCCACGCGCAGCAGGTGCGGCCGCTCCCCGATCTGCGCCGCTTGCAGGGCCGCCACGTACTTGAAGCTGTGTGCCGGAACCACGCGATCGTCGTTCTCGGCGGTGGTGACAAGGATCGCCGGATAGGCCTTGCCATCGGCGATGTTGTGATAGGGCGAATAGGACCGCAGCGTCCGCCAGTCTTCCTCGCGATCAGGCCTGCCGTAATCGTCGACCCAGAACCGCCCCGAGGTGAACCGGTCGTAGCGCAGCATGTCCATCACGCCGACGTCGGGGTTCGCTGCGGCAAACAGGTCGGGCCGCTGGTTGACCACCGCGCCCACCAGCAGCCCGCCGTTCGATGCCCCCTGCACCGCAAGCCCGCCCTTGGCTGCAATGCCCTCGCGGATGAGGTACTCGCCTGCCGCGATGAAGTCGTCGAAGCTGTTCTGCTTCTTGTCGCGCCGCCCGGCCTCATACCAGCCGCGCCCCAGTTCTCCCCCGCCGCGCACATTGGCCAGGGCAAAGGCCCCGCCTGCCTCGAGCCAGGCCATGCGCACCGGCGAGTATCCCGGTGTCAGCGCAATATCGAAACCACCGTAGCCATAAAGCAGCGTCGGCAGCGGCTTGCCCGCCGTCGCCAGCGCCCGCTTGCGCACGATATAGATCGGCACCATCGTGCCATCGCGCGATGGATATTCGCGCTGCTCGACAAGGTAGTCGGCCGGATCGAACGCCATCTTCGGCACCGCAAACGGCGTCACCGCGCCGCTGTGCAGGTCCATGCGATAGATCGCAGGCGGCAGGTTGAAGCTGGTGAACTGATAGAACGTCTCCGCATCGCCCGGTCGTCCGCCAAAGCCGCTTGCCGTGCCGATCCCGTTGAGCGTGATCGCCCGGCCCGGCTTGCCCTTGCGGTCGGTCATCACCGCTACCGTCTGTCCGTCCCTGAGATACGAGAGCAGGAAGCGGTCGCCGATCATCCGCGCCCCTTCCAGCGTATTGCCACGCTCGGGCACCACGATCTTCCAGCCGTCCTTCGGGCGGGCAAGGTCGATACTGACCAGATGATAGTTCGCAGCGCCCCGGTCGGTCAGGAACCACAGCCGGTTGCCGATCCCGGCCACCAGTTTCCAGTGATCGGCAATCTCGGGCACCAGCGGCTGTGCGTTCCATTGGCCTGCGGGCCTGCCTTCCAGCTGGATCAGGTGAACCGCGTTGCGCTTGTCCGTGCTGACCTCGCTGACCACCACTGCCCAGCGCCCGTCGCTGGTCACCAGCGCCTTGTGGCTCCATTCCGGGTGATCCGGCGATGCGTGGACCAGTTCGTCCTGCTCCTGCGCCGTTCCAATGCGATGGAACCACACCGCCTTGTTGAATCGGGGCGCACGCGGATCATCACCCGCTTTGGGCGCGGGAAACCGCGAATAGAGGAAGCCCTCCTCTCCCACCCAGGCAATCTCGGTATCGTTGGCCCATTGAAGCTGCTCGTCGAGCACCCGGCCCGTGCCGACTTCGACCACCCGCAACGTCCGCCAGTCGCTGCCCGCTTCCTGCACGGCGTAGGCAAGATAGCGGCCCGAGGGCGAAGGCTCCCACTGCGCCAGGGCGAGCGCTCCGTCCGTGCTCCAGCCATTGGGATCGAGCAACAGGCGCTGTTCCCCATCCACGCCTTTGCGCACCCAGAGCGCAGACTGGTTCTGCAGACCGGTATTGCGGCTGTAGAAGTAGCTCCGCCCCGCCTTGCGCGGCAGACCATAACGCTCGAAATCGAACAGCTCGCGGATACGGCTGGCAAAGCGCTCGCGCCCCGGCAGCCGCGCCAGATAATCCCCGCTCAGCGCGTTCTGCTGTGCAATCCACTTCGCCACATCGCCATCGCTGCGCGGATCGGCTTCGAGCCAGCGGAACGGATCGGCCACGCGCTGCCCGAACACCTGCTCGACCAGACCATCGTTCCTGGTGGCAGGATAGGCGCTTCGCGGCAGGACAAGACGGGGAAGTGCAGCAGACGCAGACCCGCCCCCTGAGGACGGCAGCACGGCCTCGGCACTATCGGCAAGCGCAGGCTGCGCCGACAACAGCAGCGCCGCCATGAGCATGACGCCAGCGAGGCGCCGCCCGAACCTGTCCGTCTCCCACATCATCGTTGCCAGTGATTTAGCACATCACATGAACGTGCGGGAGATGGCCTGAATGCCTATCACTCTTTCGGTGTCAGGCCCGTCCAGTGCGCCAGAAAAGCAAAGACGTCCGCGCTCTCCTCGATCTGCTTCGAGACCGGCTTGCCCGATCCATGCCCGGCGCGCGTCTCGATGCGGATCAGTTGCGGCTTGGGCCCAAGCCCTGCGGCCTGCAATGCGGCGGCATACTTGAAGCTATGCCCCGGCACCACGCGGTCATCGGTATCGGCTGTCGTCACCAGTACGGCAGGATAAGGCGTGCCTGCCTTGACGTTGTGATAGGGCGAATAGCTGCGCAGCAGACGCCAGTCGGCTTCCTTTTCCGGGAAGCCATAGTCGAACACCCACTCGCGCCCTGCCGTGAACTTGTCGAAGCGCAGCATGTCCATCACGCCGACCGCCGGATGCGCCGCCGCAAACAGATCGGGCCGCTGGTTGACGACAGCCCCCACCAGCAATCCGCCGTTCGAGCCGCCCTCGACCGCAAGGCCACCCTTGCTTGTCACGCCATTGGCCTTGAGCCATTCGCCGCCCGCGATGAAATCGTCGAACACGTTCTGTTTGGTCGGCCCCTTGCCCGCAAGGTGCCAGGCCTCGCCATACTCTCCGCCACCGCGCAGGTTCGCCACGGCATAGGCCCCGCCCGCCTGCAGCCAGGCCATCCGAGCAGGAGAGTATCCCGGCAGGATCGAGACGTTGAACCCGCCATAACCATAGAGGATCGTCGGCAGCGGTCCCTTCAGGTCCTTGCGCCGCACAACAAACATCGGGATCTTCGTGCCATCCTTGGAAGGATAGAAAACTTGGGCCGTCTCGAACGCGGCCGGATCGAACGCCAGCTTGGGCGCCTCCCACACGCTCGCCGATGCAGCCTTTGCCGCATCGAAAACATAGATCGTCGCAGGCTGGGTAAAGCCGCTGAACGAGAAGTAGCCTTTCGGATCGCCGGGCTCACCAATGACGGCACCAATGCTGCCAATCCCCGGCAGTGCCACCGTCGCGACGCCCTGCCCGTCGAGCCCAGCCACCCGCATCTCGGCCTTCACATCGCGCAGATAGTTGAGCACCAGCCGGTCACCGACAATGCTCGCCAGATCGAGCACGGCTGCATCTTCGGGCACAACCGTCGTGAACACAGGCTCAGCCCCGGAAAGATCGACGCGCATGATCTTCTTGCGCGGCGCATCCTTGCTGGTGATGAACCACAACTGATCCCCAACGCCCTCGACCAGCGTCCATTCATCGGCGAGCGAGGTGATCAGCGGGCGGACCGTCCAGTCACCCTTGCCAACAGCAGCCAGACCGACAGCATTGCCCTTCTCGCTGCCCGTGCTTGTCGAAACGACCATCCAGCGCTGGTCATGCGTCACCTGCGCCGAATGGTAGAGCCGCGGATTGTCCGGGGTCGCGTAAAGCTGCCGGTCTTCGCCCTGTGCCGTGCCAAGCCTGTGATACCACACCGACTGGTTGGAGCTGACCGCCTGGAACGCCTCGCCCGCCTTGGGTTCTGGGAAGCGCGAATAGATCACCGCATCGTTCCCTGCCCAGGTCAGGCGCGAGAATTTCACGTGCTCGATCGCGTCCGCCAGCACCTCCCCCGTGGCAACGTCAATCACCTTGACCGAGCGCCAATCCGTCCCGCCATCCTGCACGGAATAGGCAACCTTGCTTCCATCTGGCGATGGTAACCAGTCATCCAGCGCCGTTGCCCCGTCCTTGGCCCAGCCATTGGGATCGATCAGCACCCGCCGCTCGCCGCTTCCGTCAGCATTGCGCACGTAAAGCACAGACTGGTTCTGCAACCCTGAGTTGTGACGGAAGAACAGGTACTTGCCCGCCTTCACCGGCAAGCCGTACCGCTCGAAATCGAACAGGCTGGTCAGCTTCTTCTCGAACGCCGCCCGCTCGGGCAAGGCCTTCAGGTAGGCATCGGTGAACTTGCTCTGCTCATCAACCCACGCCGCAACCTTCTTGTCCACGCGCACGTCGGCTTCAAGCCAGCGGTAGGGATCGGCAACCTTCTCGCCAAAGAAGGTCTCGACCACTGGTCCGCGCTCAGTCTTGGGGTAGTTCAAGGCCGTCTCTCCGCCATGGGCATGGATTGGGGCGGAAACGCAGACGACCGCTGCCGCAGCAGCGAGTAACGATGGGCGCAATGGCATGGGGGGACTTTCAACTGAGTCATTCGTTGCGACGGAAACTAGCCACCCCACCGTCCCGCGCAAGTCCGCCCTGACGAAAAGGGGCTTATGTCGTTGCCAACTGAGCTTCGTCATTGCGAGGAGGCGAAGCCGACGAAGCAATCCAGAGCGCCATACATCGCTCCCTGGATTGCATCGCTACGCTCGCAATGACGCCATGATTGGGGCGGCATTTGCAAAAGACAAAACCCACAACGAAAACGGGCGGAGCCGAAGCCCCGCCCGTCAATCCTGTCAGCCGAAGCCGAAGCGCGGATTACGCAGCTTCGTATTCGTCTTCGTCAGCCGTCATCACCGGACCCGAGTCTTGACCCTTGGCCGAGGTATCGCGGTCAACCAGTTCGATCACGGCGATCGGCGCGGCGTCCGACGAACGGATGCCAGCCTTGATGATGCGGGTGTAGCCGCCGTTGCGGTCCGAATAACGCTCGGCCAGAACGGTGAACAGCTTCTGCAGCTGCGCATCGTCGAGCAGACGGGCGTGCGCGAGACGGCGGTTCGAAAGGCCGCCCTTCTTGCCCAGCGTGATCAGCTTTTCGATGTAGGGACGCAGTTCGCGCGCCTTGGGGAGCGTCGTGGTGATCTGCTCGTGCTTGATCAGCGATGCCGCCATGTTGCGCAGCATTGCGATGCGGTGGGCAGAGGTACGACCCAGCTTACGCTGGCCCAGCTTGTGACGCATGGTATCTTCCTTCCGTTCGTAGGGGGGCCGTACGAGGTACCCCGATCCAGGCGGCGAATTCGGGCTGCCGCCAAGTCACCCTTGAAAGCGGGGCACCCCGGCAGGGACGCCCCGAATTTCCTTAACCAAGCAGCTCTTGCTCGAGCTTCTTGGCCATCTCTTCGATGTTCTCCGGCGGCCAACCGGGGATGTCCATGCCGAGGCGCAGGCCCATCGACGAGAGGACTTCCTTGATCTCGTTGAGCGACTTGCGGCCGAAGTTCGGCGTGCGCAGCATCTCGGCTTCGGTCTTCTGGACCAGATCGCCGATGTAGATGATGTTGTCGTTCTTGAGGCAGTTGGCCGAACGGACCGACAGTTCCAGCTCGTCCACCTTCTTGAGAAGGTAGCGGTTGAGCTGGTTTGCGTCGCTTTCTTCCGGTGCATGGGCAGCAACGCCCGCGACCGAAGGAACATGGCCGACCGGCATCTGGTCGTCGAAGTGGACGAACAGCGCGAGCTGGTCCTGAAGGATGCGCGCGGCATAGGCCACGGCGTCTTCCGGAGTGATCGTGCCGTCGGTTTCGACCGTCAGGTTGAGCTTGTCGTAGTCAAGCTCCTGACCGATGCGGGCGTTGTCGACCTTGTACGAAACCTGACGCACCGGCGAGTAGAGCGAGTCGACCGGGATAAGCCCGATCGGCGCGTCGACAGGACGGTTCGACACGGCAGGGACGTAGCCCTTGCCGGTGTCGACGGTCAGCTCCATGTTGAAGGTCGCACCTTCGTCGAGGTTGCAGATCACGAGGTCCTTGTTCATGACCTCGATGTCGCCGGTGACGGCGATGTCGCCCGCCTTCACTTCGCCCGGGCCGGTGGCCGAGAGCTGCAGACGCTTGGGGCCTTCGCCCTGCATCTTGAGGGCAATCTGCTTCACGTTCAGAACGATGTCGGTGACGTCTTCACGCACGCCTGCAAGCGACGAGAACTCGTGAAGCACGTTCTCGATCTTGATTGACGTGACCGCTGCGCCCTGCAGCGAAGACAGCAGCACGCGGCGCAGCGCGTTGCCGAGCGTGAGACCAAAACCACGTTCAAGCGGCTCTGCGACAAACGTCGCGCGGCGCTTGGCATCGTTGCCCGGCTTGATCTCGAGATTGTTGGGCTTCTTCAGTTCCTGCCAGTTCTTGATGTTGACAGTCATGGAATTCCCCTGGGGTTTGTGCGGGCTTTTGCCGGTTGCCGGACGCGAATGTCCGGCTCCGGTCGAAATATTGGGCAAATGGGGTGCCGGTACCTGCGCCCCATCCACCATAGGCAGGATCAGACGCGACGACGCTTCGAAGGACGAACGCCGTTGTGCGGGATCGGGGTCACGTCACGGATCGCCGTGATGGTGAAGCCGACCGCCTGAAGGGCGCGCAGGGCGCTCTCACGACCCGAACCGGGGCCCTTGACCTCGACTTCGAGGGTACGGACGCCGTGTTCAGCAGCCTTCTTGCCGGCATCGTCAGCAGCAACCTGTGCGGCATACGGGGTCGACTTGCGGCTACCCTTGAAGCCCATCATGCCGGCCGACGACCACGAAATGGCGTTGCCCTGAGCATCGGTGATGGTGATCATGGTGTTGTTGAAGCTGGCGTTTACGTGCGCAACACCACTGGTGATGTTCTTGCGCTCGCGGCGCTTAATGCGCTGAGGTTCGCGTGCCATGGTATCTATCCTCGAGAAACTTTAGACGGAAGAAGGACCTTTTCAGATCTTACTTCTTCTTGCCGGCGATCGGCTTGGCCTTGCCCTTGCGGGTACGGGCGTTCGTGTGGGTGCGCTGGCCGCGGACCGGCAGGCCCTTGCGGTGACGCAGACCACGATAGCACGCGAGGTCCATCAGGCGCTTGATGTTCATCGCCACTTCGCGACGAAGATCGCCTTCCACGGTGTGCTCGGCGTCGATCGTTTCACGGATCTGGAGGACTTCGGCGTCCGACAGGTCCTGCACGCGGCGGGTATGTTCGATACCCAGCTTGTCGGCGATCTGCTTGGCCTTGTGAGCGCCAATACCATGGATGTAGGTCAGCGCGATGATCACGCGCTTGTTGGTGGGGATATTGACCCCGGCAATACGAGCCACTTGCTTCTCCGTTTGCTCCACAGGCCGCGCGAATCACTCACGCCGCCTATCTCATCGCGAAAACTCACTCGGGAAAACCGGAATTTCTGCAGGTTTTCAGGGGATTAAGCCTGATTTCACAGAAAATGCCCGGAAATGAGTGAAAGACGCGATTAGGCGCTTTCGGCTATCACGTCAACCATTTCGCAGACGCAAACGGCGGACAGCGCGCCGTCATGGGCGCGGTCCTGATCTGTTGCGGACCAATCATACTCCAACACCGGGCAAAGGTCAAAACCGTCCGTCCCGGCAGTTGCAGCTTCCTCTGATCCATATTAGACTTCTCGTTCTAAAAAACGAGGGGGAGAACAACCGTGTCCGCAATCCGCATGCCCGCGCTGGTCCGGCTCGCACTGATCGTGCCGCTGACCTTGCTGCTCGCCGCGTTCCATGGCTTCGTCGGCTGGCACAAGACCTTCTCCTCGCGCGAGGAACTGCTCAAGCACACCGCATGGACGGTCCACCTGCCCGATTGGCTCGGCAAGATCATCGGCCTGATCGAGATGGGCCTCGTCGTTGCCCTCCTCGCCGCGCTGCTGCGCCCGCACCTCAGCCGCACCGGCCAGCTTGCCTGCTACGCCTTCATCGCGCTTGAGCTGATCTCGACCGCCACCCACCAGATCACGCGGGACGGCGCGTCGCTGCCACAGAACGTCGTGTCGATCCTGCTCACAGCATTCCTCGCATGGCTCTTTGCAGGACGCGCGCGCGCCACTACTTGAGACCTTGCGGCGCTGGTGGCGGCTACGCACCCTCCAGAACCGGACGCATCCCCTGACCCAGACCATCGGCATTGCCGTAAAGCTCGACTATGCGATGAACGGCCCTGCCCCCGTGCTGATGCAGATCGGTGTGGCACAGGTGGCCGAGCAGCGCGTGCATCTCACCAGTTGCACCACCACGCCCGGCATCACCCGCACCGTCCCCGGCCACGACGGCCTTGGCGAACGGCTCTGGCTTGAACCCGAAACGCATTTTGCGGTGGACTACCGCGCCACGGTAGAGATCGATCGCCAGCCCCTGCAGCTAGGCAGCCTCGCCGCCGACAGCCTCACCACCCTGCCCGGCGAGGTCCTCGAATACCTGTTCCCCTCGCGCTACTGCCCGGTCGACACGATGCACGCCGCCGCTGTCGACATGTTCGGCCACCTGACCGGCGGCGCGGCGGTAGAGGCCGTGGGCGACTGGATCGCCACCCACCTCGCCTATGTCCCCGGCGCCAGCCACGGCGGCACCACCGCGCTCGACACCTTCCACGCCCGCGAAGGCGTCTGCCGCGACTACGCCCACCTCCTGATCGCCCTCGTCCGAGGCCTCGGCATCCCGGCGAGAATGGTCAGCGCCTACAACCCCGACGTCACCCCCCAGGACTTCCACGCCCTCGCCCAGGTCTGGCTCGCCGGAGCCTGGCACCTCGTCGACGCCACCGGCATGGCCGATCCTGCGACAACCGCCATCATCGGCGTAGGCCGCGACGCAGCGGACATCGCCTTCCTCACGATCTTCGGCGGGGCGATGCTGAATGCGCAGGTGGTTGAGGTGACGTTGGTCGAATAGCTGACAAGCAGCCAGCCAAGCCCAGCTCCTCAAACTCACCGTCACCCCGGGCTCCGACCCGGGGTCCCGCTTTCTTTCATCCCCGCACCTGCCAAAGAAAAGCCAAGTCCCGGATCAAGTCCGGGATGACGGACATTGGGTTTGCAAGCTTGCGACGCGAACAGATGGAAGCACACCAATCCCCAACCACCCCTCGTCGCCCCGTGCTCGACACGGGGCTCGGCTTCCCTTGCGGTCCAAAATTGGAGTTCGAGGATTTAGTAAAGCGTCGCCCGGGCCCCTCTCAGTCCACACCAAGGCACCGTGGCAGTTCAGCACCCCGCACGGCGCTGCGGTTGCGTAAATTCAGCTTGAAGTCGGCGCTTTTTGCGTAAATTTGCCGCCGTGAATTTCGCGCAACGATAGTATTGACGGAGGTAACTTGCTCGTCGGTATGTGAAATGCTCTCAGGGATGTCTTCAAAAGATCCAATTAGCAATACCTTGGGACTCAGCGGAAAGATCAGGTTGGTTCCGCGCAGGCCATGGCCCACCGGCATATTCGAGCGACGTAGCTCGTTCGCCCATTCAAGGCACACAGGATTGTCGCTAGTAGCGTACTGGCTACCTTCCGGTGCAGTCGCGAAACACCAGTTGCGATTGGACAACGTCTTGAGAACCGGATCGATCATTTCGAACTCTAATCCGATCAGATGCGTTTGATCGATAACGATGGTATAACGCTTCTCCTCGCGAAAGCGTTTTATGTCCTCAAACGTCACACTGCCGCTTAGCTCGTAGCCGTCTTCTTTCATCTGACGGGTCTGGCTTTCCCAGACCTCCTTTGATGAAGTGACCAATAGCAACACCTTATCAGCGATGCTTTGATGGAACTTTTCCATCTGGCTTCTGGGTCCAGGATTGCGGACCGACAGAAGCGCTGCAAGATTCATAACGTAGGAGAAGTGGTCGGCGCTCGGGAAATCGCGGGCCTCGATTACCTCAGTTAATGGCCCAGCCATCTCGCTCTCCAACTTGGCGAGAGCGTCCTCTACTGCATCGGGGTGGTGTCCATCGGCTTCGATACGATTGAAATAGCGCGCGCTAGCAACGTTGCGCACTAGCGTGTGATCGGCGCGGCGGGTCTCCTCATCGAAGAACCACACCCTCGCTTTACGCCCCACGCCTTCGGCAAAGTTTCGGAGATAGAACTGAGGGACGTAATGATGATTTGCCTTTGCGCCCATCGCTGCTGTCAGCCGTCCAGTTTCTGAATTGCGGCAGAATCACGGTGACACTTTACTAAACCCCCAATCACCCCCACCCCTCAAATCCGCTCCGCCTGCGCCACCGCCTCACTCGCCCGCAACGCAGAGATAATCCGCGTCAGATGCGCCAGGTCCCGCACCTCAAGGTCCACCTCGTAAGTATGAAACGGGTTCTCCCGCTGCGTCATCTCGAGGTTGACCACGTTGGCGTGGTTCTTGGCGAAAATCCCCGCCATCTCCGCCAGCGTGCCCGGTCGGTTATACAGCTCCGCCCGCAGCCGCCCGATTGCCCCATCGGTGCGCGCATCCCATGACAGGTCGATCCAGTCGGCGTCGATTCCGTCGGCCAGCTTCATGCAGTCGATCGCGTGGACTTCCACGCCCTTGCCGGGGCGGCGCAGGCCGACGATGCGGTCTCCGGGTACCGGGTGGCAGCAGTCGGCAAGCTTGAAGGCCATGCCCGGCGTGAGGCCGCGCACCGCGATGGCGCGCTTCTGGCTGGGCCAGTCCTCCTGCGGCAGGTTGGCCGCGCTGCCGGGGACGAGCGCTTCCATCACCTGCCGGTCGTCCAGCTTGGCCGAGCCGATGGCGAACATGAAGTCCTCCTCGCCCGCCAGTTTCAGCCGCTTGAGCGCATCATTCAGCGCCTTCTTGCCGATCTTGGTCGGCAGCCGCTCGACGATCTCCTCATAGAGCTTGCGCCCGATGGCGGCGACTTCGGCGCGCTCCTTCTGGCGGACGAAGCGGCGGATCGCGGCGCGCGCCTTGCCGGTCACGACAAAGCCCAGCCACGACAGTTGCGGCTCGGAATTGCGGCTCTTGATGATCTCCACCACGTCGCCATTGCCGAGCGGGGTGCGCAAGGGCACGTGCCGCCCGTTGATCTTGGCACCTACCGCTTGCGCGCCCAGATTGGTGTGCACGGCAAAGGCAAAGTCGATCGGCGTCGCGCCCTTGGGCAGCTGGAACAGCGCGCCCTTTGGTGTGAAGGCGAAGATGCGATCCTGATAGATCGCCATCTTGGTATTCTCGAGCAGTTCCTCGGCATCGTGGCTGGAATCGAGGATTTCGACGAGATCGCGCAACCAGCCGATCTGCGCATCGGGCTGCACCCCGCCCTGCTTGTACGACCAGTGCGCGGCAAGGCCGTACTCGTTGCGCTCGTGCATCTCGTGCGTCTTGATCTGCACTTCCACGCGCATCGCGTTGGAATAGATCAGCGCGGTGTGCAGCGAACGGTAGCCGTTCATCTTCGGAGTGGAGACATAGTCCTTGAACCGCCCCGGAATCATCTGCCACGCGCGGTGCAGGATGCCGAGCGCCTTGTAGCAATCGTCCTCGCTGTCGGTCAGCACGCGGAAGGCCATGATGTCGGTGATCTGCTCGAACGAGACGTGCCGCTCGGCCATCTTGCGCCAGATCGAATAGGGGTGCTTCTCGCGCCCCGAAACCTCGACCCGCATGCCCGCCTGCGCCAGCGCTTTCTTGATCTCCAGCGCGATGGCATCGACTTGCGCGCCCTCCTCGCTGCGGATCGCGGCCAGCCTGCCGGTGATCGTCGCATAGGCCTCGGGCTCCAGCTGCTCGAAGGCGAGCAACTGCATCTCGCGCATGTATTCGTACATGCCCACGCGCTCGGCCAGCGGCGCGTAGATATCCATCGTCTCGCGCGCGATGCGGCGGCGCTTGTCCTCGCTCTTGATGTAGTGGAGCGTGCGCATGTTGTGCATGCGGTCGGCCAGCTTCACCAGCAGGACGCGCAAGTCCTCGCTCATCGCCAGCAGGAACTTGCGCAGGTTCTCCGCCGCGCGCTCGCTCTCGCTCATCGTCTCGATCTTCGAGAGCTTGGTCACCCCATCGACCAGCCGCGCCACGTCCGGCCCGAACAGGCGTTCGATCTCCTCGACCGTGGCGAGCGTATCCTCCACCGTATCGTGGAGCAGCGCGGTGATGATCGTGTCCTGATCGAGCTTCAGCTCGGTCATCAGGCCGGCAACTTCCACCGGGTGCGAGAAGTAGGGGTCCCCGCTCGCCCGCTTCTGGCTGCCGTGCTTCTGCACGGTATAGACATAGGCACGGTTGAGCATCGCCTCGTCCGCATCGGGATCGTAGGCGAGAACACGTTCGACAAGTTCGTACTGGCGGAGCATCTGGCCCCTAGATGGCGGCAAGCGGCCCGATACCGCAAGGGGAAACCCGGCGGAAATTCGAATGAATTGGTCCGTTAGCGGATGATCGGCGCGCTACCGGCGCTTTCCGGCAACAGTCCGGCGAGCCTCGGGTCGGGCAGGATCTCGACATAGCGGGCAAAGGGCGTGAACCCCTGCGCCATATAGAACGGCACCGCGCGCGGATCATCGGTGGTGCATGAATGGAGCCAGACCCGCGCAACGCCGGGCACCCACGCCAGTTGCAAGGCCCGCCGCATCAGCCACTTGCCCAGCCCTCTGCCGGTCGCGCCCTTGATGAAGCCGAAGAACACGATCTCGCATTCCCCCTCCACCCGGAAGTCCAGTTCGAGCATCCCGACCTCGACCCGCGCCCGGTCAACCACCGCATAGAGCTGCACGCGCGGATCGTGGATGATCGCGGCGATTTCCTCGTCGCTCTTGCCCAGCCGCGTCCACCAGAGCCACGGACCGCCCACGCGCTTGTAGAGCAGGCGGTACTTCTCCGGCGCCGCCTCCTTCCACCGCACCAGTTGCACCGGCACGTCGCCTTCGGGCACGAGACGGCGCAAGCCTTCGGGCGGCGCCAGCATCTCCAGCGCCGTCACCACGCAGGCCAGATCGCCCGCACGCACGTTGTGGAACCCGTGGCCCAGCGGCGGGCCGTCTGCTTCGATCACGTCAGCTCCAGACGGCTTCCGGCGGCAGGCTCATCAGGATCGCGTCGATGTTGCCGCCGGTCTTGAGGCCAAACAGCGTGCCGCGATCCCATACCAGATTGAACTCGGCATAGCGCCCGCGATATTCGAGCTGGGTCAGCTTCTCAGCGGAATTGTACTCCATCCCCATCCGCTTGCGCACAAGACGCGGAAACACATTGACGAAGGCATCGCCCACATCACGGGTGAAGGCGAAGTTCGCCTCAAACGCGGCATCGTCAGCGCATTCCAGATGGTCGTAGAAGATACCCCCCACCCCGCGATGGACCTTGCGGTGCGGGATCCAGAAGTAGTCGTCGGCCCACTTCTTGAACTTCGGGTAGTACTCCGGATCGTGCCTGTCGCACGCAGCCTTGTACTCGGCGTGGAACTCGGCCGTGTCCTCCTCATAGGGGATCGGCGGATTGAGATCACCGCCACCACCGAACCACGCCTTGCTGGTGGTCAGGAACCGCGTGTTCATATGGACGGCCGGCACATGCGGATTGCGCATGTGCGCCACCAGGCTGATCCCCGTCGCGGTGAAGCCCGGTGAATCCGCGCTCGCCCCGTTGACCGATCCGGCAAAGTCCTTCGAGAACTCGCCCTGCACTGTCGAGACGTTTACGCCAACCTTCTCGAACACCTTGCCCTTCATCAGGCCCTGCACGCCGCCGCCGCCATTCTCGACAGCTTCGCCTTCATGCTCGCGGTTCCACGGCGTGTACTGGAAGCTCGCGTCAGACCCCGCCTCGCGCTCAATCGCCTCGAATTCCGCGCAGATCCTGTCCCGCAAGCTTTCGAACCATGTCCGGGCGCGGGCAGTGTGGGTCGTCCAGTCAGTCATGCATTCCCCCAAAACTCTTCTGCCCGACTTGCCAAGGGAATCGCGATCCGGCAAGGGAAAGCCATGGTTCCCTTTTCGTTCGCCTCTCAGGAATTCCGCCTCGGCGCCTCGCGCGCGCTGTTCTGGGCAGAGGAGAACGCACTGCTGGTGGCAGACCTCCACCTCGAAAAGGCCAGCTTCTTCGCCCGTCACGGCCAGATGCTCCCTCCTTATGACAGCCGCGCCACGCTCGAACGCCTCGCCGATGCCCTGCGCGAAACCGGCGCGCGACGCGTGCTCTGCCTGGGCGACTCGTTCCACGACGCAAACGCGGTCGAGCGGATGGAGCCCCACGCCGCAGGCATGCTCGCCGCCCTCACCCGCGCCACGGACTGGGTCTGGATCACCGGAAACCACGATGAGGACGCCAATGCGCCGGGAGGAACCGTGGTCGAGGAACTGGCGCTGAATGGCCTCACCTTGCGCCACATCGCTCGCCCCGGCGCACCTGAAACCGAAGTCTCGGGCCACTTCCATCCCAAGCTCCGCGTCTCGATCCGGGGGCGCTCGATTGCCCGTCCTTGCGCAGTAGCAAGCGAGAAACGCCTGATTCTCCCCGCTTTCGGCGCGCTGACTGGCGGCATGGATGCGGGCGATCCTGCCATTCTATCGGCGCTCCAGCCGGCTCGCGCGATAGACGCAATCGTCCCTGCCGGAGATCGCCTTGCCCGCTTCTCGCTCTGGCGAGCGGCGGCCTGAGGGCAACGGCGGCCCGACAATCGCCGCGCCTGTGGAACGAATGGCGAAACCGCCCCTTTAATTGCGTGAACATTGTGATATGAGCGCGCGAAACGTATATTCGGTAAAACTGCAGGAGAAAGCACTATAGCTCCCCCACCGCGGCGCAGTATGGCGCCCCCCGTCAAGAGCGGGCCTCGCTTCAACCAGATGATCAACGTGCCCAAGGTGCGCGTGATCGACGAGAATGGCGAGAACCTGGGTGTAATGTACACCCGCGAAGCGATCGATCAGGCGGCCGAAGTCGGCCTCGACCTCGTCGAAGTTTCCCCCAACGCTGACCCGCCGGTCTGCAAGTTCCTCGACGTGGGCAAGTTCCGCTACGAGGCGCAGAAGAAGGCGAACCTTGCCCGCAAGAGCCAGAAGACGCAGGAGATCAAGGAGATCAAGATGCGTCCGAACATCGATGACCACGATTACGACACCAAGATGCGTAACGTGACCCGGTTCATCGAGGACGGCGACAAGGTCAAGATCACCCTGCGTTTCCGTGGCCGCGAACTCTCGCATCAGCAGCTCGGCATGAACCTGCTGCGCAAGGTGCAGGACGACGTTGCGGAAATCGCCAAGGTCGAAGCCTTCCCCCGCATGGAAGGCCGCCAGATGCTGATGGTCCTCGCGCCGAAATAAGCGCAGGTCACATCGCAGACAGCTTGAAGGGCGTGCCGCAAGGCGCGCCCTTTTCGCGTTCGGCTTACATGACCTGCCCATGATTCTCGTGATGAGTGGAAAGACCATGACTGCCCAACCAGTCATCGACGCACGACAACGGCCTGTCCCGCGTACCGCAATTCACCCCCGACAGCCAACGCTCCGCCGATTCACCCATGTCCGTTTCTCGCGACAGCGCGTTGCCGCTGCGGTTCGCCAAAAAACCAACGGATACATCAAGGAGCATTTCATGACGCCGTCTCTCAAGATCATTCCTGCTGTCGCGATTCTCGCCGGTTCGCTCGGCCTCGGTGGTTGCGCCACCAAGGGCTACGTCAACGAGCAGATCGCCACGGTAAACCAGCGCATCGATGGCGTCGAAGGTCGCCTCCAGGCAACTGACGGCGTTGCCCAGGCTGCGCGCAGCGAAGCCCAGGCCGCCAACGCCCAAGCCCAGACCAACACCCAGCGCCTCGACCAGCTCACTGGCCGCGTCGATAACATCGACCAGCGCGTAACCCAGATGCAGCAACGGCCTCAGAAGCGCGCTCGCAACTAAGCCGCGCTGTTCAAGCACCGGACAGGTCGCTCGTGGCTACAGTGGCACGATCTGCCTGTCCGGCATCTCCGGGTTGAGTACGACAAGAAAATGATCAAGGCTCTGGTGGCGCTTGCGGGTCTGGCGCTGATTCTCCCTTTCCCTGCGACACCCCTGGCCGAGGCGGCTGCGCCAAAATCCGCCAAGTCCGCTCCCGCAAAGAAGAAGCCACGCAAAGCGAAGGCTCCGGCTCCGCCTGTTGAGCTTCCAGCCCTGTCCATCGGGGCACAGCGCGTCACCGCGTGGGTCGCCGAGAGCGGGGACCACAATGGCCTGCCCTATGTCGTGATCGACAAGCCTGCGGCCGCAATCTACGCCTTCGATGCCACCGGCAAGCCGGTGGGCTTCGGCCCGGTCCTCATCGGCCGTGCGCTTGGCGATGATGCCACCCCCGGCGTCGGCTCAAAAAGTCTTGCCGAGATCGGCCCTGCCGAAAAGACCACGCCAGCAGGCCGCTACCTCGCCAAGTTCGGCCTCGCCGCCGGCCACAATAAGGTCCTCTGGGTCGATTACGCGACGGCCGTCGCCATGCACACCATCCCCACCGGCAACCCCAAGGAAAACCGCGCCAAACGGATGCTTTCACCGTCGATCGAGGACAACCGCATAACCTTCGGCTGCATCAACGTCCCCAAGGCCCTCTACAACGGCAAGATCGCCCCGCTGTTCGCCAGGAAAGGCGGCTACGTCTACATCCTGCCTGACGTAAAACCCTTGGAAGACGCCTTTCCCCCGCTCCACGCCCGTCCCATGACCGTGGCGCCGACGGTCGCTTCGGAAAGCACGTCCACCCGCTGAGCGGTTACAGCACTGCGTCTCCCGGCTTGCGCCCGTCAACGAGCGCGAGTGGATAACGGCCTACGCCGGGATGACGGAGTTTGGGGTGAGGATTGCCTCTCCGAAGTCACCTCGTCAAAAGTCGCAAACAACAATTCCCGTCGCCCCGGCGAAGGCCGGGGCCCAATCGCTATCGCCCAAAAACTACCCCAATCCCAGTAACAGCAACGTTTGATACCGAAACGAAAAAGGGGGCCGTGCAGGCCCCCTTCCCCTTGTCCTTCAAACCACACAACTCAGAATCGGTAACGCCCCGTCACGCCATAAGTGCGCGGCTGGCTAGTGTAGCCCGAGATCGAGCCCGGCTGGGCCGGCGTGTCGAAAATCGAGAGCAGGTAACGGTTGTTGGTCAGATTGCGACCCCATGCCGTCAGCTCGAAACCGCTCGGCATGGCCCAGGTGATCGAGGCATTGGCCTCGTTCACTTCACGGCGGAACGGACGGGCCGCAGCGACGGCAACCTGCGTTCCGGCGTCAAGGAAGCCGGGCAGGCCCTCAACGATCTGGACCGGCGATTCATAATGGAAGTCGCCACGGAAGATCAGGTGATGTCCGCTGCCGAACTCGTGGTCGTAGGAAGCGGCAAAGGTCGACGAGATCGACGGAATGCCAGCCGGCCGGGTCTTCGACAGATCGCCCACTGCCGAAAGGACGAAACTGTCGTACTTCGGATCAAGGTAGGTCATTGCAACGTTGAACTGCCAGCCCTTCCCTGGCTTCACCGTGCCTTCGAACTCCAACCCGCGGACCGACTGCTTGCCGGCATTGGCCAGCACGAAACCCGATCCGGTGAAAGTGTTCGACTGGAAACCGTTGATGCGCTGGTCGAAGGCAGCAAAATTCGCCGTGACCAGACCCCAGTCCGCCTTCAGGCCGATTTCATAGACCGTCGAGCTTTCCGGCCCCGCAAAACGCGTTCCGTAGGTCTGGTTGACCACAGTCAGACCGCGGGCAATCAGCGCTTCCCGGTCGCTGGCGAAAGGACGGCTGTCGCGCGAAAGGTTGATCGAGCTTGCCTTGAAGCCCGTCGCATAGCTCGCGTAGACGTTGATGTCGTCGGTCAGGTCATAGGCAACGCGAACGATATACGTGAACTTGTCGTCGTTCGTGCGACCGGGCTCCACCGCGTTCGGTACGGGGACAGCCGCCGGGAGATACTGCAGCGGACGAAGACCAGCCAGGGGATTGGCCGCCGGATTGTTCTGGTTGGCCGTGGCAAAGGCATTGAACGCGGCAAAGGTCGCTGCAGTCGCCGGGTTGGTTGCAAAGGCGCCAACGGCTGCAAGATCGTTAGGGTTGACACCGGCCCGGCTCAGCGCGCCACCCAGCAGCAGGTTGCGGCGGAACGGAGCGTAAGCCGGATTGTCGAAGTCAATGCCCGAGAAGACGTCGGTCGAATTGATGTCGAGGGCATAGCGCTTGCGGTCCTTGGTGTAGTTCACCCCGCCCGTCACTGTCACGCGGTCACCGATCTTGAAGTCGGCCTGCCCGAAGAACGAGAACGCCTCGTTGCGCAGGCGATAGCGCTCGTCCAGCTTCTGGCCCGAGGCAAAGAACTGTCCGGCATACTTGGCCGGATTGCCTTCGAGCGCCCCGAACGTCGCTTCCAGTGTCGGCACTGAAAGTGCACCGCCACTAAGCCCCTGGATCAGGAAGTTGGCATAATTGCGCGCATCGTCACCCCAGCCAAGCTGGTTCACCTGACGGATGTTCTCGTTGAAGTAGTAACCACCGGCGAGGAAGTTCAGCGGACCGTCCATGTTGGTGGCCACGCGCAGTTCCTGCGTGAAGGTCTTGATCGCCTGATCCTGCGCGTTGACCCCGATCAGGTCGGCGCTCGAAAAGTCGGAATCCTGGTTGGTCAGCGCGTTGGTACGGCGATAGGCGGTGATCGAGGTGAAGGTCAGCGGCCCGAAGTCATAGTCGACCTGGCCCGAAGCGCCCCAGTTCTCGATATCGTTGGTCGAATCGAAGTTCGAATAGACCCGGTTCGAATAGATCTCGTTCGGTCCGTTGACCTTCCCGCCCAGCGCGCGCACCGCGAGCGTCGACGTCGAGGGCTGAAGGTTGACGACCGCGCAGCAGATCTCGTCGATCTTCGAATAGTCGCCGATAAGCCGCACGCGCGCCTGCGCATTGGGCTCCCACAGCGCCTGTCCGCGCAGGAACCAGCGGTCACGCTCGTTCGTCGTGTTGCCGGTGCCGAGGTCCTTGTTATAGCCGTCACGCTTGTTGAGGCCGCCCGCCACGCTCACTGCCAGCCCTTCGGTCACGGGGCCTGTGACCACGCCCTTGAGCACGACGGCATCATAGTTGCCATAGCTCGCCTCGACGTTCCCGCCGAAGTCGAACTTGGGCGCCGCCGTCACGATCGAGATCACGCCAACGCTGGCGTTCTTGCCGAACAGCGTCGACTGCGGCCCGCGCAGCACCTCGATGCGCTGCACGTCAGGGAAATCGCCGATCTGCGAGGCCGAGCGCGAACGGTACACGCCATCGATGAACACGCCGACCGAAGGCTCGATCCCGGCGTTGTTGGCGCCGTTGCCGAAGCCGCGGATGATGAAGTTGGTGTTCGCGCTCGACTGCAGCTGCGTAACGCGCAGCGAGGGAACGACGCTGGTCAGATCCTTGAGGTCGCGGATCTGCGCCTGTTCCAGCGTCTTGGCGCTGGTCACCGATACCGCGATCGGCACGTCCTGCAGTGTCTGCTCGCGCTTGGAGGCGGTGACGATGATCTCGTTGCCCTCGGCGATCTGCTCTGGAGCCGGCGGCGCAGGCTGGGCTTCTTCCTCTGCCGGCGCAGCGGCGTCCTGCGCTTGGGCGGCAGCCGAGAAGGCAAGAGCGAGGCTGCAAGCCCCGGCAAGGAGCGCTGCCTGACCGGTACGACCGGCGAATACGGACTTCATCTGCGATCTTTTCCTTTTCTGGGCCGGGTTCCTGCCTGCAAGGGCAGCCTCGGCCGATGGCCACGTGGCCGGTAGGTCATCCTGTTCCCTGACCTCGTTCTAGGGTGCGGAAATGCCCCGAACAATTCCAACTCGACCAAATCCTTCGCGGCCCCCATGCATTTTCATGCGCTGTTGCAAGCCGGTCACACATGCAACCGCTTGCCGCAACGCGCGCGCCCGATTCCCATCGTGCTTGCCGCAACGCGAGCCCCTATTTCCAAGCGTGCTTGCCGCAACGCACAATTCCCTGTAAGCGCGCGCCGAAGTCGGAGCGGGTCAGTGCTTGTCCCGTCCTTCCGAAGTATCCAACCGAAAGCCCGTTTTCATGTCCGCCCAGCGCAATATCGCGATCATCGCCCACGTCGACCACGGCAAGACCACTCTCGTCGACCAGCTCTTCCGCCAGTCCGGCACCTTCCGCGACAATCAGCGCGTCGAAGAGCGCGCGATGGATTCGAACGACCTCGAAAAGGAACGCGGGATCACCATTCTCGCCAAGTGCACCTCGGTCGAGTGGAACGGCACCCACATCAACATCGTCGACACTCCCGGCCACGCCGACTTCGGCGGCGAGGTCGAGCGCATCCTCTCGATGGTCGACGGCGTGATCCTGCTGGTCGACAGCTCCGAAGGCGCGATGCCGCAGACCAAGTTCGTCACCGGCAAGGCGCTCGCCCTCGGCCTCAAGCCGATCGTCGTCGTCAACAAGATCGACCGTCCCGATGGCCGCCCGCAGGAAGTGCTCGACGAAGTGTTCGACCTCTTCGTCAGCCTCGATGCCAACGACGAACAGCTCGAATTCCCCGTGCTCTACGCCTCGGGCCGCAACGGCTATGCCGGCAACGACGAAACCGTGCGCGAGGGTGACCTCACCCCGCTGTTCCAGACCATCGTCGATCACGTGCCGCCCCCGGCCGCCGACGTCGACGGTCCGTTCAAGTTCCTCGTGACGCTGCTTGACCGCGACAACTTCCTCGGCCGCATCCTTACCGGCAAGGTCCAGTCGGGCACGATCAAGGTCAACTCGCCGATCCACGCGCTTGATCGCGATGGCAAGGTCGTCGAAACCGGCCGCGCCTCCAAGCTCATGGCCTTCCGCGGGCTCGAACGCGTTCCGGTCGATGAAGCCAAGGCCGGAGACATCATCTCCATCGCCGGACTCGCCATCGCCACCGTCGCCAACACCATCGCCGATCCTTCGGTCAGCGAACCGCTCCAGGCCCAGCCGATCGATCCGCCGACACTGTCGATGCGCTTTGCCGTCAACGATTCGCCGATGGCCGGCCGCGAAGGCTCCAAGGTCACCAGCCGCATGATCCGTGACCGGCTTGAGCGCGAGGCCGAATCCAACGTCGCCATCCGCATCACCGAATCGGCCGACAAGGACAGCTTCGAGGTTGCCGGGCGCGGCGAACTCCAGCTCGGCGTTCTGATCGAGACGATGCGCCGCGAAGGCTTCGAACTCGGCATCAGCCGCCCGCGCGTGCTGTTCGGCGAAGACGAGAACGGCAACCGCACCGAGCCGTACGAAACCGTCGTGATCGACGTGGACGACGAATACTCGGGCACCGTGGTTGACAAGATGGCCATCCGCAAGGCCGAGATGACCGACATGCGTCCTTCGGGCGGCGGCAAGACCCGCATCACCTTCTCGGCCCCGTCGCGCGGCCTGATCGGCTACCACGGCGAATTCCTCTCGGATACCCGCGGCACCGGCATCATGAACCGCCTGTTCGAGAAGTACGGTCCCCACAAGGGCCGTATCGAAGGCCGCAAGAACGGCGTGCTGATCTCCAACGGCAATGGCGAGGCCGTGGCCTACGCCCTCGGGCCGCTCGAAGAGCGCGGCATCCTCTTCGTCGGCGTCGGCACCCCGCTCTATGAAGGCATGATCATCGGCGAGAACGCCAAGCCGGAAGACCTCGAGGTCAACCCGATGAAGTCCAAGCAGCTGACGAACTTCCGTTCGACCGGCAAGGACGACGCCATCCGCCTGACCCCGCCCAAGATCATGACGCTCGAACAGGCCATCGCCTACATCGACGACGACGAAATGGTCGAAGTCACCCCCAAGTCCATCCGCCTGCGCAAGGCCATCCTCGATCCGAACGAGCGCAAGAAGGCCTCGCGGAAAAAGGAAGCGGCATAAGAAACACGAAAGGGCGGCCAACAGGCCGCCCTTTCTCTTTCACCTCCCCTCCCGCAAGCGGGAGGGGTCGGGGGTGGGCCTGCCACAAAAATTCCTCCCCGCCCCGGGGAGGGGGACCATCCGCAGGATGGTGGAGGGGCACCCACAACAACGCGAAACATAAAAAGGCAAAACAAATGCGAGGGCCAAAGCCCTCGCGCTCCCGGAAGTTTGGAATCGGCTGCTAACCAGCCAATAGAACTGTAGGCCTCCCGGTAACCAACTGTTATCTATCAAGATCGTTACCGTCCGGTCACGACCAGAATGGGACATGGCCTTCTCGTCATTGGAACGTCCGAGTATGTTCGATGCTGTCGTTCAGTGGCCCGATTCAGCCTTGCAAAATCTGTATTCGACAGGATGCGCTTGTCCGCCTTCAGAGCCAGATGGCAAAAGCCTCATATGCTTCCAACCTGGCGCCTGGGTAGGTCGAAACCTGTCGGCCGGTCATGATGTCTGGCCCCTGCGCCGCAGGAATGTCGGACCGGGGCAGCTCGATGGTCTCTCGCGACATGTTGGCAATCACCAGCAACGTCTCAGTGCCGCGGCTGCGTTCATAGGCCACTAGCGCTGGATGATCGGGCAGGAACAAGCGGAATTCGCCGTGGCGGATCACCGCGTGTTCTTTCCGCAGCGCGATAAGGCAGCGATAGCGCTGGAAAACGCCATCCTGAGCGGCGCGGTCCTGTTCCACGTTGAGCGCAGGATAGTTCGCGTTGACGGAGATCCATGGGGTGCCGTTAGTGAACCCTGCGTGGCTTTCGGCTGACCACTGCATTGGGGTTCGCGCGTTGTCGCGGCTGTTTGCACGAGCACCGGCCAGAAATGCCCCCTCGTCCACGCCTTCAGTGAGCTGGATGCGGTGGAAGTTCAGCGTTTCAACATCCCGGTATTGATCGATGCGGCTGAATCCTGCGTTGGTCATGCCGATTTCTTCGCCCTGATAGATGTAGGGGGTGCCCTCCATCAGGTGCAGGATTGTCGCCAGTGCCTTTGCCGATGCGACGCGATGCTCGCCCTCATCGCCGTAGCGCGAGACTGCACGCGGCAGGTCATGGTTGCCCCAGAACAGAGAGTTCCACCCTTTGTCGTGGAGCGTGGCTTGCCATGTGGCGAACGTCGCCTTCAGCTGGGGCCAGTCGATAGGCTTTGGTTTCCACTTACCCAGCTTGTCGTCCCAGAACTGGGTTACATGGCCAAACTGGAACACCATTGAAACCTCGCGGCGTTGAGGCGCGCTGTAAAGCGGAGCGTTTTCAGGAGTGGCGCTCCACGCTTCGCCGACGGTCACTGCGTTCCGCCGCGCGAGCGTCGCTTCGTGCATCTCCTGCAGGTATCGATGGAGCTCCGGGCCATCGGCCACGATCCCCGCCTCGGGCTTTTTGCCGATCAAATCGATCACGTCCATCCGGAAGCCGGCGACACCCTTGTCGAGCCACCAGTTCATCATGGCGTGGACTTCGGCCCGCATGGCGGGGTTGGTCCAGTTGAGATCTGGTTGCTGCGGCGAAAAGAGGTGAAAGTACCAGTCGCCGCTCTCAGCATCCCTGCTCCATGCCGGGCCACCGAACGACGCCTTGATATCGGCAGGCGAACCTTTGACCGGTGGCTGGTCGCGCCAGATGTAGTAGTCCCGATATGGCGAATGCCGATCCGCTCGCGCAGCGCGGAACCACGGATGCTGGTCCGAAGTATGGTTGACCACCAGATCCATGACAATGCCAATCTTGCGCGCACGCGCCTCGGCAATCAGGCGGTCCATATCGGCCATCGTGCCAAAAATCGGGTTTATCGCCCGATAGTCGGAGATGTCGTAGCCGTTATCGACCATCGGAGAAGCATAGACCGGCGACAGCCAAATGAAGCCGATACCCAAGTCAGCGAGATGATCGAGTTTGCTGATGATTCCGGGAATATCGCCAATGCCGTCGCCGTTGCTGTCGGCGAAGCTGGCCGGGTAGATCTGGTAGCCGACCGCCGATTGCCACCAAGCGGGATCATCGTGATCATGATCCGCGCAAAACGAACCGGGACCAATGGTCATTGCCGCCCTTTTCCCAACTGCTTCCTGCCCGCGGACACAATCGATTGCATACTGTGTCGATGCTAGCAAGGCAGAATTGCTATGCGTTGAGCGCTCTCGACTGCGGGCCACGACCTGTCATCGTTAGAAGCCCATCAGCCGAAACCGAAACTTCCGGTATTGGACAGTCACGGTGGCAGTTATTGCCCAGCAGGCCGTTAGCGGAGTGTCAGGCGTTGGGAATGAACCGGCCTCTCGACGCGTCCGGTGGGAATGGCTGGTAAGTCCCACAGCGCGACTTTTTGCTTCGCCCAACCCTACGGCCCAAAACACTGGATTACAGTGAAGGTGCACCAAACGCCCAATCCGTTCACCGTTGCCGACATCATTCTATGCGAACGAACAAAATAGATACAAAAACAACTTTCCTACAAACCCCCGCCCGACATAGCCTCCGGGGGATGACGCACCTCACCCCCGCTCACCCCGCCTCCCCCATCGCCACCACGCCCGCACATGAGCAGCGCCGACCTTCCCCCCTCCCGCAGGCGGGAGGGGTCGGGGGTGGGCATGCGCCGCGCGCGCAAGGTCGGCAGGCCGAGACCCGCGCGGAACCCGCCGAACGCAAATCGGAAAAAGCGATCAATCACGCCCAAGTGATCGATTCCAATTATTCCCTTGGACAGTGTAAACCCCGTAAACCCCCCATCGATTTTGAGGGCATGGGCGAGGCCATGCGCGATCCCTTTGAAGGGCGCGCCCCGCACGAGCGGGCGGCGGCGATGCCTCCGGCCGAGTGCCTTCCGCACCGCCTGTCACGCCGCCTGTCACGTCGCCTGTCACGCCGGACAAGGGGACTGTCCGGCCGCGCCGTCGCGCCGGACGTCAGCGTCAGTAGTCCGCTGCGCCCCAGTTCTTCGGCGGCTGGCGATTGCTCTGGTCAACCTGTCCCGGCGGGATTTCTGCCGCCATCTGGCGGGGCGCCTCGAACGCGTCCTTGCCCATGTAGCGGTCGAACTCGTCGAGGAACCGGCGGGTCAGGCGCTGGTCCTCCTGCGGGTCGATCGCCTCGCGCAATTCGGGGAAGCGGCTGCCCTCCTCCTCGAAGACATGAGTCATCACCGCGCCCCGGATATGGCCCAGCTTGTCGCGCCAGTCCTGGCCCATCGGATCGAGCGTCTCGAGCGCACCCATCTGGATGCGGGTCATCGCGTGCTCTTCATAGGACATACCCGCGCTCGATTTGCTGCTGCAGTTCGCCATCGCCGGATAGAGCACCGCCTCTTCCGCATTGGCATGGGCGGTCAGCACCATCGAGAGGTCGCGCAGCGCCGCGCGGCGCTCGGCCACCGAATTGGCGCCCAGTGCCAGCTCGAAACAGGCCTCGATCCGCCGATGATGTTCGAGTGCATGCGACAGCCAGTCTCCGGGCCGGGCCAGACCCTGCGCATGGGCGCGTGCCTGGCGGCGGTCGTCTTCACTTTCGGGCGGCGTGATGGCAGCTACGATCTTGTCCAGAAACGACATTTGCTCAACTCCTGCTGAAGCTCACTCGCTGAGCGGGTGGCAGGGGTGGCAGTTCCGGAGCTAGTTGCCCACCGCGACAGGGCGTGCGCTGTCTGACGCAGGCTGCGCAAAAGTCGCAAGCTTTGGCCGCTGTCACTCGCCATTCATGTTCGCCCGGTCTATGGCGCAGGCGATGAGCGAGGCAAACTCCCCCTTCCCGACCGACCTGTCGAACCTTCGCGTGGCGCTGTTCAGCGGCAACTACAACTACGTGCGCGATGGCGCGAACCAGGCATTGAACCGCCTCGTCGGCTACCTGCTACGGCAAGGCGCGGACGTCCGCATCTACGCGCCCAAGGTCGAGAACCCCGCGTTCCCCGCCACCGGCACGCTCGTCGGCATTCCCTCGTTCGCCATTCCGGGTCGGGCCGAATACCGCTTCCCGCTTTCGCTCAGCCCCCGCGTCCGCCGCGATCTGGCAGCGTTCGATCCGCACGTGGTGCACGTTTCCTCGCCCGACGTGGTGGCCCATCGCGCCGTGTCGTGGGCACGGCATCGCAAGCTGCCGATCCTTGCCTCGGTCCACACCCGGTTCGAGACCTACTTCCGCTATTACAACATGGCCTGGGCCGAACCCGCCGTCGAAGCCCTGATGCGCCGCTTCTACCGCCGCTGCGATGCGCTCGTCGCGCCATCGGAATCGATGGCCCAGGTCCTGCGCGACCAGCGCATGAACTACGACATCGATATCTGGTCGCGCGGGGTCGATCGCGAGATCTTCCATCCCGGCGCACGCAGCCTCGAATGGCGGCGCGAACTTGGCATTGCCGATGACGAAGTGGTGATCGGCTTCCTCGGACGGCTGGTGATGGAAAAGGGTCTCGACGTCTTCTCGGACTCGATCGACCAGTTGATCCGCAAGGGCGTGAAGCATCGCGTGCTCGTCGTCGGCGAAGGTCCGGCACGCGAATGGTTTGCCGCGCGCCTGCCCGACGCGGTCTTCGCAGGCTTTCAGGGCGGACACGATCTCGGCCGCGCGGTGGCGAGCATGGACGTGCTGTTCAACCCTTCGGTCACCGAAACTTTCGGCAACGTCACATTGGAAGCCATGGCCTGCCGCGTGCCGGTGGTGGCCGCGGCAGCGACCGGGAGCCAGAGCCTTGTCGACGACAATGTCTCGGGCCGCCTGATCACCCCCGGAGCGGTAACGCAGTTCGCCGGAGCCCTGCGCGCCTACGCCGAGGACGCAAGCTTGCGCGCACGGCACGGCGCTGCTGGCGAGGAGCGCAGCCTCGAATTCTCGTGGGACCGGATAAACCAGGCGGTGGCGGACACCTACCTGCGGCTGGTGCGCCAGAAGGCGAAAGCGCGCAAACGCTAGAGCCAGATGACATTAGGTTGCACCGCCGGGATTGTGTCAGGAAGCTTCTCGGCAAGGAGCGTTGTGCAGGGCGGGCTGGTTGCCCGTCCAAGCAACGCGACGCTGTCCGAGGGGCTTCCTGACACAACCGCAAGCGGCGGGCCAAATTTGGCCCATCGCAGCGTCAATCGTCGGTCACGATGCGACGGCATGGCTCCCTCCTCATTCCTCGCGCTGGGCCAAATTTGGCTCCGTCACGGTGGTGCAACCTAATGTCATCTGGCTCTAGAGCCTCAGCGCAGCACTCCCGCTGCTGCCATGCGCCTTGCGTAGAGCAGGAAGAAGCCCAGCGCCCCCCAGATTACCACCGTGAACACCGCCATCGCGGTGCTGCTCATCTCGGCAGGTCGCGAGGTCAGCATCTGGTACCCCTGGCTGACTGCAAGTCCCAGCAGCGAGACCGCAAATGCAGTCACCGCATGGCGCGAGCGGGCAAGCAGCAGGAGCGAACCTGCCAGCGACCCCCACACGCCCAGTGCCCAGAACGCGATCAGCCACCCCGGAAGCGCCTCGACATAGGCGCGCGCCGGAGCGGACATCGCCGCCATGGTTGCCGGATCGCGTATTGCGGTCATCAGATAGTCGAAGCAGCCAAAGCTGTTCCACAGCAGGCTGATCACGCCGATGGCCCAAAGGTGGGCTGGCGTCTGGACGGACGCTGATCGTCTTTTCTGCCCCATAACGGGTCTCCCCCCGGAACCGCTCTGCAAGGGTTCCGGGGCAAAGATACCATGGAGCATCGCTTCATCAAAGCGCCGCGAAAGCGCGGATTCGATGAGCATCAAAGACGTTCGATCCGGCGTGCTGCTTCGTCGAGGATGTCAGCCACGGCGTGGGCAGTCTCGGTATCGAAGCCCTTTGCCATCGCACGGTTGCGCAGCACGGCGTGGAGATTGCCCATTGCCCGGCGCACCGGCGGGCTTTCGGCCCGGTCACGCTGCTCTCCAAGGGCCTTGAGCCTCGCAACGACCGCCTCGATCTCGGCGTCCTTGTCGGCCAGCTCGGCGCGGCCGGCACCGGTCACGGCAAAGGCCTTGCGCGGTCCGTCTCCGGCTTCCTCGACGATCAGGCCCTCGTCCACCAGCAGGCTGAGCGTGGGATAGACAACGCCCGGGCTCGGGGCATATTCGCCGCCCGCCAGATCGCCCACGGCCCGGATCAGGTCATAGCCGTGGCGTGGCTGTTCGGCGACGAGGTGAAGCAGCAGCAGGCGAAGCTCGCCCCCTGCGAACATCCGTCCGCCACGACGGCCACCGCCGCCACCACCCCGACCGCGTCCACTCCCGAACGGCCCGTCCTCACCGAACGGCCCGCCCCGGCCAAATGGTGCGCCAAGGCGGCCAGTCATCAATTTTCCGGCCATCATCTTCATCATATGTCGGCCGCGCGGATGGCGGCTATGTTCGAAATGCATGTGCATATATCCTTTCATGATGCGTCTAAGATATATCTTAATTACGATCTGGCAAGAGGCGGGTGCATTTTTTTCGCAAGCACCCTATCTCGGCAGCAATGGTCGACTTTTTCGCCCCTCCGCCGCAGGACCGCCCGCCGCCCGAAGCCAGCGCCGAAGCGCCGCTGGCTGACCGGTTGCGCCCGTGCGACCTGTCGGACATCATCGGGCAGGACCACCTCACTGGTCCCGATGGCGCGATCGGGCGCATGGTTGCCGCGGGCAAGCTGACCTCGATGATCCTGTGGGGGCCACCCGGCACCGGCAAAACCAGCATCGCCCGCCTCCTCGCCGAGGCCGTTGGCATGCGCTACGTCGCCTTGAGCGCAGTGTTCTCGGGCGTGGCCGATCTCAAGAAGGCCTTTGCCGAAGCCGATGCCATGGCCTCTGCCGGACGGCGCACGCTGCTCTTCGTGGACGAAATCCACCGCTTCAATCGTGCCCAGCAAGACGGCTTCCTGCCCTTTGTCGAGAACGGCACGGTCACGCTCGTCGGCGCGACGACCGAAAACCCCTCGTTCGCCTTGAACGCCGCGCTTCTGTCGCGCGCGCAAGTCCTGATCCTGCACCGTCTCGATGCCGCCGCATTGGGCACCCTGCTAGATCGCGCCGAGGACATCACCGGCCTGCGCCTCCCCCTCACCCCACCCGCGCGCGAGGCGCTGGTCGCCTCCGCCGATGGCGATGGGCGCTTCCTGCTCAACCAGGCCGAAATGCTGTTCGACGTATCGCTGCCTGCTCCGCTCGATCCCGAAGGCCTCGGCAAGTTCCTGATGCGGCGCGTGGCGGTCTACGACAAGGACCGCGAGGGGCACTACAACCTCATCTCCGCGCTGCACAAGGCGGTGCGCGGGTCAGATCCGCAAGCCGCGCTCTATTACATGGCACGGATGCTGGTGGCGGGCGAAGAGCCGCTCTACGTGCTGCGGCGACTGGTGCGCATGGCGGTGGAGGACATCGGCATGGCCGATCCGCAGGCGCTCGTGCAGTGCCTTGCTGCCAAGGACGCCTACGAGTTTCTCGGCAGCCCCGAAGGTGAACTCGCGATCGTCCAGGCCCTGCTCTACATCGCCACCGCGCCCAAATCGAACGCGGCCTACATGGCGCACAAGGCAGCGTGGAAATCGGCCCGCGATACCGGCTCGCTGATGCCGCCTGCCAACATCCTCAACGCGCCGACCAAGCTGATGAAGGACATCGGTTACGGCGCGGGATACGCCTACGACCACGATGCCGAGGACGGCTTTTCCGGCGCGAACTACTGGCCCGAAGGCATGGCCCCGCAAACCTACTACGCCCCCGTCGAACGCGGCTTCGAGCGTGAGGTGGCCAAGCGGCTCGAATGGTGGGACCGCAAACGCCGAGAGCGCCAGGGGGAATGACGCCCACCCGCTTCGGCCACTTCATCGCCATCGACTGGTCCGGCGCTGCTGGCGAGCGGCACAAGGGCATCGCGCTGGCCTTTGCCAAACGGGGCAAGGCAGCGCCGCAAATCATCCGCCCCGGCCACCGCTGGTCGCGCGAGGAAGTCCTCGCCTACCTGCGCGACGAATTGCCGGACGACACGCTGGTAGGCATGGACCTCGGCATCTCGCTGCCTTTCGCAGACAAGGGCGGCTTCTTCCCCGGCTGGCCGCAAAGCCCCGCAACCGCGCGCGAACTGTGGGCGCTGATCGACAGCATTTGCGCGCATGAGCCCCACCTCGGCGTCTCCGCTCTGGTCGACCACCCCGATCTCAACAGCTACTTCCGCCGCCACGGCGGGCGCGAAGGCAAGCACTTCGGGGGCGGTCAGGGAAGGTTCCGCGTCACCGAAGCCGCGCAGCGCCGGATGGGGTGCAAGCCCTACTCCAACTTCAACCTCGTCGGCGCGGCGCAAGTCGGCAAGTCCAGCCTCTCGGGCATGCGCCTGCTGCACCGTCTCGGGGACCGCGCCAGCGTCTGGCCCGTCGATGGCTTGCCCGACCGAGGCGCGGTGATCTGCGAGATCTACACCACCATCGCCGCCATGGCCGCCGGGCGAACCGCGTCACGCTCGAAGATGCGCTCCGCCACGGAAGTGGACGAGGCATTGGTCGCGCTGGGTTCGGCACCCTCGGGCCTCTCGGGACCGCTCGACGATCACACCTGCGACGCGCTCGTCACTGCCGCCTGGCTGCGCAACGCCGCGCACGATCCGCAACTGTGGCACCCGCGCGAACTTTCCGACGAAATTGCCCGCACCGAGGGCTGGACGTTCGGGGCTGTCTAGCGCTAAGGCGCGTCTCGCGTCACGCGCGGGCCGGCTTAGCTCAGTTGGTAGAGCACCTGATTTGTAATCAGGGGGCCACGGGTTCGAATCCTGTAGCCGGCACCATGTCCCAGCCTACCGATCATTCGCCGCGATGAGCGAGAGCGCGCGTTCCAGACGCCGCAGCTCCTCTTCGCGCAAGGCACGGATCTCAAGCATGATCGCTGTGAGTTCAGGCGAATCCAGCGCGAGGGTCAGGTCGGTCAAGGCCATGTCATGATCCTCGACGATGCAGAAGGCGTCACGCAAATGCGCCGCGATCTCACGCAGGCGTTTTTCGCTGGGGAATGACGGGCCGCTGTCTGCCATACCCTCTTCGATATCATAGAATACTGAAATGCCGAAAGTTTCCTGAGCCTGCGAATGTCGCTCCCTGCGCGGTCCGATGACCCGCTGAGTCGCTTGCATTTGGTCCTGCGCAGATTCTGCGCGACATCCCGGCCCGAATCTGGTATAAAATGAAACCAGTTTCGCAGGATCGCCTGCAATGCGGATTTACCGGAGATAGCCTTGAGCCACCCCCAGCACACCACGGACCTGTTCGAAAACCCCCTTGGGCTCGACGGGTTCGAGTTCATCGAATTTTCAGCGCCCGAGGCCGGCACGCTCGAACCCGTATTCCAGCGCATGGGCTTCACCCACATCGCCAACCATCGGTCGAAGGCGGTGCAACTTTGGCGGCAAGGCGGAATCAACCTGATCGCGAATTACGAGCCGCGCAGCCCCGCAGCCTACTTCGCCGCCGAACACGGCCCCTCGGCCTGCGGCATGGGCTGGCGCGTGCGCAATGCGGCAAGGGCCTATGCCACCGCGATCGAACGCGGGGCCGAACCGGTCGAAGTCAGCACCGGGCCGATGGAACTGCGCCTGCCCGCCATTCGCGGCATAGGCGGCTCGATCATCTACCTGATCGACCGCTACGGCGATGAACTGTCGATCTACGACATCGACTTCGAGTACCTGCCCGGCGTCGATCGCCACCCGGTCGGCGCGGGCTTCCACACCATCGATCACCTGACGCACAACGTCTATGGCGGGCGCATGGCGCACTGGGCGGCATTCTACGAGCGCGTGTTCGGCTTCCGCGAGATCCGCTACTTCGACATCAAGGGCGAATATACCGGCCTCACCAGCCGCGCGATGACCGCGCCCGATGGCAAGATCCGCATTCCGCTCAATGAAGAAGCAAAGGCGGGTGGCGGCCAGATCGAGGAGTTCCTGCGCGCCTACAACGGCGAGGGCATCCAGCACATCGCCTTTGCCTGCGATGACCTGATCGGCGGGTGGGACAAGCTCAAGGCCATCGGCACCCCGTTCATGTCCCCGCCGCCTGCCACTTATTACGAGATGCTCGACGAACGCCTGCCCGGCCATGGCGAGCCGGTGGATGAGCTGCAGAAGCGCGGCATCCTGCTCGATGGCTCGACCGAAAAGGGCGATCCGCGCCTGCTGCTTCAGATCTTCTCCGAAACCCAGATCGGTCCGGTGTTCTTCGAGTTCATCCAGCGCAAGAAGGACGAAGGCTTCGGCGAGGGCAATTTCACCGCCTTGTTCCAGTCGATGGAGCGCGACCAGATGCGGCGCGGCGTCCTGAAAGTCGAGGAGACTGCGGAATGATCCCCGAGATCAAGCGCATCCACCACGTCGCCTACCGCTGTCGCGACGCGAAGGAGACGGTCGACTGGTACGAGCGCGTGATGGGCATGCGCTACACCACCGCCTTTGCCGAAGACAAGGTGCCCTCCACCGGCGAGGACGATCCCTACATGCATGTCTTCCTCGACTGCGGCGGGGGCAACGTGCTGGCCTTCTTCGAACTGCCGAACCAGCCGGAAATGGGCAAGGACCCGAACACGCCCGCGTGGGTGCAGCACATCGCCTTCGAGGTGGAAGACGAGGCGGCTCTGCAGTCCGCCAAGGCGCACCTTGAAGCGCAGGGCATCGACGTGCTCGGCCCCACCTACCACGGCATCTTCCGCTCGATTTACTTCTTCGATCCCAACGGCCATCGCCTCGAACTGGCCTGCAACATCGGCACGGCGGAGCAGCACGCTGAACTGGCCGAACTCGCCCCTGTCATGCTCGAGGAATGGAGCCAGACCAAGCGCGCCCCGCGCCATGCCGACTGGCTGCACAAGGACCCGGAGAAAGTCTAGCCCCGCGCTCTTGCCCGCAGTTCGTCAAGGACCACGCGAAACGCAGGAGAGAGATTGCGGCGGCTCGGATAATAGAGGTGGTGCCCGGCAAATGGCGGGCACCAGTCCTCCAGCACCCGGACCAGCCGCCCAGCCGCAACATGCCCCTTCAGCGCGTCGTCCTCGATCACGCAGGCAAGGCCATGCCCGGCGAGTGCTGCACTCACCGCCATCGCGCTATCGTTGACAACAAGCGGCCCTTCCACGCGCACGTTGAGCGTCTGATCCCCGCGCTCGAACTCCCACGCGTAGAGATTGCCTCGCGTCGCCATGCGCAAGTTGATGCAGCGATGATCGGGCAACTCGCGGGGGGATTGCGGTACGCCGGTCCGGCCGAGATAGGCAGGCGAGCCGACAACCGCCAGCCGCAGGTCCGGACCGATCCGCACCGCGATCATGTCCTTCTCCACGCTTTCGCCAAGCCGGACGCCAGCATCGAACCGGTCGGCCACAATGTTTGTCAGCGCGCCGTCAACGCATAGCTCCACCTCGATCTCGGGATAGCGGGCCAGCACTGCGTCCACCGCAGGCCAAAGCACTGTCTCGGCCGCATGGCGGCTGGTGGTAATCCGCACGAGCCCCGCAGGTGTCCCCCGGAAATGCGCCAGAGCATCGAGTGATGCGCGAATGTCACCCAGCGCCGGGCGCAGCGTGGCGAGCAGCGCGTCCCCCGCCTCGGTCGGACTGACGCTGCGGGTGGTTCGCGCGGGCAGGCGCAGGCCGAGATGGTCTTCCAGCCTGCGCATCGCATTGCTCACCGCCGATTGCGACGTGGACAGCCGGGCGGCAGCGCGGGTGAAGCTGCGCTCTTCGGCCACGGCAACGAACACCGCCAGATCACCGAGTTCGTCGCGCATCATTTATTTTCTTCCGATATAAATTCATGCAGCAATATACGTCTAATCGTATGAGCCAAACAAGGGTATTGCGGCATTCAGCCATGGCGGCCCAGCCGCCGCAGCCAGCAAGGACCACCCATGAAGCAACGCCCACTTGGCCAGTCCGGCCTTTCCGTTTCCGCCATCGGCTATGGCTGCATGGGGCTGGACTTCGGTTACGCCGCAAAGCTCTCGCCCCAGGATGGCATTGCGCTGATCCGTGCAGCCGTTGAACGTGGTGTTACCTTTTTCGATACTGCCGAAGTCTATGGCCCGTGGACCAATGAAGCGATGGTCGGCGAAGCACTCGAACCGTTCAAGGGCAAGGTCGTCATCGCCACCAAGTTCGGCTTCGACATCGATCCGGATACTGGCGCAATGCGCGGGCCCTGCAGCCGCCCCGAACAGATACGCCGCGTCTGCGAAGCCTCGCTCAGGCGACTGCGCGTCGATGTGCTCGACGTGTTCTACCAGCACCGCGTCGATCCCAAGGTTCCCATCGAAGACGTCGCAGGCACGGTGCGTGACCTCATTGCCGAGGGGAAGGTTCGCCACTTCGGCATGTCCGAACCGGGTGCCGCCACCCTGCGCCGCGCCCATGCGGTACAGCCGGTCAGCATGCTGCAGAACGAATACTCGCTGTGGACGCGGCAGGTTGAAACCAACGGCATTCTTGAAGCCTGCACCGAACTCGGCATCGGCCTCGTGCCCTATTCGCCGCTCGGCAAGGGCTTCCTCGCAGGCGGAATCACCAGCGCGGAACACGTCTCGCAGGGCGATTTTCGCGGCACGCTTCCCCGCTTTCAGGCCGATGCCATTGCCCATAACCTCAAATTGCTCGACGTGGTGAAGACCATCGCCGCTCAGCATGATGCGACGCCCGCGCAGATTGCACTGGCGTGGTTGCTCGCCAAGGCCCCGTTCATCGTGCCGATACCGGGCACCACCAAGTTGCACCGGCTGGAAGAAAACCTTGGCGCGGCAGATATTGTGCTGACGCCGCAGGACATTGCGGATATCGAAGCCTTGCTGGCAACGGTCACAGTTGAAGGCGCGCGTTACACGCCGCAAGCTGAAGCTGCCACGGGGCTTTGAGCGGAAGGATTTCAGGGGCATGACAAAGATCGTGGTCAACGGGCAGGAGCGCGAAGTGAAGGCTTCGCCCGATACGCCGCTGCTCTATGTGCTGCGCAACGAACTTGGCGTGAAGGGCGTCAAGTTCGGTTGTGGCCTTGCCCAGTGCGGGGCCTGCTCGGTCCTGCTGGGCGACGAGGAAGTGCGCTCGTGCGTCACTCCGATTGCCGCGCTTGAAGGCAAGCCTGTCACCACCGTCGATGGCCTGCCCGCGCGCTGGGAGCAGAAGAAGGGTCTGAAGCCCGATCCGCAGCGGCTGCACCCGGTCCAGCAGGCCTGGGTTGATGAGCAGGTGCCGCAATGCGGGATCTGCCAGTTCGGCATGATGATCAAGGTGACCGAACTGCTCGAGGCCAACCCCAAGCCCAGCGATGCGCAGATCACCGAGGCGCTCACCACTTCCGGCCCCTCACCCCACTTGTGCCGCTGCGGCAGCTACGCCGCGATCCTCGAAGGCGCACACCGCGCCGCGAAGCTTATGGCCGAAGGGGGCGCGGCATGAGCGCGGCTGTCGACATCCACGGCGCAAGGCTCTCGCGCCGCGCCTTCATCGGCACTGGCGGCGCTCTCGCGGTTGCCGTGAGCCTGCCGGTCAAGGCTTCGGCCGAGGCAGGGGCGAAAGCCTCGCTCGATGCAGCCATTCCCGCCAACTGGATCGAAATCGACGCGGCAGGGGCGGTGACGATCCGCACCGGCAAATGCGATTTCGGCCAGAGCAGCGTCAACACCGCCTATCGCCAGATCGTGGCAGAGGAACTCTGCGTCCCGCTTTCGGCGATGACCACGGTCATCACCGGCGACACCGACCGCACGCCCGATGGTGGCGGCACCTTCTGGCTGCTGGGCTACGTCCAGAACCTGCGCAAGGTAGCGGCCTACATGCGCGAAGCTGCGCTTGAAGTGGCGGCAGGCAAGCTCGGCGTCGATCGCAAGGCGCTCTCGGTCAAGGACGGCGTGATCTCGGGCGGCGGCAAGTCGATCAGCTATGCGCAGCTGGTCAAGGGTCAGGATTTGAAGCTTACGATCCCGGTCGAAGGCGCGTTGACCAGCCCGATGGGCCTGATGGTCAAGGGCGATCCGCCGATGAAGCCGGTGTCGGAATACACCATCATCGGCAAGCCCTCGGCCAACCCGATGACCCGGCCCAAGGTATCGGGCGAAGCGGTATGGGTCGGAGACGTGACCCTGCCCGGCATGCTCCATGCCCGCACGATCCACCCGGCAACCCTCGGCTCGAAGCTGGTCAAGGCGGGCAAGCTCGACAGTGCGCAGTTCCCAGGTGCGCGACTGGTCACGATCGGCAACCTGCTCGCGGTCGTCTCACCAGATGAATGGGAAGCCGTTCAGGCAGCACAAGCGGTCGCTGCCGAAACGCAGTGGAGCGAATGGAAGGGCCTGCCCGGCCACGAAGGCCTCGCCGAGCACTTGCGCACCAAGGCCGACTGGTCTGCCTTCCCGGTCAGGGACGGTGCCGCCAACAAGGGCGAGCCGGATAAGGCCGCCACCGCGCGCGAGCACAAGGCCTCGTACTTCCTGCCCTATCACAAGCACGCGCCGATCAGCCCGATGGTGACGCTGGCCGACTACCGCCCGGACGGTTCGGTGACGCTGCACACCCTCAGCCAGAACCCGCAGCACTTGCGCCACATGATCGCCAAGATGCTCGGAACGGGCGAGGACAAGGTCGTCGTGCGCACCTACCCCGGTTCGGGCCACTATGGCCGCTCGAACGGCGGCAGCGCCGGGTCCGAGGACGAGGCTGTATTGCTCTCACGCGAACTGGGCCGTCCGGTGCGCGTGCAATGGATGCGCGCCGACGACATGCAGTGGACGACGCAGTCCTCCTGCGCGCTGGCAGACATCGACATCCGTCTGGACAAGGACGGCCGCATTGCGGGCTACAGCGCGCAGCACCACGTCCCGCCGATGCAGGACGACCGTCTGGTCGGCGCGATTCTCGCGGGACTGCCGGTGATCGATTCCCCCGCGCCTGCAAGCAACGATCCGTTTCAGGTCGGCATCACTGACGTGCAGGACACGTGGGTCTATGGCTCGGTGCCCGCCGTGCGAGAAAAGGGCCTCAGCACCTGGCAGATCGGCGAGAAGGAGTCCCCCCTCGCCGTCGGCCTGCGTGACCATTCGATGCGCACGCCGATCCAGTTCCAGCAGAACTTTCCTCGCGAACTAGCGATCAGCGAAGCCGCCATGCTTGCAGGCAAGGACGCGCTGCAGTTCCGGCTCGACCACGTCACCGATCCGCGATTTAAGGCAATCCTCGAAAAGCTGCGCATCGAGAGCGGCTGGGACAATCGTCCCTCCCCCGCCCCCGGCGCGCGCGCCAGCGGCAAGGGCACGGTGAAGGGCCGCGGTCTTTCGATCATGCTGCGCGACAACGGCTACTGGGCCTGCGCCGCACACGTCGCGGTGACGCCGGAGACCGGCGAAGTGAAGGTCGAGCGGATGACGATGGTCGCCGACGTCGGGATCGTGATCAATCCCCTGCAACTGCGCCGCCAGATTCAGGCCGGGTGCCTGATGGGCGTCAGTCAGGCGCTGCATGAGGAAGTCGCGTTCGATCAGGGCGCGATCACCTCGGTGGACTGGGCGACCTACCCGATCCTGACGATGGCAGAGATGCCGCAACTCAAGATCGTGTTCGAAACCAACCTTGCCGCCGGCAACTATGGCCAGGGCTCGGAAAGCGCCAATGCGCTCGCCGCGCCTGCCATCGCTGGTGCCGTGCTCGATGCCACCGGAAAGCCGGTACGCCGCATTCCGCTGCGCCCTGAGTACGTGAAGGCCGCGCTCGCCTGATATGATCCGGCGCTGCACCATGCAGCGCCGGATCCCTCGCGCTTCGGGTCAGGACCGGCGCGATCTATCCTACGAAGGCGCGCTCGATCACGAAATCGGCGGGGCGGTTGTTGGAGCCTTCGACGAAGCCGCGCTCCTCTAGCATCCCGGTCAGCCCCTTGATCATCGCCATGCTGCCGCACAGCATCACGCGGTCGGTCTCCGGGTCGAGCGCGGCAGGGCCTTCGAGGCCTTCGAACAGGCGGCCGTTCTCGACCAGATCGTTGATCCTGCCCATCGTGTGGAACGCCTCGCGGGTCACCGTCGGCACGTAGATCAACTGCAGCAGCGCCTGATCCTGCACCAGCGGATCGCCCGCCAGATGTCCTTCAAGCTCTTCACGGAAGGCAAGGTCCGAGACCTGCCGCACGCAATGGACCACGACAACTTGCGAGAAACGCTCGTAGATATCAGGATCGCGGATCAGTGACAGGAACGGCGCAAGGCCGGTCCCTGTGGCAAACAGGAATAGCCGCCGCCCCGGCGTCAGGGCATCGGCCACCAGCGTCCCCGTCGGCTTGCGCCCCAGCAGGATCGGATCGCCCACCTCGACATGCTGCAAGTGCGATGTCAGCGGACCGTCCGGCACCTTGATCGAAAGGAACTCAAGCTCCTCCGCCCACGCCGGGCTGGCGATTGAATAGGCGCGCAGCAAGGGCCTGCCCTCAAGCGGCAGGCCAACCATCACGAACTCGCCCGAACGAAAGCGGAAAGACGCCGGGCGGGTGATCGAAAAGCTGAACAGGTGCTCGTTCCAATGTCGGACCGACTGCACCGTCTCGATGGTAAGGGCACTGGACTGGCCAAGCGCAGCCAGCGCGGCTTTACGGTCGCTCATCATGGAAGGGGCATCCCGTCAAAGGGGAAACAGGCCTGCGGTTTGCAGTGTCCTTATGCTCCCATGAAACACCTTTGTCGGGGCACTGGCCATATGAACTTAGGGACAGGCAAGTGAAGGCGGCGCAGCTATGTCGTCAATTGCCGTTTGCCCCCCGTCTGCCTGCCCGGGTTCCCCCTTTGCCTCGCAGAGTTGCCCGAGAGTTCGCGAGAGTTGGGGTAGAGTTGGGGTAGAGTTGGAAATCGCTGCTAGCCGGCTGCCACCTCCAGAGCCTGGCGCAAATCCGCAATGATATCATCGCGATGCTCGATCCCGATCGAAAGACGCACTGTCGCATCGCGCACGCCGAAGCGCTCGCGCACGTCCTGCGGGACACCCGAATGCGTCGTCGTTGCAGGATGGCTCGCCAGCGATTCCGTCCCGCCCAGGCTGACGGCCAGCTTGAAAATCTGCAACGCATTCAGAAACTTGAACGCTGCCGGTTGCCCGCCGGCGATATCGAACGAAAACGTCGACCCGGCACCCCCGCACTGCCGTGCAAAGACCTCGGCCTCGACCGATCCCTCAGGCGCAAACAACGGAGAAGCCACGCTTTTTACCCCCGAATGCTGCACCAGAAAATGCGCCGCAGCGACCGCGTTGGCATTGGCGCGCTCCATCCGCAGACCCAAGGTCTCGAGCGATCGGCCAAGCATCCAGCAACTATGCGCATCAAGCTGCGTGCCGATGGCGCTGCGCAGCAGGCGCACGTCGCGCATCAGAGCCGCCGATCCGAGCGCAGCGCCGGCGACCAGATCCGAATGACCGCCGACGTATTTGGTGAGGGAATAGACTGAAATATCAGCACCATGGCGCAGCGACTGCTGATAGACCGGGCCGAGCAGGGTATTGTCGACGACCAGCAGCGGCCGCCGTTCCTGCTCAAGGCCGATAGCCTCGCAGACCCGCCGCAGCATCGCGATGTCGACCAGCGCATTGGTCGGATTGGCCGGCGTCTCGATCAGCACGATGCCCACCGGCCCACGCGCCATCGCCCGCGGCGCCGAGGCCATGACCGCGTCCTCGTCGAGACCGTCGGCAAAGCCTTCGGCGCCGATGCCGAGATTGGCGAAAGTGCGGGCCAGCAGCGTCTCGGTCCCGCCATAGAGCGGCTGCGAATGGAGGATTACTTCGCCCGGCCGGACGAAAGCGAGCAGCGTGGTGGTGATGGCGGACATGCCTGACGAGAAGACGACGCCGGCCTCGGCGCCTTCGTAAACCGCCAGACGATCCTCGACGATCTCGCTGTTGGGATGGTTGAAGCGCGAATAGACAAGACCCCGGCCCTGCCCCGGCGGCGGCTCCTTGCGGCCGGCGACATAATCGAAGAAGTCACGGCCTTCCTCGGCCGTGGGGAAGACGAAGGTCGAAGTCAGGAACACCGGCGGCTTGACCGCACCCTCGGACAGCAAGGGGTCGTAGCCGTAGTTTAGCATCAGGGTTTCGGGATGGAGCACATGGCTCCCGATGGCGATCTTGCTCTCTCGCGGTGCATTCATGGCATTGCCCTCCTCGCAGGTGCTTACCCCACGTTCTGATTGCGCAAACGTTCTTGGCAGCAGGAGGTTTCAGCCCCGTTCGATGCGGCAGGATTGCGTCCCGTTTGCAGTACCGGCTAGTCTGGCGCGATGCGCGGGCTCAAGATATTCTTCGATGGTGGCTGTCGGCCCAACCCCGGCCTGATCGAGGCCGCAGTGGTGATCCGCGGGGACCGACACTACTTCGACGACCTTGGCAGCGGGACCAACACTTCGGCGGAATGGCAGGCCCTGCTCTGCGCCCTGTACCTCGCCCGCAATCTGGGACTGCAGGACTTCGATCTGCTGGGTGACTCGCTGGAAGCGGTACGCGAAGCCAATGCCGCGCTGTCGAGCGGTGTGGCGACAAGCGACCGGACGCAGGCCCTGCTTGCGCTCACCGCGCAGTGCCGCCCGCGCAGAATTCGCTGGATCAAGCGCGAACAGAACCTTGCGGGCATCGCTCTTGAAGCCAGACGGCAAGCGGCCCGTTAGCACTGACGGTGTCAAGGTTATGAGCAAAGCATCGTTCCGGCAGGCCCCCTAGCGCAGTAACCCTCGCCTCGTTGCCACCCGCTGCAGCACGCTTGCGTGCGCCCTTCAGCAGCGGTTGCGGCAGCGGATGGATGGAACGAGGAAACCGATGATTTCGCACTGGCTGGCAGAGCTGCAATACCGGCTCGGCGCAACACTCGACGCAACCGGCAAGATCGTTCCCGATACCTCGTGGAGCGCGCAACTGCTGTCGTCCGAGCGGCTGTGGATGCTGCTTGAGGGCACGCACGTGCTCACGCTGATGCTGTTTGCCGGCACGATCCTGTTCGTCGACCTGCGGCTGCTTGGGGTTGCCTTCCGCAACGTGCCGGTATCGCGCGTGGCCGACCAGGTGTTGCCTTGGACGGTGTGCGGATTTGCCGTGCTGCTGGTCACGGGGAGCCTGCTGTTCTTCTCCAATCCGCTGGAGTACTGGCACAATTTTGCCTTCCGCCTGAAGCTCGGCTTCCTCGTGGTGGCGGCCATCAACATCTTCTGGTTTCATTACCGCGTCCAGGCCAACCGCCCGCAATGGGACGAAGCGCCGGTGCCGCCGCGCCCGGTGCGCGTATCCGGGGCAACCTCGATCGCGCTGTGGTTCGTGGTGATCTTCGCCGGCCGCTACATGGCCTACGACTGGACCAAGTGCATGAACCCCGGCCCGCTGGTCGGCGCGGTGGCGCAGTGCGAGGTCTATGACCAGACGCTTGAAAAGATTGACGAGGAGATCGCACAATGAGCGTCAACTTCCGCGATGCCCTGCCCCCTTTGCAGGCCCCGCTCGACAGCTTTGCCCAGATCGGGTGGATCAAGGACCTGAACCAGACGACCTGGCTTTTCGCCATCGTCGAGACCGCCCACCTCCTGTCTATGGTCATTCTCGGCGGCGCGGTGCTGCTGCTCAACCTGCGCCTGCTCGGGGCAATCCTCAAGGACGTCCCTGCATCCACGGTCGAGGCTGCCACCCGCCCGTGGCTGCGCATCGGCATTGTCGGCACGATCGCCACCGGCATCTACATGGGCGTGGCGACGATCGTCACCCTGCTGCCAAGCGGCGCGTTCTTCGTGAAGATGATCGCGCTGGTCGCCGCGATCCTGCTGAGCATCGCTGTTTCGCGGCAGGTGCGCGAGAATGCAGGCACCGACGGCCCGCAGCCGCTCGGCCTTGCTATTGCCGCGGGCACGCTGTGGCTGGTCGCGCTGGTGCTGTTCACCGCAACGAGCGAACTTTCCTCAGGCTCGCTGATCGTGGCCTTCGCTGGCTTCTTGCTGTTCGCCGCCAGCCTTGCCCGTTACCGTGTTGCCTATCTGGCAGCACTGGGCGGCGTGGTGGTACTGGCGGTGCTGCTATCGCTGGAGTTTGCACCTGAAGGCAGCGCGCTGCCGGGACTCGTTGCCGTAGTGCTCGCGCTGGGCGCGGCGATTGCGGCAGGCTGGTTCGAGAACCGGAGCAACACGGCACCAGTTCTTGGCCGAATCCAGGTTGCGGCGCTGTCCTCGTCGCTGGCATGGATCACGGTGGCAGCAGCAGGGCGGTGGATCGGCTTCAGCTGATAGAAAAATCATTGCAGAATATAGAGCCTATTCTTCAGATATACTTGAAGAGGAGGCTTTTCTGCGTTCCGGAAAAGTGAAGTTTTGGATGCATAAGCATATTCCGATTCGTTTGTTTTTGCCTATGTGTTGAATGATTAAGCGCCACCCATCGAATTCATTTCCAGATGGGGGTCACAATGCCGATCGAAAACTTCAAGGCTGCGCGCAAGCATGGCACGGTCACGCTTCTCGCGCTCGGCGCTTCGCTCGTAGCCATGGCGCCGACGCAGCCCGCACTCGCCCAGGCCGCCGCACCCGCAGCGCAAGCCCCTGCTGCACCCAAGCTCGACAAGGCGAAGATCGACGCCTTGCTGGCGACACCCGACAAGGTGGTGTTCATCGACGTGCGCCGCGCCGACGAAATCAGCCAGCTCGGCGGGCTGCCGGTGTTCCTCAACATCCAGATCAGCGAACTCGATCGCTTCCTTTCCTACATTCCGCGTGACCGCCAGATCGTGACGGTCTCCAACCACGCCGGGCGCGCGCAGAAGGCAGCAGGCCTGCTCGCAGCCAAGGGCTTCAACGTGGTTGGTGCCGTCGGTGTCGAGGACTATGCTGCCGAAGGTGGCTTCCTCTACGGCCAGAAGATCGTGACGCCCGAGATTGCAGGCGTGGTCGCTGCCGGAACCCGCGTCGAAGTGGTCCGCGAAGGTTTCGAGGGCACCGAAGGGCCGATCGCGCTGGCCGATGGTTCGATCCTGTTCACTGAAAACCGCGCCGACCGCATCGTGAAGCTTGGCGTCGACGGCTCGGTTTCGACCTACCTCGAGAAGACCGGCGGTGCCAACGCGCTGGCGCTCTCGGCCAAGGGCGAACTGCTCGCCGTCCAGACCGCGCCTTCGGGCATTGCCGTGCTGCAGCCGACGCCCAAGGTGCTGGCGAGCAAGTTTGACGGCAAGCCGCTCGGCCGCCCGAACGACTTTGCGCTCGCTCGCAACGGCAACATCTACTTCTCCGATCCCGGCGCAAACCCCGCTCCCGGCGCGGCTGCTCCTGCCACGCCGCCCAAGACCGGGTTCTACTGGCTCGACAGGAAGGGCAAGGTTCACCTCGTCGCCGACGATATCCGCCGCCCCAACGGAGTGGCGCTCAGCCAGGACGAAAAGACCGTCTATGTTGCCAACACGCAGGGCGAATACGTCCTTGCCTGGACGGTCAACGTCGACGGCAGCCTGACCGGGCGCCGCGATTTCGCCAAGCTTGCAGGATTCAAGACCACAACGACCGGCCCGACCAGCGGGGCTGATGGCATTGTCGTCGACAAGGACGGCCGGGTCTTCGTGACCAGCACGCTCGGCATCGAGGTGTTCTCGGCCGAAGGCCAGCCGCTTGGCGTGATCAAGCTGCCCAAGCAGCCGCAGAACCTTGCCTTCGGCGGCAAGGAGCACGCCCACCTCTACGCCGTGGGCCGTGGTTCGGCCTACCGCATCGCCACGCTGACCAAGGGCGTCGACCGCCCCGGCAAGTAATCAGAACAGAACGATCTCAGGGAATCCCACACATGCGCATCCTCTCCACGCGCGCGCAGGCCTTCACTGCTGCGCTGCTCCTTTCGACCGCTTCCACCGCCTATGCGCAGGAAGCACCCGCTGCTGCCGTCGACGCGGCGGACGCTGCTGCCTTTGACGATGCCGGTGGCATCGTCGTCACCGCCCGCAACCGGGAGGAGGACATCAACGATGTGCCGATCCCGATCACCGTGCTCAGCGGCGAGACCATCGCCCAGCAGCGCGTATTCACCATCGCCGATCTGACCCAGCGTGCGCCGGGCCTGACCGCGACGACACCGAACGCGCGCCGCACCGGCGTGTCGCTGCGCGGCATCGGCAAGACCAGCGGCAACGACAACATGGAAGCCGCGGTCGGCACCATCGTCGACGACGTGTTCCTCGGCCATGTCGGCATGACCTATCAGGACTTTACCGACCTGCAGCAGGTGGAAATCATCCGCGGGCCACAGGGCACTCTGCTTGGCAAGAACACCTCGCTCGGCGTGATCAAGTACACCAGCAAGGCGCCGAGCTTCGATCCCGAAGGCACGCTGGAGCTGGAGAAGGGCTTCACCCGCAAGGCCTTCAAGGCGCGCGGTTCCTACTCCGCCGGCATCATCGAGGACGTGCTAGCGTTCCGCGCCTCGTTCTTCCTCGACAAGCAGGATGGCGACATCCTCAACGTCAATCCTGCGCGCGGCGGGCGCTGGCATGAGCGCAACCGCTGGGGCGGGCGCGTGCAGCTGCTGTTCAAGCCGGCCGACAATTTCTCGGTGAAGATCAACGCCGACAGCGCCGAAACCAACGAGAACTCGAACACCAAGCCCTTCACCATCGATCCCAGGACGCTCGACGATGGTTCGGTGCGCGGCACGACCTACACGACCCGCCTCGCCCGCAGCTACTTCGGCGGCTATACCCCGATAATCGGTTCTCTGACGACAATCGACATGGATCAGGCCGAACCGCTGATCACCCGCAACAGCGGCGTTTCGCTGGTAGCTGACTGGGATGTCGGCCCCATCCAGATCAAGTCGATCTCGGCATGGCGCAAGCTGCACTTCGATGCCAAGAACGACAGCGAGCAGACCCGCTTTGCCATCGCGCGCGGCGGCACGCTGGTCGACACCGAGCAACTCTCGCAGGAACTGCGCTTCAGCGGCAACCTCACCGACGCCCTGCATTTCCAGGCCGGGCTTTACCTGTTCAAGATCGATACCGACACAACCAGCCGCAACCTGTTTGGCCGGGATGCCGGTGCGTTCTATGCAACGAACGGCCAGTACAACACGCTGAACACGGCGGCGAACCTGCCCTTCCTGCGCGCGTCGCTCGAAAACGTGTTTTCGACGACCTACCAGAACCCTGTATCCAAGAGCCAGGCCGTGTTCGGACAGGTCGACTGGAAGCTGACCGACCGGCTGACCGTGACCGGCGGCCTGCGCTACACCTGGGAACAGAAGGAAAGCATCACCACGCGCGGCGCGACTTTCGTCGATGGCCGTGCCCTGGTTTCGACGGGCAACGCCACGGCGGACGCTATCCGCAACACTCAGCTTGGTGCCGCATACACCGACCTGCTCGGCACGCCGATCCGCGATGGCTCGGTCTCGTGGCTGATCAACCCGAACTACAAGCTGGCGGACGACGTGCTGCTCTATGCCTCGGCCAGCGGTGGCGGCAAGTCGGGCGCGGTGGCGTTCCTTAACGACGGAACCCGCGCAAACATCCTGCCCGAGCGCACCACGGACTTCGAACTGGGTGTGAAGGGTGCATTCTTCGACAAAGCGTTGCAGCTCAACGTGAACCTCTATCACACGAAGGTTCGCGATTATCAGAACGTCACGAGCTTTGCCGATGCGGCCTCGCCCAGCGGCTTCAGCTCGCGGCTTGGCAACATCCCGGGCCTGCGCGCGCGCGGCGTGGAAGTGGACGGGCACCTGCGGGTCAGCGATGCGCTCTCGTTCAACTTCGGCGGGGCCTACAACGACGCAGTCTATACCGACTGGTCGACGGCAACCTGCCCGCGCAACGTGCCGTCCTCGATTCCGGTCTGCAACAACACCGGCAAGCAGGTCGTCGGCGCGCCGAAGTGGAACGTGATCCTCGGCTTCAACTATGACCAGCCGATCGGTGACAGCGGCTTCACCCTGCGCCTGTTCGCCAACGACACCTGGCGTTCGTCGCACAATCTGGAGCAGCTGCTTTCGCCCTATGGCTTCCAGAAGGGCTACCATCTGACCGACGCCGGGATCGGCGTGTCGAAGGAGCTGAACGGGGTCGAGACCGAGTTCAGCATCGTCGCCAAGAACCTGTTCGACACGCAGTACACCACCAGCGTCAACGATTTCAGCAACACCGCCCCGGTCGGCTACGACGGTATCGGCCCCCGCCGCTACGTGGGCGCGCTGCTGCGCGTGAAATACTGAAGGAGGCCAGAGAGATGAACCGCAAGTCGCTTCTGATCGCAGGGGCTGCGGCGCTGGCAGAGCTGGTTGCCCTGCCAGCCGCCAGCCTTGCCCACCACGCGTTCGCCGCCGAGTTCGATTCCAGCAAGCCGCTGGTGATCGATGGCGTGGTGACCAAGGTGCGCTTCGTCAATCCGCACAGCTGGATCTACCTTGACGTCAAGAACAAGGACGGGTCGGTGACCAACTGGGGCTTCGAGTTCGGCACGCCGACCTCGCTGCGCGCCAGCAACATCACGCGCGACAATGTCCATGCCGGCGTGCCGATCCGCCTGGCCGGGTACAAGGCCAAGAATGGCGGGCCGTTCGGCTATGCCACCACCGTGGTCCTGCCCGGTGGCCGCAAGGTGCAGACCGGCAGTGCGCCGGACGCGCCGCCGCCGCCCGTGGGGAAGTGAGATGATCCGTAAGGCAGCGATCCTGCTGGCGGCATCGACCGCACTTTCTATGCCTGCGCTTGCCGGGGCGGCACCTGCCAAACCGGCAGTGGCCGCCGCCCCTGCCGCGCCCGCGATCCCGCGTCAGGCCGATGGCAAGCCCGATTTCTCCGGCATCTGGCAGGTACTGGGCGAGGCCGATTACGATCTCGAACCCCATGCCGGCCGTCGCGACGCGCCGCCGGGGCCGGGTGTGGTCGAAGGGGGGAAGATCCCCTACACGCCCGAGGCGCTCGAACGGCGCAAGGCCAACTTCGCCGCCCGCGCCAAGGACGATCCGCGCCTAAAGTGCTGGGTGCTGGGCGTGCCGCGCGGGGTCTATTACCCGGCGCCGTTCCAGGTGTTCCAGCGCGCGCAGGACCTGACGCTGGTCCACCAGTTCGGCAACCAGGTGCGCACCATCCGCACAGATGGTTCGGACCATCCGGAGGAGAAGCATCAGGAATTCTGGCTGGGCGACAGCCGGGGCCACTGGGAAGGCGATACGCTCGTCGTCGACGTGGCGGACTTCAACGAGGAGACCTGGCTCGACCGTGCGGGCAACTTCCACGGGCCGGACCTGCACGTGGTGGAGCGCTGGACTTTCGTCGATCCCAACACGATTTCCTACAGCGCCACGCTCGACGAGCCGGGCATCTACACGAAGCCATGGACGATCAATGTCCTCCTCCATCGCCGCCGCGACAAGGGTTTCCAGCTGATCGAGGACTACTGCTACGCGCTCGAATACGAGCAGTTCTATCCGCACAAGGACGGCAAGTGATGAACCGCAAGACCGTTTGCGCCGCCGCAGCGCTGCTGCTCGCCGGGGTCGCGCCCGTGGCTTCGGCTCAGGAAGCTACCCCCGCCCCACAACCGACTGCTCCGGGAATCCGCTGGCAGAAGGAAGTGCCTACCATCGTCTCGGCAGAGTGGACTGGCGCGCGGCTGGCCGATGGGCAGCCCGATGTCAGCGGGTTCTGGTCGAACACGATCTCGAACCACAGCAACTTCACCGATCCGCAGGCCGGGCCTCCGGGCGAACCTTCGGCAGCGGCCAAGCTCCCGCGTGACCAGCGCGCGCCGAGCCGTGTGTCCGATCCGGGGGACGGGCAGATCCCCTACCTCCCCGCCGCCCGTGCGCTGCAGGAGGACTTTGCCAAGAACTTCCCCAACCCGATCAAGCCCCGCTACATCGAACCGCTGGCGCGCTGCGCCCCTGCGGGCGTGCCCAAGTCGTTCATGTGGCATGGCTATGAAGTGCGGCAGTATCCCGGATACGTCGTGTTCCTGTTCGATTCCGGCACGCGGATCATCCGGCTTGACGGATCGCCGCATCTCTCGCCCGAGATCAAGCTGTGGAACGGGGATTCGCGCGGCCACTGGGAAGGCAACACGCTGGTCGTCGACACGCGCAACAACAACGGCAAGGCGCTGTTCGGCCGCTATGGCGATTTCATGAGCGAGAACGCGACCGTGGCCGAACGCTTCGTGTTCGATGCCGATGGCAAGCGCTTCAACTACGTGGCGACCTTCACCGATCCCACGGTCTACTCGCAGCCTTGGACAGCCACGATCCCGGCGCGACGCTACACGGTGGCGGACAAGCCCGATGGCTGGCACTTCGACGTCAAGCCGGTCAACGCCCCGGGCAAGCCGCTGCAATACGAGCACTACGAACGCATCTGCGCCGAGAACAACGGTCCGTTCGGCGGCGGCGCGGTTGGCGTGCCTTCGGACGAGGCGGTTATCGACCGCTGATCGCCCGACCAGCATGAAAAGGGGCGGGGTGCGATATGCGCCCCGCCCCTTTTGCGTTTAGCTTTTGGCTCAGCCGAACTTCTTCGCCAGCACCGCCGCCACCGCGTCGGCCTCAGCAGGCTCGACCGGGGCCTTGTAGACGTTGATCATCTTGACCACCGAGTCCTTCCAGAACTGAGCGCCCTTCCCGCGAGGCTGGGTCACGATGTATTCGAGCGAGTGACAGGTCGAACAGGCGTTGACCACCACCTCGCCTTCAGCATCGGCCAGTTCTGCCGGGGTGCTCTCTGCCGGAGCTGAGAACGTCACCGGCTTTGCGGCAATTGCCGTGGACAGCAGCGCCGCAGCGCCCACGAGAATAATCGGTGCGCGGCGCATCATGCGGCCTCCAGCTTCAACGTTTCCACCACGTTGCGCATGTAGCCCGCAGGCTGCCAGCGCTGTTCGAGCGGCTGCGTCTCGCCATCCACTGTCTGCGCGCGGACCCTGATCGCGTGCGCGCCCTTCTGCAGGACAAGGCCCAGCCGCCATTCGCGGAACGAATAGCGCCCGAGATCCTCGCCCAGCCGCGCTTCCTGCCAGGTCTGCCCACCATCGGCCGAAACCAGCACACGCGCGATGTTCGATCCGCCCGCAAAGGCAATGCCACGAAGCTCGACCGTCCGCCCTGCCGCGACCTTTGCGCCATCGGCATGGCTGGTCACGAACGAGCGCACGTTGAACCGGCCGATCGGCCTGGTCTTGTCCGGCTTCTGGCCGGGGATCAGGCAATTGCAGTCGTTGTCGGGCACGCGATAGGCGGTCTTCATCCAGTAACCGTCGAACTGGGCATCGACCACGTTGATCTCGTTCAGATGCTTGACCCAGTAGGTGCCGTAATGCCCCGGCACGATCAGGCGCAGCGGATAGCCGTTGAGGAACGGCAAGTCCTGCCCGTTCATCTGGAACGCCACCATCACTTCGCCATCGCGGGCATGATCGAGGTCGAGCGCCTTGACGAAATCGGGGATGCCGTCGAGCGGCGGATTGTCGAGGCCATTGAACGTAACCTGCCGCGCGCCTTCGCGCACGTCTGCCTTGTCGAGCAGGGCCTTGAGCGACACCCCGCGCCAGCGCGCATTGCCCATCGCACCGTTGCCAAGTTGCCCGCCACCAACGCGCGGCTCGACAAAGCCACGGCTGTTGCCCGAGCACTGGTTTACCGCGACGATTTCCTGCACCGGGAAATCGCGCTTCAGGCTGGCGAGGGAGAGTTCGAGCGGCTTGCCGACGTGGCCACCGATTTTCAGACGGAACGTCGCCGGGTCGATCACGTCGGGCAAGCCCGAGATGTGATAGCGCACGAAAAAGGCGTCGTTCGGCGTGATCAGCCCCTGGTTGAACACCTCGAACGGCGTTTCCAGCTGCGGCGGGCGCGTCGTAAGCAGGATCATCTCGCGCTTCTGCGGAAAGCGCACGAGCGGGCGCGCGCCATTGCCGAAGGGCAGTTCTACCGACCGCGCGAGGCCCGCGGCTGGAACAGCAGCGAGCGCAAGACCGGTTGCGGTGAGGAAATCGCGGCGTCCAACACCGTTCACGGTCAGATCCTTCATCGTCAGATCTTTCATCAATCGTCCAGTCAGTGGTGCAGTTGCGGCACGGCAGATGCGGGAATGGCGAATGGAGCCGCCCCCGCCCCTCCGGGCACGTGAAGATCGTGACGATCGGTAAATGGCGCAATTTCGGGCACCTGCGAAAGTCCTGATGCGCGCTTCTTGCCGCTCAACACATCGGCATCGAGATGCGGGGCGAGCATCGCGACGAACTGGTAGGCATAGTTGCGCAGCAAGGTGCCCTTCTGCAGCGCGATCTTGGTCGTGCCTGTGCCAAAGAGCTCATCGGAGCCGGTAACCACCCGCAACTCGCCGTCAGTTCCGCCCTCAACCGCCATCTGCGCAACGATGCCGACGCCCGCGCCGAGGCGGACATAAGTCTTGATCACATCCGCATCCATGGCCCGCAGGCGCAGGTCGACTTCAACTCCGGCTTGCTCGAAAGCCTCTAGCACCCGCGAACCGCCGGAGAACTCCGCATTGTAGGTGATGATCGGATAGCGCGCGATGTCTGCCAGCGTGGGGGCTTCCAATGCCAGCAAGGGGTGTCCCTTCGGCGCGATCGCCACGTGCCGCCAGGTGAAGCAGGGATGCGTCTCCAGATGGGGATTGCCGTCCACCGCCTCGGTCGCCACGCCGATGTCCGCCTCGCCGCGCACCAGCGCATCGACCACAAAACTCGGACTGCCCTGCAGCAGTTCGACCTCCACTTTCGGGAAAAGTTGCCCGAACTGCAGCAGCAGGCGCGGCAGGACGTAGTTGGCCTGATTGTGCGTGGCTGCAATGATCAGGCGGCCCTTGTCGGCCTGCGCGAACTGGTCCGACAGGCGCTTGAGGTTGTCCGCCTCCTGCAGCAACCGGTCGATCACGCGGGCGGCGTTCTCCCCGGCGGGGGTAAGGCCAACCAGCCGCTTGCCCCGGCGCACGAAGATGTCGACGCGCAGTTCCTGCTCCAGTTCGCGGATCTGCTTGCTCACGCCCGATTGCGAGGTGAACAACTCGTTCGCAACCTTGGTCAGGTTGAGGTCGTTCTTCACCGCCGCGCGAATATAGCGCAGTTGCTGGAAGTTCATGTCCGCCTCCGCTGCCCGACACTTGGCCGACCGGCATGAGACGAGACGCGGGTATCGTGTGAAATCGGCATGATGCGCGTTCCCCTCGCTCGCTTTGGCGAAGCATCCTGCGCAGGGTAGCAGCCGTCTCTACCTCTTTAGTAGAGATTTCCGCGATTCACAAGCGGGGGCGTGTATTTCACCTTGTCTGGCACCAGTTTGAACCGACAAAATGTTCTATCGAAAGCACAAATCCTGCTTGGCTACAGCTTGCAACAGCAAGGCATGAGCATATGAGAAACCGTGCCTTAGTTACCGCTGCCCATAGCAGTAAGGCCTGCCCAGGGGCGTGCGGAGATGCATTTGGCTCCGCACATGAGGACACCTGTGAAACACCGTACCATTCTTCTCCTGGCAGCCAGCCTTGCGAGCGGCGCCATCGCATCGACCGCTCTGCGCGCGCAAGGCGCTGCTCCCGAACCAATGCCGTTGCCCGAGCTGATGGGCCATGTGATGCAGCGCAACGCCTATCAGCTGTGGGGGTGGACTGCCGTCACGATTGATGAGACCGGTGAGCATTCAGGTGCGCCCAAGACGGACGAGGAGTGGGAAGATGCGGAAAGTGATGCACTGACGCTGCGTCAGCTTGCCGTCGTGCTGCGCGGCGCGCCCTACCGACAGGAAGACCCGCGCTGGGACAAGCTTGCGGGCGATCTGGAAGCTGCCGCTACAGCAAGTGCGCAGGCCGCCGAGCGCAAGGATCTTGCTGGCCTTACTGCAGCCGGGGAGGCGATCAACGCACGCTGCGTGTCCTGCCACTGGGCTTTCGCCCCGGCTCTCGAGGAAGCACCCCCTCCTGTTCCGGTGTCATAAATCGAAACGCAATTCCGCAAGCAGGCGTCGGCCCGCCGAATAGAGGAATGCACCGTTCGACGAGACCTGCCAGCCATAGTCGTCGAACACGTTGGCCAGCTGCAACCGCAGCAGGCCGCGGGTCGACCCGACCGAGAAGCGATAGCGCATCCCCAGATCGAGCATCTCTCGCGGTGGGGCGTAGAGGCTGTTGGAAGGATTGCCGACGCGCGCCGAGAGGCTTTCGAAGGCAAGATCGAAGGACAGCGGGCTCCTGCCCTCGTTGAACCGCCAGTCGACGTTGGCGATCGAGCGGCGGCGGATCGTGCCGACCGGGCGCGCACCGATCCGGCCCTCGTTCACCAGTTCGCCGCTGATGCGCGAATCGATCAGGACATTGCCCAGCACCACCGAAAGACCGGGGCGCAGCGTTCCGGTCAACGACATCTCCACGCCTCGGTTCGAAGACGAGCCCAGATCACGATAGAGCAGCTGATCGTCGAGATTGTAGTAGGGCTTGCTGATCTCGAACACGCCTGCCACGAGGCTGAGGTTCTTCGTGACGGCATAGCGCAAGCCAAGGTCGGTCTGGCGGGTGCGGATTGCCGGCGGCACCGCGCCGCGATTGGTGGCATTCTGCGGCGCGACGGACACTTCCTCGAATCCGCGTACATGCCCGCCATAAAGCGACAGTGACGGACTGATCGTATAGCTTGCGGTCAGACTGCCGGTAACGGGCCGGTCGCGGTTGGAGGTGATCAGCCCCGCGCTGACGAAGCGGATCGTCTTGCTGTAGCGCGATCCGGCAATCGCCGCGTCAACCAGGAAGCGGCCGGGCTGCGTCAGCGAATAGGACAGACCCAGCGTGCCTTGCGAGGAATCGTCTGTGTCATCCACGCCGAGCGCAATCGCCGGCTTCGGCCGCTCGTCAGCGAAGTTCAGGCTGCTGGGGCCGAGCGAAATGCGCTGTACCCCGCCAAACCGGCGGTCGCCGGTCCGCCCGCGAAAGCTGAAGGTCAGCCGGTGGGCCAGCGGTCCGTCGGCGAAGGTGCGCACCACCCGCGCCTCGCCCGAAACCGTCAGATCGCGGTTGTTGCCATCGACGACCATGACCCGGTTGGCAACGGCACCATCGGGCCGCAGGTTGGCGAAGATGTCGGTGAAATTCGCATCGACGCGCCGCTCGGCGCGGAACAGCCCGGCTTCGATGCGCCAATCGCCCACCGGGAGCTTGGCCAGCGCGCCGTATATCTCATGGGCGTTGTCGCGGTCGCTCCAGCTCTGGCCGATCATCTCGCGGCGCTTGATCTGCGGCGGCAGGTAGTCTCCGCCGGGGAACAGCGCGGGCGCCGCTTCGTCGTCATAAGTGCGGGTGCGGCCCCAGAAGGCGATCACACTCGCACCCTGATAGGGCTTCCATGCCAGCCCGCCCGATGCGATCCACGACTTGAAGTTGCCACCCTCGTGGCGGTTCTGCCGCCGGACAGTCCCGCCAAGGTAGGCGCGCAGGTCACCGGCCAAGGCGAAATTGGCATCCACGCTGCCCAGCAACGAGCCGAACTGCGCCCGTTCCAGCCCAACGGTGAACTGGTCCGCATCGCCCGAAGCCGAAAGCTCGAAGTCGACGATGCCGGTCGGCGCGGGGAACGGGTAGCCCTGCGCGGCAATGCCGACGCGTACGCGGCTGCCGCGCGTCAGGCGGTTGGGCAGGCGGTCGACCGGGGCGAAGTAGAGCCCCTCGATCCGCGCATTGCCGGCATCGACCGGGTTGAAGCCGCGCACGTCGTCGGTACCGTAGAGCCCCACCCGCTCGTTCCCGACCGACTGGCCGAACGCGTCGTTTGCGTTGGTGATGACGTTGTCGTCGACGCGCTGAGCCCGGGCCTCTCCAGAAAGGGCAGCACTGACCACCATCGACGCGAGGACGAGCCCCAGACTGTCGTTGCTCCGGTAAGTGCCTCGTTTTCCCTGCATCCCGCCCCCTCAGGCCCCGCAGTTTGAGCGCTTAGCCAAGCTGCGCCACGCGCGTTAGGAACGGAGAGATGGCCGGAGAACGAACGCTTCGCCACATCCTTGTTCCATAATGTCGCAAAGGGTTGCGGGAATTGCCGCTATGGGCGGCTGGACATGCTTGTTTTCGGTTCAGCAATATTGCATCAGCCCGGATCACCGGGGCCGTGCAACCTCCCGGTCAAGCGCAGCGTGCGCCCAAGCGTTGCTTCATTGCACGGTCGCAAGGCCGTGATGGAGCATGCCTTGAAGCCTTTTTCCCGCGCAGTGCCGTTCGCGCTTCCCGTTCTCCTCGCCTTCTCGGCCCAGGCCCGCGCCGAAGCGCCGCGCCTCCAGTCGCTGCTCGGCAATCCGGAAAACGTGACGGTCACCGGTTCGGTCCGCCTGCGCTACGAGACCCTGACGGGGCAGGCACGCGTGAACCTTCCGCCAACTGACCGGCAGATCGCGCTGCGCTCGACCATAGCGGTGGAGTACAAGGCCGCACCACACCTGCGGATCGGGGCTGAAATGTTCGACAGCCGTGCATGGCTCGGCAGGCCCGGCAGCTCGGTCAGCGCCAATGACGTCAACACGCTTGAATTCGTCCAGGGTTATGTCGCCGTCGATCTGGCTCCATCAAAGGGCACCAAGGTCACGCTCGAAGCCGGGCGCTTCGTCCTCAACCTCGGCTCGCGCCGCCTCATTGCCGCAGATGATTATCGCAACACGACCAACGGCTACACCGGCCTGCGCGCCGACCTGAAGACGCGCGACGGCACAAGTGCCACGCTGATCTACACGCTGCCCCAGATCCGCAAGCCTGACGACCAGGCCTCGGTTCTGGCCAACCGGTACGGGCTGGACAAGGAAAGCTTCGACCTGCGCCTGTGGGGCGGCCTCGTCTGGCGGCCGAAGACGGTGTTCGGGGCAACTACGGAAGCATCCTATGTCCGCCTGCAGGAACGTGACAGCCCGACGCGCGCCACGCGCGACCGGGACCTGCATACGATAGCTGCCCGCCTGATCCGCGAACCAAAGGCGGGAAAGGGCGATTTCGAGATCGAGGGCGCATGGCAGTTTGGCGACATCAGCGAGACGACGCGCCCCGGCGCACGCACGCTCGACGTCGATGCCTGGTTCATCCACGCCGATGCCGGATACACCTTCCCCGGCCCTGCCCGCCTGCGCCTTTCGATCGAGTATGACCGCGCGAGCGGCGATGGTCCCGGCCGGTCCTATGGCCGGTTCGATACGCTGTTCGGCATGCGCCGCGCGGATTTCAGTCCTGCCGGCGTGCTCGCGGCCATCGGTCGCAGCAACATCGACAGCCCCGGCGTTCGCGCCGAAGTGGCGCCGGGCAAGCGGCTTGATGCCTTCGTCTCCTACCGCCCGATGTGGCTTGCCGAAAAGACCGACAGCTTCGCTTCCACGGGAGTGCGCGACGCCTCCGGCAAGTCCGGCCGCTTTGCCGGACATCAGCTGGAAGGACGTGCCCGCTATTGGCTCATCCCATCCTTCCTGCGCGGCGAGATCAACGCCTTCTGGCTGGCCAAAGGCCGGTTCCTGACAAGTGCCCCGAATGCCCCGCGTACGTCCGACACGACTTACGTCAGCACGGCCATCATCGCGACGTTTTGAAAATTGGTCCTGCTGCCGCTATTGCCAGCCGGTCGCTCTGGAACGAACCGAACCATCGCGGGCGAGCACCGGGTTTTCTACTTCGATCGCCTCGCGCCCGGGTTTCCCGCCCAGCAGCTCATATGAAGGCAGATCGTCAGGATTCTTGAAGCACGATGAATTACCGCCACTCCTTTCATGCCGGCAATAGCGCCGATGTCGTCAAGCACAGCCTGCTGATTGCCCTTGTGCAGGCCTTGCAGCACAAACCCGGCCCACTCACTTTCATCGACACACACGCCGGTTGCGGGCTTTATGACCTTGGCGGCGAAGATGCCATACGCACGGGCGAGGCTACTCAGGGCGTGCTGCGGGCATTGGACCACCCGAACCGCTTGCTTGACGACTATCGCACCGCCGTCCACGCGTTGAATGTCGGGGGCAAATGCCAGTTCTATCCCGGCTCGCCGCAGATACTGGCGCAGCTTCTGCGCCCTCAGGATTTGCTCATCCTGAATGAGAAACATCCTAAAGACGTCCAGAGGCTGCGCGGCGTGATGCGCGGCACGTCCGCTGCCGTGCACGAGCGCGACGCCTACGAGCTCTGGCTGGCCATGGTGCCGCCCCGAACGCCTCGCGGCGTGGTACTGGTCGACCCTCCGTACGAGCAGACGGACGAACGCGCGCGTATCACAACCACCCTTGCCACCGCATATCGCAAATGGGCGCATGGCGTGACGGTGATCTGGTATCCCCTGAAAGACCGCACCACGCATTCGCGGTGGAAGGAGCAGTTGCGCAAGCTCGGCATCCCGAAGATGCTGTGTGTGGAGCATTGGCTCTACGACAGCGATCAAACCGGCATCTACAACGGCGCGGGCCTGTTCATCGTCAATCCGCCCTACGCATTCACCCAGGCGCTGCCGCCACTGCTGGAAGCCCTGCGTGCCGCCTTGATGCCCGAGGGCCACAAGGGCGAGATTACAAATGGTTGGTTGAGCGATTGAGGAGAATTCCTCTCCGTCTGGCTGGCCGGGACAAAGCTGATTCTGGCCGCGTGCCCACATCGGCGCGCAACGCGGGGATTATGCTAGTGCACATTGATCGACGATAGACGCAGCGTTCGGCACGGCGAACAGTCGGGAACCCTATCGTTGCGTTGGATGGCTGGCGGAGGATGCGGGACCCCAATCCGAAGTTCTCTCACATCGGAACCCTTGGTTTTCCTGGGATTTGGCCAATTTTCTAATACCAGCGCCAACCATCACATGCCTATCTCGATATCGCCATCTTATCGGGACGGTAGCGCCAAAGGCCATTATGTCGAATGACTCCGCAGCTTTTCAGCCTTGCCCCTCCCTGAAAGCCTTGGCGATAGACTCTTCGAGCTGTAGACCTATGATCGAGCCAATGAAGAATCTAGCCATCCTTCGTCGTGCCGTTGCTTCTTGGGCATTTATGGGAATAATCGGCATTCCAGCGCTTGTTTTCTTTGATCCGTTCGGGGGATGGCGGTGGCAACCGTACAACCCAATTTACGATCAGATGATTGTTTCCATCTATTTTGCCATCGGATTAAGTGCGCTCCGTGCCATTCGCGACCCACTTCGACACTTAAGTTTCCTCTGGTTCATTGTATTTTCAAGTATCACACACGGCGTTGTAATGCTTGCCCACGCGATCACGCACCCAATGCACATGGGACATTTATTTGGAGATGTCTGGATATTAGCTGGCGGGGCAGCACTGGCCCTACCTCTGTGGCGTTTGAGGAAACACGAGCTATTGGACGAAGAGAATTTCGACCATGGTTAAATTGACGAGGTGCAACTAGATTTCGTTGACTCTAAGTCCCAGCCTTGCAGCAGTCCTTTTATGCCCCTGTCTGCTAGCACCAAGGCTTGAGCCCTAGTTAGTCGTCCATCGATTGCGAGCAGGCCGATCCCGTGAACTAGAGCCCAAATTGTATGAGCGTATTCAGCCTTGGCCTCAATCGAGAGTGCTTCTCCGAACCGCGTCTCAACCAATTCATTTAAAGAGGCCGCAGGCGCTTTCGCAGCTGCTTCCAGCTCGGGGTATTTGGACCTAGAGGCAACGGGGACACTCCCCATGAGGCGATATAAATTGGGGTTGTCGAGCACAAAGCTCACATAGGCACAACCGCCTTTACAAAGGCGTTCATCGGCCGTTTGATTGGATGAGGCTGAGGCCAACGCCGCCATTTTGCGCTGCTGTAGCCGGATAAAACCCTCGGCAGCGATTGCTGCGATCAGCCCGTCATGATTGCCGTAATGATGGTAAGGCGCCATTGGACTGACACCGGCATCGCGCGCCAGGCTGCGCAAACTAAGGCTGGACGCCCCTTGCGTTTCCAGGCGCTTTATCGCCGCCTGCAACAGGGCGGCCTTCAGTTCTCCATGATGATAGGATGATCGGGGCATAACGAGGTTGACGAGGGATACTCTGAAATCTATTCAGTGTAAACTTTACAATGTCTAGATAGTCCTGCCGCCAGCTTCAGTGAAAGGCCCGAGCGATGATTTCCAAACGCATTTTGATAACGGGAGCATCTCGCGGCCTTGGTCTTGAAATCGCACGCATTTGTGACCGTCAACTGGATGCGGACCTCATTTTGGCGGTCCGCAATCCAGACAGCATGATGGACTTGGCTGCTGAATTTCGTCGGCCACCGCAAATTGTCCAGTTGGACGTGGGCGAGATGGACGAGATATCGGAATTCTCTCGAGCGTGGTCAGGAAAACTCGACGTTTTGATTAATAATGCCGGACTGCAGATATCTGGGCCGGCCACATTTACTCGAGAAGGGATCGAAGAGACGATCGCCGTTAATCACCTCGGGCCTTTACATCTATCGCACTTGATGCTGCCACATCTGTCTGGCGGAACTGTCATGGGCATCGGCAGCGGAACACATAATCCACACAATCCAATGGCTCGGGCGTTCGGTTTTAGGGGCGGAAAGTTTTCTTCGATTAGCGAACTAGCGGCCGGCGCATCGATCTTTGGGCGGTCCGGGCCTCAGGATGGTATGGATCGCTATGCCACGAGCAAACTTCTCTCAATGGCGTCAACGGTTGAGCTGGCCCGGAGATTTCCAGACGTAGACTTTGTTAATCTCGATCCTGGAATGATGCCAGGGACTGGGCTGCTACGATCTGGACCGGCAGTAGCGAGATTGGCTTGGGCTACACTGCTAAGGGTGTTGGTTCCAATTCTGCCAGACACAAGTACACCAAAAAAATCAGCCAAAGCTGCTTTGGATATTCTCCGCGCAGATGATCGACATACGGGAAGCATCTACGATTTTAACGGCCGCCCTTCTCGGTTGGTCGCGCCGAACGTAAGAGATGCTAGTTTTGGGCAACGGGTCGTTGATGAATCTCTTGATTTCTTGGCTCGTTTTTAAAGTTCGTTACCCTGCCGCGCTGCAAGTTTGGACAGCTTGATGGAGACGTATTCACCTGTTCGGCGGCTTGCTCCATTTTGGCGCTGAGCCTTGCCAACCCATTGCCCAGTATCTCGCAAATCTCGGCTATGCGTTCCTCCGGTGTCATATCATCAGGATGAGGACCTCCGGGAGACCAAGCCCGATCCGGTTGCGGCTGATAGACATGCCGGTTGGCGAAGAGGTCCTTCACCAGCGAGGGCTTCTTTGAGAGGATCGCCAACAGGACTTGCGCGAGCCCGGTCGGTTCACGGCGGCCCTGTTCCCAATTGAGTAAAGTGCCTTTGGGCACCCCGATGCTCTGGGCGAACTCCAACTGGGATAATCCGGTTTTTGCTCGAAGAGCGGCGACATTTACCGGCGGGACTTTAACTCGGGATTGTCTACCAGCGCTGTTGCCAGAGCCGACATAAGTCACGGTTACCTTCAGCCCATCAAGGGCGCTTTTTCTCTTTGTCATGGGGCTGGCTAAGTTCGACGCCAAACTGCGTCAATGGCGCACACTTGGGCTGCAGGCTGGCGACAATGACAGCCAGCTCAGAAACCGTACCGAGCACAATTCAGTGGAGAGCTTTTTGGGGCTCAAAAATGGCGGATTTGCGACGTTTCGTTCTGAAGGTGCATTTTGTGGTTCGCAAGGATCACAATGGTAGGCATTCGAATTCGCGTTTTTTCGAATGATCAAATGGTTGTCAGGCTCTCGACTGGAACCAACCAAAAATCGGCCGAAACCATTGGAAATTAGCCATTTTTTAGAAAACTGAGACCTCTAACCGAGTTTGTATTTGGGCCCTATTTATCAAATGGCGGAGAGGGTGGGATTCGAACCCACGGTACGGTTACCCGTACACCGCATTTCGAGTGCGGCGCATTCGACCACTCTGCCACCTCTCCATGGTGCCAATGAGGGTGCCGCAAGGGCGTTCCCGGTCGAGGAAGCGCGCCGTTAGCGCATGGTGGCGGGCTTGCCAAGCGGAAAAGATGCCCCGCCGCATCCCTGTCCGCGTCCCCATCCGGCCACCCGCCGTCTTTCTTCGCTCCGCGCTTGTTTGCGCTGCAGCGAAGCCCTATATCGGCAGCCATGGACCGTGCGAGCTTCTATTCGCCTCAGGCCGGACGCGACATTTCGGCCCCCCCCGTTTCAACGGCTCGTTTTTCTATAGGCGATGTCGTGCGCCATCGCGTGTTCGGCTTTCGCGGCGTCGTTTTCGACATCGACCCTGTCTTCGCCAACAGCGAGGAATGGTACGAGTCGATCCCCGAAGACATCCGACCCTTGCGCGAACAGCCGTTCTATCACCTCCTCGCCGAGAACGACGAGAGCAGCTACGTCGCCTACGTCAGCCAGCAGAACCTTCAGGCCGATGCCGAAGCAGGCCCGGTCGAGCATCCCTCGCTTGACGAGATGTTCGAAGGCTTCCGCAACGGGCGCTACCGCCTGCGCCGCAGCCTCTCGCACTGAACCGGCGGGGGCAACGCCCCCAAAACCGCATCTCAGTTCTTCAGCTTCCAGCCCGAGCGCAGCAGCGCATAGAGCAGCGCACCGGCCGCGAGATTCAGAACGCCAAGTCCGATCGCGCCGTGCAGGACGGCCGTGTTGGTGTCGCCGATGTCGCTCTGACCAAGGAAGCCGAAGCGGAAGCCCGAGATCACGTAGAAGATCGGGTTCATCCGGCTCACCGCCTGGAACGCCGGTGCCAGATTGTCGATCACGTAGAACGTGCCCGACAGCATCGACAGCGGCGTGATCACGAAGTTCGTGACGGCCGCGTTGTGGTCGAACTTCTCCGCCCAGATCGACGTCAGCACACCCACGATCGCCAGGAGGATCGAACCCATCAGGCCGAACCAGACTACCGCCCAGGGATGCGCGATCTTGAGCGAGACGCCAGGCCAGAGCATCATCGCACCGGCCACGGCAAGGCCGACAAGCACGGCTCTCGTCACCGCAGCGCCAACCAGCGCGGCCATGAGCTCGCCCGTCGAAATCGGCGGCATCAGGTAGTCGACGATTGTTCCCTGGATCTTTCCGCCCAGCAGGCTGAAGCTCGAATTGGCGAAGGCATTGTTGATCATGCCCATCGCGATCAGCCCCGGCGCGACGAAGCTGGCGAAGTTGACGCCCAGCACCATGCGCCCGCCATTGGCTCCACCGCCCAGTGCCAGCGTGAATATCATCAGATAAAGCAGCGTCGTGACAGCCGGAGCCCAGATCGTCTGGGTCTGGACCTTGAAGAAACGGCGGACCTCCTTCATATAGAGGGTCCACAGCCCCAGCCTGTTGAAGCCACGGAACACCGGTTGTCCGGGCGGGGTGAAAGTTCCGGCGTTGCGGGTAGTCGCCCCGTCACGGGGTAGCGGTTGATTGGCCATGGCCATCGCGGTATCGCGCTGGCTCGCCATTGGCAAGGTTGCCGACCGGGCAGATTTTAACGGCCGACCTTTCGGCTTTGAAGGAAACGTGAAGGCATGAGCTGGACCGAAGAGCGGATCGAGAAGCTGACCAAGATGTGGGAGGGCGGGTCGACCGCCAGCCAGATCGCCGAAGAGCTCGGCGGGGTCAGCCGCAATGCGGTTATCGGCAAGGCTCACCGCCTCGGCCTCAAGGCACGTCCATCCCCGGTCAAGGCCAACGAGAAGCCCGATGCTGCAGCCGCGCCTGCGCCCAAGGTGGCCAAGCCCGCAGCGCCGCCGCCCGAACCCAAGATTGCTGCAGCACCTCGTCCAGCCGCGCCCGCAGCTCCGGTTACCCCTGCCCCGGCACCCCGCGCGGCAGCCCCTGCGCCTGCACCCGAAGCCAAGGCAGCAAGCGACGCACCGACGCCCGCACCCCAGCCGCGCATCGTTTCGGTCGGCCCCGGCGGATTCCTGCGCCAGGGTCCGGGCGATCAGCAGGCTCCGATCCCGCCCGCGCCGCCGCGCCGCCTCGTGCCAGCTCGGCCCAGCCCCGAAATCGCCGACAAGACCAGCCTACTCGATCTCAACGATCGCATCTGCCGCTGGCCGATGGGCCATCCGGGCGAACCGGATTTCCACTTCTGCGGCGAGAAGGTGAATCCCGGCTTCCCCTATTGCGTCGAGCATTGCGGCCGCGCCTATCAGGCACAGCTTCCGCGCGGCCATCGCCGCCCTCCGCCGCCGATGCCTTTCGGTGGTCCGCGCGTCCGCTGATCGAACTCAGGGCGAACCCTTAGCTCGCCATAACTGCAGCGCCGCGTGGTTAATGCCGCGCGGCGTTTGCCGTTCTGGAGAGCATGACACAAGATCCCTCGGCGCGCGGTTCGCGTTCGCGTCTGCTCCAATGGCTCGGCATTGCACCGGGCGAAGACAATGATGGAGCCCAAGGCAACGGCAATGCGGCTTCGGCCCCGGCAATCACCCCGCGCGAGATCTGGCTACCGGCCAAGCGACGCCTCCTGGGCAAGGTTGCCGATTTCCTGATCGATCATGACCTCGAAGTCATGCCCTGGACGCTGGAGGTCGCTTACGACTGCGTTACCGGCGCCAAGCCGAAGCTCGCGCAGATGATCCTCGAGCGGACCGAAGCTGGCAAACCCATCACCCTGCAATGGCTCGAAAATGTCCTGCACCAGGAAGAGGGCGACACCTCGGACCAGATCCTCGCCGCGCTGATGTCACGGCTGGAGGAAAGCCTTGAGGACTTCAGCAAGACCGCCAACTCTGCTCGAGACGCGACCAGCGCCTATGGCGCAGCGCTGCAACAGCATGTCGATGATCTCGAACAGGTAAGCCGCGCCGGAATCGTCATCACCGAACTTGCCGCCCTCGCCAAGGCGATGATCCATCGCACGCGCGAGATCGAGCTTGATCTGAACAAGTCCGAGGAGCGCACCAAGGCGCTGCAGAAGAACCTCGACGAAGCCCGCCGCATCGCCGACGAGGACCACCTCACCGGCTTGCCCAACCGGCGCGCATTCGAACTCCTGCTGGACCGCGAAACCGCCGCCGCGCGCGAGGCAGGCGACGAACTCAACGTCGCGTTCTGCGACATCGATCACTTCAAGCGGATCAACGACAGTCACGGCCATGCGGCAGGTGACCGAGTCCTCAAGACTGTGGCCGATACGCTTTCGCGCATTTCCGACTCGCGTTGCCACGTCGCCCGGCATGGTGGCGAAGAGTTCGCCGTGCTGTTCAGGGGCATGAGCCTGCCAAAAGCGTGGGAGCGTCTGGAATCCGCACGCGAGGAGATAGCCGAACGCCGCCTGATCAACCGCGCCACGGACATGCCGTTCGGTCGGGTGACATTCTCGGGTGGCATTGCCGACGTCTTTGCCTATGCCGCCCGAAGCGACGCCCTGCGCGCTGCGGACGAAGCGCTCTACGCCGCCAAGCAGGCAGGCAGGAACCAGATCTTCATTGCAGGCACACCCCCGCCGCCCATGGAGGACGCTGCCTGATATGGCAGCATCCGGGCATAGCGTTCAGCCGTACTGCGAGTTCTGGCTGCGCTGGAAGGCAAAGCGCGGAACGCGGCCTTCGATCATGCTCGACTTGAACACGACGCGCATCTCGTCGGCTCCTTCTTCGCGTGTACAGACCAGGCGCGTGCCACCCGAGGGCAGCACTTCAAGCGCACTGATGGCAACGCCGGCGGCTTCGCAACGGGCGCGGACCTTGGCTTCGGTAACGCTGAGGTTCATGGCACGGCTCATGCGAGGTACTCCTGTTCGGCCCCGGCGATGTGCCCGGCCTCTTTGACGGGATTGGTCCAGTCGAACGCTGCCGAGGCGCCTTGGCCAAGCTGGTAGGCGCTGATGGTTGCAGCACAGTCCTGCGCCATGCCGAGATGGCGCGCACGCACGCGCTCAGAGGTGCTGGCGGTGGCCCGCATCAGCAACATCTGGTGCTGCGAATAGAAATGGTTGAGGTCCACGAGCGGCTCCCACTGCGTAAGCGGGAGCGCGAAGGTCTCTCAGCCGGTGAAGCCTACATTGGTCATCTCACCGATGCTCTGGCAGTGGACCCGAATGCGCTGAAAGGCAAACGGAAAGCTTGTCAGTCAGACAGGTCGAGCACGATTGAAGGAACCTGCTTCACCAACCGTCGCGCCCAGTCCTCGGGCGGCCAGGGAATCACGTCGCTGTCGAAGAAGGCCTGACGTTCGCCATCATGACCATAGAGGCTGACGGCCTCGCTATCCTCGTCCCGCTGGCGGATGGCAATGCGCGCGATATCGGTCAGCGCAATCGCCCCGTGATCGCCGGGATGGTTTCGTGTGCGTCCCTGCCACCACTCCAACGTCCTGGCCGCAAGGTCCAGCCTGCTCCCGCCCGTGGTATTGGCCAGCAATTGCCCTGTCGCTCCAGCAAGCGCCAGTGCCCCCATCACGCCTGCCAACGGCACCAGCCACGGCGCGCATGCGCCGTCTTCGCTACAGTTGTCCTCGGGTCGGACCGTGAGCGCGGCTGACAGAAACAGCGCGCCCACAATCCCGATCATCCACCACCGAAGATCGCGCCGCGCGCTGCGTTCGAACACGATCACATTGTCGGGCACATTGTCGAGCGGGCTCTCCATTCGTAGAACTCTCGCAGCAATTCCTCACCGTTTCGCAAACGAAAAAGGCCCCACCTTGCGGTGGAGCCCCTTTCTGTCTGGCCTGCTGGCCGTGCCTCAGTCGTCGGACTTGAGGAACGCCGGCATGTGATCCGGAGCCGGGCCGTCTTCACGGTCACGACGCGGACGATCACCACCCTCGCGACGAGGACCACGGTCACCGCCTTCACGACGCGGGCCACGGTCGTTGCCACGGGGGCCACGACGATCACCACGGTCAGGACGATCGCCACGCGGCTCGCGCGGTTCGCGCGGCGGACGGGTATCTTCCAGTTCCGCACCGGTTTCCTGATCGACAACGCGCATCGACAGGCGAACCTTGCCGCGCTGGTCGATCTCGAGGACCTTGACGTAAACGTCCTGGCCTTCCTTCACCACGTCGGTCGGCTTTTCCACGCGCTCGTTCTTCATTTCGGAGACGTGGACGAGACCGTCCTTGCCGCCCATGAAGTTCACGAAAGCGCCGAAGTCGACGATGTTCACGACCTTGCCCTTGTAGATCTTGCCGACCTCGGCTTCCTCGACAATGCCGAGGATCCACTGACGTGCAGCTTCGATCTGGGTCAGGTCCGAAGACGAGATCTTGATCAGGCCTTCGTCGTCGATGTCGACCTTCGCGCCGGTGGTCGCCACGATCTCGCGGATCACCTTGCCGCCGGTGCCGATGACGTCACGGATCTTCGACTTGTCGATCTGCAGCGTCTCGATGCGCGGAGCGTGTGCCGAAAGCTCGGTGCGTGCCTCGCCCAGTGCCTTGGTCATTTCGCCGAGGATGTGCGCGCGGCCTTCCGAGGCCTGACGCAGCGCGACTTCGAAGATTTCGCGCGTGATGCCCGCAACCTTGATGTCCATCTGCATCGTGGTGATGCCTTCAGACGTACCGGCCACCTTGAAGTCCATGTCGCCGAGGTGGTCCTCGTCGCCCAGGATGTCGGACAGGACAGCGAACTTGTCGCCTTCAAGGATGAGGCCCATGGCGATGCCCGAAACCGGACGCTTCACCGGAACGCCCGCGTCCATCATCGAAAGGCAGCCACCGCAGACGGTTGCCATCGAGGACGAACCGTTCGAACTCGGTGATGTCCGAGAGGATGCGGATCGTGTAAGGGAATTCTTCCTTGGTCGGCAGCACGGGGTGCAGCGCACGCCATGCCAGCTTGCCATGGCCCACTTCGCGACGGCCCGGAGCGCCGAAACGGCCAACTTCACCAACCGAATAGGGCGGGAAGTTGTAGTGGAGCATGAAGTTTTCGTAGCGCAGGCCTTCCAGCCCGTCGATCATCTGCTCGGCGTCCTTGGTGCCCAGCGTGGTCGTGCAGATCGCCTGCGTTTCGCCACGGGTGAACAGCGAGGAACCATGCGTGCGCGGCAGGAAGCCGACGATCGCTTCGATCGGGCGGACCTGCGTGGTGGTGCGACCGTCGATGCGCTGGCCGTCCTTGAGGATCGCGCCACGGACGATGTCCGCTTCCACCTTCTTCATCGTCTTCATTGCGACCATCTGGGTCTGCGGGCCTTCATCGGCGAACGCAGCCTTCGCCTTGGCGCGGGCTTCGTTCAGAGCGTTGGAGCGCGCAGACTTGTCGGTCAGCTTGTAGGCTGCAGCAACATCCTTGCCGACGATGTCCTTGAGCTTCTTCTTGATGTCGGCAGTGTTGTCCGACAGGTCGATTTCCCAAGGCTCCTTCGCGGCCTTCTCGGCCAGCTGGATGATCGCGCCGATGACCTTCTTGATCTCGTCATGCGCGAACAGCACGGCGCCGAGCATTTCGTCTTCGCTCAGTTCCTTGGCTTCCGATTCCACCATCATCACGGCGGTGTCGGTTGCGGCAACCACGAGGTCGAGGCGGCCTTCGGCCAGCGCAACGTCTTGCTTCGGATTGAGAACGTATTCGCCCTCGACAAAGCCGACGCGGGCAGCCGCGATCGGGCCCATGAACGGAACGCCCGAAATGGTCAGCGCAGCCGATGCGGCAATCATCGCGACGATATCGGGTTCGGTCTCGCCATCATAGCTCAGAACCTGAGCGATGACGTTGATTTCGTTGTAGAAACCTTCGGGGAACAGCGGGCGGACCGGACGGTCGATCAGGCGGGAAACCAGCGTTTCCTTTTCCGTCGCGCCGCGCTCACGCTTGAAGAAGCCGCCCGGAATGCGGCCGGCTGCCGAATACTTTTCCTGGTAGTGGACGGTCAGCGGGAAGAAGTCCTGGCCTTCCTTCACCGACTTTGCCGCGGTGACCGCGCAAAGGACCACAGTTTCGCCATATGTGGCGAGGACCGCGCCGTCAGCCTGACGGGCAATGCGGCCGGTTTCGAGAGTGAGGGTCTTTCCGCCCCACTCCAGCGATACGGTTTTGACGTCGAACATTTTACATCCTTCAGCCCGCGCGCCCTATTGCGAGCGGGGTTTGCTGCCGGGGAGTACCGTCCCGGTCCGGTGTGGGGCCGTTTATCTTGCCCCGGAGGCACCTCACCGAATTGCGAGGACGCCAGAAAGCAAAAGCGGCCCACTTGGGGCCGCTTCGCTTGGTTACTTGCGAAGACCGAGCTTCTGGATCAGGTCGTTGTAACGACCCACATCCTTCTTCTTCAGGTAGTCGAGAAGCGATCGACGCTTGTTGACCATCATCAGCAGGCCGCGACGCGAGTGGTTGTCCTTGTGGTTGGACTTGAAGTGCTCGGTCAGCGTCTGGATGCGGCTGGTCAGGATCGCGACCTGGACTTCCGGCGAACCGGTGTCGCCTTCGGCGCGAGCGTGTGCTGCAATGACTTCCTGCTTCTTTTCTGCGGTAATCGACATATCATTTACTCCGCGACATCCGGTATGTTGAACCCCCTCGAGACCTTCAGGCTTCCGCCCGAAAGCTCCACCAGCGCGACCGGCACATTGCCAGCCTTCGCCCAGTAAAGCCCGTCCTCGAAGGGCAATCCCGTCAGAACGCGGCCCTGACGGACCGCCCTTGCCTGCTCGGGATCGAGGGAGAGAGCCGGGATGTCGACCAGCCCTGCCTCCAGCGGCAAGAGTACGTGTTCAAGGGGCGCGCCTTTACCCACATCGTTCAATTTGTCCAGCGAAATCGCTTGGGAGATATCGAACGGCCCGGCCTTCAGGCGGCGCAGCATAGTGACGTGCCCGACAGTACCAAGCGCACGAGCGATGTCGCGAGCAAGGCTGCGGATGTACGTTCCTTTCGATACATGGGCTGTAAGTGTCAATTCTTCAACCCGCGCGACGTCGTCTACTGGTTCGGCAACCAACGAACAGATCGTGACATCGCGCGATTTGATCTCGAATGTCTCGCCCTTGCGCGCCAGATCATAAGCCCGCTCGCCATCGATCATCAGCGCCGAATAGGCTGGCGGCACTTGGGCAATTGGCCCGGTAAAGCGCGGCAACACCGCTTCGATCTCATCCCAAGACGGGCGAACGTCGCTCGTCGCCACAACCTTGCCTTCAAGGTCGAGCGTGTCCGTCTCCACCCCGAAGCGCATCGTAAACGCGTAGACCTTGCTCGCATCGAGCATCCGTCCGCACAGCTTGGTGGCCTCGCCAATCGCAATCGGCAGCACGCCGGTCGCCAACGGATCAAGCGTCCCGCCATGGCCCACCTTGCACTTGCCGAAACCCGCCTGCCGCAAGTTGCGCTTTACCGCCGCAACCCCTTGCGTCGAACCCAACTCCAGCGGCTTGTCGAGAATGATCCAGCCATCGACCATGCTCACATCGGCTCCGGACCGGCGACCGCAACGGCAAGATTAGTAAGATGCTGCCCCAGCCACTCAACCGGTGGGCCGACGATCCGCTGCACCAGATGCAGGTCCGGCCAGAAATACGGCAGGATCACCAGCAGCGCGAACACCACCAGCAGTCCGAACGGCTCCATTCGACCATAAACCCTCGCCAACGGCGCCGGTAGCACCCCCATCATGATGCGCGACCCGTCGAACGGCGGGATCGGGATAAGGTTGAAGGCCCCCAGAAACAGATTCACGATCAGGAAGTTGCGCAGGTTGTCCGAAAGGAACAGCGCGCCCAGCCCCGGCTCACCCATAGAATCCGTCGCCCGCACCAGCAGACCCAGCCCGATGGCGGCAATGAAGGCGAGCACGAATTTGGTCAACGGCCCTGCCGCTGCAACCAGCACCATCCCCCAGCGCGGGTTGCGCAGGCGGCGAAAGTCCACCGGCACAGGCTTTGCCCAGCCGAACACCGGCGCCCCGGTCAGCTTGAGCAAGCCCGGCAGGATGATCGTCCCGAACGGATCGACATGGCGCAGCGGATTGAGGCTCAGCCGCTTCTGCTCCGCCGCTGTCGGATCACCCAGCGCCCGCGCCACCCAGCCGTGCGCCACTTCATGGAACACGATCGCAAGGATCATCGGGATCGCAACCGTGGCAATCTGCCAGACCAGACCTTCGGGGTTCATCTCGTCTTACTCATTCAGTCATCGCGCAGGATCGAGAACAGCACGGTATCGCGCACTCTTCCCGTCCACGTGCGCCGCTCATGCCGCATCACGCCCTCCTGCACTCCGCCAACCTTCCTGACTGCAGCCTGACTGCGAAGGTTGATGGCGTCCACCTTGAACGCCACCCGCTCCAGCCCGCAGGCAAAGGCATGGCCGATCATCAGACGCTTCAAGCGCCGGTTGAACCCGGTGCCGCGAACAGCTGGCACGATATAGCTGTTGCCGATCTCGACCGACCAACCCGGCGCCCCATGCTCGATCCAGGCCGTCATGCCAACCAGATGTTCTCCGTCGAAGATCGCATAGGGTCGCCGCTGCGGTGCAGAGTTGAGCAGGCTGTCGAACTGCGGATCGAACGCCTCGCCCCGGTAGCTGAACGGATAGATGTCCCAGATCTCGTCATCCTGGGCACAAGCCTGCCGCAGTCCCTCGCGATGATCCTCGCGCAGGATCTCGAGCCGAAGTTCGCCATCGGCCAGAGGCACGTACAGCCGGTCACCGCTCATCCCTGCATCGCCTCCGAAAAGTGCTTGCGGCACAGCGCGACGTAGCGGTCATTCCCGCCGATCTCGGTCTGCACTCCAGCCCGCACCGCCGCCCCGCTATCATCCACCCGCAGGTTCATCGTCGCCTTGCGCCCGCAGTGGCAGACGGCCTTCAGTTCCACCAGCGAGTCCGCAATGCCAAGCAGGGCCGCCGCTCCCTCGAACAACTCGCCCTGAAAATCGGTCCGCAACCCGTAGCACAGCACCGGCACACCCGCCTCATCGGCAATCCGCGCCAGTTGCCACACCTGCTCCCGCGTCAGAAACTGCGCCTCGTCCAGCAGCACGCACGACAGCGGCTGTACAACATGGGCAGCTTTCACCGCGCTCCAGAGGTCGGTAGCAGGATCGAAACGATGGGCTTCGGCATGAAGACCGATACGGCTCTCGATATCGCGAGCGCCGCCACGGTCGTCGATCGCGGCGGTCCACAGCATCGTCGCCATGCCCCGCTCGCGGTAGTTGAAGTCCGCCTGCAGGAGATTGGTCGATTTGCCGGCGTTCATGCTGGCGTAGTAGAAATAGAGCTTGGCCATGGCCCACAAGCCATACGCAGGACTTCCGGGAACGCCAGAGGGCTTCTGCCTTTGTTTCCGGATAATCGACAAGGAACAGCGAATGCACCGCAACCTCTGCAAAGTGCCTGCGCTGCTCCTGGCGACAGCCGCAAGTCTGGCTCCTGCCTTGGCCGCCCCTGCAAACCCGGGCCACCTGCGCTACCGTCTCGACGGCCCACGCAGCGAAGTCCACGCCAAAGTCGGCTTCTTCGGCATAGCCAGCAAGACAGCCCGCTTCCCGGCGGTGACCGGCGGGATAGACCTCGACCCCAACCACCTCGATGCGATCCGCCTCGACGTCATGCTTGATGCCACCGCGCTCGAAGCAGGCGATCAGGTCACCCTGAAGCGTCTGAAAGGCGCCGACTTCTTCGACGTTGCCCATTATCCCTCGGTGCGTTTCATCGGAAAGCGCATGACCATGACCGGCCCGGTCACCGCCACGATAAGCGGCGATCTCACCGCGCGCGGCGTTACCCGCCCGACGGTCCTGACAGTCAGCTTCGCCGATCCGCCCTCCCGCGCCACCGGGCGCGAGCCGATCCGCCTCTCAGCAAGGGCGAAGATCGACCGCACCGATTTCGGGATGAACGCCTATCGCCTGATCGTGTCGAAGTCGGTCACCATCACGATCAACGCGCAGATGGTCCCGGCCTGAACCTCAATCCTGAGGGTCGAGATCGCGGCGGACCTTCGGATCGCTCAGCAGGGTCTCGATCCGGCTTGCCACATCGAAGCTCTCGTCGGGCAGGAACTTGAGTTTGGCGGCATATTTCAGCCGCAACCGCTGCGCCACTTCACGCTGGAAGTAGGCCGTGTTCGAGCGCAGCGCCTTCAGCACCAGTTCCTCGTCCTCGCCCAGCAGCGCCTTGACGAACACGCTGGCATGGCGAAGGTCGGGAGACATGCGCACTTCGGTCACCGAAACGGTATGCGCGCTCAGCACGTCGTCGTGCACTTCCTGCCGGGTCAGCAGCTCCGACAGGATATGGCGCACCTGTTCACCCACCTTGAGCAAGCGGACAGAGCGGTTTTCGGGGGTGGTCTGCTTGGCCAAGTCTAACTCATCTTTGCAAGGATACGGGCAATCGAACGGACATTGCGTGCGGTGCCCCGGCAGCCGAGGCGGCGTTCGATAAACGCACCGGTCAGCTTGCTTTCGGCCACGCCGTTCGCGAAATCGATATAGATGCTGCGCTTGCCGATGGCGAGTTTTTCCATGCCTCGCATCGCCTGATCCGCCGCCAGCTTGTCAAACGCGGCCCGGTCCGGCTCGCGCTCAAGGAACAGGGTATGGACCAGATTGTCCTTGCCGATGCCGGTAAAGGGATTGCTCTCAACCGCCTCGGCAATCGCTGCCCGGTCGCGCACTGCAACGAAGCTCCTGATTTCGAACCGGTCGAGCATGACGTGGGAGAACAGGTCCTCCAGCCCATCGAGCGGTCGGTCATCATAGTCGAACAGCAGATTGCCGCTCGCCACCACCGTCTCCAACCCGGTCAGCCCTTCCCGCTCGAAAGCCCAACGCAAATCCGCCATCGTCACGCGATTGCCGCCGACGTTGATCGATCCGAACAGGGCGACATAGCGGGTCATATCTTGCGCAATTGCTGGAGGTCGTAACCCTCCAAGCCGATCTCCGCAAAGATCCGCTGGAGGGTTTCAAAATCCCATTCGCTGAGCGCGATATCGAACCTGTCGGCCAGACCGCAAACGAACAAACGTTCGTTTACAGTCATGCCTGCCAAGTTCCCTCGTTCGCTCACAAAGTCCGGTCGCGCATCTCGACTTCGAAGACTTCCAGCTGGTCGCCAGCCTTGATGTCGTTCGTGTCCTGCAGCAGCACGCCGCATTCGAGGCCTGCGCGGACTTCCGCCACGTCGTCCTTGAAGCGACGCAGCGACGCGATGGTCGTGCGGCTGACGATGACGTCGTTGCGCGTGAGACGTGCATGCAGCCCCTTGCGGATAACGCCCTCGACCACGAGCAGACCTGCAGCCTTGTCCTTCTTGCCCGCCGGGAAGACTTCCTTGACCTCGGCACGGCCGACAACCGTTTCGATTGCCTCCGGACCCAGCTCGCCCGCCATTTCCGAACGGATGTCGTCGGTGAGCTGATAGATCACGTCGAAGTACTTCATCCGCACCTTGTTGCGCTCGATCAGCTCGCGCGCCTTGGCGTTCGGACGGACGTTGAAGCCCACGATCGGCGCGCCGCTGGCCTGGGCCAGATTGACGTCGCCTTCGGTGATCGCGCCCACGCCGGACTGCAGGATGCGGACCTTGATCTCGTCGGTCGAGATCTTGTTGAGCGCATTGACGATCGCTTCGACCGACCCTTGCACGTCTGCACGCACCACCAGCGGGTACTCGATGACCGTGTTCTTCGCGGCGAGCGCGGAGAACATGTTCTCGAGGCTGGCAGGAGCCTGCACGGTGCGCTTGGCGGTTGCGCGTTCCTGACGGTACGCGGCCACTTCGCGGGCCCGGGCTTCGCTCTCGACCACGGTCAGCGTGTCACCGGCCATCGGCACGCCGCCGAGGCCCAGAACCTCGACCGGCAGCGAAGGTCCGGCTTCCTTGACCTGACGGCCCTTGTCATCAAGCATCGCGCGAACGCGGCCCGACTGGGTGCCGACCACCAGAATGTCACCGACCTTGAGCGTGCCGCGGTTGACGAGGACGGTGACCAGCGGCCCCTTGCCCTTGTCCAGCTTGGCTTCGATCACGGTGGCTTCAGCCGCACGATCCGGGTTGGCGCGCAGTTCGAGCAGTTCGGCCTGAAGCAGGATCTTCTCGATCAGTTCATCAAGACCGGCACCGGTCTTGGCCGAAAGCTCAACGTCCTGCACGTCACCCGACATCGCTTCCACGAGAATCTCGTGCTCGAGCAGGCGCTCGCGGATCTTCTGCGGATTGAACTCGGGCTTGTCCGACTTGGTGATCGCCACGATCATCGGCACGCCAGCGGCCTTGGTGTGGTTGATCGCCTCGATCGTCTGCGGCATCAGCCCGTCGTCGCCCGCAACCACCAGAATGACGATGTCGGTGACATTGGCACCGCGCATGCGCATTTCGGTGAAGGCTTCGTGGCCCGGCGTGTCGAGGAAGGTGATGTAGTCACCGCCCTTGGTCTTGATCTGGTAGGCGCCGATGTGCTGCGTGATGCCGCCGGCTTCGCCGCGCACCACGTCGGTCCCGCGCAGCGCGTCGAGCAGCGAGGTCTTGCCGTGGTCGACGTGGCCCATGATCGCCACGACGGGCGGACGGACCTTCAGCGACTCTTCCGGATCGACATCTGCCGAAGTATCGATGTCGGCATCGCTGTCGCTGACGCGCTGGATGTTGTGACCGAATTCGGTGACGAGCAGTTCGGCAGTGTCCTGGTCGATGGTCTGGTTGATGGTGACCATCATGCCCATCTTGAACAACGCCTTCACCAGGTCCGCAGCCTTCTCGGCCATGCGGTTGGCAAGATCCTGCACGGTGATCGCGTCAGGCACGACCACATCGCGCACCTGCTTCTCGCGCGGCTGCGACTGGCCGGCGAAGTGGGCACGCTTTTCCTTTTCGCGCGCACGCTTCAATGCGGCGAGCGAACGGGCGCGCGCACCTTCGTCCTCGTTGAGCGCGCGCGTGACGGTCAGCTTGCCGCCACGGCGGTCTTCAGTCTTGCGGTCACGCGGGTTGACTGCGGGCTTCTTGGCCGCTGGCTCCGGACGCTTGGCGGGAGCAGCCGAAGCCACCGGCGTGAACCGGCGCGGCGCAGGGACGACAGGCGCAGCTTCTGCGGCCTTGGGCTCGTCGGCTGCGGGCGCAGCCTCGGGCTTGGCAGCAACTTCCGGCTCTGCGGCTACAGGCGCGGCGGCAACCGGCGTAGCTTCGGGCGCTTGCGCAGCTTCCGGCTCGGGCGCCGGTTGCGGTGCCGGAGCAGCCTCTGCCTTCGCCTTCTCTTCGGCGCGGCGGCGCTCTTCCTCGATCGCCTTCAGGCGCTCTTCCTGCTCGCGGCGGTTGGCCGCTTCAAGCGCGGCGAGACGGGCTTCCTCGGCTTCGCGCAGCAGGCGAGCCTGCATTTCCTGACGTGTTTCGCGGCTTGCCGAAGGCGGCGGGGGCGGGGGCGGGGGCGGCGGAGGCGGCGGAGGCGCAACCGGGGTCGGCGCGGCAGGCGCGGCGACGGGCGCTGCGGTTGGCGCAGCCTCGCCGGGGCGGCCCATCAGCTTGCGCCGCTTCACTTCGACCACCACCTTGTTGGTGCGACCGTGGCTGAAGGTCTGCTTGACCTCTCCGGCCTCGACCGAGGTCTTCAGACCCAGTGGCCTGCGGCCCAGCGTCGGCTTCTTGTCGCTATCGCTCATCGAACTCATTCGCCCTTCGTATCAATATCGTCGTCCGCAACCGCGCCCGGATAGGGCTTGGCGGCGTCAATTTCGGTTTCGGTCTCGTGGCCGAGAAAATGCATCAGGCGCTGCAGCGGCGCTGCGACTCGTTCGGTCGCGGCGGGATCGGTCAGCGCGAGGTGAACGACGTTGTCGCGGCCCAATGCCACAGACAGCGCCGCCCGGTCTAGCGGCAAGATCATGCCCTTCTTGCCCGTGCCTTCGGCCCCCTCGCCAACACGCCAAGCCTGAGCCAGCTTGTTGGGACCATCGGTGCCTGCATCACTGGCATGGCCAAGGAACGTCACCGCCCCTGCCCTGCACCCTTGCGCAATCTTCTCAGTGCCCAGCAGCACGTTGCCCGCGCGCAGTTCGATGCCGAGACGGTCGGTCACCTGTCGGCGCAGGGCCTGCTCGATGCGTTCGGGAAGATCTGCCGGAATGCTCAGCGGCGCACCCTTGAAGGCACGTGCCAGCGCTCCCTTAAGCTTGCCATTGGCAATCGCTTTTTCAAGTGTTTCGCGGTTGACGCCGATCCACGCGCCGCGTCCGGGCGCACGCGCCATGACGTCGGGCAGCACGTCACCATCGGGCGAGATCGCAAGGCGCGTAAGATCGCCTCGCGCATCATGACGCCCGGTCAGCACGCACTTGCGTTCCGGCGGGGTCTTGCCCGCCGGCGCCTTGCCAACGATGTCGGAGCTTAGCGGCTCATTGTGAGGAATCCGCATCGGCGGCCTCCTCAGCTACTGGTTCGTCTTCGAACCAGTGGGCACGCGCGGCCATGATGATCTCGTTGCCCTGCTCTTCGCTCAGGCCATACTCGCCCAGCACGCCGCCCTTGTCCTCGGCACGCTCGGACCGCTCGGGCCGGTCGCTCTTTTCGCGCGGGCCCTTTTCGTTGCGACGACGCTGCTCGACACGCTTCTTGGCGATGAGTTCGTCGGTCGCAAGATCGGCCAGATCGTCGAGCGTCTTGATGCCCGCCTTGCCGAGCGTGACCAGCATCGCTTCGGTCAGGTGCGGCAGTTCGCCCAGCGCATCTTCCACGCCAAGGCTGCGACGCTGCTCGCGCAGTGCCTCCTCGCGACGCTCGATCGCTTCGGAAGCGCGGCTCTGCAGCTCCTCGGCGAGTTCCTCGTCGAACCCTTCGATCGCCGCCAGTTCCGACAGCTCGATATAGGCCACTTCCTCCAGCTCGGTGAAGCCTTCGGCCACCAGCAGCTGCGAAAGCGTCTCGTCGACGTCGAGCTCTTCCTCGAACATCTTCGAACGCTCGGCGAATTCCTTCTGGCGCTTCTCCGAAGCTTCCGCCTCGGTCATGATGTCGATGGCCGAGCCCGTCAGCGACGAGGCGAGGCGCACGTTCTGGCCGCGACGGCCGATGGCGAGCGACAGCTGGTCATCGGGCACGACAACCTCGATGCGGCTCTCTTCCTCGTCGATCACCACGCGGCTGACCGTAGCGGGCTGCAGCGCATTCACCACGAACGTCGCGGTGTCTTCGCTCCAGGGGATGATGTCGATCTTCTCGCCCTGCAGCTCCTGCACGACGGCCTGCACGCGGCTGCCCTTCATGCCGACGCAGGCGCCGACCGGATCGATGCTGGAATCGCGGCTGATCACGCCGATCTTGGCGCGCGAGCCCGGATCGCGGGCGGCGGCCTTGATCTCGATGATGCCATCGTAGATTTCGGGCACTTCCTGCGCGAACAGCTTCTTCATGAACTCGGGGTGCGCACGGCTCAGGAATATCTGCGGCCCACGGTTCTGACGCTCGACCTTCATGATCAGCGCGCGGACACGCTCGCCCACGCGGGGCACTTCGCGCGGAATCTGCTGATCGCGGCGGATCACGCCCTCGGCGCGGCCGAGGTTGACGATCACGTGGCCGAATTCGACCGACTTGATCACGCCGGTAATCACTTCGCCCGCACGATCCTTGAACTCGTCGTACTGGCGGTCACGCTCGGCATCGCGGACCTTCTGGAAGATCACCTGCTTGGCCGACTGCGCGTCGATGCGGCCGAGGTCCACCGGCGGCAGCGGATCGACGATGAAGTCGCCGACCTTCGCGCCGGACTGCAGCTTCTCGGCCTGCTTGAGGTCAACCTGCTTGAAGTAGTCCTCGACCACTTCGACCACTTCGACCACACGCCACAGGCGCAGGTCGCCGGTGCGCGGATCGAGCTTGGCGCGAATGTCGTTCTCCGCGCCATAACGGTTGCGGGCGGACTTCTGGATCGCTTCTTCCATCGCCTCGATGACGATCGACTTGTCGATCATCTTCTCCGTGGCAACCGCGTTGGCGATCGCGAGCAGTTCGGCGCGGTTTGCAGAAATCGCACTGGCCATGGGTCAGTCTTCCTGTTCTTCGAGAATCTCGTCCGCGCCGCTGGTGTCGAGCGGGCGGGAAGCGGCGATGAGCTTGTCCGTGAGGATCAGCTTGGCGTTGGCCACGAGGGCGAAAGGCACGTCATAGACCGTGCCGTCATCCTCGATGGAAATGGTTCCGGTTTCCGCATCGAACCCCTTGAGGTCCCCACGGAAACGCTTGCGGCCGTCCTGCAGTTCGGACAGCTCGACGCGGGCTTCATGGCCGATCCATGCGGCGAAGTCCTTCGCGCGGGTCAGCGGACGGTCGATGCCGGGAGAGGACACTTCGAGGCGATAGGCATCCTCGAGCAACATCTCGCCCGCTTCTTCCAGTTCGTCGAACCGGTCGGACACGCGACGCGACAGGGCAGCGCAATCCTCGATCACCAGCTGGCCGGTTTCGGGACGCTCGGCCATGATCTGAAGCGTGTGCTCCTCGTCACCGATCTCGCCGCCCTTGAAATAGCGCACGCGCACGAGATCGAAGCCAAGGGCCTTTGCCTCGGGCTCGATAACCTCGGTGATGCGTACGATATCAGCCATGCAATCTCCAAAAGCGCCCCGTTCGCGCAAAAGCCGGTCCTCGCCGGCACCGTCTGGTGCCAGCCTGACTTTGCTTTCACAATGTCGGGATGAGGCGCAGATAGGCTCGTCGCGGGAAAATTGCAAGCCGCAATCGGGCTTGCCGGAAGCCTGCAATCACCTGCAGAACAAGCACTCGCCAAAACTTGGTGGATTTCACCACTGTTCAGCGTTCAGAAAGATACTCGATCCGCATCATAGGATTGAGAACCGCGGATTTCCGCCATTCCCGCAGTTTGGCACGCCCCATGCAGTGCTGTTCGCATAAGCCAGACCGGCTTCCAACAGTTCACATGAGGACCACACCATGACCGCTTTTGCCAACCGCATCGCTGCTGCTGCCAGCGCCTTCGCCCTGAGCCTCGCCCTGATCGCCGGCACTGTCCACACCCCCGTCCACACCGGCGCGGCCCCTGCCGCTGCCATGCAGGAGATGATCTGATGACCCAGCTTCGCTTCGATGATTCGGCCCCTCGCCCGATCGAAAGCACCAAGGGCGGCTTCCGCCTCGACAAGGTGCGCGGCAAGGTGATGGGCGTCTGCGCCGGGATCGCCAACTACTTCAACGTCGATGTCACCCTGGTCCGCGTCGCCTTCGCGCTCGCCACCGTGTTCGGCTTCGGCTCGGCGATCATCGTCTACCTGCTGATCGGCCTGATCGCCGACTGAGCCCAGACCGACCGAATCTTGCGGGTCAGCCTTCCAGCCCCCCCGACCCTGCTAACTGCCCCGCAACCCAGTCCCGCCTCTCCCGCCCCCCGGAGAGGCGGGGCCTTTGCTTTCACCACCACAAATCCACCCCACCCCGTCATCCCGGCGAAGGCCGGGATCCAAAACGGCAGTTGGGCAACGCAACAAGCGCAATGGCCCCCTGCCTTCGCCGGGGTGACGTCACATTGGGTAAGGAGAGCTGAAACCTAAACCTGCGGCGCCTTCGCAAAGGGCGAGAAGTCGGTGTCCGTATCATAGACGTCGGCCCCCTCGCGCCGCTTGAGCCAGCCGACCACGGCATAAGTCACCGGCGTCAGCACAGCTTCCCACACCACCTTCATCAGCCAGTTGGTGACCATCACCGTCAGCACCTGGCTCGTCGTCCAGATGCCGAGGAACGCGATGGGATAGAACAGCAGGCTGTCCACCGCCTGCCCGAACACGGTCGAACCGATCGTGCGCGTCCACAGCATCCTGCCGCCGGTCAGCACCTTCATCCGCGCCAGCACGAAGGAATTGACGAACTCGCCCGCCCAGAACGCCGTGACCGATGCAAGCACGATCCGCCAGGTCGATCCGAACACGCTTTCATAGGCCGCCTGCCCGTCCCAGCCCGGCGCGGGCGGCATCGCCACCACCACGAAGCTCATGAACGCCATGAACACCAGCGCAAAGAACCCCATCCACACGCATCGCCGCGCATTGGCATAGCCATAGACCTCGGTCAGCACGTCGCCGATCACGTAGGACACCGGGAAGAACAGGATGCCCGCGCCAAAGGTGAACCCGCCGACTTGCGCGAGCTTGGCCGCCCCGATCAGGTTCGACAGCAGCAGGATCGCCACGAACGCGGCCATCACATAGTCGAAATAGCGGAAATGCCGACGCGCGCTGGTGGTGCCGTCGATTCTCGAAATCTGGGGATCGCTCATGGGGCCAAGTGCTAACCCGGTTTGCACGATCCGCAAAGCGTGCTTATGGGACACCCGGCGCGCGCCCGTAGCTCATCTGGATAGAGCGCGAGACTTCTAATCTTGAGGCAGCAGGTTCGAGTCCTGCCGGGCGCGCCAATATATAAACCGGGGTTTTGAAGCTGTTTTGGACACCTGGATTTGTGGCTCTGATTTGCCTCTAGTAAACATGGGGTAAGAACAATGGACCGCCGAGCACTAATCTTTGGCGTTCTATCAGCCGCCTTTGTCGGCATCCCAAACGACGCAGACGCAAGGCGAAAGAAGCGGCGTGGATATGCAGGCGGCGCAACATCACGCGACACAACCGACGACGGCAAATGCCCCTGCAATGGGGGCAAAGTTTGCGTGGGGAAGCGCGGTGGACGCTACTGCATCACGAGCAACGGAAAGAAGCGCTACGGGGTTTAGGGTCCAAACTCATAAGAGGGAGGAGAAAGTGGGTGATCCGCATGTCTGTTCGACAGTGCCGCAGGCCCCAATCTCTTCCCCCCCCCTTACCTTCTCCGCGTCTCCCTTCTTCTCTGCGTCTCTGCGAGAAACCCCTTCCCACTTGGTCATTCTGCTCGGGAATGACGAGCGGTGCTTGCGTACCATCTTGACAAAACGAACCATATAGGTTATACGCCCCGCCCACAGGTCAGGAGAGGGCAAAAGGCCAACCCGCTCCTCTCCCTTCGGAGGTTAGGCTTTTGCCGAAGCCTCCGGCGCGATCGGTGCGGCAGGTGCGCGTGGGTTCAATGCGGGGCGTAAAGCCCAGACCCACCGGGCAAAACCCTGTCGTTACCCAAGGACAGACAGGACACCCCAGGGCTGATAGCACGGCGCCGAACCCTGAGCGACGCTGCGGATGCGGAACCCGCCATGATTGTGCGACAGTGTCAGCACAAACGACAGGTTCTTTTCACGCAGCCGCTTGCCAAGAAGCCAAGGCAGCCCGCGAGCCGCTGCCAAAGCTTCGTCCTTTCACATATGTCCGCCCTCAGGCTGAGCCGACAAGGGGTCCGGAACCGCCCCCCGGCCACTCGCAACCGGTCCCGCGCCCTCCCCGCGCGTGCCACGACGGCACCGCACCGGTCGCGCGATCTGTGCTTTCCCACCGGCGTGACCGTCCGCATTCGCCAGCGGATGCTTTGCTTTATCGCGTATCCGCGATGCCCACCCCCAGCCCCTCCCGCTTGCGGGAGGGGAGAGACACGCAGCGCTTCATCCAGCCCTCCCGCAGGCGGGAGGGCCGCGAGACTTACTGAACGCAGTGAAGTTAGTCGCAGCGGGGTGGGCAAACAGCGCAACCTCGAAACAGAAGATCAGCCAGCCCCCAACACCCCGCTTGCCCTCCGCCCCCGGCGCGTCCAAGCATCAAGCCACCACCCACCAGAGGCACCCTCGCTTGGACCTGACCGGTTTTGCCCTAGCCGTCCTGCTGATCGAACTGACGCCCGGCCCCAACATGGCATGGCTGGCAGGTCTCGCCGCGACCGAGGGCAGGCGCAACGGCCTTGCGGCGGTGGCGGGCGTGGCGATCGGGCTGCTCGTCAATGGCGTGCTGGCGGCGCTGGGCCTTGCCGCGCTGCTGGCGACGATGCCCGCCTTGTGGAACGCACTGCGCATGGCAGGCGCGGCGATGATGGTCTGGCTGGCGGTCGAGGCATGGCGCGGCGCGGGCAAGCCTCAGGCGCCGGGCAATGGCAGCGCGACCCGCCCCTTTGCCGCAGGGGTACTGATCAACCTGCTCAACCCCAAGGCCTACATGTTCTTCGTCGTGGTCGCCCCGCAGTTCCTCGGCGGCGAGCTGCTCGGCCTGCGCAACGCGCTGCTGCTCGCCGCGATCAGCACGGCGATTGCCACCGCGATCCACTGCGCCATCGTGCTCGCCGGCGCCCGCGCGCAAGGTTGGTTGGCGGACCCGGCACGGACGCGGATCGTGCGCCGGGTCTTCGCCTTCGTCATCCTCGGCGTCGCCGCCTCGTTCCTGCTGGCTCCGGTCCGCTAGGGTCAATTCGCCAGCGGCGGACAGGCGTAGGTCTCGCCTACACCCTCGATCCCGGCATTGCGCAGGCTTACGACAAACCCTTTGTCCGCGCCCATCCGCAAGGGCGAGCCAACCGCCTGCAGCTTCGCGCCGTGCGCGGCAAAACAGGTCAGCGGAATGCGCAGGGTGCCAGGCTTGCCGACCGCGCCGAGGCTCTGGCTGACATCGAGCCGCACGCCTGCGAACGAGACCGTCACCGGCCCCGTGCCCCGCGCATCAGGGCGCCAGTCAAGCCGCAGCGCAAACCCGCCGTTGAGGTGACGTTGCATGTCGACCGGCGGACCATCAAGCGCGAAATCGCCCTTGCCGCTCCACGTGAACTGCCGCGCATCTTCCTGCGCGGCAACGTCCACCGCGCGCATCGTGACCGTGCTGTCGAGCCCCAACCGCCAAGGATCGATCACCTTGCCGGCGCGAATGAAGGTCGTTTCGCTCAGTGCCGAGCCGAGTTCGACGCGCGGGTCCTCGTTGACCGGGCCAATCTTGGCGGGCTTTGCATAGCTCAGGCCATGGCCCACGCGCCACAGCGGTTCGACCATTGGCGAGCGCGCGTCCTGCGGCCAGTCGAATGCCAGCGTTCCGGTAAAGTCGCGCACCGGCTTGCCGTCCTTGCCCGCCACCAGCACGTCGGCCACGCCCTGCCCTTGCGAACCCGGTTGCCATGCTGCGACAAAGGCATCGGCAAGGTTCAGCTCGGGGCCGACAAACATCGGGCGGCCCGAAAGGAACACCGCGACGACCGGCACGCCTTGCGCCTTGAGCCGCTTCATCAGCTCCAACTCACCCTCGCGCGGATGGAACATGAGATTGGGCACATCGCCCTGGAACTCGGCATAGGGCTGCTCGCCGAACACCACCACTGCAACATCGGGCTTGGTCGCCGGGACGTCGCTGGCGATCTCGGCCTTGCCGCCCGCCGCGCTGACCGCCTCGACGATCGCCCGGCCGATGGTGCGGCCCTTGGGGAAGTCCGCGGCGGAGGTATCGGTGCCTTGCCAGGTGATGGTCCAGCCGCCAGCCTGCATCGCCATACTGTCAGCCCCGGGACCGGTCACGAGGACCTTTGCCCCCGGACGGATCGGCAGGACCGAACCTTCATTCTTGAGCAGCACCAGCGATTTGGCCACGGCTTCGCGCGCAACATTAAGGTGCGCCTGCGCGCCGACCGCTGCCGGATCGCCCCGCCCGACGGGCTTGGCGCCCATCAGCCCGAGCTTGTACTTGACCCGCAGCACCCGCCGCACCGCATCGTCGAGCCGCGCCATCGGGATAGTGCCGTCGCGCACTTCGCGCACTGTGCTGTCGAACAGGCCCTTCCAGCTGTCGGGCGCCATGTAGAGATCAAGGCCCGCATTGATCGCGGCCGCGCAATCGGTGGTGGTGCACCCCGGGATCTGGCCATGGCCGTTCCAGTCGCCGACGATCAGCCCGGTAAAGCCCATCCGCCCCTTGAGCACGTCGGTCAGCAACGAGCGGTTGCCGTGGTTCTTGACCCCGTTCCAGCTCGAGAAGCTCGCCATTACCGTCAACGCCCCGGCATCGATCGCCGGGGGATAACCCTGTGCGTGGAGGCGGACGAGTTCGGCTTCGGGCAGCTTGGCATCGCCCTGGTCCTTGCCGCCCTCGGTCCCGCCATCGGCGAGGAAGTGCTTGGCGCTCGCAGCGACCTTGGCGGCGGGAAGCGGCTTACCGGCGCGCAAAGGCCCCTGCAGCCCCTCGACCATCGCCTTGGAATAGGCGGCAATGACGGCGGGATCGCTGGAGTAGCCCTCATACGCGCGGCCCCAGCGCAAGTCCTGCGGCGCAGCGAGCGTGGGGGCGAAGGTCCATTCGATGCCCGAGCCCGCGACTTCGGCGGCGGTGGCCTGGCCGATGCGGTGGATCAGTTCGGGATCGTGCGCCGCGCCGAGCCCGACGTTGTGCGGAAAGATTGTCGCGCCCGGCAGATTGGAATGGCCGTGGACCGCATCGACGCCGAACAGGATCGGCACGCCCGCCCCCACCTTGCGCGATGCCGCGCGGTATTCGGTCACCAGCTTGAGCCACTTGGCCGCATCGGCGCGCTCGTCGCCATAGGGGCCGCTGTTGCCGCCAGCGAGGATCGAACCGAGCGGGTAGCGCTCAAGGTCTGCAGGGGTGACCGAGCTGATGTCGCCCTGAATCACCTGCCCGACCTTCTGCTCCAACGTCATGCGCTTGATCAGGCGGTCGATGGCCCGCTCGGTTGCGCGGTCGGTCAGGGTCGAAGGACTGTGGGCGGCAGGCCAGTTTGCCGGATTGGCAACGCCACCTTCCGCAGCCTGCAGCGCGGTGCTGCCAAGCAACAGCAGCGACGAAGCCAGCAGACCGGCCTTTATCCGCGCCGTGGTTCCCTTCGACATCGACTTCCCCAAATTCTGTGAACGTTCTCAAACGAGCGTTTCACACGTTCGGCAGCGGAAATCAAGTCCTGCGCGACGGTCAGTGTTGCAGTCTGGAAAGAAGCACCATCGCGGTCAGCGCAAGTGCTGCAAGCACGGCGAAGAGCGCGGCGAATCCGAGCGAGGGAACGAGGGCGAGCGTCAGTGCCGGGACCGCCAGCGAGGGGATCGTGTTGGTCAGGTTGAAGAGCCCGAGATCGCGCCCGCGCCGCGTACTGTCGGGCAGGACGCGCAAGGTATGGGCGCTGTGCAGGGCGAGGAACACGGAAGTCGAAAGGCCGAACAGGATGTATCCCGCCACGGCCAATTCGCCACCTGTTGCCAGCGCCATTATCACGAGCCCAATCGCTGCCCCGCCGCAGGACAGCGTCAACGGCACGACCGGCTTGCCCGCTCGGTCCGCCCAGCGCCCTGCGAGCAGCGCCGCAACAGCGCCTGCGATCATCGCGACGAGCAGGACCCGGGCAATCGCATCGTCGGCAAGCGCCGGATCGACCGAGCGCAGCCAGAGGTAGAAGAAGGCGAACAGCGATGCTTCGGAAACCTGCACCAGCAATCGCGCGACCCACATGCGCGTGGCCATGGCGCGCAGGACTTTGCTGGCCACTTCTCCGCCACCACTCACAGGTTCGCCCCCGGTTCGCCCGCCGTCCTCGCCCAGCAGGACCAGCGGCAACACGCAAGCCATGATCACCGCGCCGACTGCAGCAAATCGCTGCATCTGATCGGCAAGGAACGGCAGCGTAACCAGCGCTCCGGCAAGCGCGCCCGAGGCAGGCGCGAAGGCGAGCAAGCCGCCGAGCATGCCCTTGCGCGCGTCGGGCACGCGGTCCCCCGCCCAGGCTGAAAGTGGCCCGAGCATCAGGTTCAGGCCAAGCTGCCAGACGGCGATAACCACGATCAGGGCCGTCAATGTCTCCACGCGCGGCGCAATCTGAAGCATGGCGCATGACAGGAGCAAGCCAGCCAGGACGAAGGGCTTGCGCCGTCCCGCAAGGTCGCTCAGCCAGCCGAACGCGATGTTGCACAGGCTCGCCGCGATTGCGCCCAGGAACGTCGTGGCCGCAAGCCAGCGCACCGCCTCGGTCCCCGCCAGCTGCTGCACCTGCATCGGCAGCAGCAGGGTCAGGAACGGAACATATCCGATGGTCGAACCCGCCCAGGCCAGCGCATAGAGCGCGAGGAAGCGGTGCTCCTGCCGGTTCGTGACGGCCACGCCGCTCAGCCTGCCGGGCCAGTGGAGCCGCGAACCTCGAACCCCATCGGCAGGATCACCGGCGCGATGTCCGCCCCATCGTCACGCTGTGCCCCGATGAGCATCCGCACCGCAGTTGCCGTGGTCTCGGCAATGGGCTGGTCCACCGCCGTCAAGGCGGGGCGGGTGAAGCGTACGAGCGGCGTGTTGTCGAAACTCACCAGCGACAGATCTTCGGGGATGGCAAGGCCGAGTTCGGCAGCCACTTCCGCCGTCGCCAGTGCCATCTGGTCATTGCTGGCGATGATTGCGCTCGGCCGGTCGGCGCGGCCCAGCAGCGCCCGCGCGGCACGAACGCCGGAAGGATAAGTGAAGTCTCCCGCTTCGAGCAGGCCATCGGTCGCAAGGCCGGCCGCATCCATTTCCGCACGCCATCCGTCGACGCGCTTTCCGGCAAGGCGATACTCGGACGGACCGGAAATGAAGCCGATGCGCCTGTGCCCGAGGTCGAGCAAATGGCGCGTCGCCGTTCGCGCGCCCCCTTCGTCGTCCATCGAGACGATGATGCCTTCGGGCAGGCCTGCCTCTCCGGTCTGCGCGCCGATCCGGGCGAATGGGACCTTGTGGCGCGCGAGGGTCTCGAGGATCTGCGGGTTGTCGGAATGCGGCGGGGTCAGGATCGCGCCATCGGGCTGCAGCGCTGCAATCGCCGCGCCCAGCTCGCGCTCGACGTGGTCGTTATGCGTGTCGACCAGTTCGAAGATCAGGCGGTAGCCATGCTCGGCGCATTCGAGCATTCCGCCCAGCAGCATCTGGTCGACCCAGTCGGTCCCCTGCCGCGCGCGCCAGTCGGCAATCGTGCGTTCGCGGTCGTTCAGGGCCAGGATCAGGTACGAGCGCGATCCGCTCATCCGCTGCGCGGCGATCGAGGGGACGTAGCCCAGCTTGTCGATCGAGGCCTGGACCTTCTCGCGCATTTCGGGCCGGACGTTGGCCTCGTTGTTGATGACGCGGCTCACCGTCTGCAGCGACACGCCTGCATCGGCTGCCACGTGCTTGATCGTTACCGCCTGCCGCCTGCGCGCCATGGGTTGTCAGTTACCCCCGCTCTTCGTTCCGTTGAGAGCGTTATCCGCAACTTGCGGCTTTTGCCAGACGCGAACCCAATCGACTGCCATGGTCTTGGGAAAACCGGAGGGATCGACGCCTTTCGCATTGCGCCCTTCCGGCAGATGCCCACCGATGGCGAGGTTGAGGATCAGGTGGAACGGCTTGTCGAACGGCGCGCCCGGCTTGTCCGAGGCGAGCGTGTGCCACTCGTGCGGCTCGCGCCGGGCGTAGTCCTTGCCATCAACACGCCAGACCATGCCGTCCTTGTCCCATTCGACCTCGTAAGTGTGGAACGCGGTCGGATCGGCCAGCGCCGTCTCTTCGGTGATGTAGCGGTTGCGCGGCGGCTCGCCGCCAAAATGGATCGTGCCGAGCACCCGGTTCTCGGAGCCGCCTTCGCAGGGCTCGCAAGGCTGGCCGAGGTTGACCGCCTCCATGATGTCTATCTCGCCCGAGCGGGCCCAGCCGCCATAGGCCCAGTCTTCGGGCAGCATCCAGATCGCAGGCCACGTCCCCTGCCCCTGCGGCAGACGCGCGCGGATCTGGACCTTGCCGTATAGCCACGACGCCTTGCCCTGCGTCGAGAGCCGCGCTGAAGTGAACGGCTTCTCCCGCTTCGCCACGGCCTTTTGCGGATTGTCGCGCTGGTCGCGGGGAAAAGCGGGGCCGGTAAAGTCCTCGCGCTGCGCGACGATCTCCAGCACGCCGTCCTTCACCCGGTGGTTCTGGGGACGCGCGGTATAGCACTGCCGCTCTTCGTTCCCGCCGCCCCAGCAGTCCTCGGCCAGGACCCAGCGATTGCGATCGAGCGATGCGCCGTCGAACTCGTCAGCCCAGACGAGTTGCCATTGGGGCGCGGCGGCAGCGGCAACCAGCAGAACGATGCTCATGCCGCCGCCGGAACCTCGGCACCACAATAGCGCGCCACGTAATCGGCGTGGGAGGGCAGCGAAGCCACGGTGCGGGTCACGTTTTCGCGCAAGCTGGCGAGCAGATGCGCCAGTTCCTCGTCCCGAAGCTTGGCGGCGACAGGGTGGTGGCTGCGCGGCATGATTCCCTGCCCCATCATCACCTGGATCCACGAATTCTCGGCGAACAGTTCTTCGTTCTTACGGAATACGCGGCCCGTCTCGCGGAACAGTTCGATCTTGTGTTCAAGGCTGGCGGGGATCTCCATGCTCGCGCAGTGCCGCCAGAACGGCGTGTCGCGGCGGTCGGTCGCCTTGTAGTGCAGGACGAGGAAATCGCGGATCTGCTCCATGTCGGTGAACTGCTGGTCGTTGAACTCGTCGATGTCGCGGCTGCTGATCGGGCCTGCCGGAAGCATCCGCACGATGCGCAGGATCGCGCGCTGGATCAGGTGGATGGAAGTACTTTCCAGCGGCTCCATGAACCCGCCGGAAAGGCCGACCGCGACGCAATTGCGGTGCCACTGCTTGCGCCGCGCGCCGGTGCGGAAGCGGATGGGATTGGGCTTCACCAGCTTCTCGCCCTCGACCGTCGAGAGCAGCTTTTCGAGCGCGGCTTCGTGGCTCAGGTAGTCGCTACAATAGACCACGCCATTGCCCTGGCGGTGCTGCAACGGAATGCGCCACTGCCAGCCCGCCTCGTGCGCGATGGCGCGGGTGTAGGGCACCGGCGGGCGCACGCTCGAGGTCTGGATGGCAATCGCGCTGTCGCACGGCAGCCAGTGGGTCCAGTCGTCATAGCCTGCCCGCAGCGCACCTTCGATCAGCAGCGCACGAAAGCCGGTGCAGTCGATGAACAGGTCGCCCTCGATGCGGCGGTCCCCTTCGAGCACGAGCGCAGAAATGTCGCCGCTCTCGCCATCGAGTTCGACGCGGGCAATCTTGCCTTCGATGCGCGTGGTGCCGTCAGCTTCGGCCATCGCGCGCAGGAACTTGGCGTAGAGCCCTGAATCGAGCTGGTAGGCATAGTTCATCTTGTCGTCGGGCAAGTGGGCGAACTTGCTCGCCTGGGCCGCCTTCAGTTCGAGGCAGTACTGGCCGTAGTCCTCGCTATGCCCGCGCTCCAGACCGTTGAGCCAGAAGTGCTGGAATCCGGCGGACCAGTGGTCCTTGCCGGTGCCGCCGAACGAGTGGAAGTAGGTCTCGCCCGGCACGCGCCAGTTCTCGAAATTGATGCCGAGCTTGAACGTCGCCTGCGTGGCGCGCATGAACTCGGCCTCGTTGATGCCGAGCAGGCGGTTGTAGGTGACCAGCGGCGGGATCGTGCTCTCGCCCACCCCAATGGTGCCGATCTGCTCGCTCTCGACCAGTGTCACCTGCGCGACCGCCCCAAGCGTGCGGGCAAGCGCGGCGGCGGTCATCCATCCGGCGGTGCCGCCGCCAGCGATCACGATGCGGCGAGGCAGTTGCGAAGCGGTCATTGGCTGAGGCTCCTAAGGAGAAACTGGTGGATGCGGGCGGCGCCATGCGCGTCGATGGGTCCAAGCGCGCCCTGCGCCTGTTCGGGGATATGCGCGCGGGCGTCGTCGCCGCCCGAGAACACGTAGTATTCGAACATGTCGCGCCACACTGCACGCTCGGCTTCGGGCAAGTCGCGGATGGCAAGGATCGCGTGGGTCAGCGCGGTCTGCGGCTGCCCGTGGAAGCGCGGCGTATCGCGCCACCAGTAGTTGAGCAGGATGTTGAAGCGCTCCAGCGCCTCGACATGGTGCCACCACAGCGAGGGGATGAACAGCGCATCACCCGGCTCGAGTTCGGCCACCTGCGCGCTGGCCAGCGCATCGGCAAAGCGCGGGTATGCGGCAAAATCAGGCTTGGCGAAATCGACCATGCTGACGGCGCGGCCGGCGGGCGTGTTGTCGATGGGGCCGAGGTAGAGATTGCGGAACTGGTCGGGCGGAAACAGCGTGAAGCGGCGACGTCCGGCGACACAGCAGGCAAGGTTGTCGGGAAAGTCGTTGTGCGCAGCAATTCGCGTGGGGCTTCCGATCCACAGGCTCTTGATCAGATCGCGCTGGCCGAGGTCGAGGTGGTTCTCGGCATCGACGCCTTCAAAGTGCGCAGGCACGTCGATGGAAGCGAGATAGATCGTCGGCGGATCGGCGCGCTCCTCGTTGTCATCGAACCCGGTGAAGATATCGGCCAGCTTGCCGCGCGCCATGCGGAAGTTCATTTCCATCGCCGCGTCATAAAACAGGCGGCCGCCGCTGCCGGGGTCGGCGATGGAGACGGCAAAGGGCACGGGCCGCGCGCGATCGACCAAATAGGCACGGGCGGCTCGGGCGGATTCTAGTCCTGCTCGGACAAGCGGCCAGTCCGCGACAAGCCCGCGCAGCACAAACGGCTCGGTGGCTTCGCGCAGCATTGCATCAAGTTCGCTCGCGTGGCCGAGCTTGCGCTCGGCAACAGGGGCAAGCCTTGCGTGAAACGGGCCGTCTGAGTCAGCCACCACGCGCCCGCTCGTTCTTGCGCGCCACGAGGTCGGCAAAGTGCGACAGCGAGGCGATGATCATCGCGATGCGCAGGAAGTGCCCGCTCCCCATCAGATCGGCCAGAGCGTCGCCATCAAGCGCGGTCAGCTTTTCCTCGTTGATGGTGTGATAGCCGACGAGAGAGTTTTTGGAGCCATCATCGAGTGTGACTTCGAGGCTGAAGGGTTCGGCCAGTTCGTACCGGTCGAGCGCGGCGAAGAAACTGCCTGCTTCGCGGTGGGCGAAGTCGAGATCACCGAGTTTGCTGGCAATGTCCTCGAGGAACGGCGTCGGCTTTCCATCGGCGTCAAAGGCTCGAACGCCCTCGCCGTTGGTGCTGATACGCGGGTGATCGAGATCTACGTGGACCTGACCGACCCCATCAGGCGTCGCCGGCCGACCGACAAGGAAGGGCTGGATCGCCATGGCGAGCGGGCGATAGGTCGCGTCCCAGCGGCCATCGCGCAGGAACAGGTTCTCGCCCGTCTCGAACCCGAACAGTGCCAGCGCTTCCAGCTTGCCGGTGGAGAGGTCTCGCCGCAAGACGATGGGGTAATGCGCCTGAACCGAGCGGAACTCTGCCGGGACGGTGACGCAGGCCATGACATTGTCGCCAAGCTCGGCGCTCGCTGCGGTGTCGATGCGCAACTCGCCGTGGTCGGCAGGGTTGAGGACTGCGTGGTTGCTCATTTCACTGCCGCTCCGTGCATGGCGATTGGGTCTGCGGCCGAACCGGGGCGCAGGGCGTCGAGATAGGTCCGGTTCGAAGGCAGCGCCGCTGCCAGCGCGCGCGAACGCTGGTGCACTTCAGCCAGACGTTCCACCGCCCCAGACGTGGGCATAGCACCCTGCGGCACAGCAAAGCCCATGCCATAGAGAACGTATTGCTGGCTCGCTGCGCAGAACAACTCGTCCATGCGGGGCAAGTCCCAAGCCGAAGGAGGCTGATCCCGCCAGAGTTCGAGGCATTCGGCAAGGCGCGCAGGGATCGTCGCGGGATCGCGCTGTGCCAGCCAGTAGGGCTCTGTCCGGCGGCTCAGGACATAGTGCAGCTTGAGGAATTCGACGATGCGGTCCCAGCGATAGCGGAACAGCTCGTTGAAGCGCTCGGCCAGAATGCCCATCGTGGCGGCGCGGCGCGGGAAGTTGTCGGCCAGCGCCTTGATCGAAAGCTCGATGGTGACGATGGCCGATGCCTCAAGCGGTTCGATGAACCCTGCGGACAGGCCGACGGCGAGGCAATTGCGTTCCCAGAAGCGGGCGCGATGGCCGGTCGAGAATGACAGCTTGCGCGGGCGCAGTGCGGCAGTATCGGCGCCGGGAACCTTGGCCGCGATATAGTCGCGCAGGATCTCTTCGGCGCGCCCGTCTTCCATGAAGCGCGAGGCGAAGACGCAGCCGATGCCGCGCCTTGTGGGCAGCCCAATGTCCCAGATCCAGCCAGCCTCGTGCGCGGTGCCGATGGTCTGCGAGGCGATCGGACTGCCCGGCTCGACCGGCACCTGCATGGCAAGGACGCTGTCGTTGAAGGAGACGTCGGACCGGTCGACCCACGGCACGGCGCAATGCCTGCCGATCAGGATCGCGGCCTGCCCCGAACAATCGATGAAGAAATCGCCCGCAAGCCTGCGTCCGTCATGCAGTTGCAGTGCGGCAATATCGCCGCCTGCGCCGTCCTCAACGCCGGTAACTTGCGCGGCAACATGCGTCACGCCCAGCCGCGTGGTGGCGTGGCGCATCAGCAGCGCGGCGAACTTGCCTGCGTCGAGATGGTAGCCGTAGTTCAGCGCGCCTGCGTAGTCCGGCATCGCCCGCTGGCGTGGTGCAAGGCTTTGCATGCAGGCCGAATGCTGCGGGGTCATGGCTGCAGCAAAAGGCAGGTCAGCCGATTTGGCCTGCCACGCGCCGAGCAGTGCGGCCATGTCTCCCGGCGGCGGCGGCGTGAAGGGATGGAGGTAGCTGTCCTGCGCCGTGCCATCGACCCAGCCATCGAAGCGCGAACCCTGCTTGAACGCGGCATCGCACTGGGCAAGAAATTCCGCTTCGGGAATGCCAATGGTGGCGAGCGTCTCGCGCATGGTGGGCCAGGTGCCCTCGCCCACGCCGATGGTCGGGATGTCCGGTGCCTCGACCAGCGTGATCGCAAGCTCGGGCCGCCGCGCCGCGAGCAGGCAGGCCGATAGCCATCCTGCGGTGCCCCCGCCGACGATGACAACCTGTTGCACCGACCCGCTCATCGCTCACCCAATCCAGACGCCGGTTGGTCCGGCCGCCGTGTCCGTCTCGAAAACCCCTGCGGCCCGCACTGCCGAAGCAATACGGGCCGCCGGTCCTTCAATGTCAACGGGTTACCCCGCCTTCATCAGAAGGTAAACCGCGCACCGGCAGCATAGCGCGCATAACCCGGTGCCGCAAAGAACACGGTCTGGTTGTTGCGCTGGTAGCCCTTGCGGTCGGCGTTGGTGATGTTGATGCCTTCGACAAACACCGTCACGCCCTTGCGGATTTCATACGAAGCGCTGGCGTCGAACTGGCCGTAGGACTTCACGTAGTACGGATCGAACCCGTAGCCAGCGAGGAAGCCTGCGCGCCAGTTGTAGGCCACACGAGCCTGCAGACCGTTCTTGTCGTAGAACAGGACCGCGTTGGCACTGTCGCTGACCCCGTTCACTGCGAACTGCGGAATGGTGTAGCGCAGCGTGTTGTCGAACTTCGTGTCGCTCTTGACGACCGTGTAGTTCAGGATCGCGCCGAAGCCGGTATCCCAGAAGCTGTGCTGGACCGCGAATTCCCAACCCCAGAGCTTTGCCTTCTGGTCGCTGTTGGTCGGCTGCGTGGTGATGAAGTTCACGAGCGGATCGGACGCCTGGCCGACGACGCCGGTAACCACCCCGTTGTTGTCACGAATGACCGTCGAGGGGAAGTTGGTGCCGATGTAGTCGAGCAACTGCTGCGCCGTGGCATTGGGGCCGAGTGCAGCACGCGCTGCTGCTGCATTGGCACCCGCTGCCGCATTCGTCAGGCCGAATGCAGGCTGATTGACCTGCGTCTGGCTGATGAAATTCTTCACGACCTTGTGGAAGAAGCCCACCGAAACGTAGCTGGTCGGCGCATAGTACCACTCAGCCGAAAGATCGACGTTGTTCGACTTGTACGGCAGCAGACCGGGGTTGCCGCTCGATGCCGTGCTGCCACCGATGCGGATCGGCGAGGCGAGCGTGGTGCCGCCCTGCAGCGAAGTATAGTCGGGACGCGTGATCGTCTGGCTGTAGGATGCACGCAGACGGACGTTCTCGATTGGCTCCATGTCGAAGTCGATCGCGGGCAGCCAGTTCTCGTACTCACCCTTGAGCGAGGCGGCAGCGACCTGCTGCGGATTGCCGTAGTCGATCGCGGTTTCGTTGCCGCCGGTCCAGATCGTGCGGACCGGGATTGGCACCTGCGCGGTCGAGTCGACCTTGGTCTTCTCGTAACGCAGACCGAAGCGCAGGTGGGCCTTGCCCGCGCCCAGATCGAACGAATGCGTCGTCTGGAGATAGGGTGCCCAGGTGCGTTCACGCACGGTGCGGTCGGTGGTGTATTTGGCGATGCAGGTGCCCGCTGAAACAGCGGTGCTGCAGATTCCGAGCTTGCTGTCGAGCAACTGGATCAGAGCATCGGTGTTGATCTCGAAGTAGCTCGGTATGATCGACGCATCCTGCGAGCCCGGCATGCCCGAAAGATCCTTGGGCAGGTTGCGGATCTGGTAGAGATCGTCCGGCGTTTCCGCCGCCGAAAGCGTGCCACCCCAGGTGTCGTTCTGGATAACGCCGAAGGCCGAGCGGACCTTGTTCTCGGTGTAGGTCACGCCGAAGTCGAGGCTGTCGATGAACGAGGCGTCGAAATCGTAGCCGCCGCGCAGGGCAACTTCGTTGATCTCGTCGCGCATGTAGGCAGTACGGAAGGCGTTGCCTGCCGGGCGGATGTTCGCAGCATTGATCTCGGCACCGGGGTACATCTGCACGCTGATGACCGGCATGTCGGAGGTGTAGTCGACCTTCTGCGACTTCACGCCGAAGATCGCGCTGCCAACGGCAATGCCCGAGCCATAGGGCTTGGTCGGCTTGCTCTCGGCGGTCGAGTGGTGACCGTCGAGTTCAAGGCGCAGGCCGCCGGGGCCGTCCCACTTGAGGTTGCCGCCGATCGAGTGGTTGCGCGAACGGTTGGCCGCGACCGCGCCGGTGATGGCGAGATCCTTCCCGGGGCCGAAGTTCTCGGCATAGAAGTTCGGGCCAGCCGCCGGACCATCGGTCCAGCTGCTCGAGGTGTCGCCATGGTTGAACCACACGCCGATCGAGTTGGTGCGCGCGTCGATCGTGTTCTGCGAGAAGGTGTAGTCCACCGTCGCCGTCAGCGTGTCAGTCGGCTTAACCTGGACGACGGCCTGACCGTTGATGCGCTTGCGGCGGAAAGTGGTGAAGTCATAGCCCGCGTTCTGCGTGACCTGATAGATGTCGTTCGGTCCGGGGCGGTTCTGGATGTTGGCAGCACCGGGCGTGCCCGGCTGCGCCAGCGAGCCCCAGTTGTTTTCCGAACCAAGGTAGCCTTCACGCCAGCCTGCGTTGAACTGCGCCTGGCTCGCCTTGCGGTCCTGATAGGAGCCGGTCAGCAGCACGCCGATGCGGCCATCGGCAAAGGTGTCGCTGATGATGCCCGAAACTTCCGGCGTCAGGCTGGTGCCTTCGAACAGCGAGGTGTCATAGACACCCTTTGCGCCGATGCTGCCATGGAAGCCGGGGCGTTCGAGTGGCTTGGCGGTCTTGATGTTGATGACCGAGCCGATGCCGCCGGTAGCCAGCGATGCGCGGCCCGACTTGTAGACTTCGACCCCGGCAATGCCTTCGGAGGCAAGGTTGGCGAAATCGAACGAGCGCGAGGCCGGAGCGCCGCTGCTGCCGCCGAGGCTGGAGGCAGGCATCTGGCGGCCGTTGAGCAGGACGAGGTTGAAGTCCGGGCCGAAGCCGCGAACCGTCACGGTCGAACCTTCGCCGTTCGAACGGTCGATCGACACGCCGGTGATGCGCTGGAGCGATTCGGCGAGGTTGGTGTCGGGGAACTTGCCGATGTCCTCAGCCGAGATCGCGTCAACCACGCCCTGAGCGCTGCGCTTGATATCGAGCGCTTTCGACAGCGAGGCGCGGATGCCGGTGACGACGATGGCTTCGCCGTCGTCTGAGGGAGCGGCAGCGGCATCCTGCGCCTGCGCTGAAGTTGAAGCGAGTGCCAGCGCCATCGCGCCAAGGCTTGCGGCGCGGATCGCGCCTGAACGTACGGCGCTGCTGCGCGATGCGGAAACTCTCATGGTCCTCCCCCTTAGATTCGGAATCGACGCTGTGCGCCGTATTTCGGGCCTGAATTGCTCTTGTGAACGTTCACCTAAATGAGAACGTTCACGCAGTCAAGTGTGTTCGCCATGCAGCAAGAGTGCAGCATTGTCCTTTAGGGCAATGTCCGCAGTGGCTTGGCCAAAGTCCGAGGAATCCGTTTGGAGCACCCGGGAACTTCGCATAGGCTTCGGTTCAAGCGGCGGTCGAAGCGGTGCGATCATCCAGCCAGCCGCGCCCAGGGAAAGATTACCCTCATGCGCGACCATGAACTCAGACGCAGGGCTGTCGGCGAGATGCATCTGCGGCGCTGGCCGCTGCTGCCGGTCCCTTGCCATATCGTGCAATGGGTCCTTGCCGTCGACGATGCCGAGCGCGCCGACGAACTCCACGCGATCGAGTTGCAGGCAGGCGGCGCGGATCTGGTCGGCAATCCCTCGCACCGCGAAGGCCGCGTCAACGATCGCGTGACCTTCACATGGGAGCGCCAGAGCGAGGGCAGCAGTCTTACTCTCTATTCGTCCCCATGTGACGAGGCCGGGTTTCTCGATCCCGCCAGTGACGGACACATCAGTCAGGCGATTGCCTGGGCGCAGACGCTTCCGGGACAGGTCATCCGCAGCACCCGCATCTGGCTTGGCGAGAACGACGCCGACTTGCAGCGCGTGCTCGACCAGCATTCGCTCAACCGCGACGAGCTTGTTTCGAGCACCGTGGGCGGCGGCATCCGCATCTGGTCGGACTTCCGCATCATGGATGACGGATTCGGGCGCCTGTTCGTCGCGGCCAACGGCGCGGACCGGCGCGACCTGACCCGCCAGCTGCAGCGGATGCAGGAGCTGGGCAACTACCGCAACAAGGCGCTGCTTGGCCTGCCGGTGGCGCGCGAATGCTGGCCCAAGCTCGATGCCGCCGAGGAGCGCCTGCGCGACCTGTCCAACCGCATTGCCGACAGCGACGCGCGCGACGACAGCCTGCTGGAGGAACTGTCCGGCCTCGCACTCGATCTTGCTTCGGTTTCGACGGCGATCTCGTTCCGGATGGATGCCACCCGCGCCTATGGCCAGATCGTCGAAGAGCGACTCGAACAGCTCGACGTCAAGCCGGTGGAGGGTTTTGCCTCGCTGGTCGATTTCACGCAGCGTCGCTTCCGCCCGGCCATGAACACCTGCCTTGCCACCAATGAGCGGATCGAGCGCATCGCCCACCGCACGGAACAGCTGGCTTCGCTGCTGCGGGCGCGGATCGATACGCGGATCGAGAACCAGAACGCCGAGCTGCTGCGTTCGATGGAACAGTCGATTTCGATGCAGGCCCGTCTGCAGCAACTGGTCGAAGGTCTCTCGGCCGTCGCGCTCAGCTACTACGTGCTCGGGTTGCTCAAGTATGCGCTCTATGCCGTGCCGGACGATGTGCTGGGCGTTTCCGACGAGTTCGTCGTCGGCCTGCTGGTCGTGCCGCTGGTGCTGGGCGTGTGGTGGACCATGCACGTACTCAAGGACCGCCTGATCAAGACGTCAAAACAGAAATAATTCCGCTTGTCCTGACGCCTGTTAATGTCCAAGGTACTGGACAGATGGCGCGCTTCCCCTTCTCTGCGATCGTCGGTCAGGACGAGATGAAGCTCGCGCTCCTGATCGCAGCGGTCGATCCCTCGATTGGCGGGGTGATGGTCTTTGGCGACCGTGGCACCGGCAAGTCCACTGCTGCCCGCGCGCTGGCCAGCCTGCTCCCGCCGATCATGGTGATGGATGGTTGCCGTTTTGGCTGCTCGCCCGATGAACCCCATGCCTGCCCTGGCCCATGCGAGGGGAAGAAGGCCTCCAAGCGAGCCGTCCCCTTCGTCGACCTGCCATTGGGCGCGACAGAGGATCGCGTGCTTGGATCGCTCGATCTCGAACGCGCGCTGCGCACCGGCGAAAAGGTGTTCGAACCGGGCCTTCTCGCCCGCGCCCATCGCGGCTTCCTCTACATCGACGAGATCAACCTGCTCGAAGACCATCTGGTCGACCTGCTACTCGATGTCGCCGCCTCGGGCGAGAACGTGGTGGAGCGTGAGGGCCTGTCGGTCCGCCACAAGGCGCGCTTCGTGCTGATCGGCAGCGGCAATCCCGAAGAGGGTGAATTGCGCCCGCAATTGCTCGACCGCTTCGGCCTCTCGGTCGAAGTGCGCACCCCGCGCGAGATCGAGAGCCGGGTAGAGATCATGCGCCGCTGCGCCGCCCACGATGCTGATAGCGAGGCCTTTTCGCAGAGCTGGGCCGAAGAGGACGACAAGGTTCTCCACCAGATCGCGCGTGGCCAGAAGAAGCTTGGCAAGATCGAAGTGCCCGACGAAGTGCTGCACGATGCCGCGCGCCTGTGCAGCGCGGTCGGTGTCGATGGTCTGCGCGGCGAACTCACCCTGATGCGCGCCGCCCGCGCCTATGCCGCGCTCAAGGGTGCCAAGGCGGTCAAGCGCGATCACCTGCTGCACATAGCCCCCCTCGCCCTGCGCCACCGCCTGCGCCGCGACGTGCTGGACGAAAGCGGATCGACCGCCCGCATCGAACGCGCGATCGCCGAACACTTCAAATGAGCAACCCGCTCGCAGATGCGCTGCTGGCAGCGCGCCTGCTGGCCTGCGACGCGAAGCTCGGCGGCATGGTCCTGCGCTGCGGCGGGCCTGCGCGCGACATGGTGCTCGAAGCCCTGCGCGGCCTGCTCCCGCCCGGCACTGCGTTCCGCCGCCTGCCCGGCCATATCGACGATGACCGCCTCTCGGGCGGCACCGACATCGCTGCCAGTCTTGCCACCGGAATGCTTGTCCTCCAGCGCGGACTCCTCGCCGAAGTTGCGGGCGGCGTCCTCATCGTCCCCATGGCCGAGCGCCTGCGCATCGACGTGGCCGGGCGCGTGGCGCAGGCGATGGACAACGACGGGGCCTTCCGGCTGATCCTGCTCGACGATGGTGCAGACGGCGATGACCGCCCGCCGCTTGCCCTGATGGAGCGCATCGCCTTCGACCTCAGCCTTGGTGCCGTGCGCCCCGCCGATCTTGCGATGGCCTTGCCGGAACCCGCCACTGCCGCAACCGCCATGCTGGAGAGCGAGGCAATGTCGGCCCTGGCAGTCACCGCCACGGCGCTCGGCATTCCCTCGCTGCGCCCGCTGATCCATGCCGCCAGCGCCGCCCGCGCCCATGCGGGCTTGGCCGGGCGCGAGAGTGCCGAGATGCTCGACCTCGAAGCGGCGACCCGCCTTGTCCTCGCCCCACGCGCCACGCAACTGCCGCCGGACCCTGAACAAACACCGCCGCCCCCCCCGGAACCCGAACGCCCGGAGAGCGAGCGCGAGCAGAACGACAGCGATGAAGACGACACGCCGCCCGAGATTCCCGAAGACCTGCTGATCGAAGCCGCCCGCGCGATGATCCCGCCCGACGTGCTCGATCTGATCGCCAATGGCCGCGCCCAACGCTCTGCACGCGGAGGCGGACAAGGCCGCAAGACCGGCTCGGCAATGCGTGGCAAGCCCCTCGGCGCGCGTCCCGGCATGCCCGGCGGCGGGGTGCGCATGGCGCTGGTCGACACCTTGCGCGCGGCGATCCCTTGGCAACCTCTGCGCCGCCGCGATCCGGCTCCCGAAGGCGCAGGCCCCATCCGTTTCCGCCGCGACGACTTGCGCGTTCGCCGCTTCGAGGAGCGCGCCACTGCCGTCACCTTGTTCTGCGTCGATGCCTCGGGCTCTGCCGCGATGTCGCGCCTTGCCGAGGCCAAGGGCGCGGTCGAATTGATCCTGGCGCAGGCTTACGTGAAACGCGCCGAGGTTGCCCTGATCGCCTTTCGCGGCAGCCACGCCGAACTGCTCCTGCCCCCCACCCGCTCGCTCACCCGTGCCAAGCGGGCGCTGGCCGAACTGCCCGGCGGCGGCGGCACGCCGCTCGCCAGCGGCATAGCGCTCGCCCGCCAGCTTGCCGACGCCAGCGCCTCGCGCGGGCGCACGCCGATGCTGGTGTTCCTGACCGACGGCAGCGCCAACATCGCCGCCGACGGCTCGCCCGGACGCCCGCAGGCCAATGCCGATGCCCTGACCGCCGCACGCGGCATTGCCAGCGCGGGGCTGGATGCGGTGGTCATCGACATCTCCCCTCGCCCCCGCCTCGAAGCCGCCCGCATCTCCGAAGCGATGCGCGCCCGCTACATCCCGCTACCGTTTGCCGATGCCAAGGCGCTGAAGACCGCCGTCACGCTCGCCGCGCAGCCCGAGAAGAAGCGCGCATGAGCGGGCCGCGCTGGGAGATCGAGGGCAAGGACTGGCCCAACCGCGCGGCCAGCCGCTTCGTTGAAACCACCGGCATTCGCTGGCACGTCCAGATCGCAGGCGAAGGCCCCGCCGTGCTGCTGCTCCACGGCACGGGCGCCGCCACGCACAGCTGGCGCGACGTCCTGCCGCTGCTGGCGCAGCACTTCACCGTAATCGCCCCGGACCTGCCGGGCCACGGCTTCACGCAAGGGCGGCCAAGGCAGGGCCTGACGCTGCCCGGCATGGCCACTGCCCTCAACGAACTGCTGGAAACGCTGGATATGCAGCCGATGCTGGTTGGCGGACACAGCGCGGGTGCCGCCATCGCGCTGCAACTGGTCCATGCGCGCGGCGAGGCGACGCCGGTCGTTGGCTTCAATGCGGCGCTGATGCCCTTCCCCGGCCTTGCCGCAAAGCTGTTCCCTTCGCTTGCCAAGGCACTGTTCGTGAACCCCTTCGTGCCCCGCATGCTTGCCGGCATCGCGCGCATTCCCGGCGAGACCGGCCGCTTCCTGCGCCGCGCCACCGGCTCCACGATCGACGCCAAGGGTATCGCCGCCTACGAGGCGCTGATGAGCAACCACCGCCATTGCAGCGGTGCAATGGAAATGATGGCAAGCTGGGATCTCGAGGCGCTGAGTCGGCTCCTGCCGAAAATCGCCAGCCCGGTTCTGCTGGTCCATTCGAGCGCCGACAGCGCCGTTCCGCTAGACTCGGTGGAGTGCGCGGGCAAGTTGATCCCCGATTGCCGTCTGGACGTCCTGCCCGGCCTCGGCCACCTTGCCCACGAAGAACAACCCGCCCGCGCGGCGGACATCATCCGCATGTTTGTCGAACAGAAGACAGGAGCGCCGGCATGAACGCTGTGGGAGAAAACTTCGGGTGGATCGAGATCGTCGTCTTCGCCGCCATCGCGCTGGGCTTCGGTCTGTGGCAACTGCGCTCGATCAATCGCGAGATCGCCAAGGACAAGGAAGCAGCCGAGGCAAGGAAGCGGCAGGACGGCGACGGGGCTTGACCCATCCGTCCTTGCATCGCCGGGATCACACCCCATCTAGGGTGAAAGCAAATCCATCTTTTTGAAGTTTCTGGCAAATAGCGCCTGCTCCGGGATCTTGGTCGCTTCGTCATCTGGCGAATGCGTAACATCCCGGAAGGTCACATCATGCCGATCTCAACCACCGCCAAGCTCTCGCTCCCGCTCGTCGCTGCCTTTGCCCTCGCGGCCTGCTCCACCAGCGGATCACCAAGCAAGAGCGCGGGCCAGCGCATTTCCGACCGCGGCAGTGCCATTTCCGATCGCGGCAAGGCATGGACCGAAGGCCAGCGCGACCAGAACGACGGCCAGAAGCTCGTCAAGCGCAGCACCGACCGGCTTGCCGATGGCGAAAAGGACATGAGGGACGCGCAGGCCGCAATGGAAAAGGCCCAGAGCAAGATCGCAACGGCGCAGTCCGACCGCATGCGCGGCGAAACCCTCGTGTCCAGCGGCACGGCCAAGATGCAGCAGGCCGAAGCCGATTACTCGACGATCCGCACCGGACCTCCGGCTGTTCCACGGCCGTAAAGCAAGGTCGCATCTTCTATCTTGGTTTTCGGCGAATCTTCACCCAGAGTGATGATAACGCAGAGGGCAAGGCGATGACTGTTCAACTTTTCTATTCACCGGGGAGTTGCGCCCGGGTTACGGCTATAGCGCTTGAGGAAGCTGGCCTTGACTTCGATATCTGCCTCTTGCGGATGGCAAGGGGAGAGCACAAACAGTCCGATTATCTGGCCGTCAATCCGAAAGGCAAGGTCCCGGCGCTAGTGATCGATGGGCGCGTGCTGACCGAGAATGTAGCTATCTTGAGTTACCTGAACGCAAACCACCCCGAAGCCGCTCTTTTGCCAGCAACTGTCGACGAACTCGAAAGATTCAATCAGATCGCTGACCTTTGCTTTTGCGCATCGACATTGCACCCCGTCGTCACCCGCATCTGCATTCCGCGCTTCTTCGCTGAAACTCAAGATGCGCAAAGGCAGGTCCATGACGCGGCCGTCACGATGATGCGCAGCCAGTTCCAGATCGTCGAGGAACGACTGGATGACCGCCCGTTCTGGTATGGTCAGGACTGGTCGGTGATGGATGGCTATCTTTACTGGGTCTGGTGTCGCGTGCTGGGGGGAGGTTTTCCGGTCGAGGCCTATCCCAGATTCGCCAATCATGCGCGTGCGGTCGAAGCGCGACCTTCCGTCATGCGCGCGCTCGAACGTGAACGCCTGGCGATTGAACAACTGCGTGGAGAAGGCATTGAAGTCATGCCGGCACCACCGTTCAAGCCTTGATGCCGACAGGCTCAAGAAACCAGGATGGTTACCGTTACGGCTGCCGCGGTATCCGGTAGGGCAACATGAACTGCACGATCGGTGAGGCAAAGCGGTCGAGGTCGAGGCTTTCCTGCACCGCCACCACCGGCTCGCCGAACAGACGCGAGGCCAGCGTCGAGCGCGCGTAGAACGGGGCGTCCTCCCAGGTGCGGATCACGCTGGCATGACCTCGGTCGGCGCGGGTCTTTCGCTCCATCTGCCACAACGTGTTGGGCAGCGGCGCGACGGGCGGCAGAACTTCCTCCTCGTACGGCACGCCATCGGCTCCGAAGCGCAAGGCGCTGGCAAAGGCCTGCCCATTGCGCCGGATGCCTTCATAGCACACGGTCGAATCCCGCCGCCCGTGCGCGCGGGACCAGTGCCAGACGCGGAACCCTTCCTCGAGCGATTCCGACCCGAAGTTGGAATCAAGGTAAGCGCTGCCCTTCCATTTGAGGCCGGGCTTTTCCATCACCACCTCGATTTTCGCGCGCGGGGCGAGGCAGTGCCAGCGGTGGCGGCCCTCGGGGTCGAGAGCGAAAGCGCGGTCGTTCATCGCTTCGGGATAGACGCGGACCTTGCCCGCCACACGCCGCTGCCACGGCACGCCGACGCGCTTGTCCTGCTCCTCGATGTCGATTTCCAGCGCATCACCGGTCCAGCGCACCGCGCTCGGGCCGAACTGGAGATTGTCGGCATCGCGCGCCACGTGGCCGCGCCCACGCTCGGTCATCGTCCAGCGCGCGCCGGGGCCGTATAGCGCGACATTGAGCGCGCAATGGTTGAGGGGGTCGGGCCGACCGCTCTTCTTGTAGTAGGGCGAGAACACGCTGCCGATGAAAGCGATGATCGTCAGCCCATGGCGTCCGCACTCGCTGATCGCATCGACATACCACCAGCCGTAGCCACCGGGTGGGATCGCCGCATCGAAGCGAGGTCTTGCAGCACTGCATCCATCGCCAGCCGCCCGGACAAGGCGGCCATCGGGACTCCGGCCCCCGGATGGGTACTTCCACCCGCGCAATAGAGCCCAGGGATCCGGGTCCGCGTGCCCTGCCGGAGGAAGGACGCCGCCCAGCCGTGCGAGGCCCGACCATAGATCGCTCCCCCGGTCGAGGGCAAAAAGCTCTCGAAGGCGTTCGGCGTCAGAAGCGTGTGGGGGAAGTCCTCCTCCAGTTCCAGTCCACACCGCTGCAGGCTGCGCCTCATGGCCAGAGTGCATTGCGCCTTCTCCTTCTCGGTATAGTCGTGGCTGTCGCCGTTGGCGGGGGCATTGACGATGATCTGAAGCCGCTCGCGCGTGCCGGGCTGCACTTGCGCTCCGCCCTCGCGATCCTGCGCGCAGACGTAGACGCTGGGATCGGCAGGCGGCGCGCCGCTGCGGATATCGGCAAACTCCCGCGCATAATCGGGAGAGAAGAACACGTTGTGGCGCTTGAGCGGAAAACCCGACGTGCGCGCATGGGCGAGCCAGACCATGGCCGAGAGCGAGCGCTTGCGCGGGGCATGCGCGCTCACCGCCATCGCGCCCAAAGGTCCGAAGCGACCGGCGGCCAGCGCGGAGGGATCGGCGTTGGCGATGACCGCGTCGGCGGCAATCCTCTCGCCGGTGCTCAGGATCAGGCCCGATGCGCGGCCCTGCGCGGTCTCGATCAGCGCTGCGCCGGTGCCGAAGCGGAACCTTGCACCATGCATCTGCGCCAGCCGCATCAGGGCTCCGGCCAGTGCGCTCATCCCGCCGTCGATCAGCCACACGCCCTGTGCCTCGACATGGGCGACGAGCATCAAGGTAGCCGGTGTCTCGAACGGGGATGAGCCGCAATAGGTGGAGTAGCGGGCGAAGAGCTGTCGCAGCCGCTGATCTGCGAAGTGTTCGCCCAGCACCTTCCACATCGATTCATAAGGGCGGATCGCAAGCAGGTCGCCCATACGCCACAGCCCGATACGCCACATCAGCGGCAGCGGCCATGAAACCTTGCTGCCGCGCATCATCGGCCGGTCGATGATCCGGTGAATGCGCGCGGCCTCGGCGCGGAAAGTGCGGTAGCCCTTGGCGGCTGCGGCTCCGGCAAACTGGCCGATTGCCTCCTCACTGCGCTGCGGGTCGGCATAGAGGTCGAGCTTGCCCCCTGCTGCCCAGGCGTGGCTCGCAATCGTGTCGGCCTGGCGAATGTCGACGAAGTCTGTGAATTCCGCGCCGCATTCGCGGAACAGGTCCTCGAACACATCGCGCAAGGTGAACACGGTCGGCCCGGCATCGACCGAAGCCCCGTCGACGATCAGTTGCCGCGCCTTCCCGCCGGGGTGCGAGGCCTTCTCGACAACGGTGACGTCGAGCCCGCGCGCGGCCAGCAGCGCTGCCGCTGCGAGGCCACCGATGCCTGCGCCGATGATCGCGACTCGCGATGCCAAGGCATGCTCCTCTTCCGAAGACGTTCTCCGTCTGTGAACACAATTGACCTTTACATGATAATTGTCCAACAAATTGGACATATGCTCGACGTATTGCCCCTTCCTGAAGCGGTGCCCGCCAGCAGTCCGCCCGAATGGCGGCGGCGCTGGACGATGTGGCGCAACCGCGTGCTTGGCAGTCGTACCTTTCAGGAGTGGGCAGCGCGCCTGCCTGTTTTCGCTGCCGTTTCCCGCCATCGAGCAGCCCGCGCCTTCGATCTGGTGGCCGGCTTCTGCTACTCGCAAGTGCTGATGGGGGCGGTCCAGACGGGCCTGCTGGACCTGCTGGCGATGGGCCCGTGCGATGCCGACGAAGTCGCACGATCGACCGGCCTCAGCCGCGATGCTGCGACGCGACTCGCACGTGCGGCCGCTGCGCTGGACCTGGCCGAAGAGGTTGCGCCGGGGTGCTGGATGCTCGGGCAACAGGGCGCAGCGCTGCAGTCCAATGCCGGGGCGTTGGCCATGGTGCGTCACCACAGCTTGCTCTACGCAGACCTTGCCGACCCCATGGCACTGCTCCGCAAGGATCGCTCGGAACCGACCGCGCTCTCGACCTTCTGGCACTATGCCACGGAGGCAGAAGGAGAAACTGCAACCCGCTATTCGCGCCTCATGGCCACCTCTCAGGAGATGGTCGCGCGCGAGACGATGGCCGCCTACCCTTTCGACCGCCACCGGCGACTGCTCGATTTGGGCGGCGGCCATGGCGCCTTCATCAAGGCGTTGGCACCGGCCTGTCCTTCGCTCGAGCTCGGCATCCTCGATCTGCCGCCAGTGCTGGCAGGCGCGGCATCGCTTCCCGCCCGAGTCGCACTCCATCCCGGCGATTTTTTCGCAACACCCTTCCCGGAAGGGTACGATTGCATGACTCTCGTACGAATTCTCCACGATCACGACGATGATCGCTGCATGCATATCCTGCGATCAGCGCGCGAGGCGCTACCGCCCGGCGGACGCCTGGTGATCGCCGAACCGATGGCTGGCGTGCGTGGCGCCAAAGCGATGGGCGATGCCTATTTCGGCTTGTATCTCTGGGCGATGAACTCGGGCCGGCCCCGCACTGCGAGCGAGTACGCCGCCATGGCGCGCGAGGCAGGATTCACCCGTTCACAATCGCGTCGCACTGCAATGCCAGTCATCGCCAGCGTCATTGTCTGTTCATATTGACAGATTTGACCGTCCAATCTGTTTGACACTCTTTGGCGTTAGCGTATGGTGAACCATGCCAGACAGTCCCATCCGGGCACTGCGGCACGGCCAAGAGCCGAGAGAGGGGAAGACCGGCATGGAGTCGCTGGCGGTCATACTGGAGGCACCGAGGCGCATCGCGCTTCGCAGCCTTGCGCTGACGCCAGGACAGGCCTCCGGCAGCGCCGCAGCTGATCCCGCGCAAGGACACCTCGCCCCTTCCGACGTCCTCATAGAAGTCCAGTGGAGCGGCGTAAGCGCCGGAACCGAAAAGCTTCTCTGGAGCGGCGAGATGCCGAACTTCCCGGGCATGGGCTACCCGCTCGTGCCGGGATATGAATCGCTCGGCCGGATCATCGATGCCGGTGACGAAGCCTCTGAACGCATCGGAGACTGGGTCTTCGTGCCCGGCGCAACATGCTACCGCGATGCGCGCGGCCTGTTCGGCGGCACGGCCCGCCGGGTCATAGTCCCCTCGGCTCGCGCCCTTCCGGTTTCCGAGTCGCTGGGTCGGGATGGCGTGCTGTTTGCGCTTGCCGCCACCGCGCTCCACGCGATGAACGGTGGCGAACCGCCCGATCTGATCGTCGGGCACGGAACGCTCGGACGCCTGATGGCGCGCATGACCATTGCCGCAGGAGCGCCGCCGCCCGTCGTCTGGGACAACAAGCCCGCCCGCCGCACCGGCGCGCAAGGCTACAGCGTCATTGCTCCCAAGGACGATGACCGCCGCGATTACGCCAACATCTACGACGCCAGTGGCGATGCCGATTGCCTCGACCTGCTCGTCCCGCGCCTGCGCCGTGGCGGCGAGATCGTCCTGGCAGGCTTCTACGCCAATCGCCCCAGCTTCGCCTTCGCCCCCGCCTTCCGTGCCGAGGCCCGGTTCCGCGTTGCCGCCGAATGGGGGCCTGACGACCTCGCCACTACCCGCGCCCTGATCGACAGCGGCGCGCTCGATCTCACCGGACTGGTCTCGCACCAGCGCCCGGCCGAAGAAGCCCCGGATGCCTATCCGGAAGCCTTCCTCGATCCCGACTGCCTCAAGATGGTCCTCGACTGGAGCGATTGCGCATGACGATGCTGGATACACATGCCGCCGCCCTGCGCGATGAAGCCGCGATCGAGCCCGACGCCCCCCACACCGGCGAGGTGAAGAAGGAAACGCAGATCATCGCGATCTACGGCAAGGGCGGATCGGGCAAGAGCTTCGCGCTGTCCAACCTCAGCTACATGATGGCCCAGCAGGGCAAGCGCGTGCTGCTGATCGGCTGTGATCCCAAGTCCGATACCACCAGCCTGCTCTTCGCCGGCAAGGCTTGCCCCACGATCATCGAGACCTCCTCGGCCAAGAAGCTTGCCGGAGAGGAAGTGCGGATCGAGGACGTCTGCTTCCAGCGCGACGGCGTGTTCGCAATGGAACTCGGCGGCCCCGAAGTCGGTCGCGGCTGTGGTGGGCGCGGGATCATTCACGGCTTCGAACTGCTCGAAAAGCTCGGCTTCCATGACTGGGGCTTCGACTACGTCCTGCTCGACTTCCTCGGCGACGTGGTCTGCGGCGGCTTCGGCCTGCCGATCGCGCGCGACATGTGCCAGAAGGTCATCGTCGTCGGCTCGAACGACTTGCAGTCGCTCTATGTCGCCAACAACGTCTGCAAGGCGGTGGAATACTTCCGCAAGATGGGCGGCAACGTCGGCGTGGCCGGCATGATCGTCAACAAGGACGATGGCACTGGCGAGGCCAAGGCCTTTGCTGAAGCGGTCGACATTCCGGTCCTCTGCGCCATCCCGGCGGACGAGGACATCCGCCGCAAATCCGCGAATTACCAGATTATCGGCAGGCCCGACGGGCAATGGGGCAGTCTCTTCGCAGAGCTTGCCGCCAATGTTGCGTCGGCCCCGCCGCGGCAGCCCAAGCCCCTCGACCAGGATGGACTGCTCGGCCTCTTCTCCCCCGAAGACACTGGCGGCAACGTAGAACTTGTCCCGGCGACACAGGCTGACATGCGCGGCGGATCATTCGAAACGCGGCCTTCGCTGGAGGTCGTCTATGACGAAGTCTGACCGCATGGGGCGCGCCGCATGAGCGATCTTGCCCCTGACATCGGCGACTTCTCGCGCCAGCCCGACCGGATCGATCTCGATCCGCCGGTCGAAGGCGGCGGCTGCCACGCCGGCGCGGAAACTCTGCGCGAGGCGACCAACAAGGCGCAAGGCTCCGAACTGCTCGAACGCTATGCAGCAGACTACCCGGTCGGCCCGCATGACCAGCCGCAGAGCATGTGCCCCGCGTTCGGCTCGCTGCGCGTAGGGCTCCGGATGCGCCGCACCGCCACCGTGCTCTCGGGCTCGGCCTGCTGCGTCTATGGCCTGACCTTCACCTCGCACTTCTACGGCGCGCGCCGCACGGTCGGCTACGTGCCGTTCAACTCGGAAACGCTCGTCACCGGCAAGCTGTTCGAGGATATCAAGGAAGCCGTCGAAGGCCTGGCCGATCCGGCGAACTACGACGCTATCGTCGTCACCAACCTGTGCGTGCCCACTGCCAGCGGCGTGCCGCTCAGGTTGCTGAAGAAGCAGATCAACGGCGTGCGCATCATCGGCATCGACGTGCCGGGCTTCGGCATCCCGACCCATGCCGAGGCAAAGGACGTTCTGGCAGGCGCCATGCTCGCCTACGCGCGCGAGGAAGTGGCCCAAGGCCCGGTCGCCGCCCCTGCCGTCCGTTCTGACAAGCCCACCGTCACCCTGCTGGGCGAAATGTTCCCGGCAGACCCCGTCGGCATCGGCATGATGCTCGAGCCATTGGGCCTTGCCGCAGGGCCGGTGGTCCCCACCCGCGAGTGGCGTGAGCTCTACGCCGCGCTCGATTGCGCCGTGGTCGCCGCAATCCACCCGTTCTACACCGCCAGTGTCCGTGAATTCGAGCATGCCGGGCGCAAGGTCGTCGGCTCGGCCCCGGTCGGCGCGGAAGGCACTGCCGCATGGCTCGATGCCATTGGTGCTGCCTGCAACGTGAGCCAGGCACAGGTCGACATCGCCAAGGACCGCTTCGTGCCGATGATCCGGGCCGCGCTTGCCGCCAACCCGATCAAGGGACGCATCACCGTCTCGGGCTATGAAGGCTCCGAACTGCTGGTCGCCCGCCTGCTGATCGAGAGCGGCGCGGACGTGCCCTATGTCGGCAGCGCCTGCCCGCGCACCCGCTGGTCCGATCCCGATCGCGAATGGCTCGAAGCGCGCGGCGTCCGCGTGAATTTCCGCGCCAGTCTCGAACAGGACATCGCTGCGGTCGAGGAATTCCATCCCGATCTCGCCATCGGCACCACGCCGGTGGTCCAGCATGCCAAGCAGCGCGCCATCCCGGCGCTCTACTTCACCAACCTCATTTCAGCCCGCCCGCTCATGGGCGTGGCAGGGGCAGGCAGCCTTGCCCAGGTCGTCAACGCGGCGATGGGCAACAAGGCACGGTTCGACAAGATGAGCGCGTTCTTCGAAGGCGTCGGCACCGGCCCCAACGCAGGCGTGTGGGAAGAAACCCCGCAGGACCGCCCCCTGTTCAAGAAGAAATACGCCGCCCTCAACGAAGCCGCGCGCAAGGCGGCAGAGGCGGTGGGCTCATGACATTGGTGCTCGATCACGGCGCTCGACAATTTGTCGTGATCTCTCGTTTTGCGGGAGGCGAGGCATGACCTTGGTTCTCGATCACGACAGGGCCGGCGGCTACTGGGGCGCGGTCTATGTCTTCACCGCGATCAAGGGTCTGCAGGTGATCATCGACGGGCCAGTGGGTTGCGAGAACCTGCCGGTCACCTCGGTCCTGCACTATACCGACGGCCTTCCCCCGCACGAACTGCCCATCGTCGTCACCGGCCTTGGCGAGGAAGAGCTGGGCAAGACCGGCACCGAAGCCGCGATGAAGCGGGCGTGGAAGACGCTCGATCCCGAACTTCCAGCCGTGGTCGTCACCGGTTCGATTTCCGAGATGATCGGGGGCGGCGTCACCCCGCAGGGTACGAACATCAAGCGCTTCCTGCCGCGCACCATCGACGAGGACCAGTGGCAGAGCGCCGACCGCGCACTGAGCTGGCTATGGTCGGAATTCGGCCCGAAGACGGTGCCCGCGGTCAAGCCCGTCAAGGACGGCGAGAAGCCCAAGGTCAACATCCTCGGGCCTTCCTACGGCATGTTCAACATGGCGAGCGACCTCCACGAGATCCGCCGCCTGATCGAAGGCATCGGTGCCGAGGTCAACATGGCCTTCCCGCTGGGCAGCCACCTGGCCGACGTGCGCAAGCTTGCCGATGCGCAGGCCAACGTCTGCATGTACCGCGAATTCGGGCGCAATCTGTGCGAACTGATGGAGCGCCCCTATTTTCAGGCGCCCATCGGGCTCGACAGCACGACGAAGTTCCTCCGCGCCCTCGCCGCGCAGCTCGGGCTCGATCCCGAGCCATTCATCGAGCGCGAGAAGCACACCACGATCAAGCCGCTGTGGGATCTGTGGCGCTCGGTCACGCAGGATTTCTTCGCCACCGCCAGCTTCGGCATCGTCGCGAACGAGACATACGCACGCGGCATCCGCAAGTTTCTGGAAGACGACATGGGTCTGCCCTGCACCTTCGCCTTCTCGCGCTGTGCCGGGGTAAAGCCGAAGAACGAGGACGTGCGCGCCGCAATCCACGCAACGCCGCCGCTGGTTCTGTTCGGCAGCTACAACGAGCGCATGTACAACGCCGAAAAGGGCGGCCGGTCGATCTACATTCCGGCCAGCTTCCCCGGCGCTGCAATCCGCCGCCATATCGGCACGCCGTTCATGGGCTATTCCGGGGCGACCTACCTCGTCCAGGAAGTGTGCAACGCGCTGTTCGACGCGCTGTTCAACATCATCCCGCTATCGACCCAGCTCGATCAGGTCGAGGCCACGCCCGCGCGCGACCATCGCGAACTGCCGTGGGACGAGGATGCCAAGACCCGGCTCGACCAGATCGTCGAGGCACAGCCGGTGCTGGTGCGCATCTCCGCCGCCAAGCGCCTGCGCGATGCCGCAGAGCGTGCCGCGCGCGCCCACGGCGAATCCCGCGTCAATGCCGACAGGCTGGCCGACGCGATGCTCGAGGCGCAGGTCGCATGACGCGCAGCCCTCACCTTTCCGCCGCTTCGGCAGGCGCAACCAATTGCTCGGTAACCGATCTCCGGTCGCCGCGCTCCCCCATCCCCGCAGGTCTCCCTGCGTGGATACCGAAAGAGGTCTTCCGCCTCTCGCACACCAACAACGACTGGAGATTGGGCAATGAGTGATCAAGACGATCGCTTCGGGCTGAGGACCTACCTCACGCCTGAGGAAGCAAAGGAATTCCACAAACTGTTCGTGAGCAGCTTCGTCGGCTTCACCGCCGTCGCAGTGGTCGCACACGTCCTCGTCTGGATGTGGAAGCCCTGGCTCTGACACACCTCTCCACCAACCGACGTCCGGTGGGTGGAACCTCTGATTAACTTGCACAAGGACTAAGACCATGTGGAGGATTTGGCTCATTTTCGATCCGCGCAGGGCACTCGTTGCACTGTTCGCGTTCCTTTTCGTGCTCGCACTGGTGATTCACTTCATCCTGCTCAGCACCGATACCTTCAACTGGCTCGACGGCCCGAATTCGGCCCAAGGCATGGCACAGGCAGCAGCAGCGGCGCCGCCGGCGTCCTGATTACAGCCTGTGCGAGAGGCGGCGGCGCTCCCGTCGCCGCCTCCGGTGGCTGCATGAGCCAACAACTGATCCCGTCGGCAAAGGCGGGGTGGGAACAATCAAGCCCGTCGCGCCGCGGCGGGGAGGGGTAGAACCATGGCACTCCTTAGTTTCGAACGAAAATACCGCGTTCGCGGTGGCACGTTGATCGGCGGCGACCTGTTCGATTTCTGGGTGGGTCCGTTCTACGTCGGTTTCTTCGGTGTGGTGACCGCGATCTTCGCGTCACTGGGCACCGCCCTCATTTTCTACGCGGCCTCGCAAGGGCCGACGTGGAACCCGTGGCTGATCTCGATCGAGCCGCCCGATCTCAAGTACGGCCTCGGTCTTGCACCGCTGGCCCAGGGCGGGTTCTGGCAGATCATCACGGTCTGCGCGCTCGTCTCGTTCAGCAGCTGGGCGCTTCGTGAAGTCGAGATCTGCCGCAAGCTTGGCATGGGCTACCATGTCCCTGCCGCGTTCAGCATGGCGATCTTCGCCTACTTCACGCTGGTGGTGATCCGCCCCGTCCTTCTGGGCGGATGGCACTTCGGCTTCCCTTACGGAATATTCAGTCACCTCGATTGGGTTTCCAACACGGGATACCAGTACCTGCACTTCCACTACAATCCGGCACACATGCTCGCGGTCTCGTTCTTCTTCACCACGGCTCTGGCCCTGGCGCTGCACGGCGCTCTGGTCCTCTCGGCCGTGAACCCGCCAGCCGGCGGCGAAGTGAAGTCGCCCGAGTACGAAGACACCTTCTTCCGCGATCTCATCGGCTATTCGGTCGGCACGCTCGGCATTCACCGCGTCGGCCTGCTGCTGGCGATGAACGCCGGTTTCTGGAGCGCGGTGTGCATCGTGATCAGCGGGCCCCTGTGGACCAAGGGCTGGCCCGAATGGTGGACCTGGTGGCTCAACCTGCCGATCTGGTCGTGAAGGAGCACTGAGCGATGGCGACCTATCAGAACATTTTCACCCAGGTCCAGCTTCGTGGGCACCCCGAAGCAGGGATCGACCTTCCTCCCGGCAGCGAGCCGCGGATCGGCAAGGGTTCCTTCAACCACCTCATGGGCATGATCGGCCATGCGCAGATCGGCCCGGTCTATCTGGGCTGGACCGGCGTATTCGCGCTGATCTTCGGCTTCTTCGCGATCGAGATCATCGGGCTCAACATGCTCGCCTCGGTCAACTGGAACCCGATCCAGTTCGTGCGGATGCTGCCCTGGCTCAGCCTTGAACCGCCGGGACCGGAGTATGGCTTCACGCCTTTCGTGCCGCTGGCCAAGGGTGGCTGGTGGATCCTTGCAGGCTTCTTCCTGACCACATCGATCATCCTGTGGTGGATCCGCACATACACCCGCGCCCGCGCCCTCGGCATGGGAACGCACGTGGCATGGGCCTTTGCCTCGGCGATCTGGCTTTACCTCGTACTCGGCTTCATCCGCCCGTTCTTCATGGGTTCGTGGGCAGAAAGCGTGCCGTTCGGCATCTTCCCGCACCTCGATTGGACCGCCGCCTTCTCGATCCGCTACGGCAACCTGTTCTACAATCCGTTCCACGCCTTCTCGATCGCGTTCCTCTATGGCTCGACCCTGCTATTCGCGATGCATGGTGCGACCATTCTGGCTGTCGGCCGCTATGGCGGTGAGCGCGAGATCGAGCAGATCACCGATCGCGGCACGGCTTCGGAACGCGCAGCGCTGTTCTGGCGGTGGACCATGGGCTTCAACGCCACGATGGAATCGATCCATCGCTGGGCATGGTGGTTCGCGGTTCTGACGACGCTGACCGGCGGCATCGGCATCCTGCTGACCGGCACCGTGGTCGACAACTGGTACCTCTGGGCACAGCAGCACGGCTACGCCCCGATGTATCCCGATACCGGGGTCATCGATCCCGCAACGCTGGGGAGTGCGGGTCAATGAAAAGGACAATCGCAATCGCCGCACTGGCGAGTGCTGCGCTGACGCTGACGGGTTGCGAACTCGCGCCCAAGCAATCGGTGCAGTACGGTCACCGGGGCACGGGAATGGACCAGGTCACCTTGAAGAAGGTGGCCATGGCCAAGGACGATGTCCCCGCCCCGCCCTATGACAGCCCCTCGACAGAAGGCCCGCGCGCCAGGGAAGTCTATCAGAACGTCCAGGTGCTGGGGGACGTCTCGGAAGAGCAGTTCACCTATACCATGGCCGCGATCACCGCCTGGGTAGCACCGGAAAAAGGCTGTAATTACTGCCATAATCCGGAAAACATGGCCTCGGACGAGATCTATACCAAGGTCGCCGCGCGCAAGATGTTGCAGATGACGCGCAACATCAACCAGAACTGGACGAAGCACGTCGCGACGACGGGGGTCACCTGCTGGACCTGTCACCGCGGCAATGCGATCCCGGCCAACTACTGGGCGCTGCCGGAACCGGGCAAGAACGGCATCATCGGCAACCTTCACGGGCAAAATCAGCCACTTCCGGCCTCTGCCTACTCGTCGCTGCCCAATGCCTCGCTGGCCTTGTACCTCACCGGCGACCCCAAGACCGACAAGTCGATCCGCGTCGTATCGGACGGTATGCACCCGACGGCGGCGAACAAGCTGACGGTCAAGGAAACCGAGCCGCAATATGCACTTATGAACCACATCTCGACGTCGTTGGGCGTGAACTGCACGTTCTGCCACAACGCCCAGGCGTTCAAGCCGTGGAACATCAGCACGCCCAAGCGCGCCACGGCGTGGTACGGGCTGCGCATGGTTCGGGATATAAACGGACAATATATCAGCGGCTTGAAGGACGTCTTCCCTGCCCACCGCAAGGGGCCGATGGGCGATCCGTTCAAGGTGAGCTGCGCCACCTGCCATCAGGGCAAGAGCAAGCCCATGGGCGGGTACAAGATGGCCAAGGACTACCCGGCGCTGTGGGGTTCGCCCGTCGCGATGCCTGCGGCTGCTCCGGCTGCTGCTGCGGCTCCGGCTGAGCCTGCTGCACCTGTGGCGGGCGCGGTGACAACCGCAACACACTGATCCCCCGCAGAAATGTGGGACCTGAGGGGGCCGCCCGGCATATGCCCGGCGGCCCCTTTTTTGTTTTCCAACTCTATAGGGACTCTATGGGGACTCTGGGGCAACTCTCGGAGGCAGAGGGGTGACTCTCCTGAACGAAGCCCATGCAAACGGGTGTCTTCAGCGGGCCTTCACGCGCCGCATCACATCGGCCAGATGGACCGGGAACGAGAGCGCGATCGGCGCCGAGATCCATGGCCAAGCAGCCCCGGTCAGCGCCGCGCGAAGTCCTACAACGATCAGCGCTGCAGGCAGCAGCATCGTGAGGAGTTCTCCAACTTTCCAACCGCGCCGCCAGAGCCATAGCGCTTCGAGTGCGAGGGCGGCGAGCACGATGTCGGCGGCGTGACCGGAGGAGAACAGCGCTTCCATCGGCCTTCAGCCCTCAGCCGAACGGTGCGTTGAGGCGGACGACTTCCCAGTTGAGCGCGCCCGCAACCGTGACCCACGCGATGTAGGGCAGGAGCAGCGCCGCCGAAACGCGCGAGAGGCGGCCGCAGTAGGCGATCAGGACCGCGATCGAGACCCACAGCATGCACAGTTCCCAGAACGCCCAGTCGGGCCGCTGCATCCGGAAAAAGAGCAGGCTCCACATAATGTTGAGGAAGCCGTTCAGCGCGAAGAGGCCGATCACCGTATCCGAGGTGCGCGAATCCTTCGCCGCACGCCAGGCCGCGACTCCGGCGATGGCGCAGAGCGCGAAGATCGTGGTCCAGGCAATCGGGAAGACCGGGCGCGGCGGTGTGAAATCCGGCTTGATCAGCGAATCGTACCACGGTCCGAGATCGGTGATCGTCCCGCCGACCATCGCTGTGGCGAACGCGGCGAGCGAGGCGATCCCGATGGGGACAAAGGCCGCGCGGCTCATCCCGCAGCGGGCCTCAGGCCGAGCAAGTGCGCGCAATCCTTGAGGAATATTCGCACGTGCGCCATCGGATTGGCGCGGACCAACTTCTTGTTCATGTAGGCCTGCCAGGTCAGCTGCTGGACGTCCTTGTCGGCACACATATCGACGAAACGCTCGCGCCTCTTGTCGCTCGAGTACCAGAAGTACTGCATGATCCCGAGAATCCAGAACACCCGGCCATGCTCGCGCAGGAAGGCTTTGCGCGCCTGCTTGAGCACAACGGGATTGCCGGTGGCGATGTAGGCATCGGCGGTTTGGGCGGCGATGCGGCCGCAGACCATTGCGTAATAGATGCCCTCGCCCGATGCCGGGGCGACGACGCCCGCGGCATCGCCTGCGACCAGCACGTCGCGACCATTGTCCCAGTGCTTCAAGGGCTTGAGCGGGATTGGTGCACCTTCGCGGCGCAGCGTATCGCAGCCTTCGAGGCCCAGCTCCTCGCGCATCTGCTTGACCGAACCGCGCAGGGAGAAGCCCTTGTTGGCACTGCCGACGCCGATGCTGGAGGTTTCGCCATGGGGGAAGACCCAGGCGTAGAAATCGGGCGAGAGCTTGCCCTGGTAGAGCACATCGCAGCGGGTGGCGTCGAAGCCTTGGGGCGTGCTTTGCGGCGAGCGGACGACTTCGTGGTAGGCGAAGACGCAAGGGTTGCGCTCGGCACCGGGGATGTTCTCGCGCGCAACGCCCGAGCGGGCACCATCCGCGCCGATGACCAGCCGGGTGCGAACCTTTTGCACCTCGCCACCGCGGGATTCGCGATAGCAGACGACCGCGCCGGGCAGGCCGTCGCGTTCGACGGATTCATAGGTGCCGGTGCGGCGTTCGGCCCCGGCGCTGGCGGCGCGGGCGCGGAGCCATTCGTCGAAATGATCGCGGTCCACCATGCCGACGTAGCCGATCTCGCCCACCGGCATGTCGACCGCGCGATTGGACGGGGCGACCATGCGGGCCGAGCGGGCACGGGCGACGAGGAGCGATTGGGGAACCTCGAACTCTTCGAGCAGGCGTGGCGGGACGGCACCGCCGCAGGGCTTGATCCGCCCTGCCCGGTCAAGCAGCAGGACCTTGCGGCCCATGCGCGCCAGATCCCAAGCGGCGGTTGCGCCCGAAGGCCCGCCGCCGATCACCACCACGTCAAAGTCGGTTCCCGTTCCCTCTTGGCCGTTCATATGCCTGCTGCCCTGAATCTGGCGGCTGCGGATCGCCGGTTCGTCACGCGCATTGCGAGGACCGCCGAGACCATGAACAGGCTCGCCTCGAGTGCGAATATCAGTTGGAATGCCTCGGTAACTTGTCCGGTGGCACTGCGCGCCAGATCGACGCCGAGAGCGCCGGTAAGTCCGCCAAGTCCGAAAGCGATGGCCTGCGCCGTGCCCCAAACGCCCATACGCACACCTTCGCGGGTGCGTTTGCCCGCGCCTGCCAGCCCCATCATCGAGCCGATGGCCGAGACGGCGAAGGCACCGTTGAAGAAGCCCAGCGCGGCGATGTTGGCGGCAATCGGCCAGCCCGGACCTGCCCTGGCGGCAAGCGCGAGGCCCGTAAGCGCAAGCGCCGAACCGATGCAGCCGAGCATGGTCCAGACGCGCAGCTCGATCGGCATGCGCCCGGCAAAGGCGCTGCCGCCAAGCCCGGTGACGATCATGCCGATCAGAACGCCGCCGTGCTGGACGCCGGACAGGCTGGTCGACTGGCCGGGCGACATCTGGAAGACGAGGCCTGCGAAGGGTTCGAGGATGAGGTCCTGCATTGAGTAGGCCAGCATCGAGACGAAGATGAACAGGGTGAAGCGGCGCGACTGCGGGTCGCCGAGGATCTCGGCAATGGCTTCGCGCAGGGAGGCAGGCGGCTCGCGGGTTTCAGGCGCAAGCGCGGCTGCAGCTTTCGACTCCAGACCGAGCATGGCAAGGCAGGTGACCGTGATGGCCGCAGCGATCACGCCGCCTGCAACCATGAGCAGGCGCTGTTCCGAATAGGGATCGAGCAGGGCTCCGGCGGTGCCTGCGGAAATGACGATGCCGAAAACCATCATGATCCATGTGGTTGCGGCTGCCGCAGCGCGCTTTTCAGGGGCGACGCCGGTTGCAAGGATGGCGAGCATCGACGTGCCCGCCGCGCCGACGCCGGCGCCGATCAGACTGAAGGCCACAACGGCAAGGACGATGCCGAGCGTGCGGGAATCATCGAGCATGGTCGTGGCCTGAACCGCGAGCATCGTGCCTGCACCAAGGATCGCCATGCCGCCAATCACGAATGGCGTGCGGCGGCGGCCAAGGTCCGAACCATGGCCCCAGAGCGGGCGTGTGAGTTGGACCATGTAGTGCCAGGCAACGAGGCCAGCGGGGATTCCGGCGGCAAGGCCATATTCCAGCACCATCAACCGGTTGAGCAGCGAGGTCGCGACCATGACCATTGCCCCGATCGAGGCCTGCACCGCACCGAGCCGCACAATCGACCACCAGCCAAACCTGCCGTTCATCAAATGTAACCTCCAAGCCCGAGCGCTGCTGCGAGCATGCCGAGCACGTAGAGCGAGACGCCGGTGGCGTTGTACCAGGGCGCATTCTTCGCCGGGGCCGAGACGAGCTTCGGCATCAGGCAGAGTTGCGCCAGCAGCAGCACCGAAACGGCTGCGCCTGAAATCAGGTGTCCCCACGACAGCATCAGGGCGACGACCACCGCCTGCGGTGCGGCCATGACCACGCTCGCCAGAATGGCGGCGGGCCTTTCGCCCAGAACGACTGGGAGCGAGCGCAAGCCGGTTGCCCGGTCTCCCTCCACGGCCTTGAAATCGTTGAGAGTCATGATGCCATGTGCCCCGAAGCTGTAGAGCGCGAGGACGGCGATGACTTTGACCGAAGGGAGCGCGCCGGCCATGACGGCGGCGCCGGTGAACCAGCTCAACCCTTCATAAGTCAGCGCAACGACAGCGGGGCCGACCCAGCCGCTGGTCTTGAGGCGGAACGGCGGGGCGCTGTAGGCCCATGCACAGGCCAAGCCGACGACGGTGGCAATCAGCACCCACTTTCCGCTGAGCGCTGCTACGACAAGCGAGAGAATCGTCCAGATGATCGCAATGGCCAGACCCCAGCGCCCGGCGATTCTCCCAGAGGGAATAGGGCGGCCCGGCTCATTGATCGCATCGACGTGACGATCGAACCAGTCGTTCACCGCCTGGCTGGTGCCGCAGACGAGAGGCCCCGTCAGCGCGATGCCTGCCAGCAGGAAGGTCCAGCGGCTGAGCGGCGCAACGCCGGACGAGACGACGCCGCACATCAGCGCCCACATCGGCGGAAACCAAGTTATCGGTTTGAGAAGTTCCAAGACATCGCGAGCCGCCGGAGGCGGCGATATCGTAGTCGAGACTGCCGATCGCGCCATGGCATGACACTATGCCCAAGCGGCATAAGCGTCAAATCAATTTGACACTCTAAGCGTCAAGATTGTCAGCCATATTTCCAAGGCCATAGCGGTGCAGCTTGGAATAGAGGCTCTGTCGGCTGAGGCCGAGGATTTCCGCGGCCGAAGCGCGGTTGTTCGAGGTGTATTCGAGCGCGGCTTCGATGCACAGACGCTCGATCAGGTCGGTGGATTCGCGCACGATATCGCGCAGCGACATGCGGCCGACGAGTTCGGTGAGCTGTTCGACCGAGCGCGGGGCATCGGTCGTTGCCGGGAGATCGCGCAGACGGCGACCGATGGGGCGAATCACGAAGCCGTAGGAGGGCTGTTCGTCGCTGGTGCGGACGGCGGAGAGTTCGACCGGTTCGCCATCGAAGCCATCGCGCGCGCCGACTACGGTGCTGACATTGCGGGCAATATCATGCTTGGCAAGCTGGCCGTCGATAAGGTCGAGGTCAATGCCAGGACGTCCGACGAAATCGCCAAGCGGACGACCGCGCAACTGATCGACGCTGGCGGCCGAGACGAGCTCGACAAAGGCCGGGTTTGCCGACTGGATGATCATGCGCGAATCGGTCAGCACGAAGGCATCGGGCATTGATTCGATCACCCGAAGCGTGGCGCCCGAATTGTGTTCGGCAACGCCGCTTGCACCGGCGAGCCTGACCAGCAGAAACTGGCCGCCGCGTTCGCGGAAGCCGCTGGCAGAAAGCATGACCGGCTCACACCCGTCAATCGGCTCGGCCTCGATCGGCATGATGCCGGGAGAGACCAGTGCCGAGCCGAGGAAGGCAATCAGGTGTTCGCGCGCGGGGCGGCCGAACAGCGCGGTGAGCTTGCCGCCCTGAAGCATGCCGTTGCGGGCATGGAACAGCTGGTGCGCGGCGCGATTGGCCTCGCGGATGCGGAAGGTTTCGGCATCGACGATCAGCACGGGTTCAACCGACTGGTCGAACAGCATGCGGTAGCGGGCCTCGAGCTGGCGCAGGCGCAGGTAATCGCGTTCGAGCGACTGCTGGGCCTGAAGCACCCGCTGCTGGAGCGCTGCTGCATCGCGCATGTCGCGGCCCAGGGCTATGCTGCCACTACCCTGCCCCAGCTTCACGACGACAAAGCGGACCGGTACGTCGCCTTCGCTGGTGACCTGATTGACCTGACGCCAGTGCTGCGTCACGCCCTTGCGCGCATTGGCCAGCATTTCCATGACCTTGGGTCGGCTCTCGATCGAGACTGTGTCGAGCCAGTCCTTGCCGAGCCACTGCCGCGCATCGGGAAATTCGCGCGGATTGGCGGTAAGGTCGATGATCTTGCCATGTTCGTCGATGATCAGTGCGATATCGCCGGCAACCATGGCGAGCTTCGCCGCGGCATCGGCATCAAGCCTTTCAAAATGGCTCTCGGCACTGCCGAAGGGCAACTTGCCCTCAATGCTGTTGTTGCGAGCTGGCATCAACCGGGCCGGTTAGCCGAGCCGAAGATCGAAACCGGCCGACCCGATGAGTTGCCTGGACACAAGCTTTTCGGCGAGGACGACGGCCGAGCGCGCGTCGGGAGCGGTGCCATCGGCGCCCACTTCGTCAACAAGTCCCGGATTGGCATTGACCATTCGTCCACCGATAAAGATCTGAACCTTAGGCGCTCTCGAAACGCTGCGGATGGCGCAAATTAGGTCACTCAGATTTCCGTTAGTGCAATCGCAACTGACGGTCAAGCCTATGACATCGAAGTGTCTTTCTGCGATAATCTGCAGCAATTCCTTACGCTTGGGCTCAATCAAAGCTTCCGTCTGCCAGCCTGCCCTTGCGAACACTTCCTCGATCATCAAGGTGCCAAGGGCGTGACCGTCTCCGGGCATGGGCGAAAACAAGGCGGAGCGGGAAATGTTCCCGTCAAAGTGGTCCGACGGATAATGCAGCGCGACCTGGCGCATCACTTCCTGAAGGCGCCAGAGACCCATCGTGACATCGAGGAAATCGCACTCGTCCTCTTCCCAGTGCTGGCCGAGACGGCGGGCGGACGGGGCAAGCAGGTCGACGAAGATCGATTCGATCGAAACGCCGCGTTCGATGAAGGATTCGACCACTTCGAGAAGTTCGTCGGCATCGAGATCGAGGGGGAGCGAGGCGAAGCGCGCGGCTTCTGCGGGATCGACCGACAGCGTTCCGGTGGGCCGTGCCCGGCCGACGCCCGAGGAGTGGGCCAGCAGCAGGCGGGGGATGATCTGTTCTTCGATCAGGCTGTTGACCGGACCGGGAGGTGTCGGCCGCACATTCGCGCTGGCCATCTCGTAATGCTGGGGATCATTCGGACCCCCGCCCGGTCTCAGATTGCGGGCCCGCTTCGGGCGGACACTGCTCGCAGCCCGCTTCGTAGACCCCGTACCATATAGCGTCGCCATAACAGACCCCTCCGGTCTGGGTGGGTGAGAGATATCACCCCCGGGCTGTCGCTTGTTCTTCCGACTCTGTCCGGAAACGGCATCCTACGCCTGTAAACCGTTGCTGACAAATCCTCATCTGTCATTTTTATTTGTCGTCAAGATAGGTTGACACTTCTCCGGTGAAGCGTAGTCTCCAATCTCCACGAAAAGGTGAACGGGCGGGATGTCAGGGGAAGCAATCAGGACCGGAGCCGCCGATCACGGGATCGGCAGGCGGCCCGCGCGCCCTGCGCTATACACTCCTGAAGAGCGTGCCCGCCGCGATGCGACTCGCTGGACGCTGGTCCAAGGCCTGCTTGCCCCTTTCCAGTTCCTCGTCTTCCTGATCAGCCTCGGACTCGTGCTGCGCAGCCTTGCTACGGGCGAAGGCGCCTTTGCGGCGGACGTCTCGGTGGTCGCCAAGACACTCACGCTGTTTGCGATCATGATCACCGGATCGATCTGGGAAAAGGTCGTGTTCGGAAAGTGGCTCTTTGCCCGCGCGTTCTTCTGGGAAGACGTGTTCTCGATGCTGGTGATCGCGCTGCACGCCACGTACATGGTGATGCTGCTCGGCCAGTTCGGCAGCTTTGCCCAGCGCATGGAAATCGCGCTCGCAGGCTATGCCGCTTATGTCATCAATGCTGGACAGTTCCTGCTCAAGCTGCGCGCCGCGCGGCTCGAGGCCGAGCGTTCCGCGCCTTTTCAGGGAGCCTCGGCATGAGCGCAGACAGCACGCTTGTCGCGCCGAGCAGCGGCTGCGCCACGACCAGCCAGCCCGAAGTGCTGCGCCAGCGCGGCCAGCGAGAGGTGTTCTGCGGGCTGACCGGGATCATCTGGCTGCATCGCAAGATGCAGGACGCGTTCTTCCTCGTCGTCGGATCGCGGACCTGCGCGCACCTGCTGCAGTCGGCTGCCGGCGTAATGATCTTTGCCGAGCCCCGCTTTGCCACCGCGATCATCGAAGAGCGCGATCTTGCCGGGATGGCCGATTGCCAGGACGAGCTCGACCGCATCGTCGACCGCCTGCTGGTCCGCCGCCCGGAAATCCGCACGCTGTTCCTCGTGGGCTCGTGCCCTTCGGAAGTGATCAAGCTGGACCTCGGCAAGGCGGCGCAGCGGCTCGACGTGAAGTTTGGCGGGCGCACCCGCATCCTCAACTATTCGGGCAGCGGAATCGAGACGACCTTTACCGAGGGGGAGGACGCGTGCCTCACCTCGCTGGTTCCGGAAATGCCCGCGGCAACTGCTGCTGACGCACCGAACCTGCTGGTGATCGGCGCCCTGCCCGACATCGTTGAAGACCAGTTCCGCCGCCTGTTCACCGAACTTGGCATCGCCACGGTCGATTTCCTGCCGGCAAAGCGCATGGCCGATCTGCCCAAGGTGGGGCCGAACACGGTGTTTCTGCTGGCCCAGCCGTTCCTGACCGAGACGACCGGCGCGCTGCAGCGGCGCGGGGCCAAGCGGCTTGACGCATTATTCCCGTTCGGCGCGGAAGGCACGACCGACTGGCTGCGCTCTGCTGCCGAGGCCTTTGGCGTTGACCGGATGCACTTCAACCGCGTGGTCGCGCCGGGGCGCGAGCGGGCCAAGCGTGCGATTGCCCACTGCCGTGAGCGGTTGGAAGGCAAGCGCATCACCTTCCTGCCGGATTCGCAGCTGGAACTGCCGCTGGCACGCTTCCTTGCAACCGAACTTGGCATGGTGCCGGTGGAAGTGGGCACGCCCTACCTCAACCGCGAACTCAACGCCCGCGAACTGGCGCTGCTGCCGGAAGGCACTCGGCTGAGCGAAGGGCAGGACGTTGACCTGCAGCTTGATCGCGTGCGCGCCGACCGGCCGGACCTGACCGTCTGCGGTCTTGGCCTTGCCAATCCGCTGGAGGCCGAAGGGCTTTCGACCAAGTGGGCGATCGAACTCGTCTTTTCGCCGATCCACGGCTTCGAGCAGGCGGGTGACCTCGCCGAGCTCTTCGCGCGGCCGCTTCGCCGTCGCGACATTTTGAGGGTATAGGGCAATGCAGCTGGCGGTCTGGACATACGAAGGTCCGCCACACGTTGGCGCGATGCGGGTCGCGACGGCGATGAACGGGATGCACTATGTGCTCCACGCGCCGCAGGGCGATACCTATGCCGACCTGCTGTTCACGATGATCGAACGCCGCGGCAAGCGCCCGCCTGTCACCTACACCACCTTCCAGGCGCGTGATCTTGGCAAGGACACCGCCGGGATCTTCCAGAACGCCGCGCGCGATGCCTATGAGCGGTTCACCCCGCAGGCCTTGCTGGTGGGTGCATCATGCACAGCCGAGCTGATCCAGGACGATCCGGCCGGCCTTGCCGAAGCGCTGAATCTGCCCTGCCCGGTCATCCCGCTCGAACTGCCGAGCTACCAGCGCAAGGAAAACTGGGGTGCGGCCGAAACCTTCTACCGCGTCGTGCGCCAGCTGGCGGACAAGGACGTGCGCCCTGCGCCGCGCGAAGGCCGTCGTCCGCTCGTCAACTTGCTTGGCCCCTGCGCGCTGGGTTTCCGCCATCGCGATGACGTTGCCGAAGTGCGCAAGTTGCTGGACAGCATCGGTATCGACGTTAACTGCGTCGCGCCGCTCGATGCCGCGCCAGACGATATCCGCACGCTGGGCCGCGCCGACTTCAACATCGTGATGTACCCGGAAGTGGGCGGGGAAGCGGCACGCTGGCTTGATCAGGCCCTGCACCAGCCGGCCATCCGCACCGTGCCGATCGGGGTTGGTGCGACGCGCGAGTTCATCACCGAAGTCGCAGCACTCGCCGGAGTCGATGCGACCGTCGCGCTCTCCGATCAGCAATCGCGGATGCCGTGGTGGAGCCGTTCGGTCGACTCGACCTACCTCACCGGCAAGCGCGTCTTCATCTTCGGCGATGCCACCCATGCCATCGCCGCAGCCCGCATTGCGCACGAGGAGCTTGGTTTCGAGATCTGTGGCCTGGGCTGCTACAACCGCGAATTCGCACGGGAAATGCGCCGCGCCGCTGCGCACTATGGCGTAGAACCACTGATCACCGACGATCACCTCGAGGTCGAGGATGCGATCCTCAATGCTTCGCCCGAACTGGTGCTGGGCACGCAGATGGAACGCCATATCGCCAAGCGCTTCGGCATTCCTTGCGCGGTGATCTCCTCACCGGTGCACGTGCAGGACTTCCCCGCCCGCCACAGCCCGCAGATGGGCTTCGAGGGCGCCAACGTGATCTTCGATACCTGGGTCCATCCGCTGGTGATGGGCCTTGAGGAGCATCTGCTGACGATGTTCCGCGACGACTTCGAGTTTTCCGATGCCGCAGGTCCTTCGCACCTCCATGCCTCCGCACGCCGCCACGATAGCGATGCAGGTGCCGGTGCAATTCAGGCTGCCGTCGATACCCGTTCCGAAGGTGAACTTGTCGAGGCCCGGCCGGCAGGTTCAGCGATAACCTGGACTGCGGAAGCGGAACAGGAACTGCGGAAAGTCCCGTTCTTCGTGCGCGGAAAAGTCCGCCGCAACACCGAAGCCTTTGCCACAGCGCAAGGCCGGGGCGCGGTGGACCTTGCCACGCTCTATGATGCGAAGGCCCATTATGCCCGGTAGCCGCGCCCCCAAGGTTCGCGTCGCGATCGTGACGCTCGACAACCACCTCAAGGCAGGCGTCGAGCGTGCCGATGCGCGGCTGCGCGAGGACAACATCACGATCAGCCTGCATGCCGCGACCGACTGGGACCGGCCGGGCGACGCGCTGGCGCAGACCAAGGCCGCGATTGCCGCAGCAGACATCGTGATCGTGACGATGCTGTTCCTCGACGATCACATCCGCGCGATCCTGCCAACGCTGGAAGCACGGCGTGAGAGTTGCGACGCGATGGTCTGCCTGATGTCGGCGGGCGAAGTCGTCAAGCTGACGCGCATGGGCGGTTACCGCATGGATGCACCGGCCAAGGGCCCGCTCGCCATGCTCAAGAAGCTGCGCGGATCGGGCAAGCCTGGGGCCAGTTCGGGCGCGGGCCAGATGCGCATGCTGCGCCGCCTGCCGAAGATCCTGCGGTTCATTCCCGGCACCGCGCAGGACGTGCGCGCCTATTTCCTGACGCTGCAATACTGGCTCGCAGGCTCCGACGACAATGTCGTGGAAATGACCCGCGCGCTGATCGACCGCTATGCTGCGGGCGAGCGCCTGACCCGCCGGGGCATGACCAAGGCTGCGCCGCCGCGCGAATATCCCGAGCTGGGGGTCTATCACCCGCGCACGGACCAGAAGATTTCGGACAGCATGCGACTGCTGCCGCCCAAGCCCGGTGCCAATGGCACGGTCGGCCTGCTGCTGCTGCGCTCGTACCTGATCTCCAAGGATGCCGGACACTACGACGGCATGATCGCCGCGCTGGAAGCGGCGGGCCTGCGTGTCATTCCCGGCTTTGCCAATGGCCTCGATTCCCGCCCGGTGATCGAGAAGTTCTTTATCAAGGACGGCAAGGCCACGGTCGATGCGGTGATTTCGCTGACCGGGTTTTCGCTCGTCGGCGGCCCTGCCTACAACGATGCCAAGGCTGCCGAGGAGATCCTCACGCGGCTCGACGTTCCCTATATCGCGGCGCATCCGCTCGAGTTTCAGACGCTGGAGCAGTGGGGCGCGGGGCGTCAGGGTCTGCTGGCGCTGGAATCGACGATCATGGTCTCAATCCCCGAACTGGATGGCGCGACGCAGCCGACGGTGTTCGGCGGGCGCTCTGACGGTGCGGGCGTGGCCTGTGCAGGTTGCGAGCGGGCTTGCGTGTTCGAAGGCAACGGTGCGGTCAATGCGATGCGCGCATGCCCCGAACGCGCCGAAGCGCTGGCGGAGAAGGTGGTCAAGGTGGTGGCGCTGCGCCGGGCCGAGCGGGCCGCGCGCAAGCTTGCGATCACGATCTTCAACTTCCCGCCCAATGCCGGGGCAACGGGCTCTGCGGCGTTCCTTGCGGTGTTTGAATCGCTCCACGCAACGCTGCGCCGCCTGGCCGACGAAGGCTATGCGGTCGAGGTTCCCGAGAGCGTCGATGCGCTTCGCGAGACGATCCTCAAGGGCAATTCCGAGCGGTTCGGTTCGGACGCCAACGTGGCCGCGCGGATCGATGCCGATGACCACGTTCGCCGCGAACCGCATCTGGCCGAGATCGAGGCGCAGTGGGGCCCGGCTCCTGGCAAGATCCAGAGCGACGGTTCGCATATCCACGTGCTGGGCGCGCATTTCGGCAAGGTGTTCATCGGTGTGCAGCCGACCTTCGGCTACGAAGGCGATCCGATGCGGCTGCTGTTCGACGGCGACTTCGCCCCGACCCATGCCTTTGCCGCCTACTACCGCTGGCTGCGCGAGGACTTCGGCGCGCATGCGGTGATCCATTTCGGCACCCACGGCGCGCTGGAGTATATGCCGGGCAAGCAGACCGGGCTGACCGGCAAGTGCTGGCCTGAACGCCTGCTGGGCGATCTGCCGAACTTCTACCTCTTTGCCTCGAACAACCCTTCGGAAGGGCTTCTGGCCAAGCGCCGGTCTGGTGCGACGATGCTGAGCTACCTGACGCCGCCGCTGGCGCACGCCGGGCTTTACAAGGGCTTTGCCGATCTCAAGACGAGCGTCGAGCGCTGGCGGTCATCGACCGACGAAGCCGAGCGGGCGGCGCTGGAAACACTGATCTGGGACGAGTGCGCCGGGCTCGACATCACGGCGAAAGACATCTCGGACCTCAGCGCCAATCTCTACGAGCTTGAGCGCACGCTGATCCCGCACGGCCTGCATGTGCTGGGCGAGCGGATGGCCGGAGCCGAACGCGCCGAGATGATCGATGCGCTGGCCGATGCCGATCCGCAGGCGAGCCGCGAGGGCATCGAGGCAGCGCTGGACTCCTGCGACGAACTTGGCGCGCTGGTCCATGCACTGGACGGCGGCTACATCCGTCCGGCTCCGGGCGGCGACTTGCTGGCCAACCCGGAAGTGCTGCCGACCGGGCGCAACATCCACGGTTTTGACCCGTTCCGCCTGCCCACGCGCTTTGCCTGCGAGCAGGGTCGCGTCCAGGCAGAAAGCCTGCTGGCGCGCCATGCCGCAAGTGGCGAGCCTTTCCCCGAGAGCCTGGCGATGGTGCTGTGGGGCACCGACAACATGAAGAGCGAGGGCTCGCAAATTGCGCAGGTCCTCTCGCTGATGGGCGCGCGGCCGCGGATCGACAGCTATGGTCGGCTCGCCGGCGCTGAACTGATCCCGCTTGCCGAACTGGGCCGTCCGCGCATCGATGTGGTGGTCACGCTCTCGGGCATCTTCCGCGACCTGCTGCCGCTACAGACGCGGATGCTGGCCGAGGCCGCGCTGCTGGCCGCGCAGGCTGACGAGCCGCTAGAGATGAACTTCGTGCGCAAGCACAGCCTTGCCCACCAGAAGCTGCACGATTGCGATCTGGAGACGGCTGCGCTGCGCGTGTTCTCCAACGCCGAAGGGGCCTATGGCGCGAACGTCAACCAGCTGATCGAGGGCGGCGTCTGGGCCGATCCGGACGAGCTGGCCAACGCCTTCGAGACGCGCAAGGGCTATGCCTATGGCGTGCGCGGGAAGCCGGTGGCGCAGCGCGACCTGCTGCGCAGTGCGCTCAAGGACGTCGATTTCGTCTATCAGAACCTCGAGAGCGTCGAAGTCGGGATCACCGACCTTGACCAGTACGTCGACGGGCTGGGCGGCGTAAGCCGGTCGATCGCGCGGGCAAAGGGCAGCGAAGCGCCGGTCTATATCGTCGATGCGACGGTGGGCGATGCCAAGGTGCGTACGCTGGCCGAGCAGATCGACCTCGAGACGCGCACCCGCACGCTCAACCCCAAGTGGTTCGAGGGCATGCTCAAGCATGGCTTCGAAGGCGTGCGCAATATCGAACAGCACGTGACCAACACGGTGGGCTGGTCGGCCACGACGGGCCAGGTGGCGCCGTGGGTCTACCAGCAGATCAGCGAGACCTTCGTGCTCGACCCCGCCATGCGCGAGCGGCTCTCGAAGCTCAATCCCAACAGCTCGGCACGGGTTGCCAGCCGTCTGCTCGAGGCGTGCGAACGCCGCCTGTGGGAGCCCGACGACGAAACACTCGAAGCCCTGCGCATCGCCAACGACGAACTCGAGGACCGCCTGGAAGGCGTCTACTCGGGTGCGACCGCGGCCGAATAAGGAGAATGTGATGAACCTGCTCGACCCAAGGGCGCGCTTCAGCCAGCCGGATGGCGAGGGATCGGTGCAGGTCCAGCTGGATCCACGCGACGAGATCAAGGGCGCAAAGGTGATTGCCGTCTATGGCAAGGGCGGGATCGGCAAATCGACGACCTCGTCGAACCTGTCCGCAGCCTTCTCCAAGCTCGGCCATCGCGTGCTGCAGATCGGCTGCGATCCCAAGCATGACTCGACCTTCACGCTGACCAAGAAGCTGATCCCGACGGTGATCGACGTGCTCGAAGGCGTGGAGTTCCATGCCGAAGAGCTGCGGCCCGAGGACTACATGTTCGAAGGCTACAACGGCGTGATGTGCGTCGAAGCGGGCGGGCCTCCTGCTGGCACCGGTTGCGGCGGTTATGTGGTGGGTCAGACGGTCAAGCTGCTCAAGCAGCACCACCTGCTGGAAGACACCGACGTGGTGATCTTCGACGTGCTGGGCGACGTGGTGTGCGGCGGGTTTGCAGCGCCCCTGCAGCATGCCGAGCGTGCCGTGGTGGTGGCCGCCAACGACTTCGATTCGATCTTCGCGATGAACCGCATCGTTGCGGCCATTGGTGCGAAGGCGAAGAACTACAACGTGCGGCTTGCAGGCGTGATCGCCAACCGTTCTGCCGCGACCGACGAGATCGACCGGTTCAGCGAAGCCATCGGCATGAAGCGCCTCGCCCATTTCCGCGATGTGGACGCCATCCGCCGCAGCCGCCTCAAGAAGTGCACGCTGTTCGAGATGGAGCCTTCGCCCGAAGTGATCGCGGCGCAGCAGGAATACCTGCGCCTGGCGCAAGTGCTGTGGGACGGGGTCGAGCCGGTGGAAGCCCGGCCGATGAAGGACCGCGATATCTTCGACTTCCTGGGGTTCGAGTGATGGCTACGCAGTTTTCACCAAGCCAGATTGCACCGGTCCGCTATCACGACCAGCGCGAGAAGCTGGCCGAGTACTTCGACGGGACCGCGCGCAAGGCGTGGATCGACCTGACTTCGAACGCCAAGGTCAGCGGCATCCGCGCCACGGTGCGTGCAGGGCGTGACGAGATGCGCGGGCAACTGCTGAGCTGGCTGCCCGAAGACCTGCGCCGCCGTGACGTGCTCGATGCCGGGTGCGGCACCGGGAGCCTCAGCGTCGAGGCCGCATGCCGGGGCGCGGTGGTGACCGCCATCGACGTGGCGCAAGGGCTGGTCGATATCGCCGCCGAGCGGGCGCCTTCGTATCTTGGCCATGGCCGGATCAACTGGCGGGTTGGCGACATGCTCGATCCCGCGCTTGGCAGCTTCGACCACATCGTCGCGATGGATTCGCTGATCCATTACACCCTGCCCGACATGGTCTGGGCGCTTTCGGCGCTGATGCAGCGTTGCAGCGGTTCGATCCTGTTCACGTTTGCGCCCTACACTCCGCTGCTGGGCGCGATGCACACGGTGGGCAAGGTCTTCCCGCGCTCCAACCGTTCGCCCGCGATCGTGCCGATTGCCGAGGACGAGCTTCGCGCGGCGCTTGCACAGTTCGAGGACTGGGAAGTGGTGCGCAGCGGCCGGGTTTCGAGCGGCTTCTACAAGAGCCACGCGATGGAACTGGTGAAGCGCTGATGGCCGGACGCCAGCCTCTTGCCGCGAAATGGAGCCGGGTGGCGATCACCTGGCTGCCGTTCGCGGATGCGGCCAGCGTCGAAATCCCGTTGTCGCGCCTGCTGCGCCTGTCGCTGTTTCAGGTGAGCGTGGGCATGATGACCGTGCTGCTCAATGGCACGCTCAACCGCGTGATGATCGTGGAACTGGGCATTCCGGCGTGGCTGGTCTCGCTGCTGATCGCCATTCCCCTGCTCGCCGCACCCTTCCGCGCGCTGATCGGGCACCGCTCGGACGTGCATCGTTCGGTGCTGGGCTGGAAGCGGGTGCCCTATATCTGGTTCGGCACGCTGATGCAGTTCGGCGGACTTGCGATCATGCCGTTCGCGCTGCTGCTGATGGCGAGTCCGCAGCTATTCCCGATTGGCGTGACGGCGAGCGCATTTGCCTTCCTGCTCGCAGGCTTCGGCATGCACACGACGCAGACTGCCGGCCTTGCCCTGACCGGAGATCTGGTCGACGATGAACGCCGCCCGCGCGCGGTCGCACTGCTCTATCTTTCGCTGCTGGCAGGGATGCTGGTCGCCTCGATGGTGATCGGCGGACTGCTCGCCAATTTCAGCCCGACGCGTCTGGTGCAGGTTATCCAAGGCGCGGCGATCCTGACCTTCCTGCTCAACGTGATCGCCCTGTGGAAGCAGGAAGCGCGCAGTGCCGCCACCGCTTCGGCCGATACCCCGCGCCCCTCGTTCACCGAAGTGTGGCAGACTTTCGTGGCGGAGCCGGTCACGATGCGCCTGCTGGTGGCCGTGGGCCTTGGTGCCACCGCCTTTGCCATGCAGGACGCGCTGCTCGAACCCTATGGCGGCGAAATCCTCGGCCTTTCGGTGGGCGCGACGACGGGCCTGACCGGTGCCTGGTCGGTCGGTGCACTGATCGGCTTTACCCTTTCGGGCCGGTGGCTCGGGCGCGGGACGGATGCCTTGCGCATTGCCGGTTTCGGCGTGGTGATCGGTATCGCCGCGTTCATGCTTGTAATTTTCGCAGCGCCGCTGGCAAGCCCGCTGGTGCTGGGCCTTGGCGCAACCGCCATCGGCGCAGGCGCAGGGCTTTTCCTCGTCGGCACGCTGACTTCGGCCATGGCCCTTTCGAGCGACAAGAGCTCCGGCCTTGCGCTGGGCGCGTGGGGCGCAGTGCAGACGACCTTTGCCGGCCTTGCCATCGCGATGGGCGGGGCCTTGCGCGACCTCGTATCGAGCCTCGCTGTGTCGGACGAACTGGGCCGGACCCTCGCCAACCGCGCGACGGGCTATGCCACTATCTACATCATCGAAATCTGCCTCCTGCTGGCCACGCTCGTCGTGCTGGGCCCGCTTGTAGGCCAGACCCCGGCTGCCGCCCGGAAAGTCGGTAATCGCTTCGGACTGACGGAATTTCCCACATGAGACCGGGCCACATGAGAACGGGAAGGACACCCCTATGAGCACTGGCAATATCGTCGGCACAATCGATGCCGCGCAGATCGCAATGATCACATTCATCGGCTTCTTCATCGCGCTGGTCTTCTGGCTGCGCCGCGAGGATCGCCGCGAAGGCTATCCGCTGGAAGACGCGCTGACCGGACGGACGCTTGCCGAAGGCGGGCCGCTTTCAGCTGCGGCGCCGAAGACCTTCATCCTGCCTTTCGGCAAGGGCACCGTTTCGGTCCCCAACGGCAACCGCGATGATTTCGAGGTCAATGCCAAGCGCCGCGAGAACTTCGGCGGAGCCCCGCTCTCGCCGGTGGGTGACGTGTTTGCCGCAGGCGTCGGCCCCGGCTCCTACGCCAACCGCGCCAAGTGGCCCGACATCGACGCCAACGGCAATCCGCGCATCGTGCCGATGGGCCTGGTGCCCGAGATCAGCGTGGCGTCTGCCAGCACCGATCCGCGCGGGCTTCCGGTCTATGGCGCTGACGGTGCCAAGGCTGGCGTGGTGACCGACCTGTGGGTCGACCGTGCCGAGCACATGGTGCGCTACCTTGCGGTCGATACCGGCGGCAAGACCGTGCTCGCCCCGATGCCGATGGCGGTGGTCAAGAAGAACGCGGTGATCATCAGCGCGATCAACGCCGCCGACTTTGCCGGAGCCCCCTTCCCCGCCAACCCGGGCGAGATCACCCGGTACGAGGAAGAGCGCACCGTTGCCTATTTCGGCACCGGCTACCTCTACGCCAACGAAGATCGTCTGGAGCCACTGGTGTGACCGAATACGACCACGAGCCGATCCGCGGACTCCCCGGCGACCTGCCTGCAGGTGAAAGCATCCTGTGGCAGGGATCGCCGGAGTGGCGGACATTCGCCCGCAGCGCGCTGCACACGCGCTGGATCAGCGCCTACTTCGCCGCGCTCGCGCTGCTCGGCCTTGCCAGTGGCAAGCTCGTCGGCGCAGCGGCAGCGGTGGTGGGCGGCGCGATCACGCAAGGCCTGCTGGCGCTGTTTGCGGTGCTCGTGGCGCGCACGACGGTCTATACGATCACCAATCGCCGCGTGGTCCTGCGCATCGGCATTGCGCTCAACAAGTGCGTGAACCTGCCGCTGGCGATGATCGGCTCGGCCGACCTGCGCCCGCAGGCAGGGGGCCACGGCGACATCGCGCTGAACATCGTCGGACGCCACCGCCTCGGTTTTGCGATGCTCTGGCCACATGCCCGGCCCTGGCGGCTTGCGCAGCCCAGCCCGATGCTGCGCGCCCTGCCCGATGCCCAGGCTGCAGCAGGCGTGCTTGCCCGCGCCTGTGCCGCAGTGGTGCCGAACGAAGCAGTGGCGATCGAGCGTTCGCGCCCGGCCCCTGCCCGTGACCACGGCATGCAGGGAGCGGCGGCATGAGTCTCGTCCATGATCATGAGAACACCGTCCCTCGCCCGGCGCTGCTGCTGGCAGGTGCCCTGGTGGCAACGACCCTCGCGCTGACCGGAATGGTCCGCGTCGGCGTGCTCGACCGCGAGGCCGTGCCTGCAGTCGAGAGGGCCAAGGCCAATGTGGCTGCGGTCGAAGTGCGCCATCTGGTCTTTGAAGACCGGGCGGACGGTGCAGTCATGGTCAAGGACTCCGACAACGGCGAAACACTCGCCGTCATGCTCGGCGAAGGGGATGGTGGCGGGTTCGTGCGCGGCGTGATGCGCGGCATGGCTCGCGAAAGGAAGATGAAGGGGATCGGCCCAGCGGCTCCCTTCGAACTGACGCAGTGGGAGAACGGATCGCTCTCGTTGCGTGACCCGGCGACCGGCCGTGCGATCGAGCTTGGCTCGTTTGGCGCGACCAACCGGGCAGCCTTTGCGCGGTTCCTCAGCGGAGCCGCTGTGCCCCTTAAAGCTACTGGGGAAAATCAGGCATGATCCTCCGCCGCGCCTTTGACGTGCCCTGCCGCATCGCGGTGGAGCAGAGCGAGGCGCACTTCCACGCGCATGTCGAACTCGCCGGCAACATCGCCGTCGAGCCCGGCGATCGGGTTTGTGTCCATGGTGATCCGATCCGCGTGGCTTTTGGCGAGAACGCCGTGTTCGAGCGGATGGCGACCGTCGTCCGCGCAGGCCCCATGCTGCGGGGATGGACGCGTCTGATCGCCTATCTGGGCCTGACCGAACTCTACGAGGTCAGCTTCAATCCTGGGAGCCTAAGATGAACGCGATTGCTCTTGAACGTCCGCAAGCGGCTGCGCCACATGTGGCTGCGCCCAAGCCTGACGTCCACAAGATGGTCCAGCACGAGACCGTGCTCAGCCCGCGCTTCTACACCACCGATTTTGCCGCGCTCGATTCGATCGACGTCTCGCTGGTGCGCAAGGAGTGGGACGAGCTGATGGACGAGATGGTCAGCGATCCCAACAAGAAGCATTTCAAGCGCGAAGGCAGCTTTGCCGGGATCATCGAGGGTCTGGAGCCGGAGCTGCGCGCCGAGTTCATCGATTTCCTCGTCAGTTCGCTGACATCGGAATTCTCGGGCTGCATCCTCTACGCCGAGATGGCGCGGCGGACCAAGAATCCGGACATGAAGCTGCTGTTCAAGCTGCTCGCACGCGATGAAAGCCGCCACGCCGGCTTCATCAACGAAGCGCTGAAGGATGCCGGCATCGGCATCGACCTCGGCTTCCTGACCAAGGCCAAGAAGTACCATTACTTCAAGCCGAAGTTCATCTTCTACTCGGTCTATCTGTCCGAGAAGATCGGCTATGCCCGCTATATCGCGATCTATCGCCAGCTGGCCGCGCATCCCGAACTGCGCTTCCATCCCATCTTCAACTGGTTCGAAAGCTGGTGCAACGACGAGTTCCGCCACGGCGAGGCTTTCGCCCTGCTGCTGCGCGCCGATCCGAAGCTGTTGACCGGCATGAACAAGCTGTGGGTGCGGTTCTTCCTGCTTGCGGTCTATTCGACGATGTACGTGCGCGATCATGCGCGGCCCGTGTTCCACAAGGCACTCGGCCTCGATCCCGAAACCTACGACTACCGCGTGTTCGAGATCTGCACCGCGATCAGCCGCCAGGTCTTCCCGGTCGAACTCGACACCAATGATCCGCGCTTCCGCCGGGCAATGAACCGCCTGCTCGCCGCATCCAAGCGGATCGAGGAAGGCAAGCAGCGTGGCGGTCTGTCCGGCGCGCTGTTGCGCGCCTCGGGCGCTGCGGGAGCGGCGTTCAACTTCGCGCGGATGTACCTGCTGCGCCCGCGTGCCAACGAACTGCCTGCGACCGTGCGGATGCAGCCCGCGTGGTAAGCTGGACCGGCCATGTCCTGCCGGTGATCGCCACGATCGTGGTCTGGTTCCTTGCGACCGGCCTGATCGCATGGGCGGACAACCGCGAACGCCGCACGTTCCCGCGCAGCCTGATGCTGGCGGGAATTGCGGGCGTCTCGGGGCTGGCAGTCGTGGCCTGGTCCATGCACAAGGCAACGCTCGGTGGGGTCTATGCCGCCTTTGCCGGGGCCATCCTGATCTGGTCGTGGCACGAGATCACCTTCCTGACCGGCGCAATCACCGGACCACGGCGCGAGCCGTGTCCGGCAGAAGCGCGGGGCATTGAGCGATTCTTCCATGCAGTGAGCGCAGTGGCGTGGCACGAGATCGCGCTGGCACTGAGCGCCATCGGCCTTATCTCGCTCAGCTGGAATGCGCCCAACCAGATCGGCGCGATGACCTTCACCCTGCTGCTGGCAATGCGGCTTTCGACCAAGATCGTGATCTTCCTCGGCGTGCCGAACATGAGCACCGAGATCTTTCCGCCGCACCTGGCCTACCTCAAGACCTATTTCGGCCCGCGCCGGATGGGCATCGACCTTTTTCTTGCGATTGCAGCGACTTCAGGCCTCGCCTTGTGGCTCGGATTGATCGCGCTCAATGCGCCCGAGGGCAGCGCCAGTGCATCAGGCGCCAGCCTGCTCTTCGCGCTCGCCGCGCTGGGCGCGCTCGAACACCTGTTTCTCGCCCTGCCGATACGCGACGGGGCGCTGTGGGGGTGGGCTTTGCCGACGCGCCGCCCAGCCAATTGATACGATAAGCCGAACTCGAACGAGAACACACGAAGAGGACCGACGACATGGATTACGAAGCCTACTTCAAGGGGGAGCTGGACGCAGTCCGGGATGAAGGGCGCTATCGGATCTTTACCGAGATCGAACGGCGTTGCGGCAATTTCCCGCACGCCACGCGCTATGTCGACGACCGGACCGAGCAGGTCACCGTGTGGTGCTCGAACGACTACCTCGGCATGGGACAGCACCCGGCGGTGCTCGAAGCCATGCACAACACGCTCGACGAGTGCGGTGCAGGCGCTGGCGGCACGCGGAATATCTCGGGCACCAACCATCACCACGTCCTCCTCGAGCAGGAACTGGCCGACCTTCACAACAAGGAAGCCGCGCTCCTGTTCACGTCGGGCTACGTGTCCAACTGGGCCGGCCTTGGCACATTGGCAGCAAAGATTCCGGGCTGCGTCGTGTTCTCCGACGCCCTGAACCACGCTTCGATGATCGAAGGCATCCGCCATTCGCGCGCGACCTGCCGGGTATGGCGCCACAACGATGTCGAGCATCTCGACCAGCTGCTTTCGGAATACGGACCGGACGTGCCCAAGCTGGTGGCCTTCGAGAGCGTCTATTCGATGGATGGCGACATCGGCCCGATTGCCGAGATTCTCGACGTCTGCGAAAAGCACGGCGCGATGAGCTACATCGACGAGGTCCACGCGGTTGGCCTCTATGGCCCGCGCGGTGGCGGCGTGGCCGAGCGTGAAGGCCTGATGGACCGGATCACGGTGATCGAGGGCACGCTGGGCAAGGCCTTCGGCGTGATGGGCGGCTATATCGCCGCATCGACCGCGCTGTGCGATTTCATCCGCACGTTCGCCAGCGGCTTCATCTTCACCACCGCCCTGCCCCCGGCGCTGGCAGCAGGCGCGGCGGCCAGCATCCGTCACCTCAAGGCCAGCGAGATGGAACGGGCACGCCACAAGGAGCGCGTGGCGACGGTTCGCCGCAGGCTAGACGCGATGGGCATTCCGCATCTGCCGAACCCCAGCCACATCATTCCGGTGATGGTGGGCGATCCGCACAAGTGCAAGCGCATCAGCGACTGGCTGATGGACAACCACGGCATCTACGTGCAGCCGATCAACTACCCGACCGTGCCGCGTGGCACCGAGCGCCTGCGCATCACGCCCTCGCCGGTTCACAGCGATGGCGATGTCGACAAGCTGATCCATGCGCTGAGCGATATCTGGTCGCAGTGCGAGCTGGCACGCCGCTCCGCCGCTGCCTGACAATGCCACAATGAAAGAGGGGCGCGAACCTTGCGGTTCGCGCCCCTTCTTGTGCGATAACCAGGTTCAGGTCAGTTCGGCGCCTTGAGATAGGCGATTACGTCTGCACGATCCTGAGCCTTTGGCAGGCCGGCGAACGACATCTTGGTACCCGGCACCACGCGCGCGGGCTTCTCAAGATACTGGAACAGCTTTTCAGCCGTCCAGGTGATGCCGCTGTTCTTGTTGGCCGCGGAATAGGTGTATCCAGCCTCGGTGCCGGCCTTGCGGCCAACGACGCCAGCAAGCGACGGACCGATCATGTTCTTGCCAGCCTCGATCGCGTGGCAAGCCTTGCACTGCGTGAAAATGGTCTTGCCATGCGCGGCATCACCCGTGAGCGAGGCCAGCGTTGCGCCATCCAGCGTGTCGGTCGAATCCGCCGTCGGAGCCGCGGCACTTGCCGTAGGCGCGGGCGCTGCCGCAGCGGTCGTTTCGGCGGGCTTTGCCGCAGAGTCGGCAGCCGACTTGTCAGCACTGCCACCGCCGCCGCAAGACGCCAGGAGCAGGGTCGCCGTGGTCAGCGCAAGATATTGAAAAGCTTGCTTCATATGCATCCACCCTCGTTCCGTATCGAAGCGCATCTGGATCGACCGGTACGCGAGTAAAACACGGCTATCCGGTACGTGCAACACGGCATTTCGGGCTGGGAACCAAGTCAAAGCAGCAACCCTGCCATGCGGCACGATCTCAGTCATCTTCCGGGATGCAAGCAGCGCGAACAGGAGCGCGTGGCCCTGCCGGTGAACTGCATCTCCGAGCACAAAATCGGCACTTGCATAGGCAACCAGCCTTCGCGGCGGGCCGATTCACTCGATGTTTCGCCATTCGCAAGCCCCGAAAGTGGCCGGATCAGATCTGAACCCTGATGAGCAAATCCGCCATTTCTACCCCGTGAACTCCCTACATCAGCGAGTGGCGGGACCGGTTGAATTCAAATCTGCTGCATTTCGGACGAAACTGAGCGTGAATATCATGAGAATTTAGATTAGTACGCCCAAGGTTTCCTGCTTCAAGTCGGCTCGTCGAAAAGGGATTCTGAAGACCTTGGACAACGGTGCCTCTGAACTGCTGTATAGTGCTGATTGGCCTTCTGATAACGCCAGCTGCCGCTCGGTTGATTTACACAACGTCGAGATATGGATCTACTTTCCTGACGCGCGCTCTGCAGAGTACCTCATCGCGGGAATTCCGGCCGCAGCACGGGTAATTCAGGCTGTCGTCCAGGCAATGGGACAAAGGCCGGCGATGTGCAGCGTCGTGGCGGGAGAATGGCATGTATCCCAGAAATGCCTCGATGAAAGCCTTCGCCTTGCCCAATGCGCTCCCTATGAGTTGCTCCCCCAAGGAACGTCTTCCGCAGATATCCTGACCCTGGATGGACTCCATCTGCTCGCCTTGATTGCACGGAAGCCAAATTCCTGGACTTGGGCAGAGCCGGGTCAGCTTGCGAAGTACGAATGGACCGATGCCGCAGCATCTCTTGACCCACACAAGTTCAAGGTGCTGCTCCGTGAAGCCAACCGCGCTATGCTGAAGGCGACGGCAAAGAGCGAAGATGGATTGGTATCACGCTACCTGAACCGCCCGGTGTCGAGGTCGATTTCCTCGCTTCTGCTTAGATTTCCAGCGGTACGGCCAGTTCACGCAACCGCGGGCACAGCATTTCTGGCGGTGTTGATGTTTGCCGCCCTGATCCTTGGCGGGGAGGCCGGTGCTATCGCCGGGGCGCTGCTTTTTCACGCCGCATCGGTGTTCGATGGTGTGGATGGAGAAATCGCGCGGGCAACGCACCGCACCTCGGCCACCGGCGCCCGGCTCGACAGCCTGATCGATGCAGCGACCAACCTTGCATTCCTGGGCGGTCTTTCATTCAACCTTTATGCGCGTGGCCAGGCGATTGCCGCGCTTGCTGGGCTGATCGGCATCCTCGCTCTGGCGATGGGTCTTTGGCAGATCGGATCGCGTTCACAGTCTCTGGGTCAACCGATCAATTTCGAGGCGGTTAAGGTCCATCTACGGCGGTCACGACCTAACTCATTGCTGACGAACCTGCTTATCTGGCTCACGATGCGCGATTTCATCGCTGCTGCTTGCGCCTTGGCCGTACTGCTGGGTTACGCTGCAGAGACCTTGTGCATCTTCATGTTCTGCGCAAGCGCCTGGCTAGTTTCGGTGAGTCTGATCCTCATGAGGACCCGCATCAAGTCTCTGCAATCAGGCCGCAAGGATGCGCCTCTTTAGGGCACTTTCCGACCAATCTGGCGCCCCGTGACGTAGCCGATCTTGGCCGAGTGCCCTTGTCATTGCGGAACGCGACGCGATCCTTGTTCGGATCGAGGAGGGAGCCATCCTCGCGCATGGTACCCGCACCGAATCTTGGCGCAAGACGCACCAGTCGGCCAAAAGGGGCCCGCCCCGCACGGGTTGTCGCAGGCAGCCCCCCGGACAGAGTCGCCTTGCTTGGACGGGCAACCGGCCCGCCCTGCACAACGCACCTAATCGAGAGGCTGACTGCGACAATCGCGGTGAACCAGATTGGTCGGAGAGTGCTCTAAACCCTGACCTCAACCAGTTCTCATGGGAAGAGGTGCCTCATTCTCGCACGCGATGCCGCACGCCTTCTATTGCACCGCGTTTGTGATCCCGACGACCGAGAACGTCGCGGACGTCACGATGCCGAGGAACTTCTGGAAATCTGCCGCAGGCGCACTTGAGACAAAGACTACGTCCTTGTCCCGTAACGCGAAACTCTGAGAGAGGAGCAGACTCGAAGGATTACTCAAGTCCAACCGGTAGACCGTGGCAACCTTGCCGTCCTGGCGTGTCTTGCCTTGGGCCAGGGGGCCGACAACCTCCGCATCCTCATAGCGGAAGACGAAGATGCCTTTGATGTCCGCGCGGTCGTCGCGCAATCCGCCGATCCGGCCAAGCGCCTCGGCAAGTGACATCCCGGTAGCTTCGAACGGTACTTGCGCGCTCAGGTTGCCGGCCCCCAAAGCCGTAAAGCTGAACGGCTGGAACAGTACTGCGACGACATCTCCAGGCCGCAAGCGGATATTCTGCCGCGGGTCTCTGATCACGTCGTCGAGAGGCATGGACAGCGTGGTTGCGGCCCTGGTCATCTGAACCGTGGTCTTTCCGACAGGTTGGCGACTGCCTCCTGCCGCCGCAATCGCGTCAAGCAACCTCTCGCCACGCGACGTGAGCGGAACGCGCCGTGACGCGGCCACTTCGCCCAGCACTGTCACTGTTCGCGCTTCATTCTGGGAAATGCGGACAAGTGCTTGGGGGGCATTTGCCTTGCCTTTAAGCCCGGCAACCAGATCGCGTTCGACCTGGCGCGTGGTTCGTCCGGCTACGGCAACGCTGCCGACGAACGGAATGGTCACTCGGCCATCGTTCCCCACCATCTGCTGGGGAAGATTGAGCGACTGGGAGGTTGCCAACCCGGCAAGGCCCCCGCCCGATCCGAACAGGAGGGCCGGCGGCGCTTCCCACAACGTGATGTCAATTGAATCGCCCGACCCGATAACGGTCGGATCGGCATCGGCATCGCCCAACGTCTCCGCAAAGCCGTGCCGGACGTGCATGGCGCCAAGCCGGGCGACTGCGCCGGCATCGACATCGACCAGCGCAATGGCATTTTCCGCACCCGGCTTGCCGGCCCGAACAATGCTTGCAGTGCTTGGCCCCGAACCGCCGAACGCAGCACACCCGTCGAGGAGACCGACGAGCGACAGGCCCGCAAGGCACCGCCACATGCTGCCACGCGACGGTTGGCGACGCTCGGCGCTGGTGGAGGTCTTGACGCTTCGGTGCATGGATTGCTTCCCGTTGATCTGCTTTTGGCGTGATGCGGACATGCTTGTCAGGCGATCCGGCGATAGAATTCGGCAAGGCGCTGCGCATAGGCGGCAGCGCTGTAGATTTCTGCACGGAGCCGTCCACGTTGTGAAAGATCCGACCGCAGGTCCTCACTCCCGTCTATCTGCAGGATAGCCCTTGCGATCGAGTGTACCTCATAAGGGTCGACCAGCAGGGCCGCATCTCCGGCCACTTCCGGCAATGACGATGTAGTGCTTGTGATGACAGGGGTTCCGAGCGCCATTGATTCCAGAACCGGCAGGCCAAAGCCTTCGTAAAGCGAAGGAAAGATCGTCGCACGCGCGCCTGCGATCAGCATGGCCAGCATGTCGCGCGGCAGGTAACCAAGCCAAATGATCTTCCTGCCGCCATCAAGGCCAACCAGTGACTTGAGGAACTTGACGTCCTGTTCGCCTCCCCAGCCGGGCCCTCCGACGATCACGAGGCGCGACTCCGCCGAGCTGGCGAGATAGGCTTCGAGCAGACGGGCAACATTCTTCTTCGGTTCGATCGCACCGAAGAAAAGGAAGTACTCGCGCAGGCCGACGCCCAGCAAACCCTCGACGTAGCGGGTGATAAAGGCTTCATCGATGCCTTCAAGCGTCGATGCGATGTCGCTTGCCTGATAGAGGTTCGATACCCTGCCGGGATCGACGCCGAGAATGTTGATGAGGTCGGTCCGCGAGGCTTCCGAAACGGTGAGAATATGGTCGGCCTCGCGCGCGATCCGGTGGCAGAGCCGATAGTAGGCCCGCTTCTTGTCGGCGGTGGTATAGGGCAGGCGCAAGGGCACGAGATCGTGCAGCGTGTACACATTGCGCGCGCCCGGAATCCTGACCGGCAGCGGATAAGTCCAGTGCGCGAGATCGATGCCCTCGACCGCCACGCTGGTCATCGCGCCGGTTGCCCTGAACGCCAGGTCGGAGCCGGTATAGAGGTCCTGCGCGTTCCAGTACTGCACCGCGTCCACCTTCAGACGCTGCGGCATGACGACCTGCCCGGACAACGGCACCGGTATCGCCTGAACCGGACGGACCGCCCCCTTGAGCGCACGCGCGAACTTCACCGCCTTGGTCAGCCCGGAGACACGCTTGCCCTTCATGTCCGGCTCGCCTTCGGCGAGCGCGATCTCGTTGAGCAGCGACACCCGCGAATTGCCCTGCGACGCGCCGAACAGCAGATGCACGTCATTGCCCTGCACCCGCACGGCCTTGGCAAGATTGCGCCCGTAAGTGGCAACGCCGGTGCCGTGCGGCAGGGCTATGTTGAAGGCGTCAACCAACACCTTCTGACCTGACAGCGACGCCTGGGCGTTTTCAAAAGGAATCATGAATAAAAATCGGGCAACGAGGAAATATCAAAGCCAAGCCCTGCCAGTTCAAGCATTGCATTCGCCGTGGAGCTGGAAAGGTGTGCTGCGCGCAGCAGGTGATGCTGCGCCTTCTCCATGTCTTGAGCCATTACATAGAGTCGGCCGAGTTGGAGATTGAGATCGGTATCATTTGGAGAAAGGGAAAACGCTTTCAGATAAGCACCTTCACTCTCGGATATCCGTTCTGCCTCTTTAAGGCAGTTACCCAATTGCACCCAATATGGGAAAGCGTGGGGCTCCAGTTTGAGGCCTTCCTTGTAGGCAGCTGCGGCATCATTCCAGAAGCCCGTGTCTCGCGAGATATCACCTGCTGCGAAATGGCGAATGGCTGCGCCCTTGAACGAATGCCGTGCCGGTACGCTGCTCGGGACGCGGGGCAGCCAGCGCGGCAAGAAGGGAGTGGACGGCACTGGCTCGGTGAGTTGCCGGGTTGACTGTCGCATGCTCCGAACGGTCACGCCCCTGAAGAGAAAGTTGCAGTTTCCGTGCTGCACTACGCGGACACGAAACTCCATGACGGCCGTCAAGCTGCTGACCGGGAACAAGAGGCGCACTGTCGGGGTTGCGCGAAGTTGTTGCACCGTCACGATCCGTCTGGCGCAAGGACCAAATCCATCCTGGCAGACATCCAGTTCCAGTATGACATTGAGATCGCCCGATTGCTCGGCCTCGATCTCGAAATCGGCGGCAAAATAGCCCCTTACAAAACTCACGTAGGGGCCGAAAATGGCGAATGTACTGTTGCTGGCCCTGTTTGCAGTGAAGGAAATTCCGCCTTCCGTCTTCCGACCGACCGAATGAGCGAACTCCACAAAGCCATAGCGTATGAAATCCACCGGCCCTTCGATATCCCGAAGGTCTGCCGCTTGCGGCCCTATGCGCAAAAGCGCCTTGTATGACTCTACGTCGTGAAGGGTGACGAAATTTTCCCCGTAATCAAAGGCAATTGTCGGAAGGCCAGAAGGTTCTGGCAATGATGCCGCAATCTCTCTGGCCCGATTGACCACTGTCGCTCGAGCAGGAACCCGGGCTTCCAGAGTATACGGCCAACGACCAGTCTTGCCTTGCAGACCTTGCCTGATCTGGTCGATCAGGACTTCAATCGAATATGTTGAAAGAATCTCGTTCTGGACATCGGCAACGCATTGCCGCGTTTCTGCGTCTACAAGGCATTCAAGGAACGAGGCCGCCTGACGAATATCCAATGTGTCCATCACGAAGGGGTGTTCGCGCATCAATTCGGCCAAAGCCGTGCGCCCCCAGGTTATGATCGGCAATCCGGCACGCATCGCTTCAAAGACGGGCATGCCAAAGCCCTCATGCTCGGAGAAGCAGACAAACACATCCGCCGTCTGGTACGAAAGAACCAGATCCTCGTGACTAGGCTCAGGACTCACTGATCACAGCCAGAAGAGCACGGTTGCGGCGAGTGCGAGGGCGGAGAAGAAGACGGTTGGACAGCGGTCGTATCGCGTTGCCACGCGTCGCCAGTCCTTGAGACGGCCGAACATGATCTCGATGCGGTTGCGCCGCTTGTATCGGCGCTTGTCGTACTTGACGGGGATGGAGCGGGATTTCCGGCCCGGAATGCAGGGCTTGATGCCCTTTTGCTCAAGCGCGTCCCTGAACCACTCGGCATCATAGCCCCGATCGGCAAGCATCCACTGTGCCTTGGGCAGGTCGTCGAGCAGGGCCGCTGCGCCGGTGTAATCGCTGATTTGGCCGGCCGTGATGAAGAAGCTCAGGGGGCGGCCGTTGGCATCGGTTATCGCGTGAAGCTTGGTGTTCATGCCACCCTTGGTCCGTCCGATCAGGCGCCCAAGATCCCCTTTTTTACCCCAAGGCTGGAAGCCGTGCGGTGAGCCTTGAGATAGGTCGCGTCGATCATGAGTGTCTGAGGTTCGGCCCTCTGGGCGGACAGGCCTTCCATCATCCGGCCAAACACGCCCATCGCGCCCCACCGTTTCCATCGGTTATACAATGTCTTGTGTGGCCCATACTCCCTTGGCGCATCCCGCCAGCGCAGGCCGTTCCGGTTGACGAAGATGATCCCACTCAGAACCCGCCGGTCGTCAACCCGCGGCTTGCCGTGGCTCTTGGGGAAATACGGCGAAAGGCGAGCCATCTGCTCGTCCGTCAGCCAGTACAGGTCGCTCATGCTCAGTCTCCTCGCGGAGCCTGAATCACATCCCCCTCAGCCAATCAATGGGTCCTGAGCCTAGAACAGGCCAGAAGTTAATGCAATGTGTGATGCATGTCCACCGGGGCTCCACTTGCAGGTGGCAAGCAAACTCGAAAGATCCTGATCTCGGATTCACACCGTTGCTGAAAACCGGTCGCGCTGCAGAGCGGCCAAAGGTGCCGATTTTGTACCGTGACGCAGAACCAGCCTTGAAGGATCATCTTCTGATCTCGCCTGGGCGCAGCGATCAACCGAGACGATTTCCGAGAGTATGACATGGCGAGCAAGGAGTTTGGGCATTCGCCAAAGAACCCGACGGAATTGCCGTTGCATCGCGCTTGCCTGCGGCGGCAGAGAAAGGACACACCTGCAACCTGGTGCCCCCCCTGCCTCACTGCCGCGCCAAAGATCCTGGCCAAGCCGGAAGCAAGCAAGTGGTGGCGGCGGCCAGATCGCCTCACGTCACGCTGACCCCGATCTTGGCGACGGCAGCCGGGGCGCGCGCCGCAGCGATACGGGATCCGACTTGGATCCCTGTAGATTTTCGACACGGGACAATCGGACAACGTGCTCAAGCAGGGCGGATAGCCGGTCGATCCGATCAAGACGGCAATTCGCCCCCTATCAGGGGCAGCCGGCGAAAAACCCTATCAAAACTTGGAAAATGGTGCCGCTTACGTGACTCGAACACGTGACCCCATCATTACGAATGATGTGCTCTACCGACTGAGCTAAAGCGGCATGCCCCTTGGGCAGGCGCGCCGTTTAGCCAGCAGTGGGGGGCTAGGCAACCCTTTTTCGCCGGGACTTTCGGTCAGGCAGCATTCGTCTCGCCAAGACCGCGCGTGGCGGCGAGCATGGCGGTGGTGATGCGGGTTATGTCGTCCTCGTCGGCGATGAGCGGCGGGGTGGTGTAGAGGACATCGCGGAAAGGTCGGAGCCAGACGCCATGGTCAATGCAGATTGCTGAAAGCCGGTCCGCAGGGGCTGTGCGATCAAGCTGGATCACGCCGATCGCGCCTCGCACGCGCACGTCCTTTACGCCTGGCAGGTTGCGCGCCGGGGCCAGCTGGCGTTCGAGTTGCGCGCCGATTGCGCAGGCCTGCGCTAAGCGCGGTTCGCTCTCGAACAGGTCGAGCGAAGCATTGGCGGCGGCGCAGCCCATGGCATTGCCCATGTAGGTCGGTCCATGCATCAGCGCATGCAGCGGATCGTCGGACAGAAAGCCTTCGTGAATGCGCTTGCTGGCGATGGTGGCGGCGAGCGGCAGGGTTCCGCCAGTCAGCGCCTTTGACAGCGTGACGATATCGGGCTGCACCCCGGCAATCTGGCATGCGAACATTGCATCGCCGAGGCGGCCGAGGCCGACGAATATCTCGTCGAAGATCAGCAGGAGATTGTGCGCATCGGCAAGGCGGCGCAGGGCCTGCAGCGTGAAGGGATCGTGGAAAACCATGCCCCCTGCCCCCTGCACCAGCGGCTCAACGACGATTCCTGCCAGCTCTCCTTGATGACGGTCGAGCAGTTCGTCCAGCGCGGCCTCGCCCGCTGCATCCTTCGGCAGGTCGACGACGACCTGTTCAAGAAGCGCGCCCTTGAACAGGCTGTGCATGCCCTCGTCAGGGTCGCACACGCTCATTGTGGCGAAGGTATCGCCGTGATATCCGCCGCGGAAACAGAGAAACTTCACGCGGCGTTGACCCCGGTTGAGCCAGAACTGGGCCGCCATCTTCATCGCGACTTCGACGGCAACGGAGCCGGAATCGCTGAAGAAAACGTGGTCCAGGTCCCCGGGCAGCAACCCGGCCAGGCGTCGCGCCAACGTATAGGCCTGTTCGTGCGCGAGCCCGCCGAGCATGACATGCGGCAAGGTTTCAAGCTGCTGTCTGACCGCCGCCTCGATATGCGGGTGACGGTAGCCGTGCACGCAGGCCCACCAGCTGGAAATGCCGTCGATCAGTTCGCGACCGTCCGTGAGCTTGAGACGCATGCCTTGCGCGGATGCAACCGGCAGTGGCGCACGCGCCGTCTTCATCTGGGTGTAGGGCAGCCAGACGTGCTCGCGTCCCTTTGCGTACCATTCGGGTGCGGTCATGGTTGTCCTGCCAGTCCTTCGATCAGGTTCTGCGGCGCGACGTGCCGCGAAAGGTCCACCGGGCGACGGTATCCCACGGGCCGCCCAGATAGCGATGCAGGGCAAGGCCTGCAAAGGCAAAGGCGCGGGGCTGGATCAGGGCGCCAAGCTCATCCTGAAGCGCCCATGCCTCCTTGCGCATCACCTTGTTCTGGACTGTCACATGGAGACGCGGCTCGTGACTGTCCTGAGCGCCGAGCATGCCATGGAAGTGGTGCGCGATTTCCGCACGGAGCAGCGTCAGATCGGGACTGTCGATGCGCAGTGCCGTGCCGGAACCGAGATCCATGACGCCCGACAATCGCGCCGCAACTGGCGGAGTGGATGCGGCAAGTGTGGAAAGCAATGCACGTGCTTCTTCTTCCAGGCGCCACGGCAAGGCGTGAAACAGCGTGACGTGGGCAGCGAGATGATTGCGTTCTGGCGGATAGTGAGCGTCGCGCAGGCGCGTGGTCCAGGCCTGAAGGTCAGGCGGCAATGTTGCCGTGACGATCAACGGCGCGGCGCTGGGGTTGGCTTGCTGCACGAACTCCGCTCTCGCACGATGGCTGCCGGTTGCATAGCGAAAGCGGGAACATTCGGCACAGTCGAAATGGCATGTAAAACGTGCCGCTCGGCAAAGCCGGAATGTTCCTCGGAAATCCGGGCAGACCGAAGTCAAACCCTGATGCCTCCGTAAAGGGACTTATACCGTTATTGGGTTAATTTGGAGAAACTTCTTTCCGTTCCGGACCAAATATCCGTGCAGACTAGAGTTCGCCGCGTGCCTTGCGAAGGGCGAACCATTTGGCGACATTGGCATTATGCTGCTGCAGAGTGTCGGCGAAGACGTGGCCGCCAGTACCGTCTGCCACCATGAACAGCGCTTCGGTTTCGGCAGGATCAAGCACCGCTGCTATCGAATCGCGCCCCGGATTGGTGATCGGCCCCTTCGGCAGGCCGACCATGGTGTAGGTGTTGTAGCCGTTGACGGCCTGAATTTCGGACTGGCGGATGCGGCGGCCGAGCGGCTTGCCCCTGGTGATCGGGTAGATGATCGTCGGATCGGCCTGGAGCAGCATGCCCTTGCGCACACGGTTCGAATAGAGCCCTGCAACCATGCGCCGCTCTTCGGGCTTGCCGGTCTCCTTCTCGACGATCGAGGCGAGAATCAAGGCTTCCTGCGGTGTCTTGGCGACGGTACGGGGCGAGCGCTTGGCCCAGAGTTCGGCCAGCGTCTTGTCCATCGCCGCCTGCATCCGCTTGAGCACGGCGGCGCGCGGTTCGCCCTTCTGCCAGTCATAGCTGTCAGGCAGGACGGAGCCTTCCTCGGGTGCGGAAATCGTACCGGTGAGGTCCTTGTTGGCGGACAGCCTCTCCGCCACGAGCACCGAGGGCATGCCTTCCGGGATCGTGATAAGGCGACGGATAACCTTGTCGCCCTTGAGGATTTCAAGGACCGTCGCCTCGCTGGCACGCTTGGGGATCAGGAAGGAGCCGGCCTTGATCTCGGTGCCACCGCCAAGCAGCTTTGCGCGCAGCTTGAACACCGTTGCTGAGCCGATTGCACCCTGCGTCTGCAGGTCATCGGCCAGCGCGCTGAGCCCTTCGCCCTCGCCCACGTCAAATTCGATCTGCTGTTCGAGCGGTCCTGCAGAGTACCAGCCCCCGACCAGCCACGCGGCGGCGGCCAGCAGGACAAAGGCTGCCGCAAACAGCGGCAGCCTTGATCGACGACGGCGGGCCATCGCTTGCTTTCCTTAGTCTTCCAGCGCCTTGACGATCACGCTGGCATTGGTCCCGCCAAAGCCGAACGAGTTGTTCAGCGCGGCGCGGACCTTACGCGGGCGGGCCACGAGCGGCACGAGATCGACGCCCTCGGTGCCTTCGTCAGGGTTGTGGAGGTTGAGCGTCGGCGGGACGATCTGGTCGCGGATGGCGAGGATGCAGAAGATCGTCTCGACTGCTCCGGCACCGCCCAGCAGGTGACCGATGGCAGACTTGGTGCTGCTCATCGAAGCGCCCGAGAGGTCATTGCCCAGAACGCGCTTCACGGCGGCGAGTTCGATGGTGTCGGCCATCGTCGAAGTGCCGTGGGCGTTGACGTAGTCGATGTCGCCCGGCTCCATCCCGGCCTTGCGCATGGCCATGCGCATGGCGAGTTCGGCGCCCTTGCCTTCGGGGTGCGGCGCGGTGACGTGATAGGCGTCGCCCGAGAGGCCGTAGCCGACGACTTCTGCGTAGATCTTCGCGCCGCGAGCCTTGGCGTGCTCGTACTCCTCGAGCACGACGACGCCAGCGCCTTCGCCCATGACGAAACCGTCGCGGTCCTTGTCATAGGGGCGGCTCGCTTCGGTCGGGCGGTCGTTGTAGCTGCAGTTGAGCGCGCGGGCCTGTGCGAAGCCGGCAACGCCGAGCGGGTTGATCGTGCCTTCCGCACCACCTGCCAGCATCACGTCGGCATCGCCGTCCTTGATCATGCGCGCGGCGTCGCCGATCGAGTGTGCCCCGGTCGAGCAGGCGGTAACCACGGCGTGGTTCGGACCCATCAGGCCATACTTGATCGAGACTTGCCCTGAGATCAGGTTGATCAGGCGTCCGTGAACGAAGTGCGGCGAAACGCGACCTGGGCCCTTTTCGTGCAGGACAATCGATTCGCTCTCGATTCCCGGAAGTCCGCCGATGCCCGAACCGATCGAGCAGCCGGTGCGGATCTTCAGGTCGTCGTCCATGTCGACAAGCCCGGCGTCTTCGAGTGCCTGCCCTGCGGCATCGATGCCAAAGACGATGAACGGATCGACCTGGCGCTGGATCTTGTGATCGACGCGCTTGCCGGGATCGAAGCCATACTCATGATCGGCAGGCTTCACCTCGCAAGCGATCTTGCACTTCTGGTCGCTGGTGTCGAACTTCGTGATAAGCCCTGCCCCGCTCTTGCCGGCGAGCAGGTTCTTCCACACGGTTTCCACGTCCGCACCCAGCGGGGTAACGAGGCCAAGTCCGGTTACGACGACACGACGCATTGAAATCTCCGGAAAATAAGCAAACAGGCCCAGCCCCTGAAATAGGGCTGAGCCTGCCGAAGTCCTCCCCTGCCCGGCGATTCACGCCTTGGGCAGCCCATCGACAAGCTCAGGGCGTAACGGGGAAAGGGGCAATCAGCCCTTGTTTTCGTCGATGTACTTGATCGCGTCCTGCACGGTCGAGATCTTCTCGGCCGCATCGTCGGGGATCTCGACGCCGAATTCTTCTTCGAACGCCATCACCAGCTCAACGATGTCTAGCGAGTCAGCGCCCAGATCGTCGATGAAGCTGGCTTCTTCGGTGACCTTGTCAGCCTCGACGCCGAGGTGCTCGACAACGATCTTCTTAACGCGGTCGGCGGTATCGCTCATGAAATGCCCCTTCGAAGGAAAGCGTTGGTGTTCTGTTTCGGAGTTCGCCCTAATCAACGCGAAGGGCGCTGGCAAGAGGCGCGCTGTGGATCACCACGCCGCGCGCCCCATCTGCCTCATCCTTTGGTCTGTTCGACGACGCGAATGTTCAGTTCGCGAAGCTGCTTGAGCGCTGCCGGAGAGGGCGCGCCCATAAGCAGGTCCTCAGCGCGCTGGTTCATCGGGAACAGCGTGATTTCGCGTAGATTCTGAGCGCCACAGATCAGCATGACGACACGGTCCACGCCTGCTGCCATGCCACCGTGCGGCGGTGCGCCGTACTGGAATGCGCGGTAGAGGCCGCCAAAACGCTCCTCGACGTCCGCCTTCGACAGGCCGACGATTTCGAACGCCTTGACCATCGTTTCAGGCGACTGGTTGCGGATCGATCCCGATGCGATCTCGTAGCCGTTGCAGACCAGATCGTACTGGTAGGCATTGATCGTCAGCGGATCCTGCGTGTTCAGCGCTTCAAGTCCGCCCTGCGGCATCGAGAACGGGTTGTGGCTGAACTCGACCTTCTTGTTCTCCTCGTCCCATTCGTAGAACGGGAAGTCGACGATCCAGCACAGCTCGAAGCGGTCCTTGTCGATCAGGCCGAGTTGATCGGCCACGCGCGTGCGGGCAGCGCCAGCAAGCTTGGCAGCCTGTTCGGCCTTGCCAGCGGCGAAGAAGCAGCCATCGTCCGGACCGAGGCCAAGCTTGTCGAACAGCGCGGCCATCTTCTCAGGCCCGTGGTTCTTGGCAATCGGGCCGCCGAACTCACCGCCCTTGCGGGTGACGTAGCCAAGGCCTGCATGGCCTTCGGCGCGCGCCCAGTCGTTCATCTCGTCGAAGAACTTGCGGCTCTTGTCCGCCGTGCCGGGGGCCGGGATCAGACGCACGACGCCGCCGGTGCCGACGATCTTCTCGAACAGACCGAAGCCCGACTGGGTGAACTCTTCCGAGACATCCGAGATGATGATCGGGTTGCGCAGGTCAGGCTTGTCCGAGCCGTACTTGAGCATCGCTTCGGCATAGGGAATGCGCGGGAAGCTGCCGGTGGGCGTGACCTTGCGGCCATTGGCAAAAGCTTCGAACACGCCGCCGATCACCGGCTCCATCGTTTCCCAGACTTCTTCCTGGGTGACGAAGCTCATCTCGAGGTCGAGCTGGTAGAACTCGCCCGGCAGACGGTCTGCGCGCGGATCTTCGTCGCGGAAGCACGGTGCGATCTGGAAGTAGCGGTCAAAACCAGCCACCATCAGCAGCTGCTTGTACTGCTGCGGTGCCTGCGGCAGCGCATAGAACTTGCCCGGATGGATGCGGCTTGGCACAAGGAAGTCTCGCGCGCCTTCAGGGCTTGATGCCGTCAGGATCGGGGTCGAATACTCGGTGAAGCCTGCCGCTTCCATGCGGCGGCGCATGTCCGAGATGACCTTGGTGCGCGTGACGATGTTCGCGTGGAGCGTTTCGCGGCGCAGGTCGAGGAAGCGATAGCGCAGGCGGATGTCTTCCGGATATTCCTGTTCGCCTGCCACCGGCATCGGCAGCTCTTCGGCGGCGGAAAGCACCGTGGCACCGCGCGCATAGACTTCGATCTCGCCGGTCGAAAGGTTGGCGTTGATCGTGCCTTCCGAGCGCGCCTTTACGTTGCCGTCGATCGTCACGACCGATTCCACGCGCAGCGCTTCGAGGATCGGCAGCGCGGGGCTGTCCACGTCGGCGACGATCTGGGTCATGCCGTAATGGTCGCGCAGGTCGACGAACAGGACGCCGCCATGATCGCGCTTGCGGTGCACCCAGCCCGAAAGACGGACGGTCTGCCCGACATCACCGCGCGAGAGGGCGCCGCAGGTATGGGAACGATAAAGGTGCATCGAAACTCTTTCCAATCGGTCTGCAATCGGGCAGGGGGAATGGGCGGCTAACAGGCGATGGCCGCGCATTTGTCAAGCCGCGCTCCCTGACGGGAGCACCACCGGGCCGCCCTTTGGGCGCGCCATACAGAAAAGACCGATGAAGATACATCCCCTGATCACGACGACCGACGCTCTGGCCGATCTGTGCGAGCGTCTGGCCAAGGCCGATTTCATCACGGTCGACACCGAATTCATGCGCGAGAACACCTACTGGCCCGAACTGTGCCTGGTGCAGATCGCGGACGACAAGGAAGCCGCAGCGATTGATCCGCTGGCGCCCGGCATTGATCTCAAGCCCCTGCTCGACCTGATGTGCGAGAACGAGGATGTGCTGAAGGTCTTCCACGCCGGCGGACAGGACGTGGAAATCATCTACAACCTGACCGGCAAGACCCCGCACCCGATCTTCGACACGCAGATCGCGATGATGGCGGTCAGCCAGTCCGAACAGATCGGCTATTCGAACCTCGTCGAATCGTGGCTTGGCCTGTCGATCGACAAGGGCGCGCGCTTTACCGACTGGTCGCGCCGCCCGCTGACCGAACGCCAGATCGAATATGCTATCGGCGACGTCACTCACCTCTCCAAGATCTTCCCCAAGCTGCTGAAGCGCCTGATCAAGACCGGTCGCGGCGAATGGCTTGATATCGAGATGGAGAAGCTGGCGGACCCGGAAAACTACCGGATCGACATGGAAACCGTGTGGCAGAAGATCCGCGCGCCCAGCCGCAATCCTGCCGTGCTCGGCCGCCTCAAGTCGCTCGCCGCATGGCGCGAGCGCGAGGCGATGGACAAGAACATCCCGCGCGGACGCATCATGCGCGATGAAACGCTGGCCGACATCGCCAGCCATCCGCCACGTGACCAGCACGATCTGGCCAAGGTACGCGGCCTCTCCACGGGCTGGAAGGACAACGACATTGGCCGCCGCCTGATGCAGACGCTGGCGGATTCAAAGCCGCTCACCGAAGCCGAAATGCCGCCCAAGACGCCGCGTGGTGCGCCGCTGGGCAAGGAAGGCGCACTGGTCGCCGACCTGCTCAAGCTGCTGCTCAAGATCCGCAGCCGCGAGATCGATATCGCCGCGCGCCTCCTCGCCCGCACCGACGATCTGGAACTGCTGGCCGCCGGACAGCGCAAGAACCTGCCGATCCTCGAAGGCTGGCGCTTCGAGCAGTTCGGCCGCGATGCGCTGGAACTCGTCGAGGGCAAGCTCGCCTTCGCGGTGGTGAACGGCAAGCTGAAGATGGCGCATATCGATGATATCGGCGGCTCTTCCGCAGAGCCGGAAATTGTCGTTCATGTGGATGAATAGGCCCAGATGAGCACCTACCTGCCCACGCTCAAGCAGCTGCAATACCTCGTTGCCCTGCACGAGCATGGGCACTTCGGGCGGGCAGCGGATTCCTGCTTCGTCTCGCAATCGACACTCTCTGCGGGCCTGCGCGAGCTCGAGTCGCTGCTCGGGGTGACACTGGTGGAACGCACGCGCCGGGTCGTCCGCTTCACCCCGCTGGGCAATCAGGTCGTCGCCAAGGCGCATCGCCTGCTGCGCGAGGCAGAGGAACTGTCCGAACTCGTCCAAAGCCACGGCGCACCTCTGGCGGGCGAATTGCGGATGAGCGTGATCCCCACCATCGCGCCCTTCCTGCTGCCGCGCATCCTGCCGCGCCTGCGCAAGGAGCGCCCGCAACTGAAGCTGTTCCTGCGCGAGGAACCGAGTGCCGCAGCGATCGAGTCCCTCCATCATGGCCGTGCCGATTGCGTCCTGCTCGCCCTGCCCTACGCCACCGGCGAGGTGGAAACCGAAATCCTGTTCAAGGACGAACTGTTCGTCGCCTTCCCCAAGGACGACCCGCGCGATCCGCCGCTCTCGATCACAGCTGACATGATCGACGAGAACCGGCTATTGCTGCTCGAAGACGGCCACTGCCTCAAGGAACACGCGCTCGCCGCCTGCAACCGCCCGGAAATGCGCGCCAGCGCCACGATGATCGGCACCAGCCTGCACACTCTGGTGCAGATGGTGGACAACGGCCTTGGCCTCACCATGCTGCCGCAGATGGCCATCGACGCAGGCATCCTCAACGACACCCAGATCGTCGCCCGCCCGCTGAAAGCCGACCACGCCTGGCGCGACATCGCCCTCGTATGGCGCCGCAACAGCCCGCGCGCGGAGGAGTTCCGGATGCTGGCTCAGGAGTTGCGGGTGGGGTAGCGGCAGTTGAACGACGAACCCAAACCTCCTGTTGAAAAAGCGCGAGGTCGCAAGCTGACGTTCCTCGCCATCTGCATCTTTGTCTCCGTCGTCGCCCTGATGGTCTATGGACCGGATTTCGGAGTGGCATGGGGCGGCATCGCCATGCTGCTCGGCATTCCTTTCGCCTTCGGCATGCTTGTCGGCCAGACCATCGACCGCGATCAGACGATGGGTTGTTTTCTCTGGCCTACACTTTCGGTAATCGCGCTGCTCTTCGTCGCGTACCTGATCTTCGGTGAGGGCGTGATCTGCATCGCGATGATCATGCCGATCTGGATTGCCGCAGCCATTGGCGGTACCTTGGCCAGTATATGGACGCACAGGCGGGACGCGTCGCAGGATGACACGCATGATGACAGCAGTCTCCAGCTTGCAGCGTGGACAGTCCTTCCCGCCTTTCTCGTCATCGCCGAGACCGTGGCTCCCCCGGTCTGGACCGAGCGTGAGGTGGTGCGGGAGATCACTGTCACGGCAAAGCCATCGGATGTGTGGCCGCAACTCATAGAGATCAGGCATGTGAAGTCCGGAGAAGGGCGTTGGACCTTCTCGCACGACATTCTGGGCATTCCCCGCCCGGTAGATGCGCAGGTCAAAATGGACAACGGAGCTATTGTCCGGCATGCCCGCTGGGGCGAAGGCATCCATTTCGAAGAACAAGTTATCTCGGAGCGCTTCGGCAAGGAAATGCGCTGGCGATTCTCGTTTCCAGATAGCAGCCTTCAAGACCACACCGACAGGCATATCGCGCCGGATGGGCAGAACTTGCGCATCGTCTCAGGTGGTTACGACCTCGAGCCACTGGCTGGAGATCGCACGAGAATCCGTCTGACTACGCGTTACGCCATGAAGACACGCCTGCCGGAATACATGGCGTGGTGGGGCGAAAGACTGTTGGGCGATGTTCAAAGCAATGTGCTGCAGATTATCGCAGGCAGGGTTAGCAGTTAACAGATCAGCAATTGCCGCGGCCTCAATCCATGTGCTTTAGGCCGACCCGCAGGTAGTCCCAGCCGGTAATCACGGTCAGCGCCGCCGCGGCCCAAAGGGTGGTCAGGCCCACGGTGTGCGGCACGTTCACCGTGAAGGTGCCGATAGTCATAAGCCATTCCGGCAGAGCCTGTCCCAGAATCAATGCACCAAGACAAATCATCTGGAAGGTCGTCTTCCACTTGGCGAGGCGGCTCACCGGGACCGAGACCTGAATGCCGCCGAGAAATTCGCGCAGGCCCGAGACCGCGATTTCGCGCAGCAGGATCACCAACCCCGCGATCACGTGCATGTCACCCACGTAAGGCCCGCGCAGGATGCCTTGCGCCGTCAGCACGAGGATCACGGCGGCGACCATGATCTTGTCGGCAATCGGATCGAGGAAGATGCCAAGCTTGCTGACCGCGCCTTGTGCCCGGGCAAGGTAGCCGTCGAAATAGTCGGTCACGCCCATCAGGCAATAGACCCCGAAGGCAAGGCCGTAGCCCAGCCGCCATTCCGGCCACCACAGCAAAGCTGCCAGGAGGGGAACGGTCACGATCCGTGACAGCGTGAGCAGGTTGGGCAGCGTCAGCATCGCGTCAGCCATAACGCCGGAATGCGACAAACGGAATCGCAACATTCGCCAACTAGGACCTGTCCCATCGAAATGCACTTGCCCGCCTGCCTCATCGGGCTAAGGGTGCGGGCAAGGACAGATGCTGGCAAGAAGGTAAATGACAACATCGACGCATCTGGTGCGCACGCGCCGCTTCCTGCCGCTGTTCGTCACCCAGCTTCTGGGGGCCTTCAACGACAATCTCTACAAGAACGCGATGGTCCTGTACGTCGTGTACAGCGTCTATAACTCTGAAGCGGCCGAAGCGCGCTTCTCGGCAATTGCATCTGGCCTGTTCATCCTGCCGTTCTTCCTGCTTTCCGCGCTCGCCGGACAACTCGCAGACATGCGCGACAAGGCGCAGATCATCCGCATCGTCAAGGCTTGCGAGATTGCGATCATGCTGGTCGGCGGCACCGGGCTCGTACTTGCGTGGCTCGGCATGGAAGTCGAGGCGATCGCCATCCCGCTGATGCTGGCCGCGCTGCTTGCGATGGGCGTGCATTCCACATTCTTCGGCCCGATCAAGTACGCGATCCTGCCGCAGCACCTCCATGAAGGCGAAGTGCTGGCGGGCACCGGGCTGGTCGAGGCGGGCACCTACATCGCGATTCTCGCAGGGACGATCCTTGCTGGCTGGATTCCGGTCGAAGTCGCAGCAGGCGGCGTCGTGCTGACTGCGCTGATCGGCTATTTCTCGGGAAGGCAGGTTCCCCCTGCCCCGCCGCTGGTCGAGGCGCAGAAGATCGATTTCAACGTCTTCACCTCGTCCTGGCGCCTGATCCGCAACACCACGCGGCACCGGCAGGTGTTCATGGCAATCGTCGCGATCAGCTTTTTCTGGACGGTGGGCACGGTCCTGTTCATCCAGTTCCCGCCGCTCGCCAAGAATGTGCTTTCGGCGAGCAAGGAAGTGGCGAGCCTGTTCCTCGTGATGTTCTCGGTCGGCATCGCCATCGGCTCGATGTCGATCAACGCTCTGCTCAAGGGAACCGTATCGGCGCGCTATTCGCCGGCGTCGGTGATCGTCATGGGCCTGTTCATCGCCGCGTTTCATCAGGTTTGCGATGCCTGGACGGTCCACCCGGACATGCCCCTGATGGATGTGTCCACGTTCCTCGCCCAGCCGCTTGCCGTGCCCTTGCTGCTCTGCCTTCTCGGTATCGCCATCGCAGGTGGCATGTTCGTGGTTCCGCTTTACGCGTTCCTGACCACCGTCGTCGACAAATCAGAAACGGCGCGCACGATTGCGGCCAACAACATCGTCAATTCGGGCGCGATGGTGATCGGCTCGCTGCTGGCGGTTGGTCTCAGCGCGGCAGGCGTTGCGATCGTAGATCAGTTGTTGCTGGGTGCGGCGATGTGCGTTGTTTCGGCGTGGCTCGGCTACCTGCTCTACAAGGCGGAACGTGCTGCTGCGGCCTGATGCCTCAGGCCCGGAGAGTTTCAAGCCCAGAGAACTTCAGGCCCAGAGAACTTCAGGCCCAGAGAACTTCAGGCCCAGAGAACTTCAGGCGATGAACACCATGATCGCAAGGAAGCAGGCGCAGTAGGCGATCAGGAAATCGCGCAGGTCCTGCATGGTGATCCGCTTGAGATCGACCGGCTCTGACCGGATCTCCGCCTCACGCAGCATGGTCTCGGCCCGCTTCATCGCAGCCATGACCTCGGGCTCATAGCTGGGCAGTTCGCGCAACACGTGACGCGGCAGCGACGCCCGGAACGGGTGGCGGGATGATCCGAAGGTGCTGGCTGTCGAAGTGCTCATGACGCGAGCTTAACGATTTATTCACCATCCGGTATCCCACCACCGCGACATTTTTCCATCCCGTTCCTGTTCGGGACAAATTGCGGTGCTAACGAAAAGGCCGCCCCTGAGGACGGCCTTCCCGTGACCGGCTTGCCAGTCAAAACATGGTCGCAGTGGCTCAGACGTCGTCGCCCAGCGCACCCTTGACCTTGCCCGCAACCTGCTGGGCTTCGCCCTTGCGTTCCTGCGCTACGCCCTCGCCGTGGAGGCGGGCGTTGTCAGTGGCCTTGCCGATGGCCTGCTTGGTGTTGCCGGCAGCTTCGTTGGCGAGGCCCTTGGCCTTGTCAGTCAGTTCACCCATGACAAATCTCCTCGAAAAATCAACAGACTGCTCTATTGCATCGTCGGAGCACACTACGCTTCAGACCAGATGATGTTCCCGTCAGAGCGCGCCGGACATCTTGAGGATGAGCGCCCACTCGTCCGGTCGCACAGCGCCCACGGACAGTCGCGAAAGGCGGATAAGGTCCATCTCTTGCAGTTCCGGCGTCGCCTTGATCTGCTTGAGCGTGACCGTCTGCGGCAGCTTTTGCACCGGCTTCACTTTGACCGCCGCCCACTTGCCTTCAGGATCGGTGGGATCGGTCAGCCCGCCCTGGCTGATCACGATCACGCCAACCACTTCGACGCCGATGTTGGAGTGATAGAAGAACGCAAGGTCGCCCGCCTGCATCGTGCGCAGGTTGCGCGCGGCCAGATGGTTGCGCACGCCGTCCCACGTTCCCTCGCCCTCGGCGACAAGATCGTCCCAGCCATAGACGTCCGGTTCCGACTTCATCAGCCAGAGATTGCGGCCAGCCGTGTCAGTGATGTTGATTTTGGTCATGAAACCCCATGCGAATCCCGTTACAGGCGATTTCCATAGCGACAATTGAGCGAACTGGAACACCATGCCCTTGCAAACCCTGCCGGTGATCTCGCTTGAGAGCGAGCCCGCCGCCCTGTCCAGTGAGCTTGGCGAGAGCTTCAGCACCTTCGGCTTCGCCATGGTGCGCGACCACGGCATCGATGCCGAGCTGATCGCCCGCGCCTGGAAGCTCACAGCCGATTTCTTCGCCCTGCCCGAGGACGAGAAGCGCAGCTACTTCGTCGAGGGACTGGGCGGCGCACGCGGCTACACCCCCTTTGGCACCGAAATCGCCAAGGGTGCCAAGCTTCATGATCTCAAGGAGTTCTGGCACGTCGGCCGCGACCTGCCGTCCGATCATCCGCTCACGGCCATGTCGATGTTCCCCAACGTCTGGCCCGCAAAGCCCGAAGGTTTCCGCGAGACGTTCGAGGCGCTCTATGCGGAATTCGACCGCGTCGGCGCCCGCATCCTTGCCCGCATCGCCGTGTGGCTGGGGCTCGACGAGCACTGGTTCGATCCGGCAATCGAAGATGGCAACTCGGTCATGCGGCTGCTGCATTATCCCCCGGTGCCCGATGCCGAAGGCGGAGCCATCCGGGCCGGGGCGCACGAGGACATCAACCTCATCACCCTGCTCCTAGGCGCGGAGGAAGCAGGCCTCGAACTCCTGACCCGGGAAGGTGAATGGATCGGCGTCTCGCCGCCCGAAGGTGCGCTGGTGGTCAACATCGGCGACATGCTGCAGCGCCTGACCAATCATGTCCTGCCTTCCACCACCCACCGCGTGCGCAACCCGGAAGGCGAGCGGGCGAAGTTCAGCCGCTACTCGATGCCGTTCTTCCTCCACCTGCGCAGCGATTTCCGCTTCGAAACGCTGCCCCAGTGCGTGACTGCGGAAAACCCGGACCGCTACCCGGTGTCGATCACCGCCGATGACTACCTGCAAGAGCGCCTGCGCGAGATCGGGCTGAAGAGGTAAGCGGTTTCATCCCGCAGGCCGCTCAACCGGCACAACGTTGTATTTCCGCACCTCATCCTGGCTCAGGCAGTAGCGGGTCGAGGGGTTCTCCTTCGTCGCGACCGCCTGCTGCTTGTACATGACCTCGGTCAGGAGCTTGCGGCTGATGCCCATGCGGATGAGGAAGTCGTTGTCCTCGCTCGCCAGCAAGGCGCTCGCCTGCTCGATCTCGCCGATCAGCCGCGTCGTCTCCTCGGTGCCTTCGTCGACCGATATCTCGATGACGTCGCGGTCACCGGTGTGGGTGAACATGTGGACCATGAACATCCCGCCGGGCTCCACGAAGCGGCGGTCGCCGCCCATGAACACGAAGTTGCAGGCCGAAAAGCAGGTCCAGCCCGCCGGAATGCGCGTGACCAGCCCGGGGTAGGACCGAATCACCTTGCCCGCGCGATTGCCCGCCTCGGCATCGCCGCCGCGCGATTTCAGCCAGATTTCCTCGATCCGCTCGTCAGCATCGATCGCCGCCTTCAACCGCTCGGGCAGCCGCGAATCGATGATCCCGTCCGCGATCAGCACCCGCTTGCCACCCTTGTCGGCAGGAGTAAGCGTCATCGCCTTCGCCACACCCCAATCCGGTTTTTCCGGGCAGGTGGGATTCTTCGGGTCCATGACCACAGGCTTCGTCGCGCCGGTCGCCAACAGCAGGGCCAGAACCGGCAGTAGGCGCCGCATCACGCCGCCAGCGAGTAGCGTGCCGAGCCCGGCGCACGGCACATCCGCTTGTTCGCAGTTGTCTCCTCACCGTTGACGATGATCACGTCGGTCACCGTGATGCACTGGCGGCCGACCGTGCCGTTCGCTGCCACTTCGTCGTTGCGCTCGGTGATCGTCGACGTGCCGGACACATTCTCGCGCGTGTTCGATGTCCATGACGAGCTGCTGCCCACCTCTTCGCCCCGCGTCGCCTCAACCGTCGCTTCGGCCGCCTGCTTCTGCTCCTCGGGGTCCAGACGGCAGGCGATGGCGTTGGTCAGCGTATCGGCGACCTCAGCCGAGGGGAAGTAGCTGCCAACCCCTGCGGAGCTGGCCGCGCGGCCGACGCTCTGGCCGATCAGCCCACCGAGAATCGACGAGCCTGCGCTCTTGCTCTTGCCCTTGGGGCAGCCGTCCGAACTCTTCTGCGCCGACGAGGTGCTGCGCGGGATCGAGGGAATGCTGAAGCCCCCGAACTGCGCGGATGCCTGCCCCGCCAGCAGGGCAGAAGCTGCCACAACGGCAGTTATCCGGATCGAGACGACAATAAGGGACTGCGGCACGCGCATGCTGGATGTTCCATCGCTATGACTTGTTGTGCGGCCCTTAGTTGAACCAAGGCTAGCAAGGCTGTGATCTTCGTCAATCAGGGCGCGACGAAGCGGTGGCCCGACACGCGGGACCAGAACGAAAAAGGCCACCCGAAGGCGGCCTTTTCAGGTGGATGGTGGAGCCTAGCGGGATCGAACCGCTGACCTCCTGCATGCCATGCAGGCGCTCTCCCAGCTGAGCTAAGGCCCCAATTTCCATCAAGTCTGCCGCTGGAGGCAGACCGTTCCGGCGGGTGTCTCTCGCCGGGAGCCGCGCCTTTAAGAGAGGCTTTCGGCACTGGCAAGAGCATTTTTCGAGCCACCGGATTTTTTTGGGAGCCGATCACTCGACCGGCTCCCGAAAGGCTCACACTTCGTCGTCGTCACCTTCGTGACCGGCAACGCCGAGATCGTCGTCACCACCAAGGTCAACGTCGTTGTCCGGCGAATCGCCGTCCTCGTCGATGTCGAGATCCTCGTCGGCCAGATCGACGTCAGGCACGACATCGACCTTGTCCTTCTGGATTTCCTCGTACGGAATCGGCTGCTTCGACTTGAGCACCGGATCCGGGTGGAAAGAATACTTGCACTCGACGCAGGTGACCGGGTCACTCTTGCCCAGATCGTAGAAGCGGGTGCCGCACTTCGGACAGCTGTGCTTGGTGCCCCATTCCGGCTTGACCATGAAACTTCCTCAAGACTGGCCCGGCGCGAAGGATTTTGCCCGGGCGGAGAAACTGCACGCTTGATGGGTCCGCGCCCTCGCGGAATCAAGAGAGCGCGCGCCTTGCCATAGGCGCGCCCTGCTGTCAAAAGCCGCGCGCTTTATCCGCCTCCCCGATCCGAAAGAGTTTCTCCGTGTCCTCACACGACCTCGCCCAGATGCGCCCCCGCCGCTTCACCGCCACCGGCCCCTTGAAGGGCCGCATCCGCGTTCCGGGCGACAAGTCGATCAGCCACCGCTCGATCATGCTCGGCGCGCTGGCGGTGGGCGAGACGCGGGTGACCGGCCTGCTCGAGGGTGAGGACGTGCTTTCCACCGCCGCCGCCATGCGCGCGATGGGTGCGACGATCACGCGCGACGACAGCGGCATGTGGCACGTCCACGGCGTCGGCGTCGGCGGGCTGCTCCAGCCGCAACAGGCGCTCGACATGGGCAATTCCGGCACCTCCACCCGCCTGCTCATGGGTCTTGTCGCCAGCCACCCGATCACCGCGACGTTCATCGGCGACGCTTCGCTGTCCAAGCGCCCGATGGGCCGCGTGATCGATCCGCTGTCGACGATGGGTGCAGAGTTCACCGCCAGCCCCGGCGGCCGCCTCCCCCTCACGCTGCGAGGGCTTTCGCCCGCCGTGCCGATCGAATACCGCCTGCCCGTCGCCTCGGCACAGGTGAAGAGCGCCATCCTCCTCGCAGGCCTCAACACCCCCGGCGTGACCACGGTGATCGAACCGATCCCCACCCGCGACCATTCCGAACGCATGCTGCGCGGCTTCGGCGCGGAGCTGACGGTGGACCTTGCCGACGATGGTGCGCGCGTGATCCGCGTACGTGGCGAGGCGGAACTGAAGCCGCAGGACATCGTCGTCCCCGGCGATCCCTCGTCCGCCGCATTCTTCGTCGTCGCCGCGCTGCTGGTCGAAGGCTCGGACCTCGTGGTCGAGAACGTCGGCCTCAACCCCACCCGCGCCGCCTTGTTCGATGTACTGCGCCTGATGGGCGGCTCGATCGAGGAGCTTGACCGCCGCGACGTTGGTGGCGAGCCGGTCGCGGACCTGCGCGTGCGCCATTCGCTGCTGACCGGCATCGACGTCGATCCCGCCGTGGTGCCGAGCATGGTCGACGAGTTCCCCATCCTCTTCGTCGCCGCCGCGCTCGCCAAAGGCCGCACCGTCACGACCGGCCTCGAAGAACTGCGCGTCAAGGAGAGCGACCGCATCAGCGCGATGCGCGCCGCACTCGAACTTGCCGGCACGACCGTGACCGAAACCGAGGATGGCCTGATCATCGACGGCACCGGCGGCGACCCCCTCCCCGGCACAGCCGAGGGTGCCAGCGTCGTCACCCACCTCGATCACCGCATCGCCATGTCGCTGGCCATTGCCGGCATCGCCAGCAAGCGCGGCGTCGAGGTGGACGACACCCGCCCCATCGCCACCAGCTTCCCCGTGTTCGAAAGCCTGCTGGAAAGCGCCCGCGCTTGATCAGTCACACCCTGGCAAACGCGATAGGTTTCTGCGGCACCGCCTGCATCATCTTCGCCTATGCCTACACCACCAAGCTCGACCGCCCGAACCCCTTCGTCCAGCACGGCGTCAATCTGCTCGGCGCCGCGCTGCTGACGATCTCGCTGCTGGTCAACATGAACCCGGCCTCGTTCGTGCTGGAGTTCTTCTGGGCGGCAATTGCGATATGGGGGCTGGTCAAGGCCTTCCGCAACCGGAGTAACGCCAAGTGATCATCGCCGTCGACGGCCCGACCGCTTCGGGCAAGGGCACCATCGCCAAGGCGCTCGCCGCGCACTTCGGCCTGCCCCACCTCGATACCGGCCTGCTCTATCGCGCGGTCGGGCGGCAGGTGTTCCTGAGCGGCGGCAACCCGGACGATCCGGCGCAGGCCGAGGCCGCCTGCGCCTTCCCCGAAAGCCTGCTCGACGATCCCGAACTGCGCAGCGAGGAGACCGGCGGCTACGCCAGCCGCGTCTCGGTCCACCCCGCCGTCCGCGCCGCCCTGCTCGCCCGCCAGCAGGCCTTCGCCAACCAGCCCGGCGGCGCAGTGCTGGATGGCCGCGACATCGCCACCGTCATCGCCCCCCAGGCGCACGCCAAGCTTTTCGTCACCGCCAGCGTAACCGCCCGCGCCATGCGCCGCTGGGTGGAAATGAAGCAATTGGGCAAGGACGTCGAACGCACCGAAATCGAAGCCGACCTAGAAACCCGCGACGAACGCGACCGCAACCGCGCCGAAGCCCCGCTACGTCAGGCCGAGGGCGCAGCGCTGCTGGATACGTCGAACCTGACCAAGGAAATGGCGGTGGCGACGGCGATTGCGCTGGTGGAGAAGCACGTAGCGGCGAAGGCCTAGGCCGCAGCCGCCCGCGTCTTCAGATCGGCCTCGTCGACCACGGCGTGGAATACGCAGGTCTCGCCAACGCCTTTCAGCGTCATCATCATCGGCGGGCCGAATGCGCCGCGATCATTGGCGCGCAGCCAAGTGCTTTCCGAAATCGCAATCCCGTTCGTGGCCGCCGTGCCTTCAAGCCGCGCCGCGATGTTTACGGTGTCGCCCCAGTAGTCATAGGCCATGCGCGTCGCACCGATCACGCCTCCGACAACCGGTCCCGAGTGGATGCCAGCGCGCAGGCCCACTTCATCCACACCCGCCACGCGCTTCAATTCCTCGACGCCCGAAAGCACGGCCCGCGCAAAGGCGATGGCCGCATCGGCGCTGTTGCCGCTCGGCACGTTGCCGCCTGCTATGGCGAGATAGGCATCGCCCACCGTCTTGACTTTCTCCACCCCGAACTCGCGTGCGCAAGCATCGGCGTGATTGAAGAAGGAATTGAGCAGTTCGACCAGATGCCCCGGTGAGACCCGCTTGGTAAGCTTGGAGAAACCCACCATATCGATGAAGATGACGCTGGCATCGGCATAGGCATCAGCCACCATTTGCCCCGTGCGGATGCGCTCGACGGCTGTCGGAGGCAGCATGTTGAGCACAAGCTCCTCGTTGCGCGCACGCTCCGCATCCAGCGAATCCGCCAGCATGAACGCGGCGCGGCTCGTCCGCCCCACCGCCAGATTGATCGCCGCCATGACCAGCGCGCCGCTGAAGTAGCTCAGCAGGGCATAGACCAGCGCGGCATCGGCAGTCTGCTGGGGGATGATCTGGCCGAGCCAGCCAAAAAGATCGCAGCCAAGCCACGCGAGAAACAGGCGTGGACGACCCGCAAGGGTCACTGCCGCAAAAGCAGTGATCGCAAGGCGGTTGACCACCCCGACCGCGTGGAGGCTGGCATGAATGTGCAGGAGATGATCAAACAGCACGAAGTTGATCCGCGCCACGATCAGCGAAATGACCAGCAACGCGGCAAAGTCGACTACCGGATGGCGAATGTAGTCCTTCCAGAACGTCGCGCCGATGTACACGCCGGTCGTCATCAACGCCACGCCCAGCCAGAAGGCCAGACGGGCATTCTCGACCGGATCGAGATAGAGCGGATTGACCACCGAATAGGCCAGCATCACGGTCATGAACAGCACGGCATAGAGCCGCACGAACGGGGTTCGCAGCGTACGCGCCGTCTCGTTGTAGCGCGCCTCGGTTGCCTTGTCGGCAAATGAGCTGAACACCCCCGGCTGCTCCATGACGAATGTCCTCCGAAGATCAGTCTACCATGCGGTGATTAACAGGTCTTTGGCCCAACAGGTTAAGATACCATCCCCCCATTTTCCTTGCTTTTCCCACCCTTTGCCCCTAAGCGCCGCCCGTCCGCGCAGGCCTTGGCCTGAGCGGGTGCCTTCGGCGGCATTCGGCTCCGGGGGCGGTTCGGCCCTTTTTGGCCCACGGCCCGCATGGGGCGGTTCGTGGAGGAAAGACCGGCGGAAACAACCGCCTGGCCGGAATACTTGTTACAGGAAGCTTTGAATATGGCTACCAACCCGTCGCGCGACGATTTCGCCGCGCTGCTTGACGAATCGCTTGGCGGAGCCGCCAACGGTGGCTTCGAAGGCCGCGTCGTCAAGGGCACCATCACCGCCATCGAAAACGACAAGGCCGTCATCGACGTGGGCCTGAAGAGCGAGGGCCGCGTTGCCCTGCGCGAATTCGCCGCCCCCGGCCAGCCGCACGGCCTTTCGGTCGGCGACGAAGTCGAAGTCTACGTTGACCGCGTCGAGAACGCCGACGGCGAAGCCATGCTGTCGCGCGATCGCGCCCGCCGCGAAGCCGCGTGGGACAAGCTCGAGAACGAATTCGGCGAAGGCAAGCGCGTTGAAGGCGTGATCTTCGGCCGCGTGAAGGGCGGCTTCACCGTCGACCTCGACGGCGCCGTTGCCTTCCTCCCCGGCTCGCAGGTAGACATCCGCCCGGTCCGCGACGTGACCCCGCTGATGGACATGCCGCAGCCCTTCCAGATCCTCAAGATGGACCGCCGCCGCGGCAACATCGTCGTCTCGCGCCGGGCGGTGCTGGAAGAAACCCGCGCCGAACAGCGCTCGGGCCTGATCCAGAACCTCAAGGAAGGCCAGATCATCGACGGCGTCGTCAAGAACATCACCGATTACGGTGCGTTCGTGGACCTCGGCGGCATCGACGGCCTGCTCCATGTCACCGACATGAGCTACAAGCGCGTCAACCACCCGTCGGAAGTCATCGCCATCGGCGATACCGTCAAGGTGCAGATCATCCGCATCAACCAGGATACGCAGCGCATCAGCCTCGGCATGAAGCAGCTTGAAAGCGATCCGTGGGATGGCGTTGCCGCCAAGTACCCGGTTGGCGCGAAGCTCTCGGGCACCGTCACCAACATCACCGAATACGGTGCGTTCGTGGAACTGGAAGCTGGCATCGAAGGCCTCGTCCACGTTTCGGAAATGTCCTGGACCAAGAAGAACGTCCACCCCGGCAAGATCGTCTCGACCTCGCAGGAAGTCGACGTGCTGGTTCTGGAAGTCGACAGCGACAAGCGCCGCATCAGCCTCGGCCTCAAGCAGGCCCAGCAGAACCCGTGGGAAGCCTTCGCCGAAAAGCACCCGGTCGGTTCGACCGTGGAAGGCGAAGTCAAGAACGCGACCGAATTCGGTCTGTTCATCGGCCTCGATGGCGATGTGGACGGCATGGTCCACATGTCGGACATCGCTTGGGGCATCTCGGGCGAAGACGCGCTGGCGCTGCACCGCAAGGGCGAGCAGGTCTCGGCCGTCGTTCTCGACGTCGATGTCGAGAAGGAGCGCATCAGCCTCGGCATGAAGCAGCTTGAAAAGGGTGCTCCGGCCGCTGGTGGCGTTTCGGCAAGCTCGTCGGGCTCGCTGCGTCGCGGCGAAGTCGTCACCGTCACCGTTCTCGAAGTCCGCGATGGCGGCCTCGAAGTGCAGGCTGGCGAAGACGGCGCGACCGGCTTCATCAAGCGCTCGGATCTGGGCCGCGACCGTGACGAACAGCGTCCGGACCGCTTCCAGGTCGGCCAGAAGCTCGACGCCATGGTCACCGGCTTCGATCGTTCGAAGAAGCCGAACTTCTCGGTCAAGGCCCGCCAGCTGGCCGAAGAGAAGGAAGCCGTGGAACAGTACGGCTCGTCGGATGCCGGCGCTTCGCTGGGCGACATCCTCGGCGCCGCTCTGAAGGCGAAGCAGTAAGCTTCACCGCCTTCAAGGCACTGAACAAGCAAGGCCCGTCCGGAGAAATCCGGGCGGGCTTTTGCTTTGTCCGATGTCCGGCGCTAAGCTGGCACCATGACGCTACAAATCCACCAGTTCCCCTGCCTGTCCGACAACTACGGCTTCCTGGTCCACGACCCTGCCAGCGGCGAGACCGCCTGCATCGACACACCCGATGCCGCCGCCTATTTGCGCGAGGCTGAAGCCAAGGGCTGGCACATTACCCAGATCTGGAACACCCACTGGCACCCCGACCACGCAGGCGGCAACGAAGCCATCAAGGCCGCCACCGGCTGCACCGTAACCGCGCCCGAGGATGACGCCGGAAAGATCGCCGCCGTGGATCGCACCGTTGCCCACGGCGACACCGTCCAGCTAGGCAACTTCACCGCCCACGTGATCGACGTCGGCGGCCACACCATGGGCCACTGCGCTTTCCACCTGCCCCAGGCCTCGGTCGCCTTCGTCGGCGATGCGCTGTTCCCGCTGGGCTGCGGCCGCATGTTCGAAGGCACCCCGCCCCAGTTCTGGGCGGGCCTCCAGCGCCTCAAGGCCCTGCCCGCCCAAACCACGCTCTATAGCGCCCACGAATACACCAAGTCCAACGCCCGCTTTGCCACATTCGCCGATCCTGACAACGAGGCGCTCACCGCCTATGCCCAAGGCGTCGACGAAAAGCGCGAGCGTGGCGAATGGACCGTCCCCACCACCCTCGCCGCCGAACTCGCCACCAACCCGTTCCTGCGCGCCGACGACCCGGACATGGCCGCGCGCTGGGGCGGATCGTCGCCGGAAGAGACATTTGCCGCCCTGCGCAAGGCCAAGGACACTTTCCGCTAGCGCCGATCCTGCTAAAGCGTGAGTTGACTTGGGGGTAGCATGGCCGGCGACAGGAAAATCATTCGCGTAACGTCGTTCGACGTGGCCGAGGCGGCAGGCGTCAGCCAGTCGACCGTCAGCCGCGCCCTTGCCGGAGACACCTCGATCAGCGAGCCCACCCGCCAGCGCGTGATCGAGGCTGCGCGCCGCCTGAACTATCAGGTGGATGAGAACGCCGCCCGTCTGCGTCGTGGCCGCACCGGCACGCTCGCCGTGGTGATGATCTGCCGCGAGGCGCAGGACCGCAAGGACATCAACCCGTTCTACTTCTCGCTGCTCGGCTCCACTTGTGCCGCCGCCTCGGCAAAGGGCTACGAGACGCTGGTCTCGTTCCAGGATGCACCGGAAAACTTCTGGGGCCACTTCCAGGACCGCCGCAAGGCCGACGGCATGATCGTCATCGGCACGACCACCAACACCAAGGCGTGGGACTACTTCCGCGACCTGCCCGAAGGCAGCCACTGGACCTGCTGGGGCTCACCCGACAACGACATGCCTTGGGTACGCAGCGACAACCTCTCGGGCGCGACGCTCGCCACCCGCCACCTGCTCGTGCGCGGATACAAGCAGATCGTCTGCATCGGCTCTGCCACCTCGCCCCAGCGCCAGTTTCAGGAGCGCTATGAAGGCTATGCCGAAGCCATGCGCGCGGCAGGGCTCGAACCCCGCCTGCAACAGGTCGAAAGCGGCCTCGCCCGCGAAGAACAGGGCCGCCGGGCAGCGATTGCCTTGGCGGAGTGCGGCGAGCCGTTCGACGCGATCTTCGCCGTCTGCGACGAGATGGCCCTTGGCGCGCTCAAGGAACTCACGGCGCGCGGCTACGCAATCCCCGACCAGATCGGCATCATCGGCTTCGACGGCATCCGCGCCGGCGCATGGTCCACCCCGCCCCTCACCTCGATCGAACCCGACTTCCAGATGGCCGGAACGCTGATGGTCGAACAGCTGCTGGCCAAGATCAACGGTACGGAAGGCTCCGGGCGGCGCGTGCCGGTCAGGCTGGTGATCCGGGGGTCGACGCGCGCTTGAAGTGGAACCGGCAGGATAGCCAAGACGCACTCACGCTAGCTGCTATCGTCATGGCTTTGCTCGCTCTACCGCTGCTAGGCGCTTTGCTTTTCGCCCTCAATCCAAGTCACTGATCTTGGCTTGAGCCGTTCGAACGGTTGTATTATATTTTGGTACATCTCGACAGATATGGACGCCAAGATGCCCCGCAACACCTCCGTCACCCTCAGCGAACACTTCACGGATTTCATTGCGTCTCAAGTCGAAACGGGACGTTATGGATCGGCCAGCGAAGTCGTCCGCGCGGGACTCAGGCTGCTCGAAGACCACGAACAAAAGGTCCGAGCACTAGAGCAGGCCCTGATCGAAGGCGAAGAATCCGGTGAGCCGCAACCGTTCGATTTTGACGAGTTCAAGGCAAGGAAGCGGCGTGAGTTCGAAGCAAGGTGAAGGCACTCAGGCTTACACCTGCCGCCTATGCGGACATTGACCGGATCTGGGACTATACCGCCGACCTCTGGGGCATCGAGCAAGCCGAGAGTTATACGGACGACTTGCAAGTTGCATGCGAAAGCATAGCAAACGGAAACAAGATCGGTCGCCCCAGCACTCGGCGCTCCATTAACAAGCTCCGCTGCGGGGCGCATTTCATCTACTATCGCATCGCGGCGGATCAGGTGGAGATCATCCGCATCCTCCACGGAAAACAGGACGTGGAACGCCACCTCTAACACACAAACAAAAACCCCTCCCGGAAACCGGAAGGGGTTTTGTGTTCGGTAAGCCCTGACGCGCGGTTAGCGGATCAGTTCACCAGCCCGGCGATGGCACCATCGACCAGCGCCTTGTCGGCTCCGGCAGAGTGGTTCTTGGCGATCAGGTTGCGTGCGGCAGCAGTAGCAGCCTCGGCAGCCTTGGCGCGAAGTTCGTCGACTGCTGCGCGCTCGGCAGCGGCGATCTTGTCCGATGCCATCTTTTCGCGACGGACGATCGTGGTCGCAGCGTCGGCTTCCGCCTTGGCGATGATCGCCGCAGCTTCGGTCTTGGCGTGTTCGACCATCGACGCCGCGTCCTTTTCGGCGTTGGCGATCTTGGCGGCGTATTCAGCGCGCAGCTTTTCGGCTTCGGCGCGGAGCACCTTGGCTTCGTCCAGCTGCTTGCGGATCGCGTCGATCTGCTTGTCGAGACCTCCGACGATCGCGCCAGGCACCTTCTTCGACACGAGAATCGCAAGGAAGATGGCCATCGACAGCGCAACCCATGCGCCCGGCCCGAGGCCCAGCGCAGAAGGTTCGACGTGGTGTTCGCCGCCAGCAGCTTCGTGCTCGACGACTGCGGTCGTCTCTACAGCGTTAGCCATTTGCGAGAACTCCCTTCACGGCAGCGCGCGCTTCGTCGGCGGGGATCGACAGGCCGGCGATGCGGCTTGCGATGTCCTGCGCGGCTTCGGCGGCAACGCCTTCCACTTCACCCAGCGCGGCAGCGCGGGCAGCGGCAATGCGGGCTTCGGCAGCGGTCACGGTCTCGTCAATGCGAGCCGCAGCCACGGCGAGGCTGGCTTCGGTGGCCTTGGCGGCATCGGCCTTGGCGGCAGCGATGACCGCCTGGGCGGCAGCACGCTGCTGGTTCGCCTGGACGCGCCATGCCTCTTCCTCGGCATCGGCGGCGGCCCGTGCGGCTTCGGCAGCGGCAAGGTCGTCGGCGATCTGCTTGTCGCGGCCGTCCATCGTGGAGACGACCTTGGGCAACATGCCCCGGCCGATCACGAAGAAGACGATGCCGAAGAACACCAGCAGCCAGAAAACCTGGCTGGAATAGGTGGTGGCAAGCTGTTCAATCTGAGGCATCGCGGGTGTCCGGGCGTCAGGCGGCCGGGGCGAACCCCGGCCAGCATTTCAACAATCAGTAAGCTTCGTTTGCCTTAGGCAACGAAGATCAGGATCATCGCGACGACGAACGAGAGCAGGCCCAGAAGTTCGGCGGCGGCGAAGCCGATGAACAGGCGGCCCTGCTGGCCGTCAGCGGCGCCGGGGTTGCGCAGCGCGCCTTCGAGGAACTTGGCAAACACGTTGCCCACGCCGAGCGAGGCGAGACCGGCGCCAACAGCGGCGAGACCAGCACCGAGCAGCTTTGCGCTTTCTGCGTCCATGTCAAAAACTCCTTTTTCTCAAAACCGTATGGGAAATTGTTGCGGGTATCAGTGAAGGTTCTCGGCGTCGTTCAGATAAACGCAGGTGAGCAGGGCAAAGACGTAAGCCTGAATGCCTGCCACCAGAAGTTCCAGCGCACAGATGCCGATCATCAGCACGAAGCTGGGAACGGCGGCGAGGAAGAACGTCCCCACCCCGGCGTTGGTGCCGGAGATGACGAAGCCCGAGAGCACTTCGAGCAGCACGTGCCCGGCCATCATCGCCACGAAAAGACGCAGGCCAAGGCTGAACGGACGCACCATGAACGAGATCAGCTCGATCGGGAAAATGATCGGGATCATCGGAACGGGCGTACCGTGCGGCACGAAAAGGGAGAAGAAGTGCAGGCCGTGCTTGGCAAAGCCGACGCCGAGCACGATCGCAAAGCTCATCACGGCGAGAACGCCGGTGACGGTGAAGTGGCTCGTGGCGGTGAACGGATGAACGCCAACCAGCGCCAGCGGCAGCAGGCCCAGCATGTTGGCAAACAGGATGAAGCCGAACAGCGAGAAGACGTAAGGCAGGTACTTGCGCCCAGCCTTGCCGATGTTCGCTTGAAGCAGGTTGTCGACGAAGCCGGTCAGCCCCTCGACCGCCATCTGCCAGCGGCCCGGAACCAGTTCGCGCTTGGCGCCACCGGCCACGAACACGAGCAGGACCACCGTGGTGATCGCCATCCACAGCGACGAGTTGGTGAACGCGATGTTGTAACCACCAATAGACCAGTGATCGGTCCCGAAAAGGGTCTCGATCGTGAACTGGTGAACCGGATCGACCTTGCCTTCGGCCACGCGCTTAACCCCGTATCACTCGAATACAACAACAGCGCCCTATTCGGGGCGCCGGCTCGAAATTCGGATGATGTTCCGGAATGCCACGACGACCCCCATGAACAACATCACCAGCAACCCTCCAGGGGACGTCCCGGCAAACTGGTCGATGACCCAGCCGATGAACGCGCCGCCTGCGAGACCCCCGATCAGTTCCGCCAGCACGCGGTTGCCCATGCGGTAATTCGCATCGGTTTCCCCGCCTGCCTTTGGCCGGTTGCGCTCTTCTTCCCGCTCTCGAAGGGCTTTCAGCCGCTTGTCGAGCGCGTCGATCCGCGCATCCTCGCCGATGGGCTCCATCCCGGACGGATCGTCATTCATGCCTTGTCCCCTGTCATTCCTACCGGCCGAAGCCAGTTGCCCGACAAAAAGTGCAGCACAAACGACGGATGACCGCCGAGGGCGCCGCCCCCTTAGGCGGGGGGTATTGTTGAGTCAACCGTCACGAACCGTGTCTGGCCCCCAGCCTGACCCAAGGTATCATCGCAAAAGCGAACGCCCTTCCCCGCAGTTGCGAGAAAGGGCGTCAAACCGGCAGAATGGCGTTGGCGATTCGTATGCAGAAACCAGCCTCAAGGGCAGCGCGAATCACGCAACGGGGGGCCGTTGCCGCGGGTCTGCCAGGAGCCATCGGGCGCCTGGTACTTTTCCCCCGGCTTGGTCTGCGCGATCAGCAGGCAGCCCGAGGTCAGCGCGTATTCCTCGACCGTGGCCTTGTTGGCCTGGGCCTTCTCGGCATAGACCGCCTTGCGCTTGATGTTGATGTCCTCGACCACCGCGCGCAGCGCCGGAGCGGGCGGCGTGACATAGCCCAGATAGCCGTCCATCTTCTCGCCCACCTGGCCCGAGGCGCGAGCTGCGGCATAGGCGGGATCGCGGTTCTGCGCAGATGCGGGCACGGCGATCGTGCCGAGCAGGAGGCCCGTAGCAGCCAGCGCGGCAAGGCTCTTGCGCATTGAAACCATGGTCATGTGTCCATCCTCAAACCATTGCCGGACATCAGAAAATGTCCGGATTGCTTTCGATCGTGTTGTTGGCATCCTGCGCCAGCCGGTACACGACCTCCTGCTTGATGTTGATATTGAGCTCGATCACGATGGGCTTGTCCGGTGCCTTCACCGAAATGCAGCCCCCCGTCGCCAGTCCCAAGACCAACGGCGCCGCCAGCAGAAGGCGTCGCCCGAATTGTGATCCGCTTTTCCTCATCGGAAAGATCGTCGCAGGGTTCGCGGATCGGGTCAATTCTATGCTCCTCATGGCAGGTTTCCGCTTTCTGCAGGCTGAATGTCTTGATGCGCCTCCGGCAGCACGATCACCGGGACCCCTCCGGGGCGAACGCCATTCGCGGAACGGTAGAGCGGACGTCCCTGCGCATCGACGAGGCCCAAGGTTCTGGGATCCTTGACGAAAGCGGGGTCGTACATCGCCTTGAACGAAGTGATGAGCTGGTAGAACGGCGCGCGGATGTTGACGTTGAACTGGATCGGCAGATTGGCGATCTGCTTTGTAATGAAGTTGCGCTTCGTCCCCGCGCCCTGCTTCACCCCGCCGAACTTCACATTGGTGACGATCTCGCCTTCCAGATCGCCGCGCATGGCGATGGTCATCGTCTTGTAATCCAAAGATTTCAGCGCATCGAACGCGAAGTTGGCCATCGCCCCCATGTTCTCATAGGTCAGCGCGCCGATGTAGGACACGTTGCCCCCCGGCGCGCGCGAGATGAGCGTACCCTCCTCGATCCGGCCACCGTTGGCATCGAAAATCAACGGGAACTGTCCGTCGAAAGTGCCTGTTGCGGCAAGATTTCCCAGCTCCATCTTCTCGATGAACTTGGCCGCGTCGATCCCGACGACGGTGAGGGTGTAGCGGCGGGCTTCGGCGAGGCCGAGGCGCAGGTCGGTGGGCTCGAGGACGAGCGTGCCGCTAAGGAATGGCCAGCGCGCATCGTGCAGTCTAAGAACTTGATCCGGCAGCAGACTTATGTCGACGACGCCCTCTGTGACCTCGATGCCAGGGTTGATCGAGGCGACGGTGAGCTTCTGGTGCGGAGCGGTGACCATGCCGAGCAGGTCGGTGAACTGCAGGTTGCCCTTGAGGCCCTTCACCGGACCAAAAGCGGCTGCAAGATCAAGGCCTTGCGTGCCGAACGTGCCGGTGCTCGTCACCCCGCGCGCGTTCCAGTCGATCGCTCCGTTCCCGGTGACCTTGCCGTTGACGTTGGCGACAACGCCCAATGCAAGGCGCGTGAGTTGCGCGGGCTGGAAACCCTTGTCGAACAAGAGGTTGTCCACGACGAGATCGGCGTGGCCGGTGCTGGTGGCGAGATCGTGGCGGATGGCGACGGCGGCAACTTCACGCGCGGTCTTCGCTTCGCGCAGCAAGGCATTGGCTGTTATGCGATTGTCCGCCAAAGTCAGCGTCGCGCCGCTGGAGTGCAGCGTCTCGAACCGGGGAGGGTCAAGCCGGTCGGTCAGGTCGAACTCGGTGCCGGAAAGCACAAGCTTTCCATCGACATAGCGCCACTCGCCCGAGGCGTTCGAGACGTCGAGCGGGACCTGGGCGAGCTTAACTCCAACTCCCCCGTAACTCCCCCCCAACTCTCCCCCAACTCTTGCATCCAGATTGGCAACTGTCAGGTGCGTGGCAGTAGCAGGCGGACCCAGCGCGACTTCGACCGACGACGCCTTGAGCACACCCGGCCAGGCAAATCCAACAGGCCCGCTGCGAACCGCCATCTGCGTCTCGCCAAGCTTGCCGGTGAGATCGAGCGACCAGGTGCCGGCCGCGACCTGCAGCCCCCTCGTCCCGTTGCGGACGATGGCGCTGCCGCCCGCTGGGCAGAACTGGAGCGCGTTGCCGTCGACCGCCATCTGGCCGAGCGTCAACCGGTCGAACCGGGCGGTGACGCAGCGCTTCCACAGCGCAAGCTCGCCGCGCGCGCCGTAGGCACCGTTAACTGGGAGCACGAGGTTCCGGACCGAACCGCCGGGAATCGCGCCGGAAACCTGCGTCGTGCCGGAAAAACCAAGCGAGCCGTCGCCGACTTGCGCGATCATCATTTCCGGGATCGCCAGCGACCCGCCGCCCGCGCGCCATGGGGCCATGGTCAGCCGGAACAGCGCCTGTCCGGCGCGGCCGCGCTCCATGCGCCCGACGATTCGCGGGATGCCTGCGCCTCCGGTGGCTAAGTTGCCCGCGAGCAGCGGCGGGCCCTCTTCGCTCGCGGTGGCCATCTGGAATCTGGACACGGTGAGCAGCGCCTGTCCGCTGCCGCCCACCAGCCGTGCCTGCGGGATCACCGCCGACATCGCCTCCCCGTTGCGGCGCAGCGCGATCTCGCCCGCAAGGCGGCTGCCGCGCTCCTCGCGCTTGAGGCTGGCGCGGAGCTGGGCGAGCATCGGGGAAAGGAGCGTGCCCTCCGCGCTGCGCATCCCCGAGGCGAGGGCCTTGTCGAGGGCAGCGCCCTGGCGCAGGCCCTGCCCGTCGATCGTGCCCCGGAATTCGGCCTTGCGAAATGATTCGCGCGTCCGGACCGAGCCTTCGAGGCCGAGCAGGCCAAAGCGCACGCCGCCGCTGCTGACGCTGCCGGCATTGGCATCGACACGGCCGGTAAGCGCGCCGTCGCGGTAGGCAAGGCGGGTGTCGAGTGCCAGAGTCTCGGCAGCAATGCCGGGAGCGGTGAACTTTCCGGCGCGCACCGTGGCGCTGCTGGCGAGACCGGCGAAGGCCTTGTCGGCGCGCGCTGAGATATCGGCAACCAGTGCGCCGCTGTCCACGCCATTGCTGCAAGTGAGGCTATCGAGACGGAGCGGGCCGGTCAGCGAGGGCCGCTCGTCCTGCACCGCGATCCGGCCGAAGAAGCGCGTGCCATCGATCTTGCAACCATCACTTTGCAGCGCTGGCGCGGTGGCGGCGAGGGTTCCGGCAAATCCGTTCTGCAAGGCGCCCTTGCCATCGAGCGCGAGGCCGATCTTGCCCGAATCGGTCAGGATCAGCCCGCGACCATCCTCGACCTGCAGGTTCAGCTTGGGGAGAGTGAACGGCGCGTTGTCGGTCCTGGGCGCGTAGATCACCTTGTCGAGCGCGCCGAAGCTCAGCTTGCCGTTGCGGTATTGCCCGTAAACCCTTGGCGCGACCAGCCGGACCGAGCCGATATAAGGCACGCCAAGGCCATAGCGGATGCCCACTTCCACGCGCTCGACCGTCAGGTCCGGGCGGCGCGGATCGCCGATCACCAGATTTCTCAGCACCTGCGTGCCGGGACCGATGCTTTCGATCTCGTAAGTGGCAGGCACGCCATAGCCCTGCAGCTGCCCGACGATGATGCGGTCGGCAATGGAATTGCGCGTCAGCCAGAGTCCGCCAAGGCCGAGCACCGCAATGGCGAGTGCCGACACGCCCACGCGCCTCATGCGGCGGCGGGGCGCGGGAGCAGGCTGCCTGCCCGACTCCGGGTCCGGTTCCGCCATTTCGAAACTATCTGCCATCTGCCCCCTTCTTGCGCATACCCATGGCTTGGGCAATGCACGGCGTAGAACGCGTTAGCGCCGAAGTGGTGCCCGCAAGGGACAGATGGCCGACCAAGACCGACTCTTTCCTGAACAGGATCAGCCTTCCGGAAAAACCGCCGCAACTTTCGACGGCGGAGACCCGAGCGGGCATCGCTCGCGCTTGCGCAAGCGATTGATGTCGGGCGGGGAAGATGCGCTGGCCGATCACGAGGTGATCGAATACCTGCTGATGGTGGCGCGGCCGAGGATCGACACCAAGCCCATCGCGCGTTCGCTGATCCAGCGGTTCGGCAGCCTTGCAGGCGTGCTTACGGCAGATCCGCAGGCGCTGGCGCTGCACCCAAACATGGGCGAGACGAGTGCGGCGGCTTTGCGCATCGTGGCGATGGCTGCGCGCAGGCTGGCGCGGACGGTGGTGCGCGAGCAACCGGTGCTTTCAAACTGGCAGGCGCTGCTCGATTACCTGCACATCGACATGGCGCACCTCAATGTCGAGCGAGTGCGGGTGCTCTATCTGAACACGCAGAACATGCTGATACTCGACCATCTGGTGGGGGACGGCACGCTCGACGAAAGTCCGATCTATACCCGCGAGGTGGTGAAGAAGGGGCTGGACGTGGGGGCGGCGGCGATGATCCTTGTCCACAACCATCCCTCGGGCAGCCCCAAGCCGAGCCGGGCTGACATTCAGGTAACCAACAAGATCACCGAAGCCGCGCGCCTGATGGGGATGAGCGTTCACGACCACATCGTGATCGGCCGCGAGGGCTATACCTCGCTGAAGGCGCAGGGGTTGATCTAAGCAATCAGATCGCCTTTTCGCCCGCCTTGCCGACGGATTCGATGTCGCGTCCGATTCCCTGAACGGTGTTGCACGCAGCGAGCGCCAGCGAGAGGCCGAGCGTGGCGAGGACAAGAACCTTGCGAACCATGTGCATTCTCCGTTGGCGTTGGTGGGGCGGCAAATATCGCGACCGGACGAGGCACGCAATCGGGCTGTGACCTACAGGGTCGGAGGGCGAGACGGTTGCCACGCCGCGCGGCCTTCGCCATCGTGACGGCAGGGGCAACTTCATCGGACGGCTTTTGCAACACAGGCGGGAAATCGAGGGGCTGCGCGCGCTTGCGGTGATTCCGGTGGTGCTGTTTCATGCCCGCCTGCCCGGTTTTGGCGGCGGTTTTGCCGGGGTGGACGTGTTCTTCGTGATCAGCGGCTACCTGATCACCGCGACGATCCTCGAGCATCTCGCCACGGGCCGCTTCTCGTTGCTCGCGTTCTACGAGCGTCGCGCCCGCCGCATTCTCCCGGCGCTGCTGGCGGTGCTGGGGGTGAGCGCGGTGCTGGCGTGGGCGCTGATGATCCCGGAGGACTTCCGCAAGTTTGCCCAAGCGCTCGGGAGCAGCGGTGCGTTTGCCTCGAACCTGCTGTTTGCACAGCAGACCGGATACTTCGATGACGACGAGGGATTTCGCCCTCTGCTGCACACGTGGAGCCTATCGGTCGAGGAGCAGTTCTACATCCTGTTCCCGGCGCTGGTCGTGGTGCTGTGGAAATTCGGGCGCGGGCGGATGCCGGTGGTGTTTGCGGGGCTTGCCGTGGTGTCGCTGGCACTGAGTCTGGCGCTGGCACCATGGCGGCAGGAATGGGCGTTCTATCTCCTGCCGACGCGGGCGTGGGAGTTGCTGGCGGGCGCAGTCTGTGCCGCCCTGCCCGCGCCCTCGCGACAAAGGCCGGGGCTGGCTTTGGTTGGGCTTGGCCTGATCTTGAGCGGATTCGTGCTGGCCGATGCGGCGACGGCGCCGGACTGGCGGTTCATCCTGCCGGTGGGCGGGGCGGCGCTGGTGGTGCGTCATGCCTCGGCATCAGACCTGGCGGGCCGGATTCTGGGCGCCGCGCCGCTCGTTGCCATCGGCGGGGCATCTTACGGGATCTACCTCTGGCACAATCCGCTGCTGGCGTTTCTCGGCTACGTCTGGTGGGGGACGCCGCCGCTGTGGCTGACCGGACTCGCCATTGCGCTGTCCGTGTTGCTCGGATTTGCCTCGCTCCATCTGATCGAGCGACCGGTGCGGGAGAAGCGCTGGCTGCAATCGCGGCGTGCGCTGGTGGCGCTTTGCGGTGGTGGGTTGTTCGTGGCGGTGGCTCTTGGCGTTGGTGGGCATATGGAGCGCCTGCAACCCTCCAGCGCAGCGATACGCGATGCGTTGCAGGCCTATCCGGCGGCCCTGCCCGAGCCGGTGTCGAGCATTCCACCAGCCGGTCAGCCGGTGCACTGGGTGCTCTTCGGAGATAGCCATGCGCGGCAGTATTTCGCGGCGCTTGCGCAGCGCATGCCCGGAGGGGCGATGCTGACCGATGCGGGGTGCTTCGCACTGCCGGGGGTGACCAACTATGCCGAAGACACCCCGGAAGCCGCCAAGTGCCTCGCGCAGCCCGATGCGTTGGCGCGACTGGTGCGCGAGCGGGGGATCGGGACGGTGATTCTGGCGCAGCGGTGGGATCGGATACTGTTCGCACAGGGCAGCTTCGACAGGATCGGTAAGGCATCGGCAGAGGGTCGTGCCGCGTTCGAGGCGGGGCTGGACCGGATGATCGCAACGCTGCCCAAGGACACGCGGATCGTGGTGATCGGCAATGTCCCGACCGCTGCACCTGCTGGCGAGGCGATGGCGGGCGGGTACTTGCGCTGCCTTGCCTATATCAACGCGCGTTGCGCTACAGCATTTCCGGCAGAGCGAGCCGAAGGGCACCTGATCAATCCGGTGCTGGCCGCCTATGCCGAACGCCATGCGGGCGTCTCGTTCTTCGATCCGGCCACGGTGTTGTGCGGGGGCAAACAATGCGACGTGGTGCGGGGTGGCCGGGTGCTTTATGTCGACGATACGCATCTGACCAGGGGCGCAGCGGACAGGGTTATCGCGCAAATGGTGCAGGCGACGGGCGGGTTTTGAGACACAGGCCCCTTGCCTTTGCGGCCCCTGCGCCCTAGCGGCGCGGCAAAGCTGCTGCCTCAAGAATTTGCACGGAGTCGAACATGGTCCCCCGTTATGCCCGCCCCGCCATGACCGCGATCTGGGAGCCGGAAGCGCGCTATCGCATCTGGTTCGAGATCGAGGCGCACGCCACCGAGAAGCTGGGCGAGCTGGGCGTAGTGCCGCCTTCGGGCGCCAAGGCGCTGTGGGACTGGTGGGCGACCAACCCCAAGATCGACGTTGCCGCGATCGACGCGATCGAAGCCGTGACCAAGCATGACGTGATCGCGTTCCTCGACTGGGTGGCGCAGCAGGTGGGCCCCGAGGCGCGCTTCATGCACCAGGGCATGACCAGCTCGGACGTGCTCGACACCACGCTTAGCGTGCAGCTCGCCCGCGCTTCTGACCTGCTGCTGGCAGACCTTGATGCGCTGCTTGAAGCGATCAAGCGCCGCGCCTTCGAGCACAAGTACACGCCGACCATCGGCCGCAGCCACGGCATCCATGCCGAGCCGACCACTTTCGGCAAGAAGCTGGCCGAGGCCTTTGCCGAATTCACCCGCTGCCGTGCGCGCCTTGTCGCCGCGCGCGCGGAAGTTGCGACTTGCGCGATCTCGGGCGCGGTGGGCACCTTTGCCAACATCGATCCCTCGGTCGAGGAATACGTGGCCGAGAAGCTGGGCCTTGAGGTCGAGCCGGTTTCGACGCAGGTGATCCCGCGTGATCGCCACGCGATGTTCTTTGCGACGCTGGGCGTGATCGCCAGCAGCATCGAGCGCCTTGCCGTCGAGATCCGCCACCTGCAGCGCACTGAAGTGCTTGAGGCAGAGGAATACTTCTCGCCCGGCCAGAAGGGCTCGTCGGCCATGCCGCACAAGCGCAATCCGGTGCTGACCGAGAATCTGACCGGCCTTGCGCGCATGGTCCGCTCGGCGGTGACGCCGGCGCTGGAGAACGTGGCGCTGTGGCATGAGCGCGATATCTCGCACTCCTCGGTTGAACGCTTCATCGGGCCCGACGCGACGATCACGCTGGACTTCGCGCTCGCCCGCCTGACGTCGGTGGTCGACAAGCTGGTCATCTACCCCGAGCGGATGCAGAAGAACCTCGACAAGATGGGCGGCCTTGTCCACTCACAGCGCGTTCTGCTGGCACTGACGCAGGCCGGGCTGGAGCGCGATGCCTCGTACCGTCTGGTGCAGCGCAACGCGATGAAGGTGTGGGAATCGGACGGACAGCTTTCGCTGATGGAACTGCTCAAGGCCGATCCGGAAGTGGCTGCGGTGCTGACCGCTGAGCAGATCGAGGACAAGTTCAACCTCGACTACCACTTCAAGGCGATCGACACGATCTTTGCTCGTGTGTTCGGGGAAGCCTGAGCACCACTTTGCTGCACCGCTGCGGCGGGACTCGCCAAGAGCCGTGACCTGTCCTAACCATGCGACCAACGGACGGGTCACGGAGCGAAAGGCATGAGGATGCTGCGCACGATATTCTGGATAGTGGTGGTGGCCGTTCTGGCCGCGTTCACCGCTGCCAACTGGCAACCCGTCGAAGTACGGATCTGGGAAGGCCTGCTCCTGGAAACCCGGCTGCCGGTGCTGGTGATCATGGCCTTCCTGCTTGGCCTCGTGCCGACATGGCTGCTCTATCGCGCGACCCGTTGGCGCCTGACGCGGCGGATTGCGGGCCTTGAAACGTCGCTGGGCGCAAAGGCCGCGCCGTCGCTTTCGTCCACCAATCTGGAAGCCGCGCAAGGCTCCGACACACTCAAGAGCGAGACCCCGTGAGCAACCCGATCTACCTTGCCCTCGACCTGCCCCGGCTCGATGCCGCCATTGCGCTTGCCCAGAAGGTCAAGGGCCACGTTGGCGGGCTGAAGCTGGGGCTCGAGTTCTTCTGCGCCCATGGCCACCATGGCGTGCACGAAGTGGCCAAGGTGGGTCTGCCGATCTTCCTCGACCTGAAACTGCACGACATCCCGAACACGGTGGCGGGCGCGATGCAGTCTATCCACGTGCTGGAGCCGGCCATCGTCACGATCCACGCTGGCGGCGGGCGCGCGATGATGGAAGATGCCAAGGCCGCGGCGGGCGAGCATACCAAGGTCGTCGCCGTCACGGTGCTGACCAGCTTGGACGATGGCGACATGGCCTCGATGGGCGTGGGCGGTTCGGCCTATGATCAGGCGCTGCGTCTTGCCGATCTGGCACAGGAAGCCGGGCTGGATGGCATCGTTTGCTCAGGGCACGAGGTGGGCGCGATCCACAAGCGCTGGAAAAAGGGCTTCTTCGTCGTGCCGGGCCTGCGCCCCGCCGATGGCACTCTGGGCGACCAGAAGCGCGCCGTCACCCCGCGCGCCGCGCGCGATGCCGGGGCCAGCGTGCTGGTGATCGGTCGCCCGATCAGCCGCGCGGAGGACCCCGTTGCTGCGGCACGGGCGATTGAGGCGACACTCTAAATCCATGATCCGGTTCCGGTTGGCAAAAGCGAGCGACGTTCCGGCGCTACGGGCGCTGGTCGAAAGCGCCTATCGCGGGGAAAGCTCGAAGCGGGGCTGGACGAGCGAAGCTGATCTGCTTTACGACGAGCGAACGAGTGATGCGGAACTGGCCGAGACGATTGCCTCGGAAGCCTCGCGCGTGTTGCTGGCGGAGATCGACGGCAAGTTCGCTGGCACAGTGACCATCACCGATGTCGGAGAGGCCCGCGCCTATCTCGGCATGCTCTGCGTCGATCCGGAATTGCAGGCTGAGGGTCTTGGCCGCGCGCTGATTGCCGATGCCGAGGATATGGCGACAGAGGCGTTCGGCGCAGCGGTCATGGAGATGACCGTTATCGACGCGCGCCCTGAACTGATCGCGTACTACGAACGCCGGGGCTATGTTCGCACCGGCGAGACGCGGCCCTTTCCCCATGGTGGAGAGGACCGTTTCCGCATGGTGGTGCTGGAACGAAGCCTGCGCTGAACGGTTCATCGCTGCGTAACGTCGGTTTGCCCACATCGTGCGACAACGACACTTACGGGAGCCTCCCTGATGAAACGTGCATTCCTTCTCGCCGCTGCCTGTGCAGCGCTTGCCCCCCTTGCCGCCAACGCGCAGACCATGTCGACCGGACCGGTTGTCGCAGCAGGCAACACGCTGCTCAGCATCTCGGCTGAGGGCAAGTCTGCCCGCATGCCCGATCTGGCGGTGTTTACCGCAGGCGTGACGACGCAGGGCAAGACGGCAGGTGAAGCGCTGACCGAGAATGCCCAGCGAATGACCGCGGTGATCGCCGCACTCAAGAAGGCGGGCATCGCCGAGCGCGATATCCAGACCAGCAACCTTTCGGTGAACCCGGTCTATGGCCAGCCCAAGCGCCTGCCCGATGGCTCCTACGAGCAGCAGGACCCGGTGATCATCGGCTATCAGGCGGCGAATCAGGTTTCGGTGCGCCAGCGCAAGCTCGACCAGTATGGCAAGGTGATCGACACGCTGGTAGCGGCAGGCGCGAACCAGGTGAACGGCCCTGCCTTCCAGATCGACAACCCCGGCACAGCCATGGACGAGGCCCGGATCGAGGCCATGCAGAAGGCAAAGGCGCGGGCCGAGCTCTATGCCAAGGCCGCGGGCCTGCGCGTGGTGCGCATTCTGTCGATTTCCGAGAACGGTGGCTGGGCTCCCCCGCCGCAGCCGCCGATGCTGTTCGCACGTGCTGACAAGGCGATGGCGCAAAGTGCCACGCCCGTGGCAGCTGGCGAGCTGGAAATGACGGTGACGGTCAACGTCAGCTACGAGCTGGCAGCAATGTAAACGGAAAGGCTCGCGGGGATCACCGGCACTGTGTGATCCCCGTCAGTTCAGCATCATGTCGGTGGAATTGATGTGGTAGCCGGCAAGCTTGAGCCGCTGCCCTTCTTCGAGAAACGTCAGGGTTTCCATCCCTGTCCCCTTCTCGAAGGTCGTGTCCATGACGATTTCGACGAGGTGCCCGGCGGTGCCCCAGTTCTCCCGCCATTGCACCTGCTTCGACGTCTTGACCTTGCCAAGCTTGGTCGAGACGGCGGTGTAGATACGGTTCATCTGCTCTTCTGTCGCAGCCTTTTGGAACACGTCGCTGCTAGCCTGCCAGATATCGTGATACTTTCCGGCATCGAGCCGTGCGTGGAACCGAACAGCCTCGGCCTCGGCCAGCTTGATCTGACCGCCATTGCCCGATCCGGAGACATTGCAAGCGGCCAGAAACATGGCCATGGAAGCCACGGCAATCATCCGCATATCGATCAACTCCTCCTGAAGGCCTTGTTCCGACTGTGTCAGCCCAATCTCCATCGATCAAGATCTGCGGAGTGACCACCCGCGATGCGCTGTCCGCAACGATCGAGGCGCGGGCGAGCCATGTCGGGTTCAACTTCTTCCCGCCCTCCCCGCGCTTCCTGAAGCTGGCAAATGCTCCGGCGTTGGCCAGGCAGGCTGAGGGACGGCTGCAGCGGGTGGGCGTCTTCGTCGATGCCGATGATGCCGCTTTGGCCGATGCAGTTGCCGCAGCGAGCCTCGATGTGATCCAGTTGCACGGCAGCGAAGACGCTGCGCGAATCGCTGCCATCCGGTCACGATTCGGCAAACCGGTGTGGAAGGTGGTTTCGGTGGCAGGCCCCGGCGATGTGGCCAAGGCCGATGCCTATGCGGGCGTGGCCGATTTCATCCTGTTCGATGCCAAGACGCCCAAGGGTGCCGCGCTTCCAGGGGGGCTGGGGCTGGCGTTCGACTGGGACCTGCTGCGGGCCTACAAGGGACCGCTGGCGTGGGGCCTTGCGGGCGGGCTTTCTCCGGCGAACGTGGCCGATGCTGTGCGCGGGACGGGGACGACGCTGGTAGACGTCTCGTCCGGCGTCGAGAGTGCTCCGGGCGTGAAGGATGCCGAGCGCATTCGGACGTTCTGCTTCAACGCGCGGACGGCCTGAGTCTCAAACGAAGGGCGCCTGACGCAGCCGTCGCAAGCCCACCCCCAACCCCTCCCGCCTGCGGGAGGGGAGCGAAAAAGCGGGGCGCTTGTAACGACCGACCCAAACGAAAACGGGCGACCTCTTTCGAGGCCGCCCGCTTCATTTCGCTTGTCGCGAAGTTCGATCAGAACTTCACGCCGAGGCCGGCAACGACAGCGTCGAAGTCGGGGAAACCGTCGTTCACGAACGAGTGACGGTATTCGACCTTGCCATAGAGCTTGCCGAACGAGTGCTGGTAGCCAGCGCCTGCGGTCCAGGTGCCATCGCACAGGTCGCAGTTTTCGGTGTTGTAGCCGCCAACGGCGTAGAGCTTGCCGTTTTCAGCGATCTTGGCGCCAACGCGGCCGTTGAAGCCGAAGGTCACCTTGGTGCCGCTGGTGAGGATCTTGTCGGCGGTGACTTCCGCACCGACGAACGCGGTTTTGCCGAGGTCGTAGTCGTAACCAGCAGCAACGCCGGCGATCGCTTCGGTCTGACCGGAGCCCCAGATGGCGCCGCCGCGTGCTTCGACGCGTGCTTCGTTGGCGAGAGCCGGGGTAGCCGCAACAAGCGAGGCGGCGAGAGAGATAAGAACCAGACGCATAGATTTTACTCCTGACTTTTTGGCCCCTTCTGTGAAGGTGGCGAGGGATCAGGTAGTTTCGACCTGGTTCAGTGACAATGACGAAAATCACATTAAACACAAATCGTTGGCAAAATGTGACATCGCTGCAACATTAGCCAGACTAACAAATCCTGTTACTTTCAGGATTTATTTGGCCATTATTATAACGACTAAAGGCGACCCCTTTCGGAGCCGCCTTCACGACGTTGCCAGACCGCTCTAGACTGCGACAGATTGCCCGCACATGAACGGTCTGTGCAGGTTTCCGCAATGCAGCATGCGCCCCTGCCCCAAAGGGCCTCACAATGCAAATGGGCATGGCAAATCTGGACTTTCCGCAAAGGCTCTGCCAAGCGCCACACCCATGAACGCGCAGACTCCCAACAGCTTCCGCAACCAGCCCGACGAACGCGGCCACTTCGGCCAGTTCGGTGGCCGCTATGTCGCCGAAACGCTGATGCCGCTGATCCTCGATCTTGAGCAGGAATATCGCAAGGCCAAGGCCGACCCGGCATTCCAGGCCGAGTTCGACGACCTGCTCGAACACTATGTCGGCCGCCCGAGCCCGCTCTATTTCGCGCCCCGGCTGACGGAAGAGCTTGGGGGAGCGCAAGTCTGGTTCAAGCGCGACGAGCTGAACCACACCGGCGCACACAAGATCAACAACTGCATCGGTCAGATCCTGCTCGCCATGCGCATGGGCAAGACGCGGATCATCGCCGAGACCGGTGCGGGCCAGCACGGCGTTGCCACCGCCACGGTCTGCGCGCGCTTCGGCCTGCCTTGCGTGATCTTCATGGGCGCGACCGACGTTGCCCGCCAGGCCCCCAATGTGTTCCGCATGAAGCTGCTGGGTGCAGAAGTGGTGCCGGTAACGGCGGGCGCAGGCACGCTAAAGGACGCGATGAACGAGGCGCTGCGCGATTGGGTCGCGAACGTGCACAACACGTTCTACATCATCGGCACTGCAGCAGGTCCGCACCCCTATCCCGAACTGGTCCGCGATTTCCAGAGCGTGATCGGCAAGGAAGCGCGCGCGCAAATGCTCGCCCGCACCGGCCGCCTGCCCGACGTGCTGGTCGCGGCCATCGGTGGCGGATCGAACGCCATCGGCCTGTTCCACCCGTTCCTCGACGATGCCAGCGTGAAGATGCTTGGCGTGGAAGCGGCGGGCCACGGGCTGGACAAGGAACACGCCGCCAGCCTCGCAGGCGGACGCCCCGGCATCCTCCATGGCAACAAGACCTACCTGCTGCAGGACGAGGACGGCCAGATCACCGAAGGCCACTCGATCAGCGCTGGCCTCGACTATCCCGGCATTGGCCCTGAGCATTCATGGCTCAAGGAAATCGGCCGCGTCGATTATACCTCGGTGACCGACAAGGAAGCGCTGGACGCATTCCAGCTTCTCTGCCGCACCGAAGGCATCATCCCCGCGCTGGAACCCGCCCACGCAATTGCTGCCGTCAAGAAACTCGCGCCGACCATGGGCAAGGACCAGATCATCCTCGCCAACCTCTGCGGCCGCGGCGACAAGGACATCTTCTCGGTGGCGGAGCATCTGGGGGTTTCGCTGTGAGCCGTTTGTCCAACGCCTTCGCCAAGGGTCGCCCCGCCCTCGTCACCTTCGTCACCGGCGGTGACCCGACGCCTGACGCCACCGCCTCCATCCTCGACGCGCTCGTCGAAGGCGGGGCGGATGTGATCGAGCTGGGGTTGCCGTTCACCGATCCGATGGCCGATGGTCCGGCGATCCAGCTGGCGAATCTGCGCTCGCTGGGCGCTGGCACCAAGACTGCCGACATTCTGCGCATCGCCACCGAATTCCGCGCGCGCCATCCCGAAGTGCCGCTGGTGCTGATGGGCTATGCCAATCCGATGACCATTCGCGGGTCGGAGTGGTTTGCCGCCGAGTGTGTCAAGGCTGGCGTCGATGGCGTGATCTGCGTCGACATTCCGCCTGAGGAAGATGCCGAACTGGGCCCTGCCCTGCGCGATGCTGGCATCTCGCTGATCCGCCTCGCCACGCCGACGACCGATGCGGCGCGGCTGCCCGCCGTGCTCGATGGCTCTTCGGGCTTTCTCTATTACGTGTCGGTCGCCGGTATCACCGGCATGCAGCAGGCGGCGCAGGCCTCGATCGACGAGGCCGTGGCGCGGATCAAGGCTTCGGCGACGATCCCGGTTGCCGTCGGCTTCGGCGTGCGCACGCCCGAGCAGGCCGAAGCCATCGCCAAGGTTGCCGATGGCGTCGTCGTGGGGTCGGCGCTGGTCGATCTGGTTGCCAAGCATGGCGCGGATGCGGCGGAGCCGGTAAAGGAATTGACCGCCGCCCTTGCCGCTGCCGTCCACTCTGCCCGGAAAGAAATCGCATGAGCTGGCTCAACAAGGTCCGCAACGCGCTCCCCTTCACGCCGAAGCGGGACACGCCGGACAACCTTTGGATCAAGTGCCCTTCGTGCAGCGAGATGCTGTTCACCAAGGACTATGAGGACAACCTCTCGGTCTGCCCGCATTGCGAGCACCATGGCCGCATCGGTGCCGACGCGCGGTTCGACCAGTTGCTCGACGCTGGCTACGAACTGCTGCCCGCGCCCAAGGTCAAGGAAGACCCGCTCAAGTTCCGCGACAGCAAGAAGTACGTAGACCGCCTGAAGGCCGCCCGCGCGGCCAACCCGCATGCCGATGCGCTGACCAATGCGTTCGGCAAGATCGAGGGGCAGAAGGCCGTCGTCGGCGTGCAGGAATTCGCGTTCATGGGCGGATCGATGGGCATGGCCGTGGGCAATGCCTTCGTCGCCGGATGCGAGCGTGCGGTGCGCGAGAAGTGCCCCTACATCGCCGTCACCGCCGCAGGTGGCGCGCGCATGCAGGAAGGCATTCTCAGCCTGATGCAAATGCCGCGTTCGACGGTGGCCATTGCCCGCCTGCGCGCGGCGGGCCTGCCCTATATCGTGGTGCTGACCGATCCGACCACCGGCGGCGTGACCGCAAGCTACGCCATGCTCGGCGACGTGCAGATCGCCGAGCCGGGCGCGCTCATCGGCTTTGCCGGACAGCGCGTGATCCAGGACACGATCCGCGAAAAGCTGCCCGAAGGCTTCCAGCGCGCCGAATACCTCCACGCCCACGGCATGGTCGACATGGTGACCCACCGCCGCGACCTGAAGGTGACGCTGGCGCAGGTGATCGACTATCTGATGGCGGGCAGGGCGGCGGCGTAAGGCCCCTCCACCCCCGCCTTTCGGCGGCGGTCCCCCTCCCCGTTTGGGCTTCGCCAAAACAGGGAGGATCAGCACGGTTCCTCCCCATTTTCATGCAATGCAAATGGGGAGGTGGCATTGGCGAGGCCAATGACGGAGGGGTTGCTTGAAAGACTTCGCGATCTCCGAAAACGCGGCGGTTCAGGCGCAGCTTGACCGGTTGGGGGCGCTTTCGCTGCCATCAGGCCGCCTCGGCCTCGATACGGTGCGCGAACTGTGCGCGCGCTTGGGCAATCCGCAAGACCACTTGCCCCCGGTGTTCCATGTCGCAGGGACCAATGGCAAGGGCTCTACCTGCAGCTACTTGCGCTATATTCTCGAAGCCGAAGGGCTGACGGTCCATTCCGCCACCAAGCCGCATCTGGTGCGCTACAACGAGCGCATCCGCATTGCTGGAAAGCTGATCGAGGATGAGCTGCTTGCCGCGCTGCTCAAGGAAGTGCTCGATGCGGGCGAAGGGCTGGAGCCGAGCTTCTTCGAAGTGACGACGGTTGCCACCTTCCTCGCCTATGGACGACATCCCGCCGACGCCTGCGTGATCGAGACGGGGCTTGGCGGCAGGCTCGATGCTACCAACGTGATGCCGACCGCTGCGGTGTGCGGGATCGCGACGCTGGGCATGGATCACGAGGCGTTCCTGCTTGCGCCCGAAGAAGGCGTGCCGACCGTGCCGCTCGCCCGGATCGCGTTCGAGAAGGCGAGCATCGCCAAGCCCGGCGTGCCGCTGGTGACGATGGCCTATCCGCAGATCGCCGCTGATTCCGTGGCCGAGACCGCAGCGCGGATCGGTGCGCCGTTGATCATGCGCGGGCGCGATTGGGATGCCGAGATTGCAGGCTCGATCCTCTATCGCGACCAGCACGGCGAATTGCCACTGCCATTGCCTGCCCTCCCCGGCACGCATCAGGCAGAGAACGCGGCGCTGGCCGTCGCCATGATCCGCCACCAGCGCGCGGTTCAGGTCACGCTTGGCGCAGTTGGCAAGGGCATCGTCGATGCGCGCTGGCCCGCGCGGCTGCAGAGGCTTGGGGCGGGACCGCTGACGACGCTCGCAGGCGGGCGCACCGTGTGGCTCGATGGCGGGCACAACCCCGACGCAGGCCTCGCCATTGCCCGGCATCTGGAGAGCCAGCCGCCGGTCCACGTGATCATGGGGATGCTGGCGAACAAGGACCCATCGGCGATCCTCAAGCCCCTGGCAGACCGGGCGCTGTCGATCTCGGTCGTCCCCGCGCCGGGACACGAGGCGCATCGGCCCGAGGACTTCGCGCCTTATACGAGCCTGCCCGTAGGCAGCTTCAAGACCGTGCCCGAAGCGATTGCCGCGCTTCCCTCAGAGGGCGACGTGCTGATCGTCGGCTCTCTCTACCTTGCGGGCGAAGTGCTGCGGTTGAACGAGGAAATTCCGGACTGATCAGGCTGCTGCTGGCTCGGCAGGTTCGGCCTTCCGCTCACGCGTTGCCCGAACCCATTCCAGCAGGACGAACACCACGGCCACGGCACCGGCTGCCGCTGTCCAGCGGAACATGACCGGGTAGCCGAAACGGTCAATCGTATCCCCTGCGATGCCGCGCCCCAAAGATCCGACAAGGAATGTCATCGATGAAAGCAAGGCATACTGCACAGCGGTGTAATTGCGACTGACGATCCCCGACAGGTAGGCGACAAAGGCAGCACCAGCTATGCCCGTCGACACATTTTCGAAGCTGATCGCCAGAAGCAGGCGAACCATGCGTTCATCGAATCCGAACGCTGCAAACAGAACATTGAGGCCCAGCGTCCGTCCGACCGCATCGATATGGACCGCACCTTCGGCAAGGTCGGCATATACGAAATTCCCGAGAACCGGCAGGATCGCGCCGATCAGAATGGTCGGCATCCGGCCCAACCGCAGAAACAGATAACCGCCAAGGCTGATGCCCGCGATGGTCATGAAGATGCCGAACACCTTTGACGCGAAGGCCACTTCGTCTTTCGTGTAGTGCAGTTCCTCAAGGTAGAACGGAAACGCAAAGCTTCCCCAGATGTTGTAGCACAAGGTGTAGGTCAGGATCATGCCGATCACCACCAGCACGCCCCAGCGCAGGCGCTCGGACAGTTCGGCAAGAGGCAACACCAGCGCCACGTAGAGATGATTTGCGGCTGTTCGCAGCGAGGTGACCTTGTGATCGGGAGCAGTCAGCACCGCATGGCGATTGGCCTTCAGCCAGTTGGTCATGGCCGCCACGACCAACGGCACCGCAACTGTAGCAAGCACGATCCACGGCGCGTAGGCCTTCGTGAAATCCGAAACCGAAGGATGTTTTTCGCCGGGCGGCAGCGGGCTCAACATGCCCGCCATGAAGTGCACGATCGTCCCGATTGCCCAGGCCCAGCTGGCGCCGACGATCGCCAATGCCAGCCACCGCGCCTGCGGTGCGAGTTCACCCGGCTCCGCCAGCGCCGCATGCAGTGCCCCTTGCTCTGGCCGGGGGGTGTCCGGTGCCCGCAGCGTCACGAGTACAATCAGGCCGATCAGGCCCGCCATCAGGAGATAGACAATCTCCCACGCCATCCGCGCCGCCAGAAACAGGGCCAGTGCGCCGCCAACGATGGACGCGATACGGTACCCGAACTGATAGATTGAAGAGAGCAGTTCGACGGGCGTTTCTTCATCGGCCACGTCAATTCGCCATGCATCGACTGCAACGTCCTGCGTGGCCGACGCCAATGCGGCGACAAACGCGAACAGGGCAAAGGTGCCGATAGCCTGCGACGGGTCAGTGATCGCGAGTCCTGCAAAACCTCCGACGAGCACCACCTGACACAAGAGGATCCAGCTCTTCCGACGCCCGATCCGCTCGAGCATGGGCAGCGGCAAGCGGTCAACCAGCGGTGACCAGAGAAACTTGAAGGAATACGAAAGGCCGATCCACGACAGTACACCGATGGTCGCAAGGTCGATCTTTTCCTCGCCCAGCCAGGCATTCAGCGTGCCGATAAGCAAGGCGTAGGGCAGGCCTGAGGAAAACCCGAAGCCCAACATCGTGGAGGACTTGCGCGAACTCAGCGCGATCTTCAGCAGCTTCCAGCCTTTGGGGCGGGGCGGCTTTGGTTCGGCTGTGGCTGTCGATGCCATTGTCAGGTTCGATCCCTTTGTCGTTAAGCCAATACACTAGCGCGGTTTGGGCCGACGGCTAGGGGTGACGGATTGCGCTATCTCGCGTAAGGGCACCCCCATGACTTTTCCCCCAAGAAACGGCGGCGATCGGCCGAAGAGGTTCAGCCCTCGGCCCGGCACGCCCGAAAAGAAGCCTTTTTCCATGCGCAGCGGTGCGCCGCGCACCTCGCAGCCGGTGGTGCCTGCCAAGCGCGCGCTGAACGAGGATGGCTCCGAGCGGGAGGGTGATCGCATCGCCAAGCTGCTCGCCCGCGCGGGCATTGCCAGCCGCCGCGAGGTCGAGCGGATGATCGAGGAAGGCCGCGTCAAGATCGGCGACGAGGTCGTCACCACGCCGGCTACGCTGCTCACCAGCCTCAAGGGGGTGAGCGTGGACGGCAAGATGGTCGGCCCGATTGCCGCGCCGCGCCTCTACCGCTTCCACAAGCCCGCAGGCCTGATCACCGCCGAGCGCGACCCCACCGGCCGCCCGACGATCTACACCGCCCTGCGCAATTCCATGCCCAAGGACTCGCCGCGCGTCATGCCGGTCGGCCGCCTCGACGTGAACACGGAAGGGCTGCTGCTGATGACCAACGATGGCGAGTTGAAGCGCGCGCTGGAACTGCCCTCCACCGGCATCCCGCGCACCTATCGCGCCCGCACTTTCGGTGAAATCTCGCAGGCGCGGCTTGAAGAGCTGATCGAGGGCATCGAGATCGACGGCGTTCGCTATGGCCCGATCAACGCCAATCTGGAACGCAGCGCCAACCGCAACAAGTGGATCGAGATGACCCTGACCGAGGGCAAGAACCGCGAAATCCGCCGCGTGCTCGAACACCTCGGCCTCGAAGTGTCGCGCCTGCTGCGCACCAGTTATGGCCCGTTCGAACTGGCCGATCTGCAGCGCGGATCGGTCGAGGAAATCCCCCAGGTCCAGGTCGAACGCTTCCGAAAGATGCTGAAAGCCAAATGAGAATTATCGCCGGAGAATGGCGCGGCCGCCCCTTGCGCGCGCCCGAGGGTGACACAACCCGCCCTACCGCAGACCGCACGCGCGAGACGCTCTTCTCGATGCTCGCCAGCCGCCTTGGCAGCTTTGAAGGGCTGGCCGTGGCCGATCTGTTTGCAGGCTCGGGCGCGCTAGGCCTCGAAGCCTTGTCGCGCGGGGCGGCGAGCGCGGTGTTCGTTGAAAGCGATGCCGCCGCCGTCCGCACGATCCGCGCCAACATCGCCGCGCTGCGCTGCGCCCCGCAGTGCGACGTGCGCGCAAGTTCGGTGCTGACGTTGGGGCCGGTGAAGCAGCCGCTCGATCTTGTGCTGCTCGACCCGCCCTATGGCACTGGCGCAGGCGCGGTGGCGATCGAGCGACTGGCGCGGCTTGGCTGGATCGGCGAGGCGACGTGGATCTGCCTCGAAACTGCCGCCAAGGAAGTGCCGGATGTGCGGGTCTGCGAGGTCGATGCAGAGCGCAAGGTCGGCAAGGCGTTGATCACGCTGATGCGGTTGAAGGCGTAATGCTCTCTCTCCTTCAGGGGAGAGATACGAAGGCTTGGCAGCTTGTCTGCCTAGCCGAAGTTGAGAGGGGGCGTTGCGCAATCCCCTCTCCCCTGAAGGGGAGAGGGTTTCAGACCCGCAGCTTTGGCGAGAACTGCACGCCCGCCAGCGTCATCGTCCCCGCAAGCGTCAGGAAGATGCCGACATAAGCCGTCCCGCCCGCAGAAGCCGCCCAAGCGGCCGCGAACGGTGCCAGCGCGCCGCCGATGATGCCGCCGACGTTGAACGCCACCGAAATGCCGGTGTAGCGCACCGACACCGGAAACAGCGTCGGCAGCCACGCGCCCAGCGGGCCATAGGCCAGCCCCATCACGAACAGCGATCCGGCGAGCGTCGAGAAAACCACAGGCAGCGAACCGGAGCCGAGGCCGGTGCCGAAGACCAGTCCGATCACAGCCGTCAACGCTGCGCCAGTCCCCAGCACGCGCCGGACCGAGGACTTGTCGGCCCAGTAACCCGCGACGAGAATTCCCAGCGCGAAGAAGGCGTTGGCGCCCAGCTGGATGCCGAGGAATTCCTGCTTGGCATAGCCCAGCTTGGTCGTGGCGAAGGACAGCGCGAAAGTCGTGGCGAGGTAGAACACGGCAAAGCAGGCAACGACGCCCGCGATGCCTGCAACGACCGCCGGGGTGTGATCGCGCAGCAGGCTCGCGACGGGCACTTGCGGCGGCGGGGCCTTCTCCATGGCCTCGCGGAACGAGGGCGTCTCGCCGATCTTGAGGCGGACCCACAGGCCGACGCCGACCAGCACGGCGCTCGCCAGAAACGGCACGCGCCAGCCCCAGCTGGCGAAGGCCTCGTCCGACAGGCCAAGGCCCAGCAGCAGGAACAGGCCATTGGCAAAGAAGAAGCCGAGCGGCGCGCCCAATTGCGGGGCCGAGCCGAAGCGCGCTTCCCAGCCCTGTGGCGCGTTCTCCACCGCAAGCAAGGCGGCACCGCCCCATTCGCCGCCAAGGCCGAAACCCTGCCCGAAGCGCAGCAGGCACAGCAGCGCGGGCGCGATCCAGCCGGCCATCGCGTATGTCGGCAGGAAAGCGATGAGCAGCGTCGATCCCCCCATCAGCATCAGCGAGGCAACGAGCGTAGACTTGCGGCCGATGCGGTCACCGAAGTGGCCGAAGGCAACCGCGCCCACCGGTCGGGCGAAGAAGGCGAGGCCGAAGGTCATGAACGAGAGCAGCGTCTGCGCCGCAGCCGATTCGGTGGGGAAGAACAAAGGTCCGATGACCAGCGCCGCAGCCGTGGCGTAGATGTAGAAGTCGTAGAACTCGACCGCCGTGCCGACGAGGCTGGCAGCAAGCACGCGGCCATGCTGGCGAATCGGACTCATCGGCGCGCTCTCCCCCTGTTGTCGCAGTGATGCTCTTTGGGCTGCGCTCCTTCCGGGTCAACTGCTGCGCACACGAAAAAGGGCGTCGGTTCCCCGGCGCCCCTCTCACGTGACGACTGCTGCTCGCGTCAGACGCCGCCGCGATTGCGGCAGCTGTCGGTCACGGTCTTGCTGCAGACCGGATACTTCTTGTTCATCGCCGCGGCGGGCGGCGGAGTCATGTTGCCTGTAGTCGTGCTGTCCATGCCAGCGCTCATGCCGCGCGAGGGCGGCGTTGCGGGCTCGGCCGGTGTTGCGGGCGTAGCGCCCATCCCCGCGCCAGGAGTGGGCTGCGCAGGCGTGGCTCCAGAAGACGGCACCGCGCGCCCGGTGACCTGCGCCACGATGGCGGGCCAGACCTGCGTGCGCTGTTCGGGCGTCATCGCGTAGATCTGGGCCTTCTGCTCGTCCGTCAGCGCCCACCAGCCCTTCTGCTGGTCGGGATCGAGAGTCCAGAAATACTCCTGATAGGTCGAAGGCCAGGCATTGTACTTGGTCTTCTGCTCGGCGGCCCAGGCGTCGATCTGGGTCTGCTGATCAGGCGTGGGCGAGAACGTGCCGGTGGTGGCGGTCGTCGGTGCAGTTGTGTCCTGCGTGCCGGTGGGCGAAGTGGAGTCCGGCATGGTCGTCGGCGGTGTGGTGGATTGTGCCGCGACCATGGCCGGGGCCGTTGCCATGGCAAGCGCCAGCGCGCTCGCCGCAAAAAGGTTTCGCATCTGAATTCTCCTGAATTTTCTTGAACCCGATTGCTAAAGCCAAGCACCCGCAGCTACGCAGGTTCCCGCCCCTGCGACGGAGCGCAGAGAAGTCTGCGACGAACCGAATGCTGTGAAGGAAGGGCCGATTGCGATTGCCCGCGCGAGGTTTGGTCCCTATCTGTTCACCTATGTCTTCCCCTGTTTCCGTGAATCCCGGCCATGCTGACGCATGGCTCGATGGCCTCAATCCGCCCCAGCGCGAGGCGGCGACGACCACCGACGGGCCGGTGCTGATGCTGGCAGGGGCTGGCACCGGAAAGACCGCCGCCCTCACCGCCCGCCTCGCCAACCTGCTGCGCCAGCGGCTCGCCTGGCCGAGCGAGATCCTGTGCGTCACCTTCACCAACAAGGCCGCGCGCGAGATGCGCGAGCGGGTCGGCCAGTTGATCGGCCCGGCGGTGGAAGGGATGCCCTGGCTCGGCACGTTCCACGCCATCGCCGCCAAGATGCTGCGCCGCCACGCCGAACTGGTCGGCCTGCAGAGCAACTTCACGATCATCGACAACGACGACCAGTTGCGCCTGCTCAAGCAGTTGATCGTGGCCGAGGGGATTGACGACAAGCGCTGGCCGGCAAAGCAGCTCGCGGGCCTCATCGACAAGTGGAAGAACCGCGGGCTCAATCCCGGCGATCTCGATGCGCTGGAGAACGAGGCCTATGCCAATGGAAAGGGCCAGCGCTTCTACGCGCTTTACCAGAACCGGTTGCGCGAACTGAACGCCTGCGATTTCGGCGACCTGCTGATGCACATGCTCAACATCTTCCGGCGTGAGCGCGACGTGCTGGAAAGCTGGCAGCAGCGCTTCAAGTACGTGATGGTGGACGAGTATCAGGACACCAACGCGGTGCAGTACCTGTGGCTGCGCCTGCTCGCGCAGAACCGCAAGAACATCTGCGTGGTGGGGGATGACGACCAGTCGATCTATTCCTGGCGCGGGGCCGAAGTCGCCAATATCCTCCGGTTTGAAAAGGATTTTCCGGGCGCGAAGGTGATCAAGCTGGAGCAGAACTATCGCTCCACCCCGCACATCCTCGGCGCGGCATCGGGCCTGATCGCGGAGAACTCCGAACGGCTTGGCAAGACGCTGTGGACCGAGGTCGACGGCGGCGACAAGGTTCGCGTGATCGGCGTGTGGGACGCGCCTGAGGAAGCGCGGCGAATCGGCGAGGACATCGAGCGGCTTGAGCGTGAGGGCGCGGCGCTCGATCGCGTCGCCATCCTCGTGCGCGCGCAGTTCCAGACGCGCACCATCGAAGACCGCTTCATCCAGATCGGCCTTGGCTATCGCATCGTCGGCGGTTTCCGCTTCTACGAACGCGCCGAAATCCGGGACGCGCTGGCCTATCTGCGCCAGATCGCCAGCCCGCAGGACGACCTTGCGTTCGAACGGATCTACAACACCCCCAAGCGCGGCCTTGGCGACAAGACGCTGGAAAAGCTCCACCGCCATGCCCGTTCGCGCGGCATCCCCCTCTCGCTGGCGGCGGTGGAGATTCTCGATACCGACGAACTGCCAGCCCGCGCGCGCAACACCCTCGCCGCGCTGATGCGCGATTTCGCACGGTGGCGTGATGCCGCCAAGCAGCTGGTGCCTGCCGAACTCGCCCGCACGATCCTCGACGAAAGCGGCTACACCGCCGCGCTTCAGGCCGAAAAGACCGCCGAAGCCGCAGGCCGCCTCGAAAACCTCACCGAACTCGCCCGCGCGATGGAAGAGTACGAGACGCTGGGCGATTTCCTCGAGCACGTCAGCCTCGTGATGGACAACGAGAACACTGCCGACGAGGACAAGGTCACGATCATGACCATCCACGCGGCCAAGGGGCTGGAGTTCGACAACGTGTTCCTGCCGGGGTGGGAAGAAGGCGTGTTTCCCTCGCAACGCTCGCTGGACGAGGGCGGGCTCGCTTCATTGGAGGAAGAACGCCGCCTCGCCTATGTCGCGATCACCCGCGCCCGGCGGCGCTGCACGATCATCCACGCCGCCAATCGCCAGATCTACGGCCAGTGGACCAGTTCGATCCCCTCGCGCTTCATCGGTGAACTGCCTGCTGAGCATATCGAGGAGGAAACCACGCTCTCGGGCGGCGCATCGATGTGGCGCGCCAACTGGAGCGAGCGTGACGATCCCTTTGCCCATGTCGCACAGGCTAGTGCCAACCGCGCAGCCTCCCGCGGCCCGGGCTGGCAACGCGCCGCCGCCCAACCCTTCACCCCGGCCCCGCGCCGCATCGCCGAACCCACCCGCAGCGCCGCCAGCTTCGCCGCCAAACCCCGCGCCGACATCGCCGTGGGCGCGCGCGTGTTCCACGAGAAGTTCGGCTATGGCACCGTGGCCGAGCAGGAAGGCAACAAGCTGGAGATCGACTTCGAAAGCGCCGGGCGGAAGCGGGTGATTGATAGTTTTGTGAAGCTGGCTTGAGGGCGTTGCCTTTGTCGCGCGCTATTGTTGGACCAGCGAATTCGCCCAAAGCCTGACGTTCGGCTATGATGCACGGTGACTCGAAAGAGCTGGTTAGCGGGCGAAGGTGTAGACTTCCGCGCCAGTTCCGATGACGAAAGAACGCCCCGTCGGTGAGAACCCGAAGACGCGGACTTCTGGGACGAAGCCTGTAAATGTATGGGGTTCACCACCTTGCGCTGTTGGAGGAAGCAGAACGACGGCGTCATCGCTGCTATTCGTCAATCCTCCCAACAAGGACCAACCGTCTTGCGTCTCTGTCGGTAGAGTGCCGCCATAGACCGGCCCCGCAATCCTAACTTCCTGATCCGCTAGCGGTCCTACCCCGTACACCATCTGCGTGTCTTCATCGAACGGGAAAAGCGGATCATCGTCCCGAGCTAGAAGCTCGCCCGTAACGCAATCGATAACCCCGCGACCATCGTGACTTGCCACCAGAAGCAAATCAGAATCGGCTGCGAAACCTATGCCAATAAGTCCGCCTACTCTGACGAGGTGGCGGGACACCCATGGTGTGGCAGCGGTCAGTTGCAACTTCATCATGAGCGTTGCTAACGTGGTCTACGTTCGGTTTCCACCCATTCGCGGCCATCCCGTAAACTTGCCTTGATCTTTGAAGCGTCCCGGGTTTTCCGGAGGCAGTTTGAATTGGGACATGCCACCAAATCGAGGGTCTCGTTGGCTGCATAGTAGTTGGCCTCGGCCTCAGCAGGCGGGATGTGTCCGATGGGGCCGAGCAGGCGATGGTTGTTGAACCAATCGACCCAGCGCAGGGTTGCCATTTCCACGGCTGACACGCTGGGCCATGACCGCTGCCGCCAGATGACTTCGGCCTTATAGAGGCCGTTGATCGTCTCGGCCAAGGCATTGTCATAGCTGTCGCCGACGCTGCCGACCGACGGCACAAGGTTCGCCTCGGCGAGGCGCTGGGTGTAGTTCATGGCAAGGTATTGAACGCCCCGGTCGCTATGGTGGATCAGGCCGTCATCGGGGCCGGGGCGGCGGGCGTGGATCGCCTGTTCGAGGGCATCCAGGACGAAGCCGGCGGTCGCCGAGCTGCTAACCTTCCAGCCCACGATCCGTCGGGCATAGGCATCGATCACGAAGGCTACGTAAACGAACCCTGCCCAGGTGTGGACGTAGGTGAAGTCGACCACCCACAGGGCATTGGGGCGACTGACGCGGAACTCACGGTTGACCTTGTCCAGCGGGCATGGCGCCTTCGGATCGCCGACCGTGATGATAGTCTTCTTGCCACGCCGCACACCTGCCAGCCCCATGGCTGCCATCAGGCGTTCCACTGTGCACTTGGCGATCACCACGCCTTCGCGCCGCAGCTGGTGCCAGACCTTGCGCGTCCCATAGAGACCGAAGCTGGCCTCATGGACGCGCTTGATCTGTGCCCGCATCTCATCGTCCCGTCGTGCCCGAGCCGGTCGCCTGCCGGGATCGGCAAGGCGGGCAGCATGCTCGTGATAGGAGGACGGGGCGATCGCCAGTTCACGGCAGATCGGCTCGATACCCAGGTCCTCGCGATGGGCGTCGATGAACGCCATCATCATCTGCCGTGGCGGTCGAGCTCCGCCATCGCAAAATACGCGGAAGCCTTGCGCAGGATCTCGTTGGCCCGCCGTAGCTCCTTGACCTCCCGCTCCAGCAACTTGAGGCGTTCCCGGTCAGTGGCGGCCTGCGCCACTGGCCCCGCTCGTCGGCTCGCCTCCTCGCGGCACCAGCGGCGCAGCGTCTCGGTCGTGCAGCCAACCTTCCCGGCGATCGAGGTCATCGCCGCCCACTCCGACGGATAATCCCCTCGATGCTCATCGACCATCCGCACGGCACGGTCGCGAAACTCAGGCGAAAACTTGTTCCTTGTAGCGCTCATCACAGCTCCTTCTCACAGATAGGAGCCTCCGGAAAACCCGGGACGCTTCACTTCCTTCCGTCACCCCGTGCTTGGCACGGCGTTGGGCTGTTCTTCCGGCGCAGCGCCAGAACAGAAAAGCCAAGGCCCGGATCAAGTCCGGGCCGACGATGGAATGGGATGTTATCCTGCGCCGAGTGCCGTCGCTCTCTCCCCTTCAGGGGAGAGATACGCAGGCTTGGCGGCTTGCCGCCTAGCCGAAGCCCAAGAGGGGCTTGGACGGTGAGGCTGGGCGCAAGGCCCCCTCTCCCAACCCTCTCCCCTGAAGGGGAGAGGGCTAGAGCGTCAGAGCGCCGAAACCGCCAGAAATTCCGGAATCGGGCCGTTCCATTCGCCAGGCTTTGACGGCGGCTCGGACTGCTCGCGGTAGCGCTGCGGTTCGCTGCGCGGGGCACGTTCGGCGCGCGATTCTGGCACGGCTTCGGCGCGCGGCGCGCGTTCGGCGCGGGGCTTGCGTTCCTCGCGCGCGGGACGTTCGCGGCGGCTTTCGCGCTTGGGTTCTTCCTCGCGGCGCTCTTCAGCGCGCTCGGGCTTGGCTTCGCGCGGCTTGTGTTCGGGCTTTTCGGCAACCTCGATCTTGAATTCGGGGATCTTGGTGCCTTGCAGCTTTTCGACGTTCTCGATCGATTCGAGATCCTCGTCGGAAACCAGCGTGAACGCGCGGCCCGTCGCCCCGCCACGACCGGTGCGGCCGATGCGGTGGACGTAATCGTCGGGGTGCCAGGGCGTGTCGAAGTTGAAGACGTGGCTCACGCCCTTCACGTCGAGCCCGCGCGCGGCAACGTCGGAGGCGCACAGGATCGTGATGTCGCCGTCCTTGAACTTCTGCAGTTCGGCGTTGCGCGAGTTCTGGTCCATGTCGCCATGGATTTCGCCCGCAGCAAAGCCGTGGCTCTGCAACGACTTGGCGAGTTCGCGCACGGTCGTCTTGCGGTTGGCGAAAACGATGGCGGTGGTCACGTTGTCGGTCTTCAGCAGGTGGCGCAGCACTTCGCGCTTCTGGCGCGTGGTGCAGCGGACCTTGTGCTGGACGATGCTGGTGTTCGTGCTGGCGGGACGCGCCACCTCGATCATCTTGGGGTTCGACAGGAACTTGTCGGCCAGCTTCTTGATCGGCGGCGGCATCGTGGCCGAGAACAGCAGCGTCTGGCGCTGGGCCGGAAGCTTGGTGCAGATGTTCTCGATATCGGGGATGAAGCCCATGTCGAGCATGCGGTCCGCTTCGTCGATCACCAGCAGGTCGCAGCCCGTGAGCAGGATCTTGCCGCGTTCGAACAGGTCCATCAACCGGCCGGGCGTGGCGATCAGCACGTCGACGCCGTCCTGCAGCGCCTTGACCTGATCGCCCATCTGCACGCCACCGATCAGCAGCGCCATCTTGAGATCGTGGTTCTTGCCGTACTTCTCGAAATTCTCGGCAACCTGCGCGGCGAGTTCGCGCGTGGGTTCGAGAATCAGCGAGCGCGGCATCAGTGCGCGGCGGCGGCCGTGGGCCAGAATGTCGATCATCGGCAGCACGAACCCGGCGGTCTTGCCGGTACCCGTCTGGGCGATGCCGATGATGTCCTTCATCATGAGGACGGCGGGAATTGCCTGCGCCTGGATCGGAGTGGGCTCATCATAGCCGGCGTCGAGCACCGACTGGAGCAATTCATCCGAGAGGCCGAGATCGGCAAACTTCATGCAGGCAATTTTCCGAGAATTAGAGACGGCGAAAACAGTGTCGCGCCCGCTGGACAGCTTGCATCGCAAGACGCCGCCAGCACTGAATGCGCGCTAAGACGATATGGCCCGAAAAGTCAAGAAATCCGCGATGTGACGAAGGCTTCAGTCATCATCGGGAACAAGCTCGCGCATCTTGGTGATCGCGCAGTTCGCTCCGGCGCGCGAATGGATCGTGTCACGGCCCGCGCAGAGCTGGCCGTCCTCGTTCCGTTCGACGTAAAAGCCCGAATAGAAGTCCCGCGCATGACACGCCTTGTCGAGGCTCGCTCCGATCAGCTTGCGGCTGCGGGTGATCAGCAGCAGGCGGTCCTGCGATTCGATCTGCACGCCCGCAATGCTGGTGATCGGCAGGCACTTGTCGGTCTTGCGCTCATAGAACCGGGGCGGCTGCGGTGCGGACGGCAGCGGGGCGTACATCTGCGCAGGCATCCGGGGCGCAATGCGAATGATCATGCGCTGCTCGACACGCACCTGATCCCAGCCTTGGTCGGCAAGGCCCTGCACGACGAACGAGGCAAACGGGCTCTGGGTGAAATCCTCATCGAAAAGTGGAGAGCCTGCCGGAACCTTCGCAGCCGCCCATTGCTCGTCGATCCCCGGCGTTGCCATAGGACTTGCCGTCGGCAACGACAGCACCATGCCCATTGAGGCCAAGAGATTGAAGATACTGGGCATTATTGCAAAAGAACTCTCTTCGACCCCTCTCTGGAGCAGACGGCCCTGATCCGCCCTGCACCTTCGCTCCCTACCCCTTAGCCCAAGGGGTTGAACCTCTGCTTAACCCGCCAGCAATCAAAAATGAATTGCCCTCTCGCCGGGGTGGCAATAGCCGATGCGCCATGAGCGATACGTTTCTTGCAGAAGCGGCCCGCCTGCTCGGGCCCAAAGGCTTGACCACCGACCCCGCCGACATGGCCGCGTGGCTGACGGACTGGCGCGGGCGCTATACCGGAAAGGCGCTGGCCCTCGCCTCGCCCGCCGACACCGAGGAGGTGGCGGCCCTTGTGCGGCTATGCGCGAAGCATGGCGTGCCGATCGTGCCGCAGGGCGGAAACAGCGGCATGTCGGGCGGCGCTACCCCGTTCGAGCACGGCGGCGAGGTCATCCTGTCGCTGCGCCGGATGAACCGCATCCGCAGCCTCGATTCGGCCGGACGCACGGCCACATGCGAGGCAGGCGTGATCCTGCAGGTGCTGCACGAAGCGGCGGAAAAGGCCGACTTGCGCTTTCCCCTGACGCTCGGCGGCAAGGGTTCGGCCACGATCGGCGGGCTGATTTCCACCAATGCGGGCGGAACGCAGGTCCTGCGCCATGGTTCGATGCGGGCGCTGGTCCTCGGGCTGGAAGCGGTCATGGCCAACGGATCGGTGCTCGATCTGCTCACCCCGCTCAAGAAGGACAACCGCGGCTTTGACCTCAAGCAGGTGCTGATCGGTTCGGAGGGCACGCTCGGCATCGTCACGGCGGCAACACTCAAGCTCGTGCCCCAGATCGCCGGACGCACGGTCATGTGGGCCGGCACCACATCGCTGCACGATGCGCGCAGCCTGCTGCTTCTGGCCGAGGACCTTGCACCGGGGCTGGTCGAAGGCTTCGAAGTCCTCCCCCAGCACAGCCTCGAAGCCGTGCTGGATTATCTGCCCGATGCGCGCGCGCCGCTGGCAGAGCCGCACGCCTGGCACGCCCTGATCGAACTTGTCGCAGGAGACGAGGGGACGGCGGCCCGCCTGTCCGAAATCGCCGAGCACCTGCTCGCCACTGCGTTCGAGCGCGGACTGATCAACGACGCCACGATCGCCGCCAGCGAGGACCAGGCCGAGAGGCTCTGGCTGATCCGCGAGACCATCTCGCCCGCCGAGCGCGCGATCGGCCCGGCCATGCAACACGACATCTCGGTCCCGGTCGAGAAGATGCCGGCCTTCGTCGAGGCTGCGGTCCCGCGCCTCGAAGCAGACTGGCCGGGTACGCGCGCAGTCTGCTTCGGCCATCTCGGCGACGGCAACGTGCACTTCCACGTCATCGCACCACCGGGCCGCGAGCGAGCAGCGTGGGAAGCGGGCGACGGCAAGGCGATCAGCGCGCAAGTGCACGACATGGTCACCGCATGGGGCGGCTCGATCTCGGCCGAGCACGGCATCGGCAGGCTCAAGCGCGACGATCTTGCCCGCCTCGCTGACCCGGCGATGCTGGCGGCAATGCGTGCAATCAAGCAGGCGCTGGACCCCAAAGGCCTGCTCAACCCGGGAAAGCTTGTCTGACGCGGCTTGCGCGGCCTTTTGTCAGTCCCTAAGAACCGCGGTTCCCGCAAGCCGCGGCCATAGCCAGTTCATGCCGCGCGTTCAGTGTTGATTCTTGGAGAGATGCCAAATGGCCAGCGCGCCGCAAGCGAACCTGCCGATGTTCTACAACGACCTCATGCCGCTCAACAGCCGCGACCACGCCACGTGGAAGGCCAAGAACGCGGATGCGGCTCCCTGGCTCGTCGGTCAGCATGCCATCCCATTGACGGCTGAGGAATTTCCGCAGGCTGCACGGCATTATCCGATCATCTTCGCCTCGGGCGACAATCCCGTGCCGCTGGCGCTGATGGGTTTGAACGAAGGCGTAAACGTCTTCGTCGACGACGAAGGCAAGGTGACGCAGCCGATCTACATCCCGGCCTATGTCCGCCGCTATCCCTTCCTCCTCGCCAAGCTCAACCCGAACAGCGAAGAGCTGTCGCTGTGCTTCGACCCCTCGGCAAACCTGCTGGGTGATTCGGTCGAGGGCCAGGAACTGTTCACCGATGGCAAGCCTTCGGAAGCCACGCAGGCCGCACTCGGCTTCTGCGAGCAGTTCGAACAGGCAGGCCAGCGCACGCAGGCCTTCATCGACGAGCTGAAGAAGCACGACCTGCTCATGGAAGGCGAAGTCGCCATCCAGCAGCAGGGCAATGACCAGCCGTTCGTCTATCGTGGCTTCCAGATGGTCAACCAGGACAAGCTGCGCGAAACCCGTGGCGACGTGCTGCGTGGCTGGGCGCAGAGCGGGCTTCTGCCGCTGCTCTATGCGCACCTGTTCTCGCTGGAACTGATCAGCCAGATCTTTGGCGCACAGGTTCAGCTCGGCAAGGGGCCGACCCCGGCGATCGCCATCCCGGCCGAGTAAATCAGAAATAAAAAGACACGAAGCCCCGACGCAAGGGCAACAGGTCAATACAAAAACGCGACGAGCCACACGGTTCGTCGCGTTTTTTCTTGGAGTGTTGCAAAAATCCCTCGAAACCCCTTGCAGGCTCCAAGGCCCTCCCCTATTTAGAGCATGTTGCGTTGCGGCTCCCCTCATGGCCCAGCGTAACTGGTGCACTCACGTGCACCTCCTCCCTGAACCTTGGCCACCTGGAGCATCGCTCCAGGTGGTTTTTTCTTGGGGTGTTCAGGAAGGGGCGGAAGGTCGGCTATTCTGCGGCAGCGCGCCAGCGGCCGCGATCAGACGTCCGGCCGAGGTCCGCAACGTCCACCGCCAGCCGCCGGACCAGCCCGATCAGCAGTTCGACCGTGGCCTCGAAACCCGGCCCAGGCTCTGCCATGCGCGGATCGAGATAGCACGTCCGGTCGATCTCGAGCTGCATGCAGTGCAACCCTTCGATCCTGCGGGCATGACGTTCGAGGACATAGCCGCCGGCATATGGGCGGTTGTGCGAAACGCGCCGTGCCGATTCGGTGAAGTATCCGAAAGCCGCGCTGACAATCCCGCCGTCGCAGGACGCGCCGAACCGGTCGCCCACCACGAACTCGGGTGCGCGCTCGCCGGGCGAGCGTGCGGCCAGCGGCGGCATCGAATGAAGATCGATCAGCAGTGCGGCGCCCCACCGGTCGCGAATGGTCTCAAGGGTCGTGGCCAGAGCTGCGTGATAGGGCTGGTGGATCGCCGCGATCCGCTCGTTGAGCTCGGAATGATCCAGCCGACGCTTCCACAATTCGCCCAGCCCCGGCAAGCGACGGGGCACGAGCCCGAGGCCGCTGCGCGCGCGCCTGCCGAAACCGCTCGGCGCGGCGGATGCATCGGCGGGCGGCCCGCCCAGCATTTCCCAGTCCACATCGTCGCTGGCCCGGTTGAGATCAAGCATGGCCCGCGGGGCATGGGCCACCAGCAGCGCCGCACCAGTCTCGCGCGAAACCGCCTCGCCGAGCAGGTCGGCATAACGATCCTCGAGCCGTGGTGCGGCAAACGCCGGGTGGCGCATGCGGTCGAGCAGCGACTTGGCATAGGCTCGTCCGGCATGGGGCACGGCGATCACCACCGGGATCGGCGATGGATCGACAGTTTTGAGGCTGAACGCGGGCACGCCGGCATGGCCGGGTACCGATCCTCCCTGGACCAGTGCCGAATCGCCGTCATGCTTTCCGGATTGCTGCATGGGCGAACCGTGCAACCGATTCGCAACGAAGTCAAAACAACGTCCGATAGGTGTCAGTGCTATCCAGCTCAGGGAAATGAAAAGCGGCATGAACGAAGTGGCGATGTCGGAAGAATGTTAACCTGGCTGGGCTTATGACGGGTCAGGTCGCCTCTGTGCGCCCTCCGCCCGAACCGAAGCCCGAAACAGATACAGGTTGGCCATGATCCGGATCCTGCTCGCCGAAGACGAAGAGGCGATGCGCACTTACCTCACCCGCGCGCTCGAAAATGCAGGGTACTCCGTGGCTGCCGTCGATCGCGGCACCGCAGCCATCCCGCTGCTGGAAAGCGAGCATTTCGATCTTCTCCTCTCGGACATCGTCATGCCCGAAATGGACGGGATCGAACTGGCCCAGCGCTGCAGCGAGATCAGCCCCGGAACGAAGGTCATGTTCATCACCGGATTCGCCGCCGTTACGCTCAAGGCGAATCGCGAGGCTCCCCAGGCGCGCGTGCTGTCGAAGCCGTTCCACCTCAAGGATCTCGTGCTCGAAGTGGAGCGCGTGTTCGAAGATGCGCCGTTTGCCGGGAGCCGCTGACCACGCGTGGGCAACCACGCAAAATTCCCCCTTGCCTTGCCTCGAACCCAAGGCTAATGGCGCGCTTCCCGACGACAAGAGCGGCTCGCCGCAAGGTCCGGGACAAGCAGATGGTGCGGGCGTATAGCTCAGTGGTAGAGCACTATGTTGACATCGTAGGGGTCGCAAGTTCAATCCTTGCTACGCCCACCATCGCATAAGAAACCCCGCCATCGGCGGGGTTTTTTGTTGTCTAACATACTGAGAAAACAACGGACCACCTACCTGAGAAGGTAGTGGCTGACGCGGTTCAAGACAGCCTGCAGAGCAGAGTCTCAGGACGGTGTCGGATGCTTGAAATCACAATGCGATCACAATGAGCAGATCCATTGGCTACCATCACCAAGAGAAAACACGGCTACTGCGTCCAAATTCGTCGCAAGGGCTTCGCGCCTGTCAGCCGAACATTCCCGTCGCACGCTGAGGCTGTCGCGTGGGCCAGTCAGGAAGATGCGCGACGCACATCAACGAGGCCTGTCGGCGCTCTCGCTGATCTGAAACGAACCACCTTGAGAGACATCCTTGAGCGCTATCTCAGGGAAGTGAGCCCGAAGAATCGCGGCCATGAGATTGAGTGTTACCAGCTAGCGAAAGTGATTCGCTCTCCATTGGCTGACATCTCGCTTGAAAAGCTCTCTGCCAATGCCATCGCGATGTATCGGGACGAACGGCTGGGGCATGTGAAAGCAGGCACAGTGTGCAGAGAGTTGCATCATATCCAGCATGCTCTCAGCATCGCGATACGCGAATGGGGGTATCACCTGCCAGAGAACGTCGCGGAGAAGGTCAAAAAGCCCAAGCTGCAGAATGCACGAAACAGGCGCGTCTCGCAGAACGAGATTGATCGGGTGGTCACTGAGCTTCGGGAGATCGGACGGCACGATGTGATCGCTGTGATTCAGTTCGCTGTGGAAACAGGAATGCGTCGTGGTGAGATTCTTGGGCTTGAATGGCGATTCGTTGATCTCAAGCGAAGGACAGCTCACCTTCCCCGAACCAAGAATGGTCACGCTCGCACGGTTCCACTGACCAACGGTGCGATAGAGGTGCTGGAGAAGCAATCGCGTTCAGGTCCGTTGGTGTTTCCAGTGTCGTCAGATGCTCTCAAGATGTGCTGGCGGCGCGTGATGGCCAAGACTTTGATAGATGATCTGCACTTTCACGATCTCAGGCACGAGGCCGTGTCACGCTTCTTTGAGATGGGTCTCAGCATGCCAGAGGTAGCCTTGATCTCTGGCCATCGTGATCCACGAATGCTGATGCGATATACCCATCTGGTGCCATATCAGCTGGCTCAGAAGCTAGCGGAGATGTGATGAGAAAGGGTCTTGGACCAGACTCTTTGCGGACATGGCTCAAATGTGACGTTCACGGCCACCATACCTAAAGCTTATTGCCTGCGATGGCACAAAGATTAAGCAATCCAGAGCAGGATCGTGATTTGACGCGCAATGGGAGGCGACTACCTTGGCAAGGAAGTCCGTATGTATCTTGTTCTCGGGAGCTTTGATCAGTTTCGCAGTGCCAGCTCATGCGGGAAATCTTGCGGAGGAAGTCGCACAGCTGCAGTATGATCCGCAGCCCGACAATGCTCAGTCCAAGGTCAAATCGTACTTTGAGGGCGTGCTGAAAGACCCCTCATCCGCCATCTACCGCTTCGGAGACATCTACACAGGCTGGTGCAAGGCGGGAGTGTTTCAAAAGCGCAAAATCGCTTGGAACGGCTGGGCCGTGAACGTGGCCGTGAATGCCAAAAACAGCTACGGCGGATATACGGGGGAAGAGGTTTACACGGTCTTCTTCTCTAACGGACAGCCTTTCAGGCACGAGAAGGGTGCGAATTTCGGCTTCTACGGTCAAGGTTCATGGGCCACATCAGCGCTGTGTAACAAAGTCGCGACTGGTCAAAGCACTTACACGATTCCCCCTGAAACGCCTCAACTCGGCATAGGCGTCAAGAGCGTCACTGAAGGCGGATATGTCGCAATGGTCGTTCCAAACAGCGCTGCAGCTCAAGCAGGCATAGTCGCAGGAATGGTGTTCTCAAACGTGAACGGCATTTCTGTTAAAGGCATGAACGAAGACACAATCGCAAAAATTCTCCAAGCAGCCAGCGGCTCCGTCACCCTTACGATGGTTGGCAAAGGTGATGTCATCGTCACTAAGGCTGCCATTGGCCACTAATGGGCATGCTTGGCTGAGAAGCTGGCGCGGACGTGGTGGTGAAAGTGTCTTGGACCAGACACATTTCCGCTCCAGCAGCCGCGTGACCCACATCACCATTTTGGCCTATTTCATAACGTTTGATGCGTCGCTACCGACTTTAGATAGTAGGTCAATCTGGAGCGTATGTGTCAAAGGCTGGAGAAGATTGGCATCTGATCGGTGGAAACCTCAGACTCCCAGAACAACGCTGTGCCCGCTGCAAGCAGCCGTCGTCATATCAAATGGTGATGAAACGGGAGAAGCGTATGTTCGGAACCAAAATTCAGCACGGCTTTGGATGCCCGCATTGCCGACATGTGAAACCTGTCTGCGACGAAATCGCTTTGGCAATCAAAAAAGTCTATCTGGCGAGTTGAGATGGCAAAATTCCGCACGATCATCGGCTTCAGCCCCGAGGCGAAATGCGCGCAATGTGGCATCTCGTCTTCAAAGCCAGTGACCTATCTCTATCAGTCATCCATACTGGCGGATCATAAGCCTGAATCTATTACGATTGCATGCAAGCAGTGCGAATTTGAGGAAGAGGTATTCTCAAAGATTGAACTGAAATCTCAAGAGAATGAGCGGCTTCAGACATATCTTGAACCGCAAAAAGCTCGCACGAAGTCGTATTATGGCGCGCGCTATCTAGCTGGCAGCGCAGATGCACGAAAATTCCTGGCACTACTAAACAAGCTCGGCCTATATGAACTCGTTCTATACATCACGGACACGGTGATATTTCAGCAAGCAAGCGATTGATCTGGTCAAATCACTGTTGGCGCGATAATTTATTGAAAACTCGTTGTAATATTGGCCTTCCAACAACTCCTATCGCTGCAGCAAGCTTTCCACAGCCACAAAAGCGCCGATCCAACACGTCATCAGAGAAACTAGCCAAACGACCAGACCGCCGCATCGCCGAAATGCATACATATGACCCCCATTACCTACCCCCCGATAGATTTAATGATTATGAATGCTTAATTCACCTTTTCTATAATCACTTTGGCTACATCACATCGTCGTCAAATTGACCTTAAGCTGGTCACGAAACAGTCTTGGACCAGACTCTTTTTCGCCAAAGCTGATCACATTCAATTTTTCTCGCGTGATAAATAAACGTGAGAGGAATTCGGGAATGTCTGCAGAATGGGAATATGAAGGCGACGATGATCGTCGTGACGGTGAAACGAGCCCGCTACGGCAAAACGTTGTGAGCCGACGGCTTGCAAACTCACTTTACGATCTCTGGGAGTTGGGCGGCTGTGAGCTGATGGCGATCGGCATGACGGGCTGTCACGGGATCAGAGCTTTCGCTGAGCAGCTTTCCGCTGACGCTCAAGCTCCTTCTTCCGCCGTTGAAACTCTTTCTCACGATTGAGAGCCATCTTGGCGACTTCAACCTGGCGCTTCTTGGCTGCGATCATCGCCTGCGCAGGCGTTAGCGCTTTGATGTTTTTGAGAGGTCTGATTTCGTTGATACGCATATCGTATTTATGCATCGGCGAACGATATGTCTGGATTGCGGCTCTAGAGCGGTGGAGACGCGAATCTGCGTTTCACCGAGTGGCAGATACCAAAACCCCAATCGAACATGCTGGTGACTGCTCTCCGGCAGCATCCTACAAATAAATCTCTCAGCCAGTCATCCGCTTCACACCGTGCAAAAGAGCTTTGATGAAAGTTCGACGGCAATTGGCTATGAAATGGCGTTGCACAAAAATCTTAAGGTCATCCTTGGGAAATGATCATTTCCGCCTTGAGGCCTGAACCTGGCTTGGACCAGTCATTTGCTGGAGCCCCACGTTACATTGCGCCATCAATCCATAAATTACCTGCTTATTTCTTTGTATATCAACAGGCATATTTTCAAATTTATACATATTTTGCATGCATCCGCGCGCCATATCCCTAAAGTAATTACTCCCCAAAATGAAATAGCCATTGTCTACGGACGGAGATGTACTCAACTTGAGTACAGCCCATCGGAATCCATTCATAACGTCTCGCGGAATTGCGCAGTTTATTATGTGTAGATTGTAGGCGGCAGCGTTTCCATCCCCTGAGCAGACTACGTAATATCCACGCGGCTTCCGTGCTCTCGCAGCAGCGGCTGCGGCTGCTTCCTGTCGCGCTCTTGCAGCCTCCAATGCAGCCTGCCGCTTACCTTCAGGTGACGCTAAGTACCTCTGACGCTCTTCTTCAGCCGCTGCAGCCTGAGCTTGACGCTGCGCTTCGGCGGCTCTTTTCGCCTGATCAGCAGCTCGTGTTTCATCCATCAATCGCGCGGCCTGCGCGTCAGGCGTTTCAAAATTCGCAACAACGACATTCTCGCCATTCCCAGCCGCTCGAAGGAATTCGTCACCGGAGATTGGAACCACCGCTCCATTGATCTGCTTGGCATATGACTCATTGCACGTCGTCGCAACCTGCTGGCCCTTTGAGTCTGTCACAGTGCAGGAAAAATTGGTACGCGGCTGGCTGGCCAAATATTGATTGCACGCATCGATGGCAGGTGTGATGCGCTGATCGTTGGGGGCAATCCCGGCAGCGGCAAACTGGTCAACTGAAACATTCTTGCTTGAGAGCATCAAGTTCAGGCATTGCTTGACCTGAGGCTTGACCTGATCCCACTTTTTCTGCGCGTTCGCTTTTGCCGCCTGTTGCGCAATACCGCCAAGCAGACCCAGAAATCCACCGATAGCTCGCGCATCTGTGTTCGTTTGGGCAACGGATGCACTGGAGGCACTGACGAGCAGCGTGCCAATGATGGCGCAGCATGCGATCAATCTCATTCCTTCAGCCACATACACCTCCAAATAAACACATTTCTCTTTGCGTAAAGAAGTTTACGCTCCGCGTGAAACGCAAATTCCACTCTTGCTGTAGACTATCCGATTATACTTATAATCATAAAGTCTGATTTCGACTTAAGACTTGCCTTGAAGCTGCAAGGAATTAGCGTAACTTATGATTTCCATGCGTCTTGGGGGCTGTGATGCGCAATAGATTTCTCATGGCTGCTGCAGCGAGTGCGATGGTGCTGAGCTCTTGCGGAAGCTCTAGCTCAGGCGACAAGTCTGACGAGGTGACTGCTGAAGCTGGAAGCGGCACAGCTAGCGAAAGCGCCGAGCAAAAAAAATCACGCATCAAGTCAGATGCAATTTAGCATTCACGACCTATCCGAAGACAGAAAAAATGATTTGGATATAGGTGCAATGTGCGTATCTTTGTATCTAAATCTAGATGAGAGCAATAAAAATAAAGAAGGATATCAACGCAGCTTTGAGTCTCTTGGAATTGCCTCCAAAACATTCCTTGAAAAGGATATCACAAAATACAATGTTATGAAAAGTGATGTTGAAAAATTAGAGTATGGATATTTTAAATTATTTAACGATATGTTTGATAGAAATAAAAATGATATGTCAACTCAGGCAGATGTTCAATATATGAAATCATCTCAGGATAAGTGCTACAAATATCTTGATGAAAAGAAAGATGAATATATGCTCAATGGTAAATTAAAGTAAATTACCATATTCTGGACATAATATTTTTCATAAACAGATAGTGTTTGAAAATCTATCAATACCGGAGATTTGTCATAGCGCACGCACCGTTTGCATGGTGCGGCACTCCACTGCCGAAATTTTTCTTGCGCGTCGCGAACGTCCTGCGGCCTGAGTGACTTGAGGTGTGACGAACCAGCAGCATGAGCGCTGCCTCCCGCTTAAATGGCGGTATCGGGCAAAATGACGGTCCAGATTTCCTCGTATTTGCTTGAGCTGGTGTCATAGCCGTTATGACTAGTTAGCGCCTTGCGCTTGTCTGGCGGCGGCATGTAGCTATCGTGTTTTCAGCTTTGCAAGCGATTGCTGTGGGGGATCTGATGCGCAATATGGTCCTGTTAGTTGCTGTTGCAGCGAGTGCGCTGAGTGGCTGCGGCGGCTCAAGCTCAAGTGGCAATTCTGATGTGGCTCCTGTTGAGACAGACAGTTCTGCCGCAAAAGCTGAACCGATCACGCCGATGTTTAATAATAGTTCAGCGCCATCACTTACAGAAATGTCATATTCTGATTTAAGGGATGCACTTCGCGAAGAGGAGCGGCAGTGCGATGAAAAATTCGGAAATAATGATGGGCTTATTAATGACAGGCAACGCCAATGCTATATGGATAGACAGCGTGTATATGAAGATGCCTGTTATCAAAAAGATGACATTGCTAAACGCGATTGCGCAGAGGCGGGCAATATCAATGAATGTCTACACATAAGACACCCGGCAGCTTGGACAAATATATCAATTTCGGGATGTATGGGTCTATGAATATAACCTAAATCGCATTGGCCGCATTCGCCAGCTGCTCGTCTGACACATCGCAGTAGAGCGCGGTGGTAGCGATATTAGCGTGGCCGAGAAGCTGCTGAATGGTGCGCATACCGATGCCGAGTTCGTTCTTGCGTGTCGTAAACGTCCTATGGACTAAGCGACTTGATGTGTGACGAACCAGAAACTTGGACGCTGCTGGCTGCAGCGGGAAATATGATGGTTCAGATTTTCACGCATATAACTGAATAGGCAGCGTAGTCTTTGCGACTATCTGACGCTTTGCGCTTGTTTTTCGGCTGCGCGCGGCTAGCGTGTTTGCAGATTTGAAAGCATTCCCGGAGGCTCTGATGCCCAATAAGGTTCTCAAGGTAGCGGGCGCGATTGCATTAATCCTCATATCTGCTGCCATGATGGCACCTGATGCTGTGATTGTGACAGCTCATGCGCAGGATGCGAGCAAGTGCAGTTTTATCCAGAATGCTGACCGGCGAAACTTTTGTCGCGCGCGAGCTGAAGGCAACGCCAGCAACTGCAATTTCATTCAAAATAGCGACTTGCGCAATTTATGTCGTGCGCAAGCGGCAAATGATCGTTCACAATGCGACTTCATCAAAGATGCTGATATGCGTAACGAATGCAAGGCTGGCTCGTAAAAACGGCACAGGTCACAAACGCTGTCAATTCACGAGGGTGTTACGTGATTGTTGATTTCATCCGTCTTGGGGGCTCAGATGCGCAATAAGATTATGTTGGCTGCGGTTGCGGCGAATGCGTTGGCGCTGAGTGGATGCGGAGGCGCAACGCAAACAGACAAAAGCGGTTTAGAAGCTGAACCTACGTCGGTCGCAAATGCTGCAAACGTTCAATCTACGGCAAGTGCGACCGCTCGCGCATCAAAGTCAATTGCCGAAACAGTCAGCATGGATGCAAAGGATAAGGCTGATCTGGAAAAATATGGCTCCTGCTCCTTCGCCAACAAGACAGTTGTAATTTTTGCTTCCCTTGAGAAGAAGCATGGAAACCTAGATCCAAAAATTGATTTGATGATTTCTTCGTTTAAACATCAATATGCCGTTTACAAAGCTCTTGGTCGCGGAATCGTTGATAAGTACTCGGATATACCACTCGACGAATTGAACGAAATTTATCTCAAATTTGAAAACACACACAAGGGCGATTTGACATCTGGCGACCCAGCAAGGGCTAACGCGCAATATAATGTTATAAACAAATACAGGATGGATAACTGCGATTTGACGGCAGATATGGGTCGCGTCGCCATGAACGAATATCAGGAATATTATAATGATGCTATCGAAGGAATGAACGGATTTTAGCTATACCAGATGCGTATTTATTCTTGTCCAGGCGACATGATAGGACCAAAGATTATTTTTGTCACGTCACTTTGAAATGAGCGATGCTCGTTAAGCAGGAGATGCTCTCTCAGAGATGAGCAGCTTCACGTAGAACGCATTTTCCATCTGTATCGCTTCTTAAGCGTGCGATGCAGTCACATACTGACGCCCGAAGCCTGCGCCAGCTTCATCTTTGTAGCGAACGAGAACCCACCACTGCCTCGCCTGTGTCACCACTGCCTCTTTCTCAGATCGAGTTCACGGCGTTGGCCAACTGATCGTCGGACACATCGCAGTACAAGGCCGTAGTCTGAATGTTCGCGTGACCGAGTGCGGATTGAATCGTCCGCATCCCGATCCCCGCAGCATTCAGCCGCGTTGCAAATGTCCTGCGCCCAGCATGGCTACCCGTGTTGATGCCAGCAGCCAGATAGATCGCTTTGAAGCGCAAGCTCAGCGAGACATTGCTGAAATGGCCACCGGTGCGGCTTGAGCGAATGAACGCGCGGCTGGGATCAAGCTGACTGATCTCTGCTAGATAAGCGTTCAGCAGTTTGCGCAGCTCGTCAGAGACAAAGACGCGACGTGCACGATTTCCCTTCGTCTGATGCTTGCTGAGATGAATGACCTGAACTGCTTTGCCATCCAGACCCCTGACATCGCCTATCGTCAGAGCGGCTATCTCACCGATGCGCATTCCGGCAAGGATGCTCAGCGACAGTGCAACACGGTCACGCAGACCATTTTTGCTGGTATCGGCGATCAGCATGACGCGCTTGATTTCGTCGCGTGTCAGGACCTTCGCTTTTGCCAAAATCAGCTCCTATACAAACAAATGATCGGGTGGGATCATATGTTTATGAGTAGCTGGAGGCATGCAGGCCGCAAGTGGAATGTCCTGTTATCCAAGAATCACTTAGCCGATCATCGTTAAGGTTTATGCATTTGTTTATGAGAAACAGAGATGAGAGCTTACGCTCTCATGCGATATCGGATCAGGAATTTCGCCTTGCTCCATTCCGTGATCCGCATCGCGATTTTGATAGAATATTTTAATTGGCTTTATGTTCTATTTGGCTCTGGCATTCACTAGGTTAGCCATAATGAGGCTAATCCCACATTATGGCTAAAGACATTCACTGAGGCCTCTACCAGTGACTGCACACGTACCAGACTTTGGGAGGTAGGGTTACGCTGTTACCTCAGACGTGTGATGAGTTGATCGCAACGCATCGCCATAGCAGCCAGTCACTTACCGCCATGGAAAACGCAGGGAACCGCTTTCGCGGCCTCTATCCTGCTCCACACCTCATGCGGAGAGACGCACTTGATGCTCTTTTTGTCTCGCCTCTGCAGCTAGCGGGACCGGGCTAAGCGAAAATCTGTTGGCGACAGCAAGCTGGCAAACGCGACGCTATTGATAAGAGCCCTATGAGATAGCGACTCACACATTATTGGCTAGATAATGCATTACTCGCCCCACAGATAAATACATTGCATTCCTCTCTCGCAACGTACCGACATGTTTATTTATCACAGTGAGAGGAAAACCATGAATAAAGACGTGATTTTTGATATTTTTGCATTTTTGAAGCAGCGCGGCATTGCCGAGAACGAAAGTGATTTCAGTGTGGACTGGCTTGGCCAGTGCGACAGCTATTTTCGCGGTTTGCGTTTCAAAAAAACCGAGCCGACATTGGGCGTCATCGCCATCTGCGGCAGCCGATTGCAGAAGGCCGGAGAGAAGATCATGGCATCACCACGCCACCAGCATGTTGCAGAGCAATTTCTGGCTCTCAGCGCGAAGTGCCATCAGCTCGTCAACGAAGGGGCCGTAGAGTTGGATCTGGTTCACGCATGATGGGAGAGTGTCTTGCACCAGACTCTTTTCACCAGACACCTTGCGAGAACAGGCACAAAAAAGCCGCCGGGAAGGCGGCTTTGATGTTGCCAAGATAGCGAGGTTTACGGCTTCGGCTTGCGCTTAGCATTCAGGACCTTTTTCAGGACAATGTCTTCCAGCGCCGACTGCACGTCACGCCAGCTGCCGTTTGTCGTTGCAAGCACCTTCCTCAGCTCAGCTTCGCTCAGACTGATGTCATAGGTAGCAAGAATTGCGCGCGCACGGCTCTCAAAGTCTACCGGCGAAGGTACCGGCATCTCAATGCATTCGAAACGGTCTTCGAGCGCGAGCGGCAACTGGTGCAGATTATTGGTAGTCGCAATGATCTGACCTTCGCCCCTGTGTTGATCCATCGTAGCCTGCAGCTTTTCCTTGAGCGCAGGCGACAGCTTGTCCAACTCATTGATGACTACCGTCGGCGGCTGCATTCCACATTGCGAACGCCATGCCCATTCGTTCGGAAGGTTCAGAATGTCCTTCTCGGTCATGGTGGCACCTTCATAGGATTTGAAGTTATCCTGTGAGAACAGGCTGTTATCGTTTTGGGCTTCGTGGTGCTTGCTGATGATGTTGGCCGCCGAGGTCTTTCCAGTCCCGCGCGGTCCATGCATGATCATGTGACCAGGCCGATCACCCGAAGCGTAATCCTCCAGACGCTGGCGTGTTGCAGGATCGGGGATAACAAGGTCATTAATGGTCTTGGGTTCATGGTTCTTGCGATTAAACATAGATAATTCCTTATAAATATGAGAGGGTTATGTGACGAGACAAATGCTCGTCACGTGTCTTACAAAATTACGCTTCGATTTCGTTCACTGCAGCAGAACGTGCTGCTTTCGACAGACGAAGGACATCGTCCGCATCCTGCTGCGACCGCGTTTGGTGAGCAATCTTCCCGCCTTCCGCGAGCAGCGTGTTCACAACTGCCTCCTTGTTGCAGCCGAACACGATGCTGAACGTGCCATCCTTGTTCTTACGCAGCAGCGCTGCCGAAAATTGCAGCCCCGTGTCTGCACAAGGCTGCACTTCCTTCGCCTTGCACTCGATGCCCGAGACCAGCGAAGCCGACTTTACGAAGTGACCTTCCGCGAAATCGATGTCCTGCTTAGCCTGCTCCGCCTTCGTGAGAACGCCAGCGACCTTCTGCTTGCGAACCTCTTCAACGCCGCCCTTGTGAGTGATGAAGGTGATGAAGCTGACCTTTTCCGCCTTCTCCGCTTCCGCGACACGAAGCACACGGGCATAGCCAGTGACACGATGATTATCAGTGCCGAACACGCAACGCGCGATCTTGGTCGCCAGCGAGGTGCCTTTGTTCCACTTGAGCTTCTTCTCATCCAGATGTGCGTTGAGTGCCTTAATCAGCTTACGCTTGCCCTTCATCTGTTCCAGCAGCGTGAAGCAACGATCCAGCAGCGTGTAGAGTTCAGCGCTGCTCTGCTTGTAGACACCGTTTTCCCACGCAGCACGAGCCTGCGAGAGATCATTGAGACGGTCCACCATATCAGCGGGAGCAAGGTTATTAGAGATTGCCATTTGTATTACCTTTCTTTTTCGATGAGCGACCTTCGGAATTGTCGGTCACAGCGGCGTTGCGATCTGCATGCCGATGAAAGGCGTTTACCATTGAGTTATCCTCACTGTCAGTTCACAGGCTGACTCTTTATTTAGTGAGATAACCTTTAGGGGCAAAAATGACCAAATCCGGAAAATCGGTCCCAGCGCAGTTCAGAAAGGAAGGAGTCTGGACGCCGCAGCTGAGCATGTACCTGCTCTGGTTTCAGTTCCTGCAGCTCAGTCCGAGCTATGACTTGGCACGACGATACAGGACAGGTGACCTCAACGATCATCATCGCACCCAGATTCCCGCCGATTTTGAGAAGGTCCTCAAGGTCTACGACGATCTCGGCGATGTCCTGCGCCCATCATTCCCCGATTGGTGGCAAGATCGTGGTATTGATAACTTCGGCTATCACGGCTCCAAACCGACTGTCCGACAGATCGCCACATTGCAAAGTGGCCCAAATGCAGAGCCACGCTTCCGCGATGAGACCAAATCCTACCTTGACGGGAAATGGCTGGATGAAGGTCGGCAAGACACATTGATTGTCGCCATTCCCGCTAATCTGACCAAGACCCAGATTCTCAAGAAGATCGGTCAGATTGTGGATGCTTTGGGTGATGATCAAAAGCGTCTCAGGATCGCGCCGCCGACATACAAACTGCATGGCAAGAAACATGATGAGGGCAGCCTGCTTCGCTATATGGAAGTGTTGAAATGCCGTGCCTTCAATCCAGGCCTGCCACTTTGGAAGGTCGGAGCTTTGGCCAATCTCAGCCCGACATACAGCGCAGACCTTGCGGTTAAAGCTGACTCAGCCAAAACAGACGTGGTTGACGGCAAATACGCACTAAAAATCCTGACCAGTCGAGCACTTCTGCGTGGTCGCCTGATTGCCGAGAATGCTGCTCGAGGTTGTTTTCCGAGCTACGCACCCACTCGTGATGCCCTGAAATTTGACGCAGCCCGGATCCGGAAGCTCATTTTGCAGCGTGAATCTTATGAGCGTGTGCGTAAAGCTTGAGAATGGATATTTTTGGTAGCGATATCAGGAGGTTCCAGTCACAGAGTCATTCTCAAAAAGGAGAATGCGATGTCTCATCTCGCCAAACTGACGATCAAAAGTGTCTTGCGCCAAGACACTTCCGACCCGGTTCAAAGCAAGCGTAACAAGTTGCTCTCGGCCATTGAGCAGCAGTTGAAGGTTGCCGAAGCTGCGACTCAAGGCAAAAAGTTCACCGTGACGATTTCTGACTGGTCCAAAGATGATCAGGGTGAGCGTGTTCACAAAGAGCGCCAGCGCACGATTCGTCCATGGTTCTTCGCTCAAGACGGTGGCCACTATGTGCAGTGTCGCTACAGCTCCAAGCCACTGGCACTCAGCAAAGATGGCAATGCCGTGTTCGTGAAGCAGCTCTCAGACGTTCCCGGCGTGTTGCAGGCGTTCTACGCGGCTGCCGCTGCTGGGGAGTTGGATGCAGCTCTGGCAGGCGCTGCCAAGCGCAAGGTAACCAGCTGAAAAGCGGTCACAATCACATCACAATCGCCAGATTCCGAGCACCATGTGACAGAGTTCGTCACGGTCAAATCCATCTTGTGATTTTAAGCATTCCCACAATGGCCTCAGTGTGATAGCGATGAAATTCAATAGCGTTATCAAAGTGTTGAACACTATTGACATCGTAGGGGTCGCAAGTTCAATCCTTGCTACGCCCACCATCGCAAAACAAACCCCGCCATTGGCGGGGTTTTTTGTTGCACGACAGGCTGAAAGCAAGACGTACTCGCCATCCGCTGGCGCTGTTGGCGAGCACGCCAGCAGACAGCCAAGCTATCCCTTCCGGCTCAATCTGTTCCACAGGTCTGTCACATGGACCTGCGGCGCAAGCGATCTGCCTTCGCTCTCTGCAACCAGAACGGCGGCAGGCTGCCGACCGTCGCAGAAATTGGCTGGGACATGATAGGCTTCAGCCCGGCCTCGGGCACATTCCACCCGCTACAACGGCGCTAACCACAGCACCATTTTGGCTGCTTCCATAACCTTTGATGCCCGGCTACCGCCTTTCGGTAAAGCACGTGACGGGGAGCCTTTGTGCCAAAGCCAGGCGGAGAATGGCATTTGATTCGTGGAAGTCTCAGAACGCCTGAGAAAATATGTCCGCGTTGCAAACTGAGTTCATCATATCAATTGGTAATGAAGCGTGTGAGGCGGGTGCTTGGCATGACGACCGAGCATGGCTTCAGATGCCCACATTGCCTCTACGTGAAGCCTGTTGCCAGCCCGATCGCTTTTGCGATCAAGAAAGTCTATCTAGCTGATTAAAATGGCGCAAATATATACCGTAATCGGCTTTGGCCCCGACACGAGATGTGTTCAATGCGGGCTGACATCTGCCATGCCAGCGACCTATGCATACCGCAAACGGCAGCTGTTCGAAACGGAGCTCTCCCACAAGCCCGAAAGCATCACGATCGCTTGCAAGCAGTGCGGTTTCGAGGAAGAAGTCTTCTCAAAGGCTGAGCTCGTTTCTGGTGACGCCGACCGCATTCGGGCGATTTTCGAGCCGCGAAAGGACCGAACGAGGTCATTCTATCGGTCCAGATATCTCGAAGAGACCGCTTCAGCACGCGCTTACCTGGCGCTCCTGAACAAGCTCGGCCTTCACGATCTGGTCCTGTACGTAACCGACACAGTGATCGTGCGTTGAATATCGCCTGGTGACGGGAAGCGTGGCCCCACGCCACGCATATGCTCAGGCTGCCCCCCCCCCCCCGCAAAAGATCGGGCGAGTTTTCAGAAACACCGAATTGCTCGGCTTTCCTGCCCGCACGAGTCTCCATGCACGGCGAGATCCGGCTCTTGGCCGGACAAGCTGCACGGGCCAGGCCTGCCCGGAAGGCGGGAGCAACAGGCAGCGCCCCCGCCCCTTCCGTCCCCAAGGTCCTGCTTACTTGCCCTGCCAGTTCGGCTTGCGCTTTTCGGCAAACGCCGCCGCACCCTCGCGGGCATCGCTCGAGGAAAACACAGGCGCGATGTAGGCCTGCTGCTTCTGCCACATCTCGGCCTCGGTCCATTCGTGCGAATCACGGATGATGCCCTTGGACGCGATCAGCGCGAGCGGGCCGTTCTCGGCAACCTTTGCTGCCAGAGCCTTGGCCGCATCGAGTGACGGGCCCTCGACGATCTGGTTGATGAAGCCCAGTTCATAAGCGCGCTGCGCCGAGATGAAGTCACCTGTCAGCGCGAGTTCCATCGCGATGCGCGGCGGAATCTGGCGCGGCAGCTTGATCAGGCCGCCAGCCGCTGCTGCAAGCCCGCGCTTGGCTTCGGGAATGCCGAACTTCGACGATGCGCTGGCCACGATAAGGTCGCAGGACAGCGCCAGTTCCATGCCGCCCGCCAGAGCATAGCCGTCCACCGCTGCGATGATCGGCTTCTTCGGCGTCCATTCCGAAAGCCCACCGAAGCCGCGCCCCGGGATCGAAGGCGATTCACCGCGCAGGAAGCCCTTGAGATCCATGCCGGAACAGAAAGTCCCGCCCGCACCGGTGAGAATGGCGCAGCGCAGGTCGGCCTCGGCATCCAGCCGGTCCATCGCCGCCGAGATACCTTCGGCAGCGGCCTTGTTCATCGCGTTCTTTGCGTCGGGCCGGTTGATGGTGACGATCAGCACGCTGCCATCGACTTCGGTAAGGACTTCAGCCTCGCTCATAGTATCTCTCCGAACAGATCTCGTCCCGGACTTAACCGGTCACTTAAACATCTGCATTGCCGACCCGCCGATGTCCAGTGGAAAGCCCCAAAAATTGCGCGAATCTCCTGATCGGCGGGTAGCCCTCCTTGCACCATTGCAAGCCTCTGCTAAGGGGAAGCGCAATTTCTCTCCCCAGCTTGAAAGACAGGACGGACATGGCGAAGATCAAGGTGAAGAACCCGGTCGTCGAACTCGACGGCGATGAAATGACCCGCATCATCTGGGAATGGATCCGCGAGCGTCTGATCCTCCCCTATCTCGACATCGACCTCAAGTACTACGACCTCTCAGTCCAGAAGCGCGACGAGACGGACGACCAGATCACCATCGATTCCGCCAACGCGATCAAGCAGTACGGCGTCGGCGTGAAGTGCGCCACGATCACCCCTGACGAACAGCGCGTCGAGGAATTCAACCTCAAGTCGATGTGGAAGTCGCCCAACGGCACGATCCGCAACATCCTGGGCGGCGTGGTCTTCCGCGAACCCATCGTGATCCAGAACGTGCCGCGCCTGGTTCCAGGGTGGACCGACCCCATCGTCGTCGGCCGTCACGCCTTCGGTGACCAGTACCGCGCCACCGATTTCGTCGTCCCCGGCCCCGGCAAGCTCCGCCTCGTCTGGGAAGGCGACAACGGCGAGACGATCGACCGCGAAGTCTTCAACTATCCTTCGGGCGGCGTCGCCATGGCGATGTACAACCTCGACGATTCGATCCGCGATTTCGCCCGCGCCTCGTTCAACTATGGCCTTGGCCTGGGTTGGCCGGTGTACCTGTCGACCAAGAACACCATCCTCAAGGCCTATGACGGCCGCTTCAAGGACCTGTTCCAGGAAGTGTTCGACACCGAAGGCTTCAAGGAAAAGTTCGCTGCCGCCGGCATCAGCTACGAACACCGCCTGATCGACGACATGGTCGCCTCGGCGCTCAAGTGGTCGGGCAAGTTCGTCTGGGCCTGCAAGAACTATGACGGTGACGTCCAGTCCGACACCGTGGCACAGGGCTTCGGCTCGCTCGGCCTGATGACCTCGGTCCTGATGACGCCCGACGGCAAGACCGTCGAAGCCGAAGCTGCGCACGGCACGGTGACCCGTCACTACCGCCAGCACCAGCAGGGCAAGCAGACCTCGACCAACCCGATCGCCTCGATCTTCGCCTGGACCCGCGGCCTGATGTATCGCGGCAAGTTCGACGAGACGCCGGAAGTCGTGAAGTTCGCCGAAACGCTCGAGCGCATCTGCATCGAGACCGTCGAGAGCGGCAAGATGACCAAGGACCTCGCGCTGCTCATCGGCCCCGATCAGGCTTGGATGACCACCGAGAAGTTCTTCGAAGCCATCGTCGAGAACCTCGAAACGGAAATGAAGAACTGGGCCTAAGCGCCCGATCTTCAACCGATAACGCAAGGGCTCCGGTTCACGCCGGAGCCCTTTGCTTTTGAGGGGCCTTATCGGGGGTGACACCCCGCGCCCCCTCCCCTAACCTGCGGGCATGGCAGGCAATCTCGAACCGACTACAGCCCTTTCCGACGTCCTTGTTGTCCTCGGTGCCGCCGGCATCGTCATCCCGGCCTTCGCCCGCCTGCGCATCACCCCGATCATCGGGTTCATTCTGGTCGGCCTTGCCGTCGGTCCCTTCGGCCTCGGCTCGCTCGTCGGCCAGTACCCCTGGCTCTATCACGTCACGATAACCGATCAGGCGGCGATCACGCCGTTCGCCGAATTCGGGATCATCCTCCTGCTGTTCGAGATCGGCCTCGAACTCTCGTTCAACCGCCTGTGGGACATGCGGCGCCTTGTCTTCGGCCTCGGCGCCATGGAACTGGCGGTATCGGCCACGCTGCTCGCTCTGGTCCTGATGGCGACCGGCCTGCAGATCAGCGGCGCCTTCGGCCTCGGCCTTGCCCTCGCCCTGTCCTCCACCGCGCTGGTCTTGCCGATCTCTGGCACGCAGGGGCCGGTCGGCCGCGCCGCGCTGTCGATGCTGCTGTTCGAGGATATCGCGCTCGTCCCGATCATCTTCATGCTCGGCGCGCTCGCCCCGCTTGCCGCGCAGGGCCATGGCCCCGGCATCGGCGAGACGCTGCTCTACGGAGCGCTGGTCGTTGCCGCCCTGCTGGTGTTCGGCCGCCTGCTCCTGCCCCGACTCTTCGCGCAGGCCGCACAGACCAAGAGCCCCGAACTGTTCCTCGCCGCGACCATGCTGGTAGTCATCGCCTCGGCCCTGTCCACCTCGCTCGTCGGCCTCTCGCCGATCATGGGCGCGCTGCTCGCCGGCCTGCTGATCGCCGAGACCGAGTACCACACCGAAGTCGAGGCCATCACCAAGCCGTTCAAGGGCCTCGCGCTGGGCGTCTTCCTGATCACCATCGGCATGGGCATCGACCTGCGCGTGGTCTGGGCACAGATCGGACCGCTGACACTGGCCGTGGTCGGCGTCGTCGTGCTCAAGGCGCTGGTCACCGGCTTTGCCCTGCGCCTGATGGGCAAGGGCCGCGCCACCGCGCTCGAAACCGGCATCCTCATGGCCAGCCCGTCAGAGACCACCCTGATCGTGCTGACCGCCGCTGCCGAAGCCGCCCTGATCGACCGCGAGACCGCACAGTTCTGGCAGATCGTCACCGCCATCGGCCTGACGATCACACCCATGCTGGCCAAGCTGGGCGAGACCTGGGCAGGCCGGCTCAACCGCGAAAGTGCCGATGCGGGCCAATCGGTCCCGGTCGAACTGCCCGAAGGCGAACGCGTCGTGGTCATGGGCTTCGGCCGCGTGGGTCGCCTGATCTCCGACATGCTGACCGTGCACGGCGCAAGCTGGCTCGGGATCGATAGTAACCCCTCCATCGTCAAGGCCGCGCGCAAGGACGGGCTGCCGGTGCTGTTCGGCAATGTCGACAGCGAAGCCGCGATCTCCCGCCTCGGCCTCGACGGTGCCCGCGCGATGATCCTGACGATGGACGAACCGGTCCTGATCCTGCGCATGGTCAAGCGGTTGCGCTCGGCCCATCCCGACCTGCCGATCATCGTCCGCGCGCGCGACGCCAGCCACGCCGCCGAACTCTACAAGGCAGGCGCCAGCCACGCCGTGCCCGAAACCCTCGAAAGCTCGCTGCAACTGTCAGAAGCGGTACTGGTCGACCTCGGCTTCCCGATGGGCCCGGTCATCGCCTCGATCCACGAAAAGCGCGACGAATTCCGCCAGAAGATCAAGGAAGAAGGCGAACTGAACTCTCTGCCGAAGCTGAAGTCGGCCTCGCTGCGGGAACGGGCGGGTTGATGCTTACGGCTCAGTTGATGGTTTCACTGAGACCAAAGCCCCAGCTATGAACCACGCTGAGAACAAGACCCATGTCAGCAAGTAGGGCAGCGTAACCGCGTCGAACGGATAGGTGGTCGCTCGCCACAGAGACCATGCCGATCCTGCCAGTGCCATCATCTGCAGAAGCGGGAAATATCCACTGCGTCCGCTCTTCCCTGCCAGCTTCCAGCCAAGTGTGCGAACGGCAACCTCTGGCGCCCACAAAGTGAAAGAAAAGCGCAGGAAAAGCCAAAGCAGTGTGAGCGCTGCAAACGGCGCGAGTATCTCGAGGAGCGGCAACATGTCAGGGAAGCAGTCATCAATGCCCTCGAACACCCTTCCACGGCACCGCACATCGCGTTTGGCAACACCACCGAAGGTAGGGAACGTAGAGACTGTCATCCACAGCAGACCGCCAGTCCATCCGGCAAGATAGCGGACAATTTCGGCGGTCTTGCGTGACATCACCCCGCCAGCACGGCCTTTGCCGCCGCAATGGCCTCAGCCGCCTTCGCCCCATCAGGCCCGCCGCCCTGCGCCATGTCCGGGCGGCCACCGCCACCCTTGCCGCCGAGCGCTTCGACGCCCGCGCGGACGAGATCGACCGCGCTGACCTTGCCGACTAGATCCTCGGTCACCGCAGCCGCGATGGAAGCTTTGCCCTCGTTCACCGCGACGATCACCGCCACGCCAGAACCAAGCCGCTGCTTGGCCTGATCGAGCAGTCCGCGCAGTTCCTTGGGGTCGAGCCCGTCGAGCACTTGCCCAGAGAACTTCACGCCGCCCACGTCCTCGTCGGCATTCTCGGCCTTGGCCGAGCCACCGCCGAGCGCCAGCGCCTTCTTCGCCTCGGCGAGTTCGCGTTCGAGCTTCTTGCGCTCGTCCATCAGCGCGGTGACGCGGGCTTCCACGTCTTCGGGCGTCGTGCGGAGGATCGAGGCGGTGTTCTTCAGCGCATCCTCGCGCGCCACGAACCACTGCCGCGCACCCTCGCCGGTCAGCGCCTCGATGCGGCGCACGCCCGAAGAGACCGCGCTTTCGCTGACGATACGGAACACGCCGATGTCGCCCAGTGCGCGCACGTGGGTGCCGCCGCACAGTTCGACCGAGTAGTGCTTGTCCGCCACGCGCCCCATGCTCAGCACGCGCACTTCATCGCCATACTTCTCGCCGAACAGCGCCATGGCGCCTGCTTCGATGGCCTCATCGGGGCTCATCAGGCGCGTGGTAACCGGCTCGTTGGCGCGGATTTCGGCATTCACTTCGGCTTCGATCGCTGCAATGTCCTCAGACGTAAGTGCCGTCGGCTGCGAGAAGTCGAAACGCAGGCGATCGGCCGCGACGAGCGAGCCCTTCTGGGTCACATGGCCGCCAAGCCGGTGACGCAGCGCCGCATGGAGCAAATGCGTTGCCGAATGGTTGGCACGGATCGCATCGCGCCGCTCGACATCGATATCGAGCTTGACCACATCGCCGACCTTCACGGCACCCGACGCGACCGTCGCGTTGTGCGCATGGAGGCGGCCAAGCGGCTTGGCCGTATCGCTCACCTGCAGCACCAGCCCGTCAGCGCCTGTGATCGTCCCGGCATCGCCGGTCTGACCGCCGCTCTCGCCATAGAACGGCGTCTGGTTGACGATGACGGTCACGCTGTCACCCGCAGCCGCACTATCGACTTCCTTGCCGTCGCGAACCAGCGCCACAACCTGCGCCTCGCCAGTGGTGGCGGTGTAGCCGGTGAACTCGGTCGCGCCGACGCGTTCGGCGATGTCGAACCAGACTTCGCTGTCCGCCGCCTGACCCGATCCCTTCCAAGCCGCGCGCGCTGCCGCCTTCTGCTGCGCCATCGCCGCGTCGAAGCCTTCGCGATCCACCGCGATGCCGCGAGCGCGCAGGGCGTCCTCGGTCAGGTCATAGGGGAAACCGAAGGTGTCGTAGAGTTTGAACGCGGTGTCGCCGGGCAGATTGTCGCCCTCGCCCAGCGTCGCGGTCGCTTCGTCGAGCAGCTTGATGCCGTTTGACAGCGTGCGGCGGAACTGCACTTCCTCGCGCAGCAGGGTTTCCTCGATCAGCGGCTGCGCGCGGCCAAGCTCGGGATAGGCAGCGCCCATCTCGGCCACCAGCGCGGGCACCAGGCGATGCATCAGCGGGTCCTTCGCGCCCAGCAGGTGGGCATGCCGCATGGCGCGGCGCATGATCCGGCGCAGCACATAGCCGCGCCCTTCGTTCGAAGGCAGCACGCCATCGGCCAGCAGGAAGCTGGTCGAGCGCAAGTGGTCGGCGATTACGCGATGGCTCGCACGCTGCTCGCCTTCGGCCTTGACCGCGGTCAGGCTCTCGGACGCGGCGATCAGCGCCTTGAAGGTGTCGGTGTCATAGTTGTCGTGCTCGCATTGCAGCACGGCAGCGATGCGCTCCAGACCCATGCCGGTGTCGATGCTCGGCTTGGGCAGGCTGCCGGTGATCTCGCCCGCCGTCTGCTCGAACTGCATGAACACGAGGTTCCAGATCTCGATGAAGCGGTCGCCGTCTTCCTCAGGCGATCCCGGAGGGCCGCCCCAGATGTGGTCGCCATGGTCGAAGAAGATTTCCGAGCATGGTCCGCACGGACCGTCATCGCCCATCGCCCAGAAGTTGTCCTTGGTGGCGATGCGGATGATGCGATCCTCGGGCAGGCCTGCGATCTTCTTCCACAGCTCGAACGCCTCGTCGTCGGTGTGATAGACCGTGGCGAGCAACTTGTCCTTGGGCAGACCCCATTCGCGCGTCAGCAGCGTCCACGCATGCGTGATCGCCTGCTCCTTGAAGTAATCGCCGAACGAGAAATTGCCGAGCATCTCGAAGAAGGTGTGGTGCCGCGCGGTGTAGCCCACATTGTCGAGATCGTTGTGCTTGCCGCCTGCGCGCACGCACTTCTGCGATGAGGTGGCGCGTGGGGTCGCACGGGTTTCGAGGCCCGTGAACACGTTCTTGAACGGCACCATCCCCGCGTTGGTGAACATCAGCGTCGGGTCGTTGTACGGCACCAGCGGCGCAGACTGCACCACATCGTGCCCGTTCGAGCCGAAGTATTCGAGGAAGGAGCGGCGGATTTCGTTCGTCGAAGTCATGAAAGGCCGATTAGGCGAGCGTTCGGCGCGCTACAAGCACGTTTCATCCATCTCAGTGATCGGATGTGCCCGTTACCAGCCATGCCGCTGCCCGAAACGCGACATGCCCCTCGCGATGATGCGCTTCGACAAGGTCTTGAAGACGTTTGGCGACCTCTTCGCGCTGCTCTTCGGGCAGGGTTCGCAACGCAGCCGCTGCCGGACCGATTCGGCGAAACAGCGCCATCGCCTCGCCCACGGCATCCGCGCCCGTCCCGGCGATGTAGTCGAAATCGACCGCCGTGAATGCAAGGTCGCGCCACCCTGCCATGCAGCGCCGCACGTGCTCTGGCTGCGCGAAGGCAAAGGGCCCGGGCGCGAACGGTTGTAGCGGTGGCGGCTCTGACCTCGGCAGAAGGTCGGCAATCGCCGCGGCCCACTCGTTCTGCGCTGCGGAACGGAAGCATGAGAACACGATGCGGGCCCCCGGCGCAGAAACCGCTGCAAGATGGGCAAAGGCGTGCGGCGGATCGGTGAAGAACATCACCCCATGCCGCGACACCAGCAGATCTGGCCTGCTGCGCGGCTGCCACGTGCTCGCATCGGCCAGTTCGAACGAAAGGTTCGCAGCAGAGGCGCGCTCCGAGGCCGCGTCGATCAGGTCCGGCGAAATATCGATTCCCGTCACCCGTGCCTGAGGTCTCGCCGCCGCGACGGCCAAGGCCAGTTCGCCCGCACCACAGCCGATATCGACGACGTCACTCCCCTGCTCGGCCGCGATGGCAGAAAGCAATGCGGGGGTAAGCTCGGAAAAGCTGACGTCGGTCCGCCGCCATTCCGCCGCCCAGCTCCGCCCGACGGTGCCCTGCCAGTCCCCTGCATTCGTCATCGCATCACATCCCGAAGTAGGCGCCGCCCTTCTCGCGGGCCCGCTGCCACGCGGGACGCGCATGGACGGCAGCGACGAAGGCCGCGAGCTTGGGGAAGTGCGCGCCTGCGCCGTTCATCACTGCGATCTCTGCCGGGAAGCTCAGCATCACGTCCGCCCCGGTCCAGTCGTCACCGATGAAGTGCCCGGAGGGGCGCAGGATCTGTTCCATGTAGCCGAAGTGCGCAGCCAGTTGCTCGTCGATGCGCGGCTTCAACGGTTCCGCAGCATCGCCAAGGCGCGAGGTGTAAAGCTGGAGGAGAATAGGCGTCATCGCCGAGCCTTCGGCGAAGTGCATCAATTCGAGATGGCGCAGCGCCTCGTCGGAGCCGGCAGCAGGCAACCACGCGCCATTGCCATAACGCTCGCACAGCACCTGCACGATCGCGCCTGATTCCTCGATCACCCGGCCATCGATCTCGAGCAGCGGCGACTTGCCCAGGGGATGCACCGCCTTCAGTTCGGGCGGCGCGAGATTGGTGACGGTATCACGCTGGTAGTGGCGGATCTCGTAATCCACGCCCAGTTCCTCGAGCAGCCACAGGACGCGCTGCGAACGGCTGTTGTTGAGGTGGTGAACGATGATCGACATGGTCGGGACTCCTGTTGGATTAACCGCAAGGTTAAACGCCAACCATCAGAACGCAAACAAAAAGCCCGCCCATTCCTGCCGGGGAATGCGCGGGCTCTTTGGTGTGGCAGGCGGGTGCGGATGGAGGCTGCAGGCCCGCCGCCTTGAAGATCAGACGTCGTCGTCCGCGTCCGGACCGACCATCAGACCTTCGGCAACCTTGTCGGTGCGGCCACGGATCGCAGCTTCCAACCGGTCGCAAAGTTCACGGTTCTCGCGCAGGAAGTTCTTGGCGTTCTCACGCCCCTGCCCGATGCGAATGGAGTCATAGCTGAACCAGGCGCCGGACTTCTCGACAAGCCCGGCCTTGACGCCGAGATCGAGAATCTCGCCGATCTTGGAAATGCCCTCGCCATACATGATGTCGAATTCGACCTGCTTGAACGGCGGGGCAACCTTGTTCTTGACCACCTTCACGCGCGTGGCGTTGCCGACGATCTCGTCACGGTCCTTGATCTGCCCGGTGCGGCGGATGTCGAGGCGGACCGAAGCGTAGAACTTGAGCGCGTTGCCGCCCGTCGTCGTCTCGGGGTTGCCGTACATCACGCCGATCTTCATGCGCAGCTGGTTGATGAAGATCACCATGCAGCGCGAGCGGCTGATCGAGCCGGTCAGCTTGCGCAGCGACTGGCTCATCAGGCGGGCCTGGAGACCGACGTGGCTGTCGCCCATCTCGCCTTCGATTTCGGCACGCGGCACGAGCGCTGCCACCGAGTCCACCACCAGCACGTCGATCGCGTTGGAGCGCACCAGCGTGTCGGTTATTTCCAGCGCCTGTTCGCCCGTATCAGGCTGCGAGACGATCAGGTTGTCGATGTCCACGCCCAGCTTGCGGGCATAGACCGGGTCAAGCGCGTGTTCGGCGTCGATGAAGGCAGCGGTGCCGCCATTCTTCTGCGCCTCGGCAATCACGTGCAGCGCGAGCGTGGTCTTGCCCGAACTTTCCGGCCCGTAAACCTCGATCACGCGGCCGCGCGGCAATCCGCCCACGCCGAGCGCGATATCGAGCCCGAGCGATCCGGTGGAGATCGCTTCCACCTGCATCGCTTCCTTCGAGCCCAGCTTCATTGCCGACCCCTTGCCGAACGCGCGGTCAATCTGCGCAAGGGCCGCGTCGAGCGCCTTCTGACGATCCATGTCCTTGATCTTACCTTCCTCGATGAGCTTGAGCTGAGCCGCCATGGCTTCGTTTCCCTTGCTAGAGTTGGCTGACATGAGCCGTCAACAAGGGTTATGTACTTGTTGTGTTCCATTAGAACAAGAGGGGAACGAAAAAATCGCTCCGTTCTGGAAGCACGTTATCGCAAACACTTATCGCCAGACGCTTTTCCCGGCCGACAAGCAACCCGTCATGTGTGCCTCACACGGCCCGGAGAACCGCCGCATCCACCATGCCACCGACGCGGCACCCTCATTTCAACGTCGCAAAGGGCTCTCCACCCCCCATAGCTGGCGACTCGGCCCACGTCCGGTCCGTTAACCATTGATCGCAATTGCAAGGCTAACGCATATCTATAAGTATATCTCTAGATATATCGAAAGTTATAGTAACATGCCTTTCAATAGCGACCGAAGGCGCAAGACGTCTACGAAGCTGCGCGCGGCGGATTCGGCCTGGAGTTCCGAAGATCAATTCCTGACCGCAAGGCAGAGCCACACTGTAGGGGTGGCCGCAAGGATTCTTCATTTTGGAAACGGCGCTCCGCCGATGGAAGTGGCCTGTGCCGCAGCCTTTTGCGAAACGGCACAAGTCTTTCGCATCACCGACGACTACACGGCTTACACCGATGACGGGCGTCAGGCCTACAGCGTTATCTTCGTTGTGGGAAGCGATCCGGTCCGCATCCGCAAGTTCATGCGCATCTATCGCCCGTTGCTGAAGGGCAAGGCCAAGATTGCCCTGCTGCGTGATGCCAGACCAAGAGTACGTGCGCAGATTCTCAACGTCGGTTTCGATGACGTGTTCGATGTCGGCATGTCCACGCCGGAAGGACAGGCCCGCATCGAGGCCATTCTCGCCCGCATGGGTCAGCGGCAGACCGACGAACTGCTGCGCGAGGTGCGTGAGCTGCACCTTCAGCATTACGTCGTCACGCCCCTTCTCGGCCGCGAAGCAAAGATCCTGTCGTTGCTTGTAGCAGCCAGGGGATCGCCCGTTCGCAACCAGAGGCTCGCCGCAACCGGAAGGTCTGTGCATCGCCCGATCTCGCCGAAGTCCCTCCAGGTCCTCATCTCCGGCCTCAGAGCCAAATTGAAACCCAGCATCAGGATCACGAGCCATGGATCGTCAGGATATGCCTTGCAGGAAGTCTCTCCCGTGGCCGACCTTCTCGCCGCCGCCGCAGGCGGGGCAGATCATTAGCATCGCCAACTTGCGCAGCCGTCTGCTCAAGATGGCCGAAAGCGTCGAGCGCAACGACCAGCACGGCATGGAGTCGGGGGCTGCCGAACTGTGTGATATCGTGCTGGGCGAACAACGCTTCGCGATCACGGCTCCGGGAATTGATCCGCGCAGGATCGCCGATGCGCTCCGCCGCTATGCCGCGGGCGAGCACGAAGCCGCTGCCTTTGCCGCGATTCCGGATTGCCTCGAAATTGCCGCATCGCGCTTCGAATCCTCGAAGACGCATATCGCCAAGGTTGCACTTGCCGGGATTCACAGCGGCTACTCGCAGAATGCCACCACGCTACCGGGCGCCGTGTTCGCCGCGTTCCTGCGCTGCCTCGCGCGGATTGCCACAGAGTTCGAGGACTGAAACGACAACGGGCCCGAAGACTTGCCCCGGGCCCGTGTTCATCTCATCATGCGCAAAGCGCCGGTGCGCTACACCACGCCGAACGCCAGCATCGCATCGGCCACCTTCTTGAAGCCGGCGATATTGGCACCCTTCACGTAATCAATGTACCCGCCGCCCTGGTCGCCATAGGCAAGGCAGGACTTGTGGATGCCGGCCATGATGTCCTTGAGCATCTGCTGGAGTTCCTCTTCCTTCCAGGAACGGCGCTCGGAGTTCTGGCTCATTTCGAGGCCGGAGACGGCAACGCCACCCGCATTCGAGGCCTTGCCCGGCGCATAGAGGATCTTGGCCGCCTTGAACACGTGCACGCCGTCAAGGTCGGTCGGCATGTTCGCGCCCTCGGCCACCGCCTTGCAGCCATTGGCGATCAGCATGCGCGCATCGTCGCCCAGCAGCTCGTTCTGCGTGGCGCACGGCAATGCCACGTCACATGGCACGCCCCACGGCGTCTTGCCTGCCACGAACGTCGCCTTCGGGAAGGCCTCGACATATTCCTCAATGCGGCCGCGGCGATGGGTCTTGTGGGTCTTGACCCAGTCGATCTTCTCCTGGTCGATGCCATCAGGATCGTGGATGTAGCCCCCTGAATCCGAGAGGGTCAGCACCTTGCCGCCCAGCTGGACGATCTTCTCGGCCGCATGGGTCGCCACGTTGCCCGAGCCCGAGATCACCGCCGTCTTGCCGGTCAGGTCCTCGCCCTTGGTGGCGAGCATGTTGGCAAGGAAGTAGACTGCGCCATAGCCAGTCGCCTCGGTGCGGATCAGCGAGCCGCCCCATTCCAGGCCCTTGCCGGTTAGCACGCCGGTGAAGTTGTTGGTGATGCGCTTGTACTGGCCGAACATGAAGCCGATCTCGCGCCCGCCCACGCCGATGTCGCCTGCCGGAACGTCGACGTCGGCACCGATATGGCGATAGAGTTCGGTCATGAACGACTGGCAGAAGCGCATGATCTCGCGCACGCTCTTGCCCTTGGGATTGAAGTTCGATCCGCCCTTGCCGCCGCCCATCGGCAGGCCGGTCAGCGCGTTCTTGAAGGTCTGCTCGAAGGCGAGGAACTTCAGGACCGATTCGGTCACCGATGGGTGGAAACGGATGCCGCCCTTGTAGGGGCCGATCGCGTTGTTGTTCTGCACGCGCCACCCGCGCTGCACGCGGATGTTGCCCTTGTCGTCTTCCCAGCAGACGCGAAAGGACACCACGCGGTCCGGCTCGGCGATGCGGCGCAGGATCTGCTGCGAGTGGTACTCTTCCTTGTCCTGCATGAACTCGAAGATGTCTTCGGCAACCTCCTGCACCGCCTGGACGAATTCGGGCTGGTAGGGATTACGCTTCTTCACGCCTTCCATGAAAGTCGGCAGGTCAACATGATCGGAAACGGCCACGGTACTCTCCCCCTGATCGGAGCCTTTTGGCTCCCGATGCGGCTGCCGGAATGGCGGCCAGGATTCGCTGGGTGCGGCCCGTGTCTGCACGACTTCGGCCAAGCCCCGAGTCGCGCTGTTGTGGAAGAGAGATTAGCGGGTTTTGCGCTACGGGAAAGCGGCGAAGCGCACCTTGAAGCCTGTCTAGCGCCCTGGCGGGAGTCGGTCGTCCTCGACCTTCTTCTTGAACAGGCCATCCAGTGCCGATTTGACCGATTCCGCAGCGGCCGCGTCGTCCCTGTTGGGATCGGGCGTGTAGGTCGGCGCATCCTCGCCGACAGGCTCCTGCTTCATCGCAGGCGGTTCGGACGCAGCATCGGGCACCTTTGGCTCAGGCGTTGCTTCGGGCACTACAGCTGCCGGCGCAGCCTGCATCACCGCCGGACCGATCAGCTTGGAAAGACCCGCAATCTGCTCGGTCAGCACCTTGTCGACCGCGCCGGAGATCGTTTCGGTCTTGTAGCGCATGAAACCGCCGACCACGTACTCCCACAGGATCCGCGTGGTCTTGCCGCCACTCCCGTCGACCGGCTTGAACGTCACTGTCATCGTGCCGTTGACCGCCTCGGACTGCAGCGGACCCAATCCACCGACGAGCCGCAGCGCCCGGTAGGGCTCGGCATAGACCACCCGCATGTGCATCACCGACCCCGGCTTCTGCGTCGCTGGCGCGCCCTTGGGCACCGGCAGCTTCTCGCAGAAGCACCCGTTGGCTGAAGGGTCCATGGCCAGGTTCACGGACTCGCCCGAAAAGGTGTGCTGTGGGTTCCACCACAGCGATGGCGTGGTGAAGGCCTTCCACGCATCGGCGGGGCTCGCGGCGACCTCTGCAGTCACCCGCACGACGAACCCTACGTCAGTCCGCGTCGTCACTTCGGCGCGAGCGGGAGCAGACGCAACAACGGCGAGGCCGCCAAGCCCCGCCGTCAGGAATTTCAGGACCTTGGCCATCACGCGCCTCCGCCCGCACCGGGACGGGCGGGTCACGCCTGCGTGTTAGCGCTTGCCGAGGATTGCCTCAATGGCTGCCGTGACCTCATCCATGTCCGCCATGCCATCAACCCGGCTGACGATGCCCTGCGCTTCGTAGATCGGCAGGATCGGCGCGGTCTTGGCACGATATTCGGCCATGCGGGTGCGCACGGTTTCCTCGTTGTCGTCGGGACGGCGCTTGAACTCGTGACCGCCGCACTTGTCGCAGGTACCTTCGACAGCAGGCTTCTCGAACGTGTCGTGATAGCCCTTGCCGCAGGTGGCGCAGGTGTAACGCCCGGTGATGCGCTCGACGAGCGCATCCTCGTTCACGTCGAGCTCGATCACGTAGTCAAGCTTCTTGCCGCGGCTCGCCAGGATCGCCTCGAGCGATTCCGCCTGCGGGGCGGTGCGGGGATAGCCATCGAAGATCGCGCCCTGGCCCTCGGCCAGCGCATCGAGTTCATCACCGATCAGGGCCGAGACGATCTCGTCCGAAACGAGCTGACCCGCTTCCATCACGGCCTTGGCCTTGAGGCCGACCGGCGTCTGAGCCTTGACCGCCGCACGGAGCATGTCGCCCGTGGAGAGCTGCTTCATGCCATGGCGTTCGACCAGACGCTGGGCCTGCGTGCCCTTGCCCGCGCCCGGAGGCCCCAACAGGATGATGTTCACGAAATCGCTCCCCTCATGCAGCTGCTGCCCTCAGCGCAGCCGTCCCTTCAGTTTCGCCTTCTTGATCAGGTCGCCATACTGGTGCGCCAGCAAGTGCGACTGGATCTGGGTAATGGTGTCGACCGTGACGTTGACCACGATCAGCAGGCTGGTGCCGCCGAAGAACAGCGTGCCCATGCCTGTCTCCGCCATGATGAATTCCGGCACGACGCAGACCACGGTGATGTATGCCGCACCCAGCACGGTGATGCGAGTTAGCACATAGTCTAAGTAGGTCTGGGTGTTCTTGCCCGGACGGATGCCGGGAATGAACCCGCCATTCTTCTTGAGGTTCTCGGCCGTCTCTTCCGGGTTGAACACCACGGCGGTGTAGAAGAACGAAAAGAAGATGATCCCGAGCGCATAGAACAGCATGTAGAGCGGCTTGCCGTGCCCAAGGTACTGGTTCAGCGAGACGATCACCTGCCCCATTGTGGTGTCGGGCGAGATCGACTTGCCGGCGAACTGCGTGATGGTCAGCGGCAGCAGCAGCAGCGAGCTGGCGAAGATCGGCGGGATCACGCCTGCGGTGTTGAGCTTCAGCGGCAGGTGACTGCGGTCGGCATTCATCATGCCGCGCTGCGTTGCACGCTTGGGATACTGGATCAGCAGCCGCCGCGTCGCACGCTCGAAGAAGCAAATCGCAAGCACAAGGCCGATCAGCATGATCACGATGCCCACGATCAGGAACGGCGAGATCGAGCCGGTGCGGCCGCCTTCGAACAGGTTGCCGAAGAACTTCGGCAGCTGCGCGACGATGCCGGCCATGATGATCAGCGAAACGCCGTTGCCGATCCCGCGCGAGGTGATCTGCTCGCCCAGCCACAGCAGGAACATGGTGCCGCCGATCAACGAGATGACCGCTCCGACACGGAAGAGGAGGCCCGGATTTACCACCGCCTGCAGACCGCTCGACGCGCCGTATGCTTCAAGCCCGGAGGCGAGCACCCAGCCCTGGATCGCGGTCAGCAGCACTGCGCCATAGCGCGTGTACTGGTTGAGCTTCTTGCGCCCGCTTTCGCCTTCCTTCTTCATCGCGGCAAGCGCGGGGTGAAGCGAGGCGGCAAGCTGCACCACGATCGACGCGGTGATATAGGGCATGACGCCCAGTGCGATGAGGCTCATGCGTTCGAGCGAACCGCCGGAGAACGCGTTGAAGATATCGAGAACGCCGCCGCGGGTCTGGTCGTAAAGCGTCTCCATGATCAGCGGATTTACGCCGGGCAGCGGCACGAAGCTGAGAAACCGGAAGACGATGAGCGCGCCCACCGTGAACCAGATGCGCTTCTTGAGCTCGGTTGCCTTGGAGAAGTTGGCCAGATTGAGGTTGCTGGCGATGTTATCGGCGCGTGATGCCATTTCGGGGTTCTAAGCCTTGCTGCGAAATCGGGCCCTGGGCCACGTATCTCGGACGTCTTGAGCTAGCCCATATAGTGCGGGGCGACGAAAGTCGAACCCCTGCAATGCCGAAATCCCCGCCCGACTGGCGGGCGGGGACCGGAAAAGTGCTTACTTGGCCTTGTTGGCCTCGCGGCGAGCCGTCTTCTTCTCGTGCTCGCTGGGCTGCGCTTCGGGAAGCGTGACAGAGCCACCGGCCTTCTCGACAGCGGCAATCGCGCCCTTCGAGGCACCGGTCACCGCAAACGCGACCTTGGTAGTCAGCTCACCCTTGGCGAGGAGGCGCACGCCATCCTTGCCGCCACGGGCCAGACCAGCGGCCTTCAGCGCTGCGTGATCGACAGTGCAGGAAACGTCCAGCTTGCCGGCATCGATCATCTTCTGGATCATGCCGAGGTTCACTTCAGCGAAGTCCTTGGCGAAGATGTTGTTGAAGCCGCGCTTCGGGATGCGCATGTGGAGCGGCATCTGGCCGCCTTCGAAGCCGTTCACGCTGACGCCCGAACGTGCCTTGGCACCCTTCTGGCCGCGACCGGCAGTCTTGCCCTTGCCCGAGCCGATACCGCGGCCCACGCGCATGCGGCCCTTGCGGGCGCCATAGTTGTCGTTGAGTTCGTTGAGCTTCATGTTCTGCACTCGCTTTCGCTTTGAGACGCGCTTCGGAAAGGGCGCCGCCTAGACCATCAGGCCCGGCTTGTCACCCCCTCGCAGGACCAGCGGAACCCATGCCCCGTAGCCCCAATGGAAAACCCCGGCACATGGCCGGGGTGTCCCTGTAACCCGCAACGGGAGCAGTGGTCAGTCGACCACGGCCACCATGTGGGGAAGCTTGGCAATGGCGCCACGCACTTCGGCCGTGTCTTCCAGCTCGACAACGCGGTGCATCTTGCCCAGGCCCAGGCCGACCAGAATCTTCTTCTGGGCTTCAGGGCGACGGATCGGCGAACCGATCTGCTTGATCTTGATGGTAGCCATGACCGATTACTCCGCGATGGCTTCGGCAGCGGCTTCGGCTTCGACCTGCGAAGCGCCACCACGGCCGAGGAGATCAGCAACCTTCTTGCCACGACGCTGGGCAACCGACTTCGGCGAAGTCTGGTCGGTCAGCGCGTCGAAGGTGGCGCGGATCATGTTGTAGGGGTTCGAGGTGCCGACCGACTTGGTCACCACGTCGGCAACGCCGAGGCTCTCGAAGACAGCGCGCATCGGACCGCCGGCGATGATGCCGGTACCGGCCGGAGCCGAACGGACGTTGACCTTGCCGGCACCGAAACGGCCCTTGCCGTCGTGGTGCAGGGTGCGGCCTTCCTTCAGCGGCACGCGGACCATGGCGCGCTTTGCAGCGGCAGTGGCCTTGGTGATCGCTTCAGGCACTTCGCGAGCCTTGCCCTTGCCGAAGCCTGCACGGCCCTTGCCGTCGCCGACCACGACGAGTGCTGCAAAGCCGAAGCGCTTGCCGCCCTTGACGGTCTTGGAGACGCGGTTGATGTGGACGAGCTTTTCGATCAGCTCCTCGCCACCTTCCTCGTCGTTGTTGCCACGACCGCGACGGTCATCGCGACGGCCACGGCCGCCACGTTCGCCACCACGATCATTTCCGCCACGGCCGCGGCCACGACCGCGACCTTCGCGCTGCTCACCGCCGGTCGATTCGACCGGGGCGGCGACTTCCAGGTTGGTTTCGTCAGCCATCGTCAGAACTCCAGCCCGCCTGCGCGGGCAGCGTCAGCCAGCGCCTTGACGCGGCCATGGAACAGGAACCCGCCGCGATCGAACACGACGGTGGTGATGCCGGCAGCCTTGGCCTTCTCGGCGATCTCGGTACCAACCTTGGTGGCGGCATCGACGTTCGCGCCGATCGACTTCTGGCCCTTGACCAGCGTCGAGGCGGCAGCGAGCGTCTTGCCCGCTGCGTCGTCGATGATCTGGACGTAGATGTGACGGCCGGAGCGATGCACCGACAGGCGAGGACGACCGCCCGAACGAGCCTTGAGCGCCGTGCGGACGCGACGGCGGCGGCGTGCGAAGAGAGACAGCTTTGCCATTACTTCTTCTTCCCTTCCTTGCGGAAGATAAACTCGCCGCGGTACTTGATGCCCTTGCCCTTGTAAGGCTCGGGCTTGCGCCAGCGACGGATCTCTGCGGCGACCTGGCCGACCTTCTGCTTGTCGATGCCCGAGATTTCCACCGTGGTGTTGTCAGGGGTCTTGATCTCGATGCCTTCCGGCACCGGGAAATCGACGTCGTGGCTGTAGCCGAGCTGCAGCTTCAGGTTCTTGCCCTGAGCGTTGGCACGATAGCCGACGCCGGTGATTTCAAGAACCTTGGTGTAGCCCTGCGTAACGCCAGTCACGAGGTTGTCGACGAGGGTGCGCTGCATGCCCCAGAAGGCACGCGCAGCCTTGGTGTCGTTCGCCGGCTTCACGAGGATCGTGTCGCCGTCGACGGTGTAGCTGATCTCGTCACGGAGCGTGAGCGTCAGGGTGCCCTTCGGGCCCTTCACGGTCAGCACGCCATCTGCGATGTTCGCAGTGACGCCACCGGGGATCGCCACCGGCTTCTTGCCGATGCGGCTCATCAGAACACCTCCGCAAGCACTTCGCCACCGACGTTGGCAGCGCGTGCTTCGGCATCCGAAAGCACGCCCTTGGGCGTCGAGACGATGGTGATGCCAAGACCGTTGCGGATCACCGGGAGTTCCTTGGAACCCGAGTAGACGCGGCGGCCAGGCTTGGAGACACGGGCAACATGCTTGATCGCAGGCTGGCCTTCGAAATACTTGAGCTCGATGCGCAGCTGCGGGTGGGCGCCGGTGGCGTCCTCCGAGAAACCGCGGATGTAGCCTTCACGCTGAAGGACTTCGAGCACGTGCGCACGCAGCTTTGAGGCGGGCGAAAGGACCGAGTCCTTCTTTGCCTGCTGGCCGTTGCGGATGCGGGTGAGCATATCACCCAAGGGGTCGGTCATAGCCATCGGATGATCCTTACCAGCTCGACTTGGTCAGGCCGGGGATAAGGCCCTTGTTGCCCTTGTCCCGCAGCTCGATGCGGCACAGGCCGAACTTGCGATAGTAGCCACGCGGGCGGCCGGTCGTTGCGCAGCGGTTGCGCACCCGGGTCGGGTTCGCGTTGCGCGGAAGCTCGGCCATCTTGAGGCGGGCAATCAGGCGCTCGGTTTCGTCGAGCGACTGGTCGTCAGCCGTAGCCTTGAGCGCAGCATACTTCGCCGCAAACTTCTGAACGAGCTTCTTGCGCTTCTCGTTCTTGTTGATGGAACTCAGTTTCGCCATGGACTTAAGCTCTCTTCTTCAATTCTGGATCACGCGGCCTGCTGCTCTTCAGCAGCTTCCTGCGGGAACGGGAAACCGAACAGGCGGAGCAGCTCGCGCGCTTCGTCGTCCGTCTTCGCGGTCGTGGTGACGATGATGTCCATGCCACGCACCTTCTCGATCTGGTCGTAGCTGATCTCCGGGAAGATGATCTGCTCCTTCAGACCCATCGCGTAGTTGCCGCGACCGTCGAACGACTTCGGGTTCAGACCACGAAAGTCGCGGATGCGGGGCATTGCGATGGTGATGAGGCGGTCGAGGAATTCGTACATGCGTTCGCGGCGCAGGGTAACCTTGCAACCGATCGGCATGCCTTCACGCAGCTTGAACTGCGCGATCGACTTCTTCGCCTTGGTGATGACGGGCTTCTGGCCGGCGATGCGCTCCATTTCGGCAGCTGCGGTCGTGACCTTCTTCTTGTCCTGGCTCGCTTCGCCCACGCCCATGTTGAGCGTGATCTTTTCGATGCGCGGGATTTCCATCGCGTTCTTGTAGCCGAACTTGGCCTGCATCGCGGCAGCGATCTCGGCGTCATACTTCGACCGCAGACGCGGCGTATACTTGTCAGCCATCGATCGTCTCCCCGGACTTCACGGCCACGCGGACCTTCTTGCCGTCCTTGGTTTCAAAGCGGACGCGGGTGGGCTTGCCATCCTTGTCGGCAACCGAAACCTTCGAGATGTGCATCGGCGCTTCGAAGCGATCGATGCCACCCTGCGGGTTCTGCTGGCTCGGCTTGCGGTGACGGGCAGCGATGTTCACGCCCTGCACGACGACCTTCTCATCCTTCGGAAGGACCTGAAGAACGGTGCCGGTACGGCCCTTGTCCTTGCCCGAACGAACGACGACGGTATCGCCCTTCTTGATCTTCGCGGCAGCCATTACAGCACCTCCGGCGCGAGCGAGATGATCTTCATGAAGCCCTTGCCGCGCAGTTCGCGAACGACGGGTCCGAAGATACGCGTGCCAATGGGCTCTTCGTTCTTGCCGACGAGCACGGCAGCGTTGCCGTCAAAACGGATGACCGAACCGTCTGCACGGCGGACATCCTTCTTGGTGCGCACGATAACCGCACGGTGCACGTCGCCCTTCTTGACGCGGGCACGCGGCTGCGCTTCCTTGACCGACACCACGATGATGTCGCCGACGCTTGCGAACCGACGCTTAGAGCCACCCAGCACCTTGATGCACTGGACGCGCTTTGCGCCGCTGTTGTCCGCCACGTCGAGATTGGATTGCATCTGGATCATTGATCCGGTTCCTTCTCACTGGCTTGCCAGAACCAGTCCGGCAGTTCCAAAACAGTAGCCGGGGCCGCTACACGACTGGTGCCGCGAAGCAACCCCTAACTTGACTGACGACTATCAGACGTCCGCTTCGATCGCGGTGCCCTTGCCGGCCGTGACGCGGTCGATGACCTTCCACGTCTTCAGCTTCGAGATCGGCGCGGTCTCTTCGATGCGCACGGTCTCGCCGGTCTTGAAGGCATTCGCCTCGTCATGGGCGTGATACTTCTTCGAGCGGCGGATGATCTTCCCGTAGAGCGGGTGCTTCACCTTGCGCTCGACCTTCACGACCACGGTCTTGTCGGTCTTGTCGGAAACGATGGTTCCGACCAGAATACGCTTGGGCATAGTAGCTTCCTTACGCCTGGGCCGACTGAGAACGCTCAGTCTGCAGCGTCTTGATGCGCGCGATGTCGCGACGGACTTCCTTGATGCGCGCGGGGCGCTCAAGCTGGTTCGTCGCGCCCTGGAAACGCAGGTTGAACTGCTCGCGCTTCAGCTCGGCGAGTTCAGCGTTCAGCTGGTCGTCGCTCTTGGCGCGAAGGTCTTCGATCTTGGCCATCATTCGACTCCCAATCACTCGCCGCCAAGGTGCGAAGTGTCACCCAGGCGGGCAACGACCTTCGTCTTGATCGGCAGCTTCATCGCGGCGCGGCTGAAAGCCTCGGCCGCGAGCGGGCCGGGGACGCCGTCCAGTTCGAACAGGATGCGGCCCGGCTTCACGCGGGCTGCCCAGTATTCGATCGAACCCTTGCCCTTGCCCTGGCGGACTTCGGCGGGCTTCTTCGAAACCGGCACGTCGGGGAACACGCGGATCCACAGACGGCCCTGACGGCGGATGTGGCGCGTGATCGCGCGGCGGGCCGCTTCGATCTGGCGGGCGGTGACGCGTTCCGGTTCCAGGGCCTTGAGGCCGTAGGAGCCGAAGTTCAGGTCCGTGCCACCCTTCGCAAGGCCGTGGATGCGGCCCTTGAAGGTCTTGCGGAACTTGGTCTTCTTCGGTTGCAGCATGGTGCTTCTCTAACCTCGAGGATCAACGAGCCGGACGGACGCCGGAAGTCTGAGCTTCCATCATCAGTCGGTCCTGGGCCATCGGATCGTGACCGAGGATCTCACCCTTGAAGATCCAGGTCTTGATGCCGATGATGCCATAAGCGGTCAGCGCCTCGGCTTCGGCATAGTCAATGTTCGCGCGCAGCGTGTGCAGCGGAACGCGACCTTCGCGATACCATTCGACGCGGGCGATTTCCGCACCACCGAGACGGCCACCGCAGGTGATCTTGATGCCTTCGGCTCCAAGACGCAGAGCGGACTGCACGGCGCGCTTCATCGCACGACGGAAGGCAACGCGGCGGACCAGCTGGTCGGCGATGCCCTGGGCAACGAGCTTGCTGTCGATTTCCGGCTTGCGGATTTCGACGATGTTCAGCTTCACGTCGCTGCTGGTCATCGCGGCAAGCTTCGAACGAAGCTTCTCGATATCAGCGCCCTTCTTGCCGATGATGACGCCCGGACGGGCGGCATAGATCGACACGCGGCACAGCTTGGCAGGACGCTCGATCACCACCTTCGAGATCGCCGCCTGCGGCAGGCTCGTGACGATGAACTTGCGGATCTCAAGGTCTTCCTTGAGCATCTGCGCATAGTTGCGACCTTCCGCGTACCAGCGGCTGTCCCAGGTGCGGTTGATCTGCAGGCGCAGACCGATGGGGTTCGATTTATGACCCATGATCAGGCCTCCTCAACTTCGCGGACCACGATCCGGAGCCGGCTGAACGGCTTCAGGATGCGGGTCGACTTGCCGCGACCACGGGTGTGGAAGCGCTTCATCGTGATCGACTTGCCGACCGAGGCTTCCGCCACGACCAGAGCGTCGACGTCGAGGTTGTGGTTGTTTTCCGCGTTGGCGATCGCCGAAGCGAGAACCTTGCGAGCGTCAACCGCCATGCCCTTCTTGGAGAAGGCCAGGATGTTCATGGCCTCTTCGGCCTTGCGACCGCGGATCAGCGCAGCCACGAGGTTCAGCTTCTGCGCCGAACCACGGATCTGCGTGCCGACCGACAGCGCTTCCTTGTCGCCAACGCGACGGGGTGCCTTAGGCTTGCTCATCAGCGCTTGCCCTTCTTGTCAGCGGCGTGACCCGGGAACGTGCGCGTGGGCGCAAATTCACCAAGCTTGTGGCCGACCATCTCTTCCGAGACGGAGACGGGGATGAACTTGTGCCCGTTGTAGACGTTGAACGTCAGGCCAACGAACTGCGGAATAATGGTCGAACGACGCGACCAGGTCTTGATCGGGCCAGCGCGGCTGCCTGCATCCTGAGCGGCTTCTGCCTTCTTCAGGAGGTGCAGCTCGACGAAGGGGCCCTTCCAGACGGAACGTGCCATGTGGTCTTACCTCTTCTTCTTCGCGTGGCGCGAACGAATGATCATCTTGTCCGTCGACTTGTTGTGACGGGTGCGGGCGCCCTTGGTCGGCTTGCCCCACGGAGTCACAGGATGACGGCCACCCGAAGTACGGCCTTCACCACCACCGTGCGGGTGGTCGACCGGGTTCTTGGCAACACCGCGAGTCAGCGGACGCTTGCCGAGCCAGCGGTTGCGACCGGCCTTTGCAAGGTTCGTGTTCGCGTTGTCCGGGTTCGACACGGCACCGACGGTGCCCATGCAGTCACCGCGCAGGTAGCGCTGCTCGCCCGAGTTCAGGCGAACGATGACCATACCGCGGTCACGACCGACGAGCTGGACATAGGTGCCTGCCGAACGTGCGATCTGCCCGCCCTTGCCCGGCTTCATCTCCACGTTGTGAATGATGGTGCCGATCGGCATCTGCGACAGAAGCATGGCATTGCCCGGCTTCACGTCGGTCTTCTCGCCAGCGACGACCACATCGCCGACAGCCAGACGCTGCGGAGCGATGATGTAGGTCTGCTCGCCGTCCTCATACTTGATGAGAGCGATGAACGCGGTGCGGTTGGGGTCATACTCCAGACGCTCGACGGTAGCCGGCATGTCCCACTTGCGACGCTTGAAGTCGATGAAGCGGTACTTCTGCTTGTGACCACCGGCGATGCCGCGCGAAGTGACATGGCCCTTGTTGTTGCGGCCGCCGGTCTTCGACTTGCCTTCGGTCAGCGCCTTGACCGGCTTGCCCTTCCACAGCGACGACTTGTCGACGAGGATCAGGCCGCGCCGGGCGGGGCTGGTCGGATTGTAGCTCTTGAGTGCCATGGTCTAGCCTCAGATCCCGCTGGTGACGTCGATCGACTGGCCTGCGGCCAGGGTCACGACAGCCTTCTTGACGTCGGAGCGCTTGTAGGGCTTGCCCTTCCAGCGCTTGGTCTTGCCCTTCTGCGTCAGGGTGTTCACCTTGGTGACCTTGACGTTGAACAGGGCTTCGACCGCTGCCTTGATCTCCGGCTTGGTCGCCTTTTCGGCAACCTTGAAGACCACGGCGTTGTTTTCGCTCAGCAGCGTTGCCTTTTCGGTGATGTGGGGAGCCACGATCACGTCATAGTGACGCGTGTCGATTGCGTTAGCCATTGAAACGCGCCTCCAGCTTTTCGACAGCAGAGCGCGTCAGCACCAGCGTGTCATGCTTCAGGATGTCGTAGACGTTCGCACCGATCGCGGGCAGCACGTTGACGCCGACGATGTTGCGGGCAGCCTTGGCGAAGTTGTCGTTCACCGCATCGCCGTCGATCACCAGAACCTTGCGGCCCCAGTTGGCCTTGCCGAGTTCTGCAACCAGAGCCTTGGTCTTGGCTTCGATGTCGAGGTTGTCGACAATCACCAGACCAGCCTTGGCCTTGGAAGACAGCGCCATCTTCAGACCGAGCGCACGAACCTTCTTGTTCAGCGAAGGGTTGAAGTCACGAACGCGAGGACCATGGGCCTTGCCGCCGCCGATGAAGATCGGAGCTGCGCGATCGCCGTGACGAGCCGTACCGCCGCCCTTCTGATTGCCGAACTTCTTGCCGGTGCGGGCAACGTCCGAACGCTCGCGCGCCTTGCGGGCAGTGCCGCGACGCTTTTCGAGCTGCCAGGTGACAACGCGGTGCAGGATGTCTGCGCGGGGCTCGACGCCGAACACGGCTTCCGACAGTTCGACTTCGCCCTTGCCGGCAGTGCCGTCGAGATTGAGGATCTGAACCTTCACGACTTAGCCCTCCTGACCTTCGGTGGCTTCGACAGCCGCGACGGTTTCCGCCGGGGTGTCGGCAGCTGCCGAGTCATTGCTGTTGGCGGCCTGCTTGAGGCCGGCGGGATAGGGCGCTTCAGCGTGACGCGAGACCTTCACGGCGTCGCGCACGAGGAGCCATGCGTTCTTCGAACCGGGCACCGAGCCCTTCACGAAGATCAGGCCACGCTCGTCGTCGGTGCGGACGACTTCGAGGTTCTGCTGCGTGCGCTGACGGTCGCCCATGTGGCCGGCCATCTTCTTGTTCTTGAAAACGCGACCCGGATCCTGGCGGTTACCCGTCGAACCGTGAGCACGGTGCGAGATCGAGACACCGTGGGTGGCGCGCATACCGCCGAAGCCCCAGCGCTTCATAGCGCCCTGGAAGCCCTTGCCCTGGGTGTTGCCGGTGATGTCGACATACTGGCCGGGGACGAAGTGCGAAGCGGCGATGGTCGAGCCGACATCGAGCAGCGCGTCTTCTGCAACGCGGAACTCGGCGACTTCCATCTTCAGCGGAACTTCTGCCTTGGCAAAATGCTCGCGCTGCGGCTTGGCAACGTTCTTCTGCTTGGCTTGGCCAGCACCGAGCTGAACCGCGACGTAACCGTCACGGTCTTCAGTGCGAACCGAAACCACCTGGCAATTTTCTAGCGACAGGACAGTGACCGGCACGTGCCGACCATCTTCCTGGAAAAGGCGGGTCATCCCCACCTTCTTCGCGATCACGCCGGTGCGCATGATCCATACTCCATAACAGAGGCATGCCGGGCCCATCCCGACATGCGTGTTCAGCCCGTATGTGAAGCGCGCCCCCGACCGGGCTGAGTGCCCCTGCCTTGGCAGAAGCAATCGGGGGACGCTTGCCCGGCTGTGCCCGTAAGGGCGGCGCCGGAGGTATCCCATTGTCAACGAGGCTTTTGTTACCCCGGAAACTCTGGCCCTTCACCGAAATGAAGGCTTGGCCGAACAAGTCCGACCAGAAATTCTGGGTCGTTGCGGACGACCCGACCGGAGCTGGCGACTGCTTTCGCAGGCCGCTCGATCAGCGGCCTCAGGCCAGCTTGATCTCGACGTTCACGCCGGCCGCGAGGTCCAGCTTCATCAGCGCGTCGACAGTGGCCGCATTGGGCTGCACGATGTCGAGAAGGCGCTTGTAGGTACGGACCTCGAACTGCTCACGCGACTTCTTGTCGATGTGCGGACCGCGGTTCACGGTGAACTTCTCGATGCGCGTCGGGAGCGGAATGGGACCCCGGATCAGCGCGCCGGTGCGGCGGGCGGTATCTGCAATTTCTCCAGTGGCCTGGTCGAGCACACGATGATCAAAGGCCTTGAGGCGAATGCGGATATTCTGGGCGTCCATGTCCGTTTACCGATGCGAAAGAGCAAAAACAAAAAAGGTCAGTCAACCTGCCCTCTACCCCACCCCATTTCCTGAAGCTCGGGGAGAGCGGGCCGACTGCCTAAAAGCGATCAGTCAGTAAAAAACCGACCGGCGGGAAGAGCGAATCTCCCCGCCGGTGCGCGGCCTATATTACTTCGTGATCGTGCTGACAACCCCCGAACCGACGGTACGGCCGCCTTCGCGAATTGCGAAGCGCAGACCCGGATCCATCGCGATCGGAGCGATCAGCTTGACAGCCAGAGTGACGTTGTCGCCCGGCATGACCATCTCGGTGCCCTCGGGAAGGATCACTTCGCCGGTCACGTCGGTGGTGCGGAAGTAGAACTGCGGGCGGTAGTTGGCGAAGAACGGCGTGTGACGGCCACCTTCGTCCTTCGACAGCACGTAGACCTCAGCCGAGAACTCGGTGTGCGGCTTGACCGAACCGGGCTTGCAGAGAACCTGGCCACGCTCGACTTCTTCACGCTTGATGCCACGGATCAGCGCGCCGACGTTGTCGCCGGCTTCACCCTGATCGAGCAGCTTGCGGAACATTTCGACGCCGGTCACGGTCGTCTTCATGGTGTCCTTCAGACCCACGATTTCGACTTCTTCGCCAACCTTGACGATACCGGTTTCGATACGGCCGGTCACCACGGTGCCACGACCCGAGATCGAGAACACGTCTTCGACCGGCATCAGGAACGGCTTGTCGGTCGGACGCGGCGGCTGCGGGATGTAGCTGTCGACCGCTTCCATCAGCGCGTTGATCGAGTCGCGACCGATGTTGTCGTCACGGCCTTCGAGAGCGGCCAGAGCCGAACCCTTGACGATCGGAATATCGTCGCCCGGGAAGTCGTACGACGACAGCAGTTCGCGAACTTCGAGTTCGACGAGCTCGAGGATTTCCTCGTCGTCAACCTGGTCGACCTTGTTCATGTACACGACCAGAGCAGGCACGCCGACCTGGCGGGCGAGCAGGATGTGTTCGCGGGTCTGCGGCATCGGGCCGTCAGCAGCGTTCACGACCAGGATCGCGCCGTCCATCTGGGCAGCACCGGTGATCATGTTCTTCACGTAGTCAGCGTGACCCGGGCAGTCGACGTGCGCGTAGTGACGGTTGGCGGTTTCGTACTCGACGTGTGCGGTCGAGATGGTGATGCCGCGCTCGCGCTCTTCGGGAGCCTTGTCGATGTTCGCGTAGTCCGTGAACGTCGCGCCACCGGTCTCTGCGAGAACCTTGGTGATTGCGGCGGTCAGCGTGGTCTTGCCGTGGTCGACGTGACCGATGGTGCCGATGTTGCAGTGCGGCTTGGTCCGCTCAAACTTAGCCTTGGCCATTGTTCAAACCTTCTTTTCAATGTGTGCAGATACTGCGGGAAATGGACGGCACCCGCTGAATCGAGCGCCGCCCCTAATGCTATCCGTGCTCTTATGCAAGCTTCGCCTTGAGCTCGGTCGCGACGTTCGCCGGGACCTCGTCGTAGTGGTCGAAGAACATCGAGTAGTTTGCACGGCCCTGGGTGAACGAGCGGAGCTGGTTCACGTAGCCGAACATGTTTGCCAGAGGCACCATTGCCACGACGGCCTGGGCATTGCCGCGGCTGTCGGTGCCCTGGATCTGGCCACGACGGGAGTTGATGTCGCCGATCACGTCGCCGAGATATTCGTCCGGCGTGATCACTTCGACCTTCATGATCGGCTCGAGCAGCTTGATGCCGGCCTTCTGGGCGGCTTCGCGCATGGCACCGCGGGCGCAGATTTCGAAGGCCAGGGCCGACGAGTCGACGTCGTGGTACGCACCGTCATAAAGCAGGACTTCGAAGTCGATGATCGGGAAGCCGATCAGCGAGCCCGTCAGCGCGGTTTCGCGGAAGCCCTTTTCGATCGCGGGGATGTATTCCTTCGGAATGTTACCGCCCTTGATTTCGTCCTTGAAGACGAAGCCCGAACCACGCTCGCCCGGCGTGACCTTGACCTTGACGCGGCCGAACTGGCCGGTGCCGCCCGACTGCTTCTTGTGGGTGTGGTCAAGATCGATCGGCTTGGCGAGGTATTCGCGGTAGGCCACCTGCGGCGCACCGACGTTCGCCTCGACCTTGAACTCGCGCTTCATGCGGTCGACAAGGATTTCGAGGTGAAGTTCGCCCATGCCCTTGATGATCGTCTGGCCCGATTCGTGGTCGGTCGAAACGCGGAACGAAGGGTCCTCGGCCGAGAGACGGTTGAGCGCGATGCCCATCTTCTCCTGGTCGGCCTTGGTCTTGGGTTCCACCGACAGTTCGATGACCGGCTCGGGGAATTCCATGCGCTCGAGGATGATCGGGTGCTTTTCCGAGCACAGGGTGTCGCCCGTGGTCGTCTCCTTCAGACCCGCGATGGCAACGATGTCGCCGGCATAGGCTGCATCGATGTCTTCACGGTTGTTGGAGTGCATCAGCAGCATGCGGCCGACCTTCTCCTTCTTGTCCTTCACCGAGTTCAGGTACGTGCCCTTGGTCAGCGTGCCCGAGTAGATGCGGGTGAAGGTCAGCGAGCCGACGAACGGGTCGTTCATGATCTTGAACGCCAGCGCCGAGAACGGTGCATCGTCAGCGGTCGGACGGCTGTCCGGCTCGTCCGTGTCGGGGTTGATACCCTGCACGTCTTCGATGTCGATCGGCGAAGGCAGGTAGTCCACCACTGCGTCGAGCAGGCACTGGACGCCCTTGTTCTTGAACGCCGAACCGCACAGCACCGGCACGAAGGCCTGGCCGAGCGTACCCTTGCGGATAAGCGCCTTCAGCGTCGCCACGTCAGGCTCGTTGCCTTCAAGATACGCTTCCATCGCCTCGTCGTCCTGCTCGACGGCGAGTTCGATGAGGTTGTTGCGATACTCGGCGGCTTCGTCAGCCATGTCGGCCGGGATCTCTTCGTAGAAGAACTCGGCGCCGAGCGATTCATCCTTCCAGATGATCGCACGCTGTTCGACGAGGTCGACGAGGCCCTTGAAATCGCTCTCGGCACCGATCGGCAGATACAGCACCGCCGGCTTCGCGCCGAGGCGGTCGATGATCGTCTGCACGCAGTACTTGAAGTTCGCGCCGGTGCGGTCGAGCTTGTTGATGAAGCACATGCGGGGGACGTTGTACTTGTCGGCCTGGCGCCAGACGGTTTCCGACTGGGGTTCGACGCCGGCGACGCCGTCGAAGGCGGCGACAGCGCCGTCCAACACGCGCAAGCTACGCTCGACTTCGATGGTGAAGTCGACGTGGCCGGGGGTGTCGATGATGTTCAGGCGGTGGTCGTTCCAGAAGCAGGTCGTGGCGGCCGACGTGATCGTGATGCCGCGCTCCTGCTCCTGCTCCATCCAGTCCATCGTGGCGGCGCCGTCATGGACTTCGCCGATTTTGTAGGACTTGCCGGTGTAGTAGAGGATGCGCTCGGTCGTCGTCGTCTTGCCGGCGTCGATGTGCGCCATGATGCCGAAATTGCGATAGCGCTCGAGCGGATGGCTGCGTGCCATGGTGCTATTCCTTGGGAGTATGGGGGGACCGGACAGGTCCCGCCCATATGGTTACCATTGTGACCGTTTAAAGACGGCCGCAAATACCGCCAGTGATTACCAGCGGTAGTGGCTGAACGCGCGGTTGGCGTCGGCCATGCGGTGGGTGTCTTCACGCTTCTTGACGGCGTTGCCACGGTTGTTGGCAGCATCGAGCAGCTCGGCCGAGAGGCGCGCGGCCATCGTCGTTTCCGAACGGTTGCGCGCAGCCGTGATCAGCCAGCGGATGGCGAGCGCCTGGGCACGCTCGGGGCGAACCTCGACCGGGACCTGATAGGTCGCACCACCGACGCGGCGCGAGCGCACTTCGATCTGCGGACGGACGTTGTTCAGCGCATCGTGGAACAGCTGGACCGGGTCCGCCTTCGCACGCGTCTGCATGGTTTCGAGAGCGCCATAGACGATGCTTTCGGCAACCGACTTCTTGCCATCGAGCATGAGGTTGTTCATGAACTTCGACAGAACCTGATCACCGAACTTCGGGTCGGGCAGGATGACCCGCTTTTCCGGACGACGACGACGTGACATACTCTATACTCCTTCGGAGTGCGGTGGCCCCATCCGGGTCCACCTTGCGGCTCCGGCCCGCTCCCCCTCCCGGCCACCCAGATGCTACCTTCGCAAAGGTAGCCGGGAGGGGGAGCGGGCCGCAGCCGGGCCTCGCTAAACCTTACTTCGGACGCTTGGCGCCGTACTTCGAGCGGGACTGCTTGCGGTCCTTGACGCCCTGCGTATCGAGCACGCCGCGCAGGACGTGGTAGCGAACGCCGGGAAGGTCGCGAACGCGGCCGCCGCGGATGAGCACGACCGAGTGCTCCTGCAGGTTGTGGCCTTCACCCGGAATGTACGAAATGACTTCGCGGCTGTTGGTCAGGCGGATCTTGGCGACCTTGCGGAGAGCCGAGTTCGGCTTCTTCGGGGTGGTCGTGTAGACGCGGGTGCAGACGCCGCGCTTCTGCGGGTTCTGCTCCATCGCAGGGACCTTGGACTTGGCCTTCTGCGGTTCGCGGCCCTTGCGGACCAGCTGATTGATTGTGGGCATGTGAAAACTTCACCTGTAGTTCTGGCGCTTCGGCAGAAGGTGAAGGATGCGGATTCCGCAAATGCGCAAACCGGAAAGGTTGGCCGAGCCTAAGCCCTTGGGCCACTCCCCCAAACGCAATCACGAACCGAAACGCTCCACCCGCAACTTTCGTCACCGGGTTACTTTGACGGATTACCTGGGAGCCCCAGACGCACCGGCAATGTTCAGCTCAAGCCACGGACACGGCGAGGCCGCACCTGTGGAAGGACGCGCCCTTAGGCGGGTTTGGGGGTGGGGTCAAGGGTGTTGAGAGTGTTGATCACTGCTCTGCATGATCGATTTGAACATGAAAACGCCTTGAAGCAGTTAGATAAAATAAGTATTTTCATGAACGCAATGGCATTGCCTGATTACATGCCTTTTAAAGCGCCGAGAGGGATAAGTGTTATGCCAATTAAACTTACGGCGCCGACTTGCGAAGTCTGCGAGACGGAAATCCCTTACGACGCGCGCGATTGTATTGGATGCGGAAGGGACGTTGGTTTTCCGAATGTGAGAGCTGCCAATCGGCAAGAGGAAATTGAAGCCCTGCGCGAGCGTATCAGAGTCGCGCAAATCGCGGCTGAAGCTCGGGGGTGCAAGGACGAGTTGGAGAACTTCGGCACTTCGGCCTCTGCTTCGCAAGCTGTGATGGTGCGCAACCTTAGCGCACTCGACAGCCTTGTTTCCCAACAGAATGTCGCCCTGGCGACCTATTACAAAGCCGTTCGCGCAGGATCCCGCTTAGCTGAAGACAACGTTTACGATTCCAATCGCGCACGGATCGACGGAACCATAAACCTGCATGGCGTGCACGAGTCTATCCATTGCGCGGCCTTATCGCTCAATGGTCGTGGAGTAAGTTGGTATGGCGATTACTCCGTAACCCTTCGAGAGCAGATGATAGCCGCAAGGACCAGCGTGTTTGAAGAAAATCCCTTTTCCTTCCTTGAAAAGTACCCCGTGCCACCCACAGGTAGTGTTCCCCCAGGCCATCGAGCGTCGTGGCCCAGGCGAGGCGAACTCGCTATGGCAAAACTTCACCCTAGGATCGCGCCCGGAATGACGGCCGACGCGTTTCCAAGTGTGTTGGTCGAGCAAGGGGTGAAATCTTCAGATAGTGACTTTATTGAAGTCCATATATATGGCGCTATGCATCCGCGGGCTATCGAGCGCGTGGTGGCCATTCCGCCAACGAAGCGCGCGGACAAGGTTATCTGGAGTCGCGTGAAAAAGTCGCTGCATGCGCTCGGCGCAATTGTGGAAGAGGACTAAGTGCAGGTTCTGACATCTGGCCAAGCAGGACTCCTAGCGATTCAAACTGCCACAGGCTTCACCATTGAACGCGTTGACACCGGCCAACGGTTTCATGCGGGGTCGCGGGAGCTCGCTTACTATTTTGCAGGCTGCAACGATGTGAATGCATTCGTTGCAAAAAACGAAAATGAAGCACGTCATAGGGCAGAGTTAGCTTGGTCTGCCGACCGGGCGGTGAGGCTATTTGCAATCCTTTTGGATCCCAGCGAGGATTCCGGCGAACTTGTGGATGTTGCTGAGGCGCTAGACGAACTAATTTTCGACCCTGATGTGGGGATTCTCGCGGAGTATCAGCTTTTTTCCGCCCCACTTCCCGCAGCCATCGATGCCCAAGCGATAAAAAACGCAATTGGGGATTCACCGCTCTCGACGGCATTTTTTGAGCGCTTCCTTCGCCTTCAGCCCTTAATTTCTCAAGTTCGATTCGCATTCGACAGTATAGATGACCGATTTTTCGAATCCACTCTCGCTAGAATGAATTTTCTTGAGGCTGCGATAGATAAAGGAAGTTTTCGTGCCCTCGTGCTAGCTGCTGCTGCCGACAAAATAGATACCGCACTTTTCCAGTTATATTCAGACCTACGAGATCTCGACAACAATAGAGAAGTTATCAAGCAGTGGACTAGCTCTTTCTCTCGGACACGTGAAAATTACACACTTGTGCGAGAGGATGAGGAAAAACGAGATTACAGGGATGTATTGTCGGAAACAGACCGAAGAAAAGCGTACGAACGCGCTCTTCAACAGCAGCTTGCGATCGTAGATCGCATAAGGTCAGCGGACTTCGATACCGCGCGTCGCTTCGCGAGAGACCTGGTGACCGAACAACGGCGATCAAGCGACCCAGAGCATCTCGCAAAGTCTTTGTCCAGTATCAGCCAAAAGGCAAAGCAACTAGACGTAATAGAACTTGCGCTTGAATGGGGACAGCAGGCCGTAGAGGCCAAACCTGACGATGCCCTAGCTCATGCGCAATTCGCAGATCTGCTCATGCGCGTTGGCCGATATATCGAGGCTCAACAGAGCCTAGACCTCGCCCAGACATTCGGACAAGGCAATTTTGCTGCGACTGGTCGCGCTCGAATTTTGCGTTACCAAGGGCATTTTCCAGAAGCCCTACAGGCTTATCGCGAGGCGCAAGAACAGTTTCCGCGTGGCTTTTACAACCTAGCGGGCATAGCCGAATGCCTGAGAGATATGGAAAAGCTGCCTGAGGCTTTGTCAACGTACGATGACGCTTTAGCGCAATACCCATATGAGGCAGCTTTGCACGCAGGCAGAGCCGCCACCTTGGTCGACCTAACCAGATACGAAGAAGCTTTGGAAGGTTACATTACGGCGTGCAACCTGGACGATGACAATGTCGTTCCTCGGAATGGTATTGCCTCCTTGTATCGACGCGCTGGTAACTTCAAAGGGGCTGAGGAAGAGTATAGGGACATAATAACCAAATATCCCTTTAACTCGCATTCAGTTGGCGGATTAGTAGGCGTACTTCGGGAGTCAGGTCGAATTACTGAAGCAATCCAGCTTGCAAGAGATTTTTGCCGAATGACACCTCTGTCGGCAGACAGTCTGTGGATCCTGTCGGATGCACTGATTGACGCACGTGAATTTGACGAAGCCTCTGAAGTGCTGACGTCAGCCCTCAGTAACAACAAGCATGTGGTCGGGATACGTGCTGGCCTTGCTCGTATCGAGAAAGCTAAAGGTAACTACGCAAAGGCACTGGCACTTTACGACGAAGCAGCGCGAGACTTTCCTTCGAATGATTGGATTCAACTTAGGCGTGCCGACATGCTCCGCCGCCTAGGAAACATGACAGAGTCTCGGTTAATTTACGAAAGGTCTTTAGAAAAAAATCCTTACAGTCTCTTCATAAAAAATGGCTTGGCCAGCATTTATATACATAATCAAAGATATAATGATGCCTTAGCCCTGCTAACCACAAATGACCCGAAGAGTGAAGATGAGTGGAGGAACTTCACGCTAAAGGGCATGCTTGATGTTGCCACAGGATTTTCAGAGTATGCAGCGAAGCGCTTCAATTGGGGAATCGAAAATTGCGTGTTTCCAAGAGAGCGGCGATTTCTTCGTGCGGCATTGTCTAAGCTGCAGTTACAAAAGGGTCACACCGATGCTGCAATTAAAACTTCGAGTGAGTGCCTCGGTGACGTGACGGAGCTCTTTCGTTTCCATGCAATGGCGAGTTCCCAAGACAAAGGTCCTGCTCTGAAGCTATATCAGCATCTACTGAAGTCATATCTGCCTGAGCCTTATCACGAACTGAGAGATGAAATAGCTTCTAACTATAATGTCATTGACTTTCAGGCACGCCGGGATCTTAACTGGGTTTCTGCTCGCGAGAGAGATGTCCTTTTACTTGAGGCAGCATAGGTCGATTTTTGAGAAGGCTAAGTCGCGGGTGCGCGAGGGTTTTGACCCTCGTGTTTTTCCTTTCCTTCTGACCCTTTGCAAGTTTTCGCTTTCCTACATTTAACCGTATGGGTTAATTGCGCCCTTCGACAGGCTCAGGATGAGCGGTGGGGTGAGGCGGGATGGTCCTTCGACGAGCTCAGGATGAGCGGGGTGAATCGCTTGACGGCGGATGCCCCTCCACCACCTTCCTTCGACAGGCTCAGGATGAGCGGAGTGAATCGCTGAACGGCGGGTGCCCCTCCACCACCTTCCTTCGACAGGCTCAGGATGAGCGGAGTGAATCGCTGAACGGCGGGTGCCCCTCCACCACCTTCGGTGGTCCCCCTCCCCTCCCGGCCTGCGCCGGGACAGGCGGGGAGGAAAAGCGGACTTCTCGGGTTCGGCGGGTGGATGTGGTGGAGGAGTCGGCGCTCGAGTTTGTGCCGTTTGTGCATGTGGCGCCTCGGCGCAATTCGATCACGCCGGACAAGCAGCGGCGGTTTATTGCTACGCTGGCGGCTACGGGGATCGTGAGTCAGGCGGCGCTGAGCATCGGGGCTTCGGTGGAGGCGTTGTACAAGTTGCGGCATCGGGTGGGCGCGGAGGACTTTGCGCGGGCGTGGGATGCGGCGGTGGAGCGGGGGTATTCGCGGCTCGAGGATTGCGCGCTGGAGCGGGCGATTGCGGGGGAGGAGCGGCCGGTGGTCTCGCGCGGGAAGGTCGTGGCGACGTGGACGCATCACAATACCGGGCTGCTGATGTTCCTGCTGCGCGCGCGGCGGCCAGAGAAGTATGGCGCGGTGCGGGTGGGCGACCTGCGGCCGGGGCATCCGGTCTATGACGCGCTGAAAGTGCAGTGGGAGCGCGAGCGGGCGGCGGCGGATGTGGTGGAGGCCGAGGCAGTGCGGCGGTCCCTGCACGGGCGGTTGCTGGAGATGCGGGAGCGGGTGCTGGCGCTGCGGGAGGATGAGGCCCTTCGACAGGCTCAGGGAGAGCGGGGTTTTGAAGAGGCGGAAACGGAGCCAGCGGAGGGGGCGCCAGGGGAAGCGGGCGGGCTCTGCTGACTCCGTTCGCTCGGGGCCGGCCGGTGTGGCCGGCCCGGGGGTGTCGGTTTTGTCAGGCAGGCTCGGCGGCGTCCTCGTCGGCGGCGGGTTCCGGGACCGGGTCGGCCAGTTCCTCGGCGATGGCGAGGGCGCGCTTGCACAAGGTGGCGAGCGTGGCGTCCATCGCGGCAAGGCCGGTGGTGCTGAGGCAGACGAAGGTGCGGCGGCCATCGCGGCCATCGTCCTCGCGCTCGACCATGCCGCGCGCCTCGAGGATGCGCAGCCAGCGCAGCGCCGTGGTCGGCGGTACGTGGGCGCCGATGCAGGCGCTGGTGGTCGGCACGCGGCGGCCTTCGCGCGCGGCGACGTAGAGATCGAGCAGGATGTCCCAGGTCGGCTCGCCGAACAGCTCGGCGGGGAGGTAGCGGTGGCGGCGGCGGCGGCTGGCGTAGAGCTCGCGCGCCAAGGCGGTGTGGCGCTGGATCGTCGCCTCGTCGAGCGCGGGGCGGATCGTGGCGGGGACGACGAGGCGCAGGCCGTTGCGGCGGCCGGTGGACGGCGGCGTGGCGGTGGCGGTGGCGCGCGTGGAACGGACAGTCATATGGGGCTCCTGAACTGGAGGAGATATGTCGCCTGGTGGCGTGATGACGCCGGGGCAGTGCCCGATCAGGCGGGTTGCAGGGCAGGACGCCAGGCGTGGTACGGGCCGATGTGCCGCTTGCGCCTGAGGTGGGCGCGGGTCCCTGCGAAGAGCGCCGCGGTCTGGATGGCGACGGGCAGCTGCGTCATCGCGAAGTAGCCGTAGCGGACGAGCGAGAGGTCGATCAGCTTGGACGTGTGCGCGAGGACGACGATGATCTGCGCCGAGCAGGCCCAGAGCGGCCAGCCGCGGTTGGCCCTCAGCGCGACCCACAGCATGCCGAGCAGGGCCCAGCCGTCGATCACCAGGTGGCCGGGGTTGAGCGCGAAGAACGCCGGGTCTCCGAACATGGCGTGGTTGATCGCGTCAGCCGTGGCGGTGGCGATGATGATGCCCGAGACGAGCCGCTCGGGCTCCTCGCCCTTGCGCAAGGCAAAGGCGAGGGTGGCGACGATGGCGGCACGGTAGAGCCATATCAGCACCATCGCCTGCGCCCTCCCCCGGGCGGCCGGCGCCTCGGCTTGTCGGGCGCCTTACGCGGCATCGGCCAGTGCGACCGGGCGACCTGCGTCACCGAGCGAGCCAGCAGGCGGGCAATCGTCGATGAACGAGCCCATCTCGCGGCCAACGTCGAGCAGCTTGCCGTGGACGCGGGCGAGTTCGCCGCTGGCATCGAGCACGGCTTTCTGGCTGGCGGCGAGGCGGAGCAGGGCGTCATGGCCGGTGAACGGGCCTGCGGCGGTCTCGCGCCGGGCGCGGACCATGGTGGCAAGCAGGTTGGCCTGGCGGATCAGCGCCTCGTCGAGCGCGGCTTCGGCCTGGTGAAGGTCCCGCGTGATGCGCATGCCGTGGACGGCGACGGCGTTGTCGTTGGAACGCGCGGCGGCTTCGGTCCCGAAGTTCACGGTAACAGTGTTGTCGGTAGCTTTCATCATTACACCCCATCCCGCCGTCTTTGGAACGGCAGACCCCTTTCTCGAGGATGGCGGCGCCCCCGCGCCGACCATCCGGTTCATGGACGGAGATGCGTGGCCGGGCAGAGTGCGATCAGTGATCGAGCATGGTGGACAGCTGCACGAACATGCTCAGCCCTCCCAGCACGATCAGGATCAGGAACACCGTTATGCCGCCAATGTAACCCAGCCGCAGAAAGGTGCCGTTCGGCCCGTCGAACATCTCCGGGAGAACGTGGTGATAGGCGGTTGCGTCCACCTTGCCAGAAGGAGAAGGCTCCCCGGCAAGTGCGGCATGGTCCCTGCTCTCGATCCCTGGTGCATCGTGCACCGGAAATCCGAACCCTGCCGCAGACGTTCCGACATCCACGTCATCCCGGACCGGTGATGCGACGGGAAGCGGGGGGAAACCTATATGGGAATCTTCATATACGGGTTGTTCGTATGTCGCCATCAGGCGCCGATAGGCCTGCGCGACTTCCCCCCGAGTGGCGACGCCGAGCTTGGCGCGGGCGAGCATGATGCGCTGGTCGACCGTGTGCGGCGAGATGCCCAGAAGGCGGGAAATCTCCTTCGAGGTCTTGTGCTCGATCAGCAGGTCGAGAACTTCGCGCTGCTTGGCAGTAAGCTCGACCAGCGGGTTATCGAATACTTCCCCTGTCACGATCATATGTTCGCCGTGTCCCGATCAATCCGCGCCCCACAAAAAGGGTAAACGGCCCCTGTCCCGATCTTGCCCGAAAGCGGCGAAATTTCCAACTCGTCTTTCATAAAGCGTTACCAAATCCTCAGATATTGGTTAACGTCGGTCTAATTCCGCATCGTATCATCTGTGTAGATGGGACTTGCTGTTCATGGGTCGCAAGCTGGTGCACAAGCCATCCGGGGACCGAATCGGTCGGATGACGGGAAATCGCATGGCGAGACGCAACACTGGGCGGGTCGTGGCAATGGGACGTGCCATTCTGGCGCTCGCATTTCTGCTCGCCCTCTGGCTAGATCCCTCGGTTCCTGCACGCGGTGCAACCTACGGCTATGCACTGCTGAGCATCTACACCCTGTGGACGGCCGCACTGATGGTCGTGGCCTGGCGGAGCTGGTGGTTCGACTTCCGTCTGGCGAGCCTCGCCCAAGGCCTCGACATCGCGATGTTTCTTGCAGCGGTCTATTTCACCGAAAGCCGCTTCACCGAGTTCCAGAGCCCGTTCCTGGCTTTTGCCGCGTTCCTGCTGGTTGCCGCGATGGTTCGCTGGAACTGGCGCGCAACCGTGCTCACCGCGATCGTGCTGCTGGGCACCAACCTGATCTTCGGCATCACGCTCTACAAGCTCGGCGTCGACATCGACCTGTTCCGGTTCGTCCGCAGGACGATCTACATGATCCTGCTGTCATCGATGCTGATCTGGCTGAGCATGTCACGCGGCAGCGGGCGCACGATTACCCTGCCGGAACCTTCGGGCATCCCCGGAGAGCGCCGCGATATCGTGTTCGATGAGGCGCTGGCGCTTGTCGCACGTTCGTTCGGCGCCACACATGTGGCCTTTGCCTTTGCCAGCAGCGAGGAGCCCTGGATCGAACTGCGCCGCCTCGACGGATCGACCCTGACGAGGGGCCAGCTTTCGCCCGAGGAATTCGCCGAGGAATTGCTGGCACCGCGCAGCGCAGCGCTGTTCGATTTACAGCGCGGGCGCATATTGACCCATCTGGCGCAGGACCCGACCATCATACGGGCCGAAGACAAGCTGCAATCGCGCCTCGCGCGCACTCTTGGCGCCGACAGCGGTATCATGGTTTCCGTGCAGAGCGTGACGGGCTCAGGCCATCTGGTGGCCTGGGACACCGACGCGCTGAGCTTCGACGACATCGGCCTGATGGGGGCAATCGCGGATGAACTGGGCCGCGCGCTCGACCGTGAGGAAATGGCCCGGCTGGCCCGCAATGCCGCCGAAACCGGCGTGCGGCACGCCGTCGCCCGTGATTTGCACGACAGCGTCGCGCAGTTTCTTGCCGGAACCCTGTTCAGGCTGGAAGCGCTACGCCGCTGGATTCGCGAAGGCAACGATCCCGAAGGCGAAATAGATTCGATCAAGAACGCCCTGCGCCGCGAACAGGGCCAGTTGCGCCTGCTGATCGAACGCCTGCGTCGAGGCCAGGAGAGCGACCGGCGAACCGACATCGCTGAGGAACTGCAAGACCTGCTCACCGAAGCCGGTGCGCACTGGCATATCGAAACCGCCCTGGTCCTGCCCGACCGTGCGCTGCCCGTTTCCGTGCAGCTTTCCCACGAGATAAGACAGCTGGTGCGCGAAGCGGTTGCAAACGCCGCCAAACACGGCAAGTGCCGCAAGGTCACCGTCCGCGTGGATGACGAAGGCGGGCAGATCCGGCTGAGCATCGCCGATGATGGCATGGGTTTTCCGCCGATCGATACCGCACCGAGGCCGCGCTCGATCACCGAGCGGGTGGAGGCTCTCGGCGGCAGTTTCGAATTACACAGCAGCGGCGGCGGTGCCCGTCTTGAAATAGCGCTCAGATCCGGAGAATTCGCATGATCCCCATTCTCGTTGCAGACGATCACGGCTTCATCCGCGCCGGTGTCGAAGCCGTCTTGCGGGGAACGCGTTTTGCAGTGGTAGCCGCCACGGCGAGCGGCGAGGAAACGCTCGACGCGGTCAAGACCCATGATCCGGCAATCGTGCTGCTGGACATCAACATGCCGGGCATGAACGGGGTACAGGCACTTGAAGCCCTGCGCGAACGGGGTGACAAACGCCCGGTGGTCCTGCTGACTGCAGAGATCAATGACCGCCAGCTGCTTTCGGTGATGCGGGCAGGGGTCGAGGGCATCGTGTCCAAGGACGGGGCGGAAGATGGTCTCGTCGAAGTGCTGGAGAAGGTTCACGCCGGCCAGAAGGCGATCGAGCCGACCTTCCTGCAGCGCGCCATCGATCTTTCGCTGCGGCCCGACACGCAAGGCCCTCTCGCCAAGCTCAACCCGCGTGAGCGAAAGATTGCCGGACTGGTTGCCCGCGGCCTGCGCAATCGCGACATCGGTTCGGAACTGGGGATCGGCGAAGGCACGGTGAAGGTCTATCTCCACACGATGTACCAGAAGCTGGGCATCGACAACCGCACCGAACTGGCACTGCTGGCGGTGAACGATCAGGACGCCTGAGGGGGTTTCCTGAGGCCCGAAAAGAAGCGGGGCCCCGGGTCGAGCCCGGGGCGACGGTGAGGTTTTGGGGTTGGGGTTGTGGATGTCTGGGGTGGGGTGGGTGGTAGCAAGAATCGCCACCATAACCGCGCCATTACCGTCACCCCGGGCTTGACCCGGGGTCCCGCTTTCTTTCTCCTTGCGCCATGGATAGGGAAAGGCTCGGCGGTTGGGTCTACATCATGGCCGATCGCTACCGAGGCGCGATGTACGTTGGCGTGACTGCGCACCTTGCGGCGCGCATCCACCAACATCGCGAGGACCGGGGATCGGACTTCTGTGCCCGCTATGGTTTGAAGCGGCTGGTCTGGGCAGAACGCGGTGATCGGATCGAGGACTGCATAGCGCACGAGAAGCGCGTGAAGCGCTGGCGCAGAGCGTTCAAGTTCGACCTGATCGAGCGCGGCAATCCTGACTGGCTGGATCTTTACGACGCGATCCTTGGATAGCTTGCGCGAAGAGAAAGCGGGACCCCGGGTCAAGCCCGGGGTGACGGCGGGGCTGTGTGGGAAATGGTGCCAGCGTCCACAATGGCGTCCTGTCCTTGCGGGCAGCTTTCGAAACGACTCTATCGATAACCGCCAATGATCCTCCCTGTTTTTGCGCAGCACAAATGGGGAGGTGGCATTCGCGGCAGCGAATGACGGAGGGGATGGGGTTTTGGCCCCTCCGTCAACCGCTCGCGCAGCTGCCACCTCCCCTTTTGCACTTCGTAAAAAAGGGGAGGATTTGAAATGGTGGTTTGAGGGAAGCTCACCGGATCAAAACCGGGCTGTGCGGGTTAGGTGAGCGACCGCTGTGGAGTTGCCTCGACCTTGCTACGTTGTTTGCCCGTCCTTCTTGCCCTTGGCCTGCTGGCCTCGCCTGCCCGCGCCGAGTGGATGAGCGGGGAGCAGTTGCAGGATACCTGTTCGACCAGCGTTCCAGTCGACCGGGCGATGTGTCTTTCCTACGTGATCGGCGTGCTCGACGGATTTCGGGCGCTGGAGCGGGCGCCAAAGGTGCCCGAGACCGTGAGCGCGGGGGAAGTGCGCAGCGTGGTGGCGAAGTACCTGGCCGATCATCCCGAGGCGCGGAGCCTTGAGGGGCGGATGGTGGTGAAGGCTGCGGTGGCGGATGCATGGCCGGATATCCAGCCCAAGGTGGATGCTCCGCCGAAGCGCAAGGCTCCGGTCAAGGTGCGCAAGCGGCGGGGGCGTTAGTTTTTCCCCTCCGTCAGCCGCTGGCGCGGCTGCCACCTCCCCATTTGCACTTCGTGAAAATGGGGAGGAGTTGAAGGGATGGCGGGCCCATTTGCACTTCGTGAAAATGGAGAGGATTCAAAAGGGGCGATGGCCTACGCCGGTTCGAGCAAGAGACTGGCGGCGGCGGTGTTGCTGATGGGGATGTGGTAGTTGCGGCTGACTTCCGCCAGCGGGACATCGCCCATCGCACCGCGCGCGGCGATCCAGTTGAGGATTTCGACGCCTTGGGTGCCGGCGAGTTCGGCGACCTGTTCGGCGGTATGGCCGGTGAGCGCATCGGGGTTGGCGGCGAGGTTGTCGAGGCAGAACAGGTCGTAGTCCGGGTTCATGAAACCGGCGCGGGGGCCATCGAGCTGGTGCGAGAGGCCGCCGGTGCCGCAGATCAGGATACGCTCGTTACCGGCCCACAATTGCAGCGCGCGATGGACGGCGCGGCCCAGCGCAAGGCAGCGCTTGGGGCTTGGCAGCGGGTATTGCACGGTGTTGATCGAGATCGGGATCAGCTTGAGCGGCCAGCTTTCGACGCCCGGATAAGCCAGTTCGAACGGGATCGATACGGCGTGATCGACCAGCATCTTCTGGCAGGTGGTGATGTCGAACTCGTCGCGCACGAGGCTGTCGATCACATGCCAGGACAGCGCAGGGTGGCCGGTGAAGCTCTTGTAGACCGGCAGGCCCCAGCCCTCGTCGGCGTTGTCGTAGGACGGGGCGGCACCGACCGCGAAAGTCGGCATCTTGTCGAGAAAGAAGTTGAGGCCGTGGTCGTTGGAGAAGACGACGGCGACATCGGGCCTTGCCTCGGCCAGCCATTCACGGATCGGGGGGAACCCTTCGAAGAACGGCTTCCAGTAGGGCGTGTCCTGATCGCCGCGCATGATCGCGCCGCCGATGCCGGGGACGTGGCTGGTGAAATAGCCTCCGATGACCTGTGCCATCATGCGTTCTCCTTGGTGGGGATCTTTTCGGCCCATGTGACGAGCATGGCCTTGAACGCGTCGACCGACATGCCGGTCTGCAGGGCGCCGAGGTCCTGCACGCCAAGGCCGAAAATGCCGGCGAGCTTGGCGAGGTAATAGACGTTGCCGCCGGCATCGAGCATCGCCAGCACGTCGCGGTCCGCCACGGCCTTGCGCTGCTCGGGCGTGAGGTGGAAGCGGGCGCAATAGGCGTCCTCGTCGGCAAGAAACGCGTCGCGGTTGGCCTTCTCGTTGAACGAGAAGCACATCGCGTTGAGTTCAAAGCCGCGCGTGGCCAATGCGCCGTCGAACAGCGGTATCGCGCGGCGCAGCGACTGCTCCTGCGCGACAGCAGTGGCTGGTTGAGGCCCCATGGTGCGAATCTCCCGGCGGGCTGGATTGCCCTCTCGGGGAATTTCATATGCAACACATACGATATTGACCTTGATCGAGGTCAAAGACGGTGAATGCGGCCTAAGTAACGTAACGGAGTATGCAACGTGTTGGTTAATCGGTAAAAATTCGGCATGCCTTTCTCGACCGCCGCTAAACCACTCTCCAACGCGGAACGCCAGCGCCGCTATCGCCAGCGCCTGAAGGCCCGCGCGTCGGGCGCGGCCGTGGTGACGCAGGCCCAGCTGGCGGTGGAACGGGCAGTTCAGGCACTGTGGGCCTACCATGAGCGGCCCTCGCCCACAGGGCTGTCCTGGGGCGAGATCGACGGGTGCCGCACGCTTGATGCCTATCGTTCCGAGCTGGAGCGCTCACCGGGCAATCTGCTGCAGACCTGCCGGGCCTTTCTTCCCGACTTTTCGGGGCTCACCCCGGAAGAAGCGCATGCCGTGGCGGAAGTGATCGCCCTGGCGGATGTCTTGCGCCTTGCCACCCCGACGAAGTTTGCGCTTCCCGAGGTCGCCTGACGTTTCGGGGATTGGTTAACGTCCACCCGGAAGCCCTGAAACAGCTTTATTTTCTTGGACTTGCTCTCTCTCCAACCCTAGTATTATCCAAAGCGGACCAACTATGCCGAGCGGCTGGCCGCTGGGGATGCAGGGGAGAGCCTCGTGAGACTGGACGAAGCGCGGCAGGCGAAGCTTGTTCGTCTGCTGGTCGATCCGCAGCGTTCCCCAGCACAATCGCTCGCGTGGATCGCCGTGCTGCTGATCGTGCCGACCGTGATGCGCGCGGTGCTCGACACCGGATCGCTGGGACGGCCGTTCGTGACCTACTGGCCCGCCCTGCTGATCGCCTCGCTGGCGCTGGAGCTGCGCTATGCGCTGGCCTACACGGTCATCGCGGCCTTGCTGGCGCAGCGGCTGTTCGGGGGCGAGCTGTGGTTTTCGCAAGTGAACGTGGTGCGCGTGCTGTTCTTCGGCCTGTTCGTGTTCTCGGGCGCGTTCACGGTGTTCATCGGCAGCATGCTGCGGCAGACGATGCGGCGGCTCGGCGAGGTCAGCGACCAGCGCGAGAGCTACAACCGCGAATTGCGTCACCGGGTGCGCAACATGCTGACGCTGATCCAGGCGTTGGCTTCGCGCGGGCCTAAGGCAGCCTCTCCGCTGGATTTCTACAAGGAATTCAGCCTGCGCATCGAGGGTCTCGCAGCGGCGAGCGACCTGCTGCAGATCGGGGCAGAGGCGGAAGGGCGCTTGCCGCAGCTCGCGCGCCAGACGGTCGCGCCGTTCGACCGCGACGGGCGCATCCGGCTGAGCGGGGAGCCTTGCCTGCTGCCGACCGACAGCTGCATCCCGCTGATCATGGCGCTGCACGAGTTGTGCACCAACGCGGTCAAGCATGGCGCGCTGGCGGGTGAGCGGGGGCATGTGGAGCTGAGCTGGTTCATCGGACCGGGCAGCTCGACGCTCTACCTGCTATGGACGGAGCGCGGGGGACCGAAAGTGAGCCCGCCGACGCGCGCGGGGATCGGCACGAAGCTGCTGATGCCGCAGCCGGGACTCGACGCAGTGGAACTGACGTTCGATCCGGCGGGCGTGTGGTGCGAGTTCCGGATCGAGGGTGCGAAGAGACTGGAGCGTTAGAAGCCGGCTTCGATCGCGACGCGGATGGCGTCGGCACTGGTCTTGACGTCGAGACCCTTGAGCACGGCGGAGCGATGCATCTTCACAGTGCGTTCGCTGAGGCCCAGTTCGTAGGCGATCTGCTTGTTGAGCTTGCCTGCGGCCATGAGCACGAGGATTTCCTTCTGGCGGCGGCTGAGGCGCTCGACCCGCTCGGCAGCACCGTTGCGGCGCGCATCGTTGGCTGCGCCCTGTTCTTCGGCCAGTTCGACCTGGGAGCCGAGGAAATACTCGACCTCGCCATCGGCATCGAAGATCGGCGCGACCATGACCGCGTTGCGGAAACGGGTGCCGTCCTTCTTGTAGTTGATGATCTCGACCATGACCGGCTGCTTGCGGTGAATGCCTTCGCGCAGGACCCGTGCCTTGTCGTCCTCGGTGGTGGGGCCGCGCAGGAAGCGGCAGTTGCGACCGATGATCTCCTCGCGGCTGTATCCGGTGAGTTCGACGAACGCGTCATTGCAGGCAATGATCGGGTTGTCCGGCAAACGCGGATTGCTGATGACGGCTGCCGTCGGGCTGGAGGCGATCATTTCGGCTATGGACATGGGTGCACATATACGCGCTTTCGCGCCGCTTTCCAGTCCGTGCCCTTTGGTCCGTGTTGTTCCCGAGGGGGTCGCGGCGCATCCGGTCAGCATCCCGCAACATTGCGAGCCGGAGCGCGTAAGCAGATGAACGTCCTTTCCCCTTCCCTCGCCGCATCGTCCGGCATGGCTGACGTTATCGGCGAGGATGGCAAGATCATCGTCCCGGCCGATGTCGAGGATGCGATCCGCACGCTGATCCGCTGGTCGGGCGACGAGCCCGAGCGCGAAGGTCTGCTCGACACGCCCAAGCGTGTGGCGCGCGCCTGGCGCGAATACTGCCGCGGCTATGCCGAAGACCCCGGCCTGCACCTTTCGCGCACGTTCGAGGAAGTGGGCGGTTATGACGAGGTCGTGCTGCTCAAGGACATTCCGTTCCAGAGCCACTGCGAACACCACATGGCGCCGATCATCGGCACCGCGTCGATCGCCTACCTGCCCAAGGACCGGGTGGTCGGCATCTCCAAGCTCGCCCGTGTGCTGCATGGCTATGCAAGCCGCCTGCAGGTGCAGGAGCGTCTGACCGCAGAAGTCGCCAAGTGCATCTGGGACAACCTCCAGCCCCATGGCGTGGCCGTGGTGATCGAGGCTCAGCACGGCTGCATGACCGGACGCGGGGTGCGGACGCATGGCGTGGGCATGGTGACCAGCCGGATGCTCGGTTGCTTCCTCGACGATGCCAGCAGCCGCAAGGAAGTCCTGGCGTTGATGGGTCGTGGTTGATCCTCTCAAACCCATGAAAATGAAAGTTGCCATTGTCGGGGCCGGCATGTCCGGACTCTCGTGTGCTGCCCAGCTTGTCCGTGCGGGCCACACTGTATCGCTGTTCGACAAGGGACGCGGCCCGGGCGGGCGCATGTCTACCCGGCGGATGCAGACGCCGCTTGGTGAAGCGCATTTCGATCACGGCGCGCAGTACTTCACCGTGCGTGATCCCGCGTTCATGGCGCAAGTCGCGCGCTGGTCGGCCAGCGGCGTTGCCGCACCCTGGCCCGCTGCCGGAACCGGCGCGTGGGTTGGCGTTCCGACGATGAACGCGGTGGTCAAGGAAATGGCCGACCAGCATGACGTGACGTTCGGCTGGCACGTGCGCGGGCTGGTCCGCCGCGAGGGGCAATGGCACCTCAGCGGAGAACTGGCCGGCGGTGACCGGGCGCAGGCGGGGCCGTTCGACGCAGTGGTCGTATCGCTTCCGCCGGAGCAGGCCGCGGCAATTGTCGCGCTGCATGACCTGTCGCTGGCCTCCACGGCCCTTGCCGCCCGCTCGCAGCCTTGCTGGACCGGAATGTTCGCGTTTGGCGAGCGTGTGCCCTCCAAGCTGGACACAGTGCGCGAGGCGGGGCTGATCAGCTGGGCTGCGCGCAACACCGCCAAGCCCGGCCGCAAGGGACTGGAGACCTGGGTGGTGCAGGCGAGCCCGCACTGGTCGACCAGCCATATCGAGGATTCGGTGGAGGACGTGGCGCGCGCTCTGCTGGCTGCCTTGGAGGACGCGCTGGAGATCAGCTTGCCGGAACCCGTCACCGCGTCTGCCCACCGCTGGCGCTATGCCATGTCTACCGGCAGCAATCTTGGCGCGCTGTGGAGCGTGCAGTCGAAGATCGGCATCTGCGGCGACTGGCTGCTCGGGCCGCGCGTCGAGAATGCGTGGATTTCGGGCCGGACGCTGGCAACGCGGATGATGGCGCGCGAGCGTGAGGAAGTGGCCTGATTGCTATCGACACAGGTTCAATCGTCCGCTTAAGAGAGCGGCCATGAGCACTGAAGAAGTATCGCCAATCCGGGGCAATTTCGAACAGATCAGCGAAGGGCCTTGGGCCGGCTGGTGGAAATGGTCGGGCAAAGACCCGTTCGAGGATGGCACTGGCCCATTCTTCGTGAGGAAGGACGAGCGCGGGATCGTCACCGGGTTCATTCCCGAGGCGAAAAACCTCAATGGCCACGGCATCGTCCACGGCGGGTCGCTGATGACCTTTGCAGATTTCTCGCTGTTCATGGTCGCAGCCTCGAATGGCGATGAAGTGAGCGGCGTGACGGTGACGATGAACTGCGAATTCGTCAGCGGCGCGCAGGCCGGGGACCTGCTTACGGCGCGCGGGGAATGCGTGCGGGCAGGCGGAAGTCTGGTGTTCGCGCGCGGCACGGTGCTGCGTGTTGGGGCAGACGGCAGGGAAGAGGCCGTGCTCAGCTTTTCGGGGACGATCAAGCGGGCGAAGCGGACTTCGCATTAGGGGCTTGTGGGCCCTTCATCACCCCCATCCAACCTTCGCTAGCGAGCAAGCTCGCAAGCTGCGGTATCCTTCCCCCATCGAGGGGGAAGGTAATTGGCGGTCTTGCAGGAATGGCGGCAACTGCGCTTCCCCTTCCCCCTTGATGGGGGAAGGATACGAAGGCTTGGCAGCTTGTCTGCCTAGCCGGAGTTGGATGGGGGTGACGCCCGGGCGTGAAGAAGGCACCGCCGCCACTGGCAATCCAGCGCGCACGGCAAATGCGCAGGGAGCCGACGTTGGCTGAGGCGGCAATGTGGCGCTTGTTGAGGGCGCATTTCGGGGATTGGCGGTTTCGTCGGCAAGTTCCTCTTGCCCACGCGATCTGCGACTTTGCCAGCCACAAGGCGCGGTTGGTGATCGAGATTGATGGCGGCCAGCATGGCGGGCCCGAGGATGCGCGCCGAGATGCCATGATTGTGCGCGAAGGCTATCGCGTGGTGCGGTTCTGGAACAACGAGGTGCTGGGAAACATCGAAGGGGTGGCGATGGTGCTGATCACGGAGCTTGGAGGGTTCTCGCCGGGTATCTCACCCCCATCCAACCTTCGCTAGCGGGCAAGCCCGCAAGCTGCGGTATCCTTCCCCCATCGAGGGGGAAGGGAGTCAGTGCGATGGTGCGATGTTGGCACCGGTCACCACTTGCCGCCGAGATCCTCGATCGCTTTGAGCAAGGCGCGTTTGGATGGGGTTCGGCGGGTTCCGGTGTTGCGGGGAAGATCGGGCAGACCGGTCAGTTCGCGCCTTTTGGCAAGACGCACGGCAAGCTCTGCCATGTCGATGATTTCTGCAGGATCAGAGCTTGAGGTCTTCGAGGCCATAATCGCCAAAGGTTTCTTCGCGGATACGGCGTTCAAGGTAATCCATTTCGGCATCGGGGTGAAGGCTGAACAGAATGCGTGCCTGATCGAGGCGATCCGCTGCCGTTCCGGAGGCATACTGCCCCATGCGGTCAGCGATCAGGTCCTCGACGGAGATTACACGGAACAACCCCTCGCCACCGACGGGCCGCACCATGCGGATGTGCGCGGCATCCACGTTACCGTCCATCGGGACTTCTGCGACAACTTCGAAACCAAGTTTGAGACGAGGATGAACCCAACCTTTGAGCATCCTTCCCGCGCCCTCAGGCCGGATGAAGCCGGCACTCGCCATTTCCTCGTCGAGTATGTCTTGTCGGGTAGTGCAGAGATCGAAATCTCCGGTGCTGATAGCGCTTAGCGACCAGAATTCTGCTGCGGCACCACCGACGAGGACGGGACGTGACACGCCGCGCGCCTGCATCGCCTCGCTAACTTGCGCAAACAGGCGCAATGCCGCCTCGAACTCCGGTCGATAGGTAAATGCGCCAACCATGCCCGGAGGTTAGCGGGCGGATGACGCCATGGCTATACATCGCTGCCCGACAGCATCAGCCTTGGTGAAAGTGCACTTCCACCAACCTTCCTTCGACAAGCTCAGGACGAGCGGAAGTGGTCCCCTACACCGCGTCGCAAGGAACCGCCCGTCAAGCCGCTTCCGCCGCAACTTCTCGCATCTGCTGGCGCAGCCATGTGAGGCCGGCGTCGTCGGCGCGGGATTCGTGGAATTGCATCATTTCGTGCATCCGGGGGAAGTCGAACGGCATCGGTGCCCAGGCAAGGTTGAAGCGGCGGGCGATCTGGCGGACGAGGCGTTCATGGAGGACGGCGAGGCGGGCTGTGCCTTCGATGAACCAGGGGGCCGAAGCGAAGCTCGACACGGTGACTTCGACCAGTCGTTCGCGCCCGCGGCGGGACAGCGTGGAATCGGCAAAGGCCGGGGTGCGGTTCGCACCGAAGGCGATGGTCACGTGGCCTGCAGCATAGAAGTCCTCCTCGGTCAGCCCGCGTTCGAACACAGGATTCTGCGACCAGCCGACGACGACCTGCTCCTCGACAAACAGCACTTCGTGCGGGTGCCATGAGGCAAGGAAAGGCTCGGGCGTGATCAGGAGGTCGGCCCTGCCCTGTTCGAGCTCTGCCGCGCTGTGCTCGTTGGGCTGGAGGATCTCGACGCGCACGCCGGGCGCGGTGCGGGCGAAACGCTCGATCAGCGGGACCAGCACGGCGACCATGATGTAGTCCGAGCCGATGATGCGGAAGCGCCGGTTGGAACTTGCCGGGTCGAAGCGCGTGGGCGTGGTGATCGCGCGTTCGACGCCGCGCAGGGCGAGCTGGATCTGCGGGTGCAGGCCCTCGGCAAAGGGCGTGGGGTGCATGCGCTTGCCCACGGCGACGACGATCTCGTCGCCGAAATAGTCGCGCAGGCGGCGCAGGGCGGCGCTGGTGGCGGGCTGGGTCAGGCCGATGCGTTCGGCGGCGCGGGTGACGCTGCGGGTTTCCATCAGCGCGTCGAACACGACGAGAAGGTTGAGATCGAGACCCTTGAAGCGCATCGGCGGAAACCCTTCGATCAATCACGCGGTGATTGGTTATCCGTCCTGACCACAATTGCAGATGATTGTGAAGGCCTGTTCGAAGGGTTGCTTCGCACAAGGCGCGGTTGCGGTTGAAATGGTTTAATCGGTCGCTTAACAAGAGTGCCAGCAAGCCTCATGTGGGAGATTCGGATGGGCGGGATGCTCGAGGGCAAGGTCGTCGCGGTAACCGGCGCGGGGCGCGGGATCGGGCGTGAGGTTGCCCTGCTCTGCGCGCGCGAGGGGGCAGCGGTCGTGGTCAACGATCCGGGCGTGGCGCAGGGCGGCGATGGCGGCGATGCAGGTCCGGCGCAATCGACGGTGGATGACATCATCGCTGCGGGCGGCAGGGCCTGGGCCAACCTTGCCAGCGTGGCCGATCCGGCAGGTGCGTCGACGATCATCGAGGATGCCGTGCAGCGCTTCGGGCGGATCGATGCGGTGGTCAACAACGCCGGCATCCTGCGCGACACGATCTGGCACAAGATGTCCTACGAGGACTGGACGAGCGTCATCGACGTGAACCTGACGGGTGCGTTCAACGTGTCAAAGGCGGCGACGCCTTATTTCCGCGAGCAGCAATCGGGCAGCTTCATCCACTTTACCTCGACCTCGGGCCTGATCGGCAACGTGGGGCAGGCGAACTATTCGGCGGCGAAGCTGGGGCTGGTGGCGCTGTCGCACTCGATCGCGCTCGACATGGCGCGCTGGGGGGTGCGGTCGAACTGCGTTGCGCCGTTTGCGTGGAGCCGGATGACCGCCTCGATCCCCGCAGAGACGCCCGAGCAGAAGCAGCGGGTGGAGCGGATGAAGGCGATGAGCGCGGACAAGATCGCGCCGCTGGTGGCGTTTCTGGCGTCGGACGCGGCGAAGGACGTGAACAACCAGGTGTTCTCGGTGCGCAAGAACGAGATCGTGCTGTTCTCCAAGCCGCGCCCGGCGCGCTCGATGGTCAAGCTCGAGGGCTGGACGCCGGCGAGCATTGCCGAGGAGCTGATCCCGGCGTTCAAATCCAGCTTCGCGCGGGCCGATGAAGTTACGGCCCACGTATTCCCCTATGATCCGGTTTGAGGAGTTTTCGAAATGGCCAATCCCGGTATGGACGCCGAAATCTTCGACCAGTTCATCGAGCAGCTGCGGCGCTATGTGCGCGAGCGACTGATCCCCGCGGAGGACGAGGTCATTGCGAACGACCGCATTCCTGACGAGATCCTCGACGAGATGCGCGAAATGGGGCTGTTCGGCATCACTATTCCCGAGGAGTTCGGCGGGGCTGGCATGAACATCAGCCAGTATATCGAGACGGTGAAGCAGATGGCCTATGCCTCGCCCGCCTACCGCTCGACCGTGTCGATCAACATCGGCATGACCGGCAGTGCGATCAAGAACTTCGGTACGGCAGAGCAGAAGGCCGAATGGCTGCCGCGCATCGCCAGCGGCGAGATCGCCTGCTTCGGTCTGACCGAGCCAGGGTCAGGCTCTGACAGCGCGGCGATGCAGACGACGGCGGTGCGTGATGGCAACGGCTACCGGCTCAACGGGACCAAGCGCTACATCACCAACAGCCCCTGGGCGAAGATCGGGCTGATCATGGCGCGCACGTCCAAGGAGGCGCTGCCGAAGAACGCGCATGTCTCGGCGTTCATCGTCGACATGTCGACGCCGGGGATCACCATTGGCAAGCCCGACAAGAAGATGGGCCAGTCGGGCGCACACATTGCCGACGTGATCATGGAGGACGTGCACATTCCAGGCTCGGCGCTGGTCGGAGGCGAGGAAGGGCGCGGCTTCCAGATCGCGATGCAGAGCCTTGATAACGGGCGGCTTTCGGTGGCGGGGATGGGCGTTGGCATGGGACGCCGCGCGCTCGATACCGCGATCCGCTATGCCACCGAGCGCAAGGCGTTTGGCGAGCCGATTGCCAATTTCCAGCTGATTCAGGCGATGCTGGCCGACAGCGAGGCCGAGCTTTATGCCGCCGAATGCATGGTCAGCGATGCCTGCGCGCGGGCGGACCGGGGCGAGAACATCCAGAGAAAGGCGGCAGCGGCCAAGCTGTTCGCCTCCGAGGCCTGCGGGCGCGTGGTAGACCGCTGCGTGCAGGTGTTCGGCGGGGCGGGATACCTTGCCGAATATCCGGCGGAGCGGTTCTTCCGCGATGCGCGCATCCTGCGGATTTACGAAGGCACGAGCCAGATCATGCAGTTGCAGATCGCCAAGAGCCTGCTGCGCGAGTTTGCGCGTGAAGGGGCGGTTTGGTAGGTCATGTACCAGCTGCTTTCCGGCCTATCGATCGTCGAGGTTTCCTCGTTCGTCGCCTCGCCCACGGTGGGTCTTTACTGCGCGCAGCTGGGGGCGGAGGTTATCCGGATCGATGATCGACGCGGGGGGCTGGACTACAAGCGCTACATGATGACCCGCGAGGGGCGGTCGCTTTCGTGGGAGAACCTGAATCGCGCGAAGAAGAGCGTGGCGCTGGATCTTCAGACGGGCGAAGGGCGCGAGCTGGCGGTGGCGCTGGCGGGCAAGGTTGGGCAGGTCGTCACCAATCTGCCGGTGGAGAGCTTCATGGCGCATGAGCGGATTGCGGCCGGAAGGCCCGATCTGGTCTCGGTGCGGATCATGGGCTGGCATGACGGGCGGCAGGCGATGGACTTCACCGTCAATGCCGCGTCGGGCTATCCGCTGATGACCGGGCCAGAGGAGTGGGACGCGGGATCTGCGCCGCCGGTGAACCAGATCCTGCCGGCTTGGGACTTCATCACTGGTGCCTATTGCGCCTTCGCCCTGCTCGCAGGCCTGCGCCATCGCGATGCGACCGGCGAGGGCAGCGAGTTGCGGGTGCCGCTGGGCGACGTGGCGATTGGAACGGCGTTCAACGCAGGTGCCGCGCCCGAAATGCTCTATCGCGGCGGGGACCGCGAGCGGATCGGCAATGCCATCTGGGGCGCGTTCGGGCGGGATTTTCAGAGCCGTGACGGCCACCGCTTCATGATCGCCGCGCTGACGCCCAAACAGTGGACGGCTACGGTCGCGGCGTTCGGGCTGACCGAAGACGTTGCCGCAGTGGAGGCGGAACTGGGCGTGAGCTTTGCTGCCAGCGACCATCACCGCTTCGTGCATCGGCACCGGCTGTTCTCGATGTTTCAGGAGGCGGCGGAGCGGTTCGACTATGCCGAAATGGCGGCGCGGCTGACCAAGGCGGGGGCAACGTTCGAGCGTTATCGCACGATGTATGAGATGGCCCGCGACCCCGAGCTTGTAGGCAACAATCCGCTGTTCGGCCCCTCGCCTGCCAATCCCAGCGGGTTTGAATATCCGGCGACGCGCAGCTTCGCCAATATCCCCGACCGCGAGGCGGGCGATCCGCAGCCTGCACCTTACCTTGGGCAGCATAGCGAGGAGGTGCTTAGCCAGCGGCTGGGCATGGCTTCGGGCCAGATTGCCGCGCTGATCGACCGCGGTGTGGTGGGCACTTCAGACAAGGAATGAGCATGACCCTTCGTAGAGCCGCCATTGTCGCGCCAATTCGCACTGCTGTCGGCAAGTTCGGTGGCTCGCTTTCGTCGTTCACCGCCGGGCAGCTGGGGGCGACGATCCTGACCGCGCTGATGGAGCGGACGAAGATCGATCCGGCGCGGGTGGACGATGTGATCTTTGCGCAAGGCTATGGCAATGGCGAAGCGCCGTGCATTTCGCACTGGTCGTGGCTGCTGGCGGGCCTGCCTGAGCAAGTGCCCGGATATCAGCTGGACCGGCGCTGCGGATCGGGGCTGCAGGCGATCGTCAATGCGGCGATGATGGTGCAGACCGGCGTTTCCGACGTGGTCGTGGCGGGCGGGGTGGAATCGATGTCGAACGTCGAGCACTATACCACCGACGTGCGCAAGGGTGTACGGGCTGGGTCGCTGACGCTGCATGACCGGCTGACGCGCGGACGGGTGATGAGCCAGCCGATCGAGCGCTATGGCGTGATCAGCGGCATGATCGAGACAGCGGAGAACCTCGCCAAGGACTACGGCATCAGCCGTGAGGCGTGCGACGCCTATGCCGTGCGCAGCCACCAGCGCGCTGCGGCGGCGTGGGCCAAGGGGCTGTTCGATGATGAACTTGTGCCGGTGAGCATTCCGCAGAAGAAGGGCGAGCCGGTGACCTTCGCGCATGACGAGGGCTATCGCGCCGATGCGACGATGGAGTCGCTCGGCAAGCTGAAGCCGCTGGAAAAGGGCGTGGTGACGGCGGGCAATGCCAGCCAGCAGAACGATGCGGCGGCGGCGTGCCTGGTGGTGGCAGAGGACAAGCTGGAAGAGCTTGGGCTGGAGCCGATTGCGTGGTTCCATTCGTGGGCGGCGGCGGGCTGCGATCCTTCGCGCATGGGCTATGGCCCGGTGCCTGCGACCGAGCGGCTGTTTGCGCGCAACGGGCTTTCATGGGGCGATATCGACCTGATCGAACTGAACGAGGCGTTTGCGCCGCAGGTGCTGGCCTGCCTCAAGGGCTGGGGCTGGTCTGACGATGACAGCCGCCATGACATGCTCAACGTCAATGGATCGGGCATTTCGCTGGGCCATCCCATCGGCGCGACCGGCGGGCGCATTCTGGCCAACCTGACGCGGGAGTTGCAGCGGCGTGGGGGTCGCTATGGACTGGAGACGATGTGCATCGGCGGCGGTCAGGGCATCGCTGCGGTGTTCGAGGCGGCGCGATGATCCTTTCTCCTTATGATGCCGAGGACTATGGCGAAATTCGCGAAGGCGTGCGCAAGCTCTGCGCGCAGTTTCCGGGCGAGTACTGGCGCAAGCTGGATGAGAAGCGGGAATATCCGACCGAGTTCGTCAACGCGCTGACTGAAGCAGGCTGGCTTTCGGTGCTGATCCCCGAGGAATATGGCGGGTCGGGGCTGGGTCTTGGCGCGGCGGCGGCGATCCTCGAGACGATCCAGTCCGAGGGCGGCAATGGCGGGGCGTGCCACGCGCAGATGTACATTATGGGCACGATCCTGCGCCATGGTTCGGAAGAGCAGAAGCGCACCTATCTGCCGAAGATTGCAAGCGGCGAATGGCGGCTTCAGGCCTTCGGGGTGACCGAGCCGACCAGCGGAACGGACACCACCAGCTTGCGCACGTTCGCCCGGCGCGAGGGCGACGAATACGTGGTCAATGGCCAGAAGATCTGGACCAGCCGGGCGGAACATTCCGACCTGATGCTGCTGCTGGCGAGGACGACGCCGCGCGAGGAGGTGGCCAAGAAGACCGACGGGCTTTCGGTGTTCATCGTCGACATGCGCGAGGTGGTGGGCAAGTCGCTCACCATCCGCCCGATCCGCACGATGATGAACCATGCGACGACGGAAGTGTTCTTCGACAACATGCGCATTCCGGCGGCCAACCTGCTGGGCGAAGAGGGCAAGGGTTTCCGCTATATCCTTTCCGGTATGAACGCCGAGCGCGTGCTGATCGCGGCGGAATGCGTGGGGGATGCCAAATGGTTCACGCGGCGCTCGGTCGACTATGCCAAGGAGCGGCAGGTGTTCGGGCGGGCGATCGGGGCCAATCAGGGCGTCGCCTTCCCCATCGCCAAAGCTTACGCGAACATGCGCGCGGCCGAACTGATGGTGCGCGAGGCGGCGCGGATGTACGAGGCGGGGCTGCCGATGGGGGCGGAGGCCAACATGGCCAAGATGCTCGCCGCCGATGCCTCATGGGAAGCGGGCAATGCCTGCGTGCAGACTCACGGCGGCTTCGGCTTTGCCGAGGAGTATGACGTGGAGCGCAAGCTTCGCGAGACGCGGCTCTATCAGGTGGCGCCGATCAGCACGAACCTGATCCTGTCATTTCTGGCGGAGCATGTGCTGGGGTTGCCGCGGAGTTATTGAGGTTTGCGGCGTTTTTGAGGTTCGGGGGTTGCGCTCTATGGCGACGTAATGGGCCCCGGCCTTCGCCGGGGTGACGTATGGTCTTGCGCAGTCCAGCGTCGTCCCGGCGAAGGCCGGGACCCATTACGCTGACGGGCAGAGTTCCTCCGCAGCAGGGGTGCTTTCCTGCCTTTGCTGCCGCGGGGTGGTTTGCCGGTCTGGGACGGCGTCACGCTTAGAGCGCGTGGGCCCCGGCCTTCGCCGGGGTGACGGTTCAAATAGCGATCTTTGGAGTCGAGCCCAGGCCGCACTACCTTTGCGGCGTAGCCGTCGTTTCGACCAGTCCGCCGCCCAGGGCGCGGTAGAGTTCGACCATGTTGCTGGCCTTGGTCAGGCGGGCCGAGATGAGCGACTGCTGGGCGTTGTAGAGTGTGCGCTGGGCGTCGAGAGGTTCGAGGAAGTTGGCGACGCCCGCTTCGTAGCGCAGCTTGCTGAGGCGGAAGGCGGTGGCGGCGTTGGCTTCGAGGCTGGTCTGCGCGCGCAGGCTTTCGTCGATGGTGCCGCGCCGGGCAAGCGCGTCTGCCACTTCGCGGAAGGCGGTCTGGATGGTGCGCTCGTAGGTGGCGAGCGCCGCATCGCGCGAGGCCTTGGCGGCGGCAAGGTTGTTGGCGGTGGCGCCGCCGTCGAAGATGCGTTGGCTGATGGCGGTATTCGCGGTCTTCTGGAAATCGCCGCTTTCGAAGATGCGGGTCAGCCCGGGCGAGGCAAAGCCGAACAGGCCGGTTATCGACAGACGGGGGAAGAACGCAGCGCGGGCCGCGCCGATGTTGGCATAGGCGGCGCGCAAGCTGTGCTCTGCCGACAGCACGTCGGGACGGCGCAGCAGCACCTCCGACGACAGGCCGACCGGCAGGGCGCCGAGCACCTGATCGCCGGTGCCGAGCGTGGTGGGCAGCAGATCATCGGACAGCGGGCCGCCGGTGATCAGTTCGAGCGCGTTGCGGGCCTGTGCAAGATTGGTCTGCAGATCGGCCACGGCGGTCTCGGCCGCGTTCAACTGCGAGGTTGCGGTGGCGACATCGAGTCTGGTGCCGATGCCGTTGGCTTCGCGCCGCTGGTTGAGGCTGAGCGTGTCCTTACGGGTGGCGACGGTTTCCTGCGCGATGCGCAGGGCGTCAGCCGTGGCGGCATAGGAGAGCCAAGCGCTGGCGGTTTCGGCGACGAGCGCGATCTGGGTGGACTTGCGGCCCTCGTCGGTTGCGGCCCAGGTCTGGAAAGCGGCGGCGCTGAGATTGCGCAAGCGGCCCCACAGGTCGATCTCGTAGGAGCTTGACCCTGCCTGGACGAGGAAGTTGTCGGTCACGCGGCCTTGCGTGCCCTGCACAGCCGAGAGCGTGGCCGAGCCGTTGACGATGGGAAACAGGGCGGCGCGGTTGACGCGGTAGAGCGCCCTCGCCCGCTCGACGTTGGCGAGCGTGGCGCGCAAGTTGCGGTTGTCGGCCAGCGCCTTGGCGATGACCTGCTGCAGGCGCGGATCGGTGAAGAAATCGCGCCAGCCGAGAGCATCGACCTGCGTTTCTGTAGAGGATAGCGCCGGGTACGCCGCGCCTTGCGGCAGGGTGGGGGCAACCGGGGCTTCGGGTCGCACGTACTTCGGCGCAAGGTTGCAGCCGCCAAGGGCGAGCGCGGGGAGCGTGGCGATGATGGCGCGGCGGTTCATGCCGGTTCTCCCTGCAGCTGAGGGCTGGCGGCGGGCTGCTTGCGGGCGAGCCAGCCTTTCACCAGGACGAAGAACACCGGCACGAGGAAGATCGCGAGCACCGTGGCCGAGAGCATGCCGCCCAGCACGCCGGTGCCGATGGCGCGGCGGCCGTTGGCACCTGCACCGGACGCCAGCGCCAGCGGCACGACGCCCGCGATGAAGGCGACGCTGGTCATGATGATCGGTCGCAGGCGCAGGCGCGCGCCTTCGAGCGCTGCAGCTACGGGAGTCGCGCCCTTGGCCATGGCGAATTCGGCGAACTCGACGATGAGGATCGCGTTCTTGGCGGACAGGCCAATGGTGGTGAGCAGGGCGACCTGAAAATAGATGTCGTTGTCAAAGCCGCGCAAGGTGACGGCAAGGACCGCGCCGATGATGCCCAGCGGGATCACCAGCAGCACCGCGACCGGCACCGACCAGCTTTCATAGAGCGCGGCAAGACACAGGAAGATGAAGAAGATCGAGGCGGCGTAGAGCAGCGTGGACTGGCTGGATGCGGCGCGTTCCTGATAGGACAGGCCGCTCCATGCAGGGGTGAAGTTGCCTTCGAGCTGGCCTGCGTTGTCCTCCATGATCTTCATCGCATCGCCCGAGCTGACGCCGGGCGCGCCGCTGCCGCTCAACTGCTGGGCGGCGATGCCGTTGAAGCGGTCGAGCCGGACGGGCCCTTGCGTCCAGCGCGAGGAGGCGAAGGCGGAGAAAGGGGCCATCTCGCCATTGGCGCTGCGCACGAACCACTGGCCGAGGTCGGAAGGCTTGGCGCGATAGGGGGCATCGCCCTGGACATAGACGCGCTTGACGCGGCCGCGGTCGACGAAATCGTTCACGTAGAACCCGCCCCAGGCGATGGACAGCGTGGAGTTGGCGCTGGCGGGGGCGATCTGGAAGGCGGTCAGGGCGTCGTCGTCGATGTCGACCTTGAGCTGCGGAGTGTCTTCGAGGCCGCTGAGACGGACCTGGGCGAGGCGTTCGTCCTCGCCTGCCATCCTGGTCAGTTGGCGGCGGGCGGCGGTGAGCGCTTCGCGGCCGGCACCGGCACTGTCCTGAATCCACATCTCGAACCCCGCGGATTGGCCGAGGCCGCGGATCGGCGGCGGGTTGAGTATGAAGATCTGCGCTTCACGCGATTTGCGGAAATAGGCGTTGAGGCGCTCTGCGATCGCGGCGGCGGAGCGATCTGCACCCTGACGTTCGGACCAGTCCTTGAGCAGGATGAAGCCCTGCCCTGCGTTCTGCGCCGAGCCGGACTGGCCGCGCCCCATGACCACGAAGACCGCCTTGATGTTGTCGGCCTCGGTCTTGCGGATGTAGTCCGAAATGGACATCGCCACGGCGCGGGTCTGCTCGGAAGTGGAGCCGACCGGAAGCTGGTAGTTGATCGAGATGTTGCCCTGATCCTCGTCGGGCAGGAAGCTGGTGGGCAGGCGCAGGTAGAGCAGCACCATGGCAACCGTGATTGCGCCGAAGGCCACCATCCACGGGAAGGGCCGCGCGACGGTGCGGGACAGGCGGGTCTTGTAGCGCTCCTCCAGCCCGGAATAGGCCCGGTTGAAGCGCGAGAAGAACCGGCCCTTGGGCTTCTCGCGCTCGACCGGCACCAGCAAGGTGGCGCACAGGGCGGGCGTGAAGACCAGAGCGACGAGGACAGACAGGGTCATTGCCGAGACGATGGTGACCGAGAACTGGCGATAGATCGCCCCGGTCGAGCCGCCGAAGAAGGCCATCGGCACGAACACGGCGGTCAGCACGAGGGTGATGCCGATCAGCGCCGAGGTGATCTCGTCCATCGACTTGACGGTGGCTTCGAGGGGACCGAGGTGCTCCTCGTGCATCACGCGCTCGACGTTCTCGACGACGACGATGGCATCATCGACCAGCAGGCCGATGGCAAGGACGACGCCGAACATGGTCAGCGTGTTGATCGTGTAGCCGAACAGCGAGAGCACGCCGAAGGTGCCGAGCAGTACGACCGGCACGGCAATCGCCGGGATCAGCGTGGCGCGCCAGTTCTGCAGGAAAACGAACATCACGATCACGACAAGCGCGATCGCCTCGAACAGCGACCAGACCACTTCCTCGATCGAGAGCTTGACGAAGATGCTGCTGTCACGGGGGTAGGCGGTATGGTAACCCGGCGGCAGGTCCTTTGCCAGTTCGGCGACCTTTTCCTTGACCAGATCGGCGGTGCGCGTGGCGTTCGCGCCCGAGGCGAGGCTGATCGACATACCGGTGGCGGGCATTCCGTTGAAGCGGCTGAGCGCGCCGTAGTTTTCCTCGCCCATCTCGACACGGGCGACGTCCTTGAGCTTCACCACCGAACCATCGACGTTGGTCTTGACCACGATGTTCTCGAACTGCTCGGGCGTTTCGAAGCGCGAGCGGGCGGTGACCGTGGCGTTGAGGCGCTGGCCTTCGGGCGCGGGATTGCCGCCGATCTCGCCCGCGGCGACCTGGGTGTTCTGCGCCTGCAGGGCCGCGGTCACGTCGGACGGCATGAGCTGCACGGCGGCGAGCTTGAGCGGATCGAGCCACACGCGCATGGCGAAGGAACCGCCGAAGATCTGCGCGCTGCCGACGCCCTCGACACGCGAGATCGGGTCCTGGAAATGGGTGGTGAGGTAGTCCGAGATGTCGGAATTGGTGGCTTTGCCACTCTCGTCATAGATCGAGACGACCATCAGCTGGTCGGACTGCGCCTTGTTGACGTTGACGCCCTGCTGCTGGACCACGGCGGGCAGGCGGCTGACTGCGCGCGAGATCGCGTTTTGGACCTGGACCTGCGCGGTATCGGGGTCCGTGCCCTTGTCAAACGTGACGGTGATGCTCGACGAGCCGTTCGACGAGGTCGAGCTGAAATAGAGCATTCCGTCGAGCCCCTTGAGCTGCTGCTCGAGGATCTGGGTGACGGAATTCTCGACCGTGGCGGCATCGGCGCCGCCATAATTGGCATTGATCGAGACGGTGGGCGGGGCAATGTCGGGGTACTGCTCGACCCCCATCGTGCTTACGGCAAACAGACCTGCGGCCATGATCACGATGGCCAGCACCCATGCGAAGATCGGGCGGTGCGCGAAGAAGCGGGAAATCATGCGGGATCAGTTCCCGCCGCTCTTGGCGGTTGCACCCGGGCCTGCTTCGGGTTTCGGCTTGCTGCCCGCCGGGACGACCTTGGCCTTCTGGCCCTCGCGCGCGTTGATGAGGCCTTCGACGACGACGCGGTCGCCAGGCTTCAGTCCCGAGGTCACAAGCCAGTTCTGGCCGACCGGGCTGTCCGCCACGATCTCGCGCTTTTCGAGTTCGTCCCTGGCATTGGCGACAAGCACGCTGGCGCGACCGCGCGGATCGCGGCTGACCGCTGCCTGGGGCACGAGAATGCCGTCTGGCACGGTGCCCTGCGCCACGCGGGCACGCACGAACAGGCCGGGAAGCAATTCGCCCTTGGGATTAGGGACGACGGCGCGAACGGTGATAGTGCCGGTTTCGGGGTCGACGTCGATGTCGGCGGGATTGAGTTTGCCGGCGATGGGGTAGGTGCTGCCATCGGGCAGGATGACGGTTACCGGGGCCGCGCCCGACACAAGCTTGCCGCTTTCGATCGCGCGGCGCAGGGCGATGAAATCCGCGCCCGACTGCTTGATGTTGACGTACATCGGATCGAGCCGCTGGACCTTGGCCATGGGCGTGGCTTGCGCATTGGTGACGAGGGCACCCTTGGTGACCATCGAGATGCCGATGCGCCCGCTGATCGGCGAAGACACGCGGGTGAAACCGAGGTTGACTTGTGCCGAGGCGAGCGCCGCCCGGGCCTGCCCGACGGCAGCACGCGACTGGTTGTAGGCGGCGCGTGCGTCTGCCGCGTCCTGTTTGCTGACGCCGCCCTGCACGGCCAGCGCCTCGAACCGTTCTGCCTTGAGGCGATTGGCCTCGACCGTGGCCTGCGCAGCGGCGAGCGAGGCGGACGCCTGCGCCTGGCTGGCGGCATAGAGGCGGGAATCGATCTGGTAGAGCGGTTGCCCGGCACGCACGAACGAGCCTTCCTGGAACAGGCGCTGCATGACGATGCCGGCAACCTGCGGCCGCACTTCGGCGACCTCCGACGCTTCGGTCCGGCCGGAAAGCTCGGCGGTCAGTTCGACCGGCTCTGTCTTTGCGATCATCACGCCGACGACCGGGGTCGGCTTGGGCTTGGCAGCGTCGGACGAACCGCACGCGCCAAGCGTGAGCAATGCGACTACGACGGGGCCTGCGAGAAACGAATTACGGATGCTGGAGCGCAAGGACAGTCTCACTCGAAAACGCCAATTTGCACATTCCGGCACTGCTTCGAGGCGAATCACGCAGTGCGAAACCCGCCCTTACTTCGCAAGTGCGAAATGGCCTTGAAGCCTGTGTCTAGCATATTGCTGCAGCCGCGCACGCCCCTTGATGGGCAAGGTCGCGGGTTGCGACACAAAGTTACAAATGCCCTGCAGGTTCCCGAAAAATGCCGATTCGGCGGGGCACAAGCCCAAAATCGAGCTAAAATCGCTCGGTGCCTGTGAAATTCAGTGGAAAGACGCGCAAAGGCCATGGCTTTCGCGGTTCGCCATGCGTTAGCCGTGCGCTCCCTTTCCAGCAGAGGACATCAGGACAATGAACAACAGCGACCTCGCCGATTCCATCGCAGCAAGCCACGGCCTCACCAAGGCAGACGCCCGCAAGGTCGTCGACAGCGTTTTTGCAGCGATCGCCGACGCAGCCGCGAAGGGCGAGGAAGTCTCGCTGAACGGCTTCGGCAAGTTCAAGGTCAAGAACACCCCGGCCCGCGAAGGCCGCAACCCCTCGACCGGCGCCACCATCCAGATCGCAGCTTCGAACAAGCTGACCTTCTCGGCTGCCAAGGCGGTCAAGGACAAGCTGAACGGCTGATCCGTTCGGGACCGGCGCCTGCCAGTGCAGGCGCCGGGTCCACCCCTGCTCTCCATTATTTCGCATTCCCATCCTTGCGCGCCCCTTCTTGTGCGTGGCGCGCGCCCTGGCACCGCCTTTTCGGCTCGCAGCACCAGACTCGCCGACAGCCTTGCGTGGCCTGACTCTTCATCCGAGCATCTTTCGCCATCGGGCATCCCCGGCGCTGGTCCGAAAGGCGCTATAACAGCCTGTCTCTAGACAGTCTGGCTCCCCCCGAAAGTTAACGAATTTCGAGCCGGAATCAGGTCACATTGACATTAAGTTCAGTTAAAGTCGGACGTTACACATTGCCGAATTTTGGCATATTGCCGATAATTTTCATTGATTTGATCGTTAATATACACCCTCGATCGCGATCAGCTGAACGGCCTCGGGTCGCATTTCCGTTAACCATTGCTTAGGCACGTCTACCTAGGGAAATCCCTGTCCGGCCAGTTTCGCCGGCAACGAAATCTGCGGGCAAGCCTCACGGATTTCGCTTCGGGACGGCCCCGGTGGCTCCGGGGTCTTGGATAGGGGAATTGAGATGAAGAAGTTGCTTGCCAGTGCGGCTGTTGCCGCCGGGCTGCTGGCCGGAGGCACCGCCTTCGCCCAGGCCGCGAATACCAGCAGTGCCACTGCAGCAGGGTCGGTCACCATCGTCCGCCCGCTGACGATCACCAAGAACAGCGACCTCGCCTTCGGCCGCATCGTGCGTCCGCGCACCGGCGGTACGGGCACGGTCACGCTGGCCAACACCGGCAACACCGTCGTTGCAGCCAGCGGCGCGGTTGCGCTTGCCAGCACCACCAGCCGCGCACAGTTCACCGTCGATGGCGAAGGCGGCCAGTCGGTCACGACCTCGATCCCGGCGACCGTCAACCTGACCAGCGGCACCAACACCATCGCGGTCACGCTGCTGCCCGACTTCGGCTCGACCGTGACGCTTTCGGGCGCGCTGGCTGCTGCAGGGTCCTCCACGCTCAACGTCGGTGGCTCGTTCAGCCTGCCTGACACACAGGCGACCGGTGCCTATACCGGCAACTTCACGGTTACCGTCACGTATCAGTGAGGCAACTCCGGGAGAGATGTCGCCATGCGGCAACTCTCCCGGGGCGGAAGGGTACCGGAGGCAGGAGGGGGAAAGGCAATGCGCTCATCGAACAAGAACAAGGCGCGGCAACTGGCCGCTGCGGTTCTGATCGCGGGCGCGGCCTTGGACCTGTCTCCGGTCGCCCACGCCGCAACGGCTGATGCAGGCGCGTCGGTCGTGATCGTCGAACCGGTGGGTGCGGGCTTTTCGTTCGATATCCTGAGCGACGCCGTCTCGGCGGTGTTTCTCAACGGGGGCATGGGAGATTCGGTCTCGATGCTGCTGTCGCCGCGCAAGCCTGGCGGGCAGAATGCCTCGCGCCAGAGCGGCGTGGTGGTGATGGCAAGCGGGGTTTACCGCATCGACCTGCTGCAGACCGCCGCCTCCCCTGCCCGCCTGCGCAACACGATCCGTGCTGCCTCGCCGGGCGGAAGTTCGATCCTGTTTCTTGCCCAGTTCAACTGACCGGTTGAGCGGGCTTCCATGAAGGCTGATCTTGCCATGAAGCGCTATTCCAGGACGATGCTGGCCTTGCTGCCGCTGCTGGTGCCGACCGGCGCGTGGGGGCAGCAGGCTTCGCTGCCGATCACCGCGCCCAAGGCCGAGGCACCGCAGCTCAGCGTGCCGGTGCAGGCGGCTGCGGCCAACATCAACATTACTCCGCGCCGCGTGATCTTCGATCGCACGAAGCGCACCGAGGCGGTCTATGTGTTCAACCAGGGGACGACGCCGGTGACGGTCGACGTGGCGCTGGTCGACAACGCGATGCTGCCTTCGGGCGAGATCGTGCCGCTGGCGCGTCTGGTTGAACGCGGTGCTGCAGCCGAAGCGGTGGGTGCCAAGGTCCGTTCTGCCAAGCCCTTCGTGCTGGCAGCGCCGAGCCGGCTGACGCTGCCGCCGGGCCAGGGCAAGACGATCCGCGTGCGCGCCACGCTGGCCGACGGCGCCGACACGAGCGAATATCGCACGCATCTGACCGTCACTACCGTTCCTGCGCCCGATACCGGGCTGACGGCGGAGCAGGCGGCGGCTGCGGAAAAGGGCGAGCTGGTGCTGCGCATCCAGTCGGTCTTCGGCATCTCGATCCCGCTGATCGTGCGCGGCGGAGAGCCGGACGCGACCGGCAGCATCGGGCCGATTGCGGCAGCGACGGTGCGCGAAGGGCCTGCCCTCTCGGTCACGCTGCGCCGCAAGGGTGTGACATCGCTCTACGGCAACCTTGAACTGCGCACGGCCAAGGAGATAGTCGGAGTCGCACGCGGCATCGCGGTCTATCCCGAAGCCGACGAGCGCGAGGCACTGGTGCCGCTGCTGCGCCCGCTGAAGAAGGGCGAAGTGGTGACGGCGACCTACAGCGCGGACGACGGCAAGAAGCCCGTCGCCATCGCCAGCGGGACCTATACCGCCCCCTGACATGCTGACAACGCTGGGTATCCTGGCCCTGGCCGCCGCTGGCAACAGCGGCGCGCTGGAGGGACCGGTTGCGCCTGCGCAATCCGCCGACGCCGCGCGCGAGGCGGGCTTAGCCACGCGCGCCCTGTCGACGTCTGGGCTGCCCGTGCCCGCATTCGGCAATGACCTGCTGCTGTTCTCGGTCCAGCTGGACGGCACCACGATCAGCGAGGCGCTGACCGCTTATGGCGATCCCGCCGATCCGCTGCTGCCGCTGGGCGAGCTGTCGCGGTTGCTCGAGATCCCGCTCGACATCGATGTGGGCAATGGCATCGCCTCGGGCCGCATCGGTGAAGGGCAGCGGCCGATCACCATCGATCTGAAATCCGGGCAGGCGCTGATTGGCGGCAAGGTTGTGGCGCTGGTGCCACCCGACAGCCTCATTACAGAAACCGACATCTACCTGCGCGCCTCGCTGGTGGCCAAACTCCTGCCCTTGCGCATCACGTCGGTGGCTGACGAGATGATCCTGACGCTGGAGGCGACCGAGAAGCTGCCGCTGCAGGCGCAGCGCGAGCGGCTGGCGCGCATGGCAGGCCTTGCAGGGGCACCCGAGCAGCAGGATGATGCGCTGCGCGTGGCGACGCCCTATCGCTGGGTGGGCGCGCCCTCGTTCGATTTCACCAGCGAGCTTGGCTACAACCGTGAAGGCGGGGCGCGTGGCGGACGGGCTGTGACGCGGTTCGAGGGGCGCGTTGCCGCCGACCTGCTGCAGACCGGCTTCTCGGCGTGGCTTGCGACAGACGATCAGGGCAAGCCCTCCTCGGCGCGCGTGGCGTTTACGCGGCGGTCGGAGGAAGGGCGGCTGCTGGGCGCGCTCGGCGGCACGTCGGCCTCGGCGGGCGATGTGTTCACGCCGCCGCAAGTGGTCGGCGCGCGCAGCCTTGGCGGGGCGGGCTTCGTGTTTTCGTCATCGCGGTTGGACGAGGCGAGCGTGTTCCAGCGGATCAACCTGCGCGGCGAGCTGCCGCTGGGCTATGACGCTGAGCTTTACGTCAACGACATCCTGCGGTCCGCACAGCGTGGATCGACCGCGCAAGGGCGCTATGAGTTCAACGACATTCCGCTGGTGCGCGGGCGCAACGCGCTGCGCGTCGTGCTCTATGGCCCGCGTGGCGAGCGGCTCGAGCGGACGCGGGTGATCAACGTCGGCGGCGGGCAGCTGGCGGCGGGCAGGACCACGGTGGACCTCGGCGTGGTGTCGCAGGACCGCACGCTGATCGACCTTTCTGACGCCAACCTCAGCGGCTTCGGCAAGGGCAAGGGCGACTTGCGCGCGACATTCAACATCGCGCACGGGATCAGCGAGCATGTGACAGTGGCGGCGGGGCTTTCGCGGTTCACCGACTTTGGCGGGGCGAGCCATACGATGGGCTCGCTCGGCACGCGCACCTCGCTGATGGGGCTTGCGGTGCAGGCCGATCTGGCGAGCGATTTCGGCAAGGGGCGCGCGGTCTCGCTCGGGCTGGCCGGGCGGATCAAGGGGATCAGCTTCCTTGGACGGCACGTGGAATATGGCGGCGGTTTTGCCGACGAGGCCAACATGCTGTTCGATCCGGGCCGTCCGATGCGCCGCTACAGCGAAGTGGTGTTCGACCTTGCCGTGCCGCTGCCGGGCTCGCTCGGCCTGCCGGTTTCAGGCCGCTTCGAGCGCGCCGAATTCAAGGATGGCGGGCAGACGCTTTCGGCCCGCGCGCGGACCACGGCCAATGTCGGACAGACGCTGCTGGCGATCGGGGCGGACTACAGCCGCCGGACGCAGGGGAGCTTCTCGGACACGCGGATCAACGCCAATCTCGGCGCGATGCGGCTGATCGACTACAAGTGGCAGCTGCGCGCGACGGCCGATTTCCGCCTGAAGCCGGGCACGCGGCTCGACACGCTGGGCTTTGCTGCCGACCGTACGATCGGCGAGCGCTACAGCCTGCGGCTCGGCGCGACGCGCAACTTCTCCGCCAGCGACACGGCACTGCAGGCAGCCTTCACCGCACGCCTGCCGATGGCGACGGCAACATTGGGCGGCGACTGGTCGACCAGCCAGAACCGCTGGCGGGTTGGCATACAGCTCAACTTCGGGATTGCCCGCGATCCGCTGAAAGGCCGCTATCGCATGACCCCGCCCGGCCCCGCCAACGGTGCGAGCGCAGCGCTGCTGGCGTTCATCGATGCCAATGCCAACGGGACACGCGATGCGGGCGAGGAAGCGGTGCCGGGCGTGGTCATCCAAGGCGGCGGACTGAAGGCAGTGACCGACGCACAGGGGCGTGCATTCGTGACGGGGCTTGGCGATGGCACTATGACGTCGCTGCGTGCCGATGTCTCAGGCGCGGAGACCATGTTCGTCGCCCCGCCGCCGCAGAACATCACATTCGCCGCGCGCGCGGGGAATGTCGCGCAGATCAACTATCCGATGGTGCCGACGTCTGAATTGGTCGCGCGCATCCGCTTCCGCGGGCGCGAGGGCTCCTTGAGCGGACTATCGGCGGTCAAGCTGCGGCTGGTCTCGGCCAAGGGCGTGGTCGTGCAAGGGATGACCGAGTTCGACGGCACTGCGGTGTTCGACGAGGTCAAGCCGGGCAGCTATGCGCTGGAGATCGATCCCGAACAGGCCACGCGGCTTGGCATGCACTTGAAGGAACCCGTGTTCGTGACCGTGGGGGCTGACGGACGCAGCATTGACGCTTCGGGCGAAGTCGCCTTCAACCAGCCGACACAGATGGTTTCCCGCTGATGCTGCGCTTGTTCCTCCTGACCCTGATGCTGCTGTTCGCCGGAAGCGCGGCGCAGGCCCAGACATATTCGGTGGACACCATCACCGACGCGAACTTCGGCGACATCGTCTCGGCATCATCGGGACAGACAGTGTTCCGCTCAAGCGCGACATCGGGGGCGGTGACCCTGCTTTCGGGGAGCGGCGTGCGGCTGTCAGGCTCGGGGGCGAACGCCGTGGTGACGATCTCGTGCAGCAACACCAGTGCCTGCAATTCGACCAACGTGCAGGTGACGCTGGCGCTGGCGGGGACGCCGACGGGTCGGTTGAACTACATCACCGCAATCAGCATCGCCAACGGCACTGCGACGATCACTTCGGCATTCAGTGCGGGCAGCTATATCGTGATCAACCTTGCGCCGATCCCGCGCAGTTCGGCGCGCACATTCCTGATCGGATTCGACCTGCCGGTGGATGGCAACGATTCTGCAGACCCGACAGGCAACGCGGTATCGTCATACATCATCACCGCGCAGCGCTCCTTCGGCGGGGGCGCGGATTCGCTGGTCGGCAACATCCTCGCCAAAGTGATCCGGCCGATCAGCATCGCCAAGACGCAGGACCTGCAGTTCGGCAGCGTGACCCGGCCAAGCAGCGGTTCGGGCACGCTGACTTTGACGCCGGGTGGCGTGGCCTCGGTGACCGGCACCAATGTCCGCCGCTTTCCCTCGCCCGCCGCGACGGCGGCCCGGTTCACTGTGGCGGGCGAAGGCGGGCAGGCGGTGACGGTTTCGGTGCCGAGTTCGGTGACGCTGTCGGGCAGCAGCGGATCGGTGACGGCGACGCTTTCCAACACTGGCGGCGGGGCGCAGGTGCTGAGCGGTTCGACCGGGACGGCAGGCAGCGTGCAGGTGAACGTGGGCGGCACGGTGCCGCTCTCGGGCTCGAGCGCGTTGGGGACGTTTACGGGGACGGTGACGGTGACGGTGCAGTATAACTGAGTGGTGGTGCTTTGAGCTTGGGCTTCGAGCTTTGCTTTGGTTTTGAAGGGTTTGTGGGATTGCACCGTCATGGGCCCCGGCCTGCGCCGGGGCGACGGAGTCTTTTTCGGGTTTGGGTGGGTTCCAAACTCTCATCGCTCCCTCTTCCACCCGTCATTCCGGCGAAGGCCGGAATCCATTTCCTCCGTCGTGCAAGGTTGAGCCGTCGTGGGTCCCGGCCTTCGCCCGGATAACGAGGTTGGTGTGACGGGACGCCTCGCCCTCAGTTGACCTGACGCTCCCGCCCTGCCCAGTAGGGTTCGCGCAAGGTGCGGCGGAGGATCTTGCCGGAGGGGTTGCGGGGGAGTGCTGCGATAACGTCGACCGACTTGGGGACCTTGAATCCGGCGAGCCGTTCGCGGGTCCAGTCGATGATCGACTGCGGATCGATGGCGTGGCCGGGCTTGGGCACGCAGACGGCCTTGACCGCCTCGCCCCAGGTCGCGTCGGGCACGCCGATGACGGCGACTTCGAGCACATCGGGGTGGCCGTAGATCGCGCTTTCGACCTGCGCAGGGTAGACGTTCTCGCCGCCGGAGATGATCATGTCCTTGATGCGGTCGTGCATGTAGACATAGCCGTCCTCGTCGAGGTAGCCGGCGTCTCCGGTGGCGATCCAGCCGTCGGACGTCATCGTTTTGGCGGTGGCTTCGGGCAGGTTCCAGTAGCAGAGCATGTTGTTGGACGAGCGGGTCTGGATTTCGCCGATCTCATTCGGACCCAACGCCTCGCCGGTCTCGCCAATCACGCGGACTTCGACGCCGGGAAGCGGTTTTCCAGCCGAGCGCATGCGCTGGTTGCCTTCGACGCAGTGGTCCTCAGGGGGAAGCATGCAGATCGTGCCGGTGGTCTCGGTCATGCCATAGGCCTGGATGAACTCGGCCTTGAACATGGCGATGCATTCGCGCAGCAGCACCAGCGGGATCGGTGAGGCGCCGTAGATGATGTATTTCACGCGGCTGAAGTCGACGCTGGCGCAGTCGGGGTGGTTTAGCAGCATCTGCAACGCGGCGGGCACGATGAAGAAGCGGGTGACGCCCTTTTGCTCCACCGCGTCGAACACCGCGCGCGGTTCGAATTCGGCAAGGACCACGCCGGGGAGCCCTGCCCCGATGGCCATGACGCCAAGGCCGGTGCCGCCGATGTGGGCGCAGGGCATGGCGACGAGGATCGCCTCGTCGTCGGTCATCGTGGTGTAGGGTTGCGCACTGCCGATGGACTGCTTGCGCAGGCCGAACAGGTTGCGGTTGGACAGCACTGCGCCCTTGGGATTGCCGGTGGTGCCCGAGGTGTAGAGCTGCAGCACGGCATCGTCGGGTCCGGCGGCCTCGAAGAGGGCGGCCTCCTGCGCATCGATCCAGCGCCACGCGTGCTCCTGCGTCATCGCGATGCGGACATCGGGCAGTGCGCTGAAGGCATCGGCGAGACCTTCGAAGCCTTGACCGAGGAACACGACCTTGGCCTGGGCATCGCTGGCGATCCACGTGGCTTCCGCCGGAGCAAGCCGCCAGCCGATCGGCACCATGACCACGCCAAGGCGCGCGGCGGCGAAGAACAGGGTGAAGTAGAGGGTGCTGTTCTTGCCGAACCAGGCCACGCGATCGCCCTTCACGAGGCCGAGATCGCGCAGGCCTGCGACGACTTGCGCGGTGGTCTGCTCCAGCGCGCCATAGGTCAGCGTGCGGTCGGGACCGTCGAGCGCGGTGCCTTGCGGGCGGTCATCGGCCCAGAAGCGAAGGAACTCCTCGAACGTGAACAGGTCCGCGGTGCGCTCTGCTGTGGTAGGCATTGCGGTGGCGGACTTCACGGCTGGATCGGCCATGTCTTGCTCTCCCAAGCGATTTTGCGCAGTTAATCACGCAATTAAGGTTGGGCGCAAGGGTGGTGTTCGTGACAGTGTGTGTGTCGGGTGCGACAGACCGCCTCAAGCCTCGGCCATGGCCTTCTTGTAGATGCTGGTCAGGGGCTTTTCGAACAGGCGCATGACCATGGGTTCGAAGAAATCGAGCGGCAGGGTGTCGTAGTCCGGGTCGAACGCGGGGCAATCGTACTTGTCGATGAATTCGGCGGTGGCGGCGGCATGGGGGTGGTCGGCGAACTTGTCGCGCAGGTTGCGGTCAAGGCCGATGAAGTGGAAGAAGTTGTAGCCCTGGAAAATGCCGTGGTGCTGGACGATCCACAGCAGTTCTTCCGACACGAACGGCTTGAGGATGGCGGCGGCGATGTCGGGGTGGTTGTAGGCACCCAGCGTATCGCCGATGTCGTGCAGCAGGGCCATCACGACGTAGTCCTCGCTGCGGCCGTCGCGGTGGGCGCGGGTGGCGGTCTGGAGGCAGTGGGTCAGACGGTCGACCGCAAAGCCGCCGCAATCGCCTTCGAGCAGGCGCAGGTGATCGAGCACCCTCGCCCCGCCGCTCTGCGCATGGGGGCGCAGGTGGGTCATGATCGCGTCCCAGTCTTGCTGGGTGCCCTCGGTCATGGTGTGGAACTTTGCCCTTGGCAGGTCTTCCATCGCGCTTGTCCTCTCCCGCGCGCCTTGTTCGGCGCGGTTGTTGCGGGAGAGTGTATCGCGATTATGCCGCTTGGGAAGATGGTTGGGTCGCAAATATCCGGTCGGGCAGCGAAAGCGCGAGGGCGAGGCATCCGGCGAGGAGGACGAGGATCACGCCGAGCGCGGCATAGACGCCGCCGGGGCCTTGAGCCGTCACGGGTCCGCCCAATGCAAAGTAGGCGCTGCCAACGAGGGCTATGCCGAAGGCGCTGCCCATTTGCAGCACGGTCTTGAGGATGCCGCTGGCCGCGCCTGCGTGGGACCGGTCCACCCTCGCGAGAGCAACGGGCGAGACGGGACCGGACAGCGTGCCCATGCCGACGCCTGCCAGCAGCAGCGCGGGCAGGAGCAGCGGCAGGCCGGGACCGCCCCATGCGATCCAGCCGAGCGCTGCGGTATCGGCCACGAACAGCGCGAGCGAGGCGCAGACCATCACCCACTTGCCCGCCTTGGCAAGGTAGCGGCGGCCGAGAAAGCCCATGCCGATCATAACGCCCGCGCTGAACGGAATGTGGACGAGACCGGTCTGCAGGGGCGAGAAGCCGAGCCGCGATTGCAGCGCGTGGGCGAAAACGAAGAGGAAGCCGGTGTTGGCCGCCGAAAATACGAGGCCGATCAGCGCGCCGGTGCGGAACAGGCGGTTGTGGATCAGTTCCGGCGGGAAGATCACCGGGCGACCGGCGCTTGCCCGGGCGACGAGACCGCGCCATGCCGCCCACATCAGGAAGGGCGAGGCGGCGAGAAGCGCGAGGCTCCCCGTATCGAGCCCGGCATGTTCGCCGCGCACCAGCGGGAAGAGCATGGCCGCCAGCGCCGCGCCGAACGCGAGCGTGCCGATCACATCGATCCGCCCGCCCTTGTGCGCCACTTCGCGCGGCAGGTAGCGCCAGCCGGCGATGAACGCCGCGATGCCGATGGGCAGGTTGATCAGGAACACGGTGCGCCAGCCGAGGCCTGCAATGTCTGCCGAGATCAGCAGGCCGCCGATGATCGGCCCGGCAATGCCCGCAAGTCCGCCGATCACGCCGAACCAGGCAAGGCGTCCGATGCGCTCGACGGGATCGTAGAGAATCTGGATCACCGCCATGACCTGCGGCGCCATGACCGCGCCTGCCGCACCCTGCATCACGCGCGCGGCGATCAGCAGTTGCGGGTCTGCCGCCATGCCGCAGAGCGCCGAGGCCACGGTGAAGCCCGCAACGCCGGTGAGGAACATCGCCCGGCCGCCAAACAGATCGCCAAGCCTGCCGCCAAGGATCAGCAGCAGCCCGAAGGCGAGCGAATAGCCCGCCGCGATCCACTGCGCGGCGCTGCCGCCCAGATCCTGCCCGCGCGCAGCGAAATCGGCCTGCATGGCAGGCAGCGCGGTGTTGATGATCGTGACGTCGACGATCTCGAGCACCAGCGCGGTGATCAGGGTGAAAAAGGCTAGACTTTTCTGCCGCTCGGTCATGCCGGCGATGGTCGGGGAGGTCACCTCAGATAGTGCCTTCGCGGAGCATCTTCACCGCAGCATCGCAGGCCCGCGCCGTCAGCGCCATGTAGGTGAGCGAGGGGTTCTGGCAGGCCGACGAGGCCATCTGAGCGCCATCGGTGACGAACAGGTTGGGGATGTCGTGCGCCTGGCTCCACTTGTTGAGCACTGAAGACTTCGGATCGAGGCCCATGCGCGCGCCGCCCATTTCGTGGATCGCGGTGCCGCCGGGGCCGGGTTGGTCGAGTCCCATGATCACGTTGCCGCCTGCAGCCGTCATCATCTCGGCAGCGTCGGCCTTGGCCTGCGCGAGGGCGGCCTGCTCTTCCTTGCCGAAGGCGAAGTCGACGTGGAGTTGCGGGATGCCGAAGCGGTCGGTCTTGACCTTGTCGAGCGTCAGGCGGTTGCTGTCACGCGGCACGCAATCGGCGAAGGCGACGAGGACGAAGCGCCACATGCCGGGCTGGTGGAGCTTGTCCTTCAGCTCTGCACCGATCCCAGCCTCGCGCTTGCCTGCGCCCCAGTTGCTCTGCAGCGCGCCGCCCTGGAACGAGTAGCCGCGAGTGTGGCCGACGCCGTCCATCGTGTCCATGTTGCGATAGCGTGCGATGATTGCGCCGGTCGGGCGGTTGCCGAAGGTGGTGCGGTCACCGAACTGCGGGAACAGCGCGATGGTGGACAGCGTGTTGGCGTGGTCCATGATCTGCGTGCCGAGCACGCCGCTGGAATTGGCAAGGCCGGTCGGCATCGCCTCGCTGCGCGAATTGAGCAGCAGGTGGACCGAGTTGAACGCGCCTGCATTGAGGAACACGAGACGGGCGGTGGCTGAGGCGCGCGTGCCGTCCCTGGTGTTCACGTAGCGCACGCCCGTCACGCGCTTCGTCTTGGGATCGTAGTCGACCGCCTCGACGATGGCGTCGGTCACCACCGTGAGATTTCCGGTCGCCTTGGCGGCGGGAAGCGTGCTCGATTGGGTGGAGAAGTAGGCCCCGAACGAGCAGCCGCGCGCGCAGATCGAGCGGTTCTGGCAGGCCGAGCGGCCCTCGTCCGGCTTGGCCTCGGTCATGTTGGCGACGCGACCGATGGTGACGCAGCGGCCGTACTTGTCGGCCACAACCTTGCGCACGTGCTGTTCGACGACATTGAGTGCCATCGGCGGCTGGAACTTGCCGTCGGGCAGCTGGGGCAGGCCCTCAGCCGCGCCCGATACGCCGATAAACTCCTCGACCTTGTCGTACCATGGCGCGAGGTCGGCGTAGCGGATCGGCCAGTCGGTGCCGTGGCCGTCGCGCTTGTTTGCGCCGAAATCGTAGTCGGACCAGCGATAGGACTGGCGGCCCCAGGTGAGCGAGCGGCCGCCTAGCTGGTAGGAGCGGAACCAGGTGAAATCGGTCTCCGGCGCGGTCGCGTAGGGGTTTTCCTTGTCGTTGACGAAGTGGCCTTGCGTGAACTCGTTGAAGTGCCGGTTCTTCATCTGGACCTGGTATTCGCGGACGTACTGCGCTGCATCGCCAAGGCCCCGGAACGGCATTTCCCACGGCGTCTTCATCTCGGTCTCGTATTCGCCGTGGACGATCTCGCGCCCGCGCTCGATCATCAGGACCTTGAGGCCTGCCTGCGTCAGTTCCTTGGCCGCCCAGCCGCCGGTGATCCCGGAGCCGACCACGATTGCGTCGAATTGCATGTCAGTCAGTCCTGTATCTTCAGCCGAAATCGACGGCGGTCCAGTCGTTGGAGATGGCGCGGAAGTCCGGTGTCAGTGGCAGGTCGGGGTCGAAGCGACCGGGCACCGGCTCGTAGCGCAACTCCTGCGATCCGCCGACTTCGCTGGTGTAATAGCCGGTGAGGATCAGGCCCTTGATCGCCTTCCACGGGCTTTCGCTCTCGCGGCTGGCGAAGGCCTCGGCATCGAGCGCCTTGAGCACCGCGAAACGCTTGTCCGAAGGGGATTTGAGGAAATCGCCGCCTGCGCGGGTGTCGAGTTCTTTTTCCAGCCATGCGACGTGGCGGATCGACCCGTCGTTGCGGGCAAAGCGGGCGAAGGCGGTCGGGTCCTTGAGCGGGGTGCGCGAACCGTCAAGGCCGTGGGCCAGTGCGAGGATGGCGAAGTCAGCCGCCCCCACCTCGCCTGCGCCGGGCGTTGCCGAACGCGGGATGACCAGCTGGCTGATGTCCTTCATCAGCAGCCGCTGGCGATCGGACGGCGCATCGGCCGATTCGAGGCGGGTCAGGCTGACGGCGGTGGCAGGAACCCCGAGCGCCAGCGCGACGAGCGCCGATGCGCTGACGAACTCACGGCGGTTCCAGCCACGCTTTGCACTTTGCGGCATGAGGCGATCATTCTCCCTTGCGCAGGACGCCGGTGACAGCGCTGCGTCAATATAAGAATGAATACTCTAATTTGGATGCCGTGCGCAAGAGGGTTGCGCGTGGAGCTGGCAGATCAACAGAAAACGCTGACTTTCAGCCCTTTGCCCGGGCTTCGCAGATCTCGCAGAGCGCGTGGATGATGGCGCGGACGATCTCGTCCTTGAGGCTGTAGAAGCGCACTTGCGCAGCGACGCGGCTGTCGACCACGCCTTCGTCACGCAGGCGGGCGAGGTGTTGTGAGACGGCGGACTGCGACAGGCCAGTGAGTTCTACCAGTTCGGTGACCGAGACCTCGCCCTCGTCCATGCGGCAGAGCATGAGCAGCCGCTCGGGATGGCTCATGGTGCGCATCCGCCCGGCCATGGCGGCGGCATTGGTCTTCAGATCGGCAAGGCTGGCGGGCTTCATGACACGATCAGATAACGCCGATTGAGCCGCGCACAAGAGCGGCAAAGCAATTTAAATTCGACTTGTCTTATATTAGATTTTAATTATATTAAGGACAGAGGAGTTACCCGCCATGTCCGACTTGCCCCTCACCACTGCCATTGCTCAGGTCCGTGCCGCGCGCGCGACTGGCCTCGTGCCGGTGGTGACCACTTTCTTTGATGAGGCGACGTTTACCGCCACGCATGTCATCCACGATCCCGCCACGCGCCGTGCTGCGGTCATCGATCCGGTGCTGGATTTCGATCAGGCTTCGGGCCGCACCAGCCATGCCTCGGCGGATCGCGTGATTGCTCACGTCGAGGCCGAGGGACTGACGGTTGACTGGCTGCTCGAAACCCATGCCCATGCCGACCACCTCTCTGCCGCGCCCTATCTGCAGGATAAGCTTGGTGGCAGGATCGTGATCGGCACCGCGATCGCCACCGTGCAGGAGGTGTTCGGCCAGGTTTTCAACGAAGGCCCCGCCTTTGCCCGTGACGGCAGCCAGTTCGACCTGCTGATGGATGACGGCCATGCCTTCAGCGTCGGCGGGATCGATGCCATCGCGCTTCACGTGCCCGGTCATACGCCCGCCTGTCTTGCCTTCGTGATCGGCGATGCGGTGTTCGTCGGCGATACGCTGTTCATGCCCGACTATGGCACTGCCCGCGCCGATTTCCCCGGCGGCGATGCACGCACGCTCTATCGCTCGATCCGCCGTCTGATGGCTCTGCCGGAAGAGACGCGTGTTTTCCTGTGCCATGATTACAAAGCCCCCGAGCGCACGCAGTTCGTGTGGGAGACGACTATTGGCACGCAGCGTACGGGGAACGTCCACGTACATGATGGCGTGGGTGAGGACGCGTTCGTTACCATGCGCGAGGCGCGCGATGCTACGCTGGGCATGCCCCGGCTGATCCTGCCATCGATCCAGGTCAACATGCGCGCAGGCCACCTGCCCGAGCCGGACAGCAATGGCGTGCGCTATCTCAAGCTGCCGGTCGACCTGCTGTGATCTGGGACATGCAGCACCTGCTGGCGAGCCTTTCGGGGGTGATCGTCGGCTTTGTCCTCGGCCTTGTCGGCGGGGGCGGGTCGATCCTTGCCGTGCCGCTGATGGTCTACGTCGTGGGCGTTGCCAGCCCGCATCTGGCCATCGGCACGAGCGCGCTGGCGGTGGCAGCAAACGCGCTGTCCGGCCTTGCCAGCCACGCCCGCGCGCGCAACGTCAACTGGCGCTGCGGCGGCATGTTTGCCACCGCAGGCGTGCTCGGCGCGCTGGGCGGTTCGACCATCGGCAAGGCAGTGGACGGGCAGAGCCTGCTGGCACTGTTCGCGGTGCTGATGTTCGTGGTTGCGTTCCTCATGTGGCGCGGGCGTGGCGCCGAGGGGATCGAGGGCGTGGTGTGCAACCGCGACAACCTGCCGCGCGTGTTGACGTTTGGCGCGGGCACCGGGCTGCTCTCGGGCTTCTTCGGAATCGGCGGCGGCTTCCTGATCGTGCCGGCGCTGATCGCCAGCACGTCGATGCCGATTGGCCGCGCCATCGGCACCTCGCTGGTCGCGGTCAGCGCCTTCGGCCTTGCCACGTCGCTGAACTATGCCGCCTCAGGCATGCTCGACTGGCCGATTGCCATCGCGTTTATTGCTGGCGGTCTGGTGGGCACGGTGCTCGGCACCAAAGCCTCGACCCGCCTCGCCGCCAGCAAGGGCACGCTCAATACGCTGTTCGCGGGGCTGATCGTGGTGGTCGCGCTGTACATGCTGGCGCGGAGCGTGCCTGCGCTGATCGCCTAATCGGGCTGCGGCGTGCCGGGCGCAGGTGTTTCCACCAGTTCGGCGATCTCGAAGGCGAAGCTTATCCAGCCGCGCGTCTTTGCCGCCTCCTGCGCGGGGGCGCGTTTCTTGCGGGCTTCGGCGAGTGAGCGGGTGTGGCCCCAGAACACTTCGGTCTTGCCGTTCTCGAGCTCTGCGACGATGCGCCAGTAATGGGTGAAGCTGTCCGTCGTCGGCCCGATGGTCTTGACGTAGCCATCGGGCATCGTCGCGGTGAGGTATCGGCGGCGGCGCTTGCTCATCGCCGCCTTCGTGGCGCAATGCGCGCGCCGGAGCAATCAACGAAAGCAACTTGCGGCAATGACAGACGTTTCCGCTTGCGCGCACAGAACATAGAAACTAGGGGCCGTGGCCAGTCGGGGAGTAGCGCAGCCTGGTAGCGCATCTGGTTTGGGACCAGAGGGTCGTAGGTTCGAATCCTATCTCCCCGACCAATTTCCTTTCGATCAGACGTTGTCCTTGCCAGGCGATGCCAGCACGCGGGGCAGCGTTGCGCCAAGAACGGTGAGCAGTTCGGGGCCGTAGGATGCGCTGTTGCGTTCGACTTCGGCCTGGGTGATCCGCTCTGCCCCTTGCGCGCCGAACAGGACGACCTCTTGCCCGAGCGCGATGCTGTCCTGAAAGCCGGTGACGTCGGCCATCAGGGTGTTCATCGTCACACGCCCGACCAGCGGGAAGCGCCGTCCGCCGATCAGCACTTCGCTGCGATTCGTGGTTTCGCTGGCAAACTCCGGGCGGTTGGCATGGCTGAAGGCGCGGCGGTAGCCGTCCGAATAGCCGAGCGGGATGTTGGCCAGCCAGCTTTCGCGCTCGAGCCTGTAGGTGCGGTCGTAATTGACCGTCTGTCCTGCGGGGAAGTGGTTCACCGCCGCGACGCGCGACTTGATCGTCATCGTCTGCACATAGCGGTCGGTCTTCACGCTGCCGGGATCGCCGTAGAGCAGGCCGCCCACCCGCACCATGTCGAGCCGCGTTGCCGGGTGCTCAAGCGTGGCGAAGGAATTGGCGGTGTGCCGGACCACGTTCTTGCCGATCAGCCCTTCGGCCTGAAGCCAGCCGATATCTGCTTCGAACCGGGCGAGCTGGGCAAGGATGTCGTCAGCCGTTTCGCTCGGGTAATGGGTCATTGCCCCGCGCACTGCCAGCCCTTCGGTGCCAAGCAGGGTGCGGGCATCGGCCTTGCCCCATGGGCTCGACAGTTCCAGCCCGTTGCGCGACATGCCGCCGGCGTTGAGCGCGAGCTGCACCGGCAGGGGGCTCCGCCCGCCGCGCTTGCGCCACATCGCAGCGAGGCGCTTGGCGGCCTCGGGATTGGCGACAAGCTCCACGATCCCTAAGGCGAGGCCATCTTCCATCTCATCGGGTGCGGCAGCGCGGATGCGCTGCAGGCGTCCGCGATAGCCCAGCGCCCGCGCGACGCGCGCCTCGTCGTTGGCGGTGATGGCAACGTCGGTGATGCCGAGCTTGCGGATCGAGGGCATGAGCAGGGCAATGCCGTTGCCATAGGCATCTGCCTTCATCACCGCGCAGAGGCGGGCGGGACCGACCACGGCGCGCACCGCCTGCACGTTCGCCTCGAAGCTTTGCGCGTCGACCTCGATCCAGCCGTTGCGACGGGACGCGGATGCTGCGGTCAGGCCGAAGTTGCCGGGCGAGAGGACCGGCGTGGCGGCAGCCTCTGCGGCCATAAGCCCCAGCGCTCCACCGCCAGCCTGGAGGAAGGCCCGGCGCTGCATCGTCACTTTGCCCCGCGCTGCAGGAACTGCCCGGGACTAGCGCCGGTCGGCTTGCCATCGCGCGCGACCACCGCGCCGTTGACGATGACCAGCGCCACGCCCTCGGCCAAAGCGGCGGGGTTCTCGACTGTTGCCTTGTCCATCACCCGCTCGGGATCGAACAGGACGAGGTCAGCCTTGTATCCGGGCTTAAGCAGGCCGCGCCCGGCGATGCCCAACTGCTCGGCGGTCTGGCCGGTCATCTTGTGGACCGCCTGCGCAAGCGTCAGCCGCTTCTGTTCGCGCACGTAGAGCCGCAGGATCTTGGCCATGGCCCCTGCCCCGCGCGGATGGCGCGAGCCGATGGCTCCGTCCGAACAGATCACGCTGTGGTCCCATGCGATGAAGTCGGCGACGTCACGCGGGTCCATCGCCGTGCCGATGACCGCTTCGGCGCGACCGCCATCGGGGTGTGCGGCGCGCCATGCCTCGGCGGTCTGGATCAGCCAGAGGTAGGTCTTGGCCGGTTCTTCGCCGCGCATCGCCGCAACATCGGCAATGGTCTTGCCGACAAGCGAGGGATCGGGCGCGTAGAAGCCGAGCAGCATGCCCTTCGGCGTTGTCAGGTGAGTCAGGGCAAAGCGGGCCGCTTCGATGTCGGCATAGTCGCGCTTGGGGAACAGGACGGTGAGCGTGGATTGCCAGTATTCGTAAGGATAGACGTCGGCAGTCACCTTGATGCCTGCTGCGCGTGCGGCATCGAGTTTGGCGAGGACCGCCTTGGCGGTGCCCCACTTGTCGACCACGCCAAGCTTGATGTGCGAGACCTGCACCGGGATGCCGGTCTTGCGGCCGATGTCGAGCAATTCGTCGAGCGCAGCGTCGAACGTGACGTCCTCGTTGCGCATGTGGCTGATGTAGCGGCCGCCGCCTGCCGCCGCAGTGCTGGCGAGCGCGACGACCTCGTCATGCGCGGAATAGATGCCGGGATCGTATTCGAGGCCCGTGGACAGGCCGAGTGAGCCTGCGGCCATGTCTGCCGCGAGCAGCTTTTGCATCGCTGCCACTTCGGCAGGCGTTGCCACGCGCTTGTAGTCCGCGCCCATCACGCGTTCGCGCAGCAGGCCGTGGCCGGTGTAGCTGGCAACGTTGATCGCGGCGGGGTGTGTCCGGAACTTCGCGGCGACATCGGCAAAGGGCGCGTCGCTGTCGCCATCCTGACCGATGACGATGGTCGTCACGCCTTGGGCCAGCACCGGCGGCATGGCAGGGTCGGCATAGTCGCCCCGGTCATGGTGGCTGTGCGCATCGATGAAGCCGGGGGCGAGGACAAGGCCCTTCCCGTCGATCACCGTCTCGCCCTTGCGGGGCTTGAGTGGGCCGACTGCGACGATGCGCTCCCCGTCGATCCGCACGGCTGCTTTACGCCCCGGCGCGCCGGTGCCGTCGATCACCGTGGCGCCGGTTACAAGCGTTGAGGCCTGCGCTGTTGCGCTCGCGCACAGACCAACCGCCAGCATAAACATCAATTTGCGCATGGATTGCCCTCCTGCGGCGATGAGTGACGCAGGGGCACGGCAGCTGGCAAGCGCAAGGCCTTGGCGAACGACGCCTAAGGCCTTGCGATCCTTGAGACAATTTTTGTTGTGAAGGGGCTTATTCCACCGTCACCGACTTGGCGAGATTGCGCGGCTGGTCGACGTCGGTGCCCTTGGCAACGGCGACGTGGTAGGCGAGCAATTGCACCGGCACAGCATAGACCAGTGGCGCGATCAGGGGATGGACACGTGGCATCTCGATCGTGGCGAGGCAGCCCTCGCCCGCTTCGGCAATGCCTTCGGCGTCGGAGATCAGCACGACTTTGCCGCCGCGCGCGCGCACTTCCTGCATGTTGCTGACAGTCTTTTCGAACAGCGGTCCTGAAGGCGCCAGCACGATCACCGGCACCGCCTCGTCGATCAGGGCGATGGGGCCGTGCTTCATCTCTCCGCTGGCATAGCCTTCGGCGTGGATGTAGCTGATTTCCTTGAGCTTCAGCGCGCCCTCCAGGGCCAGCGGATAGTCCGGGCCACGCCCGAGGTAGAGCACATCGCGCGCAGGGGCGATGAGGTGGGCCATCCCGGCAATTTCCTCGTCATGGGCGAGCGCTGCGTTGAGGCAGGCGGGGGTTTCGACCAGTTGCTCGACGATCTCGGCCTCTTCCGCACGCGTCAGGCGTCCGCGCTTGACCGCAAGGTGCGCGGCGAGCGCGGCGAGCACGGCAAGCTGGCAGGTGAAAGCCTTGGTCGAGGCGACGCCGATTTCCGGGCCGGCGTGGGTCGGCAGCAGCAGGTCCGCTTCGCGCGCCATCGAGCTGGTCGGCACGTTGACGACGACGGCGATTGTCTGGCCTGCAGCCTTGCAGTGCCTGAGCGCGGCCAGAGTGTCCGCCGTCTCGCCGCTCTGCGAGATGAACAGGGCGAGGCCGCCCGGCTCGAGCACAGGATCGCGATAGCGGAATTCGGAAGCCACATCGATGTCCACTGGCAGGCGGGCGAACTGTTCGAACCAGTACTTGGCGACCATGCCGGCGTAGAAGCTCGTGCCGCAGGCGACGATGGTGACGCGGTTGATGCTGGCGAGGTCGAAGTCGATCTGCGGCAGGGCGACAGTCTGCTCGACCCGGCGCAAGTACGAGCGCAGGGTTTGCGCCACGACCACCGGCTGCTCGAAGATCTCCTTCTGCATGAAGTGGCGGTAGTTGCCCTTCTCGATCGCGGCGGCGGTGGCGCCCGAGGCGACGATGGGGCGATCGACGGGGTTGTTGTCAGCGTCGAAGATCTGCGCGCCCTCGCGGGTGATGACCACCCAGTCGCCCTCTTCGAGATAGGTGATGCGCTGGGTGAGCGGGGCGAGTGCGAGGGCGTCGGAGCCGAGATAGGTCTCGCCCTCGCCGTATCCTACCACCAGCGGCGAGCCGAGGCGCGCGCCGATCAGCATGTCGTCATGGGTACGGAAGGCGATGGCGAGGGCGAAGGCCCCGCGCAATTGTGGCAGCACGGCCTTGACCGCGTCCTGCGGCGAAAGCCCTGCCTCGACCTGCTCGGAGACAAGGTGGGCGACGACTTCGGTGTCGGTCTCGCTCTCGAACTTGCGGCCGCGGGCGATCAGGGCGTCGCGCAGCACCTTGAAGTTCTCGATGATGCCGTTGTGGACTAGCGCCACTTCGCCGGTGGCGTGGGGGTGGGCGTTGCTCGTGGTCGGGGCGCCGTGGGTGGCCCAGCGGGTGTGGGCGATGCCGATCAGGCCCGAGGCGGGATTGCGCGCGAGTTCGAGCACGAGGTTGCCCAGCTTGCCCTCGGCGCGGCGGCGCACCAGATGGCCGTCCTCGACCGTGCAGATCCCGGCCGAGTCATAGCCGCGATACTCCATCCGCCGCAGGCCATCGACCAGACGGTCTGCCACCTGTTCCTTGCCGACGATTCCGATAATTCCGCACATTGGGGGATGGGCTTTCGCTTAGAGAGTATAGGGTACCCGGATGCCCGGCAGGTTAGCCGGGAAATCCTTGGTATTTCGTGTGACAAGAATGCTGCCGTTGATCTGTGCCGTCGCCAGCACCATCGCGTCGGGAAGGGGCATACCGTGTCGGTGGTGCTGGTCGGCGGCAGCAATCGCTATGCGCCCGTCCACCTCTACGATTTCAAACGGCAAGATTAAATCGCGGACATGATCGCGCGTCTCGAGAGGCTCGCAAGCGAGGATCTCGGCCCAGACCAGGCGGCTTATACGATGGCGGCGATAGCGCGACAACTCCGCGCGCGCCTGCGGCACGTCGCGCAGCCAGTCGGCCAGGATGCAGGTATCGAAGAAGGGATCGGACAAGCGTCAGCCTTCCGCGCGTGCGCCACGGCCGCTGGCACGGAGCCCGCGCTGGCAATCCAGACCATCGCCAAGGTCGCGCCTGTCCTTCCAGTATCCTGCGCCGCGCACGATCCAGTCCGACCGACCGGGCAGCGGCAGACTGGCCTTGTATGCGCTGACCGCATCGCGCAATACCGCCGCACGCGATTTGCCCTCTTCGGCCGCGCGGGCGTCGAGCCAGTCGATGTCGACTTCGGGAAGGTCGGCGAGAATGCGTGCCATTATGATATCATGATATGATATCGCGCTATCGTCAAGTCACCCTCTCGGCTATCCAGGGGAGATTGCGTCGATCATGGACGCTGCATAACCTCTGATTCGTTGTCGCATCGTGAACAGGGGGAGAAGCGATGTCCGATCTCAAGGTCTATCATCTGCCCGGCGCCTGGGGCCTGGTCTCGGTCAGCCCGTTCTGCCTCAAGCTGGACAGTTTCCTGCGCATGACGGGAATCGCGCATCAATCGATCACGGCCGCCGCACCATTTCGCGGGCCGAAGAGGAAGGCGCCGTGGATCGAGCATGAGGGGCGGACGATCGGAGATTCCACGCTGATCATCGCCTACCTGAATGAGCGGTTCGGAGTCGACCCCGATGCCGCCCTCACCTCAACCCAACGCGGCACGGCGGTGGCGATCCAACGCCTGGTCGAGGAAAATCTCTACTGGGCCATGGTTCATGACCGCTGGCGAAGGCCGGAGAACTGGCCGATCCTGAAGAGCACGGTCCTTGGCCGCATCCCGTCGCCGATCCGCAACCTGCTTGCCCCGATGGCGCGGCGGGGAGTGAAAGCCCAGATCAACGGCCATGGCCTTGGTCTTCATGCCGAAGCGGAAATCCAAGCCATCGCCGGCCGTGACATCGATGCCCTAGCCGCCCTGCTTGGCGACGGGCCCTGGTTCTTCGGCGCAGAACCAACCGAGACCGACGCGGTCGTCTTCAGCCTGCTTGCCAATATCGCCTTTGTGGACTTCGCCAGCCCGATGAAGCCGATGATCGCAGGACATGCCAACCTGACGGCGTTTCTGGAGCGATTCAGGGCGATGTTCTACCCATCAGCCGTGGAGGCCCGGCGCGATTAGCGCCTTCGCGGAACGCAATGCCTCCGCTCCGTTTGCCTGTGATGAAGCCTTGGGCCGCCCCGGGTTTCAGGCGCGAGTGACGACGTTCGCACGGTGCCACTGGAACGTGAACACCGCCTCCTGCGGCCCTTCCCTGCCCAGTCGCTGCAGCATGGCCATGCCATCCTCGATGCTCGGCACGTGCCCCTCGGCCACGAACCAGAGGGCCATGGACGGCTCGATCCGGTCGAACCACTCCCCCCGTCGTGCCAGCACCGTGCGGTGATCCGCCTGCCGATAGGCGAAGTCTTCGAGCGCCGCCACGTCGCGCCAGACCGACATGTTGATGATGAAATCGGGATCGTCGGGAATGGCCGCAAGATCGGTCGCATTGTTGCCTTCGCCCACCAGACGCCAGATGAAACCGTCCGAGGCTTCGGCCATGGCGTTTACGTTGTCGAGCGCGGCCATGAAATCGGCGTTGGCCGGATGGTCGCGGGGCAGGCGGAAACGGGCGACGTTGATCTGGGCAATGGGCATGAGTGTCAGCCCTTCTTCTCCGCCTTCTTCTTCTTCATCGCATCATGAAACCGGTCGGCCCAGCCGGGCTTTACCAGTTGCTCGGCCCGGACCATGCGCAGTTCGCCGTCGGCCACATCGCGCGAGACCGCGCTGCCTGCGGCGACGATGGCATCTGCGCCGATCTTCACCGGCGCGATCAGGGCCGAGTTGGAGCCGATGAAGGCGCGTTCGCCGATGGTGGTCTTGTATTTGAAGTAGCCGTCGTAGTTGCAGGTGATCGTGCCTGCGCCGATGTTGGCCTCTGCGCCCACTTCCGCATCGCCGAGGTAGGTGAGGTGGCTGGCCTTGGCACCGCGGTGCATCACGGTGTTCTTCACCTCGACGAAGTTGCCGACCTTGACGTCCTCCTCCAGCTTCGCGCCGGGGCGCAGGCGGGCGTAGGGGCCGATGTGGACGCCGGGGGCGAGCGTTGCGCCTTCAAGGTGGCAGAAGGCATGGATCGTCACGCCATCGGCCACGGACACGCCGGGGCCGAAGAACACGTTGGGCTCGACCGTCACGTCGCGGCCCAGCACGGTGTCCCAGGCGAACCACACCGTCTCGGGTGCGATCAGGGTCGCGCCATCGGCCATGGCCTGTGCCCGGCGGCGCTGTTGCCAGCGGCCTTCGGCTTGCGCGAGTTCGGCGCGGGAGTTGATTCCAGCCACTTCGTCGGCGTCGTCCGTCACGACCACGGCACACGTCCGGCCATCGGCAATCGCGATGTTGACCACGTCGGGCAGGTAGTATTCGCCTTGGGCATTGTCGTTGCCGACGCGCGCCAGCAGGCCGAACAGGTCTGCGCTGCGTACCGCCATCAGGCCGGAATTGCACACGCGGCAGGTGCGCTCCTCGTCGGTTGCGTCCTTGTGCTCTACCATCTTCACGATGCGCCCGCCCTCGGCAATCACGCGCCCATATTGCAGCGTTTCGGCAGGTTCGAAGCCGAGGACCACGGCGGCGGGAGCGTCATCCTCGTGAAGCCGCGCAATCATCGCCTGCATCGTTTCGGTGCGGACGAAGGGCACGTCGCCGTAGAGGATCAGCACGTCGCCTTCGAAACCGGCCAGCGCCTCTTCGGCCTGCTGGACGGCGTGGGCGGTGCCCAGCTGCGGGTCCTGCACGGCAATCGTTGCCGAGCCGCCGAGTGCCTTTGCCAGCTGCTCGCGCCCATGGCCTGCGACGACGACTTGCCGTGCGGGGTTCAGCGCCGCAGCGCTCGCCATCAGGTGTTTGACCATTGGCCTGCCCGCGATCGGGTGGAGCACCTTGTGCAGGTCGCTCCTCATGCGGGTGCCTTTTCCGGCGGCGAGGACGATAGTTGCGATAGGCGTCTGGTCGGTCATGCGGGCACCATTGCCAGACAATTCTTGCGCTTTCCAGAACGGGAGGCCAGTTGCGCACACCATGGCGAAATTTCCTTATGACATTGTCGGATTCGATCTCGACGGCACCCTGCTCGACACCAGCCGCGACTTGGGCGTGGCGCTGAACCATGCGCTGGCGCTGGCCGGTCGGCCGCCAGTGCCGCTGGAGGAGACCAAGCGACATATCGGCGGCGGCGCGGCGCAGATGCTGCGTTCGGCGTTGACGGAATCGGGCGGGGTGGACGAGGACGCCTTCCCCGGCCTGCAGGCGCGGCTGATCGAATTCTACGGGCAGAACATCGCGCACCACACCACCTTGTTTCCCGGTGGCGCGGCGATGATGGATGCGCTCGACGAACGCGGCGTGAAGATCGCCATTGCGACGAACAAGGCCGAAGCGCTGGCGGTGAAGCTGTTCGAGGAAATGGGCCTGATGCACCGCTTCGCCTGCGTGATCGGCGGGGATACGCTGGGCCGCCACCGCGCCAAGCCGAAACCCGACATGCTCCACGAAATGGTCGAACGCTGCGGCGGTGGAAACGCGGCCTTCGTGGGCGATACGACATTCGATGTAGGCGCGGCAAAGGCGGCGGCCATGCCCGTAGTTGCTGTGCGCTTTGGCTTCAACGATGTGCCTGCCGATGAACTTGGCGCGGACGCGGTGATTGACCATTATGACGAGCTGGTGCCGACGCTTGAGCGTCTCGCCAGCGTGGCACAGAGCGTCTAGGCTCCTACCCATGACCGCCCCCCTTGCCTTGACCATCGGCGATCCTGCAGGCGTCGGACCGGAGCTTGCCGCTGCCGCATGGGCCCTGAGCGATGCGGAAGGCCTGCCGCCGTTTTTCGTGATCGGCTCGGCCCGCGTAATCGAGGAAGCGGCGCGGCGGCGCGGCATCACGGTGCCGGTGTGTACGGTGAAAGCGCCCGATGAAGTGGCCGCGTGCTTTGCCGGGGCCTTGCCGGTGCTGGACCTTGCCGACCTGCCCTACACTCCGGGCGAGCCTGATGACGCAGGCGCGGGCCTTGCCCTGAACGCGCTGGCGACCGCGACCGGCCTCGTCCGATCAGGCGCGGCATCGGCGCTGGTCACTGGCCCCATCGCCAAGAGCCTCCTTGCCCGAGTGGGCTTCGATCATCCTGGGCAGACCGAATTCGTCGCCGAGGCCTGCGGGGTGACGGCAGAGAACGCGGTGATGATGCTGGCGGGGCCGAGCCTGAAGGTCGTGCCGATTACCGTCCACGTGGCGCTGAGGCTGGTGCCGGACTTGCTGAGCGCCGAGCTGATCCGCAATCGCGCGGCGATCACTGCGGCGGCGCTGGTGCGGGACTTCGGCATCGCCAACCCTCGCCTCGCGGTGGCAGGCCTCAATCCTCACGCCGGCGAGGACGGGCGTATGGGGAGCGAAGACGCGGAGATCGTCGCGCCTGCCGTCGCCATGTTGCGCGAGGCCGGGTTCGATGCGTTCGGTCCGCTTCCGCCCGACACGATGTTTCACGCCGAGGCGCGCGAAGGCTACGACGTGGCCATCTGCATGTACCACGATCAGGCGCTTATACCGATGAAGGCGCTCGATTTCGATGAAGGCGTGAATGTCACGCTGGGTCTGCCGATCATTCGCACTTCGCCCGACCACGGCACGGCGTTCGGCATCGCCGGGACCGGCAAGGCCCGCGTCGGCCCGACTATCGCGGCACTGCGCATGGCGGGGGAATGTGCAGGCCGGAGGGGTTTGGCATGACCGACCTCCCCCCACTTCGCGACGTCATCAATCGCCACGGCCTCTTCGCCACCAAGGCGCTGGGGCAGAACTTCCTGTTCGACGAGCAATTGCTCGACCGGATTGCCCGGGTGCCTGGCAAGCTCAAGGGCGAGAACGTCCTTGAAGTCGGCCCCGGCCCCGGTGGCCTGACCCGTGCCCTGCTGCGCGCTGGCGCGAATGTCACTGCGATCGAGATGGACAAGCGCTGCCTGCCTGCGCTCGCTGAATTGTCGGAAGCCTTTCCCGGCCAGCTTACGGTGATCGGCGGGGATGCGACCAAGATCGATCCGGCGACGCTGTTCGACGGGCCTTGGCACGTGGCGGCGAACCTGCCCTACAATGTTGGCACGCAGCTGTTCACCGGCTGGCTTTCAGGGCAGGACTGGCCGCCGCAGTGGAAGTCGTTGACGCTGATGTTCCAGCTTGAGGTGGCCGAGCGCATCGTCGCCGCGCCCGGAACCGATGCCTATGGCCGCCTTGCCGTGCTGGCGCAGTGGCGCGCGTCTCCGCGCATCGCGATGAAGGTCCACCGCAGCGCCTTTACTCCGCCGCCAAAAGTGATGTCGGCGATTATCCATGTCGAACCCGGCGCGATGCCCGAAGGCGTCTCGGCGCGGATGCTGGAGCGCGTCACCGAAGCCGCCTTCGGTCAGCGCCGCAAGATGCTGCGCCAGTCGCTGAAGGGATTGCCGGGGGCGCTGGACTCGCTGGAGGTGCTCGGCATCGATGCACAGCGGCGGGCCGAGACCTTGAGCGTGGAGGAGTTCGTCTCCATCGCGCGGGTGCTGACGAAGTAAGGGCGGACCCGCAGGCCCGCCCCTTCAAATTCAAGCTGGCTCGGCCACCTTTGCCATCGCCGCCTTCTTCTTCAAACGCCACGCATGCAGCAGCGGCTCGGTGTAGCCGTTGGGCTGTTCCACGCCGTTGAACACCAGATCGCAGGCCGCGCGGAAGGCGAAGCTTTCTTCCCAGTTTCCGGCCATCGGCTCGTAGAGCGGATCGCCCGCGTTCTGTGCATCGACCTTGGCTGCCATGCGCTTGAGGCTGTCCATGACCTGCGCGTTGGTCGCGACGCCGTGGAGCAGCCAGTTGGCCATGTGCTGGCTGGAGATGCGCAGCGTGGCGCGGTCTTCCATAAGGCCCACGTCGTTGATGTCGGGCACCTTGGAGCAGCCGACGCCCTGATCGATCCAGCGCACGACATAGCCCAGCAACCCTTGCGCGTTGTTGTCGAGTTCCTCGCGCACTTCCTCTTCGGACCAGTTCGCGCCGTCTGCCAGCGGGATCGCCAGCAGTGCGTCGAGGCCGGGCGTGGCTTCCTGCGCGACGCTTTCCTGCACTTCGAAGACGTTGACCTGGTGGTAGTGCATCGCATGCAACGTTGCCGCGGTGGGCGACGGGACCCATGCGGTGTTGGCGCCGGTCTTCGGGTGCGCGATCTTCTGTTGCATCATGTCGTGCATCATGTCGGGCGCGGCCCACATGCCCTTGCCGATCTGCGCCTTGCCGGACAGGCCGTGGGCCAAGCCGATGCAGACGTTGCGCTTTTCGTAGGCGGCGATCCAGCCCGAGCCCTTGATGGCACCTTTCCGAATCATCGCGCCTGCCTGCATCGAGGTGTGGATTTCGTCTCCGGTGCGATCGAGGAAGCCGGTGTTGATGAACACGATCCGGTCGCGCACCGCGGCGATGCAGGCGGCAAGGTTGGCAGACGTGCGGCGCTCCTCGTCCATGACGCCGACCTTCACGGTATGGCGATCAAGGCCCAGCAGGTCTTCGACCGCGTTGAACAGGTCGTTGGTGAAGCCGACCTCTTCCGGCCCGTGCATCTTGGGCTTGACGATATAGATGCTGCCGGTGCGGCTGTTGCGGTGGCGGCCAAGGCCCTTGATGTCGTGGGCGGCAATGGCGCTGGTGATCACCGCGTCCATGATGCCTTCGGGGATCTCGCTGCCGTCTTCGAGCAGGATCGCCGGGTTGGTCATCAGGTGGCCGACATTGCGCACGAACAGCAGGCTGCGGCCGGGGAGCGTGATTGCATCGCCCGTAGCCGAAGTCCATTCGCGGTCAGCCTCAAGCGCGCGGGTCATGGTCTTGCCGCCCTTCTGGAAGCTCGCCTCCAGATCGCCGCGCATCAGGCCGAGCCAGTTGCGATAGGCCAGCAGCTTGTCCTCGGCATCGACCGCCGCGACGGAGTCCTCAAGGTCGACGATGGCGGTGAGCGCCGCTTCCATCACGATGTCGGCAATGCCCGCCTTGTCGTCAGCGCCGACCGGATGGGTGCGGTCGAGCACGATCTCGACATGCAAGCCGTTGTTGGCGAGCAAGATGCCGCCGGGCTTGGTCCCCGCAAACTGCGTGGAATCGCACAGCGGCAACGCGCCCGTCCCATCCCAGTCGGCCCAGCTCATCCCGTCGAGCGGGAAGGTCAGGTCGAGGAAGGCGCGGCCTGCTCGGACGACGGCCGCACCGCGATCCTTGTCATACCCACCCCGCCGCGCGGGCGGCGCATCGAGTGCGTCGGTGCCGTACCAGGCGTCATATAGGCTGCCCCAGCGCGCATTGGCGGCGTTGAGCACGAAGCGGTCGTTGAGCACGGGCACGACCAGCTGTGGCCCTGCCATGCAGGCAATCTCGCGATCGACGTTCCGGGTGCCGATGGTGAAGTCATCCGGCTCGGGCACGAGGTACCCGATTTCGGTCAGGTATGCGCGGTACTCGTCCGCGTCGATGGGCTTGCCCCGGCGCTCTCGGTGCCATGAATCGATCAGCGCCTGCAGCGCGTCGCGCTTGGCGAGCAGCATGCGGTTTACCGGAGCGAAATGGCCGACCAGCGCGGCAAAACCCTGCCAGAAAGCCGCGACATCGAGCCCGAGCGGCCCGAGCACGTCACTGTCGATAAAGCTGGCGAGATTGGCGTCGACCTTGAGGCCGCTGCGATCGATACGTCCGTTCATTTCACCCATGTCCATACGCTCACATTAGCGACGCCCCGCAAACCGTGCGCAGCGCCGAATCCGATGAACCTGGGGAGGAACGGCCCAAGCCTATGCATGATCCGGCAGGGCATTGCAATCATGCGAAAGTCTGGCGTCAGCCGAAGACCTTGGCATAGAGCCGCTCGATTTCCGCCGCTTCCGGAACGCGCGGGTTGTTGCCGGGCGATCCGGAAGCGAGCGCCTGCCGTGCCATTTCGGGGACGACCTCGAACCAGCGTTCCTCGCTGATGCCATGGGCGCGAGGGGATGGGACTGACAGGTCAGCATTGAGCGCTGCCAGTTCCTCGAGCAGCCGAGCCACTGCCGACTGGTCACCTTCGTCCGCGCGCGCCACGCCCATCGCCCGCGCGCAATCGGCATAGCGGGACAGCGCGGCGGGCGCGGAAAAGGCTGTCGCCGCAGGCAGGAGCATTGCGTTGGAAAGGCCATGCGGAACGTGGAAGAACGCGCCGACCGGGCGGCTCATGCCGTGGACCAGCGCGACGCTGGCGTTGGAGAACGCGATGCCTGCGTGATGCGCGCCGACCATCATCGCCTCGCGCGCCGCGCGGTTGCCGGGTTCGGCACATGCGGTGCGGATATGGGGCGCAATCAGCTTCATCGCCGAGATCGCCATGGCATCGCTGAAGGGATTGGCCTTCTTCGAGACATAGGCCTCGATCGCATGGGTCAGCGAATCGATCCCTGTATCTGCCGTCAGCCGCGCGGGCTTGCCCATGGTCAGTTCGAAATCGACGATCGCCACGGTCGGCAGAAAGGCGAGGCCGGCGCAGAGCATCTTCTCGCTGGTGGCCTCGTCGGTGACGATGGTGAATTTGGTGGCTTCCGATCCGGTTCCGGCGGTGGTGGGCACCGCGATGATCGGCAGGCCGGGGATGTCGGTTGTGGCGGGTGCCTTCATCGACTGGACCGGGCGCGGGTCGACGGCAAGCGCGGCAATTGCCTTGGCGGTGTCAATCGGGCTGCCTCCGCCGAACCCGATCACGCAATCGCAGTCGGCGGCGCGCAGGGCTTCCAGCGCTGCCTCGACGACAGCGACAGTGGGATCAGGCACGGTTTCGGCAAAGACCGTGGCGGTCATTCCCGCCGAGTCGAGCACCCCGGTCATGCGTTCGACCATCCCCGAGCTGACCAGAAACCCGTCGGTCACGACAAAGGGCCGTGACACCCCGCACTGCGCCATTGCGGCAGGCAGCTCGGCCAGAGCCCCGCCGCCGATACGGATCACACGCGGCAGATTGATCGCAGCCATTTGGGTCCTCTAGCTTCTCGCGCCCATTCGACCGCAAAACGCGCTTGTGGGCAAGAGACCAAAAGGCGAGCCTGACCTACCTCTCATCAAGAACGCCGTCGCTTAGACGCGGGCGGGGTCTATGACCTTGCCTTTGTGCACTGCCGGAGCGTGATGGATCCCGGCCTTCGCCGGGATGACGGCGGGGTTGGGATCGCGGACTTGGCGCCTTAAGCAATCCGTCGCCCGGCGCAGGCCGGGGCCCATGATCTTGCTGTCGTGCGCTGCCGAAGCGTGATGGATCCCGGCCTTCGCCGGGATGACGGGGCCGGGGCGAAAGGGGAGGGAGTGGTGATTCGTGGGCCGGGTCAGCGGCCTTGCATGTCGCGAGCTTCGGCAGGAATGTGCACGACCAGGCCCTCGAGCGCTTCGGTCAATTCGATCTGGCACGAAAGGCGGCTGGTGCGGGTGACGCCAGCGGCGAGGTCGAGCATGTCCTCTTCGTCATCCACCGCGGGCGGCAGCTTGTCGAACCATGCGGCGTCGATCACCACGTGGCAGGTGGAGCAGGCCATCTGGCCTTCGCAGGTGCCTTCCAGTGGCATGCCCTTGGCCTGGCCGAGTTCCAGCAAACGCGTGCCCGCTTCGCCCTCTGCGGCAATCTTTTCGCCCTTTGCCGTGACGAAAGTGACGCTGACCATGGTTACAAGACTCCCTGCGCGCGTGCCGCGGCGTTGATCGCCCCGGCCGCCTCTTCAAGCTCCTTATCCCCCGTATAGCGTCCGAAACCGATGCGGATCGCGGTTTTGCTATCCCTGTCCGAAAGTCCGAGCGCGCGCAAGACATGGCTCGGCCTGCCCGACCCGCTGGCACAGGCCGAGCCTGCAGAAAATGCCACGGTGCGGCATTCCGACAACAGTCGCGCCACATCGAGCCCCGGCAGCCGCAGGTTGAGATTGCCGTGCCAGCGCTCGGTGGCCGAGCCGTTGAGAGTCCAGCCTTCGAACAGCGCCAAAGCCTTGGTCCACAGCTTTTCCACATGAAGCCGGTCGGTTTCCGACAGACTTTTGCACAGCGCCGCTGCCGCGCCAAAGCCGGCACAAAGCGCAGGGGACAGCGTGCCCGAGCGTAGGCTGCCCTCCTGACCGCCGCCGTGAATCAGCGGCGAAAGTTCCACCCCTGCCCGCACCCACAGCGCGCCGATGCCCTTGGGGCCGTGGAGTTTGTGGGACGACACGGCGATCAGGTCTGCCCCATCGGGCGCGGCGATCTTGCCCGCCCCCTGCACCGCATCGCACAGGAACAGCGCGCCGATGTTGTGCGCCCGTCGTGCGAGCTCCGCGACCGGCTGGATGGTGCCGATTTCGTTGTTGACCTGCATCACCGCGACAAGGCTGGTGCCTTCGGGAACAGCCACTGCGGGATCTACAAGCCCCTCGCCATTGACTGGCAGCACCGTGACTTCGGGATCAAGCACCCGCGCCGTGTCAAGCACGGCGGCATGTTCGATGGCGCTGACTGCAAAGCGCTTTCGGCCCGATCCCGCCAGCGCCAGATTGATCGCCTCGGTCGCGCCGGAGGTGAAGACCACGCGCCCGCCCGGCGGGAGGAGCGCGGCCACCTGCTCGCGAGCGACCTCCACCGCCGCCGCCGCCGCTCGCCCTGCGCGATGCGGACTGTGCGGGTTGGCGAAACCCATGGCTTCCGGCCCCGCCAGCCACGGCATCATCGCTTCGCGCGCCTCGGGAGCGAGCGGCGTGGTGGCCTGATAGTCGAGGTAGATCATCCCATGATCTCCTTCCATATCTCGACGAACCGCGCGATCTCGTCCTCGGTCGTCTCGCGGCCGATAGAGACACGGATGACCTCGCCGGGATGCGGATGGCCCATTGCGGTCAGCACGTGGCTGGCCTTCAGCGAGCCCGAGGAACAGGCACTTCCTGCGGAAACGGCGATGCCCGCGCCGTCGAAGCGGATCAGTTGCGCTACGCTCGACTTGCCCGGCATGCGGTAGGCGGAAATCGTCGGGCTGCGCACAGACTCCGGCGCAACAATTTCCGCCCCGTTTTCAAGCAGTTGATTCGTCAGCGAATCTCGCAAACCTGCAGCGCACTTGAGCCATTGATTCCCGGCTTCGAGAGCAGCCACCATGCCGAGCACCAGCGGCAGCGCCTCGGTCCCGGCGCGATAGCCGCGCTCCTGGCCGCCGCTCGGGCTCAGCATGGCCCAATCGCGCACCAGCAAGGCTCCGACGCCAACCGGCCCGCCGAACTTGTGTGCCGATAGCGCGATCATGTCCGCCTGCGGCAAGGGAAGTTTCCCCGCGCCCTGTGCGGCATCGACCAGCAACAGCGAAGTGTAGGACTTTGCCAACGCGGCAATCGGCGCAAGGTCCTGCACCACGCCGGTTTCGCTATTGACCTGCTGGACTGCCAAGAGCGCCGGCCCTCCGGCCTTAAGCGCTTGCTCCAGTTCGGAAATTCTGATCATCCCGGCCGTATCGACACCCAAGCGAATGGCATCCGGCGTCAGCCGAAGCACCGCCTCATGCTCGACCGCGCTGGTTATGTTCTCCATATGTTTCCCCGGGGAAACATTCTTTGTGGCGATGGCAAGCGCCTCGCTCGCCCCGCTGGTGAAGATCACTTCGCCCTGCCAGCCCAGCGCTGCCTTCACGCGGGCCCGCGCATCTTCCAGCGCCGCCCGCGCCGCGCGCCCCGCCGCATGCGGGCTCGAAGGGTTTGCCCAGATGCGAAAACCCTCCTGCATCGCCGCCAGTGCCTCGGGCAGGAGCGGCGTCGTGGCGGCGTGGTCGAGGTAGATCGGTTTTTGTGGCAACGTGAATCCCAGCAAATGCGCGGAAAGATTGCTTTCGAAGGGTTGGTTTCTATATAGCCGTCAACGCAATTCCCAGCCCCGGCATTCCGTGCCGACCGGGCCAGACCACAGGATTACCGGACAGGCAATGCCCGCAGTCATTTTCCCCGGCCCCGAAGGCCGTCTCGAAGGTCGTTTTCAGCCCGCCACCCGCCCCCGCGCACCGGTCGCGATGATCCTCCATCCGCACCCGCAGGCGGGCGGCACGATGAACGATCGCATCACCCAGGCGATGTACAAGACTTTCGTCGCGCGCGGCTTTGCCACGCTGCGCTTCAACTTCCGGGGCGTCGGGCGCAGCCAGGGCTCGTTCGACAACGGCATTGGCGAACTCAGCGACGCGGCCGCCGCGCTCGATTGGGTGCAGTCGATCCATCCTGAAGCCAGCACCACGTGGATCGCGGGCTATTCGTTCGGCGCCCTGATCGGCATGCAGTTGCTGATGCGCCGTCCGGAGATCCGTGGCTTCATCTCGGTCGCCCCGCCTGCCAACATGTACGATTTCAGCTTCCTCGCGCCCTGCCCCGCCTCTGGCATCATCGTACAGGGCACGGCGGACACCGTCGTCACGCCCAACGCGGTGCAGAAACTGGTCGACAAGCTGCGCACGCAGAAGCACATCACCATCCACCACGACGAAATCCCGCGCGCCAACCATTTCTTCGAGAACGAAATGGACGACATGATGCGCGCCGTGGACAACTACCTCGACATGCGCCTGTCGCCGGACTGCCCGATCCGCTGATCACGTCGCATCTTCACGATCCGTCGCCCAGACGCAGGCCGGGGCCTGTGGCCTTACAGTCGCGCGTCAACGCATCGTAATGGATCCCGGCCTGCGCCGGGATGACGGGGTGGTGGAGGGCGGTGGAATGCGCGCCGATCGCCCTCCCAGACTTGCGTCGCCTCGGCGCAGGCCGGGGTCCATGGCCTCACCGTCATGCACCACCGCACCTTAATGGGTCCCGGCCTGCGTCGGGAGGACGGGAATGAGCGAACGGAGAATCAAAGCGCCGACGGCATGCCGTCGATCAGGATGGTCTTGAGTTCGAGATAGGGGAACAGCCCCTCCGGCCCGCCTTCGCGGCCGATGCCCGATTGCTTGAACCCGCCGAAGGGCAAGCCGAAGTCCATGCGCAAGCCGTTCTGCCCGAAGCCACCTGTGCGCACGCGGCGCGCGATGCGGTAGGCGGCATCGGCGTCAGTGGTCAGGACCGAGCCGTTGAGGCCGTAGGCGCTGGCATTGGCGGTGCGGATCGCGTCTTCCTCGTCCTCCACCGGGATCAGGCTGAGGACGGGGCCGAAGATTTCCTCCTGCGCGATGCGGCTGTCGTTCCTGACGTTGGCGAACAGTGTCGGTTCGATGAAGTAGCCGCGGTTCATGTGTGCCGGACGCCCCCCGCCGGTCACCAGATCGGCGGTGGCCTTGCCCTCTTCGATATACATCTCGATGCGCTCGAGCTGGCGCTTCATCGCCACCGGGCCGAGTTGCGCCTGCGGATCATCGGAATGGCCGATGCGGACCTGCTTCATCTCGGCGGCGATGGCGTCGGCGAGTTCGTCGTGGCGGTGGCGCGGGACGATCACGCGGCTCAGCATCGCGCAGACCTGCCCGCTCATCATCGTGATCGTGCCCGCAAGCATCCTCGCGGCGGCATCTATCGGGAAATCGTCGCGCACGATCGCGGCGGACTTGCCGCCCAGTTCCAGCGTGCATCGCGCCATGCGCGCGCCGCAGACCGAGGCGATGCGCTTGCCCGCGACAGTGCTGCCGGTGAACGAGACCTTGTCCACGCCTTCGTTGCAGACAAGGTGATCGCTTGCCTCGCGATGCCCGGTGACGAGGTTGACGACGCCCGCCGGAATGCCCGCCGCCTCGGCCGCCTCGGCGATGATATAGGCCTCGAGCGGCGTTTCGGGCGATGGCTTCATGATCACCGTGCAGCCGGTGAGCAGAGCATAGGCGACCTTGTTGGCCATAATCCCGAACGGCCCGTTCCACGGCGCGATGGCGGCAACGACGCCGACCGGTTCATACGCGATCAGCGCAGTATCGGCGGCCATGCTCGGGCGGCGCTCGACGAATTCGAACTGTTCGGCAAAGCCCGCGATCTGTGCCAGCGCCATGACGCTGCCGCCGTGCATCGGGCCGGCAAACGAGGCGAGCCCGCCCATCTGCGCGGTCCACGCCTTGGCGAGCTCGGGCACGCGGGTTTCGAGATGCGCGACCATGCGGCGGAATACAGCGATGCGCTCGGCAGGCGGCGTGGTTGGCCAGGGACCATGGTCGAAGGCCGCGCGCGCTGCGGCCACGGCGGCATCCATGTCGGCCTCGTCGGCTTCAGCCACGCGCCCCACGACCTGCTCGGTGTTGGGTGAGATGAGGTCGATCATCCGGCCTGAGTGCGCAGGGACCCACTGGCCGCCGGTGTACAGCTTGTCGGGATGGGCGACGTTCACGCCTTCGGGTGTCATGGCTTATGTCCTCTCAAGCCTGCGCCAGCGCGCACTCGACGCGCTCGATCAGGCCGTTGTTGATCGTATAGAAGATGAACTGTCGCATTTCCTGCACTTCGCCCGCCCTGATCGGGAAAAAACCGTGCAGCCCCTGCGCATCGAGCGCCTCCCGGGTGAGGTCCTTCACGCCTTCGACGCGGATGACACCGTCGATGGCGGTCAGCGTATCCGAGCAGGCGAAATTCAGCACCGTCACGCTTTCCTTCACGTGATCGTGGAGGAAGCCGTAGAAGTCCTTGAGCGTCTGCCGCGAGCGGATTTCGACGCCGAAGAAGGTCATCAGCGGCGGATCGACATAGAAATCGGCAACCGCGTCATAGTCCTTCGCGTTGAACGCGGCGACATAGCGGTCATAGGCCTCGCGCGTCAGCACGGCATCTCTCCCCTTCGCGGCCGGATTCGGCTCGTAGGTCAAACGCTAACATTTGATAGGGTTTGCGCCAAGCGCAAAAGAAAGGGGCGGCCATTGCTGACCGCCCCCGTTCCCCCATGAACCTGAAACGGATCAGAAGCGCTTCTGCACCGTGACCGCCCACTCGCGCGGACGACCGACCTGGCTGTAGGCCGTGCCGGTGAAGGCATAGACTGCAGCGAAGCGGAAGGGCGTGTAGTATTCGTTGAACACGTTCTGCACTTCGAACGCGATCGACAGATCCTCGGCCTCGTTCCGCCAGGTCAGACGGGCGTTGCCGATGTTGTACGAGTTGAAGTACTCGATCGGCTGACCGGCAGCCAGACGACCGGCGCTCGTGCGACCAGTGTGGGCATAGTCGAAGCGCGGCGTCAGCGAGCCAGCGCTGCCGAGGTTGGCGCGATACTGGATGCCGAAGCTGTACTTCCAGTTCGGCGTCACGATCGGATCGGTCAGCAGGATGGCGTTGCCCACCCGCGGGTCGATGTTCTTGTAGTTGCCAGTCAGATGGCTGAGCGAGGCATCGATATCCAGGCCCTCGATCGGCGAGGCCTGCATTTCAACTTCGAAGCCCTTGATCCGGCCATTACCCGCATTCTGGCGCGCACCGCACGGCGCGTTCGAACCCAGCGACGCACACGAAATCAGCGGAAGCTGGATGTCGTTGTAGTCGTTGATGAAGCCAGCGATGTTGAGGCGCAGGCGGCGGTCGAACAGGTCGGTCTTGAGGCCTGCTTCGTATGCCGTCACCGTTTCCGGATCGAAGCTGCCGTTCAGGGCCTGCGCGGCGTCGAACGGACGCGCGGTCACGCCACCACCCTTGAAGCCGGTGCCCACGGTGACGTAGGCCAGCACTTCGGGGCTGAAGCGGTAGTCGGCGGAAATGCGCCAGTCGACCTTGTCGCCTGCGTACGTCGCCTTCACGCCATCAAGCGCGCCAAGGAAGTACGACACCGTGCCGTCGAAGTTCTTGCGGACGAAGGTGTAGTCCTTGCTTTCCTTGGTATAGCGCAGACCGCCGGTCACGGTCAGGCCATCCATCGGTCGAACGATCGCCGTACCGAACACGGCCTTGCTGTCCGCGTTCACCGGGTCGTTGCCGAGGAACTGGAAGTTGAGGCCCGGCGCGATGTAGCGGATGTCCTGGCGGGTGAAGTAGGTCGAACGCTGGTCGGAGTAGAAGCCGCCCACGGTGACGTCGACCGTGTCGCCGAGCTTGGCGTTGACACGCAGTTCCTGGCTGAAGAACCAGAACTTGAGGTCGTTGTAGCCCTGGCCGACGACATTGAGGTCCGGCGTATAGTCGTCGTCGGTACCCCACTTCTGGCGATATTCGCGGTAGGCGGTGATCGACTGGATGCTGACATCGTCGTTGAGCTTGAACGTGCCGTTGCCCGAAACGCCCCAGCCAGTGAACTTGGTGCGGTTCGGCATGTAGTAGCCGTCCTTCACCTGACCCCACGGTCCGGGGATCGACAGGCCCGGGGGCGGCGTGTTGCCCTGCCCGTAGAAGTTTGCGTAGGTGCAGAAGCGGCCGCACAGGTAGGTGCTGCTGATCTTGGCCGGATTGATCAAGGAGATCACTTCAGCGGCATTCGTGCGGTTTTCGTACGTGTAGTCGCCGATGACCGTGTAATCGATCGAGTCATTCGGGTTGTAGCGCAGCGAACCGCGGATACCGGCGTAGTTCTTCTCGCCCAGCTTGTCGATCAGGCAGCCCTGACCGCTGCTCGGACGCGCGCCGATGCCCTGTGCATTGTTCGGGAAGACGCAGCCGTAATCGAGCTGGTCGACATAGCCTTCCTGGTGCTTGTAGACGCCCGAAATGCGGCCATAAAGCCCTTCGGCAAGCTTGAAGTTGGCGCTGGCACGGAAATCGGTACGCTGGCGGCTGCCATAGACGGCTTCGACCATGCCCGAAGTCTCGTCGGTCGGCCGCTTGGAGAACAGCTTGATCGCACCACCGATGGCGTTACGGCCGGTCAGCGTGCCCTGCGGACCACGCAAAACTTCGACGCGCTCAAGGTCCAGCAGATCGAAGATGCCGCCGGTCAGCGTCGCGTAGTACACGTCGTCGATGTACATGCCGACGCCCGGTTCGTAGGCTGGGTTGAAGTCGAACTGGCCGATGCCGCGGATCGAGGCGCCGAGCGACGAACCATAGGCGCCACCCATCGCGTTGAGCTGCACGTTCGGCGCCTGCTGCGCGATCTGGGCAAGATCGGTCTGGTTGCGCGAGGCGAGCAACTGCGCGTCGACCGCGGTGATCGAGAGCGGGGTGTCCTGCAGGCGCTGTTCGCGGAACTGCGCGGTCACCACGATCTCGCGTGCCGATTCCGACGTGTTCTCGTCAGCCTGGGTTTGTGCCTGCGCCTGCTGAGCCATGGCGGGCATCGCCATGCCGAGCGAGAGCGCGGCAAGGCTGCCTGCAGCAAGCAGGCGCACGTGTGACGTGGTACGATGGGCTTGAGCCATATCCCCTCTCCTGTATGGTTCTCTTCGGAACCGGTTGATGTTTGTTAGTAAGACATACTAAATCACGCTTTGCAAGCCTAACATTTGCGAGCGTGGCGCGAAGCCGGAACTGATGCAGATCGGGCACACTTCGCCCCTTGCTCCGGGACGGGAACCCGGCGATAGAAGCGGGCGATGAATCCGGTCCCGGCCCCTGAATCCCAGTCTGACGCCCCGGTCGACCTCGCCATCGAGGGCGAAGTCGCGCTGCTGATCGACCTGCTCAAGCTCGGCACCTTCATCGGCACGCCAATGCGTGAAGGCGTGGCCGATCCGCTGGGCCTGACCACCACCGACCTGCGCATCGTTCTCGCACTGGGCGGCGAAGGGGAACTGGCGGGGCACGACCTGTCGGAGATCATGGGCGTGCCTCCGATGAACGTCAGCCGCGCCATTGCCGCGCTTACTGACCGAGGCCTTGTCGAACCCGGCGCAAACCGCCGCAATCGCCGCCGCAAGCCGGTCCGTCTGACCGATGCCGGCCAGCGCCTGTTCGCCCGCACGATCCCGGCCATGTCCCATGTCGGCGCCGACCTGTTCAAGGGCGTCTCGCAGCGCGACCGCGAGGCTTTCCGCCGCGTCGCCGCCTCGGTGCTGGCCCGGATCGGCCGCTGGGGCGCTTGATGCTCGTCTTGCATCCCCGCCCCTCGGCTGGCCGGCAGGCCGGTCGCTCGGGATAAACTGCCCAACGGGCAGGCAGGGAGCTTTCTCTCCCAACCTGGGCGTAAACCGACTGAGGCCCCCGCCTTCGCGGGGGAGCAGGATTATCTCACGCAAAGACGCAAAGACGCGAAGAGGTTGCAGGTTACGCAGGCCTTATCGCGTCCCAATACCGCACAAGAGATCGAAAACGGCGTCTCCATAAACACGACATCTTTGCGTCTTTGCGTCTTCGCGTCTTAGCGTGACATCATCCATTTCCTCATCCCCACGTCTCAACGCCCCCCTCAAGGCCACTTCTTCTGCAGCTTGGTGAAATCGCCGACGGCAAAGGCCTTGGCCAGCACCGGGTGAGCAAAGCTCATCGCCACTTCCTGACGGTTGGGCCAGGTCTGGCGGACGTCGGTTTCGGGCAGGAGCCGGTCCGGCCCGATCGGGTTTTCGGGGAAGCACACGGCGGCGGGCTGCAGGTGCGCCACGGTCTTGGACCAGCCGGTCTCGTAATCGGCCTGCCACTGCATCATGTAGTCGAGCCGCTTGATCTTCCAGACGCCGTCTTCCTTGACGTAGTCGTTCTCATAGATCCCGCTTTCCCAGAACTGCTGCGGCATGCCTTCGGGCTTGTCCTTGAGGATGTCGTCGTGCCACCCGCCTGCGAGAATGCCGCGGAAGCGGCCCTTGGCGGTCAGGCCATCGGGCGCGATGGTGATCACGTCCTGCAGTTGGAAATGGTCGAGCAGCAGCCCGTGGACCGGGCCGCGCCGTCCGCCGGTGAACAGGTTCTGGAACCACGTTCCGTAGAGCCGCATCACCCCTTCGTAGCCGACGTATTCACCCGAGAGGAACACGACCGCCCCATCCTTTGCGAAGAGGCCGGCCACTTCCTCGGGCCGGTTGTAGTCAATGTAGTAGCCATAGGCCCATTGCAGGCGGCGGATCGCATTAATATCCTCAAGCTCGGTCACGCGGGCTTCGAGCGCGGCGAGGCGGGCATTCACGTCGGTCATCAGGCGACTCTCCCAAGTCAATATTTGTATGTAACACTAACAAATGCGTCGCCGAAAGCGAGAGCAAAAATCACCCGCCGAGGCACCTTGCGCGCCAAGGCCTCCGCGCTAGTCTCTGCCCCGGACGGAGCGTGGAGAATCTGCGATGTGCGATGAGTTTACCGAGGCCGAGAACGCCGAATTTTTCCTCAATCGCCGCGAGTTCGCCTCGCTCGGCGCAGGCGCTGCTGCACTCGCCACCATCCCCGGCTGCGCTACGGCAGCCGAAGCGCCCACCGTGAGCCGCATGGTCACGATCGACACGCCGGATGGCAAGGCCGACGCGTTCTTCGTCTACCCGAAGAAGGGCAAGCACCCCGCCGTGATCATGTGGCCCGACATTGCGGGCCTGCGCGATGCCTACAAGACGATGGGCACCCGCCTTGCAGCCGCAGGATATGCGGTGCTGGTCGTCAACCAGTACTACCGCTCCAGCCCGGCGCCGATCCTCGCCTCGCTGATGGAATGGCGCACGCCTGCGGGGCAGGAAAAGCTCAAGCCCATGATCGGCGCTATCACGCCATCGGGCACCACGACCGACGCTGCCGCCTTCGTCTCGTGGCTCGATGCGCAGAAGGAAGTGAACTCGAAGAAGCGCATCGGCTCGTGCGGCTATTGCATGGGCGGGCCGTTTACCGTGCGCACCGCCTTTGCCAACCCGGCCCGCGTCGGCGCGGCGGCATCGTTCCACGGTGGTGGCCTTGTCGGTAATGCGCCCGACAGCCCGATCAACCTGATCCCCAAGACCCGCGCCGCCTACCTCTTCGCCATCGCCAAGAACGACGACGAACGCGCGCCGAAGGAAAAAACCCAGCTTCGCGTGGCGGCTGACGCAGCCAAGCGGCCTGCGGAGATCGAAGTCTACCCGGCGCAGCATGGCTGGTGCACCCTGGACGCGCCGATCTACGACCGGGCGCAGGCGGAGAAGGCTTGGGGGCGGATGCTGGCGTTGTTCAAGAAGAGTTTGTGAGGCTGACACATGGCTGTCAGACTTAAAGCTAGAAGGGCGACAAGCCTGAAATCGAACATGGCAAGGTAAACGATGCTGATTATTCCGCTGCTCGCCCTGTTCTCGGCGACGAACGGTCCGCCCGCATCGAACATGGGTCCGTGCGAACTTCACGTCTGGCAAACAGAGAATTATATTTCTAGCTCACCTGCTCCCTATTTAGCCTATGGCGGCTTGGGGGCGGCGCTTCAAAGCCTGCACGATAGCAGTTACCCTGCCGACAGCGTCGTCGGAGTAATGGACTTCGAATTGAAAGCTGAACGCCTCAAGCCGCTTCTCGAAAAAGTTGATTGGCAGAGCTACCTTGGGTCTGGCGATGTGAGCATAATCGTCGAACCCCAGATCATAGACAAATCATTCATCGGCAAGGCGCGTTCAGCGAAAACCCGAAACTCCCAATCGCAGGCATCTTGCTACGCTGAACTTTACCTCAGTGACCAGACATTCGAAGGCGGGTTCATAAAATCCCATTTGTTCAATAATCTCACGATCAGAGACTTTCGGAATGGCGGTTATTTCACGGCAAACGGCATCGTCTGGAATCAGTTGAAGGGGTTTCCAGCCAAAGACGAAGCATCGCTGCCAGTCGCCAGAGAGAACTTCCGGGACGCCTTCGTCCGAAACGTGGTGAAGTTTCTGGACAAGAAGCTACCGCGCAAGCCCAGCAAGGGCTGAATGTGCGGCTCAGCCACTGAGAATACCACTAACCCGCCGTCGCCCGGGCTTGACCCGGGGCCCCGCTGCCTTTGCGCGAGGTGTCGGCCTCAGCTTGGCCGAAGGAGAAAAGCGGGATCCCGGGTCGAGCCCGGGATGACGGGAGTGTGGTGGTCATAAGCCCACCTCTTGCACTAATGTGGTGCCCTTCAAGCCCCCCGCAGCATCTCCGCGTTGTCCTCGATCATCTGGCGGACCGAGCGGGCTTTGCGGCCCGTGAGGCGCTCCACGTCGTCGGTGCACAGTTCGAGGAAGCCTTCGCGGATGGCGCGGCCGAAGCTGACCATGTCGTCGCTGTTCCAGGGGATGCCGGCGACTTCGAGATCGTCGACCGGGCGGCGGGGGATGCCCATGGCGTCGAACATCGCGTACTGGCCTTCGTCGTCGAGCGAGACGTGTTCGACGGGGCGTCCGGTAACTTCGGCCATGATCGCGGCGACTTCGGCGAAGGTCTGCAGGTCGGGGCCGGTGATGTTGTAGATCCGGCCCAAGTGCTTGTCAGAATCTGGGCCCTCGCCGGTCAGCACGGCGACGGCGCTTTCGATGCAGTCGTCGCGCCAGACCATGGCTTCGCGGCCTTCTCCGGCGTTGGAGAACCACTTGCCGGTCTGGATCACGTTCGGCCCCATCATCAGGACCATGGCATCGGCATAGTGCGCATCGCGCAGCATCGTCCAGCCGCAGCCCGAGGCGCGGATCAGGCGTTCGGTCTCGATATGGTCGTGGCGGACTTCGGCGGGGTTGGCGGGGTCGTCGATGCCAATGAAGCTGGTGTAGATCACGTGCTTCACGCCTGCCGCTGCGGCCGCATCGATCGCCGCCCTGTGCTGCACTACGCGCGCGCCGACGCGGGTGCCGGAGATCAGGAGCATCTTGTCAGCGCCCTGCACCGCCTGCTCAAGCGTCTCGGGCTTGTCGAAATCGCCATAGCGCACGGTGCAGCCCTGGGCGGCGCGGTCGCTGAGCTTTTCGGGCTTGCGGGTGATCAGGATGAGGTCTGCGGCGCGGCCCTGCGCGATCAGCCGGTCGGTGACGCCGCGACCATAATTGCCCGAGGCTCCGGTGATGACGATCTTGCTCATGCCAGCGCGTCCAGCTGCGCCTGCGGGACCCACCAGCCGTGGACTTGCGGGCGCAGGCGGGTGGGGATGTGGACCTTGGCAACCGGCCCTGCAGCGATGTTTCCGGCATCGACCACCCAGGCTTCGTGGATGAACTGGTTGTCGGCGACCTGCTGGTCCATGATGAACACCAGCCAGCCGTCCTTGGCGGGATCGGTGGCAGGCACGTGCACCGGCTCGTTGAACCCGGCCATCGGCGGCAGGGCGAGCGCATTGGTCACCTGCGGGGTGGCTGTGTCCATCCCGTCCAGCCGCAGCAGCATGTTGAAGCTGACGCCGACCGGCCCGGCGAACAGCGGCGGTCCCTGCAGTTGCGGGTTCATCGAGAGCATGAAGCCGGTCTTGTAGGGGCAGCCCTGCAGCTTCGCCGGGATCACCGGGAAATCGCCCGGAGGACCGATGATTGTTTCGGTCACCTCGCCGCCCTCGCTGCGCGGATCGACGGTCCAGCGGGTGAGCGCGCCGACCACGTCCTGCGGGCCGATGTGGATGCCCGAAGGCTCGCGGATGAAGGCGAAGGCGTTGGTGTTGTTGAGGCAGGCATCGAAGTGGAGCATGCCGTCCGCATCCTCCCACGCGTTCATCATGTGGTAGGAGTGGCAGCCCTTGGGCCCCTTGAACCACTTGATTTCAGACACATCGCCATAGCGCGGCATGACGCCCAGCCATGAGTCCAGCTCCGGCTGATGGTGCCAGTGCTCCCCGCCTGCCTTGAGCCGATCAAGGTCCGCTGTCGTCGGGTAGATCGGGAACAGCGCGTAGTTCTCGCTGATCGTGAAATCGTGCATCATCGCGCAGTAGGGCGCATCGAACCACTGTTCGGACTTCAGCGTGCCATCAGGTGCGACGATGCAGTAGGCGACCTTGGTCGAGGCCTGCCCGTCCGCCTCGTAGCCATAGAAGAACAGCTCGCCTGTCTCGCCGTCGATCCGCACGTGCGCAGTCATCGTCTCGCTCTTGAGCGCGCCGCCGAAATCGTAAGAGCCGAGCGTTTCCAAGGTCTTTGGATCGACGCGATAGGGCCGCCCGTCCTCCTTGGCCATCAGCAGACGCCCGGCGTGCCAGACCGGCGTGGTGTTGGCGACGGTGCGGTCCACGCCCTGCACCGAAGGATCATCGGTGAAGGGGTTGCGATACTTGCCGAACAGCGCCTTTCCGGCAGCCTTTTCCGCCATGTAGCGCGCGGTATGGACATACTTCTGCGCGAAGTCTGCCGTGCCATCGCTGTTGAACGACAGGCGGCTGACCATGCCATCGCCCGACAGCGTGTGATCATTGTCGAACATCGGCGGGAAGGCGGGATCGGGAACGGCGCGATAGAAACTGCCGCGCACTTCGGGCGGCAGATCGCCTTCCACCTTCAGTCCAAGCAGGTCCACTTCCTGCCCTACCGGCTCGTTCGCCCCGGTAAAATAGATCGTCTGCGGATACGCGCCCATGACCACACCTCACCCTATCATTTGTTACGGTATGTGTAGCGCAAAGCGTAAGGCAATCAAGCCCACCAATAGGCGGTCGCGCGCATTTCGATGCTGACGCGGGGCGGCGCATCGGCGGGGCAGTCGGGCAAGTCGAAAGCAACGTGGGGCACGTGGTGCGCGCGGGCGGGATCGCTGTCGTTGGTCTTGAACAGCACCGCCTCGTCGATGGTCATGGCGGAAAACCAGTGCCAGCGGTGCGCCGGGTTGTGCGCCACGACCAGCCCCTCGAAAGACCACTCCGGCTTGCCCGGCTCGTCGAACACGGCATCGGCAAGGATCAGGTCTTCGGGCGCAAGGCTTCGCGCATCGCAGAACGCCAGCGGCACGTCCTGCGGCGGCGGCGAGATGGCGCGCCAGACGTTGTAGTGGGCGCAGCGCAGGAATGCCCGACCGTTGGCGCCGCGCTCGCCGAACGTCTGCGCGGTGCGGTCGGAAATGTCGATATGGGCAAAGCGCGCGGGCATGGAGTTGTTGAGGCTGCCAGCCTTGCCGCTCTTCTCCGAGAAGCGCAGGAGACCCGGCGCGCCGACATGGACGAAATCTGCGCCGGTGTGCGCCTGCACCAGTTCCTCGATTTCGCGCATGTGCAGCCGTGCGACCTGCTCGCGGTCGGCAAAGTCGGCGACGGCGCTCTTGTGCGCCACGATCTCGAAGCCCTCGCGATCAATGCTGGTGCCAAGGCCGCGGGCATCGGTCATCGCCATCGGCGCGAGGGCAATCTCGACCTCGTCGCGCTCGTGCGCGTTGGCGTAATAGCGCGGGCGTTCGAACCGCCGCCCGGAATAGGCAATCAGCGCTTCCATCATGCTCTCCTTGGCCGGCCCGCTTGTGGTGTAGGTCCGTCGTTGAATTTCAGTCGTCATCCCGGCGAAGGCCAGCTTCAAAACACTACCGTCATGCGCTGCGGCGAGGTCATGGGCCCCGGCCTGCGCCGGGGCGACGGTGGTGGGGGAACAAATCTTAAATCCCCTCAGCCGTCTTCCGACCAGTCAAACCAGACTCTCGCCTCCAACCTCGTCATCCCGGCGAAGGCCGGGATCCATTACGCCTCTGGCACGCCCGACAGCGAGGTCATGGGCCCCGGGTCAAGCCCGGGGTGACGGGAGGTAGTGTAACTCCCCAACGAAAAAGGCCCGCCGTTTCGGGCGGGCCTTTTGCAAATCAACCGGCGGCCAGCTGCTGTTCCAGCTCGCCCAGCACGCGGTAGCAATCGAGCACCTTGGCGACCGAGCTGTTCGGCTCGCGGCCTTCGCGGATCGCGGCGATGAATTCGCGGTCCTGCAGTTCGATGCCGTTCATCGAAACGTCGACCTTCGAAACGTCGATCGGCTCTTCCTTGCCGTTCACCAGATCGTCGTAGCGCGCGATGTAGGTCGCGGTGTCGCCGATGTAGCGGAAGAAGGTGCCGAGCGGGCCGTCGTTGTTGAACGAGAGCGACAGGGTGCAGATCGCGCCGGTCTCGCTCTTGAGCTGGATCGACATGTCCATGGCGATGCCCAGTTCAGGGTGAATCGGGCCTTCGATGGCATTGGCCTTGACGATCTTGCCTGCCTGATAGGCAAACAGGTCCACCGTGTGCGCGGCGTGGTGCCACAGCAGGTGGTCGGTCCACGAGCGCGCCTCGCCCTTGGCGTTCATGTTCTTGCGGCGGAAAAAGTAGGTCTGCACATCCATCTGCTGGATGTTGAATTCACCCGCAGTGATCTTGTTATGCACGTACTGGTGCGAAGGATTGAAGCGGCGGGTGTGGCCGACCATGCAGACCTTGCCCGTCTCCTGTTGCACGCGCAGGACTTCCTGCGAATCCGCCCAGCTGTCGGCCAGCGGGATTTCCACCTGCACGTGCTTGCCCGCCTTCATGCAGGCGATGGCTTGGCTCGCGTGCATCTGCGTGGGCGTGCACAGGATTACTGCGTCAACGTCATCACGGGCGAGCGCTTCTTCCAGTTCAGTGCCGGAATGCTTCGCGCCGTACTTCTCGGCAACGGCGGCGGCCTGTTCGGCACGGCGGCTGATGATCGAGGTGATTTCGACGCCATCGATGTTCTTGAGGCCGTCGAGGTGCTTTTCGCCGAACGCGCCGGCGCCTGCCAGGGCTATGCGCATGTCTGTTCCCTTTCTTGAAAAGGCACCGGGCGGCTGTGGAGCCGCCCGGCAAGGGTGGATGGGGAGAAAGTCAGTCTGCCGGTTCGAGCACGATGTGCCCGATCGCGGTGTTGCTGCACGGAATGTGGTAATGGCGGTTGAGCGTCTTGACGCTCTTGCCGAGCGCCCCGCGCATGATCAGCCACATGACCATCTCGATGCCCTCCGAGCCGGTCTCGCGCAGGTATTCGATGTGCGGGATGTGGCGGACGTCGTCGTTGTCCGATTCCAGCATGTCGAGGAACTTGTTGTCCCACTCGCGGTTGAGCAGCCCGGCGCGCGGACCCTGGAGCTGGTGGCTCATGCCGCCCGTGCCCCAGATCTGCACGTTGAGGTCTTCGGGGAAGCTTTCCACCGCGCGGGCAATCGCCTCGCCCAGCGCCCAGCAGCGGTTGCCCGACGGGACGGGGTAGGTCACCACGTTCACCGCCAGCGGCACGACCTTGCACGGCCACTTTTCCGGCTGGCCGAACATCATCGAGAGCGGCACGGTGAGGCCGTGGTCGACGTCCATCTCGTTGATGATGGTCATGTCGAAGTCTTCGAGGATCAGGCTCTGGGCGATATGCCAGGCAAGATCGGCATGGCCTTCCACGTCGGGCACCGGACGCGGGCCCCAGCCCTCGTCGGCGCTCTTGTAGTGCTCGCCGCAGCCGATTGCGAAGGTCGGGATAATGTTCGCGTCGAATGCCGAGGCGTGGTCGTTATAGACCAGAATCACCACATCGGGCTTCTCGCGCTTTTCCCATTCGCGGGTCCACTCGTAGCCCTTGAAGATCGGGCCAAAGTAGTCGTCCTGCCACTTGCCCTGATCGACGGCGACACCAAGCAGAGGAACGTGGCTGGAGCCGACGCCAGCGGTAATGCGGGCCATCTCAATAGCCTCCCTTGATCGAGCGGTTGCCGATGGGCGAACGGCCGCCATCGAGCATCATTTGGCGGTATTCCGGCCAGGTCATGTCGGTCATCGTGCTGACCGCTTCGGCGAACGGCAGTCCGTCCGAGGAGAACAGCTTCGACAGGAAATAGACGTTGCCGCCAAGGTCGAGCAGCGCGTTGTAGTCGCGCTTGAGCAGCGCCTGCTTGGCCTCTTCCGAGATGTTCCACTCGTCGAGGTAGGCGCGCTCGTCGGCCTTGAAGCGCTCGCGGTTTTCGGCCTTCATCAGGCTCATCGCGAACTGATTGATCCAGTAACCCTTGCGCGCGCGGGCAGCGGTGTAGACCCGCGTGCCTGGAATGTCTTCCAGCTCGGCAAGGTATTCGTGGATGTTCTGCTTGGGCGTTTCCTGCGTCACAGGCCCCTCTCCTTCAGCTTGGCGTCGAGACGCGGGAACACGCGGCGCGCGTTGCCCTCGAAGATCGCGTGACGTTCGGCATCGCTGATGTCGAGCGCATCGACATAGCGCTTGGTGTCGTCGAAATAGAACCCGGTGGTGGGATCGATCCCGCGTACCGCGCCGACCATTTCCGAACCGAACAGGATGTTCTTGTTCTCGATCACGTCGGCCAGCAGGTTGATCCCCGGCTGGTGATAGACGCAGGTATCGAAGAACACGTTGTTCATCAGGTGCGTGTCGAGACCGGGCTTCTTGAGCATGTCGGCAAGGCCGCGATAGCGTCCCCAGTGATAGGGCACCGCGCCGCCGCCGTGCGGGATGATGAAGCGCAGGGTGGGGAACTTGCTGAAGAGGTCGCCTTCCAGCAGCTGCATGAAGGCGATGGTGTCAGCCGCGATGTAGTAGCCGCCGGTCGCGTGCATCGCCGGATTGCACGATCCCGAGACGTGGATCATCGCCGGAACGTCCAGCTCGACCATCTTCTCGTAGAACGGGAACCAGAACTCGTGCGTGAGCGGTGGGTGCTTGAAGTGGCCGCCGCCGGGATCGGGGTTGAGGTTGCAGCCGATGAAGCCCAGCTCGTTGACGCAGCGCTCCAGCTCGGCGATCGAGCTGGTCATGTCCGCTTCGGGCGACTGCGGCAGCATGCACACGCCCGCGAAGGTTTCGGGGTAAAGCCCGACGACGCGCGCGATCAGGTCGTTGCACACCTGCGCCCACTTCACCGCGACCGACTGGTCACCCACGTGCGGGGCCATGGCCGAGGCGCGAGGCGAGAAGATCGTCATGTCCGCGCCGCGCTCCTTGAGCAGGCGCAGCTGGTTCGATTCGATCGTCTCGCGGATCTCGTCGTCCGAGATATCGGGATAGGGCGGGCACTCGGTCCCGGCCTTGAACGCGGCCTTCTGCTTCTCGCGCCACTCGTCGTGCGCCTTTGGCAGCACGGTGTAGTGGCCGTGGCAGTCGATGATCATGGTCATGCGACTTTCGTCCTCTCTGGGGTAAATGCGATTGTCTTTCCGGCCTGCTCGCGCTGGCGTTTCACGGTGCCGTTGGTCATCACTGGCTCTATGCCCAGCGATTCCAGCGTCTTGGCACTTTCTTCCATCTCGGCAGCGCGCCGGAGCCCGTGGGTCGTCATGCGCTCGACATTGTATTCGGCACGCTCGAACCAGCTTTGCGCCTTCTCGCTGGCATCGAGCGAGGACAGCACCTCGTCCACCACGCCCGCCGCGCTCGCCGCCAGCATCATTTCCGCCGTCAGAGCCTCAATGCCCTTGACCATGACCGAGCGGATCATCTTGATTGCACTGGCGCGGCCGATCTCGTCGCCGACGACGCGCGTCTTGGCAAAGCCTGCGGCGCGCAGCCGCGCCTCGGCCTCGGCCGCATGAGCGCCCGAAATCAGCAGCGGCACGTTCATCCGCGCCGGGTTCACCGGCGCCAGCACTGCCACGTCGACATAGCGCCCGCCCGCCGCCTCGATGGCCATTGCCGCCGCGCGCTTGGTATCGGGTGCGACGGAATTCATGTCACACCACAGCGCACGCGGCTTCAACAGTGCGGCATAATCTTCAGCCGCAGGCAGCGCTGAATCCGCCGTCACCAGCGAAAGCACCACGTCGGCATCACTCAAGGCATCCTCGGCCGTCGCACAGACCACGACGCCCGCCCCTTCCATCACCGCGCGTCGGGCGGGATTGATGTCGAAAGCCAGCGCCGCAGACTCCCAGCCTGCCGCCTTGGCAAAAGTGGACCCGGCCTCGCCGAAGCCGATCAGGGCAATAGTGCTCTCCATGGGCGTGGGTCCTGCGCGGACATGCGCAAAGGAACAAATGCAAACATCGCCGGGGTCATAAATTTATGCAAAGCCTTCCGCCGCCACTTCGCGCAGGAGTGCGACGAAGGCGGCTTGCGGCGCGGTCGGCCGCCAGCCCTCGCGCGTGGTGATGCCGATGGTCCGCGCGACCGGCACCGGCGGCGGCAGCGTGGCGAGTACGCCTGCGTCCAGCTCCACTGCCAGTTGCGCCGGAGAGAGCAGGGTCAGCGCGTCCGATCCGAGGAGCAACTGTCGCACGGTAAGGACTGAGCCGCACTCGATCCTGACATGCGGCGGATCGACACCCGCGCCGCGCATCATGCCTTCCCAGTAGTGGCGCAAGGGTGTGTCGCTCGCAGGTAGGATCCATGGGTAGGAGGCCAGCGCCACACCATCCACCGCACCTGCAAGCAGGGGATGTCCGGCGCGCATGACCAGCGCGGGCTGATCCTCGAACACAGGCTCCTGCGCCAGATCGTCCAATGACGACGCCTCGCGCAACGCCCCCAGCATCATGTCCACTTCGCCATCGCGCAAGGGGCCTGAAAGCTCAGCATGGCTCCCTTCGACCACGGCCACGTCCACTCCTGGATGCGCGGCGGCAAAGCGCAGGATCGTCTCGGGTAGCCAGCGCGCGCGGCTGAGCGGCATGGCGCCGACGACCACGCGCCCCGCCGCCTTGCCCTGCCACGCGGCCACTTCGGCAAGGCCTGAGCGCAGTTCCGCCATGGCAAGGCCGAACCCGCGTGCGCGGCGCTCTCCGGCAGCGGTCAGCGAGACCGAGCGCCCGCGCCGGTCCACCAGCCGCTGCCCCAGTGCGACCGAAAGATCCGCCACGGCGCGGTGAAGCGAGGCTGAGGACAGGCCCGTCGCCTCGGCCGCCATTGCATAGGAGCCTGCCCTTGCCAGAGCCAGAAAGGCCCGCACCTGCGTCCCCGTAACGCGCGGGGAGCCGACATGGGCAATCGCGGCTTCGGCGCGCGGGGCGAGCAGCAGCGCGGGATCGGTCGGAGTCATTCCCGCAGGCCCGCGCTCGAACAGCGCGCAGCCAAGGTCCGCCTCCAGCCGCGCGATGGCCTGCGTCAGCGCGGGCTGCGTCAGGTTCACCGCACGCGCTGCCCGTGTCACGCTGCCATGGCGGACCGTGGCGGCGAAAGCGGCGATGTGGCGGATGTTGATCGCGTGGAGTGCCATGCCCGCTCGCTTAGCATTTCCTTATGCCTCCTGCCAAACAATGCATTGGTTCCCCGCGGCCCACAGTTCCATGGAACGGCGCGAAGAGTTTCATTGGGAGCCGGAAATGTCGGGTATCGTCGTCCAGAACATCGAACGTGCCGATCCAGCCGTGATCGACGGCCTTGCCGCCTGTGGCGTTGCCACCGTCCACGAAGCGCAAGGCCGCACCGGCCTGCTCGCCTCCTACATGCGCCCGATCTATCGCGGCGCGCGCATTGCGGGCTCGGCTGTCACCATCAGCGCCCCTCCGGGCGACAACTGGATGGTCCACGTTGCCATCGAACAGCTTCGGGCCGGAGACATTCTCCTGCTGGCCCCCACCTCCCCTTGCGACGACGGCTACTTCGGCGATCTCCTTGCCACCAGCGCCCAGGCGCGGGGATGCCGGGGTCTTGTGATCGATGCGGGCGTGCGCGACGTGCGCGACCTTACCGAAATGAACTTCCCCGTCTGGTCCAAGGCGATCTACGCGCAAGGGACCGTCAAGAACACGCTGGGTTCGGTCAACGTCCCCGTCGTCTGCGCCAATGCGCTGGTGAACCCCGGTGACGTGATCGTGGCCGATGATGACGGTGTGTGTGTTGTTCCGCGCGAGAAGGCTGCCGAAGTGCTCAAGGCTGCGCAGGCGCGCGAAGCCAACGAAGGCGAAAAGCGCGAGAAGCTGGCCGCAGGCGTCCTCGGCCTCGACATGTACAAGATGCGCGAACGGCTGGAGAAGGAAGGCCTGAAGTATGTCTGAGGGGAACAGCACGGCGCTGGCTTCCCCCCTCCCGCAGGCGGAAGGGGTCGGGGGTGGGCCGTCCACCCGCAGCGCCTTGCTCCTGCCCACCCCCAGCCCCTCCCGCCTGCGGGAGGGGAGCCGATGAGCACTGGTCTCTCCATCCCTTGCATGTGGATGCGCGGCGGCACGTCCAAGGGCGGTTACTTCCTCAAGGATGACCTGCCGACTGAGACCGCCGAACGCGACGCGTTCCTCCTCGCGATGATGGGCAGCCCCGATCCCGTGCAGATCGACGGCATGGGCGGTGCGGACCCGCTGACCAGCAAGGTCGCGGTCGTCTCCAAGTCCACCCGCGTAGGAATCGATGTGGATTACCTGTTCCTGCAGGTCTTCGTCGATCAGGCCATCGTCACCGATGCGCAGAATTGCGGGAACATCCTTGCTGGCGTCGGCCCCTTCGCCATTGAACGCGGACTGGTGGCCGCAACGGGCGATGAGACTCGCGTTGCGATCTACATGGAGAACACCGGGCAAGTGGCCGTCGCTACGGTCAGCACGCCTGGTGGCAAGGTGACCTACAAGGGCGAGGCTAAGATTGACGGCGTCCCCGGCAGCCACGCCCCGGTTCCATTGGAGTTCCGCGACACCGCCGGATCATCGTGCGGCGCGCTTCTGCCGACGGGCAACGCGGTCGACGTGGTCAACGGCACTGCCGTCACGCTGATCGACAACGGCATGCCCTGCGTGGTGATGAAGGCCGAGGATCTCGGCATCACCGGGTACGAGGACCGCGACTGGCTGGACAACGCGACTGACCTGAAAGCGAAGATCGAGGCGATCCGCCTGATTGTCGGCCCGATGATGAATCTGGGCGACGTGAAGGAAAAGTCCGTCCCCAAGATGATGCTCGTCGCCCCGCCGAAGAACGGCGGCGCCGTGACGGTGCGCAGCTTCATCCCCCACCGCGCCCACGCCACCATCGGCGTACTCGGCGCGGTCAGCGTGGCGACGGCATGCCTCATCCCCGGCTCACCCGCCGCCGAGGTAGCCTCGATCCCCGAAGGCAGCCGCAAGCTGCTCTCGGTAGAACACCCCACTGGCGAGATGAGCTGCGTTCTGGAAGTCGACGATGCGGGCGAAGTCCGCACCGCCGCCCTCCTGCGCACTGCGCGCAAGCTTATGGACGGGGTGGTTTTTGGCTGACGTCGTGCAGCATGCTTCGAAAAGCTCAGCATGAGCGGGGTTGGGGCAAGATTAGACAAGATCCGCTCGTCCTGAGCTTGTCGAAGGACCACAGCGCGATGGAAGGACAACAATGACCGCCCAAGACACAGGCCGCATCATCAGCTGGCACGCCAACCCGTCCAAGCCCCGCTACACCCCGCCCCCCGGCGCGGTGGACGCGCATTGCCACGTCTTCGGGCCGATGGCGCAGTTCCCGTTCTCGGCGAAGGCCAAGTACCTGCCGCAGGACGCTGGCCCCGACATGCTCTTCGCCCTGCGCGATCACCTCGGCTTCGACAGGAACGTGATCGTTCAGGCCAGTTGCCACGGCACCGACAACGCCGCCACGCTCGACGCCATTGCGAAGTCCAACGGACGTGCACGCGGCGTCGCGGTAGTCGATCCCGCGATCTCGGAAGCAGAACTCCACGCCATGCATCAAGGCGGCATTCGCGGCATCCGCTTCAACTTCCTCAAGCGCCTGGTCGATGATGCGCCCAAGGACAAGTTCCTCGAAGTCGCCCAGCGCCTGCCCAAGGGCTGGCACGTGGTGATCTATTTTGAGGCCGACATCCTTGAAGAACTGCGCCCGTTCATGGATGCCATCCCCGTGCCCCTCGTGATCGACCACATGGGCCGCCCGGACGTACGCCAGGGTCCTGACGGTGCCGACATGAAGGCGTTCCGCGCTTTCCTGAACAGCCGCGAGGATATCTGGTTCAAGGCCACCTGCCCCGACCGCCTCGATGCGATCAAGGAAGGCGGCGCGGGCGATCCGTGGAACGCCTTTGCCGATGCGGTCGCGCCGCTTGTTGCCGACTATCAGGACCGCGTGCTGTGGGGCACCGACTGGCCGCACCCCAACATGGACACCGAGATCCCTGACGACGGCCACCTCGTCGACATGATCCCGCGCATTGCTCCAACCGAGGAATTGCAGCGCAAGCTGCTCATCGACAACCCGATGAAGCTCTACTGGGCCGACTGATCCGTGATATGGACTGGCGCATGACCCTGCGCCAGTCCGCCACCGAACTTGTCATCGCCACGCCCGGTCAGGGCCTGCACGAGATCACCCGCGAAATTGCCCGCTGGGTAGCAGAGCAGGCCATGACCACCGGCCTGCTCACCGCGTTCTGCCGCCACACATCGGCCTCGCTCACCATCCAGGAGAATGCTGCCCCCGAAGTACGCGGCGACATTGTCCGCTGGCTTGCCCGCCTTGCCCCCGAGAACGACGGCTATGCGCATGACGACGAAGGGCCGGACGACATGCCTGCGCACCTCAAGTCGATCCTTACGGGCGTCTCGCTATCGATTCCCCTGATCGGCGGGCAGCTTTCGCTCGGCACCTGGCAGGGCATCTACCTGTGCGAGCACCGCCGCGCTCCCCATCGTCGTCGCATCGCGCTCCACCTGCTGGGCGACTGAGCACAGCACTTCCGCGCGTTTACCACGAAAGCGCCGGGTTTCCGTGCGCTTGAGCCCCTAAGGCCAAAGCCGAGTGCAATCCTCATGCCCAAGTCGTTAATCGCCGTCTGCGCAGCATTACGGCCTACCGGCCTTACCTGACATTCCGGATCAATCCCTACACCGGTCCCATGCCGACAGGCTTTTGAGGGACTGTGATGCTCAAGTTCAACATTACGACGAAGTTCGTTGTCGCTTTCTCGCTGCTCCTCGCGGCGACAGCGGCGATGGGGCTTTCCGCGATCAGCAAGATCGATGAAGTCAACGCGATAGCCGCCGAGCAGCGCGACGTCTGGATCCCCGGCTCCGAGACGCTCGGCGATATCCACGCCTTCACCTCGCAATACCGCCTCAAGCAGGACGAGATGTTCTCTGCCGCGACGCCCGATGCCATGGCGCGCAGCCAGAAGATGCTGCGCAATGCCCGCAGCGCCATCGACAGCAGCATTGCCGACTTCGAGAAGCTCACCCGCACACCCGAGCAGAAGAGCGCGCTCGCCGGAGTCAAGCAAGCGTGGTCGGCCATGCTTGCGCAGGACGAGACGCTGCAGACCATGGCCCTTGCAGGCGACGGGGCAGGCGCACAGTCACTCCATGACGCCGAAGGCCTTGACCTGTTCTACGCGCTAGAAGACGCGACCCTCACTGCCATCGACGCCAACAAGAAAGCGTCCGCTGCAGTGGCCGAAGAGGGCGCGAAGATCGCGACTGCTGCGCGCAACTTCACTTTCGCCGCAATGGGCCTTGCCCTGATGACCGCCGTGGTCTTGCTGTTCTGGCTGATGCGCACGATCGCCAGGCCGGTTGTAAGCATGGCCGATGCGGTGACCCGTCTCGTCGACGGTGACCACGCCGTCCACGTCCCCGGAACCACCCGCAGCGACGAACTCGGCCAGCTTGCCCGTGCGCTGGACAAGTTCCGCGACGTCTTCGCCTCGGATCTTGCACGTACCGAGACCGAGCAGGCCCGCGCCCGCGAAACTCAGGTCACCATCGACGCCATCGGCGATGGCCTGACCGCGCTCGCCGAAGGCAACCTCACATTCCGTGTCAAGGAGAACGGGTCGGGCGCGCTGGCCAAGCTGCACAGCGACTACAACGCGGCGGTCGGTTCGCTCGAACGCGTGCTGAGCAAGATCGTCGAAGGCTGCAACACGATCAAGCTTGGCACCGACGAAATCGCCAGCGCCTCCACCGACCTTGCCCTGCGCACCGAACAGCAGGCCACCTCGCTTGCCGAGACCTCGCGCACGCTCAGCGAGTTCACCACCTCGGTCAAGACCACTGCCGAGAATGCCAAGCAGACCAGCGCCCGCCTCTCGGTCGCACGCAGCACCGCAGACAGCGTCGGCGATACCGCCAACCGCGCCGTCGCCGCCATGCGCAGCATCGAGACCAGCTCGCGCGAGATGGCCGAGATCGTCGGCGTGATCGACGGCATCGCCTTCCAGACCAACCTCCTCGCCCTGAACGCAGGCGTCGAGGCCGCCCGCGCGGGCGATGCCGGCAAGGGTTTCGCCGTGGTCGCCACCGAAGTTCGCGCGCTGGCCCAGCGCTCGGCCGATGCCGCCAAGTCGATCCGCGACCTGATCGGCAAGAGCACCGAGGAAGTCAGCGGCGGCGTCGCCCTCGTCGAATCCAGCGGCGAGGCGCTGCGCCAGATCGTCACCGAAGTCAGCGCCGTGTCCGAACTGGTCAACGAGATTGCCGAGGCCGCCAGCCAGCAGGCCGCCGGCATTGCCGACATCTCGAACATGGTCGGCTCGATGGACAGCTTCACCCAGCAGAACGCGGCGATGGTCGAGGAAAGCTCGGCCGGCACGCGCAACCTCGCCGCCGAAACGCTCAGCCTCGTCGACCAGCTAGGCCGTTTCAGCCTCAGTTCTGCAGGCGCCTGGCGTGCTGCGCCTGCCGGCATACCGGTCGCAATCACGCCCCGGACTGCACCTGCTCCAACCCAGGAACGCTCGCCATCGTCGCGCCCAGCCGCCTCCTCTGCCCCAGTCCGCGGCAACACCGCGCTCAAGGCCGAAGTCGACGACTGGTCGGAGTTCTGATCCCGCCTCCAAGTTCAAGACCCACCGAAAAACGCCAGACAAAGGACATGCCCCATGAAACTGATCGAAAGGATTGCCCTCGGCCTCGCGGCCTTCGCTACTGCCAGCGCTTCCATTCCCGCCGTGGCCCAATCGGCCGAATGGCAGAAGCAGGTCGCTCGCATCATCGCTTCGAAGCAGACCTACCCCCGCACCGCCCAGATGCGCGGCGAGGAAGGCACGGCCCGCGTGAAGGTCTACATCGGGGCGAGCGGCGCGGTCGAACGCACCGAGCTCGTCGCCCCCTCCGGCTCGGCCACGCTCGACAAGGAAGCGCTTGCCATGCCGACCCGCGCGGGCAGCGTCCCGCCCCCGCCCGGTGGCCCCGCCGCGATCATCGTGCCCGTCACCTGGAAGCTCCTGTGATCTCGGCGCTGCGCTGATGCCCTGATTCCCTCGCCTGCCGCTCCGCTCCCCTCAGGGCGGCAGACAACCTTGCCGGTCCATCCCTGCCGGCAAACGTCGGGGCGGTCCCAGCCAGGACCGCCCCCTTTTTCAATCGGTCGCGAAGGCCTACTTTACTATCTCGCCGCCCTTCATCACATGCGCCACGCTCTCCAGCACGGAGACGTCAGCCACCGGATCGCCCGCCACCGCGATCATGTCAGCGTAGTGCCCCGGAGACAGTGCGCCAACATCCTTGCTCCACCCGAGCAGGTCCGCCGCCACCGTCGTCGCAGACTGGATCGCCTGCATTGGCGTCATGCCGTAGCGCACCAAGTACTTGAACTGCCGCGCGTTCAGCCCGTGGGGGAACACCCCGGCATCGGTCCCGTAGCTCAGCCTCACCCCCGCCTTCACGGCCTTGCGAAAGCCGATGCGCTGGGCCTCGGTGGTTTCGTCATTCTTGCGCAGCATGTCGGCGGGCCAGCCGTCGCGCTTGCCGACTTCAGCGATGAAGTCCCCGTTGTAGATATCCATGTCGAGCCACACACCCTTGGCCTTGGCCAGATCAATCCCCTCGTCATCGATCAGGCTGGCGTGCTCGATCGCCTTCACGCCCGACTGGATCGCGAGCTTGATCCCAGCCGCGCCGTGGGCATGGGCCGTAACCCATGATCCGCGCTGGCGGGCGACGTCCACTGCAGCTTTCATCATCTCAGCCGAAAGCTCGATCTGACCGGGCTCGGTCCCCTGCGCCAGAACCGCGCCGGTCGCGATCAGCTTGATCGAATCCGCGCCGTTCTGGAACAGCGCGTTGACCTTGCGCGTGGTATCGGCAGCATCCGTCACCACGCCCGCACGCATGTCCGCCGGAACGGTCACGTCGGGCGAGAACCCGGTCACCTCGCCGCCGCCGCCGGGGATCGTCACGTAAGCTCCCACGGCGCTCACCCGAGGCCCGGGGACATCGCCGCGATTGATCGCGTTGCGCAGTTCCACATCGGCATAGGCGCGGAACGAGCCGACATCATGCACCGACGTAAACCCCGCCAGCAGCGTCTTCTTCGCGTTGCGCGCGCCGATGAATCCGATCTCCATCGCCGAATGCAGCAGCGGCTCGGCGACGTTGTTCGATTGTTCGACGTCGGCGAGATGGACGTGGCAGTCGATCAGGCCGGGCAGCACGGTAAACCCGGACCAGTCGACCACTTTCGCCCCGCTTGGCAAAGACCCATCGGCCTGCACTGAAACCACCCGCCCATCCTCGACCTTGAGCAGTTGCCCCGTCAGCACCCGCCCCGCCTCAGGATCGACCAGCCGACCGGCGCGAACGTAGAGCGTCTCGGCTTGAGCGGTGGCCGGAATCAGGGCGACGAGGGGGAGGAGATGGCGCAGCATGGGCGGAGACTACCGCGCGCCAGCCAAAGCGCAAACACAGCGCGTTAAAACTGCCCCGGCAAGAGCGGCTTCACCTTGCTGTCATCCTCGCAGGCCGTTTGAATCGCGGCGAACTGCGCTTTGCCAAGCGCCGGACGATAGGTCCTGTCGCGGCGGAAGGCGGCCCCGAACGCTTCTGCACGGCTTGCCGGGTCCGGATGGCTGTTAAGATAAGCGGCCATGGCATATTGCGCGGCAGGAGGCTGATCGACCGGCCCCGTGAAGAAACCTGCGGTCGGCACTGGTGAGACATTGGCTTGCGCCAAACTCGCCCGTGCCCAGACATCGGCTTCGGATTCGGCTTCGCGCGAATAGCTCAGCGACGTCATCCGTCCCAGCGTGTTGGTCACGCCAGACTTGAAGCCGCTCAACACCATCGAGATGCCGAACTCGCGAAGCATAGCCTGCATGACATGGCGTTCGCGCACATGGCCGATTTCATGGCCGATCACGCCCGCCAGCGTGTCGGGAGAATCGATATGCTTGAGCAGCCCGTCGAACACCAGCACCCGCCCCCCGGGCAGCGCGACGGCATTGATCATATCGAGCTTGATGATCTCCACCCGGACAGGCGGCAGGCTGCCGTCCTTGTTCTGGTAGTCCAGCATGGCCGAGAGCTTGGCCAGAGCCGCATCGCTTGCAGGCGTGTGGCAGGTGTTTGCAGAGAGATCTTCCAGATTGTCATCACTCATCCCGGCTTCCCACGAAATGGGGACCCGGCGACCGAGCCAGCTTGGCGTGTTGATAGCGACAAAGGCCACCATGCTGCTGACAGCGGCAAAGCAGACCAGCGATTTGCCAAAGCCGAACCGGTCAATCCAGCGGCCGAACCGTGGCCGCTGCGGCAACCGCGCTACCAGATCCGCGGGCGCATCGCGGTCAAGCCGCAACCGCCAACCCGGCTCGTCAGTGCGCCCAAGCAGGATCGCCTCGGGCAGCAGATCGATCCAGGTCAGTCCACTCCAGGCGATGGTCTCGGCAATCTCGTCTCCCGCAACGGACAGCCCAGCTGTCCCCCAGGTCACCCGCACCGGGTGGCGCATCGCGGTCACGCCATCGTTCAGGTCTGCTTGGACGGCGTCTTCGATCACAGGCAGATCGCTCATCACAGTGCCCCCATATCGAACACATCGAGAAGACCTTCGCCTCGTCCCGGCGCGGGCGTGTCGGACTGCGTGACAGCCTCGAAGTTTATCCGCCCATCGGTCTGCAGATTGCGCAGATAGAATCTCCAGTGCCGGTAGCTGAGGAACACCGAACCCAGCCCCAAGGTGAACACGACAAGCAGAAAGTCGACGATGTAAAGCTCCATCCAGTCGGTGGCGTCCGCGTTGAAACCGAAATTGATGTCACCCAGCGAGTTACTGCGGACCATCTGCCTGAAGAAGCTGGCGTAGTAGGCCAGCATGATCAACGAATAGAGGAAGATGAAGCCGAAAACGGCCGGCAACCGGATCAGCACCCACTCGACCGGCGTGCGGGGCTCGATCCCGAAGAAGGTGACAATCATGCCCGACCAGATGATCAGCGCGATGAGACCGATCGCGACAATCGGTGCCACATAACACCACAGAAACGGGAGCTTGAGCCCGCGCACCCGGCCACGCGCAGCAAAGGTCCAGGGACCGAAGCTCATGGCGTTCCAGCGCTGGTTCCACAGGCTGACCATGGCCCAAGGCATCAGTGCCCCAAGCGGAAGCATGCCGACGAAATTCTTCCATGCATAAGCAAGGCCGAACCCGATGCCCTGATCGTGGCTGCCGCCACGGATGCCCCTCCAGCTCGTGCGCGACAGACGGTAGCGCAAGCCGCGAAACACGGCGATGCCGGTGAGGATGTAAAACCCGGTCAGGACCAGTACGGACAACACTTGTCCGAAAACGGTATATCCGTGAACAAGCAACTGGCGGATGATCAGGTTTGCCAGTCCAAGCGGCACCAGCACCAGCACGAGCGCCACCATGGCACTGCGGAACAGTTCCAGACCGGTCCCGGACCATTCCAGCCGGTCTCCCATGAACACCGTTCGTGACCAGAGATAGCGGCGAACCCTGGTGGTGGCCCAAAACCTGTAGATGCCAAGTGTGGCAATCGTCAGGATCAGGTTGGGCAAGGCGATCGCGGCAAACTCGCGCCAATTGCCGTCGAACTCGAAATCGCCGACGTACTCGTCCCGGTCAGTCTGCATTGTACCGATTGGCCCCCACGGATATTGTCAACACAACATCCAAGCAGATCAGTAAATACCAAGTCGCATCGAGGCAAGTGCCACAATAGATTCGTCCTGCTTATCGATTTTTTGGTGTTTCTTCAAAGTAGAACAATGTGCAAAAGGCGCACATGATGCCGCAAAGCACGGCGCAAAACCTTTGAGCGACGCTGCGGATGCGGAACCGTACCGGTCGCGCGATATGTGACTTTCCGATCGGCGTTACGATCCGCGTTCGCAAGCGGATGGCTATCCGTATCGCGTGTCCGCGATGCCCACCCCCAGCCCCTCCCGCCTGCGGGAGGGGGGATGAAACGGCAGCGCTATAACCAGCCCTCCCCCTTCGACATGCTCAGGGAGGGCCGCGAGACTTGCTGAACGCAGTGAAGTCAATCGCGTCACCCCGACGCAAACCTCAACAGAAAAGGGGCTGCCGGAGCAGCCCCTTCCTTGATCACTCCACGACGAAGCGCGTTATTCGACGATGAAACTCAGGGCCCCGTCGCCTTCGTCGATCCGCACGGTCGAGCCATCCGGCACCTCGCCGCCGAGCAGCTTCTCGGCCAGCGGGTCCTGGAGGTAGCGCTGCACCGCCCGCTTCAATGGACGCGCGCCATAGACCGGGTCGTAGCCCACCCGCCCGAGCCAACGTTTCGCCGCGTCGGTCAGGTCGAGCACGATCTTGCGATCCTTGAGCAGCTTGGCCACCCGGCCGACCTGGATATCCACGATCGGCGCCATATGCTCCTGGCCCAGCCGGTGGAACAGGATGATCTCGTCCAGACGGTTGAGGAACTCTGGCCGGAAGTGGCCGCGCACGATATCCATCACCTGCGGCTCGACCGAGGCGACGTCCTGTCCCTCTTCCAGATTGGCGAGGTACTGGCTGCCGAGGTTGCTGGTCAGGATGATCAGCGTGTTGGTGAAGTCCACCACGCGGCCCTGCCCATCGGTCAGGCGGCCATCATCCAGCACCTGCAGCAGCACGTTGAACACGTCGCCGTGGGCCTTCTCGACCTCGTCGAACAGCACGACCTGATAGGGCCGCCTGCGGACCGCTTCGGTCAGCACACCGCCTTCGTCATAGCCGACATAGCCCGGAGGCGCGCCGATCAGGCGGCTGACGGAGTGCTTCTCCATGAACTCGCTCATGTCGATGCGCACCATCGCGCTGTCGTCATCGAACAGGAATCCGGCGAGCGCCTTGGTCAGCTCGGTCTTGCCGACGCCCGTGGGGCCGAGGAACAGGAAGCTGCCGAGCGGACGGTTCGGGTCCTGCAAGCCGGCCCGCGCACGGCGGACGGCCTTGGACACTGCCAACACCGCGTCCTTCTGCCCGATCACGCGCTTGCCGATGACCTCTTCCATCTTGAGCAGCTTCTCGCGCTCGCCTTCCATCATGCGGTCGACGGGCACGCCGGTCCACTTGCTGACGACGGCGGCGATATCATCTGCGGTCACTTCCTCGCGCAGCATCGCGTTCTGCGAAACGCCCAGCGCCTCGGCCAGCTGCTTCTCAAGCTCGGGAATGCGGCCATAGGCAAGCTCCCCGGCCTTCGCCAGGTCACCGTTGCGCTGCGCCACATCGAGTTCGCTGCGCGCAGCATCGAGCGCTTCCTTAATCTTGCCTTCGGCGGCGATCTTGTCGCGTTCGTTCTGCCAGCGCGTGGTCAGTTCGGCCGATTGCTGCTCGTGGTTCGCCAGCTCTTCGCGCAGAGTTGCAAGGCGATCCTTGGAGGCCTGATCGGTCTCCTTCGAAAGCGCCATCTCCTCGATCTTCATCTGGATGATGCGCCGGTCGAGCTTCTCGATCTCCTCGGGCTTGCTTTCCACTTCCATGCGGATGCGGCTCGCGGCCTCGTCCATCAGGTCGATGGCCTTGTCGGGCAGGAAGCGGTCGGAGATGTAGCGGTTGGACAGCGTTGCTGCCGCGACGATCGCATTGTCGGCAATGCGAACGCCGTGGTGCAGCTCGTACTTGTCCTTGATCCCGCGCAGTATCGAGATGGTGTCCTCGACCGTAGGCTCGCCCACGAACACCGGCTGGAACCGCCGCTGCAGCGCGGGGTCCTTCTCGACGTACTTCTGGTATTCGTCGAGCGTCGTCGCGCCGATGCAGTGCAGTTCGCCGCGGGCGAGCGCGGGCTTGAGGAGGTTGGACGCGTCCATTGCGCCCTCGCCCTTGCCCGCCCCGATCAGGGTGTGCATCTCGTCGATGAACAGGATGATCTCGCCCTCGGCGCCCTTGACCTCGTCGAGCACAGCCTTGAGCCGCTCCTCGAACTCGCCGCGATACTTCGCGCCCGCGATCAGGCTGCCCATGTCGAGCGCCATCAACCGGCGGTCCTTCAAGGAATCCGGCACGTCGCCATTGGCGATGCGCAGGGCCAGGCCCTCGGCAATCGCGGTCTTGCCCACGCCCGGCTCGCCGATCAGCGCCGGGTTGTTCTTGGTGCGGCGGGCGAGGATCTGCACGGTGCGGCGGATTTCCTCGTCACGGCCGATGACAGGGTCGAGCTTGCCTTCGCGCGCAGCCTCGGTCAGGTCGCGGGCATACTTGCGCATCGCGTCATAGGCGTTCTCGGCGCTGGCGCTGTCGGCCGTCCGGCCGCCGCGCAACTGCTCTATGGCAGCGTTCAGCGCCTGAGGAGTCACCCCAGCCAGTCTCAGAGCTTCGCCTGCAGAAGTTTGAGAAACGGCAAGGGCGGTCAAGATGCGCTCAACCGTGACGTAGCTGTCACCTTCCAAAGACTTAACGGTGTGAAGCTCGTCACCAACAACCTTCGTCCTCAGAATGTCCTTAAATCTGAGGCCTTGCTCGGCGGAATCGAGCACGCGCACGGCATCGTTGTCCAGCCCCGGCGTTGCCTGCGCGCCCGAACCCGAGACGGCAGCAATCTTCGCCAGCGCCTTGTCGACTTCGGTCTGCGCCAATGCGGCATTGCCGCCCGCGCGCTGGATCAGCCCGCTGGCCATGCCCTCGCTGTCTTCCAGCAAGGCCTTCAAGATGTGGTCCGGCGTGATCCGCTGATGGTTCATACGGATGGCAACGGTCTGCGCGGCTTGCAGGAAGCCCTTGGCGCGGTCGGTGAATTTTTCGAGGTTCATGGTGTTGAACATCCTCCTGTTGCGCAGAACATGGTGTGGCTTTTGCGCAACACAAGGGCTGCGCCGACGAAAAACCTACACCCCTCGATGGGGGTCAGTCCTTGATCGGGAACAATGTGCGGCAACCATGCCCACCCCCGCCCCCTCCCGCCTGCGGGAGGGGAGTTGAGAGCACTGGTCCTGCCCTCCCCCCTTCGACAGGCTCAGGATGAACGGGAGGGCCGCGAGACTTGGAGAACGTAGCGAACCTAGTCGCAGCGGGGTGGGCACCCCGCGCGACGTCACTTCACCGGATCAGCCGCCTTCGCAGCTTTGGGCGCGAATTCCTTGCCGAAGAAGCTGCTTGCGTACCACTTGGGACGCTCGGCCCCGTTGGCGAGGCCCATCACGGTGTAGTAGTTGACCTTGGCGAAAAGCGCGCCCGCATCCCAGTTGAACGGGAGCTTCAGGTCGTCGCTCGGCTGGTGGTAGTGGTCCTTGAGGAAGCCGCGGAACGCCTTCTCCCCCGGCCCTTCGAAGCCCGTCATCATGAACACGGCGGGCACGCCCTGCTGGACGAAGCGGTAGTGGTCGGAGCGCGTGAACAGCCCTTCTTCCGGCATCGGATCGGGCGAGAGCTTGATCCCGGCCTTGGTCGCAGCATCTGCCACGACTTTGCCCATCGTCGAGTTCTCCGCCCCGAACGCCACGACGTCGGAAAACATGTAGGTCAGCACCGGCATGTCGAAGTTGACGAGGCCGACGACCTCACCTTTCACGACAGGATTGCGCGCCAGATAGTCCGAGCCGATCAGCCCGCCTTCCTCGCCGGTCAGCGCGGCGAACATCACCGAGCGGCGGGGCTTTTCCTTGGCAACGGCCTTGGCGACCTCCAGCATCGTCGCCACGCCCGAGGCATTGTCCATCGCGCCGTTGTGCAGGGTGTCCTCGCCTTTCCCATGTACACCTATGTGATCGACGTGCGCGGTCATGCCGATGAACTCGCCTGCAACCGCAGGGTCGCTCCCCGGCAACATGGCAACCACGTTCTCGCTCACCACGTCCTTCCAAGTCTGCGCATAGGACAGGCTGGCGCGGGCCTTCATGGCAAAGCCCTTTGGCTTGCCGCCAGTCTTGTTGGCTTCGGCAAGGATTTTGGCCAGCGGCTTGCCCGCAGCGGCGAACAGGGGCGCTGCGGCATCCGGGTTGAGCGTCGCGCCACCCTTGATCCCGGGCGTGCGGGTGAAGGCCTTGCCGTCGCCGCCGACCCAGCCCTTGGCCGGACCGTCAGAGATCGCCACGCGCTTGTCCCAGGGGCGGCGGGCGGTGTCCTCGATCGTCGGTACGCTGAGCACGCCGATCGCCCCGCGCTTCATCGCCATCATCGCCTTGTCGGAATTGAGATGCGCGCCAAGCTCGCTCGGCGTGCCCTTGGGAAAGCCGGTCAGCACGACGACGATCTTGCCCTTCATGTCGAGGCCCTTGTAATCGTCGAAGCCGAGGTCAGGCCGGTCGAAGCCAAAGCCTGCGAAGACCAGCGGGGCTTCGAACGCCACCTTGGCGTCGGTCAGGCTTGGCCGTACCAGCACCTGTGCAGTGTCCGAAAGGACAGTCTCCTTGCCGCCATAGGTCAGCGTGAGCTTGGGCGCGCCGTCAAGTCGCGCCTCGCGCACGGTCAGTTTCTGGAAAAATGAACCGTCTGGCCCAGCAGGCTTGAGGCCCATCGCGATGAACTGCGCAGCGACATAGTTCGCCGCGATGTCATAGCCCTTCGACCCGGTATCGCGACCTTCCAGCAGATCGTCGGCAAGAAACGTGACATGCGCCCGCACCGCCAGGGAATCGAAAACCGGCTCCTCGGCCAGCGCGGGGACGGCAGTCGAGGCGAGCAGCATGGCGGAAAGGAGCAGCTTGACGTTCATCGGTCTCTCTTTGTCGTTCGTCGAAAGGGATCGAGTGGCACCTGCCCATTGGACACGCCCCACTTGCGCGCGCGATCATGGGCACTAGAAAGTTTCCGATCAAACCAATTCTGGACAGGTCGGCCCAGCTTTCATTCAGGCACGACCTGATCTTCGACGTCGCAACTTCAGAGCAGCTTGCCCAAGGCCGCTGCCACTTTCACAGGACACCCATGCAGCACAAACTTTCTGCCAGCCTGCTCGCTCTTGCGGCCTCCACTGCCCTTGCCGCCCCCGCTTTCGCGCAGGACATGAAACCGGCTCCGCTGTCCGACCTCGTCGCCAAGGTCCAGATTCCCTACGAGAGCTTCAAGCTCGACAACGGCCTGACCGTGCTGGTCAACACCGACCGCAAGGCTCCGGTGGTCGCAGTCTCGGTCTGGTATGGCGTGGGGTCGAAGAATGAGCCCAAGGGCAAGACCGGCTTTGCCCACCTGTTCGAACACCTGATGTTCAACGGCACCGAGAACGTGCCGGGCGATTTCTTCACCCCGTTGCAGCAGGTCGGCGCGACCGACGTGAACGGCACCACCTGGTTCGATCGCACCAACTACTTCGAGACCGTGCCCACCGCCGCGCTCGACATGGTGCTGATGATGGAATCGGACCGCATGGGCCACCTGCTTGGCGCGGTCACCCAGAAGGTACTCGATAACCAGCGCGCCGTTGTCCAGAACGAGAAGCGCCAGGGCGACAACAACCCCTTCGGCATCGTCGAGTACGAGCAGCTCGAAAACCTCTATCCCTCGGGCCACCCCTACCACCACTCGACCATCGGCTCGATGGCCGACCTCGATTCGGCCAGCCTTGATGACGTGAAGGGCTGGTTCACCGATCACTACGGCCCCAACAACGCGGTACTGGTCCTGTCGGGTGACATCGACGCGGCGACCGCGAAGGAAAAGGTCGGCAAGTGGTTCGGCGACATCAAGCCGGGTCCGCAGGTCAAGCCGGTCAGTGCGCCGGTGCCGACCTTGCCCGCCACCGTTTCGAAGACGATCAAGGACCAGGTTGCGACCACGCGAATCTACCGCATGTGGGCGGTGCCGGGTCTCGACAATCCCGATTACCTGCCGCTCGATCTTGCCGCTTCCGTGCTTGGAGGCCTGTCCTCTTCGCGCCTCGACGATGCGCTGGTGCGCCAGCAGAAGGTTGCAGTCTCGGTTTCCGCCGATGCCGAGATCTTCGCGCAGGCCGCGCAGTTCGTGATCAAGGCCGATGTCACGCCGGGGCAGGACCCCGCAAAGGTCGCCGCCGCGCTGGACGCTGAGATCGCCAGGTTCATCAAGGAAGGCCCGACGCAGGACGAACTGTTGCGCGCTGCAACCTCTGCCACAGCCAATCAGATCCGCGGGCTCGAGCGCACCGGCGGCTTCTCGGGCAAGGCGCCAACGCTGGCCGAGGGCCTGCTCTACAGCGGCACCCCGAACCACTACCGCGAGGCGCTTGACCGCACCGCCAAGATGACCCCGGCCGAGGTCAAGGCCGCGCTGGGCAAGTGGCTAACCCGCCCCGCCTTCGCACTTGCGGTCGAACCCGGCCAACGCACAGAAGGCGGCGAGGCGCGCGGCGGGTTCTACACCGACGAAGCCACCGGCATGCGCCCGGCCTACTTCCGCGATCCCGACATGCCCGCCAAGGGTGCGCCGGTCTCGCAGGTCTCGGGCGCTGACCGCTCGAAGCTCCCCGCTGTCGGCCAGCTGGCCCCGCTCGACTTCCCATCAATTCAGCGCGCCACGCTCAAGAACGGCATTCCGGTCTATTTCGCCAAGCGCTCGGAAGTGCCGACCGTTTCGGTCCGCGTCAGCTTCGATGCGGGCTATGCCGCCGATCCCAAGTCGGCGCTCGGAACCGAGTCGCTGTTGCTCAGCCTGATGGACGAAGGCACCGACAAGCTCTCCGGCTCGGACTTTGCCCGCGAACGCGAACGCCTCGGTGCCAACATCTCGCTCTCGGCGACAAGCGACCTGACCTCGTTCCAGGTCGATGCGCTCTCGCCCAACCTCGGCGCTTCGCTCGGCCTGCTGGCAGACGTGGTTCGCCGCCCCGCGCTCAACCCCGCAGATATCGAGCGCGTGCGCACCCAGCAGCTGACCGCGATCTCAGCCGAGATGAAGAACCCGCAGGCGCTCGCCGCCCGCGTGCTCGTGCCCACGCTCTACGGCAGCCACCCCTATGCCTTCCCGTCGAGCGGCCTCGGCGATGCAGAAGTGGTGAAGAAGCTGACGCGCGAGGACCTGCTCGCCTTCCACGCCCGCTGGTTCCGCCCGGACACCGCGCGCATCTTCGTGGTGGGTGACACCACGCTCGACGCGGTCGTGAAGATGCTCGACGACAGCTTCGGCAACTGGCCCTCGAACCGCATGGCGCGGCCGGTGAAGGATTTCTCCGTCGCGGTCCCGGCCCAGAAGGCTCGCGTGATCCTCGTCGACCGCCCCGGCTCGCCGCAGTCATTCATCATGGCCGGCAAGGTGATCGACGCAAAGGGCACCGATGACAGCGTGGCGCTTGGCGTTGCTAACGATATCCTCGGTGGCAACTTCCTCGGCCGCATCAACATGAACCTGCGCGAGGCCAAGGGCTGGACCTATGGTGCCTACAACGGCGTCAGCGAACCGCTCGACAAGGTCCGCTTCCAGGTGATCGCGCCGGTCCAGACCGACCGTACCGGGGACTCGCTTGTCGAGATCAAGCGCGAAATCGACGAGTACGTCACGACCAAGGGCGTCACCGCCGAAGAGCTCGACTGGTCGACCAAGGGCAGCGCGCGCGAACTGCCTGGCGCCTTCGAGACCAGCGCCGCCGTGCTCGATGGCCTCGCCAAGATCGTCAACTACAAGCGCCCGGACGACTACTACGAAACGCTCTCCGCCCGTTACGGCAAGATGACTGCGGCGGATGTGGACAAGGCGTTCCGTTCGAAGATCAACAGCGACGGCATGGTCTGGGTCGTCGTCGGCGATGCGGCCAAGGTGAAGCCGCAGCTCGAAAAGTTCGGCCTGCCGATCGAGGAAATGGCCGCGCCGAAGTAAGGCTGCAGCAGCAATGGCTAGGGGGGCGTGCCACAAGCGCGCCCCCTTTTTCGTGCTGCGAGCCGGTGCAACGCTTCGTAACGGCGGCCGCCTTGCTATTGACACGTTTGTAGATAAACTCCCAATCAGCACACCAGAACGGGAGAGCACCGATGTCCGTTGCCGGCACCTACAATTGCGTGACGCGTACCCCCATGGGCGACCAGACCAGCACCTTCACCGTCAATGTCGACGGCGACAGCTTCACCGGAACCAACTCAGGCCAGATGGGCTCGATGGATGTCGAGAACGGCAAGGTCGATGGCAATACCCTGACATGGCAGATGAAGATGACCGTGCCGATGCCGATGACGCTCGATTGCACGGCGACCGTCGACGGCGACAAGCTCGACGGCAAGGTGACGGCAGGCATGTTCGGCACGTTCCCGATGGAGGGGAAGCGGGGGTGATATCTCGGCAAATGCGAAAAGGGAGGCAGGTGCCTGTCCTGTCTCCCTTGCGGCACACAGTCGGATAGACATTAGAATACCCTCGGTTATGCTGGTTGCAGCTAACTCCGGGGGTCTTTCATGAAGCGAATACTTGTCTTCGCCGCTTTCCTTGCGCTTTCTACACAAATAGCCTGCGCACAAAACGTGAAGTGGGAGCAGTCCCCCAAGATCTTTTTGGCAAATTCCGGTCCACGCGGAATCGTTTCTTACTCAGGCCCTGATCGTGAGATACTGCGCCTGCCCATGTTGTGGGTAAATTCCGCCACCATCGCGGATCCGGTCTCCCTGACCTTCGGCAAGGAGGTCGAGAGTTTGCCATCCGGCACAACGCTGCCTGAAGTTCTTCTGGTTAAAGGTGCGGGTACTCGCGCCGAGAGAGTCGCTTATTGCACACCCAGCCGCGTCAAGCAAAAGGTCAAGGGAAGTCTGCTGGGCGGCAACCTTGTCGGCATCCTGATGAGCAAGATCGAGAACAGCTTCAAGGATAGCCAGAAATGCCTCGAAGACCGGGACGGGGACGGCAAATTCGACCATACCTTCATGGTAGGCGAAGGGCCGGGCGACCTTACGGATGGCGCCGATATCGCGCCGGTTCCCTATGCCCGTCAGAGTTTGGCCCCGGTTGGCGCCAATGATTACGTCACACTCACCGGCGGGGTCATTACCAAGAAGCGCATCTGGCTCCGCCTTGCCCTACTTCAGGATGGCAAGGAGACCTTCTTCGACGCTGTCAGAGACGGACCGTTCTTCGCAGAAAAGACCAGCGAGTATCGCATTGACCGCGATCTCGGTTGGGAACAGCAGATCTACGGAATTCGCTTCAAGATCAAGTCGGCCGACCCGGCGACAAAAACCATGGAGATCGAATGGCCCGAAAGCGCGCCAAAGGATGCAAGTCCGATCATCCCGGTCGACATGCGTGCTCGGTACTGAGCCGGACATTGGTCGGCAGCCCCTGAGCGGGGCTGCCGACCCAGTTCAGACGAGTTTCTTCTTCAGCAGTTCGTTGACCACACCCGGGTTGGCCTTGCCCTGCATGGCCTTCATCGTCTGACCGACGAAGAAGCCGAACAGGGCTTCCTTGCCGGCTTTGTACTGCTCGACCTTGTCGGCGTTGGCGGCGAGGATGGTGTCGATGGCGGCTTCGATGGCGCCGGTGTCGGAGGTCTGCTTCAGGCCTTCGCGCTCAACGATTGCGGCGGCGCCGTCGCCGGTTTCGAGCATCTTTTCCAGCACCTGCTTGGCGATGGAGCCGGAGATCGTGCCGTCGGCGATGAGGGCGAGGAGTTCGGCGCCTGCTGCCGGGGTGACGGGCGAGGTTTCAAGGTTCGCGCCGAGCTTGTTGAGCGCGCCGAACAGTTCGGAAATCAGCCAGTTGGCCGCCTGCTTGGCGACATCGGCCTCGCTCTTCTTCGCCTTGGCGGCGGTTTCGGCCAGCAGCACTTCGAACCAGCGCGCGGTTTCGACGTCCGCCGTCAGCACGCCTGCGTTGTAGGCCGAGAGGCCGAGCGCGGTCTCGTAGCGGTGGCGCTTGGCGTCGGGCAGTTCGGGCAGGCTCGCACGGCATTCATCGAGGAAAGCGTCGTCGAGTTCGAGCGGCAGCAGGTCGGGATCGGGGAAGTAGCGGTAATCGTGCGCGTCTTCCTTCGAGCGCATCGAGCGGGTCTCGTTGCGATCGGGATCGTAAAGGCGCGTTTCCTGTACCACCGTGCCGCCGTCCTCGATCAGGGCGACCTGGCGCTTGGCTTCCTGCTCGACCACGGCCATCACGAACCGGACCGAGTTGACGTTCTTGGTCTCGGTACGAGTACCGAACGGCTCACCGGGGCGGCGGACCGAAACGTTGACGTCGGCGCGCATCGAGCCCTGGTCCATGTTGCCATCGCACGAGCCGACATAGCGCAGGATCGTCCGCAGCTTCGACAGGTAGGCCCCGGCTTCTGCCGGAGAGCGCATATCCGGGCGGCTGACGATTTCCATCAGCGCCACGCCCGAGCGGTTCAGGTCGACATAGGACATCGTCGGGTGCTGATCGTGCATCAGCTTGCCGGCGTCCTGCTCGACGTGGATGCGCTCGATCCCGATGGTCTTGAGGCTTTCGGGGTTCTTGTCGTCAAGCTGGATCTCGATCGAACCCTCGCCCACGATGGGGTGATAGAGCTGGCTGATCTGGTAGCCCTGCGGCAAATCGGCATAGAAATAGTTCTTGCGATCGAACCGCGACCACTTGTTGATCTGCGCGCCCACCGCCATGCCGGTGCGCACCGCCTGGCGGATGCACTCCATGTTCGGCACCGGCAGCATCCCCGGCATCGCCGCATCGACGAGGCTGACCTGCGTGTTGGGCTCAGCGCCGAACGCGGTGGCCGCGCCCGAAAACAGCTTGGCGTTGGAAGTGACCTGCGCGTGGACTTCGAGGCCGATCACGACCTCCCATTCGCCGGTTGCGCCCTGGATACGATATTCGCTCATGATCCGCCCGATAAGGTGTGAGGGATGGGTTGGAAAGGGGTCAGTTCGCTGTATTCGGTGCTTGTTGCCCGGCCACGCGGCGTGACCAACGGCGCGCGGGCTGCTCGATCAGCCTTGCAAAGGGCACGGCGACGACAAGGCACAGCGCGATCACGCCAAGCTTGACCATGTCGGCCTGCCAGTCCGGCCCGACCAGCGCGTCCTCGCCGCCGATGGTGGTATCGGCAATCATCAGTCCGAAGCGCGGCTGGATCACCGCCAGCAGATCGAACACGCGGCCGATCACGAAGACATGAACCATGTAGAGCGCATAGGACATCGTGCCGAGCCACTGGAACGGTGCGGCGGTCAGCACGCGCGAGACAAGGCCCTGCTGGAGTGCCGCCAGCGCGACGACGGCGGTGGCGGCAAGATCGAAGGCAGGAATGCTGCCACTGCTCCACAGCACGGTACCAAGCGCGGCGAAGGCGGCAAGCTCCAGCACCGTGGCGATGCCGGTGCCCAGTGCAGGAGGACTGCTGCGCTCCAGCGCGCGATGCAGGAACAGGCCAAGGCCGAAGCCTGCAAGGCCCCGCGCGATGTTCGAGGCGAGGCTGTCGAAACCCGGGCCGAACGCCATGAAGACCAGAACGGCGATGGCGAGCGCCAGCCACGGCATCCAGGCCCGCGCACCCAAGGTCCGCCAGCCAGTCGCAGCGACGATATAGAGGAGCATCTCGACGGAGACCGACCAGCTCGGGTGGTTCCAGGTAAGGCCTAGCGAAGGGACGACGCCCTGCAGCAGCAGGTAGGCAATCGGCAGGTCCGCCGGATCGTTGCGCCCGGCCAGCAGGCCGTGGGTGCGAAGGTCCGGCTGCATCACGCCGAGCGCGAGCATCGACAGCACGAAGACCGTGAGCATCGCGGCGTGGAGTGGCCAGACCCGGCCCCAGCGCAGCCACAGAAAGCGCGAGACCGAATAGCCTCCGCTGAGCTTCGCGCCATAGGAGGCGGCGATCACGAATCCGGAAAGGACGAAGAACAGATCGACCATGCGGCCGAAGTTCGCGTCGAACCCCACCGCCGAAAGGCCAGCCACGGCGGGGATGTGGTGAAACACCACGCCCACCGCCGCAAGGCCGCGCAGGGAATCGAGCACGGGATAGCGCAAGGCTTTCACCGCGCCGGTCCCGTCGCTGCCGGGTCTTACCACCACTTCGAAAAATTGAAGCTAGTCACGCCGACGCCGAGCCCTAACTACGCTTGCACCAAGAACCATTATGTACGCGACAAGCCAACCACGAAATATGTTGCTAAATTGACTGCCCATAACTGGCAGTTGGAGGGCCGACCACTGAATTAACGAACCCCAAATCAGTGCCATTGGCAAGTTCCAAGGCCAGCGGAGACCAACATAGCTCTCTCCAATTAGAGAACGATAGATTGCCCTAGCTGATAGGATAAACAAGATAACTCCAATTAGAATCACGATTAAGTCAAAATGATTCCTACTGCTCAAGTTCGACTGCGAAAGAACAATGCCAACATAAGCACTTAGCGCAGATCCGAAGACGAGATTTATGGTGTCGAATTCCGCCTGGCTTTCGCCTTCGTCACCGCTGTTCACCACCACTTCTCCGGACGGGCAGAAAACTTGGCACGCTGTTCGATGGCGAGGCTGGCGTTCAAAACGCCCTGCTCGTCAAACGCCTTGCCGATGACCTGAAGGCCAAGCGGCAACCCGTTGCGGTCAAGCCCGGCGGGGACCGACATGGCGGGGAGTCCTGCAAGGCTGGCGGGCACCGAGAACACGTCGTTCAGGTACATTTCCAGCGGGTCGGCGCTCTTTTCGCCCAGCGCGAAGGCCGAGGATGGTGCGGTGGGGACGAGGATGACGTCCACCTCCATGAACGCGTTGGTGAAGTCACGCGCGATCAGGGTGCGGACCTTCTGGGCCTGCGTGTAGTAGGCGTCGTAGAAGCCCGCCGAGAGCACATATGTGCCGATCATGATGCGGCGCTTCACTTCCGGCCCGAACCCTGCGGCGCGGGTGGCGGCGTACATGTCCTGCAGGCCTGCACCGTCCGGCAGATCGCGCAGACCATAACGCACGCCATCGTAGCGGGCGAGGTTAGACGAGGCTTCGGCGGGGGCAATGATGTAATAGGTCGGCAGCGCGTACTTGGTATGCGGCAGCGAGATTTCGACGATCTCGGCGCCCGCGTCCTTCAGCCATGCGATGCCATCGTCCCAGCTCTTCGCCACGTCCGGGTCCATGCCATCGAGACGGTATTCGCGCGGGATGCCGACCTTCTTGCCGCGCATGTCGGCGCTGAGCCCTGCAGTCCATTCAGGGACCGGCAGGTTAAGGCTGGTCGAATCCTTGGGGTCGAACCCGGCCATGGCCTCGAGCATGATCGCGCAGTCGGTCACGTCATGGGCCATCGCGCCGGCTTGATCGAGGCTGGAGGCGAAAGCTACGACGCCCCAGCGCGAGCAGCGGCCGTAGGTCGGCTTTATCCCTGAGATGCCGGTGAAGGCGGCGGGCTGGCGGATAGAACCGCCGGTGTCAGTGCCGGTGGCGGCAGGCGCAATGCGCGCAGCCACGGCAGCGGACGAACCGCCCGACGAGCCACCGGGGGCGAGCGGTGCGGTGTCGTTCGGACGGCGCCATGGCGAGATCACATTGCCGAAGGCCGAGGTTTCGTTCGAGGAGCCCATCGCGAACTGGTCGAGGTTGAGCTTGCCGAGCATGCCCGCGCCCGCGTCCCACAGCTTCTGGCTGACGGTCGATTCGTACTGCGGGATGAAGCCTTCGAGGATCTTCGAGGCGGCGGTGGTCTGCGTGCCCTTTGTGGCAAACAGGTCCTTCATGCCGATGGGCACGCCCGCCATGGTGCCAAGCGGCTTGCCGGCGGCGCGGTCGGCATCGACCTTCGCGGCGGCTTCGAGCGCCTTTTCGGGCGTGGTGACGATGAACGCGTTGAGCGCGGGCTGAGCCGCTTCCACCGCAGCGTTGAAGGCAGTGGCGACTTCGGTGGCGGTAAACTCGCCCTTGGCCACGCCATCGCGGAGGGCGGCAATGCCGAGATCGGTAAGGTTGGTCATTTCAGAACTTCCAGCTGCGTCCCCGCGAAGGCGGGGACCTCAGGCAGTGATACGAGACGGTCAGCCATGCGGCACGAGGCCCCCGCCTTCGCAGGGGCGCAGCGGGGGAGGGTCATCACTCGATCACCTTGGGCACGCCGAAGAAGCCGTGTTCGGGCGCGGGGGCGTTGGCCAATACGGCGTCGCGGATGTCGCCACCGGTCAGCGGGTCGGCGCCCACCACGTCATCGCGCAGGCGCTGCTTGTTGGGGATGACCGCAGTCATCGGCTCGATCCCGGTCACATCGACTTCGCCGAGCTGTTCGACCCAGGCGAGGATGCCGTTCAGTTCGGGGACCATTGCGTCAAGGTCGGCCTCGGTCACCTTGATGCGGGCCAGCGAGGCGATCTTCGCCACCGTGGCGGTATCTACGGACATGGCGGATACTCTTGTCGGAAAGAAATGAGGAACGCCGCGCGCTACCAGAGCGCGCGGCGTGCTTCAAGCCGAGGCGGGACCGCAAGAGGCCCCTGCCCGGCGGATATCAGGGTTGCGGAGCGCCTTCAGGCATGGGCATGGGCATCGGCATGCCGCCGGGAGCCGCACCGGCACCGCCCTGCATCTTGCGCATCTGCTCAAGCATCATGCGCTGCTGTTCCAGTTCGGCCGCGCTCTTGAAGTCGATCAGTTCGACTTCGAAGACGAGGTCCGAATTGGCGGGGATCACCACTTCGCCGGTCTGCGGATTGCGTTTTTCATCCGCGCCATAGGCCTTCTCTGCCGGGATCTCGAGGACGTACTTGCCGCCCTTCTGCATCTTCGACAGGCCTTCGGAGAAGCCGGGGATCACGGTTTCGAGCGGGAGAACGGCCTGCTGGCCGCGATCGAATTCCTTGCCGCTGGCGAGGCGACCGACATAGTTGATCAGCGCAACGTCAGCCTTGGTCGGCGAGGCGCCAGTTCCGGCCTTCACCGTCTCGATCTCGATGCCCTGGTAGCGGGTGGCATAGGCCACGCCCGAACCGAGCACGACCGCAGCGATGACGCCGAGCCAGATCTTGCCGATGGAGCCCTTGGCAACGGGCTGGAGCGGAACGCGGGTGATTTCCGACATGCTTTCCCCCTCGAACGCGATTCGCCCGAATCGCGCTGGATGATTCGAATGACCTGAACCGGACCCACGAAAAAGGGCGCCGGAGTTCGGCGCCCTCTTGGCCCATCAGGGCTTAAACGGCAAGTAGCCAGATGGGGCGTTGCCGCCCCGCCCGGTCTTACTTTCCGCCGTCACGCTCCTGGCGCTTGCGCTCGAGCTTGCGGGCGCGGCGCACGGCTGCAGCCTTCTCGCGAGCGCGCTTTTCCGAGGGCTTCTCGAAGTGGCGACGCAGCTTCATTTCGCGATACACGCCTTCACGCTGCAGCTTCTTCTTGAGTGCACGAAGAGCCTGGTCAACGTTGTTATCGCGAACGAGAATCTGCATAAACCGCTACACCTCAAACTGTCGGCAAGAGCCCGCCAATCGTGCGGGAGTTACCCTGATTCTGGAAATACCAAACGTGCCGAATCCGTACAGGACCGGCCCGAACGGGAGCGCCACTAGCCAAATCGGGCGGCAAAGGCAAGCAAAGTCGTGCATTTTGCAGGCCATGGGGTTAAGGGCGGCGGATGAACTCTCCCAATACCCTGACGGCAACCGCCATCGTAGCGATCGGCGGCGGCATAGGCGCCATGCTGCGCTACCATGCCGGGCGTGCCGTGACCGCCTTTGCCGGTCCCAACACCGTGTTCCCTTGGGGCACTTTCCTGATCAATGTCAGCGGCAGCCTGCTGATGGGCCTGCTCGCCGGATGGCTGGCGCGGCAGGACGGAGCCGAATCGCTGCGCCTGCTGCTCGGCGTCGGCGTGCTGGGTGGCTTCACCACCTTCTCGGCCTTCAGCCTTGAAACGGCGATGCTGATGCAGCGCGGGCTCTATGGCCTCGCTTCGGTCTATGCGCTGGGCTCGCTGGTCGCAGGCGTGGCCGGGCTGTTCCTTGGCCTTTCCATGATGCGAGGTGCAGCGTGAAGATACCTCGCAAGGGCCAGGGCGCCCTCCCCGACGATCAGGTCCGCCAGTTCACCATCGGCAAGGACGATGAAGGCGCTCGGCTTGACCGCTGGTTCAAGCGCCACCTCCCGCAAGTGGGTTTTGCCACCGTTTCGCGCTGGGCGCGCACCGGGCAGATCCGGCTCGACGGCAAGCGCGCCGATGTCGATACACGGCTCGAAGCCGGACAGACCTTGCGCGTGCCCCCCGGCAACGCCACCCCGGTCGGCACACCCGGCAAGGGCGAGCGTCCGCGCGAGCCGCTGACCGACGAGCAGATCGAACTCGCCGAATCGATGATCCTTTCGCAGGACCGCGCCGCCATCGTGCTCAACAAGCCGCCGGGCCTTGCCACGCAGGGCGGCAGCGGCACCTACGAGCATGTCGACGGATTGCTTGATGCCTATGCGCAGGGCGGCGGCCCACGTCCGCGTCTCGTCCACCGGTTGGACAAGGACACCTCGGGCGTGTTGCTGATCGCGCGCACGCCGGGCAGCGCCGCGTTCTTCTCCAAGCGCTTCTCCGGGCGCACCGCGCGCAAGATCTACTGGGCGCTGGTCGTCGGCGTGCCGGACGTGAAGGACGGGCTGATCGAACTGCCCATCGCCAAGCAGCCGGGCACCGGCGGCGAGAAGATGATGGTCGACGAAAGCGGACAGGGCCAGACCGCCCGCAGCCGCTATCGCGTGATCAGCCGCGCGGGCAACGCCGCGGCATGGGTCGAACTGCAGCCGCTGACCGGGCGCACGCACCAGTTGCGCGTGCACATGGCGGCGATCGGCCACCCAATCGTGGGCGATGGCAAGTATGGCGGGCAGGCCGCGTTCCTGACCGGGACGATCAGCCGCAAGATGCACCTCCACGCCCGCCGTCTGCGCATCGAGCATCCCGAGGGCGACCTGCTCGACGTGACAGCGCCCCTGCCCGCGCACTTCGAGGCAAGCATGGCGAGTCTGGGCTTCCACGAGGAAGACGGCGATCTGGCGATCGATCCGATCAAGCCGATCCCCGAGAAGACGATGCAGAAGCGCGCCGCCAAGGCGCACGCCAAGGAATACCGCAAGGAGCGCCGAGGCGAACGCCGCAAGCGCGCCGATGGCGAAAAGGGCGCAGGCAGTGCTGGTCGCACGCCGACAGGCAAGCGTGCCGGTCCTGCCAAGGCTCCTGCCAAAGCGGGTGCCAAGCCGGGACCGAAGTCTGGTGGCAAGCCTGATGCCAAGGCTGCGGCACGGCCTGCCAAGCCTGCAGGGGTTCGCTTCGGAGCCGCGCGCGGGTCCGAGGCGCGCAATGCCGAGGCCCGCTCTACTGGCGGCAGGGCCTCTGCCCGCAAGCCCGGCACCGGTGCTCCCAAGGGCAAGCCGCGCTGATGCATCCCAACCCGGCGTTCCGTCATGACGACCGCGCGCTGCTGGAAGCGCTGATCGGCGAGATCGGCTTCGGGATGGTCTTCGGGACCATACCCGATGGCCCGCGCGTGGCGCATGTGCCGCTGCTCTCCACCGGAGACGGCGCGGTGCAGTTCCACCTGGCGCGCGGGAATGCCCTGACCAAGCACCTTGACGGGATGATGGCGCTGGCTGTCCTCAACGGGCCGGACGGCTACGTGTCCCCCCGCTGGTATGCCGATGCGGCGCAAGTGCCGACGTGGAACTACGTTTCGCTTGAGCTGGAAGGACGGGTGCGGCGGATGGATCAGGAAGGGCTGCTCGGATTGCTCGAAGCGTCCTCCAGCCACCACGAAGGGCGCATTTCCGAAGGCACGCCCTGGACGATGGACAAGATGCCCGAGGATACGCTGCGCCGGATGATGGGCGGTATCGTCGGCTTCGAGATGGAAGTGCTGGCGTGGCGGCCCACCTTCAAGCTATCGCAGAACAAGAGCGCCGACGAGCGAGCGCGCGTGGCGGCGGGGCTTGAGGCAGAGGGCTCTCCAGCGATAGCCGAACTGATGCGGAGACTTGTCCCTTGAGATTGGCGATCTTCGATTGCGACGGCACGCTGGTCGACAGCCAGGCTGATATCTGCGCGGCAATGGACGCAGCGTTCCGCGCTGCCGGGCTGATCCCGCCCGAGCGCCAGCTGACGCGGCGCGTCGTCGGCCTTTCGCTGCACGAGGCGATGCGCCAGTTGCACCCTGAGGGCGAGCATCACGAGCATGCCAGCCTGACCGAACTCTACAAGGACGCCTTCCGCGCCCGGCGCGCGGCAGGCGCGGTGGCAGAGCCGCTCTACGAGGGCATTGCCGCGCTGGTCGAGGATCTGGCGCGCGAGGGCTGGCAGCTTGCGGTGGCCACGGGCAAATCGGACAAGGGGCTTGCCCACTGCCTCGCCACCCACGGCCTGACCGGCCACTTCGTCTCGCTGCAGACGGCGGACCGGCACCCGTCCAAGCCCGACCCTTCGATGATCGAGCAGTGCATCGCCGATGCGGGCGCGGATCGTGCGCGCACGGCGATGATCGGCGATACGGTCTATGACATCCATATGGGCGTGAACGCGGGCGTGCGGTGCTTCGGTGTCGACTGGGGCTATCACGAGACCGACGAACTGCTCGAAGCAGGCGCGGAGGCCGTGGCGACGAGCATCGAGGACTTGCGCGCGCTGCTCGGGAGGATTGCATGAGCGATCCTGCTGTCGGGCGTTACTTCGCGTTGCAGGTGGTGCGGCTTTCCGGCGCGCTGCTGGTGCTGCTCGGCGTGCTGGTGCAGGCGGGCAAGGGGCCGGGGCCGCTCTCGGCGCTGCCGCCGCTGGCCGGGATCGTCATGGCTCTGGCGGGCCTGTGGGACTTCTTTTTCCTGCCGCGCATCGTCGCGCGGCGGTGGCGAACTCCGGATTAGAGAATGAAGCGCTTTTACAAGGATGTGACGGTCGAGGCAGCAGACGGCGGCTTCGGGGTGAGGCTCGACGGGCGGGCGATCAGGACGGTCGGCGGCAGACCGCAGGTGGTGCCTAGCCGAGCGCTGGCCGAGGCAATGGCGGCGGAGTGGGAGCGCCAAGGGCCTGAGATCGACCCTGCGCTGTTCCTCTACCGCGACATGGCCGACTACGCGATCGACGTGGTGGCGGGTGATCCGGCGTCGGTCATCGGCGAGATCCTGCCTTATGCCGAGACCGACACGCTGTGCTACCGGGCCGAGCCGGACGAGGCCTTTGCGGCACGCCAGCGCCTGATGTGGGAGCCGCTTCTGGCAGTAGCCGAGACGCGGCTGGGCGCGAAGTTCGTGCGGGTATCGGGCGTGATCCACAAGCCGCAGCCGGCCGAAACGCTGGCGCGGTTGCGCGCAGAGTTGGAAACTCTCGATGCTTTCGCGCTTGCCGCCCTGCGCAACACCGCGAGCCTCGCCGCCTCGCTGATCCTCGGCCTTGCCGCGCTTGAGCCGCAAGCCGACCTCGACGCGCTGTGGGATGCGGCCAACCTCGAAGAGGACTGGCAGGCCGAACTCTGGGGCAAGGACGCCGAAGCGATGGAACGGCGCGAGCGGCGCGCGGGAGCGTTTGCTGCGGCGGCGCGGTTTGCGGGGCTGGCGCGCGGCTGAGTATCAGTGTTTACAAGCAACCTTCGACATAGCGGATTGCTTCACCTCCACCGGCCATGAACCTCACTTTCCCCTCGTTGAGGTAGAAGACCAGACCGCGATCCTTCGACAACCAGACGAACTGGTTGTCTTCACCTTCGTAGGGATTTTTTTCGGCCACCAACTGCTTCCCATAGGCTTTTCTGAGATCGCCGAGAGTGGATCCGATCCCTATCCCTGCGGCAGTTCGGACGCCGGGATCAAATACTTCTAATCTGGCGATCTTGTCATCCACGACCATCGCTGCAAATTTGCCACTGCGGTGGTTGTAGACCTCGCAGCCTTCCGGAGCCGCATCGCCATAGGTACCTGTGGCTTCAAAGGAACTCGCTATCTGCGACCACTGTGTTCCAACTTCAGCGCCAGCGATTCCGTCGCCTGTGAGTACAAAACCTTCGACTGGCAAAGCCGACAAGGAGGGGGCAGGCGCAGCTGAAGGTGTGGATTGCGATTGGCTTGCAACCGCTTCCGGAGCGTCAGAGGCAGTTTCGCCGCCAGAGCAGCTACCAACGGCAAGCCCAATGGCCAAAGCGAAGATAGTGACGTGAGCCTTCAACTGACCCAGTCCGCGACTTGCTTGGCCACGGCATTCGCCGCTTCGTTTAGCGCGGGGCCGACGTACTTCGCCTCGGCCTCGGTCACCGGGACCACGCTTTCGAAGCGCTTTGTCTCGACCTTGCCGCCGGCCTCGCGCACTGCGTCGTAGCGGACCACGGCGGAGCGGGTGCGGGCATCGTAGCCCATGTCGAGGAGGCGGCCGGAGAGGTGCAAAGCGCCTGCGCCCGGATCGCCTTCAAGCACGAGGCGGGTGCCGCGCGCGCGGATGGTTTCGGCGAGGAGACGCTGGAACAGGCGCGCAGGCCGTTCGACCCACATCGTCTTCTGCAGATAGGCGACGTTGGCATCATCGATCTGCACCGGCACGCGGGTCACCGCGAGGCGCGCTTCGGCGGAGGGCTCCATCACCACCAGCGCGCTGGCGAGCGTGCCGCTGGTACCGCTGCCTGCGGCAGGCGCTGCGGTGGGAGTGAGTGCGAGCAGCGTATCGGGCACCTTAGGGCCGAGGCTGACGCAGCCTGCCAGTGTTGCGAGGAGCGCAGGGACGACAAGGGCTTTGCGGATCATCTTCATCGCCTCCTCAGTTCTTGTAGTCGGGCAGCTTGGGGCCGCCGACGAAGCCGCCGACGCCCTGATCGTTCAGGCGGTCGGTCACTTCGCGCAGAGACTTGGTCGTCGCCTGAAGATCGCGGATCGCGGCCTCGGCGGCGGGCAGCGTGCGTTCGTTGAGTTGCTTTGCGGCAGGGCGGGCATCGCTGAGCGTGCCCTGCAAGGCATCGGCTGCACCCTGTGCGGACTTCAAAGTCTTGCGCAATTGCTGGGCAAGGCCGTTGCCTTCGTCGTTGAGCACAGCATCAGCCGAGGTCGTCAACTTCTCAAAGCTGGCCAGCGTGTAGTTCGCCTGCCGCAGCGTTGCCTGCAGTTCGGCCATGGTGCGCTTCACATCGGGCGAGGCGTCGGCGAGGTTGGCGGTCATCTTGTCGGTGTTCGACAGGATGTTCTCGATCGACTTCTGGTTCTTGTCGGACAGGACCATCGTCAACCGCTCGGTCAGCGTGGCGAGGCGTTCGAGCAGGAGCGGCGCGTTCGACAGGATCTCGCCAAGGCCTGAGCGCTTGGTCGGAATCACCGGAACGCCTTCAGGGCAGGTCGCGCGCTTGTTTTCCTTCGGGCATTCGATGGCAGGCGCACCCTTGACCGCGCCGGTCAGCTGAATCGTCGAGACGCCGGTGAAGCTGCCGAGCAGGCTGGCGGTGGTGCCCTGAAGGATCGGCACCTTGCGGTCCACTGCGATGCGGACGCGGACGAATTCGGGATCGCGCTCCCACAGTTCGATGTCCTTGACCTGCCCCGAGGGCACGCCCGAGAACGAGACTTCGGAGCCCTTGGCAAGACCATCGACCGACTGCTTGAAGAAGATGTCGTACTCGTTGATGTCACCCTGATTAATCCGGGCGATCCAGACGGTCAGCAGGGCGACCGCCGCCATGAGCAGCAGCGTGACGAGGCCGACCCAGATGTGGTTTGCGCGCGTTTCCATGCCCTGTCCTTATGCCTCGTCCTGATCAACGCGCGATGGCGCTTCGTCGGTCAATCGTGCCTTTACCGCATCGTGCCGCTCCTGCGCATCCTGCGCCGCGCGGCCGCGCGGGCCGTTGAAGTATTCCTGAATCCACGGGTGATCGAGTGCGAGCAGTTCCGGGATCGTGCCCACGGCGATGACCTTCTTGTCCGCGATCACCGCCACCCGGTCGCAGATCTCGTAAAGCGTATCGAGATCGTGCGTGATCAGGAAAACGGTGAGATCGAGCGTCTGCTGGAGCTTGAGGATCAGCTGGTCGAACGCGGCGGCACCGATCGGGTCGAGCCCGGCGGTGGGTTCATCGAGGAACAGCAGTTCGGGATCGAGCGAGAGCGCGCGAGCAAGGCCCGCACGCTTCTTCATCCCGCCCGAAAGCTCGGACGGATACTTGCTCGTGGCTTCTGCGGGGAGGCCCGAGAGCAGAACCTTGTAGCGCGCGATCTCGTGGCGCAGCTCGTCGCTGATCTCGGGATAGAATTCACGTAGAGGAACTTCGACGTTCTCGGCCACGGTCAGGGTGGAGAACAAGGCGCCGCCCTGGAACAGCACGCCCCAGCGGCTGCGGATGTCGATGTCATCGTCGTCGCGCGCATCGGTGATCGAACTGCCGAGCACTTCGACTTCGCCCGATTCGGGAATCTGGAGACCGATGATCGTGCGCATCAGCACCGACTTGCCGGTGCCCGATCCCCCGACGACGCCAAGGATCTCCCCCTTGCGCACATCAAGGTCGAGTCCGTCGTGGATGACGTGGGTTCCGAACACGTTGCGCACGCCACGCACGCGGATGGGATACCTGCCTTCGAACTGTTCGGGCAGTTCCGGCAGCCGTTCGGGGGCTGGTGTCTGATCCATCAGCCCCACCCGATGTTGGTGAAGAACACTGCGAAGAAGGCATCGAGCACGATGACCGTGAAGATCGCCATGACGACGGCAGCGGTGGTGCGCGTGCCGACTTCCTCGGCGTTGTTCTTGACGTTGATGCCCTGATAGCACCCCGCCACCGCGACGATCAGGCCGAACACCGGAGCCTTGGTCAGCCCCACCCAGACGTCATGCAGCGGCACCACTTCCTGGATGCGCGCGAGGAAGGTGAAGAACGGGATGCCGAGCGTCAGGCTCGACAGGAACGCACCGCCGATGATGCCGAGGAATGCCGAGTAGAACCCGAGCAGGGGCATCATGATCATCGTGGCGAGAATGCGCGGCACGACCAGCGCTTCCATCGGCGAGACGCCGATCGTGCGCATGGCGTCGACCTCTTCGGTCAGCTTCATCGTGCCAAGCTGAGCGGCAAAGGCCGAACCGGAGCGGCCCGCGACCATGATCGCGGTCATCAGCACGCCGAGTTCGCGCAAGGTCAGGCGACCGACGAGATTGACGGTGTAGATCTCCGCGCCGAACTGGCGCAGCTGCACCGCGCCCTGTTGGGCGATGACGATGCCGACGAGGAAGCTCATCAAGCCGATGATGGCGAGCGCATTGACACCGACCAGTTCCATCTGGTGGACCAGCGCCTTCATCCGGAAACGGCCGGGATGGCGCAGCAGCGTGCCTGCGGAAAGGATCACCTGCCCGAGGAAGCCGAGCACCTGCAACGCACCCCGGCCAAGGCCGATCATCACGTCGCCGACATGGGCGGGCACGCGTTCGAGCAGGGGAAGGCGCTTCGCGCGGACCGAATGGTCGTTCGAATCGGCCTTGCTGATTGCGTCGACCAGCTTCTGCGCTTCTTCGCTGCAGCCGATGATCTTCGCGTCGTTGTCACGCGAGAGGCGCCAGACGGTCCATGCGCCGACGGTGTCCATCCGGGTCACGCCAGTCAGGTCGATTTTCGAGACGGATCCGCTCAAGTTCCGCAGGCGCGCGTCGGTAAGACCGAGCGAGGACACGGTCATCGGCCCGCGAAACGCGAGCGTCGTGGTGCCACCCCCTTCGGCTTGCACTAGCTGGAAATCGGTCAGTTCCCGCATCTTGCCCGCTTCATGGGGGAAATCGGACAGGGCGACAAGTGCAACACATGAGCCGTAACGTTGGAACTGCCCTTGCGGTTCCCCGCAGCGCTTGCAGGCAGGGCGTTGGGATGGCAAGGCGCTGGCCCATGACCGACCAAACGCCCGACACCAATTCTGCAGAACTGGCCAAGACTTTCGAACCCGCCGGGATCGAGGCCAAATGGTATGCCCACTGGGAAAGCAATGGCCTGTTCCGGCCCGAGCGGCCCGATGCCGCGCCCTATACCATCGTCAATCCGCCGCCGAACGTGACCGGCTCGCTCCACATCGGCCACGCGCTCGACAACACGTTGCAGGACGTGGCGATCCGCTACGAGCGCCTGCGCGGCAAGGATGCGCTGTGGGTGGTCGGCATGGACCACGCCGGCATCGCCACGCAGATGGTGGTCGAACGCCAGATGGAAGCGCGACAGGACAAGCGCACCAACTACACGCGCGAACAGTTCGTGGAGAAGGTGTGGGAGTGGAAGGCGGAAAGCGGCGGGACGATTACCGGCCAGCTGCGGCGCCTTGGCTGCTCGATGGACTGGTCGCGCGAGCAGTTCACGATGGACCCGCACTTCACCCGCGCCGTGGTGAAGGTCTTCGTTGACCTCTACAATCAGGGCGTGATCTACCGCGACAAGCGGCTGGTGAACTGGGACCCGAAGCTCAAGACCGCGATTTCCGACCTCGAGGTCGAGACGCGTGAGACGCAGGGCGGGTTCTGGCACTTCAAGTATCCGCTGGCCGATGGCGTGACGCGGGACGATGGCCTCGACTACATCGAGGTTGCGACCACGCGCCCCGAGACGATGCTGGCCGACATGGCCGTGGCGGTGCATCCCGAGGACGAGCGCTACAAGTCGGTCATCGGCAAGGAAATCCTGCAGCCGCTGACGGGGCGGCGCTTCAAGATCGTGGCCGACGAGCATGCCGATCCTGAGCTGGGTTCAGGCGCGGTCAAGATCACGCCGGGGCATGACTTCAACGACTTCGAAGTGGGCAAGCGCGCCGGGATCAAGGCGGGCGACATGCTCAACATGTTCGATGCCGAGGCCAAGGTGGTGCAGACCGCCGATGGGCTGGTGCCGGCCGAGTTCGTAGGCCTCGACCGCTTCGATGCGCGCAAGCTCGTGGTCGAGCGGATGAAGGAAGCTGGCTTCATCATCCCCCACGTGACGAAGGACAAGGAAGGCAACGAGATTGCCGCCGACTTCGAACCGCGCACGATCCAGACGCCGTTCGGCGACCGTGGCGGCGTGGTGATCGAACCCTGGCTGACCGACCAGTGGTACGTCGATGCCGAAACGCTGGCGAAGGCGCCGATGGAAGCGGTGCGCTCGGGCGCTATCGAGATTGTGCCCAAGACCTGGGAAAAGACCTTCTTCAACTGGATGGAGAACATCCAGCCCTGGTGCGTCAGCCGCCAGCTCTGGTGGGGGCACCGGATTCCGGCGTGGTACGGCTCTGATGGCCAGTGCTATGTTGCCGAAACCGAAGAGGAAGCGCAGGCCAAGGCCGGTGCAGGCGTGACGCTGGAGCGCGACAACGACGTCCTCGACACGTGGTTCTCCTCGGCGCTGTGGCCCTTCGCCACGCTCGGCTGGCCGGATGAAGACGCGCCGCTGCTGAAGAAGCACTACCCCAATGACCTGCTCGTCTCCGGCTTCGACATTCTGTTTTTCTGGGATGCGCGCATGGCGATGCAGGGCCTGCACTTCATGAAAGAAGTGCCGTGGAAGAAGCTCTATCTGCACGGCCTCGTCCGCGCGGCTGACGGCGCGAAGATGAGCAAGTCGAAGGGCAACGTGGTCGATCCGCTCGGCTTGATCGACAAGTACGGGGCCGATGCGCTGCGCTTCTTCATGTGCGCGATGGAGAGCCAGGGCCGCGACGTGAAGATGGATGAGAAGCGCGTCGAGGGTTATCGCAACTTCGCCACGAAGCTGTGGAACGCCGCGCGTTTCTGCCAGAGCAATGGCATCAACGGCAGCACTTCAGTGGCGGCGCCTGCGGCAACCTCGGCGGTGAACAAGTGGATCATCGGCGAAGTCGTCGAAACCGTCGCCGCGCTGGATCAGGCAATGGCCGACCTGCGCTTCGATGCGGCGGCGAACACCGTCTATCACTTCGTCTGGGACCAGTTCTGCGACTGGTACATCGAGCTGATCAAGGGCAACTTCGATGCCGAGACCAAAGCGGTTGCAGGCTGGGTGCTCGACCAGATTCTGGTGATGCTCCACCCGTTCATGCCCTTCGTGACCGAAGAGCTGTGGCATGCGCTGGGGCAGCGTGATGGCGAACTGATCGTGGCGGCTTGGCCGAAGCCCGAAGCCACGGTGGACGCAGCAGCCAAGCGTGAGGTCGAGTGGCTGATCGCGCTGGTCTCGAACCTGCGCACCGCCAAGAACGAACTCGGCATCGCGCCGGGGGCAAAGCTCGATGCCTATCTGCCCGAACCCTCGGCGCTGACTCGCGGGATCATCGAGGCCAATCCGGCGGCGATCGAGCGTCTGGCGCGGCTGAACGGCATCCGCTTCGAGGCCGCGCCTGCAGGCGCAGCGATGCAGGTGGGTGCGGGCGATGCCAACATCGTGGTGCCGCTGGAAGGCGTGATCGACATTGCGGCGGAAAAGGCACGTCTGGAAAAGGCGCTGGCGGCTTCGCAGAAGGAAGCCAAGTCGCTCGAAGGGCGTTTGGGCAACCCGTCGTTTGTCGAGAAGGCCAAGCCCGAGGCGGTCGAGAAGGCCCGCGCCGATCACGCGATGCACGCTGCCGAGGCCGAACGGCTGGCGGCGGCACTGCAGCGGCTGGGGTGAAGCCCCTCCCCCTCGATGGGGGAGGGTTACGCAGACTTGGCAGCTTGCTGCCTAGTCGGAGTTGGGCGGGGGTGCTGGCAGCGCGCGCCCGATATACCCCCATCCAGCTGCGGCTAGGCGGCACGCCGCCAAGCCTTCGCATCCTTCCCCCATCAAGGGGGAAGGAGTAAGGGGCGAGCAATGTCTATCGTACTCGCCACCACATCCCCCGGGGAACCGGAAGTCTTTTCCTCGCTGCAGGGCGAAGGCCCGTCGATGGGGCGCCCCTCTGTTTTCGTAAGGCTTTCCCGCTGCAACCTTGCCTGCCGCTGGTGCGACACGGCCTATACCTGGCGCTTCACCGGCGACAACCGGCCCCACCGCGACGAGGTGGCGTTCGAGCGCGGCGAAAATCAGGTGACGATGAGCGAGGCCGATGCCGCTGCGCTGATCCTCTCGCACCCCGAGGACCGACTGGTGATCACCGGAGGCGAACCGCTGCTGCAAGGCTCGGCGCTGGCGCGGGTGGTGGCGCTGGTGAAGGCCGGGCGCCCTGCCCTGCATGTCGAGGTCGAGACCAACGGCACGGTGGCGGTGCATCCGGAGCTGGACCCGCTGATCGACCAGTTCAACGTCAGCCCCAAGCTGGCGCATTCGGGCAATGCGGCAGAGCTGGCGCTGGTGCCCGAGCGGCTCGATGCCTGGGCGTGCGATCCGCGCGCGTGGTTCAAGTTCGTGGTGGCGACGGCCTCGGACCTTGCCGAGATTTCAGCGCTGCAGGCGCAATACGGTATCGCGAGCGACCATCTGTTCGTGATGCCCGAAGGGACCGGCAGCGCGATGCTGCGCGACCGTTCGCGCTGGCTTGCCGAGGAAGCGCTGGAACGCGGCTGGCGCTTTACCGATCGGCTGCATATCCACCTGTACGGGGATACGCGGGGCACTTGAAGGGTTGCCGCGTAAATACAACTGCGCCCCCGCGCAGGCGGGGGCCTCAGTCGTTTTATACCTGGGTTCTGTAACGACACCGAGGTCCCCGCCTGCGCGGGGACGCAAGTGGTGCGGTTCCGTTCAAAACGGGATGTCGTCGTCGAGATCGTCGCCGAAGCCGCCTGCGCTGCCGCCGCCCTGGTTCCAGCCGCCGCCTGACGAACCACCTCCGGAGGCCCCGCCGCGCGAACCGCCGCCGTAGCTGCCGCCACCAGAGGAGCCGCCTTCGTTCCAGCCACCACCGGAGGAACGGCCACCGCCGCCGCCCATGCCGCCACCGCCTGCGCCACCTGAGGGGCCATCGAGCATGGTCAGCACGCCGCCCATGCCGCCGACCGAGATTTCGGTGGTGTAGCGGTCATTGCCCGACTGGTCCTGCCACTTGCGGGTGCGCAGCTGGCCTTCGATGTAGACCTTCGAACCCTTGCGCAGGAAGCGTTCGGCCACGCCGACGAGGCCGTCGGAATTGAGCACGACGGAGTGCCATTCGGTGCGCTCCTTCTTCTCGCCGGTGGCCTTGTCCTTCCAGCTTTCCGAAGTGGCGATGCGCAGGTTGGCGATGCGGCCGCCGTTCTGGAAGCTCTTCACTTCCGGATCCGCGCCGAGATTGCCGACGAGAATGACCTTGTTGACGCTGCCTGCCATCGAATCACATTCCTTCTGATCTGGGCAATTGCCTAGCGCATGGGTTTGGTGGGGGGCGAGTCCGGGCTTGCTAGTTTTCCAGAAGGAAGATGGGTTTCACGCAGAGACGCGGAGAAGAAAAGGGAGACGCAGAGGCGTAGGGCTGGGCCGCAAGGCCCCTTCATTCGAGCAGCGAAGAGGTTGACGCAAGAGCGGAATTGGAGAGCGGCTGCGCCGCGAGCGCGACATCTCTGCGTCTCCTCTTCTTCTCCGCGTCTCTGCGTGAAACCTTTTACCCCAACCCTGCCGCAATCGCGGCCCAATAGGTCACCCCTGCCGCCGCGTAGGCCAGCGCGAAGAGGTAGGCGAGCATGAAGGACGGCCATTTCCAGCCATTGGTCTCGCGCCGGGCGACCGCGATGGTCGAAAGGCACTGCGGGGCGAAAACGAACCATGCGAGGAAGGCGAGCGCCATCGGCAGGGTCCAGCGTGACTTGAGCTGGTCGCCCAGAGCCACGGCGGCCTGATCCTCGTCGTCGCTGGCGCTGACCGCGTAAGTCGTGGCGAGCGAGCTCACGGCGACTTCGCGCGCGGCCATGGCCGGGATGATCGCAAGGCTCATGTCGCGGTTGAAGCCGATGGGCTGGAGTACGACCGACAGGCCATTGGCGAGCGTTCCCGCGACCGAGGCGTTGATCTGGTCCTGCCCCGGCTCGGCACGCGGGAAGTTGAGCAGTATCCACAGCGCGATGGTGACAGTGAAGATCATCGTGCCGGCGCGGCGCAGGAAGATCCATGCGCGCTGCCAAAGGCCGAGGGCCAGATCCTTGACCGTCGGTAGCTGGTACTTGGGCAGTTCCATGATGAAGCCCGAAGCCGCACCCTTGGTTACCGAGCGGCGCAGGACCAGCGCCACGACCATCGCGCCGATGATTCCGGCGACATAGAGGCAGAACAGGACGAGGCCTTGAAGGCCAATGCCGGGGCCGACGCGGTTATTCGGGATGAACGCCGCGATGATCACCGCATAAACCGGTAGGCGGGCCGAGCAGGTCATCATGGGCGCAATCAGGATCGTGGTCAGCCGGTCCTTGGGATCGGTGATCGAGCGCGTCGCCATGATGCCCGGAATCGCGCAGGCAAAGCTCGACAGCAGCGGGATGAAGCTGCGACCCGAAAGGCCGACGCCCGCCATCATGCGGTCCATCAGGAAGGCGGCGCGGGCCATGTATCCGGTCGCCTCCATCGTCAGGATGAAGAAGAACAGAATGATGATCTGCGGAAGGAAAACGAGTACCGAGCCTACGCCCGCGATCACGCCATCGGTGAGCAGGTCACGCGCGAGGCTCGGCGGAATGGCAGCCTTGGCCAGATCGCCGAGCGCCGAGACGCCACCGTCGATCGCGTCGGCAAAGGGGGTGGCCCAGCTGAACACGGCCTGGAAGACGATGAACAGGAACGCGAACAGGATCGGCGGCCCGGCCCAGGGGTGGAGCAGAACCTTGTCCATGCGCGCGTGGATGCGGTGCCTGGCGGTTTCGGAAAGGATCGCCCCGCTCGCCATCTGGTGAGCGAGCATGCGACGTTCGGGCAGGGTGACGTGCGGACGCGGCAACGGCTGCGCGGCTTCCGAACGGTCTCGCGCTTCGGCAATGGCGGCAGCGAGTTCGGTGAGGCCGCGACGGCGGACGGCGACGGTCGGGATCACCGGCACGCCCAGCGCGGTCTGCAACGCGGCGGGATCGAGGACGAGGCCATCACGCTCGGCCAGATCGACCATGTTGAGCGCGACGACAGTGGGTCGCCCAAGTTCGAGCACTTCCTGCGCGAAGACGAGGTGCTGTTCGAGGTTCGAGCTGTCGAGCACGAGGACGATGACGTCGGGCTTGGCCTGCCCCGCCTGCTCGCCCATGATGACATTGCGGGTCACTTCCTCGTCGGGACTGGTGGAATCGAGGCCGTAGGAGCCGGGCAGGTCAACCAGTTCGACCGGCTCGCCCGAGGGGAGCAGCAGGCGGCCCGCCTTGCGCTCCACGGTGACGCCGGGATAGTTGGCGATCTTCTGGCGCGCGCCGGTCAGCGCGTTGAACAGCGCGCTCTTGCCCGCGTTGGGGTTGCCGACCAGCGCGGCGACGGTGGGCATCCTGCTCATGCTACTGCTTCGGCAACCGGTTCGACCGTCATGGCGAGCGCGTGGACGCGGCGGATGGCGACGGTCATGCGGCCGATCTCCACTGCCAGCGGATCGCGGCCGGCAAACACCCCGCGATAGGCGAGCGTCACCCGCGCGCCTTCATCAAGGCCGAGCGCGCGCAAGCGCTGCGCCTCTTCCGCGACGAGCGCGGACCAATCGACCGAAGCGATTCGGGCAGGTGTTCCGATGGGGAGCTGATCGAGCGTCACCCGTTCCCGCTGCCATAGCGGCGAGGCATTTGCAAGTCATTCGCAATAGAATTGCGCTGGATCAAAAATCAGGTTGATGGTCGACCGTCGCGGACACCTCCCACCCCCCGTCATCCCGGCGAAGGCCGGGATCCATTACGCCGACGGCCCGCCCCGCCGAAGGGTAGTGGGCCCCGGCTTGCGCCGGGGCGACGTGGAAAAGGGGTAACGTCTCGTCTGCCAGTTTAAGCTGCCGGATAGCGCAACCGCCCGAGCATTCTTGTCAGCGAAAAGGTTTCCTCACGCGGCTTGGTCAGCTTGGCCTTGGCCTTTTCGAACTGCATTACGTTCTCGATGCGGCGGTCGAGGAAGGTGCGGGTGTCTTGGTGGCCGTCACTGGTGTCCTGCGCAAAGTAGGCCAGGGTAGCCGCGTAGATCGAGCCGAGCGTCAGGCGCTTGGTGTAGTGGTTGTAATCGGTCGCGACATCGCCTGCGAGCCGCCACATGGCGTCGGCACTCGACCAGCCGAGGCGGGTGGAGGCGCGCAGGTTCTGCGGCATTGCCATGATGGTGAGCGCGCGGCGCAGCGCCTCTTCCTTGCCGTTGAGCGCATCGAGACGGAACTGGACGAGGCGGCGGATGCGTTCGCGGATCGGCAGGTTGCCGAGCTGCTCCATCGGCAGCGCCTCTGCCATGTCGGCATCGATGCGGGCAATCCAGGCCGAGATCATCTGCATCGGTCCGTCCTGGAACGCGAAGGCGGCAAGCGCAGGGTCCACGCCTTCCATCGCCGCGGCGGCGGTGACCGCAGCAGGCTTCCACCCGTCAAACGCGGCGGCCTCGGCAATAGCCGGGGCGAGGCGGAGGCGCAGGGCTTCGAGGCTGGTGTCATCGGTCATTGCTTGCACGCCACTATCAGAACGAGGGACCGTAGGTCTTCTTGGCACCTGTAGCCTTGGCTTCCTTGGAGGCCTTTTCCAGTTCGCCGAGCACCGGGCTGCCCTTGTCGAGCGCAGCATAATCGCGCGCGGAGCGGCCCGAATTGTCCGGGCGATCAGGGTTGGCCCCGGCCTTGATCAGCATCCGCACCATCGCGAGATCCTTGCGGTGGACGGCGCTGATCAGCGGGGTTTCACCGGTGTTGTTGGCCTCGTCGATGCGGGCGCCGGACTTGATCAGTTCATCGACGCCTTCGAGGAAACCCATCTCGCAAGCGAGGACCAGCGGGGTAACGCCGCGATTGTCGCGCGCGTTGACGTTGGCGCCCTTGGCGATCAGGAACTGGACCCAGACGAGATCGCGGCGGGCGACGACGATGTGCAGGCCGGTCTGTCCGGTGGTGTAGTCCTTGGTGTTGACGATCTGGGTGCCGGGCTCGTTCAGGGCCTCGGTGACCTTGTCACCCTCCTTCTTGCGGACGGCTTCTAGGAATTTGTAGCTGTCGGAAAACTGGGCGTGGGCCGGAACGGCCATGGCCGTGGCGAGCAGCATGGCCATTGCGATGAGCGGCCTGCGCTTGTTCGACAGCATTCTATCCTCCTGTTGCGTGCCCCATAAGCCTATGCGGCTCAAGGACTCGCCTCTTGCAAGGTGACGGTTAGCAGAGCATGAACCGCCGCGCCATGGCCCTCACTTTCAGATCGATCCTCGCCGCGCTCGCCGCAACCTGCACTTTCGCGCTTGGTGGGTGCAACTTCGCGCCTGCCGAGAAGCCGCCGCTCGAAGGCGCATCCATCGGCGGCGACTTTGCACTCACAGGCAAGGATGGCCAAGCGGTGAAGTGGAGCGACTTTGCGGGCAAGTACCGCGTGGTCTATTTCGGCTATACGTTCTGCCCCGACGTCTGCCCGCTCGACATGCAGAACATCGCGCAAGGTTTGCGGCTGTTCCGCAAGGAGCACGCCGATGCCAAGCCGATCGTGCCGATCTTCATCACGATTGATCCCGAGCGCGATACCGCGCAAGTCGTCGGCAAGTATGCCGCAAATTTCGGCAAGGACGTGGTCGGGTTGACGGGCACCCCTGCGCAGATCGCGGATGTGACGAAGAAGTGGGCGGTCTATTATGCCAAGCGCGATGACGGAAAGCCTGAGGCCTACCTGATGGACCACAGCCGCGCCGCCTATCTCATGGGGCCGGACGGCGAAGCCATCGCACTGCTGCCTGCCGAGCAGGACGGCAAGGCCGTCGCCGCCGAACTGGCAAAGTGGGTGAATTGACGCAAGACCGCTTCTGGGAACGGCCGGTGGCGACACTCAGCCGCGAGCAGTGGGAAGCGCTGTGCGACGGTTGCGGCAAGTGCTGCCTGCACAAGCTGGAGGACGAGGACACCGGCGAGGTGATCCATACCAACGTGGCATGCAAGCTGCTCGACCTGCGCACCGCGCGCTGCAGCGACTACAAGCACCGCCGCGCCTATGTGCCCGATTGCCTGAGGCTGACGCCGAAGCTGGCGCGCGAATTGCCGTGGCTGCCGGATACCTGCGCCTACCGCCTGCGCGCCGAGAACAGGCCGCTGCCGGACTGGCATTACCTGATCTCGGGCGACCGCGATTCTGTGCATCGCGCGGGCCAGTCGGTGGTCGGCAAGGCGGTGAGCGAGACGCTGGCGGGGCCTCTGGAAGACCACATCGTTCCTTCGGACCACTTCGATGACTAGGGGCATGCTCGACTGGCTGCGGCGCGCCGATACGCGGGCCAAGGAGACCCCTGCCCCGCGTGCGGTTTCGCGCCGGACGCTGATGGTCGAAGGGCGCGAGTTGCCGCTGGTGATCCGCAAGCTCGGCCATGCGCGGCGGATGACGCTGCGGCTGGCACCAGATGGCAGCGAGGCGCGCGTCTCGATCCCGGCGTGGGGCCGCGTGGGCGATGCCGAGGCTTTTGCGCGCGACCGGGCGGACTGGCTGGCGGGACAGCTTGCCCGCCTGCCCGAACCACGCACCATCGCACCGGATGCTACCCTGCCCTTCCGGGGCGAGGTGCTGCAGATTGCCTGGTCCGCAAAGGCAAGGCGCAAGCCGGTGGTCGAGGACGGACGGCTGATCGTGGGCGGGCCGGTCGAGGGACTGAGCACGCGGTTGCAGCGCTGGCTGGAAGCCGAAGCGCTTGCCCTGTGCGGGCAGGATCTGGCGCACTACTGCGCAAAGGCCAGTGAAGCGATGCCACGCATCTCGCTATCGCGTGCACAGCGCCGCTGGGGCAGCTGCGCGGCGGACGGATCGATCCGGATGAACTGGCGGCTGATCATGGCACCCGATTTCGTGCGCCGCTCGGTCGTGGCGCACGAGGTTGCGCACATGCGCCACTTCGATCACAGCCCCGCCTTCCACACCCATCTCGGCACTCTGTTCGAGGGCGAGATCGGTGCGGCCAATCGCTGGCTCAAGCGGCACGGGCGCAGTCTCTATGCGCCGTTCGGTTGACGGGTAGCGAAACGGGGCGGCTGGCCCTATCTAGGCGAGCATGAGAGCTTTCTTCCGCAACGTATCCCCGCGCCGGGCCATCGTCGATTTCTGGCAGGTGTTCACCGCGCCGAGCGATTATCGCCGGGTCGGGCTGCTGCTGGCGGCGGCGGTGACGGGCACGCTGTTCACCGCAATGGCCATGGAGGGCGGCACCGCCCTGCCCCGCCCGCCCGAGATCATCTACTTCCCGAGCTTCCTCGAAAACCGCAGCGACGCCGAGATTCTCGCCGAGAACAAGGCGGCCTCTGCCAAGGCCCGTGCCGAGGCAGTCGAGGAAGAAGCGCGTCAGGAGCGCGTCCGTCAGATGTACAAGGCCGTGGGCGATGCCACCGGGGTCGAGACCAAGCGCGCATACGAGGAAGGCAAGGCCGAACGCGAGGCGTACCGCAAGAAGGTGGAAGCCGCGCGCAAGGAAGTGCTCGACAAGCACATGGTCGACAATCCCGTGTTCGATGCCGAGATGAAGAAAGCCCCGAACGGCGCGCAATGAGCAGGGCGGACGACCTGCGCTGGCTTGATGCGGCAGGCGCGCTGGCTGCACGCGGGCGTCCGCTGAGCAGGCCCAATCCGGCGGTGGGCGCGGTGATCGTCAAGGACGGCGTGGTCGTCGGACGCGGGTGGACTCAGGCCGGAGGGCGGCCTCATGCCGAGGCCGGAGCACTGGCGCAGGCAGGCGACGCTGCGCGCGGGGGCACGCTTTACGTGACGCTGGAACCCTGTGCCCATGCGAGCACGCGCGGTCCTTCGTGCACCTCGCTGGTACTGGCGAGCGGCCTTGCCCGCGTGGTGATCGGCGTGGAAGATCCGGACCCGCGCACGGCGGGGAGCGGCATTGCGGCGATGCACGAAGCGGGGATCGCAGCGGAGCTTGTGCCTTCCCCTGCGGCGCGGACTTCGCTGGCGGGATACCTGACGCGGACGACACTGGGGCGGCCCCATGTGACGCTGAAGCTGGCAACTTCGCTCGACGGGAAGATGGCCCTTGCGGATGGGTCGAGCCAGTGGATTACCGGGCCTGAGGCACGGGCGCATTGCCACGTCGAACGCGCGCGGGTCGATGCGATTCTGGTGGGCAGCGGAACCATGCGTGCCGATGCCCCCCGGCTGGACGTGCGGCTGCCGGGACTGGAACAGCGCAGTCCGCAGCGGCTGGTGCTGACGCGAGGGGACGTGCCTGAGGGCTGGAGGGGCGTGGCGGATATCGCTGCGCCGGGAGCCTTTGGAGATGCGCAATACCTGTTCGTCGAGGGCGGTGCGCAGGCAGCTGCCAGCTTCGTCGCCGCCGACATGGTTGACCGGCTGCTGATCTATCGCGCGCCGATCATCGTGGGTGATGGGCTGCCGTGCATCGGCGACATCGGTCTTGGTTCGCTGGCCGACGCGCATGGGCGATGGCGGCATGTGGACCGTCGGACGCTTGGCAGCGATGCGCTCGACGTCTACGAGCGCTTGCGCTGAAGGAGATTTGATATGTTCACCGGGATCGTCACCGAAATCGGCAACATCCTCGCCATCGAGGACAAGGGCGACCGCCACATCACGATTTCGTGCGCGATGGACCCGGCAAAGATCGCGATCGGCGCGTCGATTGCCTGCTCGGGCGTGTGCCTGACGGTCGTCGACAAGGGCGGCGTCGCGGGGGAAGGCTGGTTCGCGGTGGACGTTTCGGGCGAGACGGTGAGCCGCACTGCGCCGGAGCAGTGGATTGTGGGCGCGCCCTTGAACCTCGAACCCGCGCTCAAGCTGGGTGACGAACTGGGCGGCCATATCGTGACCGGTCATGTCGATGCAGTGGGCGAAGTGGTGAAGGTAACGCAGGTCGGCGCATCGTGGCAGTACATCGTCGCCGCGCCCAAGGAACTTGCCCCATTCATCGCACCCAAGGGCTCGATCACGGTGGACGGCGTTTCGCTTACGGTCAACGAAGTGGCCGATCAGGCCGATGGCAGCTGCCACTTCATGCTCAACATCATCCCGCACACCGCTGAAGTCACGACACTCGGCACGCTGGTGGCGGGGCGCAAGGTCAACCTCGAGATCGACGTGCTGGCGCGCTATCTGAAGCGGATGCAGAGTCTTGCAGCGCAAGGGTGATGCCCACCCCGCTGCGACTAAACTCGCCTTCGGCTCATTAAGTCTCGCGGCCCTCCCGCCTGCGGGAGGGCAAGGATCACTGCCTGCTTCTCCCCTCCTGCAGGCGGGAGGGGTCGGGGGTGGGCCTTTTCAAGCGCAGTCGAGCACGATCTGGAATAACTGCTCCGGCTGATCGCCCATCACGTTGTGACTGGCTTCGGCCTCGTGGTATTCCCAGGCCGGATCATCCTGCACCCGGTCGCGGAATTGCGGGAAGGGTGACGGGCTCCAGCTATTGGCGAAGACATAGACGTGGCGAGGGATCTTCGCCTCTTCGCCGGTGAAGCGCACGGCTTCGAGCAGCGTCAGCAGCGGGTGATCGGACAGCACGGGGCTTTCGAGGCCGGGCAGCGGCGAGACTGCGCCGGGCTTGTGCTTCTGGCTGCCGACGTAGTGGTTGTGCTCCCACTCGCCGGTCAGGTCCCACAAGGACTGGCCGTCGCGCGGCAGGAAAGCATCGACATAGACGATGGCGTCAATCCGGGCACCCAAGCGCGTTGCGACGCCGGTGATGACCATGCCTCCCCACGAATGGCCGACGAGGACGAAGCGCTCAAAACCGGCCTCGGCGATCTGGGCGCAGACGTCGTCGATGTGGGTCGTGAGCGTAATGCCGGGATGGAATTCAGCCTTGCGACGGCCCAAGCCGGTGAGGTCGGCGGCGAGGACGCGGTGTCCGGCAGCGGTGAGATCGGCCTTGAGGCGATCCCACGCGAAGCTGCAGCCCCATGCGCCGTGGACAAGAACGAAATCGGTCATGCGCCGATACCGTGCTTCTTGTTGTAGCCGTGAATCCATTCGAGCGTCTTGGTCAGGCCACCGAAGGGATAGAAGTGCAGGCGGACCTTGCCGTGCTGGGGCCCGAGGCCACGCGCGAAGGCATCGACCAGTTTGTCCGGCCCGGCGGTGCCGAGCAGGTTCGTGACCGAGATGCCGTACTTCTTGAGCACCGAGGTCGACGCGCCGACACCGCAGCGGGCGGCAAAGGCGAGCAGGCGCTTGATTCCAGCGGGGCCGGGGACGCCGATGCGGACGGGCGCGTCGATGCCGCGCGCGCGCAGTTCGAGCAGCCAGGCGAGGAAAGCATCGGGATCGAACCCGAACTGGGTGACGATCAGCGGGGCCATGCCGCGCGCGGTGATGTCTGCCACCTTCTTTTCAAGGACCGCCCAGCACTCGGCCTCCGTCATGTTCGGATGGCCTTCCGGGTGTCCGCCGATGCCGATGGCCTTGATGCCCGAGCGCTCGAACGCGCCGGTGGCGATCAGGGCGGAAGTGTCGAAATAGGGGCCGACCGGCTCTGGCGGATCGCCTGCGACGATGAAGCAGCGCGTCACGCCAGCCTTTTCGACCACGGCGCGAAGGTAGCCTTCGAAATCGTCCTCGGAGGTGATGCGGCGGGCGGAGAAATGTGGCATCGGCTCGAAGCCGAGTTCGCGCACCGCGATCGTGGCGGCAACGCGGGCGCCAACGTCCTCGCCGGGGAGGAAGGTGACGGCAACGGGGGTTTCGGCCGGGATGAGCGGGGCGGCATCGCGCAGCGAGGCTTCGTCCTTGGCGGTCATCTCCAGCGAGAAGCCATCCGTGATCCCGTCGGGCGTCTTGTCCCAGTTGGGATGGATGATCGATGCCTTTGCCATGTTCGGGATCCTCTGAAGTTCATGCCGAACGCCCGGCCGCCGTTCTGGCGGTCCGGGCGATACGGTGGTTTGCCTCAGCGCGCGGTGCGCCAGCCTTCGGCATAGTTTTCGCGAGCGACGCGGCTGTAGGGGACCGGCGAAACGATCGCGCGGACCTCGATCTGCTTGTGCGGCTCGACGGTGGTCTTGCGGGTGCCGCCGTTCTCTTCGCCCCACACCACGCGCAGTTCGGTGCCGACCGGGATTTCCGGATCAATCGTGGCGAGGCTGAGCGCCTGCTTCTCGTTGTAGGAGTAGCCGGTGAACATCGAGAAGCCGACGGTCTTGCCGCCTGCATCGACGACGCGGTCGTAGTTGGACGAGGCGTAGTTCGCGAGCGGGGTGTCGAAGAACTTGTACTGGTCACCATCGGGGTTGAACAGCGAGGCCATGATCTTGGCCATGTCCTCGGGGTTCCAGGCGAGCGTCACCTTCTTGCGCTGTTCGGCGGGGTTCAGGGCTTCAAGCGCCTCGCGGCCATGGAAGTCATGGTCGAACTTGACGAAGTTGCCGTAACCCAGTTCCCACGGGTTGAGGTAGTAGTCTTCGATGTTGTCGGAGACGAACGATCCGCCGATCGAACCGGTCGCTTCGTAGCTGTCAGCCGCCAGCCATTCGCGGAAGCCCTTAAGCTTTTCGCCGGTGTAGATCGCGGGCAGCGGCGAGGGGATCCAGCCGGATTCGAGCGTGTTCGAAGGATAAGCGCGGCTGCCGCAAGCGATCAGGCCGAATTCCTTGCCGGCTTCCAGAATGGCGGCGCGGATTTCTTCCTGCTCGGCATAGGGGCCCCAGATTTCGAGGCCCGGCGCGCCCGACATGCCGTGGCGCAGCGTGCGAACGGTCTTGCCGGCGATGTTCATGGTGCTCATGTTGAAGAACTTGAGCTGTTCGAGCGGGCCGCCGTGCAGCTTCTCGATCACGTTCCAGGCCTGCGGACCCTGGATCTGGAAGCGCCATTCCTTGCGGGTGACGGGCTTGCCCATCGGGCGCATCGGCGAACGGTCGTCCAGCTCGATCTCGACATCGTAACCGCCAGTCGCGCCGTGGTAGCGCAGCCAGTTCGAAGCGGGCGCGCGACCGACGTAAGTGAAGGATTCTTCTTCTTCCCAGAAGATGATGCCGTCACCGATAACGTGACCATAAGGCGTGGTCGGCACGTACTGCTTGGCCTTGTTGACCGTCCAGCCCTTCGAGCTGTTGATCATGGTATCGGACAGCAGCTTGGCTGCGTCCTTACCGCGGATATAGAGGTTCACCATGTGGTGCGACTGGTCGAACAGGACGGCGCTGTGCTGCCATGCCCACTGCTCCGAACGCCAGTTCGAGAATTCCGGTGCGACAACCGGATAGACGTATGCGCCCAGTTGCGAGTTGCGCAGCATTTCGACGACGTTGCCGTTCTGCTGGATTACCTCTTCGAGGTTCTTTGCCATGTGAAACTCTCCCGACTTGAAATGGCAGGGTTGAAAAACTTGTATGCAACACATACAATCTCCTTCGAGATTCGCAATGGGAAATGTTGCGCCCGATGAGCGCCACCCCTAACGCGACAACGACGGGAGAGATTTTGATGAGCGCATCGCTGATTTTGACGCTGTCATGCGAGGACAAGCCGGGGATCGTGGCCCGAGTGACGGGCAATCTTTACGAGGCCGGTGGCAACATCAGCGAGGCGCAGCAATTCGATGATTCGCTGAGCGGCAATTTCTTCATGCGTGTGGTGTTCGATCCGGGCGAAGGTTCGGTCGAGCATTTCCGCGCAGCATTTGCCCCGGTGGCCGAGCATTACGGCATGAACTGGAACATTCGCGACACCGCAGTGAAGCGTAAGGTGATCCTGATGGTCAGCAAGTTCGACCATTGCCTTGGCGATCTGCTCTACCGCACGCGCATCGGGGAACTGCCGATGGACGTCGTGGCGATCCTCGGCAACCATCCCAAGGAAGCGCTGAACATCTCGCTGATCGGCGACATGCCCTATTACCACCTGCCGATCACCAAGGACACAAAGCCGCAGCAGGAAGCCGAAGTGAAGCGCATCGTCACCGAGACGGGCGCGGAACTGGTGGTGCTGGCGCGCTACATGCAGATCCTCTCGGACGATCTGGCATCGTTCCTTTCGGGCCGCTGCATCAACATCCACCACTCGTTCCTGCCGAGCTTCAAGGGCGCCAAGCCCTATCATCAGGCACATGCGCGCGGTGTGAAGATGATCGGTGCGACCGGCCACTATGTGACGGCCGACCTCGACGAAGGTCCGATCATCCATCAGGACGTGGAAACCGTGACCCACGCCGACAGCCCCGAAGATCTCGTGCGCAAGGGCCGCGACGTGGAGCGCCGCGTGCTTGCCGAAGCGGTGCGCCTGCATCTGGAAGACCGCGCGCTGGTGAACGGCAACAAGACCGTCGTGTTCAAGAGCTGACGCTTTGATGCGTTGAATTCAGGCGGCGGCGGGAGCACCATGCTTTCGCCGCCGTTTTGCTGCGGGAGGGAGACAATGCACGTCAACGCGCTGGACCATGTCAACATCATCACCGACCGTCTCGACGAGACGGCGGAGTTCTACAGGTCACTGCTGGGGCTGGAGCGGCGTGATGGCCCGCCACCCCTGACCCCGCAGAACGCGCAATGGATGTACGATGCGGGCGGCAAGGCGATAATCCACATAAACGCGGTCGACTGCCCGCGCGCCTATGACCGCGAGGTGCAGCCGGGATCGCTGACCGGAGCGATCCATCACGTGGCGCTGAACTGTTCAGGCTATGACGAGACGCTGCGGCGGATCGGCGCGATGGGGCTCGACTGCCAGACCAACCTCGTCGCAGCGATCGGTCTGCGTCAGATCTTTACCGCAGACCCGAACAACGTGCTGCTGGAGCTGAACTTCTTCGGGGATTAGGCCGGGATCGCCGCTTCCAGCGCGTCAGCAAGCTCCACAGGCTTGGACAGGTAGGGGCTGTGATCAGCCTCAAGCGTGATCACATTTGCCCCCGGCGACATCGCGATCATGCGCCGCTGGCTTTCGATCGGGATCGTGCGGTCGAGCGTGCATTCGACATAGGTGCGCGGCAAGCTGCCCCAACGCCAGGGCGTCACCACGATCTTTTCGGAGCGCGGTGCATGGGGTTCGGCCATCAGCCTTGCCATGGCCGCTTCGACCAGATCAGGCGGCGAGACTTGTGCAAAGACCGGCGCAGCATTCGCAGTTTCGATCACGGTGGCGATGCCTCCGTGGACCTTTGAGATGATCGCGTCGAAGGCCGGGTTCGGACCTTCGGTTTCCTTGAACTCCGCCCGGCTCATACCGGCAGGCAGCATCATCGCGCAAATATAGACGATGGCATCGATCGCGGAGGGATCGCGCTCTGCCGCAGTGGATACGACCAGACCGCCGCGGGAGTGTCCGGCAAGGACGACCGGGCCAACGCCTCGCGCCTTCAGCTCGCGACAATGCTGCGCAGCAAATTCACCCCAACCCTCAAGCGTGACGGCCGCCATTTCCTCCGCCGTGCCGCCCATCCCGGGCAGCGTCGGCGCGACAACGGTGTGGCCGCGCCCGCGCAGGATTTCGGCGACGGGATCAAAGCACCACCCGCCGTGCCAGGAACCATGGATCAGAACGAACCCTGCCATCAGCGCACGTGCCCCGACCATGTGCGCAGGCCCGGCGCGGTGCGGTCCTCGCTCTTAAGGGCTTCGGCGACGGCGGGGCGTGCGGTGACGCGATCACGCCATTCGATGAGGCGAGGTGCGCGCTTGGCCACGTCCATTTCCGGGAACATGCGTTCAACCATCATGCCGCAGTGCGAATAGAAGTTGATGTCGGCCAGCGTGTAGGTGTCGCCGGCCAGCCATTGCGTTGACCCGAGCTGCTTCTCGACCTTGTCGATGGCATATTCGATCTTGGCGGTGGCGTTGGCGAGGTCTGCTTCGGAGAAGCCCGAGCGCGCCGTGGCCCACTTCTTGCGCTGGTCCGGCAGCGGAATGCTTTCGAGCAGCTTCTCGAACTCCCCGCTCTCGATGTTGCGCGCGATCACGCCGACCATGCGATGCCAGCCGTGCATCGAGACGTAGTTCATCACGTGCTCGTCGATGAACTTGTTCCAGTAGCGCATCCGCGCCGCGCCGACTGGATCGCGTGGACGCAACGGGGCATCGGCAGGCTGGGCGTCGGGGAAGGCATCCTCGAGGTATTCGTTGATCACCGTGGTGTGGGTGATGATCGTGCCGTCATGGTCAAGCACGGGGACCTGACCCTCAGGATTGATTGCGGTGAACCAAGGCTGGTGTTGCTCGAACTTGTGCAGGTCGACGTAGATGCTCTCGTAGGCGAGGCCCTTTTCCTTGAGCGGGACCATAGACTTCAATGAGTTCGCCAGCGGTTCGGCGTGGTAGTATTTCAGGGCCATCGTTTCAGACTCGCATAGTGCCGAGCATGCCGCCGTCCACCGCCCAACTCTGGGCTGTGACGTGGCTGGCGGCGTCGGAAAGAAGGAAGGCGGCTACCTGCGCCACTTCGTCGGAGGAGCCAGTGCGGCCCTGCGGCACGGCCTTGGCCATCTGCGAGGCGGCTTCGGGCGGCAGGCCATCGAGCATCGGGGTCTCGATCAGTCCGGGCAGGATGCAGTTGCAGCGCACGCCGAACTCGGCTGCCTCGTTGGCCACTGCGCGCGACAGGCCAAGGACCGCGTGCTTGCTGGCGACATAGCCCGCGTTCATCGGCAACCCGCGCTCGCTCGCAAGGCTGCCGGTGACGAGGATCGCGCCCCGCCCGCGCTGCTTCATCGTCGGAAGCACGTGCTGGATCGCCCAGAACACCGACTTCAGGTTGACCGCCATGACCGCATCGAAAGCTTCGTCGGTATAGTCCTCGACGGGAGAGAACATGCCGCCGATCCCGGCGTTGAGGAACAGGCCGTCGATCGGGCCATTGGCTGTGATCGCATGATCGAGCGCGGCGTGGAGCGCGGCCTTGTCGGCAACGTCGGCGGCGGCGAACGCCGTTGCGCCGCCGAGTTCGCGGACTGCCTGTTCGAGCAGGTCGGCGCGGCGAGCGATGAGCATGACGCGGGCACCGGCCTTCGCGCAGGCCGTGGCGGTAGCGCGGCCGATGCCGGTAGAGGCACCGGTGATGACAACGTGCTTGTCGGTCAGATCGGTCACGCTTGCCTCGGTGCGATGAATTCGGCCCAGATCCGGGCCTCCTTGCTGTCGTGGCCTTCGGGCGACCATTGGCGCTGCATGATCGCGCGCGCTTCCGGTTCGGAGAGGCCGCGATGGTCGCGGTTGTAGCGGTAGAAGAAGGCCGAGACGCGCCAGTTCATGATGCAATGGACGTGGACCGGCTTCGGACCCTGCTCCACCGCCTTCACGAATGCGGCGAAATGATCTTCGCCAGGCGCATCGAACGGCACGGGGATGTGGGTATAGGCGATGCCTTGCGCGGCGAGCTTCTCCCCTTCCCCGGCCAGAGCCTCGGGATGGGTTTCGAGCGCGAGGTTGACGACATGCGAGACGCCGAGATCGGCGAGGCGCATGACGTCCTTGTCCTCGATCCGGCCCGACGTGGTTGTCTGCGCGTCCAGCCTCTGCCAGGCGCGGATATCGTCGGGATCGGGCATTGCCTGTTCCTTCGGGTCCGGTCCGTTGGCCGCGCTCAGGCCAGACCGAGCACGCGGGCCGCGTTGTCCTTCATGATGCCGGGCAGAACCTCGTCCTTGAAGCCGACCTGCCGCGCGGCATCGAGCCACTTCTGCGGGTGGATCAGCGGGAAGTCGGAGCCGAACAGCATCTTCTTGCGCAACTGCGTGTTGGCATACTGGATGATCTGCGGCTGGAAGTACTTCGGCGACCAGCCAGAGAGGTCGATGAACACGTTGTCCTTGTGCAGCGCCATCGACAGGCTTTCATCAACCCACGGCCACGAGGGGTGCGCGAGAATGATCTTCATGTCGGGAAAATCGACCGCGACATCGTCGACCAGCATCGGCTGGCCATACTTGAGGCGAACGCCACCGCCGCCGCGCATCCCGGTGCCCATGCCTGAGTGGCCGGTGTGGAAGATCGCCGGCAGCTTGTATTCGTTGATCACTTCATAGATCGGGTAGCCGACCTGGCTGGCCGGCTCGATGTTCTGCATGATGTGATGGAACTTGAAGCCCTTGACCCCATGGTTTTCGATCAGATCGTGCGCTTCGCGGGCGCCCATCTTGCCCTTGTGCGGATCGATCGAGGCAAAGGGGATGCAGATGTCATTGTTCTTGTTCGCGATTTCGGCAATCTCGTAGTTCGAGACGCGCTTCGCACCGATTCCGCTCTCGCAATCGACGGTGAACATGCAGAAGGCGATCTGCTGTTCGCGATAGATCTCGATGATCTCGGGCATCTTGGGCCGCTCGCGCGGGGCCTTGAAATAGGCCGATGCCGCATCGAAGTACTTGCCCATTACCGGGTCTTCCGGATCATGGCACGAGACCTCGGCATGGACGTGGACGTCGATCGCCTTGATCTTGGACAGGTCGATGGGCACCGAAACATTCCTTCAAATTGCGGGCGGCTTGCGCAGCGCGCCGACCCAAGTTGCACCGTCACCCCCTGAACTTGTTTGGCATGACGGAGCGGGTTTATTCAGACCGAGGCCCTCCCCCTCAAGGGAGAGGGCCAGCGGTTGTCAGACCAGCGCGTCCTTCTTGACGGTGATCACCTGGCTGTAGGTGAACTCCTTCAGGCCTTCGATGCCGTATTCCGCACCGAAGCCCGACTGCTTGTGGCCGCCGAAAGGTGCGAAGGGCGAAAGGTGAAGGAACTCGTTGATCCAGACTGTGCCGGTTTCGAGCTGCTCCGCAATCTTCACGCCGCGATCGGTGTCCTTGGTCCAGACCGCGCCGGCAAGGCCGTAGTCCGAGTTGTTGGCGCGCGCGATGACTTCGTCGTCGCTCGAGAACTTCATCAGCGGCATGACCGGGCCGAACTGCTCTTCGGCCACAATGCGCGCGTCTTCGGGCGGATTGTCTAGGATCGTGATCGGCACATAGTAGCCGGTGCCCGAAGGATCGACATCGCCGCCAACGAGGAACTTGTAGCCGTTGGCCTTGGCATCCTCGATCAGTTCGCAGACGCGTTCGAACTGCTTCTTGTTCTGGATCGGACCGACGCCGGTGCCCTGCTCCGAACCATCGCCGACCTTCACGGTCTTCGCGTACTCGGCGATGGCCGCGCTCATCTCGTCATAGATATCCTCGTGGATATAGACGCGCTTGGCAGCGACGCAGATCTGACCGGCATTGGTGAAGCTCGACCAGAACAGCTGTTCGGCAACCTTGGAAACATCGGCATCGGGCAGGACGATCGAGGCGTCGTTGCCGCCCAGTTCCAGCGTGATGCGCTTGAGGTCCTTCGAAGCGCCTTCCATGATGCGCTTGCCGGTGGCGGTCGAGCCGGTGAAGGTGATCTTGTCGATGTCCGGATGCGAAGTCATCATCGGGCCGAGCGCATCTTCGCCGGTGATAATGTTGACGACGCCTGCCGGCACGATGTCCTTGATCAGTTCGGCGAACTTGAGCGTGGTCAGCGGCGTGAACGGCGAGGGCTTGAGCACGATCGTGCAGCCCGACAGGATGGCCGGGGCGATCTTCTGGACTGCCATGAGCAACGGGAAGTTCCACGGCACGATACCCGCAACCACGCCCACCGGCACGCGGCGCGTACGGCTCAGGCGCTCATCGCTGTCTTCGTTGATCGTCTCTTCCAGCGTCAGCGTGGACTGGGCGTTCATCATGCCTGCACAAGCGCCGATCTCATGCTGCGCCTGATGGTGCGGCTTGCCCTGTTCGCTGGTGAGCAGGCGGTAGAGTTCCTCGAAGTTCGCTTCGATGGCCGAGGCCATGGCGCGGATCACGGCGCGGCGGTCATCGACCGGGGTCTTCGACCAGGTCTTGAACGCGGCGCGCGCGGCGGCAACGGCACGGTCAAGTTCGGCAGCGCCGCAGGCGGGTACGGAACCGATGATCTGCTCGTTGGCGGGGTTTACGACATCCAGCGAAGACTCGGTGGTTACCAGCTCGCCGTTGATGAGATTGGGGTAAAGATGCGTCACGAATCTCTCCACTCAGTTATGATTGCTATCTGATATAGCATTCGAGTTAGCGGGCTTCCAGTGCCTTGTCCTCGTTCGCCCGCTTGATCAGGTAATGGCGGATGTTGTCCGCGTCCTCGGGCTTCAGGGCCGACTTGAACGAGACCATGCCATTGTGCTGCAACGCGCCTTCGATCACCACCGAGCGGATTGCTTCGGGGGCATTGAGGGCCGCCGAATGGCGCAGGTCAGGGTTCACGCCACCTGCAACCGCCGCGTCACCATGGCAGACATTGCAATAGCGACCGTAGAGTTCGCCGCCGGCCTTGGCCTGTTCGGGCGTACCAGTGAACGGTGGCGGATCGAGCACCATCTTGGCCATCGGCGGCGCGGCCGGCAAGGTGGCCTTGCCACCGAGCTTGAACACGACGAGGCGGCTGATGTTGCGCTGCTTCTTGGCCTTGTGGGCGAGCACGCCGGTGGCAACGTCCCAGACGCCACCCCAGCCGACCATGACCGCGACGTACTGTTCGCCGTCGATGGAATAGGTCATCGGCGCGGCAAGAATGCCGCTCTGCGCCGGGAACGACCAGAGCTGCTTGCCCTTGTCGGCGCTGTAGGCCACGAAATCGCCGCCTGCGGTGCCCTGGAACACGAGGTTGCCCGCGGTCGAAAGAATGCCGCCGTTGGACGGGCTCGGCAGTTCAACCTTCCACGCGGCCTTGCGAGCCACCGGGTCCCAGGCGACGAGCGTGCCCGTGGTCGCCTTCATCGCTTCGGCCTGAACCTTGGCGTCAGCGGGCATCGAGGTCACGTAGCCATCGAGGCCGGTCTGGAAACCGATGTCGGTCGCCTTCCAATCCTTGGCAGCGGCATAGGGGAATGCTGCATTGTTGACGGGCAGATAAAGCAGGCCGGTCTTCGGGCTGAAGCTCTGCGGCTGCCATGAGTGCGCTCCGACCGCGCCCGGAAGGCTTACGAACGGCGCGCCCTTTTCGTAACGGGCAGCAGGGTTGATCGTGGCCTTGCCGGTGTTGGGATCGATGCCGGTGGCCCAGTTGACCATCACGAACGGCGTGGCCGAAATGAACTGGCCGGTCTTGGCATCGAGCACATAGACATGGCCGTTCTTCGGCGCATGCAGCACGACATGGCGCTGCTGGCCTCCGATGCTGAGGTCAGCCAGCGTGATCTGTTGCGCCGAGTCGAAGTCCCAGCGGTCTTCCGGAGTTTCCTGAAAGTGCCAGACGTATTCGCCGGTATCGGCATTCACCGCTACGATCGACGAGGTGTAGAGGCTGTCGCCCTCGCGGCCTGCAGCCGCAGGGTTCCACGGCTCGGCGTTGCCGGTACCGAACAGGACGAGGTTGGTGGTGGGATCGTAGGTGATCGAATCCCACACGGTGCCGCCACCGCCCAGCTTCCACCATTCGCCGGCCCAGGTCTTGGCGGCGTTTTCCATGGCCTTGTTCTCGAAGCCATCGGCGGGGTTGCCCGGGACGGTGTGGAACTTCCAAACTTCGTTGCCGGTGTTGACGTCGTATGCGGCGATGTAGCCGCGAGCCTTGTACTCCGAACCGCCGCTGCCGATCAGGACCTTGCCCTTCACCACGCGAGGAGCGCCGGTTATGGTATAGTCCTGCTGGTTGGGGACGACGACCTTGAACCAGACGGGCTTGCCGGTCTTCTGGTCAAGCGCGACCAGGCGGCCGTCGAGCGTGCCGACGAAGACCTTGTCGCCATAGAGCGCAACGCCACGGTTGACCGCATCGCAGCACGCGCGAACAAGCGTTTCGCGCGGCACTTCAGGATCGTAGGACCACTTGAGCGCGCCAGTCTTTGCATCGAACGCCTTCACCATCGACCATGCGGTCGAGATGTAGAGCGTGCCATCGTGCATCAGCGGGGTGGATTCCTGCCCGCGTGCGGTTTCGAGGTCGTGGAACCAGGCAAGGCCAAGCTGGCCGACGTTGCTGTCGTTGATCTGGGTGAGCGGGGAGAAGCGCTGCTCGCCATAGTCACGCCCGTAGCTGAGCCACTCGCCATCGGGCACCTGCGCGATCATCGCATCGGTGACGCCTGCCGTAGCGACGCCAGCGGCGCCGCCCTCGCTCTTGATGTTGCATGCCGCCAGCGGCAGCAACGCAGCCATCAGACCCAAGACCTTCAATCGCATATCCAGTTCTCTCCCCACTGCCCGCATTGCGGATCAGTTGACCATACGATCGGCATTGCCCCAATAGGGAACCCGCAGTGCCTTCTTGTCCATCTTGCCCGCAGCCGTGCGCGGAATCGAGTCGATAAACGTGACAGATTTCGGCGCTTTGACTCCGCCGAGACGTTCCTTGGCATATGCGATGATTTCGGCCTCGGTTATGTCGTCTGCAACGACGACAGCGTGGACCTGTTCCCCCCACTTCTCGTGCGGGATGCCGAACACGCAGGCTTCCTTGACCTGTGCCAGTTCGGTCACGGCGGCCTCGACCTCGGCAGTGAACACGTTGAAGCCGCCGGAGACGACCATGTCCTTCTTGCGGTCGACGATGTAGAGGTAGCCATCCTTGTCGAACTTGCCGACGTCGCCGGTATGGTGCCAGCCGAACTTGCGGATTTCCGCGGTTTCCTCGGGCTTCTCGAAGTAGGAATGGGTCACCAGTGCGCCACGCACGCAGATCTCGCCTGCCTCGCCGAGTGGCACCTGATTGCCATCATCATCGAGCAGCGCGACCTTGATTGATCGCGTCGGCTTGCCGCAGGAGGCCAGCTTTTCCGGCGCCGAAGCAGCGAACTTCGCCACGTCCTCCGGCGGGAACCATGCGACGATCATCGGGCATTCTACCTGGCCATAGGCCTGGCACATCGCGGGGCCGAAGATCGACACGGCCTGACGGAGCTTTTCGGGGCTGCAGGGCGATCCGACGAGAATGAATATCTTGAGCGACGAGTAATCGTGATTGCCGATCTCGGGAGAGGCCATGAGCTGGTACATTGCCGTGGGCGGCAGGTACATGTGCGTGACCTTGTAGTCCTCGATGGTCTTGAGCACGGCCTCGGCATCGAAGCCAGGCAGGATCACCTGCGTCGCGCCAAGGCTCAAAGTCGAGAGCGAGATCGGCCCTGCCGCGTGGGTGATCGGCGCGGAGACTAGCGCGACTGGATCATCGGTGCGACCGCCCATGCCATCGGCCGCGGTCTCGATCATCGTACCCCAGCCGAGGTTGGTGACGTTCGCGCCCTTCGACGGGCCAGTGGTACCGCCGGTGGGGAAGATGCCGACCATGTCCATCAGATTGGCAAAGGCATCGATCTCGGGCTCGATGAAATCGGCTTCGCTGACGCCTGACATGAATTCATCAAGGCTTGGGTCATCGCCCATGCGCTTGTCGAGGCAGACGAAGTGCTGGAGCGTGGGGCACAGGTCCTTGAGCTGCTGAACCTCGTCGGCCTTGGACGAGTGATAGACCAGCCACTTGAGACGCACATAGTTGATGTAGGCCGCGTTAGCGTCGATCGCGTTGCGGGTGTTGACCGGGATCCACTTGCCGTTGGCGCGCCACATCGCGAGCAGGACGACGAGCAGCATGCCATCATTCGGGCCATAGAGGCCAAGGCAATCCTGGTTGGCAAAGCCGCCCTTCTGGAGCGCGGCGGCAATGCGTTCGGACAGCGCCTTGGTTTCAGCGAAGGTCAGCTTCAGGCCCGTCTCGGTGTCGACGATGGCGAGACGCTGCGGATCGCGATCATGGCCGCGGTCAAAGTAGTCGATGGCGCGCATTGGTTATCCCCAACGGTTGATTTCAGGCCCCGGTGCCCATGCACGGAGCGGTTCTTGAACGGTCGATCTGGCGAGCGCCGCCGCCACGCAGGGCTGCGCCAGCGTGCGGGCGAGCCAGGCATTGGTGAGCGGCGCGTGGGCAAAAGCACCGGGGCGCAGCAGCTGCATCCCGGCAAGCCATGAGCAGGTGACGAGATCGGCAATGGAGAACGTGCCCATCAGCCATTCGCGGCCATCGGCCAACTGTTTCTCGCAGCGTTCGACAGCAGACGCGACCTTGGTCTCGCTGTCGGCGATCTGGGCGGCGTTGACGACGTCGTCCCGCAGATCGAGCCAGCGTTGGCGCAGATCATCCGACACGATGGAAGCCGCCAGTCCGATCGCTTTCGATGCCGGAATAGCTGCAATCGCCTGCTGCGAGGTTGCCAGATTGCCTAGCAGCGCGGCGGCGGGCGACAGGCGCTCGGTGATCTGGCGACACCACATCATCATTTCCCAGCGCGCGTAGGCGTCGGTCGGCTGAAGCCCTGCCCCGCCCGCAGCCTCGTCGAGATACTGGGCGAGGAATACGGACTCGGTCATCGCTTCGCCGTCTATGACGAGGACAGGGCCTTCGCCTTCGATGCACAGGTCGAGCGCGATCGGGTCGGAAATGCCGGGCAAAGCGTGGCGCTCACCGGCGAGCAGGTCGATGCGGCGGCATTCGATGTCGAGACCCGATTGCGCAAGCGCTGCAAGGACGGTGAGCGAAGCGCCGTTGGGTTCACCATGGTAAAGAACCGCGCTCATGCCTCGATCTCCGCCATCATCAGGCCGTAGCGGTGGGCAAGGTCAGTCTTGCCCATGGCCCAGGTCTTGCGCACCGCCTCGCGAGTATAGACGCGCTTGAGCCAGCGCATGATGTTCGGAGTCTTGTCCCTGCCAGCAAGATCGGGCTGCGAGAGCGGCAGCGAATAGGTGCTGTTGAAGATGTTGATGTCGGCAAGGCTGTATTGCTCGGAGCCGACATAGGGGCGCTTGCCGAGTTCCTCCTCCAGTTTGGCGATGCCGAGCCCGACGCGGCGGCGGCTCTCGGCCATTTCACTTTCGGAGAAATCGCCGTTGATCGCCTTGCGCCACGCAACGCGGCGTTCGGGCAGCGGGATGCGATCAATCGCGGCGGAGAGTTCGGCGGGATCGCGCTGACGGACCATCGGTCCCACGAAGACGCTCCACCCGATCATCGAGAAGCTGGGACCGAGCCACTGGTCCATGAACTTCATCCACCAGCGCACGCGCCAGCGGTCCTGCGCGTCTGCAGGCATGAGGTCTGGCCCGTCAAACCGGTCGTTCACGTATTCCATGATCGCGGTGCTCTCGGTGAGCACCAGACCATTATGCGTCATCGCCGGGATCGTGCCTTGCGGATTGATCGCGAGATATTCCGGCTTGTGCTGATCGAACTGGAGCATGTCGATGTAATGGCTGGAAAAGGGCACGCCCTTCTCCATCAACGCGAGCATCGGCTTGCCCGAGTTGGCATTGGGTTCCCAGTGATAGAGGGTTACCTCGTCCATCTGTAGCCTTGCCTCTCTCCCGATTCCGGTCAGCGACGGGAGTCGTGCCGGAATTTGTTAGTAACACATACTAAATCAGCGGGAGCGCGGGTCAAGCCCGCATGCCTCACAATTCGTGAAAAGGGGCTAACCGGTTGTTCGGGAAAGCGGCACGGCTCCAGTTGGAGCATTTCATCTGGTGCAACCGCCAGACATGGAAAAAGGGGCACGTCCCATCGGAACATGCCCCCTATTTCCAGGACGGAGACACCGCACCGGGACTGTTTAGCGCGCCGTCATCGTCCAGCGGAAAAGATGCGTGCGACCGGAGAGGGGGGCGGCGGCACGAGTCTCTTCCGAGAGGCGCAAGCCTTGCGCCTCCATGACACCTCTTAGCGCGGTCCAGTCACTCCAGCGTGTGAGCCCGGTCACTGCCTGCAGGTCTTTGATCGCACGCGCGGCTTGCGCAGTGCCATGGGCAAGATCGAACTGCGTGCGAGCCGGTTGCGAAGCCGCAAAGGCGACGGATTCGGGGATGCGACTGTCGAACACGACGACCGGCGCAGGCCTGGCCATGGCCGCGATGGCAGGCGTTGCAGCCACGGCTCCGGCAATTGCGCTGCCCTTTAGCATGGAGCGACGGGAAACGCGCATCAGCCGGCCTTTCCGAGGTACTTTGCCACTGCATCGAGTTCCGCGTCGGTCAGGTCGACCTTGGTCTGCTGCGGCATCGCGCCCTTGCCCATGCGGACCACGGTCTTGACGTAATCGGCCGTCAGATCGGTGCGGTTGGCAAGCAGGCCCATGTCGGGCGCGTTGCCCGCCATGACCTGCTGCTTGGTCAGGAGGTTGGTGCCCATGCCGCCGGTCAGGTGGCAGTAGCCGCAGTGAACCTCGAACAGCACCTTGCCATCGCCGCCGGGCTTGAGCCGGTCACCGGCAGGCGCGACCGGGCGCATCTGGTAGGGCGGCGGCGGGCCGGGGGGTGGCCCCGGCGGTGCGGCAAAGACAGCGGTTGCAGCAAAGCCGATGGAGGCAACGAGAACGAGCGATGCGCGGTTCATGCCTTATTGCTCCTGCCGCGCGCCTCGGCATAGGCGGCGGGCCAGATGCCCTGCTTGCCCGGCGCGATGATGCCGTTGGGATCGAGCGCGTTCTTCACCTTCTCGCCAAAGCGGCGCAGCGCATGGTTATTGAAGTCGAACGTTTCCATCACCGGGTCCATCCAGCCGAGGTGCGTGCGATACTCCGCGTAGCCCGCCTTGGCCGTCTCGACGATCAGCGCATCGAAGAGCTTGCGCATCTTGAGCACTTCCTCGGCGTTGTCGCGGTCGTACATCAGCATGTTGACGTTGTTGGCAAATCGCCCGCCGATGGTGAAGCTCGCGTAGAAGTCGACGTCGAAATCGGCGATGATCTTGCGGCTGCGGGCCATCTGGTCGAGCACATGCCTCCCGGTGGCAGGCACGACGGGCGAGAAGCCCATGTGTGCGCCGCGGCCACCGATCCAGTCCGACATCTGCAGCGGAACGGCAGAGGGAATGCCCATCGTGGTGTCGACACCATGGATGTAATCGCCCGGGTGCCACCAGTGCTCGGCAGGTTCTGCAGCGAGGTTGCGCTTCATCGCCGCCTTGACCACTTCGGCCTTGGCCTTGACCACGCTTTCCTCACCATAGAGGCGCAGCGCGACCTGCCAGTAGCCGAGTTTATGCTCCTTGAGCAGTTCCTCGACGCGCCATTCGGGGATAGCCGAAGGCTTGTCCCAGAAATCGCGACGCTGGCCCTTGAGCACCATCTTGCCCAGCCACGAGGGGATGAACACGTTTTGGTCGATCAGGCCGGAAATCTTGAGCGGGGCAATCGTATCGATCACCCAGCCGATGTCCTCGACCTTGGGAATATCCCACACCAGTTCGAGCGAGCTTTCGGGCGCGGGCTGGAGCCAGATGCCAGCCTTGGTCACCACGCCGAGGTTCGACTGCGAGAAGGCAAGATCGAAGGTCGGGCCGTAGCTCATCGGGAAGAGGTGCCAGGCGGGATTATCCTTCATCGCGCCCATACCGGTACGCACGAGATCGCCATCAGGCAGTACCGCCTCGATACCGCAGAGGTTGCGGGCATGAAGGCCATAAGACGTATAGCCGATGCCGTGTTCGAGCGCGTTCCCAAGGACTGAGCCCCAGGCATTGCCGGGAACCGACATCCACAGCGGAGCCTTCTCGCGCTGGATATGCTCGTAGAGGTCGAAGAAGCCGACGCCCGGCTCGACCACACAGTAGGCGAGCTTGCTATCCAGTTCGAGAATCTTGTTCATGCGGCCAAGATCAAGCACGACGGTGCCGGGCAGGCGCGGCGCAGCGGTGCCATAGCCAAGGTTCTTGCCACGCGCGACCGGCCAGAGCGGGGTCTTGTGCTCGTTGGCAAGGCGCACGATGGCGCGCACTTCATCGACCGAGGCGGGTGCAACGGCGGCCGATGCGGGCCATTCCTCGGTGCTGCCGGGAGCATAGGTATCGGCATAGGCATCGCGGTCGGCGTCGGAGTCCATGACCCATTCCTTGCCGACGACGCCAGCAAAGGCGGTCATCGCGGACTGGAACTGCCTGGGACTGACGCGGGGGGGCAGGTGTAGCTTCAAGGCTTGGACTCTCCCGTCACGTTTATTCTAACAATTGTTATCGTTTTTACCACTTACGAGTTGAGCGTCAAGCGTCACGTCAGCGCGTAGTACTTGACGTAATTCCCGTCCGGCTTGCGCTCGCCGACGCCGATGAAGACGTGGCGCGTCAGCCAGTCGTGCTTGCCCTTGCTGGTCTCGAAAGTCGGCTGGGCGCGCAGGTAGTATTCGGCATGGGGGACAGGTTCCCCACCGGCAAAAGCCCATGCGCGCAGGCGGTCCATCGTCCCTGGCTCGCGCCCCCAGAGGAAACCCCGGTTCTGCATGTAGATCAGCGTTCCGTCATCGACTTCCAGCACATAACGGGCATCGAACACTGCGGTGTCGTCGGGGCGGAAGAAAGCATAGTCGCCGCCCGAATTGGGCACGGCCTTGCCCTTGAGGCGCGGACCTTCGAACTCGCCCTCATCGACATAGACCGCGCTGCGCATGCCCCCCGAAGGCAGGTCCGGCACCATCTGCACGCGGGTGAACCGCAAGCGGCAGGCAAAGGCGAATTCGAGACGCGGGTTGTCGAGCGTGGAGAAGTCCATTTGTGCCTCAATAATTGCTCAGGATCGTCAGGCTCGGCCCATCGAGCGGCTTGCCGGCCTTCTGTTTCGCCAGTTCGTCGGCCCGGGTCTTGCCCTGAAGGTCGATTAGATAGGCGTGGATCGCATCGGCATCGCCGGGGGAGAGGATATCGTCCCAGCGCGGCATGCCATTGGGCGTCAGCAGTCCTTCGAGCACGATCTGACGGAACGCCTCGTGCGTGCCGGGTTGCATCCGCCGAAGGTCGGGCGTGATCGAGCGTGGCTGGTTGGCGTGGCAGATCGCGCAGTTGCCGAAGAATAGGCCCTGCCCCTTGGCGATCATCGCCGCCGTCACGCCCGGAGCCTGAGCCGGTGCTTCCGGTGCGACTTCGAGCGGCGGTAGCAGATCAGTCATCGGCACCTTGCCGCCGCCCAGCTTGAACACCAGCAGCCGGTTCATGTTGCCGCGCGTGTAGGCTGCTGAATAGCGCGGCACAAAGGGATAACCACCCCCGCCCCACCCGGCCATGACCGCAATGTACTGCACGCCGCCCACCTCATAGGTCATCGGCGCGGCCATGATCGGGGTGCCGGTGTCGATCTCCTTGAGCAGCTTGCCGGTCTTCGTCTCACGCACGAACAGCTTGCCGCTGACGCCGCCGTAGATGGTGAGACCGGAAGCCGTTGTGAGAACGCCGCCGCGATCCTGCCAGCCTGCGGTATCGGCAGACCATATGGTCTTGCCGGTGAGCGGATCGATCGCGCGGATTTGCGCGGTGGCGGGCTGCTTCAACGCCTCCTGATAGGCCGGAAGCTTGCGCACGGCATCACCAAACTCTGGCGGAAAGGCCGCGAGCGCCTCCTTGACGTCGGGTGTGAAGATCAGCGCGGCATCGTTGTTGAGCCCACGCGCCTTCAGCGGTTTGGCCCCCGGCGTCATGAAGATCAGGTTCCCCATGTCGAGCACGGCGCCGATGTAGAGGCCGGTGGCGGGGTCGTAACTGGCCGGGTGCCAGTTGCGCGCCCCAGTGGTGGCGGGGAACACGATCTTGGGGCCGGTGGTGTAGTCCGCCGCTTCCGGATCGAGCACCGGGCGACCGGTCTTCGGATCGATCCCCTTGGCCCAGTTGGTGCGGACGATGGGATTTGCGCGCAGCAGCTTTCCGTCGCGCCGGTCGAGGATGTAGAGATAGCCGTTCTTGGGCGCATGGAGAACGACCGGGCGGTTCTCGCCGTCGATGTCCATCCGCGTGAAGACCATCGGCTGCGTGGCAGTGAAGTCCCAGTTGTCGCCGGGCGTTTCCTGATAGTGCCACTTCATCCGCCCCGTCTTCGGATCAAGAGCGACGAGGCTGGCGAGATAAAGATTGTCGCCGCCCGCAGGCGAGCGCTTCGACGTGGCGTAAGGCCCGCCGTTGCCGGTGCCTACGAGGACCAGCCCGGTCTCGGGATCGTAGTTGATCGCATCCCACGGGCTTCCGCCGCCGCCGATGTCCCACCGGCTGTTCGGGTCCCAGGTCTTGAGCGCCGCCTCAAGCTCAGGCGTTTCCTGCGGCCCCAGCTTCGGATCGTGGGGTACCACATGCCAGCGCCAGCGAAGCTTTCCGGTATCGAGATCAAGTGCGGTGACATAGCCGCGCACGTCGTACTCTGCACCGCCCATGCCGATGACGACCACATCGCCCGCGACTTCGGGGGCGCCGGTAGAATTGTCGCCCTTGGCGCGGTTCTCGATGAAGTCGCTCTTCCACACGACCGCGCCAGTCCGCGCATCGAGCGCGTACATCCAGCCATCGAGGCTGGCGACGAAGACTTTACCCCGTGCCACGGCTACGCCGCGATTGACCATGTCGCAGCAGACCGTGCGGTTGACCTGCATGTCGACTTCGGGCTCGAACCGCCAGAGTTCCTTGCCGGTAGCCGCATCGAAGGCATAGGCACGACCGGCTGTGCCGGAGGTGTAGAGCACGCCGTCGACCACGACCGGGGTTGCCTCCTGCCCGCGGAAGGTATCGAGGTCCGCAGCCCAGGCGAGGCCGAGTTGGCTCACGTTCTCGGCATTGATCGCAGTCAGGCGCGAATGGTGCGTCTTGCCCACGTCACCGCCGGGGCTGGGCCACTCCGACCCTGCGCCAACTTGCGGTGGAGCGGCTGCGAGGGTGCAAGCCGCTACTGCCAGCGCCCCCAATCCCAACATCCCCTTCCCGCTCATCCTGAGCTTGTCAAAAGATGTTCGCACGAGAGCGCCTGCATGCTTCGACAAGCTCAGCATGAGCGGGGTTCGGGCGGAACACATCACAGCGAATCCCACGGAGATGGCATGCGATAGGGCACCGTTATGAAGTTCGCCTCGATCTGCTCGATCATGCCATGGTCGATCTTGAACAGTTCGGAAATGTAGAAGCTGTGCGGGCGCAGAACCGGACTTTTGACTGTACGGCCATCGGTTAGCTGGAATTCGCGCAACCGACCTGAGTGGTCGATGAAGCCGAAGGCCAGCACCAGTCCGCGCTCCTCGTCAACCAGCGGGAAGCGGCGCGCGCGCAGGTCGTCGTCGTAGCGGTAGTTGCCCATGCGGAACTGCTCTTCGCAGCCGAGCGCCGAGACAGGGACGATCTTGGCGAAATCGGGATTGCGCGTGGTCTGGACGCCGTTTTCCACGCGGTTGCAATCGGGGTGGAACTTGGTGTGGATCGTCCCGTCGTTGCGCTGGAGTGTGTCAAAGTAGCCGTTCGACAGGCGCACCATTTCCTCGCGTGCAACCGGGGCTTCGGGTTCGCAATGGAGGATCGGCTTGTCCCAGTAGCGGCAGTTCTCGAACTTGATGCCGCTGTCGGACTGGCGGACGATCAGCATCTCGCATTCGGCGATCTGCCCGGCTTCGTTGACGGCCAGGCGCAGGGTGAAAGCCGATTCCTCGATGGGCTCGATCACTGTGCCAAAATAGCCGACCTGGCCCGTCTTCACGTCGGCAAAGCGCAACTGGTAATCGCCCAGCCGGTCGATCGTGCCCCACACGCCGTCGCCGATCTCCAGCATCACGTTGTTCTCACTGTGATGCGCCCCCTGCGCCCAATCCAACGAATGGGGATCGCGCGCATTCAAAGCGGCAAGGAACCGGTCAAGGACGGCGTAGAGCGCGGCGCGGGTCATCGATTCTCCCAAGACGAATTGAGGCTTTGACGGCCTTCTCTTGCCAAGGCATACTCTACCAAATGTTATAAATAAAGGGGAGAGACGCATGTCCCGGACAGCGGCCGAACAATCCAACCACGATCTAGTGCTGGAGATGTACCACGAGGTCCTGATCGCGATGGATAGCAGCGCGGTGGACCGCTATATCGCGCCCGGATACGTGCAGCATTCTTCACTCGCCGAACCGACGGTCGAAGCCCTGAAGGGCTTTCTCGATCGCGTCCTCGCCGAATCACCCGATGCCACGCAAACGATCCATCGCAGCTTCGTCGACGGCGATCACGTGATCACACATACCCACGTCGTGCGCTGGTCGGGCGACCCGGGTCTTGCCGTGGTCGACATCTTCAGGGTGGAAGATGGCCTGATCGTCGAGCACTGGGACGTGATACAGGACGTGCCGGAAAAGCCGGTAAACCCCAACAGCATGTTTTGACAGGAGAGACACGATGCGCCTTCTTGCCACTGCGATTGCTCTAGCGCTGACCTCGACCGCCGCTCAGGCGGAGGAATGCAAGCTGACGCCAAAGCAGATCGTCAGCAACTTCATGGACGAGTTCTACATCCAGAAGAAGGTCCGCTCCTCGTTCGAGCGCTGGGTCGATCCCGGCTATATCCAGCACAACCCCTATGCCGCCACAGGGCGCGAAGCAGCGATCGGCTTCCTGGAGAAGTTCGTCGAGCAGAACCCTGGGCAACGCACGACGATCCATCGCATCATCGCCGATGGCAACCTCGTCGCCGTCCACAGCCACGGCTGGATGGAAAACGGTGACGCAGCGGCCAAGCGCGGGTTCGCCGTGGTCGACATCTTCCGCGTCGAAGGCTGCCGCGTAATGGAACATTGGGACGTGCTTTCGCCCGTGCCGGAGAATGCGGCCAACACCAACACGATGTTCTGAGCCCGTCTGCCCGTCATCCCGGCGCAGGCCAGGACCCAATACGGTGAGGGCAAGGGGATCGGTGAGGTCATGGGCCCCGGCCTGCGCCGGGGCGACGTTAAAGTAGGCGATGAGAAAATCTATGCGGTTCGACAACAAGTGCGTAGTGATCCTCGGCGGTAATGCTGGGATAGGCCTTGCTGCCGCGCGGATGTTCGCAACCGAGGGTGCGAAGCTGGCCGTCACCGGGCGGAACGCCGAAACCCTGCGCGAAGTGGCCGAAGAACTCGATGCGCTGTGCATACGCTCCGACATCGGCGATCTTGCCCAGACCGAAGCCGCGCTCGGCGAAATCGAGGATGCGCTTGGCGGAATCGATGTGCTGTTTGTCAACGCGGGCGTCGGTGGCTTCGCGATGGTGCCGGATGTCACGCCCGCGTTCTGGGACCAGATCCACAGCGTCAATCTGCGCGGCGCGTTCTTCGCGATCCAGAAAGCGCTGCCGCTGATGCGCGACGGCGGTTCGATCGTGATCACCGGCTCGATCGGATCGACTGCCGCTGTGCCCGGCAACGTCGCATATGCCGCAGCCAAGGCCGGCCTGCGTGCCATGGCACGGATCATCGGCAAGGAGCTTCTCCCGCGCCGCATCCGCGTCAACATGGTCAGCCCCGGCCCGACCGATACGGAAATCTTCAAGCGCGATACTACGCCTGAGGAGATTCAGGGGATGCGCGACATGCTTTCGTCGGTGGTCCCGATCGGACGCATGGGGACGTCGGAGGAAGTGGCCCGCGCGGTGCTGTTCCTTGCCAGCGCGGAAGCCAGTTTCATCAATGGTGTCGACTTGTGCGTCGATGGCGGGTGCATCGAACTGGGCTGATTACTGCGCTGGACCTGCCTGCGCCGCACCGGCAAGGGTAGTGCCGCTGCGGTCGGGCAGGGTCCAGATGATCAGGTTCATCACCAGGATCCCGGCAAGCGTCAGCATCAGCACCGGCCGCTTGCGCTCGCCCCGGCGGAGCAGGAACACCGCACCGCCGACGAGGGCGATGGCAGCGAGCATCATCAAAGAGAGCGCGGCATCAAGCATGCGCGCCCGTTAGCGGCTGAACAGGCCTTTGGCCATACCGGCGAGATCATCAAGCGGATTGCCGTCGCCATCCTTGTCGAGGAAGGCCGAGACCTTGCTCAGCGCATCGGGGTTCTGGCCCAGAGCCGAGGCAAAGCTGGCAAGCGCGCCTTCACCGCCCAGATAACCGACGATTTCCTGCAACTTGGACGCATCGAGGCCCGAGTTGGCAGCGGCCGTCTCGATCGTGTCGCCCTTCGACTGGTGCCCTGCGGCAAGTGCGGCGATGGCGTTCTCCGCCATGTCAGTATCGATGCCGACCTTTGCTGCAAGGTTCTTCACGTCGACATTGCCGGCCACCTGGCCAAGAATCGAATCGAACAAGCTCATCACGTTTCCCCTTCTCTGCCGAGCAAAGCGTAACAGGTCCGGATCAGACTTCCAGCGCGTGGATCTCCGCCCGCCGCCGCTCTCCGTCGCGCCGCACCAGCAGCGCCGAGTACTCCGGCACCTCGATCCATGTGGCAAAATCGCGCGTAAGCGGCTCGGAGGCAACGATCACACTGTCGGCGTCGATCGCACCGCCGGTCAGCTTCCATTCGCCATCGTGCAAGCCATAGTCTCGCCCGCAGGTGTACCACATCGAGAGGTACTCGGAGCTGCCCTGCAACGCACCCGCATCGAAGTGCCCGAAATCGAAAGTGAAGCGCACGGCGGCAAGGTTGGTGCCGTCGCAGAACATCAGGTTGGTCGAACTCGAGCGGGTAATGCCATGCCGTGCCCGCGCCTCGCGCAATACGGCCAAGGCGTGGCGGATCGCGGCAAGGATCGCGTCAGGTTCGTTGATCCCGCCAGGATCGGGCAGGGCAGACACCACCAGTGCATAGATCCATTCGCTGTCTGTCGATCCCTGGATCTGCTTTGCGAACTCGGGCCGGATATGTGGCGCGAGATCGAAGCGCATGTCGCGAAAACCCGCCAGATCGCCATTGTGTGCCATCGACAGCGGCACGCCTTCAAAGCGGAAGGGATGGCAGTTCTGCTCGTTGATCTGCACCGTTGAATTGTAGGGCACGCCGCGAATGTGCGCGAGCAGAGCGGACGAACGCAGCTTGCCCGCCAGCGCCTTCAGGTTGCGGTCAAACAGCGCGACTTGCGTGGTACGGTAGCGGAACGGCACGTTGGGCACATGGCTCGCCTCGTCCCATGCCGCCATGCCGAAGCCTGCAAGGTTCAGCATCTGCAGCATCTGGGCGCCGATGGTCTGGTTGAGCAGCGAGGAATCGGGCGCATAGAGCAGATCGTCGAGCAGGACCGGCGTACCGAGGTAGCTGAGGATGCGGCACATCAGCCAAGCTCCCCGGCATGGTTGAACCGGGCGAGCGACAGTGAGCGCCCGAGATGACGGTTGGCCTTCCGCTGGTCCTGCACGAGCTGCCTTCCGAACGCTGCGTGGAGAGCAGGCAACCACGACGGCATCTCGTCTTCGAGCGCCGTCAGGGTTTCAGCCGGGAGATGGATCAGCTTGGCATCTTCCACCGCCGTCACCAGCAAGGGTTGCGGACCGCCATCGCTGTGTCCGGTCAGCCCGACGAAGCAGCCCGGACCGAAAACGAAGACCTGCTCGGCCATGGCCCCGCGAGGGACCGCCGCCCGGACCGCCCCGCGCAGGACGAGATGGAGTCCCTCCTGTCCTTCTCCCGGCCCGACCAGCGTACTGCCGCGTGGCGCATCGAGCAGGCTGCCATGGGTGGCAATCGCCTCGAACCCGCGCAATCGGGAAAGGCCGTGAGCCAGGTCGGAAGCTCCAGCTTTCGCCGCGACGGGCGCAGGTCCAGCATGCAGCTGGCGCAGGGCGTGAGGATCGAAGTGTCCCTCCGCAACGATCCGCTGCAGCGTGGCACGGGTGCGCGAGGCGACAAGACGGCGCAAGGCGACGCCCAGCCTCACCGCCCATCCAGAGCCATCGTGCAGCAGCGCGCGGAAGCGGCGGCCGGAAATGGCAAGGCCGTGCGTGTCCTCGATCGCGCGCACCCTTGCAGACCGTGGCCCATCATCGAGCAAGGCAAACTCGCCCACAACCTCGCCCGGACGGATCGCTGAAATCACCGCATTGTCGTCACCGGGAATGCGCGCAGCAATCTCGAGCAGGCCACCTTCGACAAGGTACAGGGCATCGGCATGATCGCCCTGACGGAACAGCACGTCTCCCGCAGCGACGGCGAAAGGCGCGGCATTGCCGAGCAGGGCCTTCCATTCCTCGCGTTCGAAGCCGGCCAGTTGCGCCGGTACCTGCGCCTGCTCTCCCATGACGCCAGATTGCGCCTGCTCCGGAATTTGGTCAATCGGCTTCGGCAAGGGCCTGCAACTGGTCCGCACAGGCACCCCAACCGGCCTCGAAGCCCATCTCGGCGTGGTTCTTCATGGCCTCTTCGGTCCAGTGCCGAGCGCGTGCGGTATATCGAGTGCCCTCACCCTCGGGCTCGATTTCCCAGATCCCGATCATGAACGGGCCTGCCGGCCGAAAATCCACCGTCACGGCATCAGTAGCCACGAAGCGACGGCCTTCCTCCCAGCTGAGGAATATGCCCTCCTGCGGTACCTCCTCGCCATCGGGGCCGTGCATGACCATGGCAGAACGGCCACCGGCGCGACGCTCCTGCGCGATCGTGGTGATGTACCAGGGCTTGGGGCACCACCATTCCTCCTGCCGGTTGGCAAGGACCTCCCAGACTTTCTCGGGGCTTGCGGCGATATAACGGCTGATCGAGAGTTCGTGCATGTCCTTGCTCCCCGGCACTCAGTCGCGGTCGGGCGCGCCGAGTGGAAAATAGTGCCGGAACCGCCGCGCGTCCTCGACGCAGCGCGACACGGGTGGCAGCGCGAGGAGGTGCGCGCGCCATTGTCGAAGCCGGGCACAATCCTCGGGAATCCGCGTGACCCAATCGGCATAAAACAGGGCGGGCGCCGCCGCGCATTCGATCAGGCTGACTGTGTCGGGCATCGCATAACCCTCGAGCCAGCTATCGATCCAGCGATAGGCTCGGGTCACCCGCTCGTCGACGCGCGCCTGCACCATGTCCGAGACCCGTCCGTCGCGGATCGCCTCATCGACGCATTCCTGCATCGTGTTCATCACGTAATTGTCGAACACCCGATCGATCATGCGCATGCGGATCGCTTCGTCAGGATCTGCAGGGATCAGCGAGGTTGGCCCCGGATGATGAAGCGCAAGATACTCGATGATCGAGGTAGATTCGAACACCTCGCGCGAATCGTCGACGAGCAGCGGGAACTTGCCCATCGGGCTCGCCTGCTGGACACGGGCATAGGCAGCTGCGTGATCCGGGTTCTCGCCATCGAGACTGTGAAACACAAACGGCGTGCCATTGGCGTAGAGCGCGATCAGCGCCTTCCACGTGTAGGACGAGAACGGATGCCCGTAGAGCGCAAGCATCAGGCATCTCCTCTTGCGGCAGCCTCGATAGCCGCATGGTCGATCTTGTGCATGGTCATCATCGCGGTGAACACCCGGGCGCGCACGTCCGGATCGGGATCGGTCATGCCTTCGGTAAGAACGCGGGGCGTGATCTGCCAGCTCAGTCCCCACCTGTCCTTGCACCAGCCGCAGGCGCTTTCCGCGCCGCCATTGCCGACGATGGCATTCCAGTAGCGGTCGGTTTCCTCCTGCGTTTCGGTCGCCACCTGAAACGAGAACGCCTCGCTATGCGGAAACTGCGGACCGCCGTTGAGGCCGATGCAGGGAATGCCGAGCACGGTGAAGTCGACCGTCAGCACGGTCCCTACCGAACCGCCGGGAAAGTCGGTCGGCGCGCGATGCACCGCGTTCACGTGACTGTCGGGGAAGGCCTTCGCATAGAAGGTCGCCGCGTCTTCGGCATCGCCGTTGTACCACAGGCACAGCGTGAGCTTAGGGACAGTCACGAGCCCGACCGTTTGCAAGGCAAGACCCTGTCAACAAACGCCAATCTGCCCATAAGGCGACTCCTCTCATCGGTGCCCGCACCGTCTGCCAGGAGCCGCCCGGAGGCAAGGCTCATGCGGCAAAGCGTGTGTCGGGGGAAAGCTGTCCTTCACCCCGAAAGCGGGCTCACATCGCCATGATGCGCTGCGCAATAGGCTCCTCTTGCGCCGCCACGGCAGCCCATGCCGGGCGCGCCGTCACGCGGGCGTACCACGCCGCCGTCTTTGGACGCGCGACCGGATCCACGCCATGGCCGACATAGGCGAGCGTGCGGAAGATCGAGGCGATCGAGATGTCGGCGATGCTGAAGGTTTCACCGAGCAGCCAGTCCTGTTCGGGCGCGACCGATTCGAGCCAGTCCACCCAGCGCGGCAGTTCGGCCTCGCCCTGAAGCGCCACTGCCTCGTCGCCGCCGACCTTAAGCAACTTTGGCCCGACCAGCCGGTTGAACAGGATCTTGAGGCCTGCAGCGCCGAGCACCGTATCGGCGAACTCGTCCCAGAACACTGCCTTGCCTCGCAACCTCGGATCATCCGGGATCAGACGAGGCTCAGGATACTGCGCGTCGAGATAGACCGTGATGGCGGTCGAATCGGCAAGCTGGAAGCCATCGTCGTCAATCGCCGGGATCTTGCCCAAAGGGCTGCAGGAGAGGAATTCAGGATCGGTGCTGCCCGGTCCACCGCGTCCCAGATCGAAGGAAATGCCCTTTTCCGTAAGGATAACCGCCACCTTGCGGACAAACGGCGAAAGCATCGCGCCATAGAGCTTCATCGAAATTCTCCCATTCTATCGGACAGGTCCCTTGAAACCTTATTGCAGCGCCGCGCGCGCCCGTATAGGCGGGGCAGCGATGAGCGAACTTCCGAACAGCCACGCGACGACGCTGCTCGCCGCGCCCGACACCGAAATCGATGTCCGCGAGACCTTCGGCATCGACATCGACATGAAGGTTCCCGCGTTCAGCCGCGCAGACGAGCGCGTGCCTGATCGTGACGACACCTACGTGTTCGATCCGGACACCACGCTGGCAATCCTTGCAGGCTTTGCCTACAACCGTCGCGTTATGGTGCAGGGCTATCACGGCACCGGCAAGTCGACCCACATCGAACAGGTCGCCGCGCGCCTCAACTGGCCTTGCATCCGCATCAACCTCGATGCGCACATCAGCCGCATCGATCTCGTCGGTCGCGATGCCATCGTGCTGCGCGACGGGCTGCAGGTGACCGAGTTCCGCGAAGGCCTGCTGCCGTGGGCGCTCCAGACGCCAACCGCGCTCGTCTTTGACGAATACGATGCTGGCCGCCCGGACGTGATGTTCGTTATCCAGCGCGTGCTGGAAACCGAGGGCAAGCTCACGCTGCTCGACCAGAACCGCGTGATCCGCCCGAACCCCTACTTCCGCCTCTTTGCCACGGCCAACACCGTCGGTCTGGGCGATACCTCGGGCCTCTATCATGGCACGCAGGCGATCAATCAGGGCCAGATGGACCGCTGGAACCTCGTGGTCGCGCTGAACTATCTGGGCGAAGCGACCGAGGTCGAGATCGTCACCAAGAAGGTGCCGACGCTTGATCCCAAGATCGTCACCGACATGGTCCGCGTCGCCAACCTGACCCGACAGGGCTTCATCAATGGCGACATTTCGACCGTGATGAGCCCGCGCACGGTGATCAGCTGGGCGCAGAACAGCCAGATCTTCAACGATGTCGGCTTCTCGTTCCGCCTCTCGTTCCTCAACAAGTGCGACGAGACCGAACGCGTGCTGGTGGCAGAATACTACCAGCGGGTGTTCGGCAAGGACCTGCCTGAGAGCGTTGCGCACCGCGGCTGAGCAGCTTTGCCGCCGAGATCAAAAAGGCCCCCGTGTTCGCGGGGGCCTTTTTCGTTGGATCACCCGTTGGGCGTGATCAGGTATTTCTCTCCCGTCCGCCGCGCATTGTAGTCCACCGCCGCCTCGCGGGTCAGCGCCTGCTCAAGGGTGACTCGCGCCTTGTAGTTGCTGGCGAAGGTGGTGGTCAGTTCTGCCATCACCCGGCGGCGCATCTTGTCGACGACTTCGGCGCCGAGCCTGCCCATCCAAGGCGTCAGCAGCCAGCCCGAGACGTCCCAGTTGAAGCCGAAGTTGCGCGTCAGAATCGTCGGCGAAAGATCGAGCGCGCCGTAGATGAAGGCGTGCTTGGGGCTGTTCGAGCCATAACGGCTGTAAGCCGCGCCTGAATTGGCGACCTGCTCCATCACCGTCAGGATCTGGCTGACGAGCTTGCCACCACCGATGGCGTCGAACGCCATGGTCGCCTTGGTCGCGCCCATCGCGGCAGCAAGGTCATCCAGGAAGGAGTCCTTGGAACTGTCGACGACGTGTTCCGCGCCGATCCCCTTGAGGATCACCACTTGCGCATCGTCGCGCACGATGTTGACCAGCGGAATGCCATCGGCCTGACAGATCTTGACCAGCATCTGCCCGAGGTTCGACGCCGCCGCCGTATGCACCAGCGCACTGTGGCCGAGATGGCGCATGGTCTCGGTAAAGCTCAGCGCCGTCAGCGGATTGACGAAAGCCGAAGCGCCCTGTTCTGCCGTCACACCCTCGGGCAGTTCTAGGCACATGCCCGCATCGGCCACGGCCAGCGTCGAATACATGCCGCCGGGGAAGCAGGTGACGCGCTTGCCGAGCAGGGCCTGCGCTTCAGGCGCATCCCCTGCCGCCACCACCGTCCCTGCGCCTTCGTTGCCGACCGGCATCGCCGCACCGTGGCGGGCGGCCATGGCGCGCACGGCAGGCTCTGGCATCCGCGCCACGATCTTGCCCGGCGAGAACGCTGCGTTGGTAACGTCGGCCGGGCCGAACAACAGTCCGAGGTCGGATGGGTTGATCGGTGTTGCTTCCACCCGGATCACCACCTGCCGGCCTTCGGGCGCGGGCAGGGTATAGTCTTCAAGGGCGACGGTCAGGGTACCGTCGGGATCGAGCTGCGAGACGATGCGCTGGCCTTGAAGTTCGGTCATTTTTTACTCTCCGGGATATGTTGCCCGGACGAAGTATAGACCTTCCGACGGCGCGTTAAGTCCTAATTTGCTACGGTCTTTTGCCGCGAGGGCATGGCCCACCTGCGCCACGCTCCACATCCCCTGCCCGACCAGCGCGAGGCACCCGACCATCGAGCGCACCTGATGGTGCAGGAAGCTGCGCGCGGCCGCTTCGATGATCACCCGGTCACCCTCGCGCCGCACTTCCAGACGGTCGAGCGTCTTGACCGGGCTGGCCGACTGGCAATGCACGGAGCGGAACGTTGTGAAATCGTGGAGGCCTACCAGCGCCTGCGCGGCTTCGTGCATGGCTTCGTGATCGAGCGGCTTTGCGATCCGCCACGCCTTGCCAAGATCAAGCGTCAGCGGCGAGCGCCGGTTGATGATGCGGTACTCATAGGCGCGGCCTGTGCAGGAAAACCGGGCGTGCCAGTCCTCTGCCACTTCGACGCAATCCAGCACCGCAATCGGATGCCCCGCGATCCGCAGCCGCGCATTGACCGCCTCCATCATGCGAAAAGGATCGAATTCTCGCGAAAGATCGAAATGCGCCCTCATCCCCAGCGCATGGACGCCGGTATCCGTCCGCCCCGCCGCATGGACGACAACCGCTTCGCCAATGACGGACTCGACCGCCTCCTCAATCGCCTGCTGTACGCTGGGCCCATGCGATTGGCGCTGGAAGCCCATGTAAGGACTGCCGTCCCATTCGAGAGTAAGCGCAAAACGCATCAGTCCAGCCGTGTCCCCGCCGCAATTGCGCGCCCGCGCAGAAGCGATGCCGCATCCATCGCCGGGCGCCCTGCACGCTGAACGATTGTCGGACGGATTGCCCCGCTGCCACAGGCGATGGTGAGCGCGTCGTCCAGCGTCACACCCGCCACGCCGCTCGCCTCGACAATATCCGCTGCCAGCACGCGATAACGCTCCCCCTCAAGCTCGAAGAACGCCCCCGGCGACGGCGCAAAGGCCCGCACCTGACGCTCGACGTCCACGGCGTCGCGGGTGAAGTCCAGACGGCTCTCCGCCTTGTCGATCTTGTGGGCATAAGTAACGCCCTCTTCCGGCTGCACCTCGGGCGGATAGTTTGCAAGGTCCGCCAGCACCTGCACCATCAGCGCTGCGCCCTTGGCGGCCAGTTCCACAGTCAGTTCGCCCGCCGTCTTGCCATCGACCGGCGTTTCCACCTTGGCCAGCATGGGCCCGGTGTCGAGGCCACGCTCCATCTGCATGATGGTAACGCCGGTCATCTCGTCACCTGCAAGGATCGCCCGCTGCACCGGCGCCGCGCCACGCCAACGCGGCAGGATCGAGCCGTGGACGTTGAGGCATCCCAACTTCGGTGCATCCAGCACCGCCTGCGGCAGGATCAACCCATAAGCGGCCACCGCCGCCACGTCGGCCCCAAGCGCGGCGAGCGCAGCCTGTTCATCCGCCCCTTTCAGTGAAACCGGCGTACGCACTTCGATGCCATGCGCCTCGGCCGCCAGATGCACCGGCGAGGGCTGCAGCTTCTTGCCACGCCCCGCAGGACGCGGCGGCTGGCTGTAGGTCGCGACGACCTCGTGCCCAGCAGCGACCAGCGCTTCCAGTGTCGGCACCGCGAAATCGGGCGTCCCCATGAAGATGATGCGCATAAGCTGTCTGCAAGGCCTTCCGTTTGTCGCCCCCGGCCCTATCTGTGCTGCCATGGCATCGCAAGAGATCGAGGCACTTTCCGGCGCACTGGCGCGCCTTCCCGGGCTCGGCCCCCGCTCGGCCCGCCGCGCCGTGCTGTGGCTGATCAAGCGGCGCGAGACAGCACTGCCGCAACTTCTGGCCGCCTTGACCCAAGTCCAGGACCTGCTGGTGGAATGCCAGACTTGCGGCAATGTCGACACCACCAACCCCTGCGGCATCTGCACCGACCCGCGCCGCGACCAGCGGTCGATCTGCGTGGTCGAGGAAGTGGCCGACCTGTGGGCGCTTGACCGTGCCCGTCTGTTCACCGGCAAGTACCACGTTCTGGGCGGCAGGCTTTCAGCGCTTGAAGGCGTACGCCCTGAAGACCTGACCATCGGTCAGTTGCTCGACCGGGTGAGCCAGGGCGGGATCGACGAAGTGGTGCTTGCAATGAACGCCACGCTCGAAGGCCAGACCACCGCGCATTACATTGCCGAACGGCTGGAGGACGCACCTGTCCGCGTCACGCAGCTCGCACACGGCCTGCCGGTCGGCGGCGAACTTGATTATCTTGATGAGGGCACGTTGGCGCAAGCGCTACGCGCGAGAAGGCCGGTAGCCTAACCGGCAGAAAAACGCTTTCATCCCCCCTCCCGCAGGCGGGAGGGGCTGGGGGTGGGCATCCAGCGCCAGCACCAAAGCACCACACTTGCGGCTCCCCCACACATTCCTTATCTGCCCTCCATGGCCATCCGCGAAATCATCGAAGTCCCCGACCCGCGCCTGAAGCAGGTCTCCGTCCCCGTCGAGAAGTTCGACGACGAGCTCAAAACGCTTGTCGAGGACATGTTCGAGACAATGTACGATGCTCCCGGCATCGGCCTCGCCGCGATTCAGGTGGGCGTGCCGCTGCGCGTGCTGGTAATCGATCTGCAGCCCGATGACCCCGAGGTCGAACCCGTCGCCTGCGATCACGATGGCCACCACCATCATCACCAGCCGACCAAGAAGGAACCGCGGGTCTTCATCAACCCCGAGATTCTCGATCCGTCCGAAGAGCACAGCCTCTATCAGGAAGGCTGCCTCTCTGTCCCCGAGATCTACGCCGAGGTCGAACGCCCCGCCCGCATCCGCGCCCGCTGGCAGGACCTCGAGGGCAACACGCACGAAGAGGACATGGACGGCCTGATGGCCACCTGCCTCCAGCACGAGATGGACCACCTCGAAGGCATCCTCTTCATCGACCACCTCTCGCGCCTGAAGCGCAGCATGGCGCTGAAGAAGCTCGAGAAGCTGCGCAAGGTGGCGTGAGGATTGTTGCGGACAAAACCCTTGCGTTCCCGCTCTGTTCATTTATTCTAGCCCGACATCGGCCACAAAATGGGCGGCTGATGTCGAATTAGGAATCGCTAGTTTCTGATTGCAACAAATCCTCTTCCGGCAAATCGTTGCCCTCCTAACGGAGCACGCGCGCAAGCCTGATAAATGGCAGTCATTTACCGCGACGACTGGTTTGGCCCACCACCACAGTCGGAGAGACGCCGTGAGAAATCGGCTATTTTCGCTGTGCTGGCAATTCGACGGTGTCCATTGGCTGATTTTGTCAGCACATGGAGGCATTCTCGCTTTCTCAATCCATGGATTTGAAAGTGAAGATGCAGCACTTCTCGACCTTCAAAGATATATTTGAAGGCCAACCAGACACAGCGGTCGGCGGGGTTTAACTCCGCCGACACCTGTGGAAGCATCCGAGATTCCAAACGATGGAAGCTGCTCTTGCTGTAATCACACTTGTTGTCGGATTCGCCGTCGGCTGGTTCTTCGGCTCGCGCCCCGTGGCTGAATGGCGCGCGCGGCATGATCAGCGCGATGCCGAAGCGAAGGCCCACGAAGGCACGGTCAAGGCGATGACGGTGGACCTTGCCGCCACGGCAGAGCGCACCAAAGGACTGGAAGCGAGCCTTGCCGAACTGCAGGACGTCCGCCGCCAGCGCGACGAGCTGGCCCCGGCACTAGCCGCCGCCCGCCAGAGTGCCGCCGATGCCGAGGTCGTCCGCGCCGAACTCGCCCGCGTGCGCGATGATCGCGAGGCTTTGCGCGCCGAGCTCGAACGGCTCAAGGCCGATGCCGAAAACTTTGCCGAACAGAAGCGCCTGCTGATTGAGGCGCAGGAAGCGCTGCGCAAGGAATTCGAGAACGCGGGCAACAAGGTTCTGGAAAAGGCGCAGGAAACCTTCCTCGCCCGCGCGCAGTCGCGCTTCGAGGAAAGCGAGAAGACCAGTGCCGAGCGGCTCAAGTCCCTGCTCGCCCCGGTCGACCAGCGGTTGAAGAGCTATGAAGAACAGGTCCAGAGCCTCGAAAAGCAGCGCGTTGATTCATTCGGCCAGCTGACCGGCCTGATCCAGTCGATGCGCGACGGGCAGGAAGCCGTCCGCGCCGCCGCTGCCCAGCTTGGCAACAGCTTGCGCAACGGCCCCAAGACGCGCGGCCGCTGGGGCGAACTGCAGCTGCGCAACGTGCTCGAACAGTGCGGCCTTGCCGAACATACCGATTTCGTGACCGAGCATTCGGTAGAGACCGACGAAGGACGGTTGCGCCCCGATGCCATTGTCCGCGTGCCTGGCAACAAGCTGCTGGTGATCGACGCCAAGGTATCCTTGAACGCCTATCAGGATGCCTTCGAGGCCGAGGACGACGATACCCGCAAGATCGCGCTCAACGCCCATGTCCAGTCGATGCGAAACCATATCCAGACGCTCGGCGCCAAGTCCTACCAGTCGCAGTTCGAGGAAGCACCGGACTACGTGCTGATGTTCGTCCCCGGTGAACACTTCATCGCCGCCGCCCTGGAACGTGACCCGACGTTGTGGGACTTCGCCTTCGAACGCCGCGTGCTCTTGGCTAGCCCGACGAACCTCGTCGCCATTGCCCGCACGGTGGCGCAAGTCTGGCGGCAGGACGGCCTGGCGCGCGAGGCGCGCGAAATCGGCAAGATGGGCGGCGAGCTTTATGATCGGCTTGCTGTCGCCGCGGAACACCTCAAGCGCGTCGGCAACGGGCTCGACAGTGCGGTTTCCAATTACAACAAGTTCGTCGGCAGCTTCGAACGTAACGTGCTTTCCGCAGGCCGTCGCCTGAAGGACAAGCACATCGAAATCGGCAAGCGCGAGTTGGAGGAGGTGCCGCTCGTCGAAGCAGCCCCACGTTATGCTGAGGCGGAACCGGCAGCATTGGCACAGACTGCCAATGACGAAGGAGACGTTACGGCGGAATGACGGTCAGCTTCGTCCCGCATCTGCTTGCCTTCGCCGCAGTGACGGTGCTGGCGGGTTGCGGGAGCGAGCCCCAGGCCTCGGCCAGTTCGCCTGCGCACGACAAGGCGGCAGCAAAACCAGTCGAAACGCCTCTGCCAACCAGCGAACCGGTTCCTGCACCAAGCGATCCTGCCCCCGTCGCATCAGCGACCTCGGACGCCGTCAGTTACGCCCCTCGCGATGATTGTGCCAAGGAACCGGGATGGCCCGCATTCCGCAATGCATTGGCGAGCGCCATCAAGAGTCGCGATGCACAAGCGCTGGCCAAGCTTGCCACGCCTGACATCGCGCTCGACTACGGCGGCGGCAATGGCCCTGCCGAACTGATCAAGCGTCTGAACGATCCCGAAGCGAAACTCTGGCAGGAGCTTGACGCCATCCTGCCGCTCGGATGTGCGGTGCAGGGCGGGCTCGCGGCCATGCCATGGGTGTTCTGGAACGTGCCTGAAGACATCGACAGCTATAGCGCCATGCTTGTGCTCGGCGATGATACGCCGCTGCTGGACAAGGCGGGCGGAAAGCCGATTGTCATGGCAGGTTGGACCATTGTGGGCATAGATCCGATGGACTTCGACACCGATGCCAAGGCCACGCGCGTGACCGCGCATGACGGGCACAAGGGATGGATCGAAACGCGCAAGTTGCGCAGCCTGCTCGACTATCGCCTGATTGCGGAGCCAAAGGACGGCCAATGGCAGATCACCGCCTTCATCGCAGGCGATTGATCAGCCCTCGGAAAGCTCCAGATCGAGCGCGTGTCCGCCCGAAACCAGGCGCAGGGTGGAGCCGCTGCGGCGCATTTCCGGCGCGGCGGAAAGCAGCGCGTTGACCGCCTCTTCCTGCTGCCAGACCGGACCTTCGCAAAACATCCTCGTGGCCATGAGAGGCCCGGCAATCAGCCGGTTGCCTTCGACGCGGTAGTCTCCGCCAATGCCATTGCAGCCCACATTGGCGCTCAGCCGTTCATCCTCGAACTTCAGGCTTGCGCGGCCGGGCGCGACTGGCGCTGCTCCGTCCACACGGGTGATGATCCAGTTCGTTCCGGCCAGCCCTGCGCTGCCCGATGGCGCGGTGGCGCATCCGGCAAGAAGTGCCGTGGACATCGCGATCAGGGCCAGAACGTTGCGCATGAAGGGACGATGCGCCTGTGCGACTGAGCGTGGGATTAACCGGCAGATCCGTTATCGTTCATCAAGCGTGGCAAGCACTTCGTAAGCCAGCACTGCGCCTGCCACGGCAGCATTCAGACTGTCTGCCCGGCCCTTCATCGGCATCGTCACGCGCAAGTCGCAAGCCATCTCGTAGTCCTCAGGCAGCCCGCGCGATTCGTTGCCGACCATGATGAAGCACGGAGCCGCGTAAGGGGCACCGCGATAGGGCACAGCCTCGCGCAGGGACGCCGCCACCAGTTGCCCCTCGCCCTCGCGCAGCCAGCCGATGAATTCGTCCCACCGCGCCTGTGCCAACCGCTCGGTGAAGATCGCGCCCATGCTCGCCCGAACAGCCTCGACCGAGAACGGATCGACGCAATCGTCGATCAGGATCAGCCCTCCAGCCCCAACTGCATCGGCAGTCCGAAGCATCGTACCGAGATTGCCCGGATCGCGCATTGCGTGGGCGACCAGCCAGACCGGCGCGGCATTGCGGTCGATAAGTCGTATCGAGGTGTCCCACTCGGCAAACACCCCCGCCACAGCCTGAGGGTTTTCCTTGCCGGTCACTTTAGAGAGAATGTCGAGCGGCAGTTCGATCACCTCACCACCGCTGCGCACCACGTCTGCCTCAAGCTCGTCGAGCAGCGGATGCCCCTCGCGCCCTTGCGCCATCAGCAGTATCTCGGGCAACCGACCGCCCTCACGCGCATCCGTCAGCAGGCGCAGGCCTTCCGCCAGGAACTTGTGCTCGCGCCGCCGGTGCTTCTTCTCGCGCAGGCTGCGGACGAACTTTACCGTCGGGTTGGAGTAACCGGTGATGATCTTGCGCGTCATGCCGCTCCCATGGGGCAGAGCGGTGTGCGCGGCAAGGGGATCAATCCTCGCCGAAGCCGTCCTTGATCAGCCCGGTCAGCTTCATCAGGATCGCATCGGCCTCGCCTTCAGGCCCCGCAACGACGACGTCCACCGTATCGCCCTTGGCCGCGCCGAGCATCATCAGGCCGAGGATGGAACCCCCGGCAGCGTCCGTCCCGTCCTTTGCCACCGTCACATCAAAGCCATCGGGCAGCTTGGCGACTGCATTCACGAACTTTGCGCTGGCCCGCGCATGGAGGCCGCGCTGGTTGACGATCGTCACCGTTTCGCGGGTGACGTAACCCTGTTCTGCCATCTCACGCGTCCTGTCCCAGAAACTCGGAAGCGATCGTTATGTAGTTCCGCCCCGCATCGCGCGCAGCGGCTGTCGCTTCCTTGACGCCCATGCAATTGCGAGCCTTGGCCAGACGGATCAGCATGGGCAGGTTGATCCCGGCAATCACTTCGATGCGTCCCGCCTGCATCAGCGAGATCGCGAGGTTGGAGGGCGTCCCACCGAACAGGTCGGTCAGGATGATCACGCCCTCGCCGCTGTCGACGCGCTTGATGGCGTCGGCGATTTCCTTCCGGCGCTTCTCCATGTCGTCGTTGGGGCCGATGCAGACGCCGATCACGTCGCTTTGTCGACCGACGACATGCTCCATCGCATGGATGAACTCGTCGGCAAGAGCGCCGTGGGTAACCAGAATGAGACCGATCATGTAAGGGGCAGGCTCCGAAGTGCGGCCGGACACTGTGCGCTATCCGCGATGAACGCGAGATTTGCGCAAGTGCGGGGCACGCAAGACGACTGGGAATCGAAATGCATGGCTTCCAGTGCTGCCCCGCCCAATGGTGTTCTTCCCCGCTTGATCAATGCTTCTGGCCCTCAAGCAGGTCAGCCGCACGTGATGCGAGGTTGCGATGCAGCAATGTGGGTGAAAATCCCGCCTCGCGCAAGGCGGAAGCGATCTGCTCGGCCATGAACACCGAACGGTGCCGCCCGCCGGTGCAGCCGAAGGCGACGTGGACATAGGCCTTTCCCTGCGCCTGGTAGCGCGGAAGCAGGAGCAACAGGAGGTCGTGAATCCGGTCAAAAGCCTCGGAAAATGCCGGATCCTGCCGGATATAATCCCCCACAGGTGCGTCCTGTCCGGTCTGCGGACGCAGGTCGTCCACCCAGTGCGGATTTGCCAGAAACCGCATGTCGAACACGAGGTCGGCAAGGGGCGGGGTGCCGCGCGAAAAGCCGAAACTGCTGATCGTCAGCGTCGTCGGCGCAGGGGTTTCCTCGCCGAACTGCGCGCGAATCGCCTGCTGCAGATCGTTCGCGGTGAAGCTGGTGGTGGAGATGACCAGGTCCGCCCAGCGCCGCAGCGGCTCGAGCAGTTCGCGCTCGGCGGCAATGCCAGTGGCCGCCGGCTTGTCCTCGCTCATCGGGTGGCGGCGACGGGTCTCGTTGTAACGCCGCTCCAGTTCCGCCCCACCGCAGTCCAGAAACAAGGTCGTGACCTGCAGATCCTTGCGCTGCGACAGCTTCTTGACGAGCTGGATCGTCCGCGCCGGATCGAAGCCTCGGGTGCGCGTATCGAAGCCGATCGCCATGGGCGTGCCGGCTTCCATCCGCGCCGAGCCCGGTTCGGTCTCGAGCAGGCGGTCAAGCAGACGGATCGGGAAGTTGTCGACCGCTTCCCAGCCAAGGTCCTCGAGCGTGCGCAGCGCAGTCGTCTTGCCCGCCCCGAGCAAGCCGGTGACGAGAAGGATGCGCTGCGGGCCAGAATCCGAGAGGCTTGAGTCTTGCGCCATTGCCCGTTTGCTTTGCGCCTTTGCAGCGCGGTTGGAAAGTCCGCAGAAAGGCCGTGTCCCCAATCAGGAAGTCGTCAACCCATAACGGTCAAGCGCCAGTTCAGTTCGAAGCGCAAGCACTGGGCTATCGGGCCAAAGCCGAACCTGCGGCAGGACAACGCCATCGATCTCGAGCACATCGGCGGCCTCGATGAAGCGCGGGGCTTCGCGATCAAGCAGAACCGCGAGCGCTACCGGAACAGGGGCAGACACTGGGAATTCGAGCAGACCGAGATTGCGCACTTCCAGCTTGCCCGTGATGTTCGGATGGGGCGCGGCGAACACTTGTCCTGCCCGCACCTCGATCATGACTCCGTCGTCGCCCACAAGCATGGCGCCGCGGTCGATCAAGGCCAGCGCGAGGCTCGACTTGCCGATGCCCGAGGGTCCGCAAATCAGCACGCCTCGCCCGCCAATCGCGACGCAACTTGCCTGCAGAGGACGGCTCATTCCTCGTCCTCCTCTATCGCCAGTGGCAGGCTGAGCAGGACATAGGCACCCGCCCTGCCATCAGGCCGGTCATGGATGGTCAGCGTGCCGTCGTGCGCCTCGGCAATGGTGCGGGCAATTGCCAGGCCCAGACCACTGTGCGCGCCGAACGCCTCCTCTGCCGGGCGGACCGAATGAAACCGCTCGAACACTTTCTCGCGCTCGACCACCGGAACGCCGGGGCCCTCGTCGGCCACGGCGATATGCGCGCTGTCCGCGTCCCCCCAGACTGTGAGGTCCACCACCCCGCCCGGCGGCGAAAACGATACGGCGTTGTCGAGAAGGTTTTCGAGGACGCGTTCCAACCGCGCAGCGTCGCCGGGTACGATCGTAAGGCCGCCATTGCGCCGGAGCCTGATCGGCGCGGCAGGGTTTGCCCGCACGTCGCGCGCGCCAACGACCTGGGAGGCGAGTCCGGCAAGATCGACCGGCTCAAACGTTGCACGGCTGAGTTCGGCGTCGATGCGGCTGGCATCGGCGATCTCGGTGATCAGGCGGTCGATCCGCTGCACGTCATGCGCTGCGATGTCGGATAGCTGCCGCCGCAACGCCGGATCGTCGACCCGCTCCATCGTTTCAAGCGCGCTCGACAATGACGCCAGCGGATTCTTGAGCTCGTGCGCAACATCGGCGGCAAAGGTCTCAACCGCGTCTATGCGCTGACGCAGCGCCGTGGTCATGTCCGAGACCGCGCGGGCAAGCAGGCCGATCTCGTCACCACGATCCGGCAGGCGCGGCACGACCACCTCGCGCTCACGCCCAAGCCGCACGCGCACGGCGGCACGCACCAGTGCCCGCAGCGGCTGGACGATGGTCCGCGCAAGGAACAGCGAGAGCTGCACCGACAGCAGCAGCGCGATGCCGATGATGATCACCAGCGTCTGGCGTGCATCACGCACCGATTGCGTCACGTCGAGTGCGTTGCGCAGGGTCAGCAGCACCTCGCCCTTGTCGCCAACCGGCGTGGCCGCCGTTATCACGGGCGTGCGGTCAGGCGCATAGCGCAGGAACACTTCGGTGCGGCGCGATGTCCGCGCAGCCTTGATCTCCGGCCAGCTACCCGCGGGCAGTTCGGACGTATCGCTGTAGCGCTCCACCGTCGGCGCGTTGACGATGAAGTCTACCCCGCGGTCGAGCAATCGGGCAGCCTTCTGGTACCAGGGCTCGCTCTCGGGATCGATCAGCGCGAACGAGGGCGGCGCCAGCGCAAAGCTGTCTGCCTGCAACCGACTTTCGGCGTCATAGAGGCGCAGGCGCAGGACCTGGTCGGTGCCGATCCGCGCAATCAGCTCCTTGCGCTGCGCCATGCTTGCCCCATCGAGTGCATCGGCGGCGATCTCCGCTTCGGCCCGCGCCAGCTTGAAGCGTTCCTCGATCAGTTGGGCGCGGTAGCTGTCGAGATAGAAGAAGCCGCCCGCAAGCAATGCCAGCGCAATAACGTTCACGAAGAGAATGCGGGTGGTGAGGGAGACGCCGCGAATGCGCCACAGCTGCCTCAGCCGCCGCCGCCCGGAGCCGCCGGTGCTCCTCGCTACCGGGGTTGCAGAGTCACTCGTCGGCAAAACTGTAGCCTGCACCGTAGAGCGTTTCGATCGCACCGAAGCGAGGGTCCACCGCACGGAATTTGCGGCGCAGACGCTTGATGTGGCTGTCGATGGTACGGTCATCGACGAAGACATCGTCATGATAGGCCGCGTCCATCAGCTGGTTGCGCGTCTTGACCACACCCGGCCGTATCGCGAGCGCTTCGAGAATCATGAACTCGGTAACCGTCAATGAAACCGCCTCGCCATCCCACGTCACGGCATGGCGTGCCGGGTCCATGACGAGGCGGCCGCGCCGGATCGGCTCGGGCAAAGGCTCGCCGTCCGGCTCCTGCTCCTCGGCCTCTCGCCGGACGATATCGCTGCGGCGCAGTATGGCCTTGATGCGCGCAACCAGCAGGCGCTGGCTGAAGGGCTTGGCGATGTAGTCGTCCGCGCCCATCGACAGGCCCAACGCCTCATCGGCCTCGTCGTCCTTGCTGGTCAGGAAGATGACCGGGAGATCGCTTTTCTCGCGCAGGCGACGGAGCAGTTCGAGCCCGTCCATGCGGGGCATCTTGATATCGCACACCGCAAGATCGGGCGGATTGTCGAGCAGCGCCTTCAGCGCCGTGTCGCCATCATTGTAGAGCCGCGTCGCAAAACCCTCAGTCTGCAGGGCAATCGAAACAGTTGTTAGTATGTTGCGATCGTCGTCGACCAGCGCGATCGTGCGCGGGGCAGCGATGGCGTCGGTGCGTGGCGATTGCGGGCTGACCATGGTTTCGAGCGATACCGACCCTGCACAGACCTTGCAACTTCCGGGACAGAATGCGCTGCGCCGCAGCATTTTCCAGTTGCACAGGATGCAACTGAGTGCGCAAAAAAACTTCGTTGCAGCGTGTCATTTGACGCAGCAAAGCGGGGTGACTATGCGCAGATCGAGAATCAGCGCATTCGTATTCGCAATCCGTGCGCGAAGGGACAAATTCCTGTCCGGAGCGCCGCCAACGGGAGGCCCGACGTGTCCGATACCAGCCTGAACGTGTCCCTTGCCAGCCAGGGCTTCCCTGAACCGGCGGAACTGTTCGCCAACCTCGGCACTGCGCCACTGGTCGAGCATGCGGTCCGCAATGGCGAAGGCCTGCTTTGCGTCGACGGTCCGCTCGTGGTCGAAACCGGCAAGCACACGGGCCGCTCGGCCAAGGACAAGTTCATCGTCCGCGATGCCGAGACCGAGAACACCGTGTGGTGGGGCAAGACCAACGTCGCGATGACGCCTGAGCACTTCGCCAACCTCAAGGCCGATTTCATCGCCGCACTGGGCGGCAAGGACCGCCTCTACGTGGCTGACCTGTTCGGCGGCTCGCAGCCCGAACATCGCGTCAATGTGCGCGTGATCAACGAATTCGCCTGGCACAACCTGTTCATCCGCACGCTGCTGGTTCGTCCGACCACCGAAGAGCTCGCTTCGTTCGTGCCCGAATACACCATCATCGACCTGCCGAGCTTCCGCGCCGATCCGGAACGCCATGGCAGCCGCAGCGAAACCGTGGTCGCGGTCAACTTCACTGAGAAGCTGATCCTGATCGGCGGCACCGCCTACGCCGGCGAGATGAAGAAGTCGGTCTTCGGCATCCTCAACTACCTGCTGCCGGTCAAGGGCGTCATGCCGATGCACTGCTCGGCCAACGTCGGCCCCGATGGCAAGACCGCCGTGTTCTTCGGTCTCTCGGGCACCGGCAAGACCACGCTTTCGGCTGACGCTTCGCGCACGCTGATCGGTGACGACGAGCATGGCTGGTCCGACACCGCCGTGTTCAACTTCGAAGGCGGCTGCTACGCCAAGATGATCCGCCTCTCGGCCGAGGCCGAACCCGAAATCTTCGCCACGACCAAGCGTTTCGGCACCGTGCTCGAAAACGTCGTGATCGACCCCGTCACCCGCACGATCGACCTCGACGACAACAGCCTCGCTGAAAACAGCCGCGGTTCCTACCCGATCGACTTCATCCCGAACTGCTCGGAGAAGAACCTCGGCCCGGTCCCGGCCAACCTGATCTTCCTCACCGCCGACGCCTATGGCGTGCTGCCTCCGATCGCGCGCCTCACGCCCGATCAGGCAATGTATCACTTCCTCTCGGGTTACACCGCCCGCGTCGCCGGTACCGAAATCGGCGTGACCGAGCCGGAAGCCACCTTCTCGACCTGCTTCGGCGCGCCGTTCATGCCGCGCCACCCGTCGGTCTATGGCAACCTCCTCAAGGAGCGCATCGCCAAGGGCGGCGTAAAGTGCTGGCTGGTCAACACTGGCTGGTCGGGCGGCAAGGCCACGCAGGAAGGCATCAAGCGCATGCCGATCAAGGCCACCCGCGCTCTGCTCAATGCCGCGCTCGATGGCAGCCTCAACAGCGCGACCTTCAAGAAGGACGCGAACTTCGGCTTCGAAGTTCCGGTTGAAGTTCCGGGCGTCGACACCAAGCTCCTCGATCCGCGCGGCGCCTGGGCCGATGGCGAGGAATACGACAAGACTGCGCAGGAACTCGTGCGCAAGTTCGTCGACAACTTCCAGCAGTTTGCCGAGCACGTCGACCAGTCGGTCCGCGATGCGGCTCCGGTCGCGGCCTGATTGCCGCCTGACCATTGCTGAAACGCTGCGGGGCTCCTTCGGGAGCCCCGTTTCGTTTCAGGCCTGCCGATCAGTCAAGATCAACGTAGTGCCCGTGGACCCACCCGGTCTTGCTCGGCTTGCCCGCCGCATCGAGCACGGTCACCTCCAGCCATGAACCGTTGGCACCGATTGGCAGAACCTTGGTGCCGTCGGCCAGCAACTGCACCACGGCGTTGTTCGTGCCCGGGCCACTGCGCAGATTGAGCCCGCCGGGCGAGCGGATCACGCCCGTGTTCGGGCCGTCGTCATCCCGTCCGCCAAGCACGCGCTGGCGGAACCGCACCATGTCGAAGGCCGGACCCGGATCGGACTTGCGCACCGGGGCGATATCGTCATGCCCGACGATCTCGGCAATCGGATAGACAGCGCGCAAAGCCCGCACCAGCGCCACGGTCGCTTCGAACTGCGCATCGGGATAGGCCTCCCAGCCAATCGGCGTGCGCGAGCCATCGGGGTTGCCATTGCGGTGCACGGCCATGACCACATTGTCGACCCTTTGCCCTGCTGCATTGCACCAGCCATTGGCCCCGCCGCGCAGGGCGCCCCAGTTGGCGATCTCGATGCCGATGGAGTGCTTGTTGAGCCCGACGATGTCGCGCCAGGTCGACTTGCCCGCATGCCACGCCACTTCGCCGAAGTTCACGCACTGGATGATCGTGCCGTCCCGGTCGATCACCACATGGGCAGACGAATTGGTGTTGTCCTTGCTCGCAAACCAGTTGGCCGATGACGCCGCCGATCCGCCCGCGGTGAAATGGATCACCACAATCTTCGGAGGCGCAGGGAATGCCCCGCCGGTGTTTTTAGAGCGGATCTGCCGCACCGGATTGTTGCTGTCGGCAAGAATCCCGTTCTTGATCGAGTAAGCCATACCCCACGCCTCCATCGCCGTCTGACGGGAGCATCCTACGTAAATCCACGCAGGAATCTGTGTGAGACATCACCAGACCGGCGCGAAAAGCTCAGGCGAAGAGTGCGCTGTCCTTGAGCAGGTTGTAGGCCTCGACCACTTCCTGCAGTCGCCCCTCATGCGTGCGATCGCCGCCGTTGCGGTCGGGATGGTACTTGCGCACCAGTTCGGAGTAACTCCGCCGCAGCTGCCGCCTGTCGGCATCATAGGCAAGGTGCAACGCGTCATAGGCCTTGCGCTCGTCCGGACTGATCCCGCGCCGCGCCGCCTCGGCAGCCTTCTGGTGATCGGCCCGCCGCGCGCTCGCTCGCCGGGCAATGGCTTCCAGCGGATCGTCGAAGTCCGCCCAGCGCGGCGCCTGATCGATCCCCGCATCGGCACGGAACGCCCGCGTCTCGCGCTCCCAGCCTGCCAGCGGCGATTGCGCCTTGAGGATTTCCTCAGGCGTCATCCCGGCAAAGAAATCGTAGCCCGAATTGAACTGGCGCACATGATCGAGGCAGAACCAGCGATAGTCGCCCGGCCCGTCGAATCCGGACGAGCGCACGCCCGGCGCGCGGAATTCGCCCGGCTCGTCGCAGCCGGGGGCATTGCAGATACGCCCCGTACCCTGGACGCGACCGTGGAACTTGTCATTTCGCATGTGCTGTCCACATGGCGATGAAGTCGCTAGAAGAAAAGCCATGACCGGACCAATCGCACAGGAAATCGAACGGCTTCTGACCGAAGCCCTCACCCCCACCCACCTCGCCGTGATCAACGACAGCGCCAGCCACTCGGGCCACATGGGCGACGATGGCACCGGCGAATCGCACTTCACTGTCGAGATCGAAAGCGCGGCCTTCACCGGACAATCGCGCCTCAACCGTCAGCGCATGGTCAACAAGGCGCTAGGCGACCTCCCCGGCCAGCGCGTCCACGCCCTCGCGATCAAGGCCAAAGCCCCAGGTGAGTAATCCGCGCCGCATCCGCCGCGCGGCCCGCATCCTCCTGCTCGACGAGCAAGACCGCCTCCTCCTCATCCGCTTCGCCCCGGCGGACCGTCGCCCGTTCTGGTGCGGCGTCGGCGGTGAATGCGATCCGGGCGAAGAGTTCCACGTCGCTGCGGTACGCGAACTGTTCGAAGAGACCGGTCTCGTGGTGGACAGCTGCGGCCCCGAACTGGCCCGCCGAGCAGACGATTACCTGACGCTCGAAGGCGAACCGATCACTTCGGACGAACGCTTCTTCCGCGTCCGCACGACCAGCTTTACGCCCGACACTTCCGGCCACACCCAGATCGAGCGCGAACTTATCAAGGAATTTCGCTGGTTTACCCGCGCAGAACTGGCAGACTGGCATGAACCGGTGTTCCCGGTGAACCTGCTTGAACTGCTCGATCTCGAGGCTGAGGCATGACCGATCCGATCATCCAGACCATCACCCCCGTCGCCCACGATCTCGGCGCTTTCGAGGTCCGCCGCGCCATCCCCTCGCGCCAGCGCACGATGATCGGCCCGTTCATCTTTGTCGACCAGTTCGGCCCCGCGCACTTGCCCGCAGGTTCAGCGATGGACGTGCGCCCCCACCCGCACATCAACCTCGCCACCGTGACGTGGCTGTTTGAAGGCGCGATCGACCACCGCGACAGCCTCGGCTCCTTCGCCACGATCCGCCCCGGCCAGGTCAACCTGATGACCGCAGGCAGCGGCATCGTCCATTCGGAGCGTTCGCCCGAAACCGAGCGTCCCGGCGGCCCGCACCTCTACGGCATGCAGACCTGGCTCGCCCTGCCCGATGGCAAGGAGGAAATCGCCCCCGCCTTTGAACAGGTCACCGCCCTGCCGCTGGTCGAGGACGTCTGCGTCAGCGCCCGCGTGATCATGGGCACCCTCTGGGGCCAGACCGCGCCGACCACCCAGCACGCCGCCACGATCTACGCCGAGATACTCCTCGCGCCGGGCGGCTCCCTGCCCATCGACGCAGAGGCGGACGAACGTGCCGTCATGCTCGTCGGCGGCGAAGCCAGCATCGACGGACATACCCTCGCCCTCTACGACCTCGTCGTCCTCGCCCCCGGCGCCGTCCTGAAACTCCAATCCGAAACCGGCGGCCGCGTGATGCTCATGGGCGGCGAATCCTTCACCACCAAACGCCACGTCTGGTGGAACTTCGTCAGCTCCAGCCGCGACCGCATCAACCAGGCCAAGGCAGACTGGCAGGAAGGCCGCTTTCCGAAAGTGCCGGGGGACGAGGCAGAGTTCATCCCGCTGCCCAAGGTGGCCACGACAGTAAGCTATCCTTGAGATTCAAACCGCGTGGTTCCCCCACTTATCGTTTCGTCATTGCTTCACTTCGCTTGCAAGCACGACGCCAAGACAGATCATCACCCCTTCCCTATCCCGCCAAACCCTGACACCATGCCCTTAATGGGTCGGTTAAGACCTGATCCTTTGGGGAGAGCAGGCGAATGGCGTTTTCTGGGCAAGTCGTGTGGATCACCGGAGCGTCGTCGGGCATCGGCGCGGCACTGGCACGGGCGCTTTCGGCACAAGGGGCGCAGCTGATCCTGTCAGGACGCAATGAAGCTGCACTCCGCGAAGTCGCGGCGCAATGCGGTGAGGCGCTCGTCCTGCCCTTCGAGGCGACCGATTATGAAGCCGCCGCCCGTGCTGCCAATCAGGCGTGGGGCTGGAAGGGCCATGTCGACATGCTGGTCAACAACGCCGGCATCTCGCAGCGCTCGCTTGCGGTGGACACTGCCTTCCCCGTCTACGAACGAATTGTCGCGGTCGATCTGCTGGCCCCCATCGCTCTGACGCAGGCTCTGCTGCCACGTATGGCTGCGCGCAAGTCCGGGCGGATCGTCATGGTCTCGAGCATCGCCGGCAAGGTCGGCTCTCCGATGCGGACGGGCTACAGCGCAGCCAAGTTCGGGCTGTTCGGCTATTCCGATGCCTTGCGCGCGGAAGTCGCAGGCCTCGGCATCCAGGTCCACGTGATAGCTCCCGGCTCGATCCGCACCGACGTTTCGCGCAACGCCATCACCGCTGACGGATCGCGGCGCGGGATCAGCGATGCGGTGATCGAGAAGGGCCTCGATCCCGACGTGGCCGCGCGCCAGATGCTCGACGCCATCGCTGCGGGCGAACGCGAAATCATTATGGGCGAGGGCATGGAACGGGAAATCGGCGAACTGCGCCGCACACCCGATGCCCTGCACGATCGCATGGCCGAGGTCGTCGCGGCAGGCTATGCTCAGAGGATGAACGAGGGAGCCCCTGAATGACTGAACTGCAACGCGTTACGCTCGCAAGCGGCATCGAACTCGATGTGCTGGACATCGGGCCGAAAGAGGCTCCCACCCTGATCTTCCTTCACGGCTTCCCCGAAAGCCATCGCACCTGGCGCCACCAGATCGCGCACCTTTCCTCCCGCTTCCGTTGCATCGCGCCCGACCAGCGCGGCTATCGCGGCTCGTCCAAGCCGGAGGGAGTCGAAAACTATACGCCCGACAAGCTGATCGGCGATATTTTCCAGCTCGCCGATGCACTGGGCGTCCAGCAGTTCACCATTCTCGGTCATGACTGGGGTGGCGCAATCGCCTGGGGCGTCGCCCTGCTTGGCCAGGGCACGCGCGTCACCCGCGCCGTCATCGCCAATGCCCCTCACCCGGTGATCTTCCCACGCCTGCTCTGGACCGACCGCCAGCAGCGCGAGGCGAGCCAATACATGCGCGCCTTCCGCGACACCGCCAACGACGCCATGGTGCGCGAACACGGCCTCGGCGCACTCCTGGCCCAGGCGCTCAGATGGGAGCGTGCGCCCACCATGGAGGAGGAAGAGCGGGCCGCCCTGTTCAAGGACTGGTCGAATCCCGATGCCGCCATCGCCATGCTCAACTGGTATCGCGCCAGCCCCATGGCGGTCCCGCCGATGGACGCGCCTTTCGCACTGCCCGAAGGTTATCAGGATGCTCCGGTGCCACCGCTGCAGATCCCGACGCTGGTGATCTGGGCGATGGACGACATGGCCCTGCCGCCGTGCAACCTCGATGGCATGGACAAGCTGGTGACCAATCTTACCCTCGAAAAAGTCCACGATTGCGGCCACTTCGTGCCTTGGGAAGCGCCAGATGCGGTCAACGCAGCGCTCGACCGTTTTCTGGGCTAGCTCCCGAACCACTCCACCCAGGCACCATGGGCGTGTGCGGTGCCGAGCAGCACCGGCTCCGCGCCGTCCGGCCAGTAGCGCACCGTCAGTTCGTGGCGGAAAGTCTGGCGATTGGTTTCCAGCATGACCCAAGCCAGCCGCCTCGAGGCATCGGCCCTGGCGCCCGCCTGGGCCAGTTCGGCTTCGATCCGCGCACGGGTTTCGGGCGGAAGGTATTGCCAGACGATCGAATGGAAGAACACGCGGGTGGTGTTTTCCTCCTGCGCCGCGGCGATGCGCTCGGCAACGAAATCTGCCGCATCCATCTGCACCAGATCGGGTGCCTTCTGCCCCGCCAGCGCAATCGCCGCATCGATCCGCCCGATCCGCTCGGTCACTTCGGCCCAGACATAGGACTTCAGACGCAGCGCCTGTTCCGGATCGGCAAGGTTCATCGGCGCGCGGTCACACCCGCGAATGGCGGTGATCTCAACCGGCGCTTGCGGAGGCGGAGGCCCGCGCCACTCCGGCACGATCCGCATCGGCGAATCCACAGGCCCCGCCGTCGTCCCGCCAAGGTCGAAGAAGAACCGCTCCATCATCGTGTTGACGCCAGCACTCGCGCCAAGCTCGTTGAGTTCGAAGCGCGGTCCCACTTTGCCCGAGAGCCACAGCAACGCCGCCATGATCGAGGCCGAGCGCCCCGCCTCGTTGGTCTGCGGCGGACCATCGAGCCATGGCAGGAGGTCCGCGTCATGGTCTTGCGTCACAGCCAAGACCAGCGCGTCCACTTCGGCCTGATCGGTCACCTCGCCGCGATAGACCGGCTCCAGCCGGCGGTCCTTTCCGGTCAGCACAAGGTTGTGATGTCCGCCCGAAAGCCGCAGCGGCAACGCGTCCTCAAGCGGCCTTCCCGGCCACGCTGCGATTCGCTTGCCGACCTCGGTCGCGCCATCCAGCAGCCGCAATTGCGCCCGCACCACCCGGCCTGTGCAGGGCGCACCATTGTTCGTGGCATGATCCGCCTGCCATTCTATGGCCTTTGCGACCTCTTCGATCTCTATGATCGGGTTCATTCGGTTGCCCTTTGCGCCGTGCTGCCATAAGGGCGGCGGGTTATGTCCACCGCCGCACCGCTCGTTTTCGCCCTGCCCAAGGGCCGCATCCTCGACGAGGCCCTGCCTCTGCTCGAGAAGGCCGGGATCGTGCCCGAGGCCGATTTCTTTAACAAGGCCTCGCGCGCCCTCTCCTTCGCCACCAACCGGCCAGACGTGAAGATCATCCGCGTCCGCGCTTTCGACGTGGCGACCTTCGTGGCGCATGGGGCGGCGCATGCGGGCATCGTAGGGTCGGACGTGATCGACGAATTCGATTACGCAGACCTCTATGCGCCGGTCGATCTCGACATCGGACACTGCCGTCTGTCGGTCGCCGAACCGGTAGAGTTGGTGGAGAGTTGTGCCTCTGCCCGCGAGAGTCATGCCAGAGTTGCCACCAAGTACCCGAACCTGACACGCCGCCACTTCGAGAAGCTTGGCGTGCAGGCAGAGGTCGTAAAACTCAATGGTGCCATGGAGTTGGCCCCCTCTCTGGGCCTTGCCAGCCGCATTGTTGACCTCGTATCGACGGGGCGGACGCTCAAGGAGAATGGTCTGGTCGAAACCAGCCAGATCCTCCCCGTCTCGGCCCGCCTGATCGTCAACCGCGCCGCCCTGAAGACCGACAGCGCCCGCCTCGGCGCGCTGGTCGATGCCTTCCGCGAGATGGTCGCTGCAAGGAAGGCCGCCTGATGCTGCGCCTGAAATCCAGCGAACCCGGCTTCGCCAAGGCCTTCGCCCGCCTCGTCAAGGACCGCCGCGAGAGCGACGAGAACGTCGCGCGTGATGTGCAGACGATCATTGAGGACGTGCGCCTGCGCGGAGATGAGGCCTTGGCCGAATATACCGCCAAGTTTGACGGCCACTCGCCCGCCGACGAAGATTGGCGAATTTCGCCAGAGGCTTGCCGCGAGGCGTTCGACGCGCTCAAGCCCGATCTGCGCGCCGCGCTCGAACTCGCCGCCCAGCGCATCCGCGATTACCACCAGGCGCAACTGCCTGAAAACCGGGACTATACCGACGAAGCTGGGATGCGCCTTGGTGCGCGGTGGAGTGCGGTGGATGGCGCGGGGCTTTATGTTCCGGGCGGACGTGCGGCCTATCCCTCGTCGCTGCTGATGAACGCCATTCCGGCCAAGGTTGCGGGCGTGGAACGGCTCGTCGTCGTCACCCCGACGCCCAAGGGTGAGGCCAATCCGCTGGTTCTGGCCGCCGCGCACCTTGCCGGAGCCGACGAAGTCTGGCGCGTGGGCGGGGCGCAGGCCGTGGCGGCGCTTGCCTATGGAACCAAGCGGATAAAGCCGGTCGACGTGATCACCGGCCCCGGCAATGCCTGGGTGGCCGAAGCCAAGCGCCAGCTCTTCGGCATTGTCGGCATCGACATGGTGGCAGGGCCTTCCGAAATCCTCGTGATTGCGGATGCAAAGAACGACCCGCAGTGGATCGCCGCCGACCTGCTCAGCCAGGCCGAGCATGATCCGGTGGCCCAGTCGATCCTCATCACCGACGATGCGGCCTTTGCCGATCAGGTGGCGGACATGGTCGGCGTCGAGATCGCGATGTTGCCGACGGCCAAGGTCGCCAAGGCCAGCTGGGACGATTACGGCGTGATCATCGTCGTGGATTCGCTCGACGAAGCCCCCGCGCTTGCCAATGCGCTGGCCGCAGAACACGTCGAGATCGCGACCGACAGTCCGCAGGCGCTGTTCGACAAGATCCGCCATGCAGGCTCCGTTTTCCTCGGCCGCATGACCCCCGAAGCGGTCGGTGACTACGTTGCCGGACCGAACCACGTCCTGCCCACCGGGCGCCGCGCGCGCTTTTCCTCGGGCCTTTCCGTTCTGGATTTCATGAAACGCACCAGCTTTATCGAGGCGACTGACGCCGCGCTTGCCGCCGTCGGCCCCGCCGCCATTGCCCTTGCCGAGGCCGAGGGGCTTGCGGCCCACGCCCGGTCCATCGAAGTGAGGCTCGGGCTATGACGCAGATATCGGGCAAGGCCCGCGCCGCCTCGCGGCTTGCCGCCGTGCAGGCGCTCTACCAGGTCGACATGGAGCAGACGCCGCTGACCGTCCTGCTCGACGAATTCCACCAGCACCGGCTGGGCGCTGAGATCGAAGAGGTGGAATACCTCAAGGCCGATGTCGTCTTCTTCGACGACGTCGTGAAGGGCGTCGACGCGCGTCGCAACGAGATCGACCTGATGCTCTCGGCCAAGCTTGCCAAGGGCTGGTCGCTCGCCCGCCTCGACAAGACCATGCTGCAGATCCTGCGCGCCGGGTCCTACGAATTGATGGCGCGCAAGGATGTGGCCGTGGCAACAGTGATCACCGAGTATGTCGACGTGGCCCACGCCTTCTTCGAGGAGCGCGAGGCGAAGTTCGTCAACGGCGTGCTCGATGCCGTGGCGAAGGATGTGCGGTAGGTTGAGAATCCTCCCTGTTTTCGCGGAGCGCAAACGGGGAGGTGGCATTCGCGGCAGCGAATGACGGAGGGGTGGCAGCCTCTCCACCCCCAGCTTCGCTGGCGGTCCCCCTCCCCGATTGTCCTTACGGAAAATCAGGGAGGATCTTGGACCTTACAACCGCTCCGCGTGCCAGCGGATGTGGTCGTCCATGAAGGTCGAGATGAAGTTGTAGCTGTGGTCGTAGCCCGGCTGCAGGCGCAGCGTCAGGTCTATGCCTGCAGCCTTGCAGGCGGCATCGAGCAGTTCGGGGCGGAGCTGTTCGGCCAGGAAGCCGTCGGCAGCGCCCTGATCGACCAGCACTGGGCCCGCAGGCCGCTTGCCGTCTTCGATCAGCGCCACGGCATCGTGCCTGCGCCATGCCGCACGATCATCACCAAGATACCCGCCGAGCGCCTTGTGGCCCCATGGGACCTGCCCCGGCGCAACGATTGGCGCGAAGGCGGATAGCGACTTGAACTTCTCGGGATAAGTAAGGCCCAGCGTCAGCGCCCCATGGCCGCCCATCGAGTGGCCGGTGATACCCATGCGTTCCAGATCGACCGGGAAGTTTGCGCCCAACAGTGCGGGCAACTCCTCGGCGATATAGTCCCACATGCGATAGTGCTGCGCGAAGGGCTCCTGCGTGGCGTTCACATAGAACCCTGCGCCAAGGCCGAAGTCATAGGCAGCATCCGGATCATCGGCCACACCCTCGCCGCGCGGCGAGGTGTCGGGCGCGACGAAGACGATGCCGAGTTCGGCACAGGCCTTGCGGTATTCGCCCTTGTCGGTGACGTTCGCGTGGGTGCAGGTGAGGCCTGAGAGGTACACCAGCACCGGCAATCTTGCGCCCGCCTCAGCCTGTGGGGGCAGGAAGACCGAAAAGGTCATTCCCGTCCCCGTAGCAGCGGACTCATGCTTGTAGACGCCCAGCGTTCCGCCATGCGCCTTTGACGTAGAGACCGTTTCGAGTGTCATCAGGCGATTATGTCCAGCGCACAGAGCTTGTTGCCAGCTGGATCGCGCAGGTAGGCGAGGTAGTAGGGCGAACCTTCACGCGGTCCCGGCGGATCTTCGCAAGCCGTGCCACCGTTGGCGACGCCCGCAGCGTGCCAGGCGTTGGCCTGTTCCGGGTTCATGCGGAAACCGATGGTGCCGCCATTCGCGCCGCAAGCCGGTTCGCCATTGATCGGCTGGGTGACGATGAACAGCCCGCCGTTGTGCTGATAGATCAGTCGCCCCTTGGGGTCGGTGATGGCTTCCGGGCCACCGAAGGCGGCGAACGTGGCGTCGTAGAACTTCTTGGCGGCGGCGATATCATCAGCGCCCACCATCACGTGGCTGAACATAAGCTCTCTCCCGTAGTCAGGTTGTAGCGCACAGAGAGCTAAGCCAATGGCCCGCGCGGTCAAGCGTCCGGACGGGAATTCTTTGTTGCCATTTGGCCTCAGGCTGCAGGATCAAGCAGACCGAGCAGCGCGACCGCGCCCACCACGCCCAACCCTGCGGCGAATTCGAGCGCGAGCGAGATGCGCAGGCGGACGACCGCGCCGGGCTCATTGCGATCGAGCGCTGGAACGATCCGCCAGCGATTACCAGCAGCCAGCCCCAGCATGAGCACGAACAGAGACAGCTTTACCGCCAGCACGCTGAACCAGCGCGCTTCCAGCATCTTCGGCCACCCGGCGATGGCGAGCGTATTGAGTAGACCGCTCAGGACCAGAACCGCGACGAGCATGCTGCCCGTGCGGGCAAACCGCGTCAGCGCCGCGATGTCGGGACCGATCCGTGAGAATGCCGAGACGAGAAAGGTTGCAAGCGCCGCCAGCCAGCTGGCAGCGGCAAGCAGGTGGAAGACGTCGGCGATGCGGTGAATCGGAACTTCACTCGCTCCGGCATGGCCGGTCCATGCCATAGAACACAATGCCACCGCGCCGCACAAGGCAAGCAGCGGCAATCTCAACCGGCGCAAGGGGAGGAAGCTGGCGGCTATTACGCCTGCCAGAGCCGTCAGCCGCCATTCCATGACCTCGCCGAGCGGTGTCTGAGCGAGCACGACCTCGGCCGTGGCCTGATCGAGCTGATCTAGCCCGATACCTGCCATGGCTGCCACGCTTTCCAGCGCCCACCATGCCGAAGCCAGCGCCGCCGCCAATGCCAGCAGGGCAAGGGAGATACGGGCACGGAGCGTCAGCGCCTGACCCGCCGCGAGGCCGTGCAGAGGCAAGCCTGCCACAAGCAGCAGCGCGAGATACGCCACCGCCCGCGAGGCGATCAGGCCAGTCGTTTCCACGCCCCCTCAGGCCCGGTCAGCGTACGGTGAAGGCGTACTGACCCTCGATGCGATGCTGGTCCGCAGCTACTGCATGCCACTTGAGGTTGTAGGTTCCGGCAGGAAGAGCGCGCGGCAGGGTAACGGTCAGGACCTTGCCCGAAGCGGCCGTCTTGAAACCCTTGATGGGCATCGGCGCGTGGTTCGCCATGCCGGGCATTCCGGTCATGACAAGTTCGATTCCCGAGAGCGGGCCGACGAGTTCTTCGGAGAAAGTCAGGGTCAGCTTGGTCGGCTTGGCCACTGCCGTGTTTGCCGCGGGATTGGCCGAGAGCAGCTTGGGGTGCGCGAAGGCGGCACCGGGTAGAGCCAGCATGGCAAGGGCGGGAGCGGCAAGAAGCGCGAGACGGCGCATGGCAAGTCCTTTCGGGTTGGGATCTGCAAGGTGATACGCAAGGCCTGCGGTCATCCCTCAAGCCATAGCGCAAAATTTGTCTTGAGGGATTCGCTCGAACCTTGCGTAATGGGAATCGCGTGGAAAAAGGAACACAGCCAGCGATGGCCGATATCGATGAACTTCTCGGCGCCTTGGCAAACAAGGCAATGCCCGCTTCGCTTGGCGCCATCGATGATTGCGTGATGCGAGGCCTTGCCGAGCGGCGCGAGAACGCTGCTGCGCGGCGCGGGATGATCATGGCGGTGGGCATCGCGGCCTTCGTCGGCATCGCAGGGTCGGTGGCCCCCTCCGCCCCGGCGCAGGCCGAGCCGCTGTTCGGGGTGCCTTCGGGCGCGCCGTCGCACTTGCTGGCAGACTGATGGGAGGGGCCTTGCGCTATGTGCTGGTGGCAGTGGTCTCTGCTGCCGTTGCGCTTGCTGCCAGCCATTTAGCCCGCGGGTTCATGCCGATCCATCACGGCAGCGAACTGCACCAGTTGATGCACGACCGGCTTGACCTGTCGGCGCAGCAGAAGCAGCAGATCGACAAGCTGGAAGCCGATTTTGCTGGCAAGCGCCGCGCCCTTGACGAACGTCTGCGGGCCTCGAACGCCGATCTCGCCCGGGCAATCGAAAGCGAGCACCAGATCGGCCCCAAGGTGACCGGCGCGGTCGATGCCTCCCACATGGCGATGGGTGAGCTGCAGAAGGCGACGCTGGCGCACGTGTTTGCCATGCGTGGCGTGCTGACCCCTGCCCAGCAGACCATCTTCGACCGCGAGATCGCCCGCGCCCTTACCGCACCCGACCACCGCTGAACCGGTGACGGGGAACGACGCGTCAGGGGAGAGTGACCCGCAACTGGTCGCAAGCGCGCTGGCCGGACGTCAGACCGCCTATGCCGTCCTGATGGCTCGGCACCGCGAGGCGGTGTTCCGGCTGGCCCGCCATCACACCGGGGACGAAGGCGAAGCGCTCGACGTGACGCAGGAGGCCTTCATCGCCGCATTTGCATCACTCGCAAAGTTCGACGCTGCCCGTCCGTTCCGCGCCTGGATCATGCGCATCGCGGTGAACAAATGTCGCGACTGGGCGCGCCGTCGCGCGGTGCGGCGACTATTCCGCATGGCACGCCCGATCGAAGACGCATTCGACGTGGCCGATCAGGGGCTCGACCCGGAAGCCGAAGCGATCTCGCGGCGGGAGCTAGCGCGGGTTTCGGCGGCAGTTGCGGCGCTACCAGCGAATCTGAAGGATCCGCTGATCCTCTGCCGCCTCGAAGGCATGAGCATGAGCGAGGCCGCCGAGGTGCTCGGACTGACGGAAAAGGCGGTGGAGACCCGGATTTACCGGGCGCGGCAGAAATTGTCGGAAATGCTTGAGGGGTAGCGGCTTTTCCTGCGTAACTGCAGGGTAATGACCAAGACGCTCCACCTCAATCGCCGCAACCTGCTCTTGGGAGCCGGTGCCCTTGCCGCAACGCCGCTGGTTCCCGCCTGGGCGCAATCTGGGCATGGCGGGCATAAGATGCCATCTGGCGCGATGGCCGGGCGCAACAGCGGCGGCACGCTTTCGGGCGAGAGCATTGCGCTTTCGATCGGCGCGGCGAAGTTCGCGGTTGGGGACCGGTCCGCTCCGGCGGTTGCCGTCAACGGCTCGATCCCTGCCCCGCTGATCCGTTTGCGCGAAGGGCAAAAGGTGCGCATCGCCGTCACTAACACCTTGGGCGAACAGTCATCAATCCACTGGCACGGGCTACTGGTGCCGTTCCAGATGGATGGCGTGCCCGGCCTGTCGTTCCCCGGCATCGATCCGGGCGAGACGTTTACTTACGAGTTCCCGATCCTCCATTCGGGCACCTTCTGGTACCACTCGCACTCAGGGATGCAGGAAGCGGTCGGTCTATATGGCCCCATCGTGATCGACCCGGCAGAGACTGATGCCTCCGCCCCGTTTGACCGCGAATACGTGCTGATGCTGGCGGACTGGAGCCCGATCAATCCGCACGAGCAGCTGCGCAAGCTGAAGGCCATGGGAGGCTACTTCAACTGGCAGCGGCAGACCGTAGGCGGGTTACTCAAGGGCAAGGACCAGAGCCTGAAGGACCGGCTCGAGTGGGCCAAGATGCGCATGGACGCGACTGACATCTCGGACGTGACCGGCGCGACCTATTCGTTCGTGATCAACGGGCACGATACAGGCGCGAACTGGACCGCGCTGTTCAGACCCGGCGAGCGGGTGAAGCTGCGGATCATCAATGCCTCGGCGATGACCAACTTCAACTTCCGCATTCCCGGCCTGCCTATGACAGTAGTGGCGGCAGACGGCTGTAACGTCGCCCCGGTGGAGACCGACGAGTTCCAGATTGCGATTGCCGAGACTTATGACGTGATCGTGCAGCCGACCGAGGCGGCGGCGTTCGGCATCATTGCCGAGGCGATTGATCGATCAGGCCTCGTTCGCGCCACCCTTGCGCCGCAGATCGGCATGGCAGGGCCAATCCCCGCCCGCCGCGCTCGCCCCGTGCTGACCATGCGCGATATGGGCATGGACATGAGCGGGATGGACATGGGCGACGGCGGCGAGATCGACCTGTCCAAGCCTGCCAACGAGAGCATGGCGGGCCATTCGATGAAGATGCGCGATCTCAGCCTTGCGCCGGGGGTCAAGCCGGGTCCGGGTGTCGCCACGATCTCGCCGATGCCGGCTGACCGGCTGGCTGACAAGCCGACCGGTTTGGAGGATGTCGATCACCGAGTGCTGACCTATGCCGACTTGCGCTCGCGCAGTGCCAATCCCGATTCGCGTGCACCCTCACGCCAGATCGACGTGAACCTCACCGCCAACATGGAGCGCTACATGTGGTCCATCGATGGTGAGACGATCTCCGATGGCGCAAAGCCCATCCCTTTCCGCAAGGGTGAGCGGGTGCGGGTAAACCTGATCAACCACACGATGATGCCACACCCGATCCACCTTCACGGCCACTTCTTCGAACTTGTCACAGGCGAGCCGGGCAACCGTCCGCGAAAGCATACGGTGAACGTCCTGCCCGGCGGCAAGGCGAGCTTCGACCTGACTGCCGATGCGGAGGGCGACTGGGCATTTCACTGCCACATGCTGCTGCACATGCATGCAGGGATGATGCGCGTGGTCACGGTGCGCAGCGCGGGAGACGCAGCATGAAGCGCCTTGTGCTGGCAGGGGCAGCACTGATCTCCGCCCCCTCCTTCGCGCAGGACGCGCAGGACCCGCATGCGGGCCATGACATGAGCCAGATGGAGGGGATGGATCACTCCGGGCACGTCATTAGGGCGATGGAGGGGCAGCAGATGGAAGGCATGGATCACTCCATGCACCAGCAGTCCGAGCCTGCCACGGCGGACCAGGCCGCGCCGACGGACCATTCCGCCCACGCAGGCCACGCGATGCCAACGGCCAGCGACAGCGAAGTGGGCAATGCCCCTCCGCCGCCTGTGCCCACCGACCATCCCGCTGATGCCTATTGGGACAAGCAGCGCATGGCCCAAGCCTGGGCCGACCTCGCCAAGGAAGGGCGCTTCTATGGCAACGCCCTGATACTCGATCGCTTCGAGTATCGCCCGCGCAGCGGCAAGGATGGATTTGCGTGGCAGGCCATGGGCTGGATCGGCGGCGACATCGACCGGCTCGCGGTCGAGACCGAGGGCGAAGGCGCGTTCGGCGAATCGCTCGAGACCGGGGAAGTCCGCGCGGCGTGGCGACACGCGCTCGATCCGTGGTGGAATTTCGAACTCGGCGTGCGGCAGGATTTTGGCGCTGGGCCGGATCGCACCTATGGCGTGATCGGTATCGAGGGGCTTGCGCCCTACTGGTTCGAAGTTGGCGCGCATGCCTTCATCTCGAACAAGGGCGACGTGCATTTTCGCGTTGAAGCCGAACACGACATGCGCCTGACCCAGCGCCTGATCCTGCAGCCTTCTGTCGAAATCGATGCATCGGCGCAGGACGTTCCCGAACTCGGCATCGGTGCGGGGTTCGAGAAGATCGAGATGGGCGCGCGGATGCGATATGAACTTGCCCGCGAATTTGCGCCTTACGTAGGGGTACACTGGGAGCGCAAGTTGGGCGAAACGGCGCGGTTTGCCCGACTGGATGGCGAAAGTCCTTCGCAGGTGAGCGCCGTCGTGGGCGTGAGGATGTGGTTCTGAGCTTCGATTGACGCAGCATCGAGACGCCATCCGGGCCAGGCTTTCGCAATCCTCTTCCGTCGATAAGCGCTCTTTCGGGCTACAGTTCTGCGCGCTTTCGGGTCATGTGGCACCATGCGATGCGCATTGCCCTTGCTGGCTTCGATCCTTTTTGCCCCTCCTGCGCTCGCCGATCCGGTCGAGGCAGAAGTGGACCTGCTTGAACTCCACGTGGGCGATGGTGACGAGCATTTCACATTCGACAGCGCGCTGTCGGTAGGTTCCGACAACGATCGTTTCGAAGTGCGGGCATCGGGCGGCAGCGATGTCGGCCCCTTGATCGACAACGTCCAACTCGAAGCGCTCTACGTTCGCAACGTTAGCGACAAGCTCACACTGCTGGCCGGCATCCGGCAGGATGTCCGCGGGGGCGAGGACCTGACGCATGGTTCTTTCGCCTTCGTGGTGACACCCGTCGACTGGCTCGAGATCGAACACTTCTTCTATATGTCGGAGCGCGGCGATCTGATCGGCAGCGGGCAGTTGAACTTCACCCTGCCGCTGTCTGCAACTCTCACCGCCGAACCGCGCCTCAACGTGAACTGGGCCGCGCAGGACATCGAGCAGGAAAGCAGCGGTCATGGCGTGACCGATATTCAGGCCGCTCTGCGCGTGCGGAAGACCTTGACACCACTTCTCGAGATATATGGTGGCGCAATACACGAGCGGCTGGTCGGCAAGACGCTCGACATTGCCCGCGCAGGCGGCACGCGCGGCCGGATAACGCGCGGCATCGTCGGCATGGCGCTGCGGTTCTAGACCAGCCAGTGCCTCGCCAGCGCGACGTGCAGGCGGATGCCGGTCTCAAGCACGTTATCGTTGAAATCGTAATGCGGGTTGTGCAGTGGCGCGGCGTGATCGTCCGTGCCTTGTCCCAGCCAGATGTAGGCGCCGGGGCGCTGCTGGAGCATGAATGAGAAGTCTTCGGATGTCGGCGCAGGCTCGGGTGCCAGTTCGGCCTTCGCAACCGTTGCTGCGACTTCCAGCGCATCGCAAGCGGCAAGCGGATCGTTGATCGTCGCCGGGTAGTAGCGGTCGTAGTCGAGCGCGCAGTGGACTTCGAATGAAGCTTCGATGCCCTTGAGCATCCCCCGCATCCGCGCCTCGATCCGGTCCTGGACTACGGGGTCGAAAGTGCGGACAGTGCCGCCGACCATGACTTCAGCCGGAATCACGTTGTGCGCATGGCCGCCATGGATCTCGGTGATCGACAGGACCGCCGACGCGTAAGGTGGCACGGCGCGGCTGACGATGGTGTTGAGCTGCTGCACCAAGCTTGCCGCGGCGAGGATCGCGTCGGGGCTGTCCTGCGGGATCGCAGCGTGGCCGCCCTTGCCGGTGAGGGTGATGCGGAACTTGTCCGCTGCCCCCATGATCGGGCCGGGACGCGTACTGATCGTTCCTGCAGGCAGGCCGGGCCAGTTGTGCAGGGCATAGACGCGGTCGCAAGGAAAGCGGTCGAACAGGCCTTCCTCGATCATCACGCGCGCGCCGCCCTGCCCTTCTTCGGCAGGCTGGAAGATGAAGTTGAGCGTACCGGCAAAGTCGGGATTGGCGGCAAGCACCCGTGCAGCGCCCAGCAGCATGGCGACGTGGCCATCATGGCCGCAACCGTGGAAGGTGCCGGGCGTGGTGCTGGCCCAGGGCAGGTTGGTCTGCTCGTGAATTGGCAGCGCGTCCATATCAGCGCGCAGGCCCAAGGTGCGGATGCCGGGGTGCTTGCCCTTGAGGACACCAACAAGCCCGGTTGTGCCGATGCCTTCGTGCACCTCGATGCCAAGCCCGCGCAGTTCATCGGCAATGCGCGCAGCGGTGCGGTGTTCGCAGAAACCCAATTCAGGGTGGGCGTGGATATCGCGGCGCAGGGCGACGAGGTCCGGCATGATTTCGGCCAGATCAACCACAACAGAGTCAGCCATGGGTTTGGCCAAAGAGGTTCTGGATCGGGAAGTGATGCTTGATGAACGGCGATTTGATCACGACATAGGAGAAGTACTTCTCGATGCCGTAATCGCTTTCCAGCATGCCCTCGATGATCGACTGGTAGTGCGAGACGCCTCGCGCCACGAACTTCAGGAGATAGTCGTATCCGCCCGAAACGAGGTGGCACTCCACGATCTCGTCGATCTTGACGATGCGGCTTTCAAACCGGCTGAAATCGCCTCGCCGGTGTTCGCTGAGAGTGACTTCGGTGAAGACCGTCAGGAACTCGCCAAGCTTGTTGAGGTTCACGTGTGCGCCGTAGCCGGTTATGTACCCGGCCTTTTCCAGCCGCTTCACGCGCGTGAGGCAGGGGCTGGGCGAAAGGCCGACCGCGTCGGCCAGTTCGACGTTGGTGATTCGCCCCTCCTGCTGGAGCTTGGCGAGGATCTTGAGATCAATCCTGTCGAGCTTGGGTCCGGGCAGCATGGCGGTGGTCCCCCTCAGGCGTTTTGCAGCGCGACGGCCGCGCGGATCTCGGGCTGATCGAGCAGCTGATCGAGCGAACGTTCGACGCGCTCGAAGATCATGTCCATTTCCTCCAGCGTGCAGCACAAGGCTGGCGCAAAGCCGAGGACGGCATTGGCAAAGCAGCGCACGATCACCCCATTGCCGTAAGTCAGCTTCGAGAGCCTTCCACCGATGTCGAGCGAGGCATCGAAGATCGCCTTCGTCGCCTTGTTCGGCGTGAGTTCGATCGCGCCGAGCAGCCCGCGATAGCGCACGTCTCCGACCAACGGGTGGCTGCGAATGCGCTCCATGTGCTCGGCAAAGCGCGCGCCGACCTTCACGCCGTTCTCCAGCAGACCGCCTTCGCGATAGAGGCGCAATACTTCGAGGCCTACGGCAGCCGCAACCGGGTGGCCGGAATAGGTCTGGCCGTGGCCAATCGGCAGGGCGGCAGGCGCGCCATCGGCGATGGTCTGATAGACGTGGTCGGCCATGAACATCGCGCCCATCGGGATATAGCCGGCAGTCAAGCCCTTGGCCGTGGTCATGAAATCGGGCGAGACGCTCTCGTCGAGGCAGGCGAACAGCGGTCCGGTACGGCCGAAGCCGGTGATGACCTCATCCACCAGCATCAGGATGCCGAGCCGCGTGCAGGCCTCGCGCAGCGCCTTCAGCCAGCCGCGCGGGGGAACGATCACGCCGCCCGAACCCTGGATCGGTTCGCAACAGAAGGCCGCCACGTTGTCCGCGCCGAGTTCGGCCACCTTGGCTTCAAGCGCGGCGACGGTGGAGGCGATCACCGCCGCATCATCGTCACCCTGCGGGTGGCGGTACTGGTAGGGCGAGGCAATGTGATGCTGCCAGGGGCGCGGCAGATCGAAGTTGCGGTGGAAATTGCCGAGCGCGGTGAGGCCTGCACCGAGACTGCTCGATCCATGGTAGCCCCATTCCAGCGCTATGAAGTGCTTCTTTGAAGGCTTCCCCGCAGCGTTCCAGTAGTGGACGATGTAGCGGATCGCGCTGTCGACCGCGTCAGACCCGCCCTGCGTGAAGAACACGTGGTCGAGGCCTTCGGGCGCGGCGGCGGTGAGCTCTCCCGCAAGCCGGATCACCGGTTCGCTGGCGAAATGGAAATAGCCGGTGGCATAGGGCAGCTTGCGCATCTGCGCGGCTGCAGCTTCGACGATGGAATCCTGTCCGTAGCCGACGTTGACGCACCAAAGGCCCGCGAAGGCATCAAGCAACTGGTTGCCCTCTGCATCCGTGAGCCACATGCCCTGGCCCGATTCCAGCACGATCGCGCCGTGCTGTTCATGCCCCCGGAACGACGTGACCGAATGGATCAGGTGATCGCGGTCGATATCGACGAGGGAACGGTTCGAGAGGGCAGAAGCGGGGGCGTTCATCACAGGCTCGTCCATTGGGGAACAATGGAGCGAGCCTATGCCGCTAGCAAGAGCGGGTTTGGCCGAAAGCGGGGGCTGGGGGGTGCTTCAGGGGCTTTCGCGTGGCGGGAGGCAGCATTTTATGCCGCGCTCTTGTCCCGTCAGCCGAGAGCTTCGACGATGGCCTTGCCACATGCTTCAGTGCCAGCCGCACCCTTGAGGTCGCGGGTGCGGGCCGAGGGCGTGGCGAGAACCTGTTCGACCGCGCGCATGATCGCCGCGGCAGCTTCTGCTTCGCCAAGGTGCTCCAACATCATCGCGGCTGACCAGATCTGGCCGACCGGATTGGCGATGCCTTGCCCGGCAATGTCCGGCGCAGAGCCATGGACCGGTTCGAACAGCGAGGGATGGATGCCCTCAGGGTTGATGTTGCCCGATGGAGCAACGCCGATGGTGCCGGTGCAGGCCGGGCCGAGATCGGACAGGATATCGCCGAACAGGTTGGAGCCGACGACCACATCGAAGCGATCGGGGTTGAGCACGAACTGCGCGGTCAGGATATCGATGTGATACTTGTCGTGCGTTACGTCCGGATACTCCATGCCGATCACTTCAACGCGCTGGTCCCAGTAGGGCATGGTGATGGCTATGCCGTTGGACTTGGTGGCGCTGGTCAGGTGCTTGGCGGGGCGCTTCTGCGCAAGATCAAAGGCATAGCGCAGCACACGGTCCACGCCGATGCGGGTCATGACCGTTTCCTGGATGACGACCTCGCGCTCCGTGCCAGGGAACATGATCCCGCCGACCGAGGAGTATTCGCCTTCGGTATTCTCGCGTACCACCCAGAAATCGATGTCACCCGGCTCACGCCCCGCCAGCGGGCACGGCACGCCGGGCATCAGGCGCACGGGGCGCAGGTTGACGTACTGATCGTATTCGCGGCGGAATTGCAGCAGCGAGCCCCACAGTGAGACGTGATCGGGCACGGTATCGGGCCAGCCGACCGCACCGAAGAAGATCGCGTCGGGGCGACCGATCTCTTCCTTCCAGTTATCGGGCATCATCTTGCCATGGCGGGCGTAGTAGTCGCAGCAGGCGAAATCGTGCCACTTCTGCTCGATCTCGAAACCGAACAGCGAGGCGGCCTTCTCGAGCACGCGCATGCCTTCGGGCATGACTTCCTTGCCGATGCCGTCACCGGGGATGACCGCGATGGTGTGCTTTCGCGTGTTGCTGGTCATTGCTCCGTCTCCGGTTCAGATCTTCAGGCCGCCGATATGGAAAGCCTTGGTTTCCAGGTATTCCTCGATGCCGAGTGTTCCGCCTTCGCGCCCTAGACCAGATTGCTTGACGCCGCCGAACGGGGCCATTTCCATGGCGATCGAGCCTGTATTCAGCGCGATCATCCCCGCCTCCAGCGCCTCGGCCACGCGGAAGGCGCGATCAAGGCCCGAGGTGTAGAAATAGCTGGCAAGGCCGTATTGGGTATCGTTGGCAAGAGCAATGGCATCGTCCTCGGTCTCGAAGCGGAACAGCGGTGCAACCGGGCCGAAGGTTTCCTCCGATGCGAGCCGCATGTCGGTGCTGGCCTCGCCGATCAACACCGGCCGGGCAAAGTTGCCATCCTGCGCGCCCCTGCCGGAAAACAGGACCTTGCCCCCCTTGGCCAGCGCATCCTCGAGATGGGCCGAGACCTTGTCGACAGCTGCGCGGTTGATCAGCGGGCCGGTGGTGGTGTCGGCGTCCATCCCGTTACCGACATTGAGCGCTTCGACTGCAGCACCGAGGCGCGCTGCGAATTCGTCGTAGATCGGTGCGTGCACCAGAATGCGGTTTGCGCAGACGCAGGTCTGGCCGGCATTGCGGAACTTGCTCGCCATGGTGGCCTTCACCGCCAGATCGAGATCGGCATCGTCGAACACGATCAGCGGCGCATTGCCGCCCAGCTCCAGGCTCAGCCGCTTGATGGTGTCCGCGCTCTGCCGCATCAGCAGCGAGCCAACACGGGTCGAGCCGGTGAAGGAGAGCTTGCGCACGACCGGGCTGGCCGTAATCGCCGCACCGATAGCCTGCGGCATGCCGGTGAGCAGATTGATCGTACCCTTGGGAAAACCTGCCCGGATCGCCAGCTCGACCAGCGCGAGCGCGGTGAAAGGCGTCATTTCCGAAGGCTTGATCACCACCGGACACCCGGCAGCAAGCGCGGGCGCGCACTTGCGCGTGATCATGGCAGCTGGGAAATTCCACGGCGTGATCGCGGCGGAAACGCCGACCGGCTCGGTCAGCACGATGATCCGGCGGTCGCGCTCGGGCGAGGCAACGTTGCGCCCGCCAACGCGGCGGCCTTCTTCGGCAAACCACTTGATGAACGTTGCGGCGTAACGAATTTCGCCCTGCGCCTCCGCCAGTGTCTTGCCCTGCTCAGCGGTCATGATCCGGGCGAGGTCATCGACATTGGTGAGCACCAGCGAATGCCAGGTTTCGAGCAGCGCGGCGCGCTCGCCCGCAGTACGGCGGCGCCAGTCCGACCAAGAGGCCTGAGCCGCGGCAATGGCCGCCTCAGTCTCCGCCGCGCCACAATCGGGCACCGTGCCGATCACCTCGCCGGTTGCGGGATTGGTGACTTCAAGCGCGGGGAGGCCAGCAGAAATCCACTGGCCATCGACCAGCGCGGCCTGACGCAGCAGGGTGGGATCATAGAGGTTCAACATGTTCAACCAAGCGCCTGTGCAGCAATTGCGAATGTCTTGGCGGCCGGGTCGCCGACCGGCGCAGGCCCCAGCGCCATGACCGTCACGCGCCCCACTTCCGGCAGGCCGAGCTCCTCCAGCCACGGCCCCAGCCCGCTGTTTTCGGGAATGTCGAGCCGGCAGAAGCTGCCCGATTGCGTACCCAGCCAGTGCGCAATCAGCGCCTTGGCTCCGGTCTGGTCGGGCGCGACAACCGGCGCGATGGCCCAGCCGCGCCCGAACCGGCGCAACACCGCAAAGCCGGTCTGCTCATGCTCGCGACACAGCACCACGGTACTACCCTCAGCCTGAAAGGCATCGAGGACTGCCTTGCGCTCCATGCCGCTGGCTCGGGAATAAAGCGCTTCGAGCGCCTCGCCGTCAGCTGCCCCCATGGGTCGCACGCGTTCGCCGCGCCGAAGCTGGACGAGCGGCTGGGCTGGCGCAACCGCCTGATGCTGGCACACCACGCCCAGTTCTTCGAAGCCGAGCTTGCGATAGAGCGGCAGGCCCTCGCCCGTGGCATTGAGAATGACTGTTCGCCCCTTCAGACGCTCCAGCATGGCGTCCATCAGCTTGCGGCCAAGACCCTGTCCCTGCATGGCATTGGTGACAATCACCAGTCCGAGCGTCGCGAAGGCTTCGCCGAATTTCCAGCCCATGATCGTTCCGACAACCTTGCCCTCGGTTTCGGCCACAATGCCCTCTCCGATCGACAGGAACAGCGCCAGATCTTCCTCGCGGTGCGGCCATTGCTGCTCGATGCACAGTTCGGCAGCAGCATGGACGTCCTCGCCGGTCATTGCGCGCAAGACGATCTGCGTTGCGTCCTGAACTGCCATCGGATGCTCCCGGAACAAGCTTGAGAGAGGGCGCGCAAGGCACCGCTGTGATGCTTTCGGTCTAACCAGCGCCGATCAACATGAGGTGCCGGTTTTCCATTTTATTCGGAACATTATCGCGCGTTCTCACGCCCCTTCGCCGCGCCGATTGCGCAAGCGGCGGCATAGACTGCCGCATCCCCGCCACGTCCGGAAAGCCGCGATGCCCCTGTTCGATCCCGATACCGTCCGCCCTGCCATTGCTGCCAACTTCATCGGCGGAAAGGCGGTTGTGGGACTCGGGCAGAGCTTCAGGGTTGCCCGTCCGTCCGATGGCGGGCTGCTGGGCGAACTGCGGGCCGCCGACGGGTCGCAACTTGCCGAAGCGGTGGAAAATGCCGCGCATGCACATAAGGTCAGCGGGTGGGGCACGATGGAGCCGCGCAGCCGCATGCGCCTGCTGCGCCGCTGGGCCGATCTGATCGAGGCCGATGCGGCCACGCTCGCTTTGCTGGAGGCTGCAGGGTCGAGCCGCACGCTGCCCGAAGTCCTCGCTTGGGACTTGCCCTACACCGCCGAGTGCATCCGCTTCTTCGCCGAATTCGCCGACAAGCTCGGCGGCGAGATCGGCGCGACCACGCCCGACAAGCTCGGATTCACCCTGACCCAGCCCTATGGCGTGGTGGGAGCCATCGCGCCCTGGAACCTGCCCTTGGTCATGGCGGCATGGAAACTGGGACCTGCTCTGGCGGCAGGCAATGCAGTTGTGCTCAAGCCCTCGGAGCTTACACCCTTCTCGGTCGTGCGCCTGGCCGAACTGGCAGTCGTCGCTGGCATTCCAGCGGGCATATTCAACGTGGTGCAAGGCGGCGGCGCGGACATCGGCGATGCGCTGGTGCGCCATGACGCCGTGGACAAGGTCAGCTTCACAGGCTCCACCCGCACGGGCCGTGCGATCATGGCCGCCTGTGCGGAGACCGGACCGAAGCCCTCGACGCTGGAACTGGGCGGCAAGAGCCCGCAACTGGTCTTTGCCGACGCGGACCTGACAAAGGCGTCAGCCCTTGTAGCCCGCGCAATCACGCTCAATGCAGGCCAGGTCTGCGTAGCCGGATCGCGTCTGCTGGTGCAGGACGCAGTTCGCGACGAAGTGGTCGAGCGCCTGACCGCCGCGTTCGAGGCCCACCGCATCGGTGCTACCTGGGAAGAAGGCACGACCATGGGGCCAATCATTTCCGAAGGTCAGCTCACCCAGATCGATGGAATTGTCCAGCGCGCCCGCAGCGCCGGGGCTGAAACCGTGACCGGCGGCGCACGCGCCACCGCACCGCAATCGGGCAGCTATTATCAGCCGACCTTGCTGGCCAACGTGGCGCCTGACAGCGAAGCCGTTCAAAGCGAGATCTTCGGTCCGGTCCTGACCGTGCAGTCCTTCGCTGACGAGGACGAAGCCTTCGCGCTTGCCAACGGCACGCGATACGGCCTTGCTGCTGGCGTCCACACCAATGACCTTTCGCGCGCAATGCGGGCGATCCGTACGCTTGATGCCGGGACTGTGTGGGTCAACCGCTATGGCCGCTCTGACGATTTCATCCTGCCCACCGGCGGTTTCCGCCAGTCGGGCGTTGGCAAGGACCTCGGCCGGGAAGCCTATCTGGCGTCCTGCAAGGTCAAGACGGCACTGATCCAGATTTGATCGGCCCGAGGCTTTCCTGCGTCAGGCAAAGCGTTTGATCGAGTACTCATCAATCGGAATATCGGTCGCGCCACTTGCGATCAATTCAGCCATAGTCTCGCCCACGCCGGGGCCGATCTGGAAGCCCGAACCGGAAAAGCCGAACGCATAGAACAGCCCCGGCACCGTGACGCTTGGCCCCATCACCGGCAAGCTGTCGTCGGTATAGCCCTCTATGCCCGACCACACCCGGATCACCTGCAGTTTCGCCAGCGCAGGCGCGAGGCGGCGCAAGTGCTGGAACTGGGTCATAGTGTTTTCGGGCATCACATAGGCGCGGTATTCATCCGGATAGGACGGTGCTCGGGTGGAGCCACCAAGCACGATGTTGCCGCGCGCGACCTGCCGGAAATAGACCGTCTCGACCTCGTCGGGCGTCATCACCCCCACGGCGGGGAGGATCGAGTAAGGCACCGGCTCGGTCACGCTCATCGTCGGCGCGCGGGGAGTGAGCTTAACCGGCTCGCCAAACTGGCTGACGATCTTTCCGGCCCAAGCGCCTGCGGTGACGAGCAGCGTCGGCGCGTGGAAGCGACGGCCATCAGCGGCTTCGAGCACGAAGTCCTCGCCGATCTTGGCTGCGTGGACGATCTTCGTATCCTCCACCACCTGCGCACCAAGTTTCATCGCCGCGCGAGCGAAGGCAGGGGCGGCAAGGCGCGGGTTGGCGTGGCCATCGAGCGCCGAATGCGAGCCTGCAAGAACGTCAGTCCCCAACCACGGAAACCGCTCGCGCAGCATGTTGCCCGAAAGCAGTTCGAGATCGAGGCCCTCTTCGCGTGCCTGCGCGGCGTACTCCTCCATCTTGCCCACGTTCTCGGGCCGATCACGGAAGCAGACGCGGATGTGACCGTTTTGCAGGTATTCCACGTCAGATCCGAGCAGCTCGTTCGCCTGCCGCCAGATGCGGCTGGCGCGGTTGGCCAGCGGTAGCTGCGAGATCGGGCGGCCCTGACGACGCACATTGCCGAAGTTGGTGCCGCTCGCCTGCCGCCCTACCTTATCGGTCTCGAGCAGGATCACCGATAGCCCACGCTGCGCGAGGAAGAATGCGGCAGAGCAGCCCATCAGTCCGCCGCCGATGATCGCAACGTCTGCGCTACGTTCGGGAGCGCTCATGCGTCGGTCCTCGCGGTCGCAACGGGGATTGGCTTGACCGGAGCCTGGCCGCGAAGTCGGCCTGCTTGCTCAACCGGTTCGCTGCGCTGGGCCGAAACGATTTCTGCCGAGGCATTGCCGCAATAGCGCCCCTGGCACCGCCCCATGCCAACGCGGCTGAACGCCTTGGCGCGATTGGTTTCGGTAGCGAAAGCCTCGCTCACGCTTGCGCGCAAGGTGCCCGCGGTCACGCCCTCGCAGCGGCAGACCACGGTGCTGTCGGCCGTATCGGCCACGAACTGGTGCGGCCATGGGAAGGCTTCGGCCAAACCTTCGGCAAAGCGGACATAGCGGGTGCGCGTCGCCAGCAAATGGCGGCGGCGGTCTTTGTCGACCGCGCGGCCCATGTCGGCAAGGACTGCCAGAGCCGCCAGTTCGCCCGTCACTTCGGCAGAACGCGCGCCGAGAATCTTCGCACCGTCGCCCGCAAGATAGAGCCCCGGAACGCCAGCGCGGCCCTGCGCGTCAATCTCGGGCAGCCACTGTCGCGTGCGCGGATCGAATGCAAAGCTGGCTCGCGCAAGGTCGGCGATCTGGGTCTCGGGCCGCAAGTGCCATCCCATCGCCACGGCGTCGCATTCGAAATGCCTCGGCGCGCCCGATGCGGTGCGCACGGTCACCCCCGAAACACCCGTATAGGGATCACCGCTGATCTCCACCGGGGTAATCCCTGAAAGCGCCGCCACGCCAGCCCGCTTAAGCCCGAGCGTCAGCGAGATACCCTGCCACAACAGGTCAGGCTGTTCAGCCAGCTTGGGCAGCGACTTCACGCGCCCCGCAAAAGGCGAGGTATCGAGCACCGCCACAACGTTCGCGCCCGCCTTCACGTACTGCGAGGCGACGTAATAAAGCAGCGGTCCGGTGCCCATGAACACTACCGCACCGCCGATGCTGCAGGCCTGAGCCTTCAGCGCCACTTGCGATCCGCCGAGCGAGTAACACCCCGCCAGTTGCCAACCCGGCACCGGAGCCAGCCGGTCGGTCGCTCCCGAACAGACGATCAGGCGGTCATAGGCAATAGCCTCGGTCTCCCCGGCACGCGCTGCCCAGACGCGCCCTTCGGCCACGTTCCACACCAGCGTTTCGGGGCGATAATCGATATGCGGGCGCAGGGCATCAAACGTGTCGTGCACGCCTTTCGCGCGGTGCGCTTCGCGGCCGTAGAGCACTTTGTAAGTGCGCTTGAACCCTTCTGGCTGGCGACGATAGATTTGCCCGCCCGATCGCGTTCCCTCGTCGATCACGATCGGACGTATGCCCGCCAGCACCAGCGTCTCTGCCGCGCGCACACCCGAAGGCCCGGCGCCAACGATCACCACCCGTTCGCTCATGGTGCCACCGACCATTCAGCCGTCAACGGTTGGGTCGAGATTGCCATCCCATTCTCGACGACGGTCGAACACGCGCGCAGAGAATTGCCCTCAACATCGCGCACCCAACAATCCTGGCACGCGCCCATCAGGCAGAAGCCCGCGCGGCGTTCAGGCCCGAACTCGGCGCTCCGCAGGGCAATCCCGCTTCCGAGCATCGCCACCATCAGCGTATCGCCTACAAGCGCAGTGATTTCGCTGCCGTCGACAGTCAGACGCACGGGCGCGCGGTCGGTCTCGTCAAGGCGGCGGAAGCGGCCGGTCATGCAGTCAGTTCCCTCAATTCGTGGATGTCGTGGTGGCACAGCAGGGCAAGACCGTCGCGTGCGCGGAGACGTGGCGCTTCGGCATCGCACCGGCCTTCCAGCGCTACCGGGCAGCGCGGCAGGAAGCGGCATAGATCGCCGCCGCCTTGGTCTGCCAGCACGGCCTTGCGCGTCACCGTCTGCTCCAGCCATCCAGCACGCATCTCGGGTACCGAATCCATCAGCAGGTCGGTGTAGGGGTGATGCACCCCGCGTGCGAAAGCCGCCGCGTCGGCCTGTTCGACCGCCGTGCCGCCATAGAGCACCAGCACCTGATCACAGAATGCGCGAACGGTGGAAATGTCGTGGCTGATAAACACCGTGGCGATGCCAAGCTCTCGCCGCAGTTCATCGATCAGCTCAAGTATCGCCGCGCCGACTACGGTATCAAGCGCGGAGGTGACCTCGTCGCACAGCAGCACCTCGGGGCGCGCGGCCAGCGCGCGGGCGAGGTTGACGCGCTGCTTCTGCCCACCCGAAAGCTGGCTAACGTTGCGCGTGGCAAGGTCGGCTGGCAGGCGGATCAAGTCGAGCAAGCGCGCAACCTCTGCTTGCGCCTCAGCGCCTTTCAGCCCGTGATAGAACGCCAGAGGCCGCGCCAGCGTCTGCCCGACCGTATGCACCGGATTGAGCGCGGTATCGGCATTCTGGAACACCAGCTGCACCCGCCGGAACTGATCGCGGCTGCGCCCGGCGAGACCTTTGGGCAACTCCTCGCCACCCAGGCTCACAGACCCGGCGCTGCGCGGAAGGAGCCCGGCGATCACACGCGCGAGCGTCGATTTGCCCGAACCGCTCTCCCCGATCACCCCAAGCGTAGCGCCCTTGGCAAGCTCAAGCGAAATGTCGTGCAGTACCGGCACCTTGCCATAGGCGGCATGGACGCTCTCGACCTTGAGTAACACGTCCTCGCCCACTGCAGCCGGAGCGTTACGCGCATGAGGTCGCGCTGCTGCCATCAGCGTGCGGGTATAGTCGTCGGCCGGCGCATGGAGGATCTGCTTCGCCGCGCCCTGCTCGCGCGTGCGCCCTTGGTTGAGCACGAGGATCTGGTCTGCCATCTGCGCCACCACCGCCAGGTCATGGCTGACATAGATCGCCGTCGCCCCCACCGAGGCAATCGCCGCCTTGAACGCTTTGAGCACCTCAACCTGCGTGGTCACGTCCAGCGCCGTGGTCGGCTCGTCAAGGATCACCAGTTCAGGCCGGGTAATCAGCGCCATCGCCGCCATCAGCCGCTGCAACTGCCCACCGGAAAGCTGGTGCGGATAGCGCGCGCCGATGGTGTCCGGGAATGGCAACGCCAGTGCTCGGAACAGGTCGACCGCGCGCGCCTCGGCCTCTGCCTTCGCGGAAAGGCCATGGACCAGCAGCGGCTCAATCACCTGTGCCATGATCGTACGCGAAGGATTGAACGCCGAGGCCGCGCTTTGCGCGACATAGGCGACCCTCTTGCCACGCAGACCCTGAAGAGCCGTCTCATCAAGTTGATCGACCCGCGTATCGCCGATCCGCACCTCGCCGCTGATCGCAGCACCAAAACGCGAATGGCCCATCAGTGCCAGCGCGATCGTCGTCTTGCCCGATCCCGACTCCCCGATCAGCGCCAGCACTTGCCCGCGTTCTATGGCGAAAGAAACACCATCGACGATGGCCTTTCCCCCGGCAACGACGCGCAGGTCCTGCACCGAAACATGCGCGCTCATCCCTGCTTCTCCACGGGCTTGAGCGCGTCGATCAGCAGGTTCGCCCCGACCGTTAGCGTGGCAATCGCAATCGCCGGAACCACGATGGCAGGCGCTCCATCAACGAGCCCCGACATATTCTCGCGCACCAACGAGCCAAGGTCCGCATGCGGTGGCTGCACGCCCAGTCCGAGGAACGACAGCCCCGAGAGCAGCAGCACGATGAACACGAAGCGCAGGCCAAAGTCTGCCAGCAGCGGGTGGATCATGTTCGGCAGCACTTCGCGCAGCGCAATATGCAACCCCCTCTCCCCCCGCGCCCGCGCCACCGTGACGAAATCAAGCGAGACGACGTTGACTGCCAGCGCGCGGGCAATACGGAAGTTTCCGGGCACGTAAGTGATCGCGGTGATCGTCAGCAGAAGGCCCAACGAAGAGCCGAACGCCGCGACCATGACCAGCGCAAAGATCTTCGACGGGATCGAGATCAGCGTGTCCATCGCCCGCGAAAGCACTTCGTCCACCCATCCACCGCGCACGGCGGCGGTCAACGCCAGCGAAGTGCCGATCAAGCAGGCGAGCATTGCCGCGCCCACACCCAGCAACACGGTATAGCGCGCACCCCAGAGAAGGCGGCTCAGCACGTCGCGCCCAAGGTAATCGCTACCGAGCGGAAACGCCGTCGTGACGGGCGAAAACACGTCCTGATCCACGAATGCGCCTACCGGATGCGGTGCCAGAACCGGCCCGACCAGCGCCACTGCCAGCCAGAACAGCACCAGACCCATTCCGATCCGGCCGGAAAGAGGCAAACTCCGTGCGAAAGAAAGAAACCGGCTCATTGCGCCCGCAGCCTCGGATTGGCGAGGATCGCCACGACGTCGGCAAGAAGCACCAATGTCAGGTAGATCGCGCAGAAAATCATCGCGCAGGCTTGCAGCAGCGGCATGTCGCGGCTGGTCACGGCATTGACCATGAGACTGGCAAGGCCGGGGAAATTGAAGATGGTCTCGACGATGATCGCCCCACCAAGGAGGTACGACAGCGACAGCGCTACCGCGTTGACGATCGGCCCCACCGCATTGGGCATGACATGGAACAGCACCACGCGGCGGAACGGCACGCCCTTCAGCCGCGCCATCTCGACATAGGGCCGATCAAGCTGGTCCGCCACCGCAGCCCGCGTCATCCGCGCCATCTGCGCAATAACCACGACCGACAGTGAGAATACCGGCAATGCGCAGGACCGCATCGTGTCCCACAGGCTCGCTTCCTCGCTCACCAACGCAATCGAGGGCAGCCATAGCAGCTTGACCGAGAACACCAGTACGCCAAGCGTAGCAACAAGAAACTCTGGAACCGCCACCGCAGAAAGTGTCAGCACGTTCAAAGTCCGGTCCAGCCGTCCGCCGCGATTGATCGCCGAAGCTATCCCGATGGCTAGCGCCAGCGGCACCGAAACCAGCGCTGTAAACGCCGCCAGCATTAGCGAATTGGGCAGGCGCTCGGCAATGACCTCACGCACCGGCAGGTTCGCCACCAGCGATTGTCCCGGATCGCCCTGCACGATCCCGCCAAGCCAGGCGACGTATCGCGTCAGCGCGGGACGATCGAGGCCCATTTCGTGGCGCAGCGCAGCCACCTGTTCGGGCGTCGCGCTCTGCCCCAGCGTTTCCTGCGCAGCGTCGCCCGGCAGCAGCCCCGAAATCGTGAACACCACTGCCGAGACGAGCAGCAGCGTGATCAGCGCGGAGGCACAGCGCTTGCCGATCAGGGGCAGCACGCCGAAAAGTGCAGAGCGAGGTGCCGGGCCCGACATCAGGCGTCCCACCAGGCATATTCGGCAAAGCGATAGCCCATCAGCCCGCCCAGAGGGATCGCGGTCATGCCCTTCAACCGGCGGTCATGCCCGTCGAGCATGTTGATGAATACCGGAATCGCCACGCCGCAGTGGTCGTGCACCAATTGCTGCAACTCGCCGTAGAGCTCCTTGCGGCGCGCCTCGTCCGCATCGGCGCGCGCTTCGGTCAGCAGCATGTCGAATCGTGGGTTCTTCCAGCCACTTTCGTTCCATTCGGCGTCCGAGCGGAAGAACTGGCTGAAGACGAGGTCTGCCGTCGGGCGCGGATTGGTGTTCCCGAAGCTCATCGGGTGCTTCATCCAGTGCGTCGACCAGTAACCATCGGCGGGCATGCGGTTGACCGCGAACTCAAGCCCGGCTTGCGCGCCATACTCCTGCAGCACTGAAGCCATGTCGACCGAGCCTGCCGCCGCTGGCGAACAGTAGATCGGCAGACGCACGCCCTTCAGACCCGAACGCGCCACGTGCCACTTCGCCCGATCCAGGTCGAGCACGGTCTGCGGCACCGCCGGATTGAAATAGGGATGGAACGGCGGAATCGGCTGGTCATTGCCGATGGTGGCATAGCCCCGGAACAACGCACGTTTGATCAGCGGGCGATCAATCAGGTGCTTCACCGCCGCCACGAAGTCCGCATTACCGGTGGGCAACTGATCTTGCCGCATCACCAGATCGGTATAGAGCGGCGAAGGCGTGGTCAGGATGCCGTGCTGCGACGACCGCTCGATCCGCCGCGTCGACAGCGGTTGTACCGCGATGATCAACTGCACGTCACCGGCCAGCAACGCATTAACGCGGCCGATCTCATCGGGAATGGCGATGATCTCGATCCGGTCAAGATATGGCTCGCCATCGCGCCAGTATTCCGGATTGCGAGTCACAACAGTGCGCACGCCGGGACGGAAGTCGGCTAGACGGAATGGTCCGCTGCCATTGCCGCTCGGCTTGTCCTCACCTGCAGGCACGATCAGGAAATGCGATTGCGAAAGGATCGCTGGAAGATCGGCATTGGCTCCGATCAGGCGGATGATCACGCCATGACGGCCATCGGCGCGCACTTCGGCGAACTGCTTGGCGATCGAGGCCACCTTCGAACCCAGCTTGGGATCAAGGTGGCGTTGCAATGAGTGCACAACGTCGGCGCTAGTCAGTTCCCTCCCGTCGGCAAAGCGCACCCCGCGCCGCAGTGTAATATGCCAAGTCACGCGGTCGGCAGACTCGATACTCTGCGCAAGAAACGGACGCGGGCGCAGGTCCGCCTCCATCCGCGTGAGGCCACTGTAGAGGCAGAAGTGACGCACATAGTCCGTCGCCATCGCACCCTTGGCCGGGTCAAGGGTATCGGCGGTGGAGGACGATTGCATCGCCACGCGGATCGAACCGCCCTGCCGGGGACGGGCCTGCGCCGGACCACCAAGTCCCGGCACGGTGAAGGCACCCGCAGCAGCGAGGCCCGAACCGATCAGGGAGCGGCGCGTGAAGGCCATCAGCGCAGCCAGTCCTGAAGGCGATACCATGCTCCTACTATGGGCAGGAACCACGGCTTGCCAAGATGTCCGGGAATGGCGGGCCAGGAAAGGTCGGCGAAGGGATTGGCGGCGGCATCGCCACCCATCACCTTTGCCATGCGCTCGCCCGTGGCCGTGGCCATCTGCACGCCGTGGCCACTGTAGCCCATGGCGTAGAACAGTCCCTCATGCTCCCCCGCGCGCGGCAGCCGGTCCGCTGTCAGGTCGATCGCCCCGCCCCAGCACGCTGCGATGCCGATACCGGAAAGCTCGGGGAACATTTTGCGCAGCTTGGCTTCGAGCACGCGACCGGATTTGGCATCGGACGTTGGGTTCGACAGCGCAAACCGCGCCCGGCCGCCAAAGATCAGGCGGTTGTCGGCAGTCAGCCGGAAGTAGTTGCCGATAATCCGGCTCGTCACGTAATTGCGCCGCGTGGGGAACAGGTGCCCGACGAGATTGTCCGGCAGTGGCTCGGTCGCGATCACGAAGCTGCCCACCGTCACGATGCGGCGGCGGAACCAACCGAAAGGCGGATAAGGGCTGTTGCCGCCTGTCGCCACAAGGACTTGCTTCGCCCGCACGGATCCGCGCGGTGTCGTCAGCCTCCAGCCAGCGCCGCTGCGCTCCATTGCCTCTACCGGCGCATTCTCCCAAATCTGCGCACCTGCCCGCACGGCGGCTTCGCCAAGGCCCACGCCCAGCTTGCCGGGATGCAGTTGCGCGCTCGTCGTCTGCACCAGCGCGCCGTGAAATCCCTGCGCATTTATCTCCGAAGAAAGTTCGCCGGGGCCAACGAGCAGGACGTTCGGGTCAACTTCCTTCAACAGGAGCGCGTGCGCGGCTTCCAGCTTGGGGAAATGTTCGGGCTTGGCCGCAAGCTTGGCACGGCCGCACCGCGTGAAATCGCAATCGATCTCCTCACGCGCCGCAATCCGGCCGACCGTCTCAACCGCTTCGACATGGGCAAGATACCACTTGCGCGCCAGATCAATGCCATGGGCCGATGCCAGGGCTCCGAAATCGTGCGCCGTACCGGCATTGCACTGGCCACCGTTGCGCCCGGATGCGGCGCCCGCAATGCGCCCGGCTTCGAGGAGCATGACGCTAGCCCCGCCGCGCGCCAGTTCCAGCGCGGCAGACAGCCCGGTAAAGCCGCCGCCGATCACCGCAACGTCGCAATCGCCCTCGACACGGCCCTGCTCGCCACCCGTGAAGGGAGGCGTGCTCAGTTGCCAGTATGAGAGCGACTGCGGCTGCATCGATCAGAGGCCGACAACGGCCGGCAGCGCGCCGATGTGCGGGATCTCGACGTCGCGGTAGTTGCCGTTCGAAGGCTCGTGGCCACGCCCGACGAACACGCGGCAACCGAAGCCAAGGTCGGTGGCGGTGTTCTGGTCATAACGGAAGCTCGAGGACACGTGCATGCCCACTTCCGGCCCCATGCCGAGCTGGTCGAACATGTATTCGAACGCCTGCATCCTGGGCTTGTAGGCCTGTGCACTTTCGGCGGTGCACACCTTATGGAAGGTCGCGCCGAGCATGCCGACATTCGACATGATCTGGCTGTTCATCGCGTTCGACAGGATCACCAGCGGGATCTTGTCGCAGATCTTCGAAAGGCCGCCCGGTACGTCCTCGTGCGGCCCCCAGGTCGGCACCGCTTCATAGACCGCGTTGGCCTCTTCCTCGCGAAATTCCACGCCCCACTTCTTCGACGTGCGTTCGAGCGAATTGGCGATGACGTCGCGGTAGGGCTTCCAGGCGCCCAGGACTTCGTCGAGGCGGTAGGCGCCCCAATCCTTGCAAAATTTCGGCAGAGCTTCAGCAGGAAGACGGTCGGCATAGAAGCCGGTGGCCATCTCGGTCATCCGGAATCGGGTCAGCGTGCCGTAGCAATCGAAGCTGATGAACTTTGGGGTGAAGACGGCGGTGCCCATGGCCTTGTTCGATCCCTGTCTGATGCCTCGGGTCAGTCCCCAATGGCGGCTGTGTCTGGCAGTTATAGCACCATTGGCAGGGCGGAACTTGCACCTGTTCGCACCTGCCCGAGGCTGCCCGCAGCACTTTTTGCAAAGAATTCACAGCACGACATGCCGCGCCTCAATAGCCGCGTGACCGGTCGACTTCACCCAGCAACGCCTGCCCCTTCAGCAGACGTTCGAGATTGTCGGCCAGCACGTTCCCTGCGGTCTCATGCCGCGTCTCCGCCGCCACATGCGGCGTCAGGAAAATCGCGGGATGATTATAAAATGCGTGCGTTTTCGGCAGCGGCTCAGGACAGGTCACATCCAGCATCGCCGCACGCAACTGCTCTGAATCGAGCGCATCGATCAGGTCATCTGCCACCAGATGCCCGCCCCGTCCTGCATTCACCACGGCGCTGCCGACCGGCACCTTCGCAAAGGTCTCGCGGCACAGAATACCGCGCGTTTCCTCGGTCAGCGGCAGCAGGCAGACGAGGATGTCCGATTGCGCCAGAAATGCATCGAAACCGGCCTTGCCGGAAAAGCATGTCACACCCTCGATCGCGCGTGCCGAACGGCTCCAGCCCGAGAGCGGAAAGCCCAGTGGCTTCAGCATCTCCAGCGATGCCCGCCCCAGTTCGCCCAGCCCCATGATCCCGATGCGGCTTTCGGATGCGAGCCGCGTATGCCGGTATGACCACCGCCCCGCACGCTGCTCGGAAATGAAGAACGGAAGATCGCGATGCAGCGCAAGGCAGGCCATCGCGACATATTCGGCCATGCCAGTGATAATCCCCTGCTCGACCATCCGCACCACGCGCACCTGTGGCGGCAGCGCCTCCAGCGGCAACTGATCGATCCCGGCGCCTACGCTGAACAGGATCTCGAGATTGGGAAACTGCGCGATGAACTCGGGCGGCGCGTTCCACGCCGCGATGTAGCGCACAGACAGCGGATCGACGACATCATGTCCCCAACGCAGGAACGGCATCTGGGGCACGCGTGCAGACACGATCTCGCGCCATACGAGCCCGCGCTGTTCCAGACCGTGATAGAGCAAGGTCAATTCGTACGAGTCCTCTTCTGCCACCACATCAATGGCCCAGTGATCGCCAGGGCAGCCAGGGTCAGCGCTTCTGCCAGCAGCAACAGGCGTCCGGCCAGACCGAAACTGTCGCCCGTGTGCAAGGGCAGGACCTTCATCCACAACACTGGATTTCGCTCTGCAGGCAGAACCTTGAGCAGTTCGGGCCGCGATAATCGCATCGACACGACATGGACCGAGCGCGGTCCGTGTTCGGGAGCCAGGAAGTTTATGTCAAGCCGGTCAGCCTTGGGAAAGCGCACGTCACGCAGACGCGCTTGCGGGAACGCCCGTTGCGCGGCGCCGATGGCAGCATCAATCTCCGCTCCGGATGCGGCAAACGGCGCAGGTTGCGACGAAGAGCCTGCCGGTAAAAGGTCAGGCACCACAAGCAGCAACCCCGTCACAGCGCTGAACAGAACCACGATTGATGTCACCACGCCGCCGCTGCGATGCCAATGGCGCAGACGAACGCGCGGCGGCATCCGCGGATTTATGGCCAAGGCCTTGGCAATGCGTCCTTTACTTGGCCACCAGAAACCCAAGCCGGTGCCAGAAAGTACCAGTAACACGACCGCATTGAATGCGACCACGACCAGCCCCGCTGTTCCGGCGATGAGCCGATAATGCCACTGCAGCGCCGCCTCGAGGGGAAAAGCAAGGATGCTCCCCTGGCGCAATATGGTCCCGGAGCCCGGGTCGATCGCGGCATAAACGGCCTGTCCATCCACGTCGGTCATCTGGACCATTGCCGGATCACCAGCCTCAAGCGGGAGAAACAGGCGGTCGAGGCGGGCGCCAGTGGAACCTGCTGCCTTGGCCAGATCGCCAACGGACAACGCTGGGCGGGCGGAAGCCGCCGGTCCAAGCCATTGCGCCAGTGGCTCGCGAAACAGGAGAGCCGCTCCGGTCAAGGCTTGCAACAACAGCAGTGGCGCAAAGGCCAGGGCAACTCTGCGATGCCAGACAAGGAAGCCGCTGCGCTGCATCATGCATCCTTGATCAGGCAGGTTGCCGGAGCGGTGACCCCGGCAACCTGTCTTGTCTTCACATCAGAACGAGTATGCCGCCTTGACCGTGAACGCACGCGGTGCACCGGGGGCTACCCACAATTGCGAATAGGAGCTTGCGTAATAGGTCTTGTCGAACAGGTTGGAAACATCCGCGGTCAGCCGCAGGTTGTCCATCGGCTCGAAGCTCGCCATCACGCGGGTGATCACGTAGCCCGGCAGCTCGAACGTCGTCGCCGTTTCGCCAAGGCGCTTGCCGACATAGTTCAAGCCACCGCCAAAGCTCGCGCGGCGTCCGGCGATCATGAAGCCCTTGCTGACCAGCAGGTTGGCTGCGTGCTTCGGAATGTTGATCAAACGATCCCCCGGCTGCAGCGCAAGGCCGAAGTTGAAGTCCAGCGAAGCCTTGCTCCAGTAGGCGTCCGTGTAGGCATAAGTCGCCAGCACGGTGATATCGCCGGGCAGATTGGCCGAGATATCCGCCTCGATACCCCTGGACTTCGCCTCGCCACCAGCGATCGAGAAGCCGGCGTTTACCGGGTCCGAGGTCAGGATGTTATTCTTCTTCATCGCGAATGCGGCGATCGAAGCGCTGATGGCATCGCCGGGTGCCGCAAAACGAAGGCCTGCCTCGACGGACTTCGACAGTTCGGGGGCAAACGGTTTGCCACCGGCGTCCAAGCCACTGTTCGGACGGAAGCCTTCACCATAACCGCCATAGATCGAGACAGTGTCGGTCAGCTTGTATAGCACGCCCGCAGTCGGGTTGAACCGCTTCTTGGTCGCGTCAGTAACGCCATTGTTGTTGCGGTTCAGGATGTACTGATTGAAGTGATCGAACCGTCCGCCAAAGCGGATCTTGAACTTGTCGGTTACGTCAACCTGATCCTGGAAGTAGATGCCCCAGCCCTTCTGGACTTCATCCGAGTTGATGTTGGTCTGCGTAGGTGTGCGCAGATTGCCATAGACCGGGTTGAAAACGTTGATCGCGTTGTTGGCAGCCGTGATCGGCGAACCGGCGGTGTAGCTCGGCGGGCGATAGCGGATCTGCAGCAGATCGATGTGGAAGCGGTCATAGTCCGCACCGACAAGAATGTGGTGCGTGAGCGGACCGGTGTAGAGCTTGCCCGAGATTTCGCCGCGCACCGTGGTGTTGGTCGTGTTGAAATCGCGGAAGCGGCGCTGGCGCGACAGGTTCTGACCGTCGTTGTCGATGATCTGGCGGCTGAGCGCCAGTTCGGGATCCTGCGAGAAGCCCTTGAAGCTGGTGTCGCGGTAGCCGAAACCTGCCAGGAAGAACCAGTCCTTCGAGATCTTCTGCTGCAGTTGCACCTGGTGGCCAAGCACCTTGACGTTGGTGCGCCCGTCGCCCGGCTCGCCGAGGAAGCGCGAGATCGGCACCGCGCCGAGCTTGCCGTTGATCGCGACGATGCCGCGATCGAACGTCACCTTGTTGTCGACGAACTCCATCTCGTACGAAAGGCTTGTGCTGTCGGTCGGCTTGTAGAGGATCGAGGGCGAGGCCACGAACTTGGTGTGGTTCACGACATCGCGGAAGCTGTCGCCGTCTTCGGCGGCGCCGTTGACGCGAATGGCCAGCTTGTCGTTGATGGCGACGTTGATGTCAGCTTCGCCACGATAAGTGTTCCAGCTGCCGCCCGATGCGGCAAAGGACCCGAAGGTATCGTCAGTACGTGCCTTCTTGGTGGTGATGTTGACCGTGCCGCCAGGTTCGCCACGCCCGAACACCGCACCATTCGGGCCCTTCAGGATTTCGATCTTTTCGATGTTCGAAGCATCACGCGGCCCGCCGTAGCCGCGGCCACCGTTAAAGCCGTTGACCAGGAAGCCCGACGGGAAGTTCTCGTCGCCCGCAAAGCCGCGAACGGCAAAGGCATCCCAAAGGCCGCCGAAGTTGTTCTGCTTGGCAATGCCGCTGGCAAGTTCCAGCGCGCCTTCCAGCCGCGTGATATTGAGGTCCTGCAGGGTCTTGGCGTCAAGCACCTGAACCGACTGCGGGATCGCCGAAAGCGGCACGTCACCCCGATACTGCTGGCGCTGGCCGACGACGACCATTTCCTCGGCCGGAGCCGCTTCCTCTTCGGCAGCGGCGGCGGATTGCGCCCAAGCTGCCATCGGCATCGTTCCCATGGCCACGCCGGCAATCAGCGCGCCCTTTACAGCGGACATAGTCTTCATCGCAACTTCACCCCTCATCTGTGATGTGCATTCACGATCCCCGCCACGCCATGTAACATTGTATCATGACACTCAAGGGAATTCGATTGTCTGAGCCGTCCTGCGTCTTGTTCTGTTATGTCCCGAGGCTATGCCCCCTCATGCGAATGTTGCGTCGAAGGAAGCGGTTTCAGCGGATTATAATTGTGAAAACGGCGTGACAGGGGCGTTTTGTGCCGTCCCGGATTTGACGCATTGCGCCACGAAAAGGCCGGAGCTTTCGCCCCGGCCTTCCTTGTTCACGGCGTTCCTGTGCCGTTACAGATACTTGAGCCACCAGATGTCCTTGCGGCGCTGCTTGAACCCTGCAAACCAGCGCGTCGGCAGATAAAGCGGCACAATCAGTGCGAAGACCCAGATCCACACGGTCGAAAGGTTGTCGACACCAAACACTGTGCCCTTGACCGGCCCGTAGAGCGCCAGCGCGACATGATAGATCGCTTTCAAGGTATAGAGGTGAAGGATGTAGAAGAACATCGGCGCGCCACCCAGATAGGCCAGATGTGGCAGGATCGCACTATCCTGATACTTCTCGAACAGCGCGAGCAGCAGCACACCCATCCCCACCGTCGGCAGCAGAAAGAGCAACGAAGGCGGGTATTTGGTCAGCGCAAGGAAACTCATCACCGTACGCAGCTGGCTCTCGGCCACGAACCACGGCTTGTCGCCATAGACGTTGGCATAACGGATCACCACGAAGGCAACGATCATCCCGATGCCGAGCCTGATAAGCCGCTTCAAACGCAGGGCAGGATCGCTGCCCTTGCCGAACCAGGGCCCACAGGCGTAGCCGAGCAGAATCACGCCAATCCACGGCAGGACCGGATAGGTCGTCTTGGCCGTAAGCCCCATGCCGAGGTCGATCACGGTGCGCTGGTGCAATACTGACCAGATCGCATAGCCGCTGTCTTGCGGCGTCAGCACGATCCCGTCGAGCAGGTTGTGCAGGCCCACGATCGCAAGGCCCAGCGCGAACTGGCCCTTGCGCGGCAGGTAGATCAATGCAGAAAGCGCGACCATCGAAATCCCGATCGCCCAGATCACCTGCAGCCAGAAGCGTGCCGGCGGAAACTCGAAAGTCTGCGTCGGCCAGGCAAGGCAGATCACGGTCAGCTCGAGGAAAATCAGGAACAGCCCGCGCTTGAGCAGGAATTCGCTAACCTCCTTCTTGGTGTGCGACTGGCCGTAGAGCCAGGCCGAAAGCCCCGTCAGGGCAACGAACGTCGGTGCACAGAATGTCGAGAGCAGGCGCGTGAAGAACAGGCCTGGATCGGTGGTGTTGGCATCGACCGGATCGGTCACCTGCAAGTGCAGGAAGAACGTCTCGCGCACATGGTCGACCAGCATGAACAGCATGACCAGCCCACGCAGGGCATCGATAGCCAGCAATCGGGTGCGGGCCACAGCCGGGTTGGCCGGTGCGGCAACCGCTGGTGCGAAAGACTGGCTCTCGGCGGTGATCGTGGTCATGCTCTCCCCCTTCCCGTTTCCGGCTTACTTCACGTCGAACGTGGCGAAGGCCTTGGCACCGTCGGCCTTGCCCGTAAGCGCCACGACCACCTTTGCCCCGCCTGGCACGGCAAGACCCGGTGCACGCAGCAGATTGCCATCGCCGGGGACGAGCACAACCGCCTGCTTGGCATTGCCCGCCGTCACGGTGAGCCTGCCATCAAGGCCTGCTGCTGCAACCGGTTCTTCTTCCTCGACGACATACACATCAACGCCGCTGGCCGAGCGCACGAGCTCGATCACCATCTCGCCAGAGACCTGCGTGATCCCACCATGGCGAGGCTTGGTGGACCCATGTGCCAACGCCGTCGTGGATACTGCAGCAAGCGCAAAGACCAGCGCGATAGAAATGGTCTTCATGATATCAAACTCCCTGAAATCAGCTCACTCAGGCTTGTGCGGCAGCACGAACGACAGCGAGGAGCGATACTCCATGCTTGCATACTTCGCCGGGTTGTCGCTCGGCCCGACATAGATCGCCATCAACACGTTGAGACCCTGATTGCGGACCTTGACCGTCGCGAAACCCTGGGCATCGGTCTTCACCGGCATCTGGTCGGGATCATTGACGTAGTCTTCCATCACCTCGACCCCGGCCTTGGGCTTGCCGTCGTAGAACGCGCGCACCTTGATCGCCTCGCCCATGTTCTGGGGGATGGCGGTGCTGGCCGGTACGAGTTGTAGCCTCAGCGTATCGATAAGCGGAACCGGCTTGGTCGGAAGCTGAGTCAGGTGAAGGGCATACTTGAAATTGTGCTCGCTGACCGTCGCCCCCGGCACTTCATCGCGCGCCTTGTTGTGCCACTCGCCTGCAGCGTCCTTGCTCCAGATGCCGTAGTCCATTTCCGCCGCCACGATGGCCACCGGCTCGTCGCTGTCGACGACGGGGATCGCACCTGCGGCGCGCAGGGACGTGTTCACGGGCATGCCGTCCGCGTCGAAGCCCTTGACCGACTTGACCAACGGCAGGCGCTTGACCGCATCGAGATCGTCGGCACCCACGCCATAGACCAGCGCCAGTTGCCGTGCCCGCTGCGCAAACCAGATCGCGTGCGCCTGCGCGGATGTCGAGGTAATCGCCGCAGCGAGCGTTGCTGCCGCCAAGCCTGCTGAAATGTAACGGGAAATCCTGCGCATCGGGGCGACCTCCGGACTGTCTGGCCGGAGCGTCCCGGCATGACCAGCTTATGACTCGCGAGCGGCGTATCCTATCGAAGATGCCGGCGCGCCAGCACGATTCTGTCGCGCAGGTGGCGGCGCGAAGCATAATCCGGGCGCAGACGTATCCTGCTTGCCGCGCACCGGCACCTCGTGGCAAACGACCCCGTGCCCCAGCGAGAAACACCATGACTGCCGCCCACACCGGCGTGATCGCCCAGACCATCCAGCTAGCGCTGGCCCCTGTCTTTGTGCTCGTCGCCATCGGCAACATCATGAACATCCTCACGACGCGCCTTGGTCGCATCGTCGATCGTTCACGCACCCTGCAGGCCCAGCATGCCACCACCACCGGGCGCGAACATGATGTCGTGGTGATCGAGATCCGCTACGTCGACCGGCGCATCCACCTGATTGGCCGCGCGCTGTTGCTGCTGGTGATCTCTGGCCTCGCCATCGGCGTCACGGTCGGCTCGCTGTTCATAGGCGAGATGACCAATCTGGAGACCGGCGCGTTCACCGGCCTCACCTTCTCGGTGGCAATCGCGCTATTGATGACGGCGCTGGTTTACCTGCTCATGGAAACGCGCATAGCCGCAAACTCACTGCGCCTGCCACAGGAGCTGCTGGAGCTTGAGCGGGATATCTGATCCACCTCAAGTCAGCAGCTTCTCGCTCTTTTCTCGGATCATGCCCTCGATCATGCGCTTGGCAAAGCCGAGGCTGGCGGGGATGTCGACTTCGACTACCAGTTCCTTCTCGGCCAGCTCCACCCCGCAGTCGAGCGTATAGCCCATCGCGCTGACGGTCATGACCATGTGGTCGTCGTCGCTGAAGCTGGTCGTCACCTTTGCCATGCCCTCGGCCTTGGCAGCAGCCTGCGCTGCCTTTTCGCGCAGACGCCTGCGCGCTTCGTCGTGATCGAGCGAGTGAGGAATGGCGATGCGCATCTCAAGGACCCTTCGGAGCTTCAAGCTGGGGCGCAGCCTCTAGACCCTCGCCGTAGCGATAGTCCAGATACCGTCCGCGCACGGCCAGGGCATCGAGGTCGCCAGCAGCCAACTGACGCGCAATCTCGTCAATTTCCTTGCTGATCTTGCCCAGACCATCGGCCAGTTGCTGATCCGCATTGCGCCCGCCCCGCTCCTCGCGTCGCAGGTTTTGCGGGATTTTGCGATAGCTTTCGACCATGCCGGGCAAATGCTCGCCCACCAGTTTGCGCACTTCGGCAACGGCAGGCTCTGCCGGATCGATACCCTCAAGCTGCAGCCCAAGCCCGTCAAGCTGCACGCCGATCTGGTCCACCAGCTGCACCGCAGGCGCAGGCAGCGCGGGCCGCTGCGCCTCTAGCCACAGCTCGGTCCGCCCGACCATCGTGCGCACATCGCCGGTGTTCAGCGCCGAAAGCTCCGGCACCTTCATCTTCGGAAATGTGGCGAAGAACCACAGCGCCGCCACGATGGCGAGGCCAAGCACCATCACGCCGGTAATTCCGATACCGTTGAGAATAATCCCCGCCACCATCGCGCCAACGATCAGCACGCCGACCGACATCGCCATGCGCGCGGCTTTCTTGCCGAAATGCTGGCGCTTCAGTTCCGCAGACCGCTTGCCAATGCTCCGTCGCCCGCCCGCCTGCTGGCGGACAAGCGAAGAGCGCGCCTGTTCCAGAATACGATCGCTTTCGTGTGCAGGGGAATTGGCCATTCGCCGCTCAGCCCTCCAGCGTCAGCAGTGGCGAGGTCTCGGGCCCCGCGAGCTTCGCCTGAGCCGCGCCTTCCGCCCGCGCGATATAGCCCTTCGACTTCTCGACCTCGCCCGAAAGCGTCGTCACCGTCTGCTTCATCGCGTCCAGAGCCTTGAGCTTGAAGGTGTCGATCGTGTCCATCGTATCGTAGATGTTCTGGAAGGCGCGCTGCAGCGTCTCCAGCGGAATCGTGCTCGACGCCGCCATTTCGTGGATCTTGCCGGTCTGCTCGCGCAGCAGCTTGCCGGTGGAATCGATCATGTTGGCGGTCGTGGTGTTGAGCGCCGTGATCTGCTGCAGCACCAGCCGCTGGTTGGTCATCGCCTGCGCAACCGTCACTGCCGTGCGCAACGCCGCCACCGTCGTCGTGCTGGCGCGGTCCACGCCCTTGACCAGCTCGACGTTGTTCTTCTTGACCAGATCGAGCGCGAGATAGCCCTGCACCGTCACCGCCATCTGCGTCAGCAGGTCCTGCGTGCGCTGGCGGGTGTAGAACAGCGCGCTCTCGCGGATCGCCTTGGCCTTGGCCGGATCGGTATGATCGAGATCGGCGGCGGCCTCCTCGAGCTTGGCGTCGAGCGTGTTTGAGATGTGGATCATCTGCTCGAGGTTGCCCATCGCTTCCCACAGCTTCTGCCGCTCAACGTCGATCGCTGCGTTGTCCATCAACAGCTCGTCCTTGCCCGAGGCAAGGCGTTCGAGGATCGCCCTGATGTGCCCCTGCGCCGAGGTGTAGCCGTCGAAGTACTTCTTCAGGCTGTTGCCGAAGGGGATGATGCCAAGGAATTTGCGGCCCGACGACAGGTTGCCCTGACGGCCCGGATCGAGATCCTCGATCGTGCGGCGCAGCGCGGCCAGATCGGCACCAACGCCGCTATCCTTGTCCATCGCGCGGATCGGCCGGTCGAGGAACCGGTTCGACATCCCCGCAGCCTGCGCAATCTCCTTGCGCCCCATGTTGGTCAGCTGGTCAACCTTCTTGCCGAACTCTGGGCTCTGCGCATCGACCGACACGAGGTCGGCAACGAAAGCATCGACCTTTGCTTCCAGCTTGGAGCGATTCTCGTCCGAAACCGGCACCAGCCCTGCCGCCTGTGCGGGCGCGACCACCGGCACCGGATCGGGCGGGGTCAGGGTAATCGGGCTCATCGTGGCGGTTTCAGTCTGGGTCGAAGCCATCGTTATTGGACTTTCGGTAATGGACGCGTTCAACAGGGTGTGCTGGCAACATGGTATCTCGCGCGATCACGCGCAAGCTGTCTTATACCCGCAACACAGCGCAGCGCCTTGGGCCATATCGACGGAGCGCTCCCACAGGTCCATCAACGGCATGATGACATGCATGAAACGCTGCGCCGTGTTTGGCGCAAGTGGCGGGATCGGCGCTGCCCTGACCACCCTTCTTGCCGAGCGCGTCGACGTCGGCGAAGTCCACGCTCTGGCGCGGTTGCCTGTGCCCGCAAACGGCAAGATCATTCCGCACCAGTTTGATCTGCTCGATGAAACCTCCATCGCAACCGCATGCACAGACATTGGCGGAATGCTCGATCTCGTGATCATCGCGACGGGACGTCTGGTAAGACAGGACGGCACGGGTCCGGAGAAATCATGGCGCGCGCTCGATGCAGCAGGCATGTCAGAAATGTTCGCGATCAACGCGATCGGCCCTGCATCGATTGCCCGCCATGTCCTTCCGCTGCTGCCAAGAGACCGCCGCGCCGTGCTTGCCGCCATTTCCGCGCGCGTAGGATCGATCTCGGACAATCGCCTCGGCGGCTGGCACTCCTACCGGGCCTCCAAGGCCGCGCTGAACATGCTGTTCCGCAACCTCGCGATAGAACTGTCGCGCACCCATCCTCAGGTCGTCGCGGTAACGCTCCATCCCGGCACCGTCGATACGCCACTGTCCCGCCCGTTCCAGCGCGGCGTCCCCACCGAAAAGCTGTTCACGCCCGAGCGCTCCGCCAGACACCTGCTTGACGTCATCGAGGGCCTGACGCCCGAACGGTCCGGCAATCTCATAGCGTGGGACGGCAACGACATCCCGTTCTGAAAACGATCAGCTGTCCCACCACTCCTGCATCATCGGCATGAGCGAACGCGCAACCAGTTCGATCACCGGGCCGCCATCGCGCACCAGATAAGTCATCGCCCCATGGCGGTGACGCGGTGACGCTCCTGCCACGAGCACCCGCCAGCCCTGCGTACAGAGTTGCTCCACGCCATCGCCCACATCGTCCACCCAGACACCGATGTGCGAACGGTCGATGGCGCGCAGCAAATCATAGGGCGTTCCGGCCTCCGCTTCGACCAGTTCCAGACGCACTGAACCGTGTCTGGCATAAGCCACGCGAAGCCGCGCCTCGCCCCGGCCATGTTCAGGCGTCCAGACGGGCAGGGGATCAAACGCCCGCACGGGCGTCCATTCGATCCCGGTCGCAGCGGTCATCTGTGCCATCGACACATTGATATCGTCGACGATCAATCCGTGGTGAAATATGCCTGACAGGATATCCATGGCTCTCTCCCGATTCCTCCTGACAATGCCCTGCTCCCAGCCGACGCACAAGGCCGGGAATTGCCCGTTCCGCGACTCTACATCCTCGCCCGGATATCTATTCAAGCATATGATTATTATGATATTTTTGTAGAGCTTGCATATACCATCTGTGTCATTTACAAGCATACATGTCTGTTTTTTGTTGTGCAGAGCGATAAGCTGCAGCGGAGTGGGAAGAATGCTTGATCTGGCCGCCAGCCGTGGACACGCCAATGACCTTGCCCGCATGGACTGGGAGCGTGATCGCAAGGATCCACCCGAAGGCTTCCCGGCGCTGCCGACCGTACCAGCCGCGCGCTATGTCGATCCGGATTTCCTCGAGCTTGAGCGTACCGGCATGTGGAACAAGGCCTGGCTCTATGCCGGACATGTCGATCAACTGCCCGAACCCGGATCATGGTTCCTGACCCGGAACACTGGCACGCCCATCGTCGTCTGCCGCACCATGTCGGGCGAGATCAAGGCGTTCTACAACACCTGCAAGCATCGCGGCGCGCCGCTGGTAAAGGAAGACGCCGGCACATCGCGCGGCTTTGTTTGCGGCTATCACGGCTGGAGCTACACGCTCGACGGCAAGCTGACCGCCGTGCGCGACAAGCGCGACTTTCCCGAATTCGACATGGCCTGCCATTCGCTTAGTGCGGTGCGCTGCGAACTGCTCGGCTCGCTGATCTTCCTCAATTGCGATCCCGATGCCCAGCCGCTGATCGAGCATATCGGCCCGATGGCGGCACAGCTTGAGGAACTGCAGCTAGAAACGCTGCGCCTCGTCGACAGCCGCAGCTACGAGGTCGATTGCAACGTCAAGGTCCTGCTCGACGCGTTTCTCGAAGTCTATCACCTCAAGTCGATCCACGAGAACACGGTGGACCGCTTCCTCGACCACCGCGCGATGATCGTTACGCTCTGGCCCAACGGTCACAGCCGCATGGTGACGCCCAACCGCCGTCCGGACTGGGTCGATCCGGGCACCAAGGGCATGCCTGAAATCCCGACGGTTTCCGAGTTCACCGCCACCAACAACATCAGCTATCACATCTACCCGAACTTCGTGATGCCGCCTGCCCCCACCGGCATTCCACTGCTGCAATTCTGGCCCTTGGGCACGCGCCGCACCCGCGTTGTCTCCAGCTGGGTCGCGCCCGATCACGACCCTGCCAACCCCCACCCCTTGTGGGAAACTCGGATCAAGAACTGGGAGCGCATTCTCTACGAAGACCTCCAGTTCGCTCCGCAGATCCAGGAATCGGTCGAAGGCCCCGGCTTCACCGGCATGTCGCTCAACTATCAGGAGCGCCGCATCTACCACTGGCACGAAGAGCTCGACCGCCGCATCGGCATCGACCGCGTGCCGGAGGCGGCACGGGTCAAACCGGTTCTCGCGCCCTTCGTCGAGCACGACTGACGGTGCCTGCGCTCGACGACAAGGTTGCGGTGGTGCTTGGCGCTGCCAACCGAGACAACATGGGCCAGATCATCGCGCGCAAGCTGGCGTCCGAGGGCGCGAAAGTGGTCGTAGCCGGACGCGCGCCCGAAGCGCTTGAAGAGCTGGCAGTGGAGATCGGCGGACTCGCTGTCAGCCGTTGCGACATCACCAGCGAAGACGACCTCGCCCGCCTCGCCGATCAGGCGGTCGAGCATTTCGGCGGTCTGGACATTGCCGTCAACGCCACCGGCTGGGGCCTGCTCAAGCCGTTCCTTGATACCACGCGCGAAGAAATCGAACGCATGGTGGCGTTGCAGATGACTGGCTCGATGCTGTTCTATCAGTCCGTATTGCGGGTCATGCGCGATGGCGGTTCGCTGATCCAGATTTCGTCGGCCACGGCCTCGATCATGCTGGAGGACCATGCCGCCTACATGGGCACCAAAGCCGGGACCGATCACGTGATCCGCTGCATTGCCAACGAGTTCGGCCACCGCGGTATCAGGGCCAACTCGGTCGCGCCGGGCTTCACAGTCACCCCGATGACCGGCAAGGCCAGCACCACCCCCGGCCTGATAGAAGCCTTCGCGCGCGAGTATCCGCTCGGCCGGGTCGGCACGAGCGAGGACATCGCCGAAGCAGTCGCATGGCTTGCCAGCGACTCCTGTTTCATGACCGGCCAGGTCTTGCAGGTGAACGGTGGCCTTACCTTGCGGCGCAATCCCACCAACGCCGAAATCGCGGCCTCTGTGCGCGCTGCGCGCAAGGCAGCTTCGGCATGAGCGGGAACGATCTCTCGCCCCTCGGCACCCCATGGCGCTGTTTCGAAGATCTGTTCGTCGGCGAGAAGCGCATGTCCTATTCGCATACCGTGACCGAAGACGAGATCGTCACTTTCGCCCGCGCCTATGACCCCCAGTGGTTCCACACCGATCCCGAAGCCGCGCGCGCATCGGTGTTCGGACAGGTCGTCGCCAGCGGCATCCACGTGCTCGCGATGTGGCGACAGCTCGATCACACCATCAACAGCGACATCGACTTCGTCTGCGGCGTCGGTTGGGAACACCTGCGCCTGAAACGCGCCGTCCGCGCAGGCGACACGATCCACGTCACCAGCGAAATCCTGTCCCTTGAACCCTCACGCAGCGGCAAAGAGCGCGGCACGGCTGTGACCCGCTACGCCGTTCTGCTGGAAGACGGCACCGAGTGCGTGACGTTTGAAAGCATCAACCTCGTCTATACCCGAGAGGGCCGCGTTAGGGCCTCGGCCAAGGCATCAGCGTCCGCATAACCGCGCTGCATCGCCGCCTCGACCTGCTCGGGGGAACCATAGGTCGGACGCACCTGCACTTCGTGAATGTCGGTAACGCCGATGAAGCCCAGCCAAGACCTCATGAACGCTGTCTGGAAATCGAACTCGGCGCCGGGCTGGCCCGGTCGGATATCAAGCGCGCCAGAGCAGACCAGAATTGCCTTGCGGCCTGCAGCCAGACCCACCACGCCTTCCGGCCCGACCGCAAAGGCAAGGCCCGGCTGGGTCAGCACGTCGATGTACTGCTTGAGCCGCCAAGGCACGCCAAAGTTCCACATCGGCACGCTGAACACGTAAGTATCGAACGACAGGAAGTGTTCGACCGTGCGGCCGATGCCATCCCACGCCTCCGCCACTTCGGCGCGCACTTCGCGCCCCTCGATCAGGTCGTAGCGCCCTTCGATCGTCGTCCCGTCGAACCGAGGCAGGCTCGCGCTGGCAAGATCGAGCGCCTCGATCTCGTCAGGCGCAAGCTTTTCGATGAGGTGTCGCGCCACCATGTCCGAGCGCGAACGAGCTCCGCGCGGACTGCCCATGATGTGCAAGAGCTTCATCGAAAGCCTCCCTTCAGCGCCGTTGGTCGAACCGACGGCCGAGCATGGCTCCGGCGATGTTGGTCTTCTGGATATCGATGGCCCCGCCCGCAATTCCCCAACCCCAGCTGTCACGCAAGCGGCGCTCCATCGGGAAGTCCTTGGAATAGCCGTAGGCACCCATCAGTTGCATGGCGTCCCCGGTCACCTCGCGGGCGATGGTGTTCGCAAAGCACTTGCCCGTGGAGCTGTGCAGGACCGAGGGCAGCCCATCCTGGGCCAGCGATGCTGCGCGCCAGATCAGCAGGCGCGCGGCCTCCACCTTCATGTGCATCTCGGCAAGCTTGAGCTGCACCGCCTGGAATTCGACGATCGGCTTGCCAAACTGCTTGCGCTCCTGAACATAGGCACAGACGTCCTCGAGCGCGCCCGAGGCTTGGCCCAATGCCATCGTCGCATTGCCGCAGCGTTCGAGGTCGAAGGCTTCCATCAACTGCTTGAAGCCACCTGCCGGCACGATCACGTTGTCCGCCGGGATCTCGCAGTCGTCAAAGTTCAGATCGGACGAAGGCACGCCACGAAAGCCCATCAGCTGTTCGTTGGGACCAAAGGTCAAGCCCGGTGCGTCCTTCTCGACCAGAACGGCTCCGATGCCCTTGGCACCTGGCGCATCTGACAGGCGGCAATAGACCACATAGGCATCAGCATGCCCACCGCCTGAGCACCAGCGCTTAGTGCCATTGAGCACGATCCGGTCGCCGCGCAGTTCGCCCCGCGTCTTGAGATCGGTGAGCGCGCTGCCAGCATCGGGCTCCGACATCGACACAGCCACAACCATCTCGCCCGCGCAGACCTGAGGCACCACGCGGCGCTTGAGTTCATCCGAACCGAAATGCTCAATCGCACGCACCGGGCCGACCGAGGATTCGAAGATCGGGAACGCGACCGCCGAGGAAATCTTGGCAAACTCCTCCAGCACGACCAGCGCTTCGACATTGCCGAGCCCGAGCCCGCCAAGGACGGACGAGACGTTGATCCCGAGGAATCCCATTTCCGCATAACGCCGGATCAGTGCATGGCTGGGCGGCTTGTTGTCGCGCTCGCATTCTGCGGCAATGGCGGGAAGCTCGGCGCGGGCGAATGCGCGCGCGGCTTCCTGCAGCTGGCGCTGCTCTTCGGTCAGGGCAAAGTTCATCGGTCTTCTCCGGTCAGGCGAGCAGGCCGGGCTGCTCGATCAGCCGCGCAAGCGCCGCCATGAAGTGGCCCGCATCCGCGCCGTCAATGGCACGGTGATCGCAGCTCAATGAAAGGTTGAGCACGGGCACGATGCGGATTGCCCCATCATCGTCGATCGGCTCGGGCCGTGCAGTACCGACCGCGAGGATCGCGCCCTGCGGCGGATTAATGATCGCGTCGAACTGTTCCACCCCGAAGCTGCCAAGGTTGGACAGCGAGAAGCTGCCGCCGCTGATCTCTTCCGGTCGGAGCTTTCCAGTGCGGGCCTTTTGCGCAAGCGCCTTCATCGCCCCCGCAATCTGGCCCAGCGAAAGCTCGTCGGCGCCGAACACGATGGGCGTCACAAGGCCCCGGTCGGTCGCTACGGCCACCGAGATATCGGCCTGCCCGAAGCTGTGAATGTCGGTGCCGTGGACCTGAATGTTCACCGCAGGCACTTCCAGCAGCGCCAGCGCACAGGCGCGGATCAGGTAGTCGTTGACGCTGGGTTTCTCGCCGCTGCTCGCCGCACGATGGGCGAGCAAACGATCCGCGCGGACGCGTCGGCGGACATAGAAGTGCGGAATTTCCTGCTTGGACTGGGTCAGCCTGCGCGCGATGGTCCGGCGCATCGAGGACATCGGCACGATCTCGGGCGCGGCGCTCACCAGCGGAGGCGCCACTGCGGAAGCTGGCGGTGGGGGCGGCGCTTCGACAACTGGCGGTGCAATGTTGGCAATCGCCGCAAGCACATCAGCCTTGCGCACCCGCCCGCGTGGGCCGGTTCCGGCCACTTTCGCCAGATCAAGCTCGTGCAGCACTGCCAGACGCCGCGCCACGGGCGTTGCCATGACCGGGCCTTCGGGCAGGAACGGCAGCACGCCGACCAGTTCCGGCTCCGCAGTGCCTCGCGCAGCCACATGCACGTCCTGCGCAGAAATCCGTCCGTTGCGGCCCGAGCCTTTGACCGACGCGAGATCGACGCCAAGCGCCTTGGCCTGTTCGAGCGCCGCAGGACTGATCGCCAGATCTTGCGGCACCTCGATCTCCTCGGCCGCCGCGCTTCCTGCATCCGGATCGAAGCTCGTGTCCGAAGGCCGGAAGCTGGCGATCAAGGCGTCGATTTCCTGCGCACTGGCCTCGCCGCCATCAGACAATACGGCCAGCAATGCGCCCACGGGGTAGGTCGCGCCAGCCTTGGCCAGTATTCGCACGAAGCGACCATCCGCCTCGGCCTCGACCTCGTTTGTGATCTTGTCGGTCTCGATCAGGGTCAGCACGGTGCCGCGCGCGAAGGGCGCGTTTTCCGCAACCATCCACTCCGCGATCGTACCTTCGGCCATCTCGATGCCCCACTTGGGCATGGTGAACGCCTTGAGCTTGGCCATGTCCCGGCTCCTGCTCAGCGAAACGCGAGGGTGCGACGAACCGCGCCCTCGATCGTCTGCGGGGACGGAAGCCATGCCCGCTCGAGCACCCGCGAAAACGGGATCGGTGCATGGGGGCCGGTGATCATCTCTGGCGGCGCCTTGAGGCTGGTGAAGGCGCGGGTCGCAACCAGAGCGGATATGTCGGCGGCAAGACTGCAACGCGGCGGGCTCTCGTCGACCACCACGAGGCGTCCGGTCTGTTCCACCGAATCGAGGATCGCGTCCTCGTCCATCGGGCTGGTCGTGCGCAGGTCGATCAGGTCGACACCAATGCCGTCTGCTGCCAGCTTGTCAGCAGCCTTCTCGGCAAATCCGACCATGCGCCCGCAAGCGACGACAGTAACATCGCCACCTTCGCGCACCATGCGCGCCTGTCCGAATGGAATGCGATATTCGCCGTCGGGCACTTCGCCCTTCACGCCGTAGAGCGCCTTGTGCTCGAAGAACATCACCGGGTCATCGCCGCGCAGGGCTTCAGTCAAAAGCCCTTTGGCATCGGCGGGCGTGGTGGGCAGCACGACCTTGAGCCCGGGCATCGCGGTCAGCAGTGCATAGACCGATTGGCTGTGCTGCGCCGCCGTCTGCATGCCTGCGCCATAGACCATGCGCACCACTGCGGGGCACTTGGTTTTGCCGCCGAACATGTAGCGAAACTTGGCCATCTGGTTCCAGAGCTGGTCAAGGCTGACGCCCACGAAGTCAGCAAACATCAGTTCGGCCACCGGCCGCTTGCCTGCAAGCGCGGCACCTGCTGCTGCACCGACAATGGCGCTTTCGGAAATCGGCGTGTCGATCACCCGGTTCGGGCCAAACTTCTCCCACAGGCCGGTCGTCGTGCCCCAGATGCCGCCGATGGCCTCAGGCCCACCCGCAGTTCCATTGCCGCCGACGATATCCTCGCCCAGCAGCATGATGTCGCCATCCCGCTCCATTTCGTCGTGGAGGGTGCGCAGGATAGCCTCGCGAATGTTCATCACAGCCATGATCGCAAACCCTCAGTAGTATTCGGCGTAGACGTCGTCAGCGACGGTCGACGGGTCGGGATCGGCGGCAGCGCGGGCATCGGCCACGGCCTCGTCGATCAGGATGCGCACTTCCTCGTCGATCTCGTCGAGCTGCGCAGCGGTCAGCAGGCCCGCTTCGGTCACCACTTTGCGGAAAGCCTTGAGGCAATCGCGCTCGTCCCGGATGCGGTCGAGTTCGCCGGGGCCGCGATAGCGCTGCGGATCGCCCTCGAAGTGGCCGTAGAACCGCTCGGTATCCAGCTCGATGGCTGCCGGGCCATGTCCCGCCCGCACGTATTCCAGCAGGTCCCGGAATTGCTCGTAGGTATCGAAGAAGTCGCAGCCGTTGGCGCGCCAGACCTTCATCCCGAACGCCTCGGCACGGCTGGCGATGTCCCTCGACGTGCCGACGGCGTACTCGAAGCCGGTGTGTTCGGAATAGTGATTGTTCTCGAACACGAAGATTGCCGGGGCCTTGGTCACAACAGCAAGGTTCATGGCCTCAAAGGTCGTGCCCTGGTTGCAAGCGCCATCGCCCGAAAAGGCAATGCCGACGCGGCCCTTGCCATCGACCTTGGCCGCCAGAGCCGCCCCTACCGCCTGCGGCGCACCGCCGCCGACGATGCCGTTGGCGCCCAGCATGCCGACGTCCAGATCGGCAATGTGCATCGAGCCGCCACGACCCTTGCAAAGTCCATCGGCGCGGCCATAGATTTCGAGCATCATGCCCTTCACGTCGCAGCCCTTGGCGATACAGTGGCCATGGCCGCGATGGGTGGAAACGATCATGTCCTCAACCGTCAGCTGATCGCAGATTCCCACTGCGACCGCTTCCTGCCCGGCATAGAGATGGGTGAACCCGGCAATCTCGCCCGTCTTGATCTCGTCATGCAGACGTTCCTCGAACGCGCGGATCGTGCTCATGCGCCGATAGGCGCCCAGCAGCTGGTCATGGGCCAGTTGCAACATGCCTGTTCCTCTCAGATGTCGCCCGGGCCCTTGCCGCCGGGGCCATAGATGTAGTCGTCCAGCACCTTGTGGAAGTGCCGGATGCGCAGTTCCTGCTCGCCGATCCACAGACCGGGAAAGCTGTCGCTCTTCATGCCGAGCTGGACCGTCGGCAGGTTGTAGGCATCCTGATCGAGTACCTGTCCGATGCTGCGGTCACCATGCTTGAAGCGCCGGTGCTTCACGCGCTCGGGCCACTCCTCGCCTTCGGGCACCAGCTCGAACACCCAGACGTCGTAGAGCATCTTGTTGGGGTCGGTCGCGTGCGGGCGCTGGCGGAACATCAGGATGTCATCGGCGTGGACGTTGAGCGCGACGTTGGGGAAGATCATGTAGTGATAGTCGTCGGTCAACTGGTCATCGTTCAGCGCAGAATAGTCCTTGCCCTGCGCCGGCCCATGCTTGCGTTTGAACAGCTGTACGTCGCGCCGGATGTCGCTGACGCGGCCTTCGTATTCTGCCGGATCCATGCCGGCATTGCGCATGATCTCGTCGATCGCGGGCGGAATCTGGCTCGGCATGGCCACGCGTGGCGAGATCGTGGCGAAGGGAATGAGGTAGCGGTTGTGGCGTTCGTAGCAGTCGATCTGCACGTTCACGTCATCAAGATACCACAACAGCTGGGGGTGGATGCCCTGCACGTGGTAGGTCTCGTTGAAGGCATCGACCGACGCCTTCCAGTTGCAATCCCACTCCACCGTCACATCGCGCTTCCACGCCATGCGCTCGGGGTGATAAGGCTCGAGATGCTCCTTGAGGGGCGAAATGAAGTCATCGAACGGCTCGACCTCGGGGTTCAGCGAGAACCACACGAACGCGTTCCATTCCACGCAAGGCAGACTCGGCAGGGTCATGCCCGGAGGCCCGCCCTGCTGGAACGTGCACAGGTCTGGCAGGCGTTCGATCTTGCCATCCAGCCCGTAGGTCCAGTGGTGGTACATGCAGCGGAACTGCTCGGCGTTGCCGATGCCTTCCGGCCGCAACCGGTTGCCGCGATGCAGGCAGACATTCGGGAAGCAGCGGATCGAGCCGTCGTGCTGGCGCACGATCAGCACGGACTCCTTGCCGATGTCGGTACAGATGTAGTCGCCCGGATTGGGGATGTCGTCAGCCCGGCCGCCCAGCAGCCAGACCTTGGTCCACACCCGCTCCCATTCGAGCTTCATGAACGCTTCGGAATAGTAGCGCTCGGCCGGGATGATGTCAGTGCCAAGATCGGGATCGGGCGCCTTCTCAACCGGCGTGCGCCCGGTGCAATCCGCCGGATCGACGCGGATCACGTCGACGACGCGCTTCACATCCATCCGTGCGGTGTCCCACATCAGAAGTGCGTCCGGTTGGTGAAGGCACCGTCGACGACGAGGTGGGAGCCGCTGCACCAGCTCGCCGCATCGCTTGCGAGGAAGACGATGGCCTTGGCGATCTCTTCCGGACGCCCAAGCCGACCCATCGGCTGCTGGCGGAGCTGCGACTGGTAGAACTTCTCCATCGTGCCCTTGATCATGTCCCAGTTGCCGCCTTCGAACTCGACCGGGCCGGGCGAAACCACGTTGACGCGGATGCCGTCCTTGCCGTGGGCCAACGCGAGCTGCTTGCCGTAAGTGATGAGGGAGGCCTTCATCGCGTTGTAGGCCTGTGGGCCGCCCATCGCCTCGAGAGCGGACGTGGTGGCGATCAACACGATCGAGCCAGAACCCTTGGCGGTCATGTGCGGGATGACCGCCTCGACTGCGCGGACCGGACCCATGACGTCGGTCTCGAAGGCGTTGGACCAATACTTCTCGCTACCAATGCCGCCCCCTGCAGAGCTGAGCGGAACGAGAATGTCGACGCCATCAAGCGCTTTGATGGCCCATTCCATCCAGCCCTTGTACTCGTCGGCCTTCTTCACATTGACCGGCTTGCCGACCACGTTGGTGCCATAGCGCGAGAGTGAGGCCACCGCGTCCTTGACCGAATCTTCGCCACGCGCGCTCAGGGCAATGTCGCAGCCCTCGCGGGCCAGCACTTCGGCCACGGCATAGCCGATGCCGCGTGCGCCGCCGACAACGATGGCCTTCTTTCCCTGCAGCCCGAGATCCATGACCTGCCCTTTCCAGTCTGGCGAATTACCACGGAAGATCGGACAGTCCGGCGCGGACGGAACCATGCCCCGACGCCGATATCAACACCCCTGCCGCCATCTCCGGCGCGCAATCAGGCGTCATCCTTTCTCCCTTGCCGTCACAATATGACTTGGCTTGGAGAGTGCAAGAAAAAAACATGCTTGCATGCTTTTTTCACGTGCCGCATGGTGCGACATGAACAACGCCGCGATGGCCCGCAACTGGCCACGCGAAAGGGGAGAGGCCGCCATTGGCGGGCAGGTAGATCATGGCGCCTATGGCAAGGCGGGCCGTGCCCGCACATGTCCCGACAATTGCCTCTGAAGCGGACGGGCAGCCAGCTCTGCCCGAGCCGGGCCGTCAGGTCCGCAAGAGCGCAGCGACCCGCGCCCGGTTGATCGAGGCGACGATCTCGTGCCTAGTCAAGCACGGCTACGCCCGCACGGTCACGCCCCTTGTCGCTGCCGAGGCCGGCCTCTCGCGCGGGGCCATGCTGCACCACTTCGCCAATGGCGATGCGCTGATCCGCGCGACCATAGTGGAACTGCACGAGCGCCGCCTCAATGCCTTCCGCCGCGCCTCGCAGGCCCACATGGGCGACGTGCGCGCGATGGTGCGCGGGTATTGGCAACAGTTGCAAAAGCCGGGCTTCATCGCCTTTCAGGAACTGGCCATGGCCGCGCGCACGGACCCCGGCCTTGCCGCCATTCTTCTCCCCCTGCAGGACGAGTTCGCGCAGAAGTTTCAGGCGCTGGCCGGGCAACTCTATCCTGAATGGACAGGTGAGCCGGGTCGCTTTGACCTTGCCATGGCGCTGTCGCAGACGCTTATGGAAGGCATGCGGATAGCCAGCCTAACAGGAGCAATGGGCGACCGCCTGATCGAGCCATTGCTCGATTTCCTCGAATCCAGCGTCAGGGCCCTGCGCCCCGGCGAGCATGCGGACATGACCATGGATAGGCCAAGATGAGCGAGAGAACAGGCGGAAAAGGCAAGGGACCGCTTGCCGGCGTCCGGGTGCTTGACCTGACGAGCGTGCTCATGGGCCCCTATGCCACGCAGATATTCGCCGATCTCGGCGCGGACGTGATCAAGATCGAAGGCCCGGCCGGAGACACCACGCGTGCCATCCCGCCCGGCCCGGATGCCACGCGCGGCGCGATGTTCCTGAACGTCAATCGCGGCAAGCGCAGCCTTGCGCTCGACCTCAAGCAATCGGCAGCCCGTGACGCCGTGCTGCGCCTTGCCGTTTCAGCAGATGTTTTCATCCACTCGATGCGCGCGCAGGCAATCGCGCGCCTCGGCCTCGATTACGAAGCGCTGAAAGCGGCCAACCCGAAGATCATTTACGCCAATCTCTATGGCTATGGCCGCAATGGCCCCTACCGCGATTACCCGGCCTATGACGACATCGTGCAGGCCGCCTCAGGCATTGTCGATCTGCAGGCGCGCCTCTCCGGCGGTGTGCCGACATATGCCGCCAATGTGATCGCCGACAAAGTCAGCGGGCTGACCGGAGCCTATGCGGTGATCGCCGCGCTCTTCGCCCGCGAACGCACCGGTCTCGGACAAGAGATAGAAGTCCCGATGTTCGAGACGATGGTCTCCTTCGCTGCGGTCGAGCATTTGTGCGGATCGCTGTTCGAGCCACCGCTCGGCCCTCCCGAATACCCCCGGGCCACCTCGCCCTCGCGCCGCCCCTATCGCACCGCTGATGGCTACGTCGGCGTGATGATCTACAACGACAAGCAGTGGCAGGCCTTCTTCCGCGAACTCGGCAATCCCGAATGGTCGCAGCATCCGATGTTCGCATCGATGCGCAGCCGCACCGAGAACATTTCTACCGTGCTGGCACAGGTAGCGCGCGAACTGGAAACGCGGACCACCGAGGAATGGATGGCGCTGTTCCGCCATGCCGAAATTCCGGCAACGCCCATCGCCTCGTTGCAGGACCTGCTCCACGATCCGCACCTGACCCAGACTGGCTTCTGGGAAGAGCGCGATACCGACGCCGGAACCCTGCGCTTTCCCGGAATTCCCACCGCATTCTCCGAAACGCCAGGCGCCATCGGCGATCCTGGCCCTGCTCTTGGAGCTGACAGCATGGCCGTTCTCGCGCAAGCCGGGTTCACGCCCGATGAAATCGATGCCCTTCTCGCAACTGGCGCGGTGATCGCATGAGCGGCGCGGCGCAAGCGTGGGACGAGGCCCTCGCCGAAGGTCACCTGATGCTCCAACGCCCGGTCGGCGGCGGGAGCCCGGTATTCCCGCCGCGCGAATTGGCACCCGGCACTGGCGGTCCGCTCGAATGGTTCGAAGCCTCAGGGCGCGGCACGGTGTACAGCGTGACTTGGGTCCGCAAGAAGCCGCCAGAACCTTCCTACAACGTCGTGCTGGTCGATCTTGAAGAAGGCGCAAGGATGATGGGCCGTGTCGAAGGCGTGACCGAAGACACCTTGCGCATCGGTATGCCCGTTCGCGCCCGCATTGCCGAAGGGACGCTCGTCGTTTTCGACATCGACGAAGGAGGCCAAGACTGATGGGCGACCGTTTCCCCCGCGCTCGCACTGCCGTCGCCGGAGCCGCCACATTCGGCGTCGGAGAGGCACCGGGCTATTCGACCATGGAGATCGCCGCCAACGCCGTCAGGCTCGCGCTTGATGATGCGGGCATCGCGCTCTCCGAAGTCGACGGCCTGTTCATCGCCCTGCCCGATGACCTGTTCGGCGGCCTGTCGCTGGCGCAATACCTCGGCCTCCACCCGCGCTTCACTGACAACAATCGCGCGGGCGGCGCCTCGTTCATGAGCCATCTCGTCACCGCCGTCATGATGCTCGATGCGGGCTACCTCGATTGCGCGGTGATTGCTTATGGCGCGAACCAGCGCTCCTCGGGCGGCAAGCTCTCCACGCCTGCCAAGCCTGACCGCTGGGACGCGCCCTACGCACCGATGTATCCGCTTTCGTTCTATGCCCTGGCCGCCGCGCGCCACTTGCACCAGTACGGCACCACGCGCGAGCATCTCGCCGAAGTCGCCGTCGCTGCGCGCCTGTGGGCCAATACCAACCCCGAAGCTTTCGCCAAGGGTCCGCTCACAATCGAGGACTGCCTCGCCGCGCGCCTGATCAGCACACCAATCTCCGCTCGCGATTGCTGCCTTGTCACCGATGGCGGCGCGGCGCTGGTCCTCACCCGCATGGATCGTGCGCGCGATGGCCGCCGCCCTCCCGTGCCGATCCTCGGCGCAGCGGCAGCGACATGGTACAACTCGATTACTCAGGCCGAGGACGTGACCGTCACCGCCGCCGCTGAATCCGGCCCCCGCGCAATGGCAATGGCCGGGGTCAAGCCGTCGGATATCGACGTCGTCCAACTCTACGACGCGTTCACCATCAACACGATCCTGTTCCTCGAAGACCTTGGCTTCTGCGCCAAGGGCGAAGGCGGCGCATTCGTTTCAGGCGGAAGGATCGCGCCGGGGGGATCGCTGGCGGTCAATACCAACGGCGGTGGTCTCTCCTGCTGCCACCCCGGCATGTACGGCATGTTCGCCATGGTAGAGGCCGTGCGCCAGATGCGCGGGGAAGCGGCCAACCAGATCGCTGACGCCAAGATCGCGCTCGCGCATGGAAATGGCGGGACGCTCTCGGCACAGGCAACGGTGATCTTCGGCAGCCCCGACACCGTCTGAGACAGTGTCGGAAGCCCGAGATCAAACCGCCTGAAGCTCCGCAATCAGGCTGTCGCGCAGTCGAAACTTCTGGATCTTGGACGTCGACATCGGCCACTCGGTCACCACGCGCACGTGACGCGGGATCTTGAAGCTGGCGAGCTTGCCCTTGCAGTGCGCGATCAGTTCCGCCTCACTTGCCTGCGCGCCATCCGCCAGTTCGACGAAGGCTGCGGGCACCTCGACATAGCGTTCGTCGGGCAGGCCGACGACTTGCGCCAACTTCACCGCCGGGTGGCTCTGCAGCATCGCCTCGATCTCTGCCGCCGCCACGTTCTCGCCACCAACCTTGAGCATGTCCTTGGTCCGGCCATGGAACATGACGTTGCCATTCTCGTCGATCGAACCGATGTCCCCGGTGTAGAACCAGCCATCGCGCAGCGCTTCGGCGGTCTTCTCGGGTGCGTTGTAATAGCCCTTGAGCATGTTCGGCCCGCGCAACACGATCTCGCCCCGCTCACCGGTGCCGCAGGCCGCACCGGTTTCGGGATCGACGATGCGCATTTCCCACTCATCAAGCGGATAGCCGCAACGCTCCGTCCTCGTCTCGTAGCTGTCTGACAGGCAGCTCGTGGACACAGTTCCGGCAGCCTCGGTCAGACCATAGGTGCCCACCTGGATCGTGTGCGGCATGGCGGCTTTCACCGCTTCCTTGATCCACGCCGGCTGCACCGCAAAGTTCGAGTTCATCACCCGCAGCCGCGAAAGATCGGTCTCACGGAAAGAGGGGTGATTGATGAGGTCCTGCATGATCGTCACGAAACTCGGATAGGCGATGGTCGCGCCTTCGCGGCCAAGCATCTCCAGTGCCACACCCGGCTCGAAGTGCGGGACGGTCATGTAGGTGCCGCCAAGATCGAGAATCATGATCATCGGCAGGATACCGGCGATGTGGAAGATCGGCAGCGGGGACCAGACTTTGTCCGCGCCAGTGCACTCGTACCGGCGCCCGAGATTGCGGCTGTTGCCCACCTGGCCCCGGTGCGAGATCAGCGCACCCTTGGGGCTCGATGTCGTCCCCGAAGTATAGAGAATCATCGCCGTATCTTGCGGGTCCACCGCATCGATGCGCGCTTCGACTTCAGCAACATCGACCCTCTCTCCCAGCGCCAGCGCTGCGGAAAGCGGCATCATTGCAGGCGAGCAGTGTTCATCGAGCGCAATGATCGTGCGAAGCAGTGGCGCCTCGGGAAGCTTCAGCCCGGCTTTTGCAGACTGGCCTGCGAGCGAGGGCAAAGCCGCCTCGACCCGTTCGCAGAAGTCGAGCGAATCGGTCAGCCGTCCGGCCGTCACCAGCAGCACGAGATCGGCATCCTCGGTCAGGTAGGCCAGCTCGTGCGCCTGATAGCGGGCGTTGATCGGAACTGCCACGGCTCCGGCCATTGCTATTCCGCAGAACGCCTCGATGAATCCGGTGCATGTTGGCATCAGCAGCCCGACATGCTCGCCCTTCTTCACGCCCAGCGCAATGAGCGCAGAAGCCCAGCGCCGTGCAGCGGCGTCCAGGTCGCTGTAAGTCAATCGCCGGTCGGGAAAGACGATCGCCTCGGCAGGCCCGAACGCCCGCGCGGACTGCCTGATCATCGCACCGATGGTGTAGATTGATTGCCGGTCTTCCATTCATCCCCCTGCCCGCAGGCAGCTTCGGCGTCCTTGGCCATCGCAGGCGCCTTTCGTTGTCGCAGCCAGAATAACCGGCATCAGGAAAAAGACAATCATATCTGTCTTTTTTTGATGATCCCGACGCCTGTCATCAGCCTTGCGCCGTCATTCTTGCCCAATCACGCACCGTCGCGCTATGGCGGGAGATTGAACGGGGCGCTGCCCCATGCAAATTGTATTCAGGCGAACCACCATGGCACTTTCCCGTACCCGGATCGCTCGCCCCGTCAGGCAGCCACGACCTGCAGGCGAAAAAGGACCGCAGCTTCAGGCCGCCAAGGCCGCGCAGACCCGCGCCAGGCTGATTGATGCAGTCGTGCGCTGCCTCGTCAAATATGGCTATGCCAACACCACCACGCCCAAGGTGGCCGAGGAGGCCGGTCTCTCGCGCGGCGCGATGATGCATCACTTTGAGAACGGCACGGCCCTGATCAAGGCTGCCATCGCCGAACTGCACGACAAACGGCTGCGCGCCTTTCGCCGCGCGGCAGACAAGCCCGTCCATGAAGTGACCGACCTCGTCGAGACCTACTGGCGCCAGCTGCAAAAACCGGCCTTCATTGCGTTCCATGAACTGGCCGTGGCAGCCCGAACCGACAGCGAACTCGCCAGCATTCTCAAGCCTTTGCAGGATGAGTTTGCCGAGAAGTTCAATGCCCAGGCCGAACAGCTCTTCCCTGAATGGGCGTCGTCCCCGGCAAACTTCGCCCTTGCGATGACGCTTTCGCAGACGATCCTCGAAGGCATGGCCATCAGCCTGCAGACCGGGGCGATGGATGCCGGGAAAGTCGAGCCGATGCTACGGCATCTTGAGGGCCAGATCGCGGCGCTTGCCCCGCCTGCTTCGGCCTGAAACGATCGCGCATCACTCGACTGATCATTGCACACGGCAACAAAGGTTGCCTGCGGGCGGCTTTGCACTCAACAACGGGCCATGCCGCGTGGTATCACTCGGGTTGTCTGGCACCCCACTCTTCCGAGCAAAATGCTCGAATGTGACAAAAACACAATCAAACCTGTTTGTCTTTTTTATTGCAACTCGCTAACCTCCGGGGCAATGGGTTTCGACGGGGGGTTCGACGGGGGTCACCACCAGATCGAACCGCAAGGGGAGAGCCTTTGAACGCGCCGAACATCAATGCACCGCGCATCTTCCGTCCCGAACCGGGCGATCCGGGCCGCCCACGGCGCGGGCTCGACGACGAATCGCTGGCGCAGCAGACCACCATCTTCCGTGAAGACCTGCTTGAAGGTCATACGATCCTGATTACCGGGGCCGGCAGTGGCATGGGCAAGGCCGCAGCTTTCCTCGCCGCCAAGCTCGGTGCAAACGTCGCGATCTGTGGTCGCGACATGGAAAAGCTCGAAGGCACCGCCAGCCTGGTCAGCAAGCACACCGGCAAGGACATCTTCTGCCAGTCGACCAACATCCGTGACCCGGACGCCGTCGAGGCACTGATCGCAGGCGTCCACGATCATTTCGGCGGGCTCGATACACTGGTCAACAACGCTGGCGGCCAGTTCCCGCAGGATGCCATCGATTTCTCCCGCAAGGGCTGGCTCGCGGTGATCGACACCAACCTCAACGGCACATGGTGGATGATGCAGGAAGCGGCCAAGCGCTGGCGCGCCGATGGCAAGCCCGGCCACATTATCAATATCGTCGCCAATGTCGAACGCGGCATGCCGCAGGCCGCGCACACCTGCGCCGCACGTGCAGGCGTGATTTACCTGTCCAAGACGGTCGCCACAGAATGGGCGCCCCACAACGTGCGCGTCAATTGCATCGGCCCCGGCGTGATCGAGACCGAGGGTTTCCGCATGTATCCCGAAGAAGCGCTCGCCCGCTTCCACAAGGCCAACCCGATGAAGATGCGCGGCAACGCCTGGGACGTGGCCGAAGCCATCGCCTATCTCGCCTCGCCTGCCGCCCGCTTCGTCAACGGCGATCTGATGATCATCGATGGCGGACAGGCGCAGTGGGGCGTGATCTGGCCAGCAGGCATGCCCGACTACTTCTCGGAGGACGGCGCGGCCTGATCGCCAGCAGTTCAATCAGAACAAGTATGGAGAAGGATATGGGCAGAGTTCAAGGCAAGGTCGCCCTCGTCACGGGCGGAGCATCGGGCCTCGGCGCTGCCGACAGCGCCGCACTCGCCCGCGAAGGCGCGACCGTGGTGGTCACTGACGTAAACCTCGCCAGCGCACAGAAGGTAGCCGACGAGATTGGCAACGGGGCCATCGCGCTGGCGCTCGACGTTTCAAGCGAGGGCCAGTGGGTCGCCGTTCTGGCAGAGATCGAAAGCCGCTTCGGCCGTCTCGACGTGCTGGTGAACAATGCCGGGGTCGTGCTCAACGCCGATGTCGAGGACACCAGCCTCGAGAAGTTCCGCTGGGTCAATTCGATCATGACCGACGGCGTGTTCCTCGGCATGAAGCACGCCATTCCACTGATGAACAAGGGCGATGGCGGCTCGATCATCAACATGTCGTCAGTAGGCGCGCTGCTCGGCTACCCGATCTACTTCGCCTATTCCGCCGCCAAGGGCGCGGTGCGCTCGATGACCAAGTCGGTCGCCGTCATGGCTCAGGTCAAAGGCTACAAGATCCGTTGCAATTCGGTGCACCCCGGCGCAATCGAGACTCCGATGGTCCAACAGGCTGAGGGGCGCCCGGGGCAGGTGCAGGAAATCCCGGCCGGCGTCCTTCCCTTTGGAACCCCCGGCCACCCGGACGATGTGGCCGCGCTGGTGGTGTTCCTGGCCTCCGACGAATCCCGCTTCATCACCGGTGCCGAACTGGTGATCGACAACGGCGTGACCATTCGCCCATTCTAAGCCCTTCGATGGTCGCAACGAAAAGGGGGCGGTGTCATCTGACGCCGCCCCCTTTTCACGTTATGTCGACAGACCGGGTCAGCCCTGCATCATCCGGTCAAGCTCGGCATGGAAGTGACGAAGTCGCCCCTCCTGCTCGCTCCACAGCGGTCCTTTGAACCCGCGAGAATGCGCGCCCCTCTGCACGACTGGCAGCAGGTCGCTGTCCTGATCGAGCACCTCGCCAAGGCACGGCGGCTCACCAAGCTTGGTGTGGACAATCTCGGGCCGCGTGCGCCCCGACATGTCCACGTCCGCGCCCATACCCATCCACGCGGGCGCCCCGTATCCCGGCGCGTCGACATGGCGATAGAGGATGCAGGTGTCGTAAGTGAACTGGTTCGGATCGGTCGCATGCGGAATGAAGCGATGCAGGAACACGGCCTCAGGATGGCAGCCGATCTGCACGTTGGGAAAGATCGAATAGACCACTGAATCCGAAAGCTGGCTGTCGCTGAAGCGCTCGTAGCGCAGTCCCAGCTCGTCCGAACGGCGGCGCTTGGCCTGCTGGACCGCAGCGCGCGTCTCGCGCGCGGTTCCGGAGTAGGTCTCCGGATCGATCCCCGCATCGCGCAGCATCATCTGGATGCCGGGATTGACGCCTTCCTGATCAGGGAAGCGCGGAGACGGTTGCGCAAAGGGCACGAATTGACGGCTGAGCCCGCCCGGCCAAAGGTCGATCTGGGTGCGGTCGTCCATCAGGCACTGCGTCTGCGGATGCACCGCGTGGAGGTGGTAGATCTCGGCAAAGGCATCCACCCCGCCCTTCCAGTTCGCCCCCCAGTCCGACCGCCGGTGCTGAACGACATACATCTGGTCGATCTCGTAGAGTTCGAGCTGCGGCAGGATGGGCCCCAGAAACTCGCGTAGCGGCTTGATGTTCGGGTCCATCGAAATGAACACGAGCCCCGCCGCCACTTCGCACCGCACCGAACTGAGATCCGTGCCATGACACAACACTTCGGGCCGGAACGTCTCGGCATCGGTCACCGCCTCGTTGCGACCGTCAAGCCCGAACTTCCAGCTGTGGAAGGGACAGGTGAACCGATCGAGCGAACCCATGTCGCCCATGACCAGCTGGCTGCCTCGATGCGGGCAGACGTTGTAGTGCGCGTGGATCGTGCCATCCTCACCGCGCACGACGATGACGCTTTCCGGACCGATGTCGAACTTGAAGAAATCCCCCGCTTCCGGGATGTCTGAAGCAGGGCCCGCCAGAAGCCAGCTGCGGGCGAAGACCTTTTCCCACTCCTCGCGCGCGAAACCGGGATCGGTGTAGCGCTCGGGGCCGGGGCGACCGGTGCCGTTGTCGATGCGCGGGGCGCGGTCGTTGAACGGATGGTGTGCGCCGGTGTGGATGTCCCACAGGTCGAAGTCGGTCTTCATCATGCGCTCCTCGGACAGAAACGGCCGCGCCCGGAAGCGCGACCGTCTGCATTGGTTTGTCCCTCCCGAAACGGGATCACATACCGCGGAACTTCACGCCAACCTCGATGCCGTAGTAGCGCGGCGCGCCAAAGTTGGAGTTGAGCCAGAGACCAGCCACGTTCTGCGATGCGATGCGATAACGCTCGTCGGTCAGGTTCCGGCCGATCACGCGGAAGTAGTAGTTGTCATCCGCCTGCGCGATGGTGAGTGAAGCGTTGACCAGGGTACGCGCATTGAGGAACGTGTTCCCCAGCGGATCGTCGATTGCCTGCGTGTTCAGGTTGCGGCTGGTATAGGCAGCCGACGCGTTGGCCACGAACTTGAAGTTCGAGGTAATCGGTGTCTCATAAGTACCGTCGATCGTCCATTGCCACTTGGGCGCACGGTCAAGCGGTGCAGTCGCAAGATCGTACCCGGCGGTGGGCGCGGTGTACTTGTCGTAAGCCGCATCCTGATAGCCGAGCACGCCGCGCAGCTGGAAGCCCTTGAACAGACGCGCCGTCGCTTCGGCCTCGAGGCCCTTCACCGTCGCGCTCGCCGCGTTGACGAAGATCGTCACCTGGTTCGGGTTGCCGTTGACCACGATCGGCACGTTGAGCTGCTTCTGCAGGTCCTTGTACTTCACGTAGAAGCCGGTGAGGTTGAAACGCAGGCGGCGGTCTAACAGTTCGGTCTTCACACCGGCTTCATAGCTGTCGGCCGTTTCCGGACGGGTTGCACGTGCAGCGGTGCGGAAAGCGTTGAGGTCTGTCCCGAAGGCTGCAAAACCACCGATCTGGTCGTTGAAGCCGCCGCCCTTGAACCCGCGCGAATACGTGGCGTAGGCAAAAACGTCAGGCGTGGCCTGCCAGCCAAGGCTCGCGCGCCAGGTTGCGCGGCGGGCACGGTCGTTGACCGTGACGACGCCGGCCGGATACTTGAACACGCTGGCATCGAGCGCTTCATCGATCTGGATCGATGGATCGAAGCCGCCGCCGAGTTGCGGTACAAATACCTGCTGACGGCCGAACCAGTCCTTGTCTTCCCAGGTGTGGCGCACGCCTGCGGTGAAGGTGATTTCGGGAGTGATCTTGTAGGTACCTTCGGCAAATGCCGCCTTCGACCGCGACTTCTGCGCGTTGCACAGGATGTAAGGCGTGTCGTTCCAGTTGCCGAACGGCAGCGGGCCCGAGGCCAGGTCGAGGAAGCCGAGGATCTGTGCCACGCAGAAATCGACCGTCTCGCGCTGATAGAAGCCACCAATGACCATATCGAACGGCCCGCCTAGATCGGTGGCGAAGCGCAGTTCTTGCTGGAAGGTCTTGCGGTTGTCATCACGCGTCGCATCGAAGAACGAGAGCGGTTGACCGTCAGCAGCAATCGGCGCTGCACCGGCATAGGAGTTCGGAATGCGCGAAGCCTGCTTGCGCCAGCCGGTCACCGACGTCAGCTTGCCGAATTCGAAGTCGATGTCACCGTTCAGGTAGAAGCCGTCAACCGAGATGCGCTGCCCGTCGCGCATCTTGATCAACCCATCCTGGCGATAGGTCACCGCCGCATTGTCGAGCGGATCGCTGCTGTTCGGATTCTGGCGGATCGTGCCGAGCAGGTCGGTCAGGAATGGCGTGTTGCCGGTGTAGAGATAGTTCTCGTTGACGGAGGGCACCGTGTCGGAACGGTCCCGCAGCCGCTCGTACTGGGCGAGGATCGAGATACGATCGGTCGGCTCCCAGAGCAGCTTGGCACGCAGGTTGTAGACATCCTTGCCGCCCGCACGCTTGCCATCAAGGCATCCGCTGCGGCCGTTGAACTTGTTGGGCGCAAAGCCGGTTACCGGGCCATAGCAGGCACCATTGCGATAGAACCCGTCCGACTTCTCGATACCGCCGACAAGGCGAAGCGCGAGGGTGTCGCCGATCGGCATGTTCATCGCCGACTGGAAGCGCACGGTGTTGAAGCTGCCGTACTCGGCGCGAGCATCGACGCCAAAGCTCTGCAGTTCGGGTCGCTTAGTGCGGACGGTGACCGCACCGCCGGTGGTGTTCTTTCCGAACAACGTCCCCTGCGGACCGCGCAACACTTCGACCTGCGCCACGTCGAACACATCGAGCAGCTGGGTCTGGACCGAGGAGACCACGAAGTCGTCGACCAGCACCGCGACCGGAGGCTCAAAATAGACGATGATCGAAGTCTGGCCGACGCCGCGCATCGCGAAGGAGGCGGCGTTGAAGTTGGTGATCGTATTGGCCGAGAAGTTCGGCACGAAAGCGGCAAGATCGCCAAGGTCGCGCGGGCTCGCCTGACGGATCAGCGTGCTGTCCACGGCGGAAATCGCAACCGGGGTCGACTGTAGATTCGAGTCACGACGCAGAGCGGTCACGACAATCTCGTTCAGCCGGTCACTCTGGTCGACCTGGGCAGTGTCCTGCGCGGCGCCCTGCGGCTCGTCTGCAGCACTTTCGGGCGCGGCATTTGCCAGCGCAGGTGCCGACACAAGTGTTGAAGCCAGGGCCGACGCCACGAGGGCACACGCAGCGGTCGATCGCCGCAGATAACTGCTCAGCATCCGTCTCTCCTCATTTCCCGCCATCCTTGCGGGTTGCGGCGAGATTACCGCTAAACGGACTTTTTGCAAGCAGACATGTATGTTTTTTTATCGAGCCTTTCGGGCAGGCGCACATGCTCTTCGACAACGGGCGCGGCCCACTGCGGAAAACCCTGACCGACCATACATTCATGATTGTTTTTGAATTGCTCCCGCGTATCATGCCCGCGAACATGCAGCAGCACCGCACGACAGAGGCAGGCTGCGGGAGAGAACTCGAGATGGCCGCACAGGGCGCAAGCCCCCTAACCGATGCGAACGGGTCCGGCGCGAATCTGGAATCAAGAATCGCGCGCCTCGAGGCCGAATCGCAGATCCGCCAGTTGGTCGCGCGCTACAGCTTCGACATCGACGACCGCCGCGTCGAAGCTGTCCGCAGCCTGTTTGCCGACGATGCCGTGCTGCGCTCTGCCGATGGAGTGATGAACGCAAGCGGCGTCGATGCGATCATGCGCCAGTTTGACGGCCGCTTCGCCGTACTCGGCCCCGGCCACCACGTGATGCACGACATCCAGATCGATTTCGAAAGCGACACCACTGCGCGAGGCCGCGTCTCGGGCCATGCCGAACTTTGGCGCGGCGGACGGATGATGGTCGCCGCCCTGCGCTATGCCGATCGCTATCGCCAGACCCCGCGCGGATGGAAGTTCGCCGAGCGCGTGATCTCGTTCCTCTATTACGTGCCGGTCGAGAGCTACCCCGGGATCCTGGGCACTCGCAACCGCAACCACGCCTACGCCGACCCCCTGCCCGCCGACTTTCCCGAAAGCCTGCCGGACTGGGTCGCCTACGAGCACTCGCAGGGCCGCGCCTGAAGCCGGCCGCACCAAGGACAAGAGGCACAACTGATGGCATTCAGCTTTCTCTCGCGCTTCCGCATCGCGCCGGACAAGGAAGCGCTCTTCATTGCGCTAGCTGGACAGATGGAGGCGCTTTCGGCCAGCGAGCCCGGCACGCTCGACTACAAGTTCTACCGTTTGGCAGAACCCGGCATGTTCGCCGTCTACGAAAGCTTCGTCGATGAGGACGCTGACCGTGCGCACATGGAATACCCGCACAACAAGCCACTGATAGAACAGATGATCGCCTGCATGGACGGGCACTACGTCCGCGAGATGCTCTACGATCTGCAGCCGCCATCGGGAGAATGAGAATGGCCAAGAAGAGCTTCATTGCGCGCTTGCGCACGCGTCCCGAAAAGCGGGCCGAATTGATCGCGCTCCAGACCGAGCTCAAGAAGCTGGTCTTCGAACAGGAACCTGATGCGCTCGTCTACGAGTTGTTCCAGTCCGATGACGATCCCGACGTTTTCGAATGCGTCGCCACCTTCCGTGACGATGCCGCCTTCGAGAAGCACATGCACATCGACTTCCACGACCGCTTGGTGCCGCCGATCCTCGAATGCCTTGCCGAGGACATGACCATCGCCTTCTACCGCTCGCTCGATTGACGCCGGGAACCCCTGCCATGACCACGCTCCTGCGCCGCCTGTTCGCTCCTTCGCTGCCCCTGCTTGCCGCCTGCGGCCTTGCGGGCGCTTCGCTGATCCACGCCGCCACGCCTCAGCGGATAAAGTCGCACGAGGATCTCCAGTCCTACGATACGCCGCGCATCGATCCCGCCACCGCGCCGGGGCGGCCCATCTTCGAACAGCACTGCGCAATGTGCCATCTCGGCGGCGTGCCCAAGGCACCATCGCCGGCCTTCCTCGAGATGGTCCCGCCCGATTCCATCGTCTCGGCACTGACCGACGGGGTCATGCGCACCCAAGGCGCCGCACTCACCGCGCAGGAGCGCATCCAGGTCGCCGAATACCTGACCCGGACTCCCTACGCCGCCTACAAGCGCCCCGCCCCGCCCGCGCAGTGCACCGGCGATACCGCGCGCATGGACATGGCCGATGCCCCTGCCCCGGTAGGCTGGGGCCATGACAACCGCCGCTTCGTACCCGCTGACGTCGCAGGCCTCCCCATGGCCAGCATTCCGAAACTGAAGCTCAAGTGGGCCTTCGCCTACCCCGCCTCCAACCGCGCCCGCTCGCAGCCGACGCTGGCTTGGGGCACGTTGTTCGTCGGCAGCCAGGATGGCACCGTCTATGCCTTCGATCCGGAAACCGGTTGCACCCGCTGGACCACCCGCCTCAGCGCCGAAGTCCGCACTGCCATCGTCGCGGATGCTGCCAGCCATCGCCTCTATTTCGGCGACCTTCTCGGCAAGGTCCACGCGCTCGACGCGTTGACCGGCAAGGAACTCTGGGCCGAACGCCTGAGCGACCATGCCGATGCCACGATCACTGGCTCGCCCACGCTCGGCGGCGGACTGCTCTATGTTCCCGTCTCCTCGCTCGAGGTCGTCCAGGCGGGCGATCCCAAGTACGCCTGCTGCACCTTCCGCGGCTCGGTCGTCGCGGTCGATCCAGCCACCGGCAAGGAAGTCTGGCGCGCTTGGACCGCAGGCGAACCGCGCCCGCAGGGCAAGACCGCGATCGGCACGCCAATCCTTGGGCCTTCGGGGGCACCGGTCTGGGGCAGCCCCAGCTACGATGCCGCCTCGGGCCGCCTGTTCTTCGGCTCGGGCGAGAACTACTCCACCCCCGCCGACGAGAACTCGGACGCCGTCTTCGCAGTCGATGCGAAAACCGGAAAGCTGCTCTGGCGCACCCAGCTCACGCCCAAGGACGCATGGAACGTCGGCTGCATGGTCGGCAATGAATCCTGCCCGGTCGAGAACGGCCCGGATTACGACGTCGCGGCCTCGCCCCTGCTTCTGCCCACCGGCAATGGCGGGCAGATGCTGGTGATCGGCCAGAAGTCCGGCATCGCCACCGGGCTAGACCCCGCCACCGGGAAAATCTCCTGGCAAACCCGCCTCGGCCACGGTGGCACGCAGGGCGGCGTCCACTTCGGCATGGCAGCGGAAGGCGGCACTGTCTTCGTCCCGCTCAACGACATGGCCGACACCTACGACGCCCGCTTCTACGACCCCAAGCTGCGCGGGGCTGGCCTGCACGCGGTCGATGCCGCCACCGGCAAGGTCAAGTGGTTCACCCGCGCGCCCGACGCCTGCAACGGCAAGCGCTTCTGCGATCCGGGCATATCCTCTGCCGCGACCGCAATCCCCGGCGTGGTCTTCGCCGGCCATCTCGACGGCATGTTCCGCGCCTACGACAGCCAGACCGGGAAGATCCTCTGGCAATACGACACGACCAGGCCCGTCACCACGATCGACGGCCGCACCACCACCGGCGGCAGCATGAGCGGCCCCGGCGCTGCGGTGTGGAAGGGCAAGGTCATCGTGAACTCGGGCTACGGCATGTACAGCCACATGGCGGGCAACGCCCTGCTGGTCTTTTCAACCGACAAGTGAACCTCAAACCCTCGCTCTGGCTTTCGTCCAGCGCGAGGGTCGACCACGCAATCAGATAGTGCCAGTCTTCATGAATTCACTGGCATGGTATGCCGCACGCGCAGAGATGGCCATGTAGGTGAGCGACGGGTTCTGGCATCCGCTCGACGCCATGGCCGCCCCATCGGTTATGAACAAGTTGGGCACGTCATGCGCCTGATTGTAGGCATTAAGGACCGAATTGCGCGGGTCCTTGCCCATGCAGGCGGTGCCCATTTCATGAATGCCAAGGCCCGGCGGGTTGATCTTGTCTCGCACCTGGATGTTGGTGGCCCCCGCAGCCTCGAGCATTGCCTTACCCTCGACGAGAATGCGCGAGACGATCTTCTTCTCGTTCTCTCCGTGGGTGCAGTCGATATTGACCAGCGGGATGCCCCACTTGTCCACCTTGCTGGCGTGGAGCGTGACCCGATTGTCCGGATTGGGGAGCATTTCCCCGAAACCGCCGAAGAACGCCATCCATGGCCCGGGCTTGCGCACCCGTGCCTTCAAATCTTCCCCGACGCCGGGCTGTGACGTCGCCATCTGTCGCCAGTTCACGCGCTGCATGCCGCCCTGGAACCCGAAGCCGCGAATGAAATCGACTTCGCTCTGCTTGCCGGGGAGGTTGTGAAAACGCGGGATATAGAGTCCGTTGGGCCGACGCCCGCGGTAGTAGGTATCCGGTCCTTGCACGTTACCCGTTACGCCCACGCCATAGATGTGGTCCATCAGATTGCGACCGACCATGTCCGACGAATTGGCAAGACCTCGGGGGTTCTTGTCGGAGCGCGAATTGAGCAGAATCTGTGCTGTTCCGATTGTCGACGCGCACAGGAACACGATGCGCGCTTCATACGTGCGGCCTTCGCGGGTGTTCTGATCGATGACCCGCACGCCGGTCGCTTTGCCGGTCTTGGGATCGGTAACCACGGAATGGACTATCGCATCGGTCACGATGGTAAGGTTTCCGGTGCGCTCGGCAGCTGGAAGCGAAGACGACAGGCTGGAATGATAGGCGCCATAGGAGCAGCCGCGTTCGCACAGCGAACGGTACTGGCATGGATTGCGCCCCAGCTCTTCGTGGTGCGGGCGCGTCTCGGTCAGGTGGGCACAGCGGCCAATGATGACCTTGCGGTCTGGGAAGGCTTGTTCGACCTTCGCCTTGAACATCTTCTCGGCGTCATTCATCGGCATGGCCGGGAGGAATTCGCCATCGGGCAACTGATCGAGCCCTTCTCGCGAGCCCGAAACGCCGATGAAGCGTTCGACATGATCGTACCATGGCGCCAGATCGGCATAGCGGATCGGCCAATCCGAGCCGTGGCCGTCGAGGGCATTGGCCTGAAAATCCATTTCCGACATGCGATAGGTCTGGCGGCCCCACATGATAGAGCGGCCACCAAGGTGGTAGCCCCTGATCCACGAGAATGGCTTGCCCTCCGGCGTCTCGTAGGGGTGCTCGCTGTCCTTCACCCAATACTGCTGCGTGGCCGTGGACACGGCATAGCATTGCCGCTGAATCGGATAATCGCGGGCGAGCTCCTCCTCGGGAATGCCGCCTCCATTGGGCACTTCCCACGGCTGCATCCAGTCGGTGTAAGACGCACCATGTTCGAGCTTGCGACCGCGCTCGATCACCAGCGTCTTCAGTCCGCGCTCGCAAAGTTCCTTGGCAGCGATGCCGCCGCTCATCCCTGATCCGACTACAATGGCGTCAAACATCGTCCCGTCCCCCTCAAATGTATCCAGCGCCAGCCCAGGCGCGGGTCTGTGCGGTGATGGGAATCGACGGTTCGAAAGCGCCCGGCGCGTGTTCGTAGCGCAATTCCACGGTCGCGCCCGGTTCGCTCGAATAGTAGAGGACCAGCACCAGTTCTCGCAGACGACGATAGCCGGGATCGGCAAAGTTTGCCTGATCATGCGCTGCCAGAATTGCCTTGCGTCGACCGGCGGGCTTTGCAGCAAAGCCTCCTTCACCTGCGGACACGTCGACCTTCTGCAAGGCTTCGAGCACGTCCGCACGTGTCTGGGGCGATGCCCAATCGGCAAGCAGCGCCGAGAAAAGTTTGGGCACGCCAGCATCCACGGCACCGGGCGTATCCGTGCGCGGCATCAGGGTATCGGCATAGGCGGTCAGCAATGACTGGGTCGAGGCAGGCAGCCCTGCCCCTGCGGCCTTCGCAGCTTTGGCCAAGACGTCGGCCGGCAGGGCGGAAACGCCCAGAAGTGCGGCCAAACCGCGTATGGTTTCACGGCGATTCAACGCTGAAACTTGCATCGATATCTCTCCAAACGCGATCAGGTGTTGTGTTGTTCTGAAAATTTGGCAACGTTGTCAAAACAGGTATGGGATGGGGAATCGCCGGTTGTCAACGCTATCATTGAAGCTGCGTCTGTTTGTCATGATGGCACTGCAGATCGCCATCTGGGGAGCCTGGGCGCCCAAGCTTTTCCCCTATATGGGGATGCTGGGGTTCAACGCCGCGCAGCAGGGCCTCGTCGGCACATGCTGGGGCATTGCCTCCATCGTCGGCATCTTCTTCTCGAACCAGTTTGCCGATCGCACGTTTGCGGCCGAGCGGTTCCTTGCAGGCAGCCACGCGATAGGTGGGCTGGCCCTGATCGGGGTCGCGCTCAGCACCACCTTCGTGCCATTCTTCATCTGCTACATGATCTACAGCCTCGTCTATGTGCCGACGCTTTCGGTTTCGAACACGATGGCCTTTGCCAATCTCGAACGGCCCAGCGATTTCGGGGCTGTTCGCTCGGGCGGAACAGTCGGCTGGATCATGGCCAGCTGGCCGTTCGTCTTCCTGCTCGGCGCACAGGCCGATGCCCACGAAGTTCGCTCCATTTTCTTCGTGGCGGCCGCGATTTCCTTTGCGATGGCGGTATTCTCGCTCACATTGCCGCACACCCCGCCCCGTACGAGCGATAGCGTTGACAAGCTCGCATGGCGGCGCGCCATCCGGCTACTGAGAACGCCGGTGATCGCCGTGCTGTTTGCGGTGACGTTCATCGATTCCATCGTCCACAACGGCTACTTCGTCCTGTCAGACGCCTACCTCACCAAGCGCGTGGGTATTGCCGGCAACCTGTCTATGCTGGTGCTCAGCCTCGGGCAGGTGGCCGAGATCCTCACCATGCTGGTGCTGGGGCGCGTTCTTGCCAAGCTGGGCTGGCGCACGACGATGATCGTGGGAATCATGGGCCACGCAGCCCGCTTCCTTGCCTTTGCGTTTCTCGCGGATTCGGTGCCTGCGATCATCGCGGTGCAGCTGCTGCACGGCATCTGCTACGCCTTCTTCTTCGCGACCGTGTACATCTTCGTCGACGAGGCATTTCCCTCGGATGTGCGCTCCAGTGCGCAAGGCCTTTTCAACCTGCTGATCCTCGGGGCAGGCAACGTCGTGGCAAGCTTCGTCTTCCCTGCTCTGGTGGCCCGCCTGACCGACGCGAATGGCGTGACCGACTATTCGAAGGTGTTTCTGGTTCCGGCCGGCCTCGCGACCCTTGGCGCACTGATCCTGCTGCTGGCCTTCCGGCCAGCAACCCACGGCCCGGACCACAAAGTGGAGACTGCATGATGCTTGCTGACCGTCGTTCGATCCTCGGCGCGCTTGGTGCTGCAGGGCTATCCGCCGCGCTGCCTTCATCGGCTCTTGCGGGCCGGGGCAAGCCCTTCTTCAAGCGCATCGGCAAGCCGATTGGGCTGCAGCTTTATACGCTTGGCGATCTGCCCGTGAAGGATCTCGATGGTACGCTGGCCAGCGTGGCGCGGATCGGATTTACCGAGATCGAGCTGCCCAACTTCTACAACCGGACGCCAAAAGATCTTCGGGCCGCCGGGGACAAGGCGGGTGTCCGCTTCAGCTCGATTCACCTCAACATGCCGGGACCGTTCAACGGCGGTTCGATCAATCTGCTGACAGCGCCTCAGGAACTCGCCGATGCGCTCAACACGCTCGGAATCTATCAGGCCTTTCTGCCGCTCTGTCCGTTGCCCGAGGGCTTTTCGGTTCCGACCGGTGGCAACGTGCAGAAGGCCATTGGTGACGCGTTGCTTTCGGCGGGCCCAGACCACTGGAAGCGCACAGCGCAGATCCTGAACGAACGTGCCGCAGCGCTGCGGCCTTTTGGCATCCGGCTCGGCTATCACAACCACAACATGGAATTCCAACCGCTTGCCGGAGACCAGACGGGCTGGGATATCCTTGTGCGCGAGGTCGATCCGGGGCTGGTCAATTTCGAATTGGATCTCGGCTGGGTCTCGGCGGCAGGGCGCGATCCGGTGACCGAACTGGGACGGCTCAAGGGGCGCGTGGCGGCGGTCCATGTCAAGGACGTGAAGGCAACGACCAAGACCAACTTCATCATGCAGCAGGTGCCAACCGAGGTCGGCTCAGGCCGTCTGCAATGGTCGCGTATCCTGCCAGCGGCACAGGCTGCAGGCGTTTCACACTACTTCGTTGAACAGGAACCACCTTTTGAACGCGACCGGCTGGCAGCCGTCACGATCTCGCACGGATTTCTGAGCAAAGTTATCGCCTGACCGGATTTGCCCCTCGCCCTCAATCTGGAGGCGCGAGGGGCCAACCTTGCAACTATCAGCGCTTTGCAGTCGCCAGCCGTTCCGCAAAGTCCAGGCGCGCCGTGAGCGGATCGGACACATGCGCCGCGCCGCTTCCATCGATCAGCTGGACCTTGCTGTCATCCGCCGTAGCCGCAGGCCACGCGGGCACGCCGATCTCTCCGTCCGGACGGCCGGTACGGGCGAATGACACCCAGTACCGATGCGTCAGCTTCGCCACCTTGATCTCATCCGGCAGCGGGCGCGGGTCCTTGATCATTCCGCCCGCATTTCCGCGAACGTCCACCGTATCGAAGACATAGGGAAGCTCGCTGGCATGCGGCGCGCCCCCCATCGCCGCGAACTCGGGTCGGGCGTAGCCGAAGCGGAAGAGATAGGTCGGCTGTCGCGGAGCAAGCGCCCTCGCCACTGCGCGCGCCGGCTCAATGAACATGGCATCGGCCGACGTCGATACGCCCACCGCGAGCCCCCCCGCCTTGCCGTCAGGATCGTGCAAGGCGCGTGCCTCCTTTTCGTTCGGGCCAAAAGCCCCGAATATGACGTCCTTGTCCGTCGAGCGGGGAAAGCCATCGGCCGAATTGGCACCGACCATGACCGGAACCTGTGCGTAGATCCCGGCAGCAGCACCATCGACGCCAGAGCCAAGGATCGTCCTGCCATCGAACATCGGTCCGGCATAGCCCGGCTTGTCCATGGTCATCATCGAAAGGTCACCTGTGACCTTCTCTGCCGGAAGCGCACGCAGGGCGGCAGCATCGAGGCCGGGCGCAAAGGCAACACCAGCAGCCGCCGACTGTGCGATCGTCGGCATTGGCAGCGCGCGTTCGCGACCGCCGCCGCTTTCGATGATGACCTTGTGAAACAGGCCTCGCGCCATGGGCGATTGCAGCAGCATGTGCATCGACATGCCTCCTGCGCTTTCGCCAAAGACTGTGACATTGCCCGGATCGCCGCCGAACTTGGCAATGTTGGCCTTCACCCACTGCAGCGCCGCGATCTGGTCAAGATAGCCGAAGTTGCCACCAAAGCCCTCGGCGGCCAGCCCCGGATGGGCAAAGAAGCCGAAGCGTCCAAGGCGATAGTTGATGCTGACGAAGACCACGCCGTCGCGGGCAAAATTCTCGCCGGAGTAGATGGCGGGCGATGATCCACCGTTCACGAAGCCGCCACCATGAACAAAGACCATCACCGGTAGCGCAGCACCTGCCTTTGCCGTCGCCGGTTTCCAGACGTTGAGATAGAGGCAATCTTCGGAAGGCGTCGTGCGGATCGGCGCAGCATCGGGAGGAAAAGGAGCCTGGGCACAGTCCGGCGCATAGGCCGTCGCGTCTCGCAGGTCGTTCCAAGCAGGCACCGGCTGTGGTGCGCGCCAGCGGTTCTCTCCCACCGGCGGCGCAGCATAAGGAATGCCCAGGAAGCTGGACACCGTGCCAGCCGTGCTCCCCTTCACGTTACCTGCAGTGGTCTGTGCCGTCTGGGCTTCCGAGAGTGTCGGCAACAGCGCAGCGCTTGCTGCGAGCAGCCATGCCAGCTTTTTCATCAGGTCAATCCTTCCACGTCTTGTGCGGCATCTTCACCTTGATCACGGGACCAAGATCCTCCGCATTCTTTCCAAGGGCAAAGCCATATTCGCCTGCCGGCATCGTCCAGCCACCATCTTTCCAGTCCGCAAGAAGGCGTGGATCGATGGTCACAGTCACCTTCTGCGACGCGCCCGGTTCGAGCGTGACCCGCTTGAAGCCGACGAGCCGCTGCCTGCCTTCTCCCGCCCTGCTTACGAGATAGAGCTGGCCCACATCGTCGCCCTTGATCTTGCCTGTATTCGTGATGGTGAAGCTCGCGCTGAGCCCTGAAACCTTGAGGTCTCCTGCCGAAAAGCTCGTGTAGCTTAGGCCATATCCAAACGGAAACAGCACCTTCTGCCCTTTCCGCGCGAACCAGCGGTAACCGACGTCCGAACCTTCGATGTCATAGTCCGAATGAAGCTGGTCCTTGCCCGGCTCTGCATCCCCGGAGAAATTCGGCTCGACCCAGTCGGCGCCATCGAGCATCGGACGAGGCAGCTGCCCAAGGCTGGCAGGAAACGTCACCGGCAAACGGCCGCCAGGATTGGTATCGCCAAACAGGACGGATGCGATCGCGGGACCCCCACGCGCACCGGGGTACCATGCCTCGACGACGCCTGCGACCTTGTCCAGCCAGGGCATCGCCACGGGGCCACCGGTTTCGAGCACGACGATCGTATTGGGGTTTGCAGCAGCTACGGCCGCAATCAGCGCATCCTGCCCGTCCGGTAGAGACAGGTCAGGCTGGTCGAGACCTTCGCTCCGCCATTCCGTGGCAAAGACAATCGCCACTTCGGCTTGCTTGGCCTTCTCCACCGCATCGGCGATGTAGCGACCGTCGCGGAAAGTCACGGCAGCCCCGGGAGCTGCGGCCTTGATGGCCGCAAGCGGAGCCGACCGGTGATAGCTCTGCTGCATGAGCGCAGAGAACGGACTGTCACCGCCGAGCGACCGCGTCGCCGCAGGCCCCTTCTCGTCGTGCACGAGGCTCGAGCCCGATCCTGCAAGCACGCCGCTGTCGGCGTAACCGCCAATCACCGCAATCGACTTGGCCGACTTGGCAAGCGGCAGCACGCCGTTGTTCTTCAACAGCACGATGCCCTGCTTGGCCGTTTCCTCGGCAATGAGCGCGTTGGCGGCAAAGTCGATCTTGCCCCCGGGCTTGGTGGGGTTCCTGTCCAGCCCCGCCGCATAGATCGCGGTCAGCACGCGCCGGTTCATGTCGTGGAGGCGCGCGGCGTAAGCGGGGTCTGACGCAGCCTTGGCCTTGAGCACATCTCCGAAGAACACGGCCTTGTCCAATTGCTCGCCGGACTGCTGGTCCAGCCCGCCAAGTGCCGCTTCCACACCCGGGACAGCGCCCCAGTCGGACATGACGAAGCCTTTGTAACCCCACGACTGCTTGAGCACCTTGTTGAGCAGCCAGTCGCTGGCGCAGGCCTGTTCGCCGTGCACCCGGTTATAGGCGCACATCACCGATCCGGGCTGTCCCTTTTCGATGCCGATCTGGAAAGCGAGCAGATCGCTCTCTCGCGCGGCACCTTCGGCAATCTTCACGTCGACATACTTGCGACCAGTCTCTTGGCCGTTGAGCGCGAAATGCTTGATCGTGGAAATGATGCCGTTCGACTGGACACCCCGGATGGCCGCCGCGACAAGTTCGCCAGAAAGGAGAGGATCTTCGGCAAGGTATTCGAAAGTGCGGCCATTGCGGGGATCGCGCATGAGATTGACGCCGCCTGCCAGGAGCACATTGAAGCCCTTGGCCCGCGCTTCGGATCCGATCATCGCGCCACCACGATAAAGTACGTCAGGACTCCACGATGCAGCTTGCGCGAGGCCCGACGGCAGCGCCGTCGCGCCATCCTTGCGCAGGCCGCCGACCCAACTGACCCCAAGCGAGGCATCTGTCTCGGTCAATGCGGGAATGCCAAGGCGGGGGATGCCCGGAATAAACCCCGCGCCGGGGACCGATCCTTCGGGCAGGACAATGCCGGGCAAGAACGGCAGTGGCATGATGCCGTGTGTGAGCACGGTCTTTTCATCCCCGGACATCTGCTTTGCCACAGCGTCTGCGCGAGCAACGCTCTTCGCAAGATCGATCGCAGGTGCCTGCTCGGCTTGAGCGCTCCCGAAGGACAAAGCCATCAACCCAGCCACGCCCAAGGCCAGTCTGCTGCGAACTTTCATTACATTTCTATCCTGAAATCAGATTGCTACGGGTCTCTCGAAGGCAAGCCAAGGTTCGCATCCACTTGCTGGTCCAATGGGAAGGACGCATCGCGGACGTGCTTGAAATTGCTTGGTGGCGCGAAGCGCGTTTCAGCCGTCAACCTCTTGTCGCCCACTGGTGCGTCATGATTTCCTTGCGCTTCCAACGAGTTTCTGCGCCCGATTGATAACGCTGTCAAGATCGCGCCCTCATGTTTGAAGAGGGTGTTGGCAACCTGCCGTGGAAACGTTCATATAAGGAATATGGACAACACATCGAAACGGCGCAGCGGCGCTCACGCGACAATGGAAGACGTGGCGCGCCTGGCCGGAGTATCCCTCAAGAGCGTATCGCGCGTCATCAATCGCGAGCCTCACGTATCCCAGAAGCTGCGGACAAAAGTCGATGCCGCCATCGCGGCGCTTGATTACGTCCCTGACATGGCGGCCCGCTCGCTCGCCGGGTCGCGCACGTTCATCATTGGCCTGCTGATCGACAATCCCAGCCCGAACTACACGATGAAGGTGCAGACCGGCGTCTACCGCGCCTGCAGCGAAGGCCAGTATCACTTGCGGATCGACCAGATCGATTCGACACAGCCCAAGGCCGGGCTGGAAGCCTCTCTCGCCGCGATCCTGCGCAACAGTCGCTGCGACGGCTTCGTACTGACCCCCCCGTTGACCGACAACCATATCGTGCTCGATTTCTTTGATCGCGAAGGTGTCGATTACGTGCGCATCGCGCCCGACATAGACCCGAATCGAGCCCCTGGCGTCGTCATGGACGACTTCGCCGCCGCGGGCGTTGTGGCCAGACACTTCTGGTCTCTCGGGCATCGCCGTTTCGGACTGGTGACCGGGCCGGAATCTCACGGTGCCTCGCACTTCAGGCGCAAGGGTTTCCTGCAGGCACTTGAGGAACTGGGCGCAACGGATCCGGTAGTCGAAGCCAACGGCCGCTTTGAATTCGAAGGTGGGATCGAGGCCGGCACGGAACTGCTCAAGGCCAATCCGCGCCCGACGGCAATCTTTGCCACAAATGACGACTGTGCAGCGGGGCTGATGGTTGCCTGTTCACGAAGCGGCCTTGCTGTGCCACGCGACGTCTCTGTCTGCGGCTTCGACGACAGCTGGGTCGCACGCTCGGTCTGGCCTTACCTGACCACAATCTACCAGCCCATCGAGGAGATGGGCTACGCCGCAGCGCAGCTGATCCTTGACCGCGAGCGTGACAGGAAAAAGCTCATTACCTTGCCCTTCAGGCTGGTAGAGCGTGACTCCGTGGCAGAGGCACCACGCTGAAGCCGGACCATGTCTGCAAGGCACTGCCCTAAAGCGCCCAACATCGCGCGCCCTGCTTTACCGAACCGCATCAAAGCATTCGCGGACAGGAAAATGGAGCGGTGACGGGAATCGAACCACGCTCGTAGCGGCTTGCCGCGGAGAACCTACAAAGAACTCGAGGGTTCCCCGAAGGCAAGCTGCAAACCCGAAATTTGCGATCTGGTGATAGTAGAAAATGGAGCGGGTGAAGGGAATCGAACCCTCGTATTCAGCTTGGGAAGCTGCTGCTCTACCATTGAGCTACACCCGCCCATGCAGGCGCGATGGGGCGCGGCCTTGAGCGTGGCGGGCGATTGCCACAGGGGCGCGGGCGGGTCAACAGGGTCTTGGCCCGTGCTTGCGCGATCTGCGTATTGCTTGCGGCCGGTTGCAGCCTGATCCTGTCTCCGCACTTGGTCGGCTCAGGACCGCCAGCAGCACGTCAAACCCTTTTCCCGCAAGTGCGAACAAAGGCGTTGACCAACTTTTGACATCTGTCCAGTCTTCTCTCGAAGCCACATCGACTCATGCCGGTGCGGCCCAGCTTCCAGGGGGAAATTGCGACCATGAGCGTGGCCGAGACCGTTACCCGCCGATCCAGCGCAAACCGGGCCAGTAGCCTGTCGCGCAGCCGACTCGTCCAGTTCCTTGCGCTCACGGCGCTACCTGCAGGGATTGTTCTGGCACAGGCCGCCAAGGAGCCGCCACGCGATCCCTCAAACCCGGTCGAGACCGAAGCAGGCATTCCCGTCACCGACGCCACGGTCATCGCCAAGTGCGGCACCTGTCATACCGCAGATGCGAAGGGGAACCTCTCGCGCATCTCTTACGTCCGCACCACGCCCGAAGGCTGGGCGCAGGTGATCCACCGCATGTCCTCGCTCAACGGCCTGTCGATCACGCCGGTCGAGGCCAAGGCGGTGATCCGCGCGCTCTCGGCCACGCACGGCCTTTCGCCCGAAGAGGCAAAGCCGGTGATGTATCTGCCCGAACACCGCATGGTGAACGAGACGAACATCCCCAACGAGACGATCCGCCAGTCCTGCGCCTCCTGCCACGCCTTTGCCCAGCCGCTGTCGTGGCGGCGTTCGAAGGCCGAATGGAGCCTGCTGCGCAACCTCCACGTCGCGATGTATTCACAGGCCGACGCGCAGTATCGCCGCGCAGTTGACGACCCGACGCAGCCCACGCCCGCCAATGGCGCGCCCAAGCCCCTGCCGGTTGAAGTCGCGCTCGACTACATCAACAAGACCGCCCCGCTCGCCACGCCCGAATGGACCAAGTGGCAGGCGCGCCAGCAGTCTGCCAAGCTCGGCGGCAAGTGGCTGGTCAATGCCATGCTTCCCGGCAAGGGCCTCTACGTTGGCGAGATGATCGTCACGCCCGCTGCGGGTGAGGACGACTACACCACCGCGATCACGCTCAAGTCCATGGCCGATGGCTCCACCCTCGTCCGCAAGGGCAAAGGTCTGGTCTATACCGGCTACTCCTGGCGCGGAACCTCGGCGAGCGGCCCCGAAGGCAAGCGCGCCGATGCGCCCGAGGATCACGAAACCCGCGAAGCGATGTGGTTCGCACCCGATCGCAAGTCGGCCGAAGGCCGCTGGTTCTGGGGCGACTACAAGGAGTTCGGCTTCAACGTGAAGCTGACCCGAGCCTCGGCTTCACCCACCGTCGTCGCCACCTGGCCCTATGCGCTCAAGGCCGGATCGAAGGGCGCGACGCTCAAGCTGCTGGGCGATGCCTTCCCGGCAGATCTCAAGGCCTCTGACCTTGATCTGGGCAAGGGCGTGGTCGTCAGCAAGGTCGTCTCGGTCAGCCCGACCGAAGCAGTGCTCACCGTCGATGTCGCCGCAGATGCGACGGTTGGCGCGCATGACGTAGCGGTCGGAGACTCGGTCGTCGCCTCGCTCCTGCCGGTCTACAAGAAGGTCGATTACCTCAAGGTCGTGCCCGACACTGCGCTCGCCCGCCTTGGCGGCAGCGAGAAGCATGCCCCGGGCTACCAGCAATTCGACGCGGTGGGCTTCGATGCCGGGCTCGACGGCAAGCCCTACACAGCCGACGACGTGGCGCTTGGCCCCATCGACGTGACTTGGGCGATGGAGGAAATGCCGACCGTCTATTACGACGATGACGTCAACTATGTCGGCAAGCTCAGCCCGACCGCGCTGTTCACGCCCGCTATCGACGGACCCAACCCGGCGCGCAAGTGGGGCCGCAACAACTACGGCGAAGTCTGGGTCGTCGCCACCGCCAAGACCGAGGTCGATGCGCTGGGCAAGCCGCTCAAGGCCAAGTCGTTCATGATCGTCTCGGTACCTGCCTACAAGCGCTGGGATCAGCCGGAGGTGGCCAAGTGACAACAGTCCTCGCCCCCAAGTATCGCCGCGGGGACATTCACCTGTTCGAGGCGGACGGCGCAGGCTTCGTCTATCTCGCCTCGGCAGGCGCGATCTTCGCGCTCGACGAAGGCGCGGCCAGCGTCATGGCCGTGCTTGGCGAACGGCAGATGGCCTATGGCGAGATGGTCGCCGCGCTGGTCGAGAAAGGCTATTCGCGCGCCGATGCCGAAGACCTGATCCGCGAGCTGCGCGCCGTACGCGGCATCGTTTCCGACGAGATCCGCGAGGCACCGCTGGCCCCGCCTGCTCCGCCCGAGGACTACCCGCTGCAGGCGTTGGTCCTCAACGTCACCAACCAGTGCAACCTGGCCTGCACCTACTGCTACGAATTCGGCGCGGACAAGATCGCCACGCCTGCTGGCAAGCCCAAGTACATGACGCTGGAAACGGCCAAGACCTCGGTCGATTTCCTGCTTAAGAGTTCGGGTGAGCGCGAGGTGCCGCACATCACCTTCTTCGGCGGCGAAACGCTGATGAACTTCAAGCTGCTGCGCGACGTGGTGCTCTACGCCAATGAAGCGGCGGCGGCGGTCGGCAAGCGCATGACCTACAGCCTGACGACCAACGCCACGCTGCTGACCGACGAGATCATCCAGTTCCTTTCGGATCAGGCCATCGGCGTCACCGTCTCGATGGACGGCCCGCCCGACCTGCAGGACAAGCGCCGCGTCTACAAGAACGGCAAGGGGTCCTACGCGGTGATGGAGCCGCGCCTCAGGAAGCTCATCGCCGGGCACAAGACCCGCGCGATCACCGCCCGCGTCACGCTGACCGAAGGCGTGACCGACGTCATCCGCATCTACCGCCACCTCAAGGACGATCTCGGCTTCCACGAAGTCGGCTTCGCTCCGGTCACGGACTCGGGCCAGCAGGCCTACACCCTTGACGACGATGGCATGGACACGGTGGTCGCCGCGTTCCACGAACTCGCCGCCGAGTGGCTGGCCTATGCCCTGCGTGGCGAGATGCACGGCTTCTCGAACGTGTCGGAGACGATCAGCGAACTGATCCAGGGCACCAACAAGTCGCACCCTTGCGGCGCGGGCCTTGGCCTTGTCGGCGTCAGCCCCTCGGGCGACCTTTCGCCCTGCCACCGCTTCACTGATGCCGACACGCATGTGCTCGGCCACGTGACCACGGGGCTCGACAAGGAAAAGCGCACCGACTTCCTGACGCGCGGGCACGTTGGCGCGAAGTACGAATGCTCGAGCTGCTGGGCCCGTCCGCTCTGCGCAGGCGGGTGCCATCACGAGGCCTTCGTCCGTTATGGCGATACCGGCCACGCCAACCTGCACTATTGCGACTGGATCCGCGAATGGACCGAGGCCTGCCTCAAGATCTACGGCACCGTCGCCCAGCGCAATCCCGAATTTCTTGAACGCTTTGCTGCACGAAAGGGCTTGTCATGAAGCACCTGAAACCCCTGAACAAGAAAGCACTGCGGATCGAGGAAACAATCGCCTCGACCGAAGAAGACGTCATCGCGCTCCAGCAGAAGCCGATGCACACGCCGATGGGCTGCTCGATCTCGTTCTCGCCGGGTTGGGAAGTCGATGCAGGCGGCGGCACGGCGGGTCTGTGCCAGCCGGCCGAGCGCGACATCTACGACTGCTACGTCACCTGCTTCTGGCCGGTGCAGGTCCCCGATCACGTCAACTACTCGCCCGACTGGGCCAGCAATTGCGCGACCGCGGCCAAGGACTGGCGCAGCCTCGACATCATCTTCCCCTGAGGCCGACAGCCAGTTCTGGCCGTCCTCTTGTGACCACACTGCATCGGAAGACCTGACCCATGAAGAAACTTGGTCTCGCTGTCCTGTCGTTGCTTGCTTCTGCCGCTCCGGCAGCCGCATCGACCGTTTTCATGGGGTCCTACCCCGACAAGATGCTGATCGTCGACGAGGCGACCGGCGAGATCAAGGACCGCATCACGCTGGCCTCAGGCCTGCCCACCGCGATGCGCCTCTCGAACGATCAGAAGAAGATCTACGTCTCCACGATCACCACCAGCGGGATCGAGGTGATCGACACGGCGACGAAGAAGGTGGTCAATTCGTTCAGCCTGAACACGCCGACCGTGCGCTACCGCTTTGGCGGCGGCGTGCCCGATCCCACGGGCAAGTTCTTCTACACGATGATCCAGAAGTTCGAGAAGCTGCAAGACCGCTGGACCGTCAGCCCGCAGATGTTCGGGGTGATCGACCTCACCAAGAAGGCCGTGGTGCGCACCGCCGACGTGCCCGACGAGGACGTGCGCAACGGCGCGGGGCGCGGCAACTACATGCTGTCCAAGGATGGCACCACGCTGTTCCTGATCCGCGACAAGGTGCTCGTCGTCGACACCGCAACGCTCAAGGTCAAGGACCGGCTGGAGTTCTCCAAGCCCGAGGCGACCGGGATCGAGGGCGTGAGCTTCGGCGGCGGGGTGGAGACGCTGCGCAATCCCGATCAGTACGTCTCGATGTTCACCGCGCAGGACCCCTACATCCGCAACAAGGTCTATGGTGTGGGCCGCTTTGACCTTGCCACAAAGACCTTCGACTTTCGCCCGATCGGCCCCGCCCCGGTCGGCGGTGGCATGGCTGGCCTGCAAGTGTCGAAGGACATGAAGGAAGGCTGGACCGTCGTCACGCAGGAGAAGGTCGGCAACAAGCGCTGCGAATTCTGGCACCTTGACCTGACCACCAACCTGGTCAAGCAGAAGGCCGAATTCCCCTGCCGCACGCGCTTCCAGTTCGGCCTCTCGGGCGATGGCAAGCTGCTCTATATCTACGGTGCAAGCTACGACATCGAGATGTACGATGCGCAGACTCTGCAGCACGTCAAGACCATCGACCTCGGCAACGACACGACCGGCGCGGGGATGATCATCACGCAGTGACCATTGCGACACTCTTGAGGGGGCAGGGTGTCGCGGTGGCTACGGCCGCACACCTGCTGGACCGGGCCGGGTTCGCGTTTTGCCGCGAGCCCGGCCTGCGCCGTCCTGTGCCGGTGATTATGCTGAGTGACCCGGCGCTGGCCCTCCTGCGGGACGTGTTCGGTGATGCGAAGCTGTTTGCGGACAGGCCCCGGATCGAGCAGCGGGTGGCGAAGTGGGGGAGTGCCAAGGCGGTGGCCATGCCGCATGGGGCAGTGGTTGTCTCAGAAGATGATATTGGCATTGTTCTTGATTTGTTTCCCCGGGGAAACATCCAACAATCCAATGATTTCAATGCTAAATTTGCGGTGCAAGCGATGCCGCCATTCTCCTCCGGGGAAACGCTGCGCTTTGGTGAGCGGCTTTCGGCAACCGCGCGGGTCACCCTGAAGGCCGACGCCCCTGCCCGCACCTGCTGGATCGAGGCGGTGGACGCAGGCTGGCTGTTCCTGATCCCCGATGGCTTCGACCGAGCGTGGCTGCTGGCTGTCGGCGGTTCGCCCGAGGCTCTCGCCCAAACCGCACCGCTGATCGGACCGCTGATTGACACCCTGGAGCCGACGGGCGGGCAATTCGACACGAGCCCTCGAATGCTGGCGCAGCTTGCCGGAGACGACTGGCTGGCCTGTGGCACTGCCGCCATCGCCTTCGATCCGATCTGCGGCGACGGCACCGCGCAGGCCGCGCGCGAGGGCATCCTTGCCGCCGCCGTGATCGGCGCGCTGGCGCGGGGTGAGGCCCCTGCCCTGCTCGCCACGCACTACCATTCGCTGCTGCTCGCCTCGCTGCGCCGCCACCTCCAGCTTTCGCTGCCGTTCTACGCCAATGGCGGCGCGGGGCGCTGGTGGCACGAGCAGTACGCCGCCGCCAAGGCGGGCTACGAACAGACCACCGCGCTGCTCGCCAAGCTCCCCGAACCGCGCTTTTCACTCCATGGCTTCGATCTGGTCCGCCACGAGCAGGCGGCATGAGCGAGGCCCCGAAGATCGCGCCTTGGAGCACCTACAAGCGCCTCTGGCCTTGGCTAAAGCCTTACGCTCCGCGCCTCGTGCTCGTCCTTCTCGGCAGTCTCGTTGCCACCGGCCTCACGCTCGCCCAGCCGTGGATCTCCAAGCTGATGATCGACGAGGCGCTGATGAAGCGCGACTGGGACATGCTGGTGAAGATCGCCGCGCTGATGATGGGCGCGACGGTGGGTGGCTTTGCGGTCAACGCGCTGGTCTCCTACCGCTATGTCTCGCTCTCGGCACAGATGCTGTTCGATATGCGCGTTGCCCTGCTGCGCCATCTCCAGCGCCTCTCTCCGCGCTTCTACGGCAGCTTCCGGCTGGGCGACCTGATGTCGCGCCTCAACTCCGACGTTTCGGACGTCCAACGTGTGGCAGGCGATACCCTGCTTTCGGTGCTGAGCAACGTGCTGTTCTTCACCGGTTCGGTCGGCATGATGCTGTGGCTCGACTGGAAGCTGTTCCTCGTCGGAACGGTGCTGGTGCCGTTTGCGGTCATGAGCTTCCTCCACTTCCAGCGCCGCATGACCGACCTTACCCGCCAGATGCGCGAACGCGGGGCAGACATCGGCAGCCTGCTCGCCGACACGATTCTCGGCATGCGCACGGTCAATGCGCTGGGGGCCGAGGCGCATGAAGCTGACCGCTTTGCCAAGGCCAACGGCGGCTTCGTCGCCACCATGCTGCGCATGCAAACCACCTCGTTCCTGACCGGCGCACTTCCCGGCACCATCGTGACCGCATCGAGCGCGGCGGTGATCCTCTATGGTGGCAAGCAGATCATCGACGGGACGATGACCATCGGCGCGCTGGTGGCCTTCATCACCTACCACGGCCGCCTGCTCGCCCCGGTTCAGGCGCTGATGGGCCTGACCGCCAGTCTTGCGACGGCACGCGTGGCGCTGGCGCGGATATTCGAACTGTTCGATACCGCGCCCGAAGTGGTTGAAGCGGAAAAGCCTTGGCCCCTGCCGGTGGTTGCAAAGGAAATCCGCCTCGAAGGCGTGACCATGCACCATGGCCGCGAACCGGTGCTGCTGGACGTCAGCCTCGCGATCCCGGCAGGCTCGCTGACCGCGATCATCGGGCCATCGGGCGCGGGCAAGTCCACGCTGGCAGACCTGCTGGTGCGATTCCTCGATCCCGTCGCGGGCCACGTGACCATCGACGGCGCGGACTTGCGTGAACTGTCCATCGCAGACCTGCGCAAACGCGTGCTGCTGGTTGATCAGGCCCCTTTCCTGTTCAACGCCAGCATTGCCCAGAACATAGCATTTGCCCGGCCGGATGCGTCGGACGAAGAGATCGCATCCGCCGCCAGCGCTGCCGGGCTCGACGCCCTGGTCACGCGCCTGCCCGAGGGTCTGGCCACGCGCACCGGCGAACGCGGCCTTGCCCTCTCGGCGGGGGAACGCCACCGCATCGCCATAGCCCGCGCGCTGCTGCGCCAGCCCGACGTGCTGATCCTCGACGAGCCCACCGCTGCGCTGGACGAAGAGACCGAGCGCGTCGTCGCCCTCGGCCTCCGGCGTGCCCTGCCCCACGCCACGCTGATCGTGATCACCCACAAGCCTGCGCTGGCGGATATGGCCGACCACGTGATCCGGCTGGAGAACGGCAAGGCGCGCATGGAACCGCAGGTATCCGCGCATGGCTAAAGTCGCGGTGATCGACAGCGGGGTGCATCCGACACATCCCCACATTACCGCCGAGCGCCTGTTGGCGGGACTTTCGGTGCTGGCCGATGGCACGGTGCTGACCGATCCCGCCGAAGCGCTCGACAAGCTGGGCCACGGCACTGCCGTCACCGCAGCGATTTAGGAGCTGGCACCCGAGGCCGCCATCCTGCCGATCCGCGTGTTCCGCGATGGCCTGCGCGCTTCGGCCCGAGCATTGGCGACAGGCATCCGGCTGGCGCTCGAGGCCGATTGCAACCTGATCAATCTCAGCCTCGGCACCGCCAACCCGCAGCACGCGGAAGTCTTCGCCCTCCTGGCCGAAGAAGCCTTGGCCCAAGGCGCACTGATCGTCGCCGCCTTCGAGGCCGAGGGGCAGCCCTGCTGGCCCGGCTCCCTGCCGCAAGTGCTCGGCGTCGGCCTCGATTGGGACCTCCCGCGCGGAGACCCGCGCCTTTCCCCCGACCGCCGCATGGTCATGGCCTCGGGCTACCCCCGCCCCATCCCCGGCGTCGAACCGCGCCGCAACCTCTACGGCGTCAGCTTCGCCGTGGCGCAGGTGACCGGCTGGATCGCGGCGCGCGGGCTGACTAGCCGGATCGAGGCGATCGCCGCTTGCGCCGAATTGCGTACACCGCACAGGGCCGGTGCCGACTAGGCTTGCGCCCATGATCCAGCAATTGCGCGCGCCTTCGCCCCAGCAAGCCCTCGCCGAGGGAGAAGCGCTGTTGGCTAGCGCGCCGCACAAGGCGCTGACGGCGGCCGAAGCCGTGCTGCGGCAAGCGCCCGGATTTCCGCCCGCCGAGTTCCTCGCCGCGCGCGCATTGCGCAAGATGGGCAGGACAAAGCAGGCTCTGGCCAAGCTTGATGCTCTCGCCCGCGGCAACGGTCGCGTGCCGGCAGTGCTGTGGGAACTGGGACAGGCTGCTGCGGAAGCCAAGGACACGCCGCGCGCTATCGCTGCTCTACAGGCGCTGACGCAGTTGCAGCCTGCGGTTGCCGGGGGCTGGTTCCTCCTCGCGCGACAGTTGCGCAAGGCTGGCCGCGCAGAAGAAGCCTGGCGAGCAGACCTCTCGGGCGTGCACGCATCGTCGCGCGACACAGGCTTGCTCAAGGCGGCGGTGGCTGTGCAGGATGGTGAACTGGACAGCGCCGATGCCATGCTCGCCGAGCGGCTTGCGAGCGTGAGCGATGATCCGCCAGCACTCAGGCTGCATGGCGAAGTCGCCTGGCGCAAGGGCGAGATGACGCCCGCGATCGCCCGCGTGCAAAAGGCCGTCGACCTCGCCCCCGGCTTCGACCTGGCGCGCGATTTCCTGATCCGCCTGCTGCTCCAGACCAACCGCCTGCCCGAAGCGCTGGAGCAGGCGGAGGTGCTGCAGTCCTCCCCTATCCCCTCGCCCGGGCACAAGCTGATCCTCGCTTCGGTACTGGTGCGGCTGGGACATCAGGAGCGGGCAGCAGGCCTTTATCGCGAACTGCTCGCTGGCGATCCGGACCAGCCGCAGGTGTGGCAGAACCTTGGCCATGTGCTGAAAACGCTTGGACAACAGCCTGAAGCCGTCGAAGCTTACCGCGCCGCCGTCACGCGCCAGCCGACCATGGGCGAGGCGTGGTGGAGCCTGGCCAATCTAAAGACGGTGAAGCTGGGCGCAGACGATATCGCCACGATGGAGCAGGCCCTCTCCTCGCTGTCCGAAGCGTTGGACGAGCGCAAGGAAGACGTGTTTCATCTACACTTCTCGCTGGGCAAGGCCTTCGAAGACGCGAAGAACGCGGAAAGCTCCTTCGCGCATTACGACAAGGGCAATGCCCTGCGCCGGACGATGATCCTGCATGATGCGGACGCGTTCTCAGCCGATGTCGAAGCGGCGAAGCAGACCTTCACCGCAGCCTTTGTCGCCTCGATGGGTGAAGGTGGATGCCCTGCCCCCGATCCGATCTTCGTCGTCGGCCTGCCCCGCTCGGGATCAACACTTGTCGAGCAGATCCTCTCGAGCCACACCATGATCGAGGGCACGATGGAACTGCCCGAGATGATGATGATCGGCGCGCGTCTGCAATCGCGGGTCGACGAGGGCGAGTTTCCCGATTTCGCGACGATGATCGCCTCGCTCACCCCGGCAGACCGGCTGCGGCTGGGCGAGGAATACATCGAGCGCACCCGCGTCCACCGCCAGACCGAGCGCCCGCTGTTCATCGACAAGATGCCCAACAACTGGCAGCACGTCGGCCTGATCAAGCTGATCCTGCCCAATGCAAGGATCGTCGACGCCAGGCGGCATCCGCTGTCCTGCTGCTTTTCCGGCTGGAAACAGCACTTCGCGCGCGGCCAGACCTTCACCTACGACCTCACCGACATCGGCCGCTACTACCGCGATTATGTCGGACTGATGGCGGCGTGGGATGCGCAGATGCCGGGGCATGTCCATCGCGTGATCTATGAGCGCATGGTGGCCGATACCGAGACCCAAGTGCGGCGTCTGCTCGATTACATCGGCGTGCCCTTCGATCCCGCCTGCCTCGAATTTTACAAGAACGACCGCGCCGTGCGCACCGCCAGTTCCGAACAGGTCCGCCAGCCGATCTTCAAGGACGGGCTCGAGGCTTGGAAGCCTTACGAGCCGTGGCTGGGGCCGTTGAAGTCCGCGCTGGGGCCGGTGCTGGAGAGCTATCCGGACGCGCCTTTGGCCTGAAACTGTCGGTTAGCTTTTGCAGCGACGTCATGGCCCCGGCCTTCGCCGGGGCGACGATGGCTTTTAGTGCCACCAATCATGGAACCGTCGCCCCGGCGAAGGCCGGGGCCCATGACGCTTGATCCATCGATAGTCCCCGCCTCCACCGCTCGTCACACAAAAAAGACCCCACGGTTTCCCGTGGGGTCTCGAGTTGCCTTTACGCAGGGTAACGTCTTGAAAGACTCAGTACTTCTGGCCCCACCGGATGCCGAAGAACTGCGGCTTGATCATGAATGTGCGCGCAGAGTCCGCGCAGAAGTCGATCGAGCAGAAGGTGTTTTTGGTAAGCTGGCCGCGCTTGTCGAAGGCGTTCTGGAGGAACACGTCGAGCGTCCAGCTGTCGGTCTTGATCCCGGCCGAAAAGTCGAAGCTGACGAAGCCGGGGGTGTTTCCGTAGAGCGCGTTCTGGTCGACGTTGAGGTCCTGTGTCGCGCCGGTCTGATAGAGCGCCGCACCTTGGACGTAGAAGTCCTTGTCGCCCCAGTCACCGTCATAGCGCACCGACGTGGTGCCCTTGAACTTCGGCTGGCGCGGCAGGCGGGTACCGTCGATGGCGGCGACCGACGAGGTCTGGCCATTGGTGCCCGGAACCGGCGTGCCGACAGCGCAAGTGGCGAGCTGCGTGATGGTCAGCGCCTGACGGTCCGCGACGAAGTTGCAGAAGTCGCCCTTCAGCTTGCCATCGTTGAACGCACCCGAGGTCGAGATCGTGACCTTGCCGAGCTTCAGGTCCGCGTCGTACTCGATGCCCCTGACTTCGGCCTTGCCCGCATTGCCGGTGTAACCTGCCCCCTGGGCGCCTGCGACGACCACGCCGTACTGGATGTTGTTCCACTTCTCGAGATAGATTGCGGCGTTGAGGCGGAACATGTTGTTCCAAGTGCCCTTGAAGCCGAGTTCGAAGTTGGTCAGCTCTTCCGACTTGAACGGCGGGGCGGCCACCACCACGCCCGGAAGCGTCGCGGTTGCGCGGATGCGCAAGGGACGGTTGTACCCGCCCGGACGGAAGCCAGTCGAGTAGTTTGCGTAGATCATCTTGTCGGGCTGGAACTGCCAGTTCAGCGCAACCTTGTGCGTCTCACCCTGCTCGCGATAGCGACCGATGCTGAGCGGATCGAGACGGTTGATGTTGCGGCACTGCAGGCGTTCGGCCGGAAGTGGCAACGGGCAGCCTACCGAGCCGGTCGGCAGATAGATCGAGGGCGCATTCTGGGCCGAGGCCGCAACGCCCGCGAACCCGGTCACGTCATAACGGGTCCAGAAGTAGCGAATCCCGCCGGTCAGCTTCAGCTCGGGCGTGATGTTGTAATGCCCTTCGGCAAAGACCGCGTAGTCCTTCCAGTGGTTGGTCTGTTCGGTCAGGTAGAAGGCATCGCGCTTCACCGCGGGCGAGCCGAGTACCATGGTGCCGCCCTGGCTTACCGGAATGCCGAAGCCTGCCGGGTTGCTGTCGCCACCGCCCGACCTGGTGTAGCCGACGATATCGGCAAGGCCGTGGATGCCGTAGTCGTTGTTGATGTCATTGGTCTGATGGTGGAGGAAGCCACCTATCGTGACGTCGAAGGGCCAGGACTTCGGCGTGGTCAGACGCACTTCCTGCGTGAACTTCTTTTCGTTGCGCAGGCCGCTGTAGAACTGCGTCGGGTTGATCAGGCTGTTGCACTTGAGCGATGCGCCCGAGCCGGTGCAGCCGTTCTTGCTGAAGAACTGCAGGTAGTTTTCGTAGCCCGGTCCGAAACCATCATAGGTCACGGTATAATAGGTGTAGTCGTTGAGCAGCCGGATCTGGCGCTGGTAGTAGCCCGTAGCCGAGACCAGATCGAAATCGCCGATGTGCCCATGGATGCTGAGCGCGGCCTGGTAGAACTTGTCGTTCTGGCTGGTCTTGTCGTAGTCGTGAACCTCGAGATCGCCGACGCGCGGGTCGAAGCCGAAGTAGCCATTGGCGATCTGCTTCTGAGCGGTGATCTGGGGCATGATGTCCCAGCCGTCGAACGGCTGCCACAGTACCTGGATACGGCCACCATAGCCTTCGATGGTATTGTAATCGTCCTGCGCGATCGCCGAATTGTCGAGCGTGAAGTTCGTGTTCGGGTTGTTGTCACCAAGCGTCAGCACCGAGGGGCGGCCATCGTTGAACTTGCCGTTGTTCGGCGTGTTGTCGATGTAACCACCATCGCGGCGGTAGAAGCCCATCGCACGAACCGCGAGATTGTCGGCGATCGGAATGTTGATGTAGGTCTGGTACTGGCCGCCGAAATCGCCCTTGCCGTACTTGTTGACTTCGGCATCGTAGCCGAACTCGAACTTGTCGAGGGTGGGCTTCTTCGTGATGAAGCGGATCGTGCCCGCCAGCGAACCTGCGCCATAGAGCGTGCCCTGCGGACCCGAAAGCGCTTCGATGCGCTCGAGGTCATAGGCCATGATGTCGGGCAGGCCGGTGCCGGTGATCGGAATGTCGTCGATGTAGTAGCCGACCGATTCACGGCCGCCGCCTGCAGGCACGATGCCACGGAAGTAGGGCGTGTTGCGGCCCGGCCCGATGCCGGCGAAAGTGACCGAGGGAAGCAGCGAGGCGAAGTCTGTCAGGCCCTTGACCTGGCGCTGGCCGAGCACGTCTGCGCTCAAGGCCTGCATCGAGATCGGAACCTTCTGGATCGAGGTTGCCGAACGCGTGGCGGTCACCACGATTTCGCCCAGACCTTGCTCTTCAGCCGCCTGCGGTTCGGCAGCGGGCGCCATGGCCTCCTGCGGCTCGTCGGCGGCGCGCGCCACCGTGGGCAGAACCATGGTCGAGAGGATTGTCGATACGCCCAAAGCCCTCATGGCTTTCGATTTGAGTCCGAACTGCTTCTTCATCTGGTCAACCCCCTGTTATGACTGGCCTACCGGCCCTTGCGCTTCTCCCGTGCATCCATCCCCAATTCCGTCGCGCGTCACACCACGCTGCACCGCAACATGGCGCGGACCGCTGCGCGGGCGGTCCAGTTTGAGCAGGCAAAGCCGTCCCCTTGCCGGAGACAGAAGCGTCTTCGGCCCCGCCGCATCGGCGCGGCAGACTGCAGGTTGTCAGCAATACCCCTTCAACCGGCGCGGCCTTTTGGCCATTTCATGACGCCTGTCCGGGATTGATAATGCTGCAGGGCAACATGGAGTCAACGCCCTTTTGGGCAGGTGCAGCACCCTTTTTAGGTCGCACCGCAAAACCCATTGACGCGACACGAAAAAGCAGCGCCCGGATCGCTCCGGACGCCGCTTGCACGAGTTAGCTATGAAACCGGGCTACCAGGTGCCGGTATTGGGCATGCTTGCCCAGGGCTCCTGCGGCGGCAGATGGCCGTCCTGCAAAAGCTCCACCGAGATGCCGTCGGGCGACTTCACGAAGGCCATGTGCCCGTCGCGCGGCGGGCGGTGGACGATATGGCCTGCGTCCATGATGCGCTGACAAACCTCGTAGATGTTGTCGACGCGGTAGGCGAGGTGGCCGAAGTTGCGCCCGCCGGCATAGCTTTCTGCAGGCGAGCCGTCCTCAGGCGGCCAGTTGTACGTCAGTTCCACCTCGGCCACGCCTTCTTCGCCGGGCGCGGCAAGGAAGATCAGGGTGAAGCGGCCCTGCTCGCTGGAGAAGCGGCGCACTTCCTTGAGGCCGACCAGTTCGAAAAAGGCAATCGTTGCGTCAGGATCGGTTACGCGGATCATGGTATGGAGGAATTTCGTCACGGGGAGCGCTTTCCGTTCAAAATCGGTTCATCGATAGAATTGCACAATTCATCGCAAGGCACGTGAGCCGGGGAGATGACGATGAGTGGCGAAGATAGCGACGATGCAACCGAAACCCAAGGACATGCGCGCAGGTTCCTGTCGCGGGGTGGAACGGCGCTCCTGCCCTCATCCATCATGCCCTCCTCCATCATGCCTGTCTCGATCATCGCCGCAGGATTGATCCTCGGCGGCTGGTTCATCGGCGACGGCTTCCGCCGCGCCAAGGTTGCCGACCGCTCGGTGACCGTACGCGGCCTGGCCGAGCGCGAAGTGACCGCCGACCTTGCCACCTGGACGCTCGCCTATTCCGCCACCGCGCCCGACCTTGCCAGCGCTCAGGCCAGCGTCGACCGCGACAGCCAGTCGATCCGTGCCTTCTTTGCGGAACTCGGCTTTCCGGCCGAGGCGCTGCAGCCGACAGGCGTCAACGTCCAGACCATGACCAACGACGGCGTGGTCAGCTTCTCGGTGCGACAGCGCATGACCTTGCGCACCACCGACATCGCCCGTGCGCAGAAGGCGGTGAAGCGCCAGTTCGATCTGGTCCGGTGCGGGGTCATGCTCGAGGAAGGATCGGGCATGGCCTATACCTTCACCCGCCTCAACGCGATCAAGCCCGAGATGGTCGCGGCCGCCACCAAGGACGCGCGCGCCGCCGCCGAACAGTTCGCGCATGACAGCGGTGCCTCGGTAGATGGCATAAAGACCGCCAGCCAGGGCTACTTCGAGATCACCGCACGCGATGGCGACGGCGGTGGCTGGGGCGTCTCGGACACGCCTTACAAGAAGGTGCGCGTGGTGACGACGATCGACTTCTACTTGCGCTGATCCGTCTCCCCTTGGCGAGGAGGGGGCGAAGGCTGTTGCAAATGCGAAGACCCGAAGCCATATCCGATGGTCAAGAGGGGTCCATGTTCAGCAAGCTTCGCTCCCTGTTTTCAACCGCAAGACCGGCTGATGTCGCCGAGGACTTCAGCACTTTTCCGGCACGCATTCCCGATGGGCAGCGCGTCTATGCCATCGGTGACATCCACGGTCGGCTCGACCTGTTCGAGCGCCTGCTCGCCCAGATCGCTGAGGACGATGCGGCACGCGGTCCTGCGGACACCTGGCTTGTGCTTCTGGGCGACCTGATCGACCGTGGGCCTGCAAGCCGTGGCGTGGTCGATCGCGCGATCGAATTGCGCCGCACGTCCAAGATCCGCGTGCTTGCCGGAAACCACGAGGAAATGCTGCTCAGCGGCCTCGAGAACGAGGACATCCTGCGCCACTTCCTGCGTCACGGCGGCAAGGAGACGCTGTACAGTTACGGCCTCACGTTCGACGAATACAGCAGCGGCAAGATCGACGAGCTGCGCGAACGGGCACTGCAGCTCGTGCCGCAAGAGCATCTCGCCTTCATGCGCGAAATGGAGGACCAGATCGTGATCGGCGACTATCTGTTCGTTCACGCTGGAATCCGCCCGGGCGTGTCGCTGGAGGAACAGATGGTCTCCGACTTGCGCTGGATTCGCCGCGAGTTTCTGGATGACCCGCAGTCCCATGGCCTGATGGTCGTTCACGGCCATTCGATCACTGATGAGCCCGATCAGCGCCACAACCGCATCGGCATCGATACCGGCGCCTATGCCACCGGACGCCTGACTGCACTGGGCCTCGAAGGAGAGGAGCGCTGGTTCCTTTCGGCCCTCAGCACGCCGGAGGAACGCGAGGCGGCCTGACGCTGCTTTCGTGGCCCATCTGGTTGCAGTGCAACATTTTTCCTGACTGTGGCAGACCTGCCACGGATTTATAAAAGTGTCTCTGATCAACACCCTGTCGTAACAGAACATATCTCGCGCCGCCGCAGAAGCAATTCTGTTTCGCGTCCGCAGCAGTGATTGTCGCACGGTCGTAGCACCGTCATTATAGTGTCACCTGACACCGGTTTTGGTGGCTGGCGAGGGCGGTTAAGGCCGCTCGCGACGGCTCGGCGCATGGGATGATTCCCGCACTGGCCGAAGCACAAGGCCCGAAGCAACGGGCCGGAAAACCGCGCCACAACCAGCGCCCGAAAAGCGCATCAAACGGGGTCAGAAAATGCAGATGAAGTTCCTGGTCGCAGCCTCGACCATCGCGCTCGGCAGCGTCGCGCTTGCCGATGCCGCCCACGCCCAGTCCACCGGTACGGTCGATTTCGAACAGACCATCGTCGTGACAGGCACCGTCGCCAAATCGGTCGCAGGCGTCGAAACGCCCAATACCACCCGCGCCAAGCAGGTGCTCGACCAGGCAATCATCAGCCGCCAGGCCCCCGGCCAGTCGATCAACGACATCATCAACCTGGTCCCCGGCGTCAGCTTCCAGAACAACGACCCGTTCGGTTCGGCCGGCGGCACGCTGACCATCCGCGGCTTCGATTCCAGCCGCATCTCGCAGACCTTCGACGGCCTGCCGCTGAACGACACCGGCAACTACGCGCTCTACTCGAACCAGCAGCTTGATCCCGAGCTGATCGAGCAGGTAAACGTCAACCTCGGCTCGACCGACGTCGACAGCCCGACCGCCGCCGCCACCGGTTCGACCGTGAACTACCGCACCCGCAAGCCGACCGAGGACTTCGGCGTGCGCATGGTCGGTTCGGCCGGCCGCTTCGATTTCATGCGCGTGTTCGGCTCGGTCGACACCGGCAACCTCAATGCCTCGGGCCTGCGCGCGTTCATCGCCGCCAGCTCTGCCACCAACGACACCATCTTCGGCGGCATCGGCGAGATCAACAAGAAGCAGGTCAACGCCCGCATCTTCCAGCCGCTGGGCGACAATGGCGACTTCATCTCGCTTGCCGCGCACTACAACCGCAACCGCAACAACTTCTTCGGTTCGGTCAACCTGCGCAGCGATACCTTCCCCGATACCAAGGCCGAGCGTGACATCGTGACCGCGCGCTGCACCGTGCCCGCTGGCGTGACCGGCGTTGCCGACGCGGCAAGCAGCTGCGGTTCGGCGTTTGACTACCGCTTCAACCCCTCGGACACCGGCAACATCCGCATCAACTCGCGCTTCACGCTGGCTGACGGGCTGGTCCTGACCGTCGATCCGAGCATCCAGTACACCAAGGCCAACGGCGGCGGCACGGCAGTGGCGCGCGAAGGCGTCTACACCCTGTCGGGCACGACCTACACCGGTTACATCGGCTCGACCCCGTACTTCGGCGGCGTCGATCTGAATGGCGACGGCGACATCCTCGATCAGGTCCGCCTGCACACCCCGAGCCAGACCCAGACCTGGCGCCTGGGCGTGATTTCGTCGCTGCGCTATGACATTGACGAGAACAACGTGGTCCGCCTGTCGTACTCGTACGACCGCGGCCGTCACCGCCAGACCGGCGAGACCGGCCTTCTCGCCCAGAACGGTTTCGGCGCCGACTACTTCCCGGTCGACAACTCGCTGACCGGCAAGGATGGCTCTGTCCTGCAGAAGCGCAACCGCCTGTCCTATGCGATCCTGCATCAGGTTTCGGGCGAATATCGCGGCACTTTCGGCGATCTGACCACCACGGTCGGCCTGCGCCTTCCGTTCTTCCGCCGCAACCTGACGAACTACTGCTTCACCACCTCGGGCACCGGCAACGTCTCGTGCTTCGGCACCGACGCTGCCAACACGGCCTATGATACGGCGACAACCTTCCAGGGGCCGCAGCAGCGCATCTTCAACTACAAGAAGCTGCTGCCGAACGTCGGCTTCACCTATCAGGTCGGCGGCAACGCCAGCGTGTTCGGCAACTACTCGCAAGGCCTGCAGGTGCCGGGCACCGACAATCTCTACCAGTCGTTCTTCTATGCGCCGGATCGCGCCGAGGCCAAGCCTCGCCCCGAACAGTCGCACAACTTCGACCTCGGCTTCCGTGTCCGTTCGGGCCGCGTGCAGGCGCAGGCTTCGGGCTGGTGGACGATCTACAACAACCGCCTGGCCTCGGCCTACGACGTGGATCTCGACGCGACGATCTATCGCAATCTCGGCCGCGTCGACAAGTACGGCATCGACGGCTCGATCTCGTTCATGCCGATCGACCAGTTCAGCCTCTACCTGTTCGGCTCGTACCTGAAGTCGAAGATCAAGAACAACGTGGTCGTAGGCGAGACGACCTCGGGTGGCGTCACCACTCCGGTCTTCGCCCAGACCGCCGGCAAGCGTGAGGGCGGTGCACCGGTCTATACCTTCGGTGCCCGCGCCCAGGGTGAAATCGGCCCGGTCTCGCTCGGCGTCCAGGCCAAGCGCACGGGTCCACGCTTCGTCAACGACCAGAACCTGCCGATCACGGTCAGCGGCTCGGTGGTCTATCCGAACAAGACCCCGGCCTACACGCTGGTCGATCTCGACGCCAAGGTCAGCCTCGAGTTCCTCGGCCTGAACGACAAGACGTTCTTCCAGCTGAACGTCCTCAACGTGTTCGACGAAGTCTATGTCGGCGGCTTCAGCGGCACCGCAACCTCGACCAGCAGCGTGCCCTTCGCCCAGATCGGCGCCCCGCGCACGGTGATCGGCTCGATCAGCGTCGGCTTCTGACAAGCGTTCACGGTTGAATGAATTGGCGCGGGGTGAGGCAACTCACCCCGCGTTTTTTCGTTTCACGCCGGTTTGGTGGCGCTGAACCCGATGGCAGCCCATCACCCCATCCCGGCCATTCTCGCTATTTTGCAAATCCGCTGAAACCAGACGTCCGTTCACCACCGGAACGGACCGCACAAGCTCAGCCCGCCCTCAATCGTAAACGCACGAATCCAGCGCCTCGTTCTTGACCACCCCCACGCGCCGCGCGATGGCGTTGCCATGCCGCCGCGTAAACCCGCCCGCGCCGTTGACTTCGCGCTTCTTGGGAAGCGGCAGCACTGCCGCGATGCGCGCTGCTTCCACCGCTGAAAGCTGGCGCGCGCTCTTGCCGTAGTAGCGCTGGGCCCCGGCCTCGACGCCATAGGTGCCGATGCCGGTCTCGGCGACGTTGAGATAGACTTCCATGATCCGGCGCTTGCCCCAGATCGTCTCGATCAGGACGGTGTACCAGGCCTCCAGACCTTTCCGGACATAGCCGCCGCCCTGCCACAGGAACACGTTCTTGGCGGTCTGCTGGCTGATCGTCGAACCGCCCCGGATGCGTCCGCCTTTGGCATTGCGGCGGAAGGCGTTCATGATCGCTTCGTGATCGAACCCGTTGTGGATGCAGAACTTGCCGTCCTCGCCCGAGATCGCAGCGGCAACCATGTCGCGGTCGATCTCGGAGAGCGGGGTCCAGTCCTTCGTCACCGGGTGCTCGTCCATCAGCATCGTCAGCGTGGTCGGCACCGGCACGAACTTGTAGATCACCACCTGCACCACCGAGATGATCAGGAAAGCGGCGACAAGCCGGGCGACGAGCCAGCCGAACCGGCGCAGCGGGCCAGGCTTGGTGGCTGCGGGACGGCGAGCGTTCTTGAGTTCATCGAGCATAGGCACAAAGCCTATCCAACTCGGAGCCGGTCTGGCAACGCCTTCGACGAGCAGGCTCAGCCAGTCTGCGAATAACGGTGCAGCCTGTCGGCCAGCCGCTCGACCGACGGGACAACGATCCGCCGACCGTCGCGCTGGACCAGCCCCTCGCGGATGAGCAGCGAGAACTCGCGCGTCACCGTCTCGCGATTGGTGCCGATGCGGGCGGCAAGCTCGGCCTGCGTGGGCGCGCGGGTAATGGTGGCGGCGCCCTTGGTATCCGGCTCACCGGCAAGGCGCAGCAGTTCTGCTTGGAGCCGAGGCCCCACACCCATCGTCGAAAGCTCGTAGATCCGGTTCGTGAGATAACGCACCTGATGCGCAAGATAGCGCGCAAGCCATAGCGAAAGCACCGGCTCCCGCCCGATCAACTCGACGAACGCGGCCCCGGGAATGACCAGCAAGGTGCTGTTCTCCGCCGCGACCACGTCGGCAGAGCGCGGTGCGCCGTCGATCGCGGCAAGCTCGCCGAACATCTCGCCCGGCCCGATCGCCCGCAGCACCGTCTCGCGCCCCTGCGCCGAGATCAGCGAGACGCTGACGCAGCCGTCGATGACCAGGTAGACATCGTTGGCGGGCAAACCCACCGCGAGAAGTACCTGATCCTTGCGCACGCGCATCTGTCGGCCATGCGCTGCGAGGATCTCGCGGACTTCGCCGGGCACCGTAAGGTTCGAATTCGACACGACTATATCCGATTTGGCGGCATCTCTCACCCGAAGGCTTAGAGAATGTGCCGAGAATCACAAGGGTGCGGTGCGTTGCATCCGGGCGCCCTGAATTCAGGGGAGGCATTGTCGCGGGCCACGTAACCCCAATGCACCGAGGCCGATGCCCCGCTACTTCATCTGGAAATCCGGACCCGGTCCGCTGCAAATCGAATTCATGCGTGTGGGCGAAGCCGTACTGCGCCCCTCGCTGCTGATCGTCTCGCCCACTTCCACCATTGCCCTGCCACACGAAGATGATCGCGACGTGGCAAGGTTCGATCTCTCGGCAGAAGAAGTCGCACGTCTCTTGCGGGCGCGCGCCGAACTGCGCCCGCCCTGCATGATGCTGCAATGTGACGCCTTCCTGAGCGCGGCGTCTGCACGGCGGCGCTGGGGCTGGTCGATCCGCGTCTCGCGCGATGGCACGCCCCTGCCAGCCCAGCATCTCGATGGCTCGCCCCTGCCGTTGCGGCGCGATGGTTTTACCCGCGCCCGTCTGCACCACATCCCAGAGCAGTCCGGGATGGCCCGCGGGCACGCAATCATTGGTCTGGCATGAGCGCAAGACCTCTTCCTGCCGCTGTCCGCCTGAGGGACATGCACTTGAAGAAAAAACGATTCTCGTTGCGGTTCCTGCGACAAACTGAATATCTGTTCGGGTCAGTTCGTCCGATACAGGATTCGGGCGACCCGACACGGGGGCACAGGGTCGAAACGTGCGAGTTGAGGGACTCGATAACGCAGGTGGCGATTCGGCAGGAATGCCGGGGGCAACCCTGCGCGGCGCCGCGACGACCGGCGTGCTCACCGGCGATATCGAATCGGTCCGCTTCGCCACGATCCTGTTCGCAGACATCGTCGGCTCTACCCGGCTCATTTCGGCGCTTGATCCCGAAGACGCGCGCGACCTGCTCGACAGCTCGATCGCCCTCATTTCCCAGGCCATCCACGATTTCGATGGCATGGTCGTGCGCGTCCAGGGTGATGGGGTGATGGCGGTGTTCGGCATTCACCCGGCGGTCGAGGACCATGCCCTGCGCGGCGCCATGGCTGCCCGCGCCATCGTCGAACGGATGCGCAGCGGCCCCTCGGGCATCCTTCCTGCACCGCAGGCGCGCGTCGGTCTCCATTCCGGCCCGATCCTGTTGCGCCGCCAGGACAACGATTTCGGCTCCATCATAGACGTGGTCGGCCATGCCGCACACGTCGCCGGACAGATCGAAAAGCTCGCCCCGCCCGCAAGCGTCGCGATCTCGGCCACCACCGTCTCGCTGATCGCCGAGCCTTGTCAACTCGAACCTGTCGGCACCATCGGCAGCGAAGCGGGCGAGCGGGGCGAGGCCGTGTTCGAACTGGCCTCGGTCGAACTGGCCGGAAGCGATCGCGTGCCGGTCAAGGGCAATGCCACCAACCCGCTGATCGGCCGCGATGCCGAATTTGCCGTGGTGCGAGGCCTCGTCATCACCCTTCGGCAGAGCCCGGGCAAGAGCCTCGGCATCGTCGGCGAGGCAGGCATGGGCAAGAGCCGGCTCCTGCTCGAAGCCGTACGCCTTTCCGCAGGCCTTGGCGTCACCGCGCTGGTCGTGCGCGGCAATGCCCTGCTCGCCGCCGTGCCGTTCGGCAGCCTTGGCGGGCCGGTCCGCCACCTGCTCGATCTGTTGCGCCCGTTCACGCCTGACCCTGCGGCCGCTGCGATGCTCACCGCGGACCAGTCCGCTTGTCTGCAGGGCCTGGTCGACAATTCGGCCACCTGGCTCGCGCACCTTGCTCCGGGCGACCGCAACCATATCGCCACGCAAACCATCGTCCGACTGGCGAGGCTTGCTGTGGAACACCTGCCGCTGCTGCTGCTGGTCGATGACGTGCAGTATCTCGATCGCGAGAGCCTTTCCGTGCTGGCGGGAATACGCGAGGGCGGCGGCGTGTCGGTGCTTGCTGGAGGGCGGCCCGAGGCGAAGGACAGCCTTGCTGCGTTCTGCGATGACCTGATCGTGCTCGAGCCGCTTCCGCCTTCTGCCGCGCGCAGCCTGATCGCGCTGATCAATCGACTCGCGCCGCTTGATGAGGGCATGATCGACAATATCCTCGATCGCGCCCAAGGACTGCCGCTCGCGCTGCAGGAATTCGCGATGACCGCGCAGGACGGTGACGCAGCGACCGGCGGCAGCGAAGGCGGGGATTCGACGGTGCGCTTGCCCGCGCGGCTGGATGCCCTGCTCGGCGCACGCCTCGCCACGCTTGACGACGACGCCACGAAGCTGGCCCAGTTCTGCGCCGCGCTCGGCCCGGCCTTTCCGCTGGCCCGGCTGCGGCAGGGCGCGGCGCTGGTCTGCCGCAATCCGCAGGCGGCGATCACGCGGCTGGTCGAAGCGCGCGTGCTCGAGTTCGGCGGCGCCAACCAGGCCCGGTTCACCCACCAGCTTGTGCAGGAAGCGGCCTATCGCACCATGGCGCGGCGGCGGCGTACGATGATGCACACCCGCGCACTGGACATGCTGGCAGCACAAGGCACCCCCGGAGAACCTGGCACTGAAAGCGATGCCGCCACCCATGCCGAACTTGCCAGCCATGCCGAAAAGGCAGGCCTCACCCAACGCGCGCTCGGGCACCTGTGGGATGCCTGCCAGCAGGCACTGAGCCTTGCCGCCATCGATTCCGTCCGCCAACTTTACGAGCGCGCGCGCATCGTTGCGTCGCGGCTGGAGCCGGCAGCCGCAGCGTTTGAACACGCCCGGTTCTCGCTGCTGGCCTATGATACGCTGCAGCAGCTCTCGCACGAGCAGGTGACCCGGCCGGACATGCTTGCTCTGGCCACCGGAACCGTGGACCTCGGCCCAGGTGTGCGCACCGTCGCCCGCATCAACATGGCCTTGCTTGACTGGATCGACGGATCGCCTGCGAACGGCGAGACATGGCTGGCGCAGGCCGAGCGCGATCTCGCCAGCCACGAAAGCCTGCCCCGGCGCACCTATTGCGACATGGTCGGGGCCTATCTCGCCTATTCTCGAGGCAGGCCCGCCGAAGCGATCGATCGGATCGAGCGGATCGGCAACCGGCTCGACGACGGCCAGCGCGGCTCCACTTTCGGCGCTGTCGTGGTGATCCCGCACGTGCTGGCCCGCGCATTCGGCGCCTGGTACCTGACCGATCTGGGCGACCGGACGCGGGCGCGGTCATGGGTTGCCGAAGCGCTCAATCTCTCGCGCCGCTACCGCCACGATTACTCGCGCCTGCTGGCCGATCTCGCTCACGGTTACCTGCACTACCGCGAAGGCCGGTATGATCGCGCTCTCGGCATCCTGCACGGCGCCTATGCCGATTGCCTGCGCCATCATTTTCTGGGCTTCGAACCCGCCAGCGCGAGCTGGCTGGCGCTGACCATGATCGAGCTGGGCAAGCTGGACGAGGCCGAAACCGTGCTCGCGCAAGCGGTCGATCGCGGCCACTTTCACCATGTCCGAACTTCGGCGACATACTACCTGCACGAGGCCCGCGCGCGGCTGGCGTTGGCCAAGGGCGAGGCCGCCAAGGCCGCCGCTCTTGCCACCGAGGCACTGACGCACTGCCGTTCCTGTGGCGAAGCGATGCACGAACTCCACGCGCTGATGCTGTGCCGTGAAGTGGAAGCGGCAACTGGTGCAACCATCGCGCAAGCCAGTGATGTGCCGCTCGATGCCCTTGCCGAACGCATCCGCGCCCTCGGCATCGCCCCGCTCGAGCAACGCCTCGCTGCCTTTGGAAAACGGGTTTGATGAGCGATCAGGCAGTGCTCGCCGCCGCCGCAGTTCGCCTTTTCGAACCCGGCGCCCGCCCGCTCCTGCATTGCCCCGAACTGGACAAGGACGGCATCCGCGTCTTCGCCGCCGCGCGCCATGACGTGGTCAGCGCCGTACTGTGCGAGGAGAACGTGTTCTCGCTGCAGCAGTACGACCACCTGCTCGAACAGGTCCTGCCCGGCACGCGCTATCTGGTGGGCGAGAACGACGCGAACCGGCAAGTGCGGCTGCGGCAGCTTCACGCGGCGCAAGGCTGGCTGAATGCGCGGCTTCCCGGCGTGGACCCCACGCTTCCGCCCAATCTTGATCCCGGCTTTCGGAGCTGGATCGCGGGGATGGCGCGCGAGGAGGCCGAGCATCTGCTCCACCGCCTCGCCCACCGCGCCCGGACCGGCGAGCCGGTCAATTTCGTCCGCGAATACGCCTTCCTGCTCTCCTACCGCATGGCGCGGCGGGTGCTCGGCATACCAGCGCCCAACGAGGTGCCGTGGCCTGTGCCGCTGCTGCTTGCCTTCCGCAACCTGACCAAGCCCGGCCCATGGCTGCGACGCATGGACGAGCTTGGCGATGCGCTGAGCGCCCTTTTCCTGCAGGTGCCGCTGTTCGGCCACGTCTTTGGCACGATCACCACCAGCACCGGCGCGATACCCTGGCTTGCCGGCAAGACCGCCGGCGCAGGTCTCGCCGCAATCGACGATGCGCTCGACATGCCGGAAGTCGCGCCCGAGAACAGCCTGCTCAGCGCGCTCGTCGCGGTGCAGCCGCAGTTCCCCGATGTCGCCGACTACCGCGTGCAGGCGCGCAGCCTGCTGTTCGAACTGACAGGGGCACTGGTGCTGATCGTCGGCAAGGTCCTGTCCGAAATTGCCGGGTACAGCGTGTCGGAGCGCGGGCGCGAGGCGGGCATCCCATGGCCTGCTCTGGTCCAGCGCCTGCGCGATCCCGCACTCGATGGCCCGATGCGCGATGCCACCATCGCCGAAATGCTGCGCCTTGCCGATACCAGCCAGCTCGTCCGCCGCGTGCGCCACGATTGCACCTGGCGTGGCGAACATTTGAAGGCTGGTGACCGCATCGTAGCTCTGGTCGGGGCTGCCGCGCACGACGATGCCGCCTTCCCGCAGGCACACCGCTTCGCCCCCGATCCGGAGCGCCCCTACATCACCTCCGGCCCGCTGCAGGGCCCGCACGTCTGCTATGGCCGGGGCATTGCCTGGATGATCATTGCCGAGGCCATCGCAGCCACCGCGGGGCGCATCGAACCCGCCCCGAACGCCACTCTCGGCACCTTCCTCGGCCTGCCCGACGACCTGCGATTCATCGCCCTGCGTCAGTAAACGCAAAGGACCCCAGCTTTGAGCGTCAATCAGGACTTCGTCACCGTCGCCATCCCCTTCGGAGACCAGTCCGAATGGTGTGACGTCGGCGACATCGAGCGCGAGATCGCCGAACTGGGCAATCCGGCTCATGAGGCGATGACCGAGGCCCTGCGACGGACCGGTGTGGTCCACTTCGCCAGCCTCCACGCCATCCCGCCGGAAGCGCCGGGAAAACGGGCACATCTTGTGCTTGAAGCCACGGTGGACGGCGATGCGGGACGCGCGCTCGATCTGATCGCCGAGCATGCCGGAGCGCTACTGCTCCCGGTCCTGAAGCTGACCAGCGGCATCAGCGCGGTCGGCGAAGTCCTGCCGCTGCTGCGCCAACACGCCTATGGCATCAACCCTGCAGTGTTCCGTGTGCCATGGCTGGACCGCCGCCTGACCGGCCTGCCCTTCGTAGGCCTGCCTGGTCTTGGCGTCCGCACGATCGACGAGAACCGCGCGATCGTCGCCAAGGCACGCAAGATAATTGCGCGCGAACGGGCCCGTTCCTCGCTCCATGGGCCGCAGAGCCTGTTCCGCGTTGTCGCAACCGAACTGAAGGACGACCTTGCCAGCCTGGAAGACCGCAAGCCGCCAAAGCTCGCCTTCTGCGAACGCCACGATGCACCCTGGCTCGATTTCGCACGCTCGCGCTGGACGCTGGGTTGGGTCGGCAAGGGCCTCGCAAACGCCAAGGGGCTGATTCTGCCGCTGCTGGCGATCGGCTACGGACTTGCGCTCCTGCTTGGTTACGCAGACGGCGCAAGCGGTTTCGCACTCTTCAAGGGCGCAATCCTGCCCGCAATCGTCATCGCTCTTGCGATCGTTGCCGTCGTGGCCTGGTTCCTGCGCCGCGACGAACTCGCCAACACGCCGGTCGACCGCACGCCATCCGCCGCCGCGCTCGGCGCAATGATGGCCAACGAGAATGCGCCCGGCGTTATCCCCAACCACATGATCAGCGTCACCACCCTGCGCAAGGCGTGGGTGCGCAAATGGACCCTGCCGCTCGCCTTCACGGCGGTCGCGATCATGGCGAAGATCGGCGTGATGCGGAAAGGCTTCCTTGCCACCATCGGCACGATCCATGCCGCCCGCTGGGTGGTCCTTCCCGGCACCCGCCAGCTGGTGTTCTTCTCGAACTACGACGGTAGCTGGGAAAGCTATCTCGAGGATTTCATCACCAAGGCCTCCGAAGGCGTCACCGCCGTCTGGAGCAATGCCGAGGGCTTCCCCGCCACGCGCCTGCTGTTCTTCAAGGGCGCCGAGGATGGCGACCGGATGAAGCGCTTCGCCCGCTGCTCGATGCGCCCCACGCCGTTCTGGTTCGCCGCACATCCCGATCTTTCGACGACCGCCATGCGCAAGCACGCGCTGATCGTCAGCGGGTTGCTGTGCAAGGAACGCCTCGAAGCCAACCCGTCCGACGCCGAAGCCTGGCTCGACCTGTTCGGCTCTATCCCCCGTCCCGATTACGGGCTGCAGTACGAGGAAATCCAGACGCTGATGTTCGGCGGGCTCAAGCGCCACCCGCACAGCCGCGTTGTCGCGCTCAACTTTGGCGAACCGAAACGCGAAGGCAGCGCCCATCCTTACGCCCACGTGCAGAAGTGGCTGGCCGGTCTCATCGCCGACGACCTCGTCTCCTTTGGCGACAAGCCGCCGCAGGACTTTGTCTGCAACATCGCCTTCTCTGCAGAAGGGCTGCGCCTGCTCGGGCTGGACAAGGAACTCGCGCTTGAAGGTCCCGGCACCGAACAGGGCTTCCCGCCCGCTTTCTCGCTCGGCATGGGCCACGCCAGCCGCAAGCGCGCGCTGGGCGATCCCGAAGAACTGGAGTGGTGCGATCACGAGACGCACGTCGTCCTCCTGCTCTATGCGCAGGACGAGGCTTCTGCCGACAAGTTCGCGCAGATCGTCGCCGCGGCTGCAAGCATCGGCATCACCGAGAAGGCCTCGATCCGCACCGGCCTCAAGGCCTTCGATCTCGAACGCTTCAAGGAAGCATGGAACACCGGCGACGACAGTGTTTCCAGGCCCGCCGAAGGCGCGGAATTCGTCCACGCCAAGCCGAGCAACGACGACCTTTCCGAAGAACCCTTCGGCTTCGTCGATGGCGTCTCACAGCCCCTCGTGCGCGGCTTCCCCGGCCGCCACGGCGCACCCGATCCGGTCCACGGCGTCGAGCCCGGCGAATTCATCCTCGGCTATACCGACAACCGGGGCTACTACCCGCCCTCGCCGCTGGTAGAGCGCCCGATGCGGGATCTTGGCATGTTGCCCGAAGTCCTGCTGCCCTCGCCACCACCCGACCAGCCGACCCAGTACCCCGACTTCGCCGATCAGGGCGCCCGCGCACGCGATTTCGGGCGCAACGGCAGCTATCTCGTGATCCGCCAACTGGCGCAGGACGTCGACGGCTTTCGCAAGCAGCTCGACGAAAAGGCGCATGAGATCTGCAAGCAGCCCGACGTGATCAACCCGCACAACGGCAACATCCACCGCACCCGCGAATGGATCGCCGCCAAGATGCTCGGCCGCTGGCGCGATGGCTCGGCGCTGATCGACAACCCCTTCCACCCCGCGATGAAGCCCGGCACCGACGCGATGCGGAAGAATGATTTCCTGTACAAAGACGCCGATCCGCAAGGCCTGCGCTGCCCCTTCGGTGCCCACGTCCGCCGCACCTTCCCGCGCGACAGCCTTGCGCCCACCGAGCCGGTCGAACTCTCGGTCAGCAACCGCCACCGCCTCCTCCGCCGTGGCCGCCCCTACCTCGACCAAGATGGCGATACCGCGCGCGGCACGCTGTTCATGGCCTTCAACGCCGATCTCGAACGCCAGTTCGAATTCGTCCAGCAGACCTGGCTCGCCTCGCCCACGTTCCACGGCCTGGAATGCGAACCCGATCCCTTCGCCATGCACAAGGGGCCGACCGAGACTGCCGACCAGCGCTTCACCATCCTCGGCCGCAACGCGCCGCTGGAGCTGTGCCCCGTCCAGCGCTACGTCACCCTGCGCGGCGGCGGCTACTTCTTCCTCCCCGGCCGCCACGCCCTGTGGTTCCTGGCGGGCGCGGCGCTGGATACGGACCGGTTGCACATGTCGTGATGAGTGAGGATAGAATGACCAAGGCTGCAGACGATACACGCGGAAAGGCACGCCTTCTCGTGTTTATCGCGATTTTGCCGATGATCTTCTCTGCGCTTTCCAACGATGGCTGGAGCAACCTACAGTTGGCCATGTCGTATTTGACCAACGCGCTGGTCAGCGCCGCAGGCTATTACATCGCCACGCAAACGCGCAGATCAATGCAGTCATGGCTCTGGCTTCTGCTCGCCGCTGTCGTTCTCGGCGTTCTGCTGATCCTCTTGCCAGCGCTCAATCATGCTACCGCCTTGACACTCGTCACGCAGGTCATGCTCTGGGCCGGCATGGTCGGGATCGCAGGCGGCGGCGTTTACTGGCTCGAACACGTTGAACCCCGACAGCCATAGCACAAACAAAAACGGCCGGGCTCACCACCCGGCCGCTTCGTATCATTCACCAAATCCAGCTCAGGCCGGCAGCAGCTTGCGCTCCACCGCGATCCGCTGGATCGCCTTCTGCAGCTTCTCGAACGCGCGCACCTCGATCTGGCGAACACGCTCGCGGCTCACATTGTAAACCTGCGAAAGCTCTTCCAGCGTCTTGGGCTCGTCGATCAGGCGGCGGTCCGTCAGGATGTGGCGCTCACGCTCGTTGAGGCTGTCCATCGCCTCGACCAGCAGCTGGTGGCGATAGCTCGCCTCTTCGGCATCGGCGACGGTCTCGTCCTGCAGCGGGCGATCGTCGGTCAGCCAGTCCTGCCACGATCCTTCGCCATCCTCGCGCATCGAGACGTTGAGCGAAGCATCGCCGCCCATCATCATGCGCCGGTTCATGTTGACCACTTCCTGCTCGGGCACACCCAAGTCGGTTGCGATCTTCTTCACGTCATCGGGATGAAGATCCGAATCCTCGAACGCTTCGAGGTTCTTCTTCATCCGGCGAAGGTTGAAGAACAGCTTCTTCTGCGCCGCCGTGGTGCCCATCTTGACCAGGCTCCACGAGCGCAGGATGAACTCCTGCATCGAAGCCTTGATCCACCACATCGCATAGGTGGCAAGACGGAAGCCCCGGTCGGGCTCGAACTTCTTCACGCCCTGCATCAACCCGATGTTGCCTTCGGAGATCAGCTCGCTGACCGGCAGGCCATAGCCGCGATAACCCATGGCGATCTTCGCCACGAGACGCAGGTGGCTCGTCACCAGCTGGGCGGCGGCTTCTGGGTCCTGGTGTTCCTGAAAACGCTTGGCGAGCATGTATTCCTGCTCAGCCGTCAGCACGGGGAACTTGCGGATTTCCGAGAGATAGCGGTTGAGGCTGGCTTCCCCGCCAAGGGCAGGTACTGACACAGCTTTGCGTTCCTCACTCACCTGAACACGTCCTTTCGTTTCGTCGGTTCCCAGATGACGGCCCCCTGATGGGCGGCCGGCGGCGGGACCACTTCAAGCGGAGCCTCTTTACCGGACGACTCCAAAGTCCTCCACTACACCAAACGCATTACGCTTGCATCCTGCCCTTCAGCGCAGAGATCGACGATGAGTTCCCGCATGTCGACGGGCGTCGGGCTGGCGAAATGGTGGGGTGCCCCGGTAACGGGGTGAATGAACCCCAGTTCCGCCGCGTGCAGCGCCTGCCGCGCGAAGCCGAGCCTGAGAAGGATGGGCCGAAGCCGCGATGGTGTACGTCCATATACAGGGTCGCCCAATAGCGGATGGCCGATTGACGCAAGGTGAACGCGCACCTGGTGGGTTCTCCCGGTCTCGAGCCGACACTCCACCAGCGCCGCCCCTTCGAGCGAGGCCAGCGTCCGGTAATGCGTCACCGCATGCTTGCCCCTACCATCCTCCACCAGAGCCATCTTCTTGCGATCATGGCTGGACCGCGCAATCGCCCCGCGCACCGTGCCGGAGGGCGGCACCGGCAACCCCGCCGTCACGCATTTATAGGCGCGCACGATCGAATGATCGGCAAACTGCTTGGCCAGCCCCTCATGCGCCACATCGGTCTTGGCGACGACGAGCAGCCCTGACGTATCCTTGTCGATCCGATGCACGATCCCCGGCCGCGCCACCCCGCCAATGCCGGACAATTGCCCCCGGCAATGATGCAGCAGCGCGTTGACCAGCGTCCCGTCCAGATTCCCCGCCGCCGGATGAACGACCAGCCCCGCCGGCTTGTCCACCACGATCAGCGCATCGTCCTCATAGACGACGGAAAGCGGAATATCCTGCGCTACCGCCTCGGCCGGCGCAGCTTCAGGCACGCGGATTTCAAAGGAGGTGCCCTCGGCCACCTTCACAGAAGCCTGCGACACAACCTTGCCGGAGAGACTGATCCGCCCCTCAGCCAGCAACGCCTTGACCCGCTCCCGCGAAAGCCCCGAGGCATCGGCAAGCGCCTTGTCCAGCCGCTGCCCACCAGCCGCCACAGTCCCGGAAATGATCGTCTCAGCGGCCCCCATCTGTCGGGATATGGGGAGGGCGGAAGTGGGGTGCAAGGAGCAGAATACAAAGCAACGGGCGGACCAAAATCACCGCGCCTCATCTGCGGCGCAGGAGATTATAATTCGGCACAGTTGTTAACTGCGCCTTTGCCTTCAGCTATCAAAAAGTATTGCTCTCGGAGAAAAGTCATGCGAACTTTGTCGTATTCAAGACTTAGAGGATCTTATGGCGACAATTACAGTCCCGGCTGCACAAGCTCGACAGGGTAGCTTAGTTATTCTGGCAACGACGATAAAGGTCAGAGATCTGGTTAGGGATGGATTTTATAGCGTGGACACGCTCGATCCGGAAGATGGCGGGAAGGGGTACCAAAGACTCTTAAACACAGCGCGCGCAAGGCGCTTGGCTGATTACATTGTGGCCGGACAAGATACGAAAGATGCGTTCCTACCCACTTCCGTTTTCTTAGCAACCGACAAAACCCTTTATCCCAACTCAACAAATAATACGGTTACAATTGATACAGATGCCGTGGGTCCATTTAGCGTTGTTGACGGTCAGCACCGCCTTGAGGGCCTAAAGCTTGCCGCCGAGCGCGACAAAAGAGTTTTGGATTTTGAAGTTCCTGTGAATATTGCGACAGGCCTCACTCCTATTGCTCAGATGTGCCACTTTCTTATTGTGAATACTACGCAAAAGAGCGTTGATAAGGCAGTTGAGCAACGAATCGTTGCACGATTAACCGATGCCTTAACCTTTGAAGACATTCCAAGCCTACCGCGATGGATATTGAAAACTGTCGAAAAGGGTGAAGTCGACAAAGCTTTGAAATTAGTCGATTATCTGAACTCCGAACCAGGTTCTCCGTGGCTTGGAAAAGTACAGATGGCTAATGACGATTCCGTAAAGGGAGCAGTCAATCAAAGGTCTTTTGTAAAATCGGTCATTAAGTTTGTACTTACACCGAACAACCCTTTGGGCGCATTCAAAGATTTTGATAAGGAAAAGAAAGCCTTTCTCAATTACTGGAAGGCAATTGCAGCGGTATTAGATGACGGAGAATCGACTACTCTTTATAAGTATAATGGGATTGAGCTTTTTTGTCGGTTCTCAATTCCGTTTTTTACGAGAATGTTTGATAAGAAGAGCTTTACGGTAGACATGATGCAGGGTGCACTTTCCCAATGCTTTGAGGCAATGGATGGAGAATGGGCAGGTGTAGGGCATCCAGAGTTTTGGCACAGTGGGGGGAAATCAAGCTTTTTGAACGCTGCGGCACTTAGTGTGATAGTTCAGGAAATGGCCCTTGCTCTTCACAAAACTGGTTTGTCGACGGACGTAGAACTTTGAACGTAAATAGATTGACCCCCCAGGTAGATGGGTCAGAACACTTTAGTCGAGATAGAGCGAGGTATATCCCAAACACATCGGGTTGCTATGTTTTAGTCACTGTGACCGGACATATTCTATATATCGGCTTGTCAGTGAATCTATCGGTACGGTTTTGCCAACACTTAGACAACCCGAGCAAAACTAAGCCAACGGAGGAAGGCAGGGCGGTCACCTTTTATTGGAGGGTGACGCCAGACTTGGAAAGCACCGAGCGAGCTTGGTTGAATTTGCATCGTATCGTGGAAGGACGTTTGCCGATCTTAAACATCCACGACTCACCGGTTTCGTATTAACTTGTCATGGCAAGATTGGGATCATTGCTTATTCATGCGTCCATTCCCGCTCCCGCTCTGCTTCTGTTGCATTTGCATGAGCTGGTCATGCTTTACTCCAGCAGAGATGGATCACAGACACCTTGACAAAACGAACCATATAGGTTATACGCCCCGCCCACAGGTCAGGAGAGGGCAAAAGGCCAACCCGCTCCTCTCCCTTCGGAGGTTAGGCTTTTGCCGAAGCCTCCGGCGCGATCGGTGCGGCAGGTGCGCGTGGGTTCAATGCGGGGCGTTAAGCCCAGACCCACCGGGCAAACCCTGTCGTTACCCAAGGACAGACAGGACACCCCAGGGCTGATAGCACGGCGCCGAACCCTGAGCGACGCTGCGGATGCGGAACCCGCCATGATTGTGCGACAGTGTCAGCACAAACGACAGGTTCTTTTCACGCAGCCGCTTGCCAAGAAGCCAAGGCAGCCCGCGAGCCGCTGCCAAAGCTTCGTCCTTTCACATATGTCCGCCCTCAGGCTGAGCCGACAAGGGGTCCGGAACCGCCCCCCGGCCACTCGCAACCGGTCCCGCGCCCTCCCCGCGCGTGCCACGACGGCACCGCACCGGTCGCGCGATCTGTGCCTTCCCCCGGCGTTACCGTCCGCACTCGCCAGCGGATGCTTTGCTTTATCGCGTATCCGCGATGCCCACCCCCAGCCCCTCCCGCTTGCGGGAGGGGGTAAGCAACACGCGACCTCAGCTCAAAAGCTCCAAGTCAGCCGCACGATCCCCACCACCGCATCAGCCGCGCGACGGTCGCCGCCGGGCTGGTGCACCCACTGCACGTCAGGCTGCAGCGCCAGCCATGGCGTCAACTGGTCGGCATAAGTCAGCTCCACCACCGTCTCGTTCCCCGGCTCCCCGGCCGCATCGCGCATCGAATCGCGGAAGTGGTTGCTGGTCCAGGCGTGGTGGACGCCGAGCGAGAGCTGGCTGTCGGGCCGCGCAGCCAATGCCGGTGCCATCAACAGCCCGGCCTGAAAACCGCCATGGAACGGCGTGGTGTGCGGATCGGACAGGCCCGCACGCAGGAACGCCGTCACTTGCCGCGCGCCATCGCTGGCCAACAGGTCCCCCTCGATCACCGCATAGGCCCCTTGCGAGGGCTTGCGCAGCGGCGCACCATCGGGGCCGGTCTCGTAACTGTCCTCGGGATTGCGGGTATAGCGCCAGACGCCGACCGTACCGCGCACGCGCCCCTCGCTGCGCCCCGCCTCGCCGATCAGCAGCAGCCCGTCACGGAAGCTGAAGTCCACCCCGCCCCGGTCGCCCAACGTGCTCGCCCGCGCGTTGATCACGCCCAGCCGCACAAACGCCCCGCCCACCGGCACATGAAGCCGCGCCGCCAGCGCGCTCGAAGGGAAAATCGATGGCCCGTTCGGCCCTGTCGCCGCCAATTCCGAGCCGATCCCGAACGGTGGCGCGATCAGCAGGCCCGCCGCATCGTTGGCATAGAACTCGCTGTTCACATCGTAGAGCCCCATGCGCAGCGAGGCACCGCCAGAGCCGATGTCGCGCTCCAGCCACGCCTCGAACAGGCGCAGCCCCGCATCGGGCACTTCGATGTTGTCGACCCCCTGCAAGGTCGCCGCCGCATCGTTGGGCCGGCCTCCACGATTGTCGAGCACGTGGAAATGCGCGCGCGTTCCGCCCCAGCCAATCAACCGCGCCAGATCGAGGTCAGCCGTCAGGTTGACGTTCGAAAGTGCCCGCAGCTTGCGATCTCCCGTGCCCGAGACCAGCCCGGCCACATCGACAATGACTTCCCCTGCAAGGTCAACTGCGGGTGGAGCCGGGGCCTCCTCCTGCGCCGATGCAGGCTGCACCCCCAACGCCAGCAGTGCCGCGCCTGCAAGCCAGCGCCGCCCCGTCATGCCGCCCGCGCCCGCAAGGGTGCAGCTGCGGCCTCCTGCCCGATCTCGAATCGCGAAAGTTGCCGCACCACCTCTTCGATCGAAGCGACGACCGAGCGGCTCGCATTGCTCACCTGATCGGCCACCGCGCTGTTGCTCTGGGTGATCTTCTCGATCTGCTTCGAGGTCGCATCGATCGCGCGCAGCGAGACGTCCTGCTCGCTCGCACCGGCCTCGACCACCTCCATCACCCGGTTGATCTCGTCCATCTGTCCGGTAATCGCGCGCAGGCTCGCCCCGGCATCGCGCACCAGCCGCACGCCATTGCCGATCTCGCCCGAGGCATTGGCGATGAGTTCGTTGATCTCGCGCGCGGCATCGGCGCTGCGCTGGGCCAGCGCGCGCACCTCGTTGGCGACGACAGCAAAGCCCTTGCCCGCATCCCCCGCCCGCGCCGCCTCCACACCGGCGTTGAGCGCGAGCAGGTTGGTCTGGAAGGTGATCCCGTCAATCACGCTGACGATGCTGCCAATCTCCTGCGCCGCGCTTTCGATGCGGTCCATCGCTCCCTCGGCATGCTGGATCACCTCGCCTCCGCGATTGATTTCCTGGCCGACCTGATCGACGGCCGCGCGCGCAGTCGAGACAGCCTCGGTCGAACCTTCGACCCTCAGCGCAAGGCTGGCGATTGCTGCGGCGGTTTCCTCGAGGCTCGCCGCCTGGTTGGCATTGCGGTTCGACAGGTCGCCCGCAGCCCCGCCGATATCGCGCGCCACGTCATGCAGCTTCTCGGTCGAGGTCTTCATCCGGGCGAGCGCCGAGCCAAGCGCGGCGAGCGCTCCGTTGAAATCGCGGCGCAACTGCTCGAACGGTCCGGCGAGCGGCGTGTTCAAACGGAAGGCAAGGTTGCCCGCCGCCAGCTCACTGAGGCCCGCGCCGATCGAGGCGACGATCGCATCGCCCTGCCGTGCGGTCTCGGCCCGCGCCTCGCTTAGGTTGTCGCGCAGTTCGAGCACGGCGCGGGCAAGATCGCCGATCTCGTCGGAACGTCGCTCGCCCTCCATCACCATGTCGAGCCTGCCGTCGGCCATGTCCTGCACGCGTGCGGCAATCGCGATGATCGCATCGACAATGTCTCGCCGGGTCCGGCGTGCCACCCACGCCAGCGAAACCAGCAGGACCACCAGGCTCGCCAAGGCGATCAACCGCGCCTGTGAGGCCACGGAATTGGCTTCGCGCGCGGTTGCCGCCGCATGCGCCTCGACCGCATCGGAGATCTTCGCCATTTCGCCTTCGAGCTGGGTGAAGAGTTGCTGGAAGCGCTGCAACTGCGCGTCATCCGGCACCGCCCCCTGATCCACCGCCCCCATCTCTGCTTTCAGGGCAATGGCACGACTGAGGCCCACGTAATCGCGGAATGCAGCCTCTGCCTGCTGGCGCGCGGCCACGACCTCGGGCGCATCGGTTGCACGCGAAGTCGGAGACATGCGGTTCTCGAACTCGCCGAGGCGCTCCTGCAGTTCCCGCGCGGCCTCTGCCCCATTGATCGCACCGGTCTGGCGTGAGGCGACGATGCTGACGACCTCGCCGCGGATCGCATCATGACCCATGTCGGCTTCCATGTGATCGCGCATAAGGCCGGTCGCTGAATTGAGCTGCGCCATCGCCTGCTCCTGCCGCCACATGCCCCACATGCTCAGCGCCGTGGATGCCAGTGCCCCCAGTCCAAGGACAAGACATCCGATCACCACCTTGCGCTTTATCGATTGGCCATGAACCATCAGACGCTCCGCCGCACGAGACCACCGTGCACGCGGCACGGTCCTCCAACAGCGGGGCATCATGACGGTCAGGCGGAAACATAACGAAAGAGAAGGGCTAGGTATTGCCACGCGCGCAGTTGTCAGGCGACAAAGGATTGCAGTTTACCCGGTGTTTACTGATTGAAGGCGGGTATCGCCACTTGCCACCACCACCTGCAGACCCCACACCTTCCCCATGGCCATGACCATCCAAGAACAGGCCCACGCTACGACCATCACGACCGCCATGGCCTGCGCCCCCCGCGAAGCCTGCGGTCTGCTGCTTGGCACCGGCTCGGAAATCCAGACCGCCGTCCCTACCGCAAACGTCGCCGCAGACCCGGCGCACCATTTCGAGATCGACCCCGCCGCCCTGATCGCCGCGCACAAAGCTGCGCGCCATGGCGGCCCGCAAGTCTTGGGCTATTTCCACTCGCACCCCAACGGCCTCGCCCGCCCTTCCGCTACCGATGCCGCCAGCGCCGCGCGCGACGGCAAGGTCTGGGCCATCGCCGCCCCGGTTAACGACGGAACGTGGGCAATTACGTGTTGGCACGATGGTCCGGACGGGTTCGAAGCGCTTCCCTACACGGTCACGGCTGGCTAAGGCTGGCTTAACGTATTCGTCCTTCAAAAGGCTCGTATCCTGAACATGACCGCATCCGTTCCCGCTCTCGATCTTGCCAGCCTGCTGTGCTCGCGCCTGTGCCATGACCTGCTCAGCCCCGTGGGCGCGCTGTCCAACGGGCTGGAACTGCTGACCGAGGAGCAGGACCCCGAGATGCGCCAGCGCTGCTTCGAACTGCTGGAGCAGAGCGCCAAGGCCTCGGCCGACAAGCTCAAGTTCTTCCGCCTCGCCTTCGGTGCCGCAGGCGGCTTCGGCGATACCGTACCGGTCTCCGAAGCGCGCGCGCTGGTCGATGCACTGGCCGGCAGCAACGGACGCGTGGCGGTGAACTGGATGTTCGGCGTCGATGCCCTGCCCAAGCCTGCGGTCAAGACCTTGCTCAACCTCGCGCTGATCGGGCTCGACGCTCTGGTGCGCGGCGGCACGCTCGACATCGGGGCCGAAGCCAACGGCAGCGCGATCGAGATCGTGGTGCGCGCCGCAGGACAGCGTGTCGCCTTCGATCCCTCGATCGGCGAGGCGCTGGAAGGACGCCTGCGCGGCAGTGAACTCTCGAGCCGCACCGCCCCTGCCGCGATGGTCCAGCAGCTTGCCGCCTCGGTCGGCGGCGGCGTGCAGGTTCACGTGACGGCGGAAAGCCTCGTCATGGGCGCGGTGCTCCCGGTCGGCTGAACAAGGGGCCCGCCCATGCGCCGCTGGCTAGTCCACCGCGAAGTGCCCTCGCCCAACTGGAACGAGCGCAAGCTGCCCGTTTCGATGGTCGTGCTGCATTACACCGGCATGGAGACGGGACAGGCCGCACTTGACCGGCTGTGCGATCCGGCGGCGGAAGTCTCGGCGCACTACATGATCGACGAGGACGGCACAGTCACCGGTCTTGTCGATGAAGACAAGCGGGCGTGGCACGCTGGGCGCTCAAGCTGGCGCGGAATTACCGATGTCAATTCGGCCAGCGTCGGGATCGAGCTGGTCAATCCCGGCCACGAATTCGGTTACCGCCCCTTCCCCGATGCTCAGATCGAGGCGTTGCTGCCGCTGCTCGCAGATATCGTCAAACGCCACAACATCCCCCGCGCCAACGTCGTCGGCCACTCCGACGTCGCCCCGGCGCGCAAGGAAGACCCGGGCGAGCTGTTCCCGTGGGAGCTGCTGGCCCGGCACCGCCTCTGCCTGCCCACGCCCAAGCTCACGATGCGGCTGCTCTATGACAACGAGGCCGCGTTCTTCCTCGCGCTCGAACGCTTCGGCTATGACATCTCGGATCAGCAAGCCGCCGTGCGCGCGTTCCAGCGGCGCTGGCGGCCGCAGCGGATCGACGGGCAGGTCGATGGACAGATCGGCGCGCTGCTTTTCGAACTCCTGTTGGAACGCGATCTGGGTCATGCTAGGTGACCGCTCGCCAGGGGGCCGGGCAGCCGCGTGATCGAAAGATCCCGAGGAAAGTCCGGGCTCCACGAAACAAGGGTGGCGGGTAACGCCCGCCGGGCTTGGGATTAACGTCCCCGGTCAAGGGAAAGTGCCACAGAGAGCAGACCGCCCGATGGTAGCAAGACCAGAGGGTAAGGGTGAAAGGGTGTGGTAAGAGCACACCGCGCGACCGGCAACGGAAGCGGCACGGCAAACCCCACCCGGAGCAAGATCGAATAGGGACTGCGCGTTTCCGAAAGGGAACAGGCCTGTTTCGGGCCAGCAGTCCGGGTTGATTGCTTGAGCGTTCCGGCAACGGTCCGCCTAGAGGAATGGCTGCCAGTGCCGATACGGTCCACGATGGGGCAACCTTGGTGGGATACCGTCGGCGCTACAGAACCCGGCTTACAGGCCCCCTGGCGCTTCAATGGTTTCCTACACGCGCCCAAAGCGTTAGGAAGTGCCCATGTCCGGCGGCCACCACCATCATCACCACCATGACCATGATCATCATGGCCACACCCATGCACCCGCCAGCTTCGGCCGCGCCTTTGCCGTCGGCATCGCGCTGAACCTCGGCTTCGTCGTGGTCGAGGCGGTCTATGGCGTGATCGCAGGCTCCATGGCGCTCGTGGCGGACGCGGGCCACAACCTCTCGGACGTGCTCGGCCTTGTGATCGCCTGGATCGCCAGCGTGCTCGCCGCGCGGCCGCCGTCGGCCCGTTTCACCTATGGCTTCAAGTCCAGTTCGATCCTCGCAGCGCTCGGCAATGCGGCGTTCCTGCTGGTGGCATTGGGCGCGATCCTCGTCGAGACGATCCGCCGCCTGATCGAACCCGAGCCGGTTGCAGGGGGGCCGGTGATGATCGTTGCGGCCATCGGCATCGTGATCAACACCGCCACCGCACTGATGTTCATGCGCGGCCGCCGCCACGACATCAACATCCGCGGCGCCTACTTGCACATGGCGGCAGACGCTGCGGTTTCTGCAGGCGTCGTCGTTGCGGGCCTGTTGATCACGCTGACCGGCGCGCAGTGGATCGATCCGGTGACCAGCCTGGCCATCGTCGGGATCATCGCCATCGGCACCTGGAGCCTGCTCAAGGATTCGCTGCGGATGGGCCTCCACGCCGTGCCACCGGGGATCGACGAGCAGAAGGTGCGCCGTTTCCTCACCGCGCTCAACGGCGTCGAGGCCGTCCACGACCTGCACATCTGGCCGATGAGCACGACCGAGACCGCGCTGACCGCGCATCTTGTCATGCCGGGTGGCCATCCGGGCGACAATTTCCTCCACCAGCTGGCGCACGAGCTGGAGCACGATTTCGGCATCGGCCACGCCACGGTGCAGGTCGAGACGATCGACGGGCACGAGTGCGCGCTACTGCACGATCACGTGATCTGAACAGCCTCACCCGATCCGACCTGACCAAGCGGGCATAGCCCCAAGGGACATGTCGCGGATGACCGCGCGAAGGTCCATTTCCGGTCTCGGAGACGTTCCAACCGGGCCAGAATTACCCCTCCGACCCGGTTCCTCCCTTGGACCTTCGGCTACTCGTTCCCTTCGGCCGGGGTCATTCTTCTAAAGGCGCGCTGCCCCACGCAGCGCGCCTTTTTTTCGTTTTACATTTTGCAATCAATGACATGCCCCAAGGGTCATGTGGAATGCAGCGCGGGCTGCACCACCTTCAGGCGTGGACGGGCAGGCCGGCAGCCCCAAGTGACGCGCCGGACAAACGCATGTTTCCTGCAAGGAGTTACCGATGACCCGCAAGTTCATGATCGCCGCGCTCGCGGCCACCGCAGCCACCGCCGCACCTGTGTTCGTCGCGCCCGCCTGGGCCAACCATCACGAAGAAACCAAGATGGTCGGCGGCGCCGCCATGTACCCGACCAAGACCATTGTCGAGAACGCGGTGAACTCGGCCGACCACACCACGCTGGTTGCCGCAGTGAAGGCCGCAGGGCTGGTCGACACGCTGAACAGCGCCGGCCCCTTCACCGTCTTCGCCCCCACCAACGCCGCCTTCGCCAAGCTGCCCGCAGGCACCGTCGACACGCTGCTGAAGCCTGAAAACAAGGCGACGCTTGCCAAGATCCTCACCTACCACGTCGTCGCAGGCAAGGTCTCGGCGGCAGACCTCGTCGCCAGGATCAAGGCCGATGGCGGCAAGACCGCGCTGACCACCGTCTCAGGCGGCAAGCTCACCGCCTCGCTGATGGGCGATACCGTCATGCTGACCGACGAAAAGGGCGGCATGGCCCACGTGACCCAGGCCGACGTGTTCCAGAAGAATGGCGTGATCCACGTGACCGACGCGGTCTCGCTGCCGAACTGAGGTAGCAGAGCCCTTCTCCCCTCCCGCTTGCGGGAGGGGAGAAGGGCAAAAGAAAAGGGCGGGTGCCACACAGGCCCCGCCCTTTTTCATGCCTGTCGCCCGAAGCTCAGCCTGCTGGGAGAAAGCGCATCATCTTGGCCTTGAGCAGGTTGACCAGCGCTGGGTCCATGAACTCGTAGTCATCGGGAATGTCGAGGCAGATCACGCGCTGGCCAGAAAGCGCCGCGCGGAACTTGCGCTGCAGCTTGTTGCGATGCGCCTTTTCCATCACCACGATCACGTCCGCCCAGCTTACGAGTTCGGCGGTCAGCGGGTTCTCGGCATCGTTGTTGGTACCAGCGGAGTCCACCTCGATGCCCGGCCAGCCGCTGAATATCTGCTCAGCCGTGGGACTGCGCAGGCGGTTCTGGCTGCAGACGAAGAGATAGCGCTTCATGCGCAGGTTCCGGAAGCTGGCCCGCCTGCTGTCCATGACGGCCTGTCTGAGGGCCAGACCGAAGGGACAGCAGCGGTATCAGGTTGACCCGATCAGGCAGCCTCTTCCTTGCCCTTGTGGACGCGGACGGGTTCCTTGCGGCCTTCGACGACGTCCTTGTCGACGACGACTTCGGCAATGTCGGTTTCGGTCGGCACGTCGAACATGGTGTCGAGCAGCAGGCCTTCGACGATCGAGCGAAGCCCGCGCGCACCGGTCTTGCGTTCGATGGCCTTCTTGGCGATCGCCTCGAGCGCGTCGTCGGTGAAGGTAAGGGCCACGTCTTCCAGCTCGAACAGCTTGGCGTACTGCTTGACCAGCGCGTTCTTCGGCTCCTTGAGGATCTGGACCAGCGCCTCGATGTCGAGGTCGTTGAGCGTCGCGATCACCGGCAGGCGGCCCACGAACTCGGGGATCAGGCCGAACTTGAGCAGGTCTTCGGGCTCTGCCTTCTGCAGCAGCTCGCCAACCTTGCGCTTATCGGGATCGGCGACATGCGCGCCGAAGCCGATCGAGCGCTTCTGCAGGCGGTCCGAGATGATCTTCTCGAGGCCCGCGAAAGCGCCACCGCAGATGAACAGGATGTTCGTGGTGTCGACCTGCAGGAATTCCTGCTGCGGATGCTTGCGCCCGCCCTGCGGCGGCACCGAAGCGGTGGTGCCTTCCATCAGCTTGAGCAGCGCCTGTTGCACGCCTTCGCCCGAAACGTCACGCGTGATCGAGGGGTTCTCGGCCTTGCGGCTGATCTTGTCGATCTCGTCGATGTAGACGATGCCGTGCTGCGCCTTCTCGACATTGTAGTCGGAAGCCTGGAGCAGCTTGAGGATGATGTTTTCCACGTCCTCGCCCACGTAACCGGCTTCGGTCAGCGTGGTGGCATCGGCCATGGTGAAGGGCACGTCGAAGGTCTTGGCCAGCGTCTGCGCGAGCAGGGTCTTGCCGCAGCCGGTGGGGCCGACGAGCAGGATGTTCGACTTCGAAAGCTCGACCTCGCCGCCCTTGCCGCTGTGCTTCAAGCGCTTGTAGTGGTTGTGGACGGCCACCGACAGCACGCGCTTGGCGCGGTCCTGCCCGATCACGTAATCGTTCAGAGTCTCGAAGATGTCGCGCGGGGTTGGTACGCCGCCATCCTTCTTGCCAGCGATGCCGGCCTTGGTCTCTTCACGGATGATGTCGTTGCACAGCTCGACGCATTCATCGCAGATGAACACGGTCGGCCCGGCAATGAGCTTGCGCACCTCATGCTGAGATTTGCCGCAGAAGCTGCAGTACAGGGTGCTCTTGGTATCCGATCCGGAAAGCTTGGTCATTCGTCCATCCCAGGCGCCTCTCCACGAGAGGCGGGCCCGATCATCCTACTACCCCAAGGGCATTAATCAACCGGACTCGATTACAGTATCGCATTCCTAGGGGGCAAAGCCTTTCGCTGGGCTTAAGGCCCTGCCCCTCAGGGATATTCCTTATGCAGGCGCGCCGCCCGAGCCTTCCTCGCCACCGACAGAATCGGTTGCGGGGCGCGACTCGAAGACCTTGTCGACAAGACCGAACTTCAGCGCTTCCTCGGCTTCGAGGAAAGTGTCGCGGTCCATCGCCTTCTCGATCTCGTCGAGCGAGCGGCCGGTAAACTTGACGTAAAGGTCGTTCATCCGCTTGCGGATGCGCAGGATCTCGCGCGCCTGGATCTCGATGTCCGAGGCCATGCCGCGCGCGCCGCCCGAGGGCTGGTGGACCATGATGCGGGCGTTGGGCAGCGCGATGCGCATGCCCGGCTCACCGGCGGCAAGCAGGAACGAACCCATCGACGCAGCCTGGCCGATGCACACGGTCGACACGCGCGGGCGGATGTACTGCATGGTGTCGTAGATCGCGAGACCCGCCGTTACCACGCCGCCCGGCGAGTTGATGTACATCGAAATGTCCTTCGAGGGATTTTCCGACTCGAGGAACAGCAACTGGGCGATGATCACCGAGGCCATGTGATCCTCGACCTCGCCGGTCACGAAGATGATGCGTTCGCGCAGCAGGCGCGAATAGATGTCGAAGCTGCGTTCGCCACGGCTCGATTGCTCGACCACCACCGGAATCAAAGCGCCGGTCACGGGATCGTGGGTGAACTTGCCCTGGGCTCCATAAACACTGGCGCCGGAAGCGCCGAACAGGTCGAGCATGGGAATCCTCATCTGGTTAGACCTCGCTATGTCGCGTGCCACGGCGCGATGTTCAAGGGCATTAACGGCGATTCCGGGGATTTGCGTGGGGAAAGCCTGCCCGCGACCAGCCCGAAGGGGAAGGTAACCGCTCGGCAGCAGGCAAGTTAGTCTGCCGCTGAAGGGAGCAGACGATGGGCATGAGCGAGATTGCAAGTGGGTGGAGCCGCCTGTCACTCGGGCTCAACGTGCTCGTTCTGGTGCCGGTCTGCCTCTCGCTTGTCGGCAAGGCAGCGTGGTGCGACATTGCCTACGGACCGGACAGCCCGGCACGCGGCATTCTCCTGTCGATATACCTTGCGATCCTCGTCGCCTCGATCGGTCTGCTGTTCAGACCTTTGCCCGCTGCTATCCTCGCCCTGCTTGCGGTGCAGGTGATCTACAAGGTGACCACGCCGTTCACTGTCGGCACAGTCTTCAACCCCGTAGTGGCGAGCAATCTGGCGATTGCGCTGGTCCATGCCACCACGATCCTCTTGCTTGTGCGCTCGGCCGATCTCGCACGCTGAACAAGGCGCTTGCCGCACTGCGCAAGTTTGCGCCAAGCTTTGAGAAACTGGAGAGAATTGCGATGCGCCTGACCCGTCTTGCCTTGCTTGCCACCGCGTTCGCCGCCTTGCCCGTGCAGGCCCAGACCGTCTCCGACTATCTCGCGCGGATAGCCGCCGTGGACGACGCAGGGCCGCAGCTCAATGCGGTGCTGGCGATCAATCCCGATGCCGCGAAGGAGGAAGCGGCGGCCAAGGCGATCAAGGGGCCACTTTCGGGTAAGGTCCTTCTGATAAAGGACAACGTCGAAGTGGCAGGACCTCTGCCGACCACCGCGGGCAGCCTTGCGCTCAAGGACAGCGTGACCGGCCGCGATGCGCCGCTGGTGGCGCGGCTGCGCAAGGCGGGCGTGGTGATCCTGGGCAAGACCAACCTTTCGGAATGGGCCAACATCCGCTCGTCCTCCTCGTCCAGCGGCTGGAGCGCGGTCGGCGGGCAGACGAAGAACCCTCATGCGATTGATCGCACGCCCTGCGGCTCGTCTTCGGGCAGCGGGTCCGCCATTGCAGCGGGTCTGGCCTGGGCGGCCATCGGCACCGAGACGGACGGCTCGATCACTTGCCCAGCATCGGTCAACGGCATCGTCGGGTTCAAGCCCACCGTGGGCATGGTCAGCCGCACCCATGTCGTGCCGATCAGCCACAGCCAGGACACGGCAGGGCCGATGACCCGCAGCGTTGCCGATGCCGCGCTGCTGATGAACGCGCTTGCCGGGACCGACCCAGCCGACGCCGCGACTGCCGAGGCCGACAGGCGCAAGACCGACTTCACCTCAGGCCTTGCCGCAGCCACCTTAAAGGGCGTGCGGATCGGCGTTCTGCGCAAGCAGGCGGGCAACCACCCTGCTCTGCTGGCCCTGTTCGACAAGGCGCTGGCCGACATGAAGGCGGCGGGCGCGGAACTTGTCGAGATCCAGTACGACGCACCGCCCGAGATGGGCCGCGATGAATTCACAGTGCTCCTCTACGAACTGCGCGAGGACATGGGCGCCTACCTGCGCTCGCTGCCCAAGGCGGGGCCGAAAACGCTGGCCGACCTGATCGCCTTCAACAAGGCGCACCCCGAAGAGCTGCGCTGGTTCGGGCAGGACGTGTTCGAACAGGCCGATGCGACGACCGACAAGGCGGCCTATGAGGCGGCGCGGGCCAACTCGCTCCAGCTTGCAGGCGCCGAGGGCATCAACAAGCTGCTGCACGACAACAAGGTGAGCTTCCTAGTCGCGCCGACCGAGGGGCCCGCATGGCCGATCGACCTCGTGCTGGGCGATCACTTCGTCGGCGTGGGCGCGGGCAACCTCGCCGCGATTGCCGGATACCCGCACCTCTCGGTGCCGATGGGCGCGGTGGAAGGCCTGCCGATCGGCCTTTCGATCATGGGCGCCAAGTGGGACGACAAGCGGGTGCTGGAAGCAGGCGCGGCCTATGAACGGGCGCGGACGAGCGCGGTGCCGGTGCCTTCGTTCAGGCGCTGGGGGGAGTGACCGAGGCCTGAAGCGCTTCGAGAGCCTCAAATTGTGATTGCAGGGCGCGCTGGCGGGCATCGGCGCGGGCTAGGCGGGTGCGCTCCTGCGCGGTCTGTCGCTTGAAAATGCGCCAGAACGCGAGCGTCCGAGCCGTGCTGCGCAGCCAGTCGCCGATGACATCCAGTAACCCGCTGCCGCGCATTTGCGTGGGGGCACGCGAGCGCAGCAGCGGGGCGGTGTCGGCCAGATTGGAGGAGTGGGTGGCCGACACGGGTTGAGGGACGACAGGCGGCAGTTCCGGCTGCATCGCCAGTGCACGGTCAAGCAGGTCGATCGTGGTCATGGTGGCCGGAAAATCCCTAGCTGGCGCTTCCTTGGCTGATGGGACCGCAGCAACGGCCGGTGCAGTGGCCGGCGCCTCCTCGCGGGAGGCTTTCCTGGCAGCGGCAGGCTTGCGCGCCGGGGTTTTGCGCGGGGACGGCGGACGGCGCTTTCTGGCCGCGCTCTTGCCCTTGGCGACCTTGCGGGGCTTTTTCGGTACGGGTGCGGCCTCGGGGGCGGGTGCTTCGGGCCAGGGCACGCTGGCGATGACCGCGCCGCGCCGCACGGGCAGGATCAGGTGCTCGGGAAAGGCGGGCGGATTGGGCTGGCGCAGCAGGAACGCCGGTTCGCGCCGACCATGGGTTGGCACGTTAGATCTGGGCACTTTCCCCTTGGCCGAGGACCGTGGCGGGCGAGGACGTGAGGCGACGCGATTGCGAACGGTGTGCATGGCAGTTCCCCCAGACGAGGTTCCTTGCCGATGGATGATCACACACAGCGACTCGGGCGCGAAGTGGAGAAGGATCGGAAACCGAGCGACCGGCAGTTTTCTTAAGCAATTACGCATTCAAGCGGCGCGAAACTACGTAGTTTGCTGGCCCAAAACGCCAACGGCCCGGCGTGCCGAAGCAGCCGGGCCGTCCGATATCCAGCCCCGTCGGGCCGGATCAATCCGATATGGAGATCAGCCCTCGGCCTTCTTCTTTGCCGGAGCCTTCTTCTTGGGAGCGGGCGCTTCTTCAGCAGCCGCTTCCGCAGCAGGGCCTTCCTCGGCGGCCTTCTTCTTGGGAGCAGCCTTCTTCTTCGGCGCTTCCTCGGCTGCAGGAACAGCGGCTTCTTCAGCCGGAGCGTCTTCCTTGGCAGACTTCTTCTTGGCCGGAGCCTTCTTCGCAGGCTTTGCCGCAGCGGCAGCAGCGCCTTCGTCGGCTTCGATTGCGGCCTGCAGCTCTTCCTTGGTCACTTCCCGCTCGGTGACTTCGGCCTTGTCGAACAAGAAGTCGACGACCTTGTCCTCATAGAGCGGCGCGCGCAGTTGGGCGGCGGCAAGCGGTTCGGAACGGACGTAGTCGACGAAGCGCTGGCGATCCTGTTCGCGGTACTGCTGGGCCGCCTGGCGGATCAGCATTTCCATTTCCTGAGACGTGACGACGACGCCGTTGGCCTGGCCGATTTCCGACAGGAGCAGGCCGAGGCGCACGCGGCGTTCGGCGATCTTGCGGTAATCGTCCTTCTCGGCCTCGATTTCCTTGAGGGCCTCTTCCGGGTTCTCTTCGTTCTGGGCTTCCTGCTGAAGCTGGGCCCAGATCTGCTCGAACTCGGCATCGACCATCGAAGGCGGCACGGCAAAATCGTGACCTGCGGCAAGCTGATCGAGCAGCGCGCGCTTCATCTGGGTGCGGGTCAGGCCGGCAGTTTCCTGCTCGAGCTGGCCACGCAGCAGGGTCTTGAGCTGCTCGAGGCTTTCGAGGCCGAGCATCTTGGCGAATTCGTCGTTGGCTTCGAATTCGCCGGGGTTCTTCACCGCCTTGACCTTGATGTCGAAGGTGGCTTCCTTGCCCTTGAGGTTTTCGGCCGGATAGTCTTCCGGGAAGGTCACGGTGATGACGGTTTCGTCACCGGCCTTCACGCCGACGAGCTGTTCTTCAAAGCCTGGGATGAAGCGGCCCGCGCCGAGTTCCAGCGGGGTGTCTTCAGCCGCGCCACCTTCGAAGGCAACGCCATCGACCTTGCCGAGGAAGTCGATGATGATCTGGTCGCCGTCCTTGGCCTTCGCGCCCTTCTTGGCGTCGGTGAAGGACTTCTGGCCTGCGCCGATGCGGGCGACGGCTTCGTCGACTTCGGCTTCCGTCACGGGAACGACCAGCTTTTCAAGCTTCAGGCCATCGAGCGCAGGTGCTTCGATCTGGGGCAGAACTTCCAGCTCCACTGTCAGCTCGGCGTCCTTGCCCTGGTCATAGCCTTCGCCGAGCGAGACGGCGGGCTGCATCGCGGGGCGCAGCTTGTTGTCGGCCACCAGCTTGTCCATCGCTTCACGGATGGTGGTGTTCAGCGCTTCCTGATGAAGCTGCGCGCCGTGCATCTTGCGCACGAGGTTGGCGGGGACCTTGCCGGGGCGGAAGCCGGGCATCTTGATCTGCGGCGCGATCTTCTTGACCTCACCCTCGACCCGGGCGGCAATGTCGCTGGCGGGGATGGTGACGGTGTAGGCGCGCTTCAGGCCCTCGTTGGTGGTTTCGACGATCTGCATCCTGATCCAACTTTCATATCTGTCACGCGCATGCTGACGCGGAAAAAGCTGACTCGGACGCCGGCGCGCGGACTGGTGCGGGCGAAGGGACTCGAACCCCCACATCTTGCGATGGCAGGACCTAAACCTGCTGCGTCTACCAGTTCCGCCACGCCCGCATCCGGCGAAAAGCGAGCGGTGCCCCTATCGCAGTGGCTTGAAAAGGGCAAGCGCCTTGGATTTGGGGTGTGGAATGACCGTTTCAACTCTTCGTCATTGCGAGGAGGCGAAGCCGACGAAGCAATCCAGAGCGCCACGCAAACCGCTCTGGATGCTTCGCGCCGCTCGCAATGACGAGCTTTGGGGAGGCGCCGGAACCTGCTATCCTCGCGGCGAGTTGGGAAGACAAGCAAACCGCTTCGAAGGAGCCGCAAGATGGCCACGACCCCCGATTCTCCGCAGCCCGACCGAATCAACCCGCAGTCCCCGCCCGAAAGCCCACCGGTGACCGAACCGGACGGCGTGCCGCCCGTCATCCAGCCTGATGAAGCTCCGGTGGTGGAGCCGGATCAGGTGCAGCCGGGAACGCCGCAGGAAGTGCCAGCGGCGCCGGATTGATTTGTAGCATCTTCTTCCTCGTCATCCCGGGCTTGACCCGGGATCCGGCTTCTTTTTGCAGGGGTTGCGCGGAAGAAAAGCTGGGCCCCGGGTCAAGCCCGGGGCGACGGTGGTTTTGTGCTTCAATGTAACTCGGCGGATCAGCGGGCCAGACTGATACGTGGCAATCAGCTTTCAGGAAACGGCAACTCCAAACCGTGCTCCTTGAGGACTTTGACGTAGAATTTTACCCGATGCTCTAGCTCATCAACGAGTTCCTTCAGATCGTGCCAATGATCTGAATCCGGTTCTGCACCAGAAAGTGCCGCCAACGCCATGCTGTGCATATTGTCGAGAGAATCCCCCTGAATCAGCATTCCCGGAAATTTACGGTCGGGATGCCGCATGACTGCAGCGTTGGTTGCATCAGAGTAAATCTCAACTGACATCGTGCGCATCTTTACCCCCTTAAACTGACCAATGGTCACTGAGGCCTACGCTACCAACCTCGTCAGCATCGCAATCACACCGAAGCTAGCCTGCTGCGGCTGAATTCTGGCGCCAGCGCCACCATCCCCCCCACACTCCAGACAATAAGCCCTGATCCCGCCGCCTTCCATCAGGCGCATCACGTCGGCCTGCATCCGCGCCATCAGGCCCTGCTGCTGCGCGGAGAGTGCTCCGGCCAGATCGTGGGCCCGCGCCTCGGGCGCTTCGCCGGTTTCCATCTGGCGCAGGAGCTGGGCGAAGGGGCTGGGTTCGTCGGCGATGTACTCGGCGTGGAAGGTTTCGGCCTTGGCTTGGCTTGCGACCCACGCGACTGCATCGTCGAGGCCGCCGAACTGGTCGACGAGGCCCAGCTGGCGCGCGGTGCCGCCGTCCCAGATGCGGCCTTGCGCGATCTTGTCGATGTCAGCCGATGACTTGCCGCGGGCCTTGGCGACGAGGCCGAGGAAGCGGGCGTAGGTCTGTTCGACCTGGCCTTGCAGCAGCGCTTCCACCTGCGGGCTGAGGCCACCCAGAAGGTCAGGCTGGCCCGAAAGCGGGGTGGTGCGGATCGAATCGGTGGTGACGCCATATTGCGGCAGCGTCTGTTCGAGCGTGGGGATGACCGCGAAGACGCCGATCGAGCCGGTGATCGTGCTCGGTTCGGCAAAGATGCGCTGGGCAGGCGTGGAGACCCAGTACCCGCCGCTGGCGGCAAGGCTGCCCATCGATACGGCGACGGGCAGGCCCTTGGCCTTCACCCGCTCCACCGCCGCGCGGATGCGTTCGGACGCCATGACCGAGCCGCCCGGCGAATCGACGCGCAGGACGAGGCCTGCGTAATCGTCGCTCTGCGTCACGCCGTCGATCAGGGCGGCGATACGGTCTCCGCCTGCGGTGCCGGGGCCGGCATCGCCATCGACGATCTCGCCCGCGACGGTGACGACGGCGACGGCCTTGCCCTGTTTGGGCGCGGGCTTGTCAGCCAGATAGACGGGGAGTTCGGTGGCCTTGAAGCCTCCGAGGCCTTCCTCGTCGTCCGCGCCGACAATCTCGGCAACGCGCTGGCCAAAGGCTACGCGGTCACCGATCTTGTCGACAAGGCCGGACTTCAGCGCGGCTTGCGCGGCATCGTTACCGTTGTCCGTTACCCACTTGGCGGGATCGGTGGTGGCGAGCGTGAGGTCGGCCTTGGGACGGGCCTTCTTCACCTCGTCCTGCCAGTTCTGCCACAGCGTGCCATAGACCGCCTGCATCGCCTCGCGCGCTTCGGGCGACATTTCCGCGCGCATGTAGGGTTCGACCGCGCTCTTGTAGGTGCCGACCCTGAAGATGTGGACGTTGGCTTTCAGCTTGTCGATCAGGCCCTTGTAGAACAGCAGCGTGCCGCCGGGGCCGCTGATGGCGACGCCCCCCATCGGATCGACCCATGCTTCGGACGAATGCGCGGCAAGCTGCATCGCATCGTCGGTGTAGATCAGCGCACGGACGAGGACGGGCTTCTTTGCCGCACGCACCTTGTCCATCGCCGCACCGATCTGGCTGAGGTGGACGGCCGAGCCGCCGCCGAAAGCTTCGAGATCGAGTACGACCGCCTTGATGCGCTTGTCGTCTGCCGCAGTGGCAATGGCGCGCGACAGATCGCGGGCGGTGTATTCCGGTTCGGGCGTTTGCCCTGACAGCAGCTGGGTGGGCGAAACCTCGCTCGCTTCTTCCACCACGCGGCCGTCCAGCGGCAGGTACAGCGCGCCTTCACGGACCATGCCGGGGGCTGGCCGCAGCGTGAGGACAGTGTAAAGCCCTGCGAAGAACAGGAGCAGGAACAACAGGACGAGACCGTCCTTGATGGCGACGAGGATCTTCCAGACCGATTTGGCAAAGCTCATGGGGTGCAGACTATTGTGGACGGCGGCGCAATGCCAGCGGGAAACCGCTTGAGCGCAGGGCACCTGCCCTCTAGGGAACTGGTTTCAATGCAAAGCCCAACAACACCCCAAGCGGGCCGCTATCCAGCGGGCGGCCTCGCCTTCCCGCACCGTGACCTGACCGGCATCGGCCAGCTTGCGCGCCACGAGATTCTCTACCTCCTCGACGAGGCGGAGCAGTGGGTGGAACTGAACCGGCAGCCGAAGAAAAAGACCGACCTACTGAACGGTCTGACGATCATCAACGCCTTCTTCGAAAACTCCACGCGCACGCTCTTGAGCTTCGAGATTGCGGGCAAGCGGCTGGGCGCCGACGTGGTCAACATGCATGCCGCCACCAGCAGCGTGAAGAAGGGCGAAACGCTGATCGACACGGCGATGACGCTCAACGCCATGCGCGCCGACGCCATCGTGATCCGCCATGCCAGCTCGGGCGCGGTGCGGCTGATTGCCGAGAAGGTCGATTGCCCGGTGCTCAATGCAGGAGACGGTCAGCATGAACATCCGACGCAGGCATTGCTGGATGCGCTGACCATGCGGCATGCGCTGGGGCTGCCCATCGGCTCGGACCTCAACGGGCTGAAGGTGACGATCTGCGGGGACATCCTGCACAGCCGCGTGGCGCGCTCAAACATCCTGAGCCTGACCGCGCTGGGCGCCGACGTGCGGGTCTGCGCGCCGCCAGCGCTGATGCCGGCCGAGGTCGAGGCGATGGGCGTGACGCCGTTCTTTGATTTCGACGCGGCGCTCAAAGGGGCCAACATCGTGATGATGCTACGCCTGCAGCAGGAACGCATGAGCGGCCAGTTCATCCCCTCGCCGCGCGAGTACCGACACCTTTATGGCCTTACGCCGGAGCGGCTGGCGCGAGCCGAGCCGGATGCCTTCGTGATGCACCCGGGGCCGATGAACCGGGGGATCGAGATCGATTCGACCGTGGCCGATCACCCTACCCGCAGCCTCATCACGCGGCAGGTGGAAATGGGCGTGGCGATCCGCATGGCCTGCCTTGAAGTGCTCACGCGCCGGGCGCGCGGCGTGCCGGGCTGGGAAGCTGCCAATGAACTCGGGAAGGGAGCGGCAGCATGATCGCGCGGCCTCTGACGATCACCGGCGGGAAGCTGGTGCTGGGCGCGGGCGAGCCGGTGGCCGGAGCCTTGCGCTGCGAGGGCGGGCGGATCGTCGCTATGGGCGATGTGACGCCGGAGGACGGGGACGAGGTCTTCGACGCGGGTGGCAGCCTGATCGCGCCGGGTCTGGTCGATCTGGGCGTCTTTGCCATCGACAAGCCCGCGTTCCACTTTGGCGGGATAACGCGCGCGGCACTGATGCCCGATCAGGGTCCGCCGCTCGACCATCCGGCGCGGGTGCGCTTTGCCGCGCAGTCGGGCAAGCCGGACATGTGGGTCCACCCGCTGGCCGCGGCGACGCGAGGGCTTGAAGGCAGCGAACTCGCTGAGTTGGCGCTGATGCGCGATGCGGGCGCGAAGGCGGTGGCTACCGGGCGCGGCTGGATCGGCGATTCGGGCGTGATGCTGCGGCTGCTGCGCTATTGCGCGATGCTCGGGCTGGTCGTGGTAACCCACGCCGAGGACGCCGGGATCACCGGATCTGCGGTAGCGACGGCGGGCGACGTGGCGACGCGGCTCGGCCTGCCAAGCGCTCCGGCAGAGGCCGAGGCACTGGCCGTGGCGCGCGACATTGCGCTGGCCGAGCTTTCGGGCGCACACGTCCATTTCCGGCAGGTAACGACGGCGCGGGCGCTTGATCTGGTGCGCGCGGCCAAGTCGCGGGGCGTGAAGGTAACGGCGGGCGTAACGCCTGCGCACTTCATCCTGTCGGACCTCGAGCTGGTCGGCTTCCGTACTTTCTGCCGGATGTCCCCGCCGCTGCGGCAAGACGCAGATCGCAAGGCGGTGGTGGCGGCGATTGGTGACGGCACGATCGACGTGATCTCATCAGGCCACGATCCGCGCGGGCCGGAAGACAAGCGCCTCCCCTTCGCCGATGCGGAGCCGGGGATGGCCGGGGCCGAGACGCTGCTGCCGCTGACGCTGACGCTGGTGCGCGATGGCGTGATCGATATGGCCCGGGCCTTCGAACTGCTCGCCGCCAATCCGGCCAAGCTGCTGGGCGTTGAGGCCGGACGGCTGGAAATCGGGACCGAGGCAGATATCGCGGTTGTCGATCCCGCGCGGCCATGGATCGTCAATTCCGACAAGATGGCGGCTGCCGCCGGCAACACGCCGTTCGATCGCAGGCCGGTTGAGGGCCGCGTGTCCGCGCTGTTCAAGGGCGGCGCGCGGATCGACTGATACGGGAAAGGGCGCGGAACCCATCGGTCCCGCGCCCTTTCACCGCTCTCTCACGGTAACTCTTAGCGCTTGGCCATGCGCGTTTCGGTCGGGCGCTGCTGGCCGGGCGCGGCGGGGCCGTTGCCGCGCAGTACCAGGCAGACGCCGCCGCGCGACTTGACAGAGCCGCACATCGAGCTGGCCGAGGCATAGCCGCCGAAGCCCGCTGCCTGAACACGCCAGAACTGCTTGCCGTTTACGGTGACCTGCGTGGTCACGTTGGCGAAGTTCTTCAGCGAAGGATTGCGCGCGGTGTAGTGCCGCCATGCGCGACGGGCGCCTTCGGGGGTCGAGAACGAGCCGAGCTGGACGAGATGCGTCCCTGCCTTTGCTGGCGTGGCAGCAACCTTGAGAACCGGAGCCTTGCGGGCCGGAGCGGCAACGGGGCGGACATAGGGCTGCGAAGCGGGCAGGTCGATCAGGGCAAGCTGGGCCTGCTGCGATTGCGACGAGGAGTCGGCGAGCGCAGGCGCGGGCGTCGAAGTGTCGGTCGCGGGCAGTTCTTTGACCGCCGCTTCCGCCAGCGCGGGCGCAGCAGCCGCCGGTTCGGCGCGGGTTGCGGCCTCGGTGGCGAGCTGTTCGGCAGCGGGGAAGTTGGCGAGCGCCAGCGCCTGCGGCTGGCCGGTGTCACCACGCAGCGGCACGCCGAGCAGAGTGGCGACACGATCGCGGGTGCGTTCGGAATAGCCCATCAGCGCCCACTGCTCCATGCGGTCGCCGAGCTGGTCGGCGGGCACGTCCTGCGCGGCCATTGTGCGGGCTTCGCGCCACTGTCCGGCAAGCGCATAGGCCAGCGCGAGGTTCTGGCGGACCTTCGGCGTGTTCTCGCCACCGCGCAGCGCCTGGCCCAGGATCTGCGCGCCTTGCTGCGGTTGTCCGGCGAGCGCGAGGGCAAGGCCGTAGTCCGAGGCGGGGAGGCTGTCGCGGTAGGAATTGAGCGTGTCGATCGCTTCGCCGTGGCGGCCGAGCGCGATATCGGCCAGCGCAAGGCTGAGCGCCGTGCGGCTCGAGTCCTCGCCGAGGTCCATCGCCTCGTCATAGGCCTGGCGCGCGGATTCGAAGCGGCCCGCCTTGAGGTAGGCATTGCCCAGCAGGACGCGATAGGCCGGGTTGCGCGGATCGGCGAGCACGGCCTTTTCGGCATTGTCGACAGCAGCCGTGGCCGAGCCCTTGGCCAGTGCGGTCTGGGCGGAGGAGGCGAACTTGTCCGGGTGGGCACCGCCGGCGCTGCAGCCGGTCAGGACGCCTGCGGCAAGCGCGGTGGAGATGGCCAGGCGGGTCGCCCGGTTGGGGGCGCCCAAGGTGGCAGCGAAGGCAGAGAAGCGGTTCGTCATGCTCAGGTTTCCTTCGGCAGTCAGTTGCGCGTGATAGCGCGCCGGGCGAGGTCCTCGAGCCCGGGAAGTTCGTCGAGAAAGTTGTCGAGTGCCTTGGTCACCAGTTCCTGCGCGCTGCTGTCTTCGAGCGTGCAGGCGAGGCGGAGGCGCAAGTGGCGGTAGTTGTCGAGGCGCAGCGTGAAGGCAGCCTTTCGGCCTTCCTGCAGGGCCGAGCGGATGGTCTTGCCGCCTTTGCTGCGGTTGCGCACGATCTTGACCGAGCTGGCCGAGGCGAAGTCGGACGCGGGCGCGGGCTTTTCGAAGGCGGCAACCTTGCTGGCGAGCGTCTCGATCTGCTGGACGATCACCGGCTGCTCGACCGGCGCGGTCTCTTCAGCGGCAAGGTCTTCACCAAGATCGTTCCAGCCAAGGTCATCCTGCGTGAGGACGCGGCTTTGTTCTTCAAAGCTGATCGCCAGTTGCGGGCGCATGGCCGGGCGTGCTGCACCCTTGCGGGCGAGCAGGCTTGGCGAAAGCGATGCGAGAGGCTTTGACGCGCTCATCCCCCGCGCTCCCTTCAAGACCCGACGACGCGGCGGCCGAAGCCGCCCATCGGGCGCTGTGCTCCGGCCATCGGCACGGCGGCGGCCTGCTGCGGCACGGCAAAGACGGTGCGGCGGAAGTTCTTTTCGAGCCGCTCGGAGATATAGGTCCACAGCGCGGTCACTTCGGCAGCGGACTTGCCACCCGGATCGCACTCCATGACCGTGCGGCCATCGATCATCGAAGCGGCGAAATCGGTGCGGTGATGCAGCGTGACAGGCGCGACCGTGCCGTGCTGCGATAGCGCGACGGCGGCCTCGGAAGTGATTCGCGCCTTGGGGGTGGCGGCGTTGACGACGAAGATCAGCGGCTTGCCCGCGCGGTCGCACAGATCGACCGTGGCTCCCACGGCGCGCAGGTCATGCGGGCTGGGCCGGGTCGGCACGACGATCAGTTCGGCAACCGAGATCACCGACTGGATGGCCATGGTGATCGCGGGCGGGGTATCGATCACGGCAAGCTTGAAGCCCTGCTGGCGCAGGATTGCGAGGTCCGATGCAAGGCGGGCGACAGTGGTCTGGGCAAAGGCGGGGAATTCTGCCTCGCGCTCGTTCCACCAATCGGACAGGGAACCTTGCGGGTCGATGTCGATCAGGACGACGGGGCCAGCGCCCGCGCGCTGTGCCTGGACGGCGAGGTGGCCGGACAGGGTCGTCTTGCCCGATCCGCCCTTCTGCGATGCCAATGCCAGTACGCGCAAAGCCCATTTCCCCCGAAAAACACAAACCTTCGGCGTCCGGATTCGCAGATCGGGCTGAAATTTCGGTTAACGCGCGTTCAATTCGGCAGTCAGGGCGCGAATGCGTGGCCAAGCGGAAGTCGCAGACTGGCGGGCTTTTCGGCCTCGTAATCGCCGATAAGACTTCGCTAACGCCTCGTTGACTATAAGCGCCAACGAAATGACGCCGAGGGCCGCGCCGCGCACGTGACCGGCCGCTCCCGGGTTCCAGCGAAGAAGACGGGCATTGTCGAACATGAGGGACTTCACGCGCACGACTGCACTGGCTGCCGCTCTGGTGGCCGCAACGCTTTCCGGCAAGGCCTCGGCCGACACCAAGGCCGGGGTCGATGCCTGGTCGCGCGGCGATCACGAGGCGGCGGTCAGGGAATGGCTCGGTCCGGCGGCGAAAGGCGATGCCGATGCGCAGTTCAACATGGGGCAGGCCTTCAAGCTCGGCAAAGGCGTGCCGCAGGACCTGAAGCGTGCCGAGGCATGGTATCGCAAGGCGGCAGAGCAGGGCCACATCAAGGCCGCCGACACGCTGGGCCTGCTGCTGTTTCAGGACAACCGCAAGGCCGATGCCATGCCGTTCCTGCAGGCTTCGGCCGAACGGGGCGAGCCGCGCGCGATGTATATTCTGGGCGTTGCCCACTTCAATGGCGACACGGTCGGCAAGGACTGGGTTCGCGCCTATGCGCTGATGACCCGGGCTGCGGGAAGCGGTCTCGATCAGGCAACGCGCAGCCTTGCCACGATGGACGGGATGATCCCGCTCGAGCAGCGGCAGATGGGCGTTTCGCTGGCAGCCGAGCTTGAACAGAAGGCGCAGGCCAAGCGCTCGCAGCAGTTCGCGGCGGCAGATCTTGGCGTCAAGGCGTCACCCACCGCGCCGCTGCGTCCGGTCGTACCCGGCGGTTCGCTCGAGAAGACAGAGCTGCCGCCCTCGGTGATCACCGCCGGGGCAGATTATGCCAACCCGGTGACGATGCCCGCGCCCAAGCGCGTGGTCGGGGCCAATGCGCCGGGTCAGAAGCCTGTGCCGGTGACGGTCCATGTCGGCGAGAAGCCGGAGATGAAGACGGCTGTGGCCAAGACTGCGGTTGCCAAGCCTGCTGCGCCCCAACCTGCAACGCCCAAACCGACAGCAGCACCTCCGGCAAAGGGCAACTGGCGCGTCCAGCTTGGCGCTTTCGGGGTCAAGGCCAATGCGGACGGATTGTGGAGCAAGGTCAAGGGCCGCCCGGAACTGGCGGGCCATGGCCGGATCGACCTCCCCTCGGGCGCGGTCACGCGGTTGCTGGCGGGCGGCTTTGGCGGACAGGCCGAGGCGGACAAGGCCTGCGCCGCGCTCAAGGCTGGCGGCTTCACTTGCCTGGTGGTAAAGCCCTGATGGCTTGGACGAAGACACTCCCCGAACACGCATAGAGGCGATCGATTTCTTGCGCGGCGTGGCCGTGCTGGGGATTCTGGCGATCAATGTGACCGGGTTCTGGGGGCCGTCGCTCGCGACGTTCTCGCCGCGCATTCCGGATTTCGCAGCAGGTTCAGACCCGTGGTTTGCGGTCGCCTTCGTCCTGTTCGAAGGCAAGATGCGCGCGCTGTTCAGCCTGCTGTTCGGCGCGAGCATGGTGCTGTTTGCGCAGAGTGCCGAGCGGCAGGGCGCGGACCCTGACCTTGCGCAGTTGCGTCGGCTGGCATGGCTACTGCTGTTCGGCTACATCCATTTTGCGCTGCTGTGGTGGGGCGATATCCTGTTCCTTTATGCGCTGTGCGGACTTGGCGCGCTGGCACTACGCAGGCTGGAGCCGATCCAGCTACTGGGCATAGCCCTGCCCTTCTACCTGCTGGCCCAAGGCATCCAAGCGCTGTTTGCCCTGCCGGGCGTGTTCACCGAACAGGCGGTGCTGGCCGGGACTGCGCCGGCATCGGACGTGGCCGAGCAGGCGGCGATGATGGGCCGGATCGCCGCGTCGGTTGCCAAGGACTTGGCAGTGCTCAACGCCGGGTTCCTTGATGCCATCCGGCTCAAGCTGTCGGGCGCGCCGCTGCAACCGCTCATCACCACGCTATCGACCTTCACCGAGACGCTGCCGCTGATGCTGATCGGCATGGCGATGGTGCGCAGCGGATTCTTTACTGACTGGCCGCGAAGACGGCTCGCGTCCATCGCCGGGATCGGGATTCTGGGCGGTGGCGTGCCGACCGTGCTGGCAACGCTCTGGCTGTGGCATCATGGCTGGCCCCCACGCGCGATGTTTGCGGCGATAGAGCATGGTATGGCCCTGCCCCACCTGATGATGGCGCTGGGCTATGCGGCGGCATTGCTGCTGGTGTTCCCCGCTGTGCGCGAGCGGGCATTGGCGCGGGCACTGGTGGCAGCAGGCAAGTGTGCGTTCAGCAACTATATCGGCACGACCGTATTGATGGGCGCGATCTTTTCAGGCTGGGGGCTGGGTCTTGGGCCGGAACTGCCGAGAAACTGGCTGCCCGCCTTCGTGCTGCTCGGGTGGATCGCCATGCTCGCCTGGCCGCAGTGGTGGCTGGCCCGCTTCGGGCAGGGACCGCTGGAGCGGCTATGGCGACGGCTGGCCCTTCCGCGAAAGAGTTTGGCCAGCCAGCATTAACCACGAGTGGTAACCTGCAAGAGTGCCCGCGTCCCGCAAGGGGACGCTCGCCAACGGGGACTCGCAAGGCGCTGACTTAACGCTTATTCCTTAACGGGAAAGGAGCGGTCGCGATGTCATTGTTGAAGGGTTGGTGGGATAAGCGCTGGGTGCGCATGCCGCTGGGCTTTCTGGTGACTGGTGCCGCATCGCTGCTGGCGTTCCACGTCGGGCAGAACGTTGCCGAGGTGGCCTTCGGGGGGGGCAAGGCCGAAGCGGCTGCGGTCATGGCTCCGGTGGCCAAGCCCGTTCCTGCCGTGGCGCAAAAGCCGGTCGACGGGCCGTTCGTGGTCAAGTCGATCCTGCCGATCAACGAGCCGATCAAGTTCGGCAAGTTCTACTGGGACGAGACCCGTGCGCCTGCCTCGGGCAAGCTGGTCGTCACTGTGGATCTGACCGCGCGCGTGATTTCGGTATTCCGCGACGGGCACGAGATCGGTGCAGCCGCAATCCTCAAGGGCTACGGCGAGAAGCCGACGCCGACCGGCATTTTTCCGATCACCCAGAAGGACGCCGACCACGTCTCGAACATCTACGACGCCCCGATGCCGTGGATGCTGCGGCTGACCAATGATGGCGTCTCGATCCACGGCAGCAAGGTCGAGGCGGGCTATGCCACCAACGGCTGCATTGGCGTGCCCGATGGCTTTGCCGAAAAGCTGTTCCGGATTGCATCGCTGGGCGACAAGGTGATCGTCACCGATGGCAAGACGATGCAGGTGGGCGATCCGATCCTGACGGGTGAGCACGCGGGCTGAAGAATGCCCACCCCCGACCCCTCCCGCCTGCGGGAGGGGAGTAAGATCAGGCCAGCCCCTTGTCCGGGCTCGTACGCGAGGCATCGCCGACCGAACTGCCGCCATCGACATCTAGAATCGCGCCGGTGACGTAGCTGGCCGCTGGCGTCGAGAGATAGACTGCCGCTTCAGCGATCTCGTATGCCGTGCCCCAGCGCTTCATCGGGATGCGGGCGTAGTGCTGCTGGCGGGTGGTCTCGTCGGGCGCGAGGCGGGCCATGCCTTCGGTGTCGGCGATGGGGCCCGGCGAGATGCCGTTGACGCGCACGTCCGGGCCCCATTCGATCGCGAGGGTGCGGACAAGCTGATTGATGCCCGCCTTTGCCGCGCAGGCATGGGCCTGCATCGCCATGGCCTGCTCTGCCTGCCCCGCCGTGATCGCAATCAGCGAGGCGCCGGGGTTCAGCAGTTCGTGACAGCCCCGGAAGACGTTGAAGCTGCCGAGGAGATCGATATCGACAACGGTCTTGAAGGCATTGGCCGACATGCCGAGCACGGGCGCAAGGAAGTTCCCGGCCGCGCCCGAAATGACGATGTCGAGCGCGCCGATTTCGTCGCGAACGGACTTCATGGCCTCGCAGATCGCGCCGTAATCCCGCACGTCGGCGGCCCGCCAGATCGCATCGTGGCCGATCTCGTCAGCGGCGGCGGCGGCTTTTTCCGGGTTGCGCCCGAGCACCGCGACGCGTGCGCCGAGTTCGGCAAAGCGCTTGGCAATGCCGAGGTTGATGCCGCTGGTGCCGCCCGCGATGAAGGCGGTCTTTCCGGCAAGGACGTCGTCGCGGAAGGGGGATCGGGTCATGCGGGCTTCCTCAGCGGGGGGCCATGCGGATCGCGCCGTCGAGACGGATCGCCTGACCGTTGAAATAGCTGTTGCGCACCAGTTCCATGGCGAGGCTGGCGAACTCCTCGGGCTTGCCGAGGCGCTTGGGGAACGGCACCGAAGCGTTGAGGCTGTCGAGCACCTTGTCGGGCAGGCGGCCCAGCAGCGGTGTGCCGAAGATGCCGGGCATGATCGCGTTGACGCGGATACCGAGGTCCATCAGATCGCGCGCCATTGGCAGAACGAGGCCGTTCACGCCCGCCTTGAGCGAACCGTAGGCGACCTGCCCGATCTGCGCGTCCTGCGCGGCGACCGAGGCCGTGAGAATGATCGTACCGCGCTCGCCATCCTCCAGCGGATCAAGGCTCGCCATGCCCAGCGCGGAGAGCGAGGCGACGCGGTAGCTGGCAATCAGGATGCCTTGCGCGGCGTATTCGTAGTCCTCGGTCGAAAGCCTTTTGAACTCGCCGGTTTCGCGGTTGCGACTGACGGTCTTGCCCTTGCGGTGGGTCATCGCGCAGTGGACGCAGACACGCTCCTGCCCATGCGCGGCGCGCGCCTTGGCGAATCCTTCGACGACCGAGTCCTCCGAGGTGATGTCGACCTTGCAGAACAGGCCACCGATGGCCTGTGCCACCGCCCCACCCTGCTCTTCGTTGATATCGAAGATGGCAACCTTGACGCGTGCCGCCGCCAGCGCCTCCGCCGTGGCACGGCCGAGGCCCGAAGCGCCGCCGGTGACGATGGCGCTCAGGGTATTGTCGATCTTCATGCGAGGAGGCCTCCGAGACGGCCGCGGATGATGGCTTCGGCATCGCTGACGATGCGGTCGATCAGTTGCTGGCAGGTGGGGATGTCGTGGATCAGGCCCTGCACCATGCCGGCCCAGAACACGCCCTTGGACAGGTCACCGGTTTCGAGCAATTGCTTGCCGGCGCGGCCATTGACTAGTTCCTGCACGTCCTCGAACTTCGCGTCCGGCTGTGAGAGGCGGCGGACGACTTCTTCTGAGACCTCGCTGCGGCCGACGCGCGCGGTGTTCTTGAAGTTGCGGAAGATCAGGAAGCTGCCGCGCTCGTCGTTATCGATATAGGCCTGCTTGACGTTGTCGTGGATCGGCGCCTCGACCGTGGCGCAGAAGCGCGTGCCCATGTTGATGCCCTCGGCCCCGAGCGAAAGCGCCGCGACGAGGCCGCGACCATCGCCGAAGCCACCGCTGGCGAGCATCGGGATCTTCACCTTGTCCGCCGCAGCCGGGATCAGGATCAGGCCGGGAATGTCGTCCTCGCCGGGGTGACCAGCACATTCGAAGCCGTCGATCGATATCACGTCGCAGCCTGCGCGTTCAGCCGAGAGCGCGTGGCGGACGGCGGTGCACTTGTGCAGGATGGTCACGCCGTGCGGCTTGAGCATTTCCCAGATCTCGCGGACGGCCTGCGTGCCCGCTGTCTCGACGATCTTCACCCCGCCGTCGATGATCGCCTGGGCATAGGCCTTGTAGTCGGGAGAATTGACGGTCGGGAAGATCGTCATGTTCACGCCGAAGGGCTTGGACGTCATTGTCTTCGTGCGCTCGATCTCGTCGCGCAGAGCTTGCGGAGTCGGCTGGGTCAGCGCGGTGATGATGCCGAGGCCGCCTGCGTTGGACACGGCGCTGGCGAGTTCCGCGTAGCCCACGTTCATCATGCCGCCCTGCACGATCGGATGCTCGATACCGAGCATCTCGGTGATGCGCGTACGGATAGCCATTCCTGCCACTCCCCATGTTGTTTAACTGATCGGTTAAACTGACTCGAGGACCTTGGCAAGCGGGGTCAGAGAATATCGTAGTCCTCGCCCAGCGCGGCGCGCAGCTTGTCGAGCGCTTGCGCCTTCAACTGGTGGACGCGGGGGATGCTGACGCCGAGAACTTCGGCGATCTCCGCAAGGTTCAGTTCCTCGACGAAGTAGAGCTGGATGATCATCTGCAAGCGTTCGGGCAGGTCGGAAATGGCCGAGGCGACCGCACTGCGCATTTCGGAATCGGCGAGCATGGCGAAAGCATCGGGGCGATCGTCGGCAAAGGCGGCGTTGCTGTCCGAATAGGCCTCGTCGATGGCCTCGAAGCGCAAGGGCTGGTCGGCGGCGTTCTGGTCGGCCAGTTCGCGGGGCGTAAGGCCCATCGCGGCGGCAAGCTCGTCGTCGCTGGGGGGACGGCCGAGTTCGTTGGTCAGCGCCGTGGTCTTCTCGCGCAGCAGGCGGCGGCGTTCGGTTGCCGAGCGCGAGAGCGGGGTGGAGCGGCGCACCAGATCGACCATTGCCCCGCGCACGCGCAGCTTGGCATAGGCGGCAAAGCCGTCCTCGGTGGGGCCGTCGTGTCGCTGGGCGCATTCGGTGAGGGCGACGAGTCCGGCCTGAACCAGATCCTCGACCTCTATCCCGGCGCGGCCTGAGCCGTGGACGTGCCAGGCGAGGCGCTTCACCATTGGCAGGAAGCGGCGGATACGATCGGCGGCCTCGTTCTGCGCATAGGCGCGGGCGGCGGCAAAACCGCGGTGGTCGTGTTTCATGCAGCAAGTCCCTCAGGCATTTCGTGCTGGACGGGGGGTGGTGCTTCGCCGCCGATGACCGAGATCACCTCGATCGGCTGGGCGGGCGGCAGTTCGGAAATCGACATGACGAGGCAGTTCGGCGCGCGCAGGCGCAGCAGGGCAGCAAGCGGACGGCGGGCGCGCGGCTGGACGATCAGGGCGACAGGCGGAGCGGCAGGACCGCGCTCCGCGATCAGGGCCGAGATGCGCTCGCCGATGCCGCGTGCGAGATCGGGTTCGATCACCGGTTGGCCGGTGGCGGGATCATGCATCCCGCCAACGATCATCTGTTCGAGCCCGGCTTCGAGCGTGACGACGGGCAGGCATTCGTCAGGTGCGCAGATGCGCCCGACGATCATCGCGCCAAGGTCTGCGCGCAGGAGATCGACCAGACGGTCGTGATCGTTGGTCTGTTGCAGCGCCTCGCTCAGCGCCGAGAGGATCGGCAGCGGGTGGGCGATGGAGATACCGTCGTCGAGCAGGGCGTGGAACAGGCGGGTGAGCGCGCCCAGCGACATCGGCTGCGGGTGGATCGTCTCGACAAGGCCCGCCGCGCGCTCCTTTACGCCTTCGAGGATAGCCTTGACTTCGTCAGGGCCGAGCAGCGCAGAGGGCCGGTCGCCCAGAACCTGGTTGAGGTGGGTGGCAACGACGGTGCTGGCATCGACGGTGAGGAATCCTTCCGCGATGGCGAGATCGCGCTGCGCCGGTTCGATCCAGATGGCGGGGCAACCGAAGCTGGGATCGCGAGTGGCCTCGCCGCGCAAACCGTGGTCGGGGCTGGCCTCGCCCGCATCGATGGCGAGGATCTTGTCGGGGCGCATGTCCGCGATGCCGACCGGTACGCCGCCCAGGAGGATGCGATAGGAATTGGCCCCGAGTTCCAGCGAATCGCGCACGCGGAACTGCGGGACGATGAAGCCGAAGGCCTGGCTTAGCTGCTTGCGCACACCGGTGAGGCGAGCGACCAGCGGCGAGCCGCGGCGTTCGTCGACCAGATGGATTAGGCCATAGCCCATCTCGATGGTGACAAGCGTGTGGTCGCTGACGTCCTCGAGCGTGATGCGGTTGGGATCGATCGGTTCGGGTGCCACGACCGCGACGGGGGCGGGACGGTCCGCGCGTTTCTTGAGAGTCCACCACAGCCATCCGGCAAGACCGGCAGCGGGCAGGAACACGATCTGCGGCATGGCCGGGATCGCCCCGATCGCGCCGAGGATCACGGCCACAGGCAGCCAGATTGCGGGGTTCGAGAACTGGCCACCGATCTGGCCGGTCAGGTCACGGCTGTCGGAGACGCGGGTTACGATCACGGCAGCGGCGATGGACAGCAGCAGCGAAGGCACTTGCGCCACCAGCGCGTCACCGATGGCGAGCGTGATGTAGAACTCGGCGGCCTGAGACGCGGTCAGGCCATGGCTGATCATGCCGAGGCAGAAGCCGGCGATGATGTTGACGCCAAGGATCAGCAGCGCGGCGATGGCATCGCCCTTCACGAACTTGGACGAGCCGTCCATCGAGCCGTAGAAATCCGCCTCGGTGGCGACCTCGCGACGGCGAGCCTTGGCTTCATCGGCGGTGAGCAGGCCTGCGGCGAGATCGGAGTCGATCGCCATCTGCTTGCCCGGCAAGGCATCGAGGGTGAACCGCGCGGACACTTCCGAGACGCGGCCTGCGCCCTTGGTGACGACGACCATGTTGATGATCATCAGGATCATGAACACGAACAGGCCGACCGCGAAATTGCCGCCGATCAGGAACGCGCCGAAGGCCTCGATGACGTGGCCTGCCGCCGCGCCGCCTTCGTGGCCGTTGACCAGCACGATGCGCGTGGACGCCACGTTGAGTGCAAGGCGCAGCAGCGTGGCAAAGAGCAGGACGGAGGGGAACGACGAGAAGTCAAGCGGCTTTTCCGCGTTCATCGCCGCCATCAGGATCGCGACCGAGAGCGCGATGTTGAGGACGAAGAACACGTCGAGCAGGACGGCCGGGATCGGCACGACCATCAGCACGATCAGCATGAGAATGCCGCCCGGCAAGGCCATCGCGGCGGGCGAGCCGAAGCGCTTCAGCATGGCCTAGAGCCCCAGCGCGGAAAGGCGGCCATAGGCCTGCCGGACGTGGGCGGGCGCATTGCTGCCGTCGTTCAGGGCGAAGGCCTGCCGCAAGGTATCGGCCATCGAGCTTGCCGGTGGCGGCACCGGATTGCCGGTGCTTGCCGCCGTTGCCTGGAACTCCCGGGCGACCGGGCCGCCGGTAAACTGCGGGGCCTGAGCAGGCGTGACGCCCATGCTGGCGGCCCATTGCAAGGCTTCATCGCCAGTCGCGCCCTCGCTGGCACCTGTCATCCGGGTGCGGATCAGGTTCATCACTTCGCTGACCGAGCGGGGATTGCCGCTGCGATCGTAGAAGGTGGAGCGGTTGGACGCAGCGGCTGAAGGCAGAAGCGCGGCGGCGCTTTGCGAGGGGTCGCTGGAGAGCGCCGTGAGGAAGCGCCCTGCCCCTTCGGCCCCGAAGAAGTGCGCCAGATACAGCTCGGCATGGTCGGGCTGGCGGCCGAGCACGCCGGTCAGGTAATCGCCGTTGTCGCCTGCCAGTTCGCCCGCCATCGTCGCGGCGACTTGCGGATCGAAGCGCAGCGCGAGCAGCTGGGCGCGGGCCGAAGGATCGCTCGCCGCACCGCTGCGGATCATGTCACTGGCCCAGCCAAGGCCGTGTTCGGCCCCGTGCTTTTCGAGCGTGCGCAGCCAGGTTCCAGCGGTGAACTGGTAGAGCCCCGAAGCGCTCGACGTGCGCGAGCGGGCCGAGGGATCGAGGCTGGATTCGAGCCTGGCCTGCGCCATGAGGTAGGCAAAGTCGGTGCCGGTGGCCTGCGCGGCCCCGGCAATCGCGCCACGCACGTTCGCCCCGGCTGCGCTCGGGGCGGCCGGGGAACCGGGCAAGGCAAAGGCGTCGGCTGAACTCACTGGACTTTCCTTCCGGCCGCAGGCTTGCGGCGTGACGGAAGGTATTCAGCAAGGCCCGTGCCAACTTGGGCACCGCCGGTAGATCAGGCAGTGCGCAGACGGTGGACCTGGGCGTTTGCACGATACAAGGGGGCCGTGCCGGACAGCGCATCGAGCCGCGCCGAGACATTGGCCGCAATCAGGTTGCGCACCTTGCGGTTGGCCTCGTTCTGGCGGCGTGCGGCATCGAGCAGGCCCCGGCATTCCTCATCCACCAGCGCATGATCGACATCGGCCAGCGTGCCGCACAGGTCCGCCTTGTGCGATGCGCAGCCCATGATCATGTCAAGATCGAGGCCTGCAAGTGCGTGCCGTTCCTCTTGCAGGACGGCAAGCATCTGCCGAAGCGTGTCGCGAAGGTCCGAAGGGCGAGCGACGGTGGAAGTGGCCATTACTGGGCAGTCCTCAGCAGCATGCCGGCGGCGATGATCGCATCGGCAATCTTGGCGGGAATGATCGGGTAGGTGCCGGTCTCGATGGCATGACGGATGTCCTTCACGCGTTCCGAATCGACGGGGGCAGACTGCCCTGCATCGAGCGCGCTGGACTTCTCGACCTGCGCCGCCGCACCGGTATCCGCAATCGTTGCAGTATCGGCGACAGAGGCAGTCGAGGCTGCCTTGGCAGACTTGGGCGTACTGACCTGCACCGGCCCAACCGGGCGCGATGCACCGATTTCAATTGGTGACATGGTACCGCTCCTAGCGTTTGATACGGACAAGAACGGTGGTCTTGCCGACGCGTTAAGGGCGGATGCGGAAAAATTTTGCCGGTTCGTGAAAAACCGACCTGTGCTGCTGTCAGTCGACCGGGACGACGACGAGGCCGGGCCGCTCGATCCGGGCGCGGATCGGGGTAGCGCGGGCGCTGGTGCGCACCCGGATCCAGCCACCGACGGGACCGGATTCCATGGCCTCCCCCGCTTGGCTGACAGAAAAGCCCTCGCCTGCAACGGCGATCGTCAGGGCATCGCCGCGGGCGACAGCTGGCGCAGCGGCAGGAGCGGCGGCAGCGCCTTGCCGGTTCGTGCCGCCAACGGCAACGAACAGCCGCCATCCACCGGCATCAGGACACTGTACAAGCACGGTATCCTGACGCGTGCCCTGCCAGCCAAGCGAAAGCTGCGACCGGCAGGCGGCAAGCCGCAGGCGACGGTCGACCGGCAAGGTCGCGCCGCCCGCCTCCCCGATCCCCGCGCCGAGAAAGGCGGCCACTTCGCGGTCGATGGCGACGAGGTCATGGAACGGCGAGGTCTGCGCCTGCGCGGCAGAGGCCGCAATCAGGGCAGGCAGGACGAAAGGCAAGGTTCTGGTCATCGAGGGCATCCGCGAAGGAGAGTGCAATGCCCCGATCCAGCAATCATCGTGCCAGAGCGCCAGGGGTCACCACCGCCTCGCGCGAATAGACCAGCGCCACGCTGGCCCCAGCATGCTCGCCGGGCTCGACGAGAATGCGCGCTTTCGCAGCGCGAGTTCCGCCCTCTGCGGCCATATCCACGGCCTGGGCCATGGCAGCCGCGCGCGCGCCGCTGGCGTAGCGGACCACGATGCGAACTTCGAGGCGGGGGTCTTCGCCCACTTGCGCCAGCCACTCTGCGAGCGACGGCGCTTCGGGGCCGGGGCTCCAGACGGCAACAGGCTCACTGTCGATCGCGGCTGCGACCGGTGGCGGGGGCGGAGAAGCTGCAGCCTTGCCGCCGCCTGCATGGGCAAGGGCGGAGGCGGTGACGAGGAAGAGGATCAGCGAAAGGTCGGCAATCGCATATTGCCAGCCCGTCCCGGCGCGCACGATCACCCGCCAGCCCTCCCGCGAGGATGCAGGCGCTGGACGGTTGCGTGATGCGACAGCGCCGGTTCGAGCTGGCCTGAGAGCCATTCGATCACGTCCTGCCGCTGGCGCTCCTCGTCCTGCGAGCGCCTCTCAACCGCGCGGGCGAGCGGGGCGAGCACGAGATTGGCGAGCAGCAGGCCGTAGAGCGTGGTCATCACCGCCATGGCAACGGTCGCATTGAGCGCCCCCTGATCGAGTCCGGTCGTGGGCAGGCGGCTGAGCGAGACGAGCGTGCCGATCATGCCGAACACTGGTCCCAACTCTGCCGCCTGGGCAAGTGTGCGCACCGCCATTTCCGCAGCGGCGAGACGGGCGCGGCGGTGGCTGTGGTGGCGCTCGATCAGCACGTCGAGCGAGCGCGAGCGGAACAACGCGTCGGTCGCATCATCGAACTCGCGGTCGCCGATGGGGCCAGAGTGCGCGCGCAGGATGCCGTCACGGCGGATCGCGGAGACTTGTCCGGCGAGATCGGCCTTGGCCTGTGCGGCCGAGAAGCGCGCGGTGAAAAGCCCTGCGAGCGCGCGCATGGTCACGGCCAGTTCCCGCCGCCCTGAACGCAGCACGGTGGCAAGCGCCGTCCCGCCCAGCACGATGCCAAGAGACAGTCCGTCGAACAGCGGGGCGGATGGCATTGACCGGGGTTCTCCTCAGGCATCAGGACGGCAGGCGGGCAGGCTTTTTCAGGCCCCTTTGCCGATTTGCGCCTGCAATCTGCCGCCATCCGGCAAGACTTTGCCGCCGGTGCCATCAGGCAGCGTCGGAAGTCCCGCTTTTGCGCAGTTGGCACGCTGCTTGCTGAAACACCGGCAGCAATTTCGTCAGCCAGTGAAGGCACACCCCATGAGCGAATCCCTCTTCGGCATCCACGGCGCGGCGCTGGAACTGCGGTCCCAGCGCTTGGGCCTGCTGACTTCGAACATCGCCAATGCCGCAACGCCGGGCTTCAAGGCCAAGGACATCGATTTCGCCACAGCGCTGAAGGCACGCACCGCCGGGATGAGCGAGGACAAGGCGATTGCCTCGGCCACGCGCTACCGCGTTCCGGTCATGCCGAGCCTCGATGGCAACACCGTGGAGATGGCGACCGAGCAGACGGCCTTTGCCGAAAACGCGGTCGGCTATTCAGCCACGCTCAACTTCCTGAAAGGCCGGGTCGAGACGATCACCCGCGCGATCCGGGGAGAGTAAGCGATGGCTGGCAGCACTCCCCTCACCCTGTTCCAGGTCACCGGCCGAGCCATGTCGGCACAGCTCGTGCGGATGAACGCCGCCGCGTCGAACCTCGCCAACGCCGGGACCGTCACCACGACCGAGCAGGAGGCCTATCGCCCGTTGCGCCCGGTCTTTGCCGAACAGCTCGATCAGGCGAACGGCCTGTCCACGGTGCGCGTCGCCGCCGTGAAGCGCTCGGACGCCACGCCCATTCGCCAGCACGATCCGGGCCACCCGCTCGCCGATGCCAATGGCGATGTCTGGACTGCCCCGGTCGATGAGAACGCCGAGATGGTCGAGATGCTCGAAAGCTCCCGCCAGTACCAGAATGTGGTCGAGGCGATGCAGACCGCAAAACAGCTCATGCTTGAAACGATGAGGATGAAGTAATGTCGATCGCTTCCGTCACTTCCACCAACGGTGTCAACGGCGCCAAGACCTCGTCCAAGGCAGGACAGGGATGGGGCGCAATGGGCGCCGAGGACTTCGTCAAGCTGCTGACCACGCAGCTGCAGAACCAGGACCCGACCGAGCCCGTCGACAACACCCAGATGCTCGCCCAGCTGGCGCAGTTCTCCTCGTTGTCGAACCTCAACGACATGAAGGACTCGCTGGGCACCATGACCAAGCAATCGGACACCCTGTCCGCCATCTCGACCAAGCTCGACACGCTGAACAGCACCGTTGCCAAGCTGCTCGCCAGCCAGCCCACGCCCCCAAAAGCCTAAGCCCCGCAGGAGACGCGCATGTCCTTCTACACATCGCTCAACGGGTTGAAGAACGCCCAGACCGACCTTGGCGTGATCAGCCACAATATCGCCAACGCCGAAACCACCGGCTTCAAGAAGAGCCGCACCGAGTTTGCCGACATCGTCGTGGGCAGCGCCTTCACCAATCCCAAGCTGGTCGTCGGGATCGGCGCGGCAGTGGAATCGATCAGCCAGAACTTCGCGTTGGGACCGATCGAGCAGACCGGCTCCGCGCTTGATCTTGCCATCAACGGCGATGGCTTCTTTACCACAAAGAACGTCGTGACCGGCCAGACGCTGTTCACCCGCAATGGCAGCCTGACGGTGGACGGCGCGGGCTTTGTCTCTGACGGATCGGGCAACCGCCTGCAGGTCTTCCCGACCGATGCCGCGGGCACGATCACGTCGACCACGCCTGCCGATGCGCTGATCCCGGCTACGAACGGTACCGACGCCAGCGGCAATCCGATCGAGTTCGCAGGCATCACCGTCGGCAGCGATGGCGCAGTGACGGCATCCTATGCGGACGGGTCGAACGTGATCATCGGCAAGGTCGCGCTGGCCAGCTTCATCGCGCCGCAGGGCCTCAAGCAGATCGGCTCATCGAACTGGGTGACGACCGGCATTTCGGGCGCACCGAACTATGGCCAGCCGAGCACCGGCCAGTACGGGTCGTTGCTATCGGGCGCACTGGAACGCTCGAACGTCGACATCGCCGAGGAACTGGTCAGCCTGATCACCGCACAGCGCAACTTCCAGGCCAACGCCAAGGCCATCGATACCGCCACGCAGATCTCGCAGACCGTGATCCAGCTGCAGACCTGATCTGTCTGAGTTCACCGGAGACTGAATTATGGATCGCCTGATCTACACCGCCTATTCCGGCATGACCGGGTCGACCGTGCGCCAGCGCGTGATCGCCAGCAACATGGCGAACGCGCAGACCATCGGTTTCCGCGCCGAGATGCTGACGACCACGCCGATGACGCTGAAGGGTCCCAGCCTCGAGGCGCGCGCCATGACCGATGGCGAAGTGCGCGGATCGTCGATGGCGCAAGGTACGCTGATCTCGACCGGCAAGCCACTGGACGTTGCGCTGACCGGCGACACCATGCTTGCGCTGCAGGCCGAGGACGGCAGCGAGGTCTATTCGCGGCGCGGCGATCTGACCGTGAGCGCGGGTGGCGTGCTGGAGAACGGCGATGGCCGCCCGGTCATCGGCGAGAACGGTCCGATCACGGTTCCGTTGAGTTCGAAGGTCACGATTTCGCCCGACGGTGGCGTCTCCGTTGCCAATCCCGAGACACCAGACCAGCCGCCCCAGCTCGTCGGGCGCATCAAGATCGCATCGACCACCGGCAGCCGACTCGAGAAAGGCCTCGACGGCCTGTTCCGCGTGGCTGGGCAGAACGGCGAACCCGGCGTCTTGCCGCAGGACGAAGAGGCCAGGCTGATGGTCGGCAGTCTGGAACAATCGAACGTCGATCCCACCCGCATCCTCGTCGAGATGGTCGAGGCCCAGCGCCTTTTCGACATGCGCACCAAGGTCGTCTCCCAGGCCAAGGAAGTCGACGAATCCAGCGCCTCCCTGATGCGCATTTCCTGATTTCGAGAGGTAAACCCAGATGCCAAGCTCAGCCCTTCACGTCGCCCGGACCGGTCTGGAAGCGCAGGACACGCGGATGCGCGTGATCGCCAACAACCTCGCCAACGTCGGCACCACCGGCTTCAAGCGCGACCGCGCCAACTTCGCCACGCTCGCCTATCAAGACGCACGCGTGGCCGGGCAGCAGTCATCGAACGAGACGGCCTATGCTACCGGCCTCAACCTCGGCACCGGCGTTGCGGTGCAGGCGACCACCCGCATCGACAGCCAGGGCACGCTGCAAAGCACGAGCAACGCGCTGGACCTTGCGCTGGATGGCGAGGGCTACTTTCAGGTGACCATGCCGGGAGGGCAGCTTGCCTATACCCGCGCGGGCAACTTTTCGCGCTCGGCAGAAGGTGTGCTGGTGACGGCGCAGGGCTATCCGCTAAATCCGGCAATCACCATTCCAGAGGGCGCAAGCGCGATTACCATCGCCAACGACGGCACCGTCTCGGCGACCGTCGCCGGGCAGAACGAGCCAGCGCAGCTTGGCCAGATCACCATCGCCAGCTTCGCCAACCCCGGCGGCCTGCGCTCGATGGGCGACAACTTCCTGCAGGAAACCGCCGCCTCCGGCGCGGCGCAGGTCGGCGTTCCCGGAGAGCTGGGGCGCGGCAAGATCCAGCAGGGCTACCTCGAAGGTTCGAACGTCAACGTCGTCGAGGAACTGGTCGACATGATCGAGTGCCAGCGCGCCTACGAGATCAATTCCAAGATGATCTCTGCGGTCGACGAAATGCTCCAGAACGCCAACCAGACGCTGTGATTGCCATGGAAACCCCCTTCGATCGCCACTTTGCCCCGGAACACAACGAGAGCCCGCGCCGTCGCAAGACCGCTATGCGTGCCTTGCTGGTCGGATCGCTGGTCGCCGCCGCTGTCGTTTTCGGCATGGACCCGGCCTCTGCCGCCAAGCCCAAGAAGGGCTTCGAGCCGGTCGTCGCGCCGCCCCTGCCGGTTCAGACCGCGGCCCCGACCGCCGGTTCCATTTTCAACGTCAGCGCCGGATACACCGGCATGGTCGAAGGTCGCCGTGCCCATTCTGTGGGCGATCTGATCACGGTCACGTTGGTCGAGAACATGACGTCGGCAAAGACCGCAGTCGCCAGAACCCAGAAGACCGGGCAGTTCTCGGTCACCCCGCCCACCACCGGCCCGCTGTCCTTCATCAAGCCAACGGCCCTTAATGCTTCGGGCGGATCGTCGTTCAATGGTCAGGGCAACGCCTCGCAGACGAGCGTGCTCGCAGGGGAAGTTGCGGTGACGATCGCGGAAGTGCGGTCCAACGGCACGGCACTGGTGCGCGGAGAGAAGCGCATGATGTTGAGCCAGGGGCAGGAATGGGTGCAGTTTTCAGGGATCGTCCGCCTTGGCGATATCGATCAGGAGAACCGCATCCTGTCCAGCCAGGTCGCGGATGCGCGGGTCGAATACACCGGCAACGGTTCGGTCGGCCGGGCAAGCCGCGAGGGCTGGCTCTCGAAGTTCTTCAACGCGATCTCGCCCTTCTGAAGGTTGATGCAATGCTGGTCCGGTTCATCCTCCCTGTCCTTGCAGCCTTCGCAGCGGCTATGCCTGCGCCCGCCATGGCCGAGCGCGTGCGCGATCTTGGCGAGTTCCAGGGCGTGCGCGCCAACCAGCTCACCGGGTATGGCGTGGTCGTCGGCCTCGCCGGAACGGGCGACGACAATCTCGAATACCTGACGCAGGCAATGAAAGGCACGGCAGGACGCCTCGGCGTGCAACTGCCGGTGGGCATCTCGCCGGGCCTCAAGAACGCGGCCGCCGTGCTGGTGACCGCAGAGCTTCCCGCTTTCGCCAAGCCGGGCCAGCGCATCGACGTGACCGTCTCGACCATCGGCAAGGCCAAGTCCCTGCGCGGCGGGGCGCTGATCCTTGCGCCGCTCTATGGCGCGGACGGACAGATTTACGCGATGGCGCAGGGCAACCTTGCGGTCGGCGGCCTCGGCATCGCCGCGCGCGATGGCTCGCAGCTGACCGTCAACGTGCCGACCGTGGGACGTATCGCCGAAGGGGCGAGCGTGGAGCGCGCTGTTGCCACAGGGTTCGACAGCGGCGAAGTGCTGCGCTGGAACCTGTTCGACGCCGATTTCATGACCGCCCAGCGCGTGCGCGATGCGATCAATGCGCGCTTTCCGCAATCCGCGACGATCGAGGATGGCGTGACGCTAGCGTTGCGCCTGCCTGCCGGGGCAGATGCCCGCGCCACAACGATGGCCACGATCGAGATGATCGACGTGACGCCAGCCGAAACCGCCGCCAAGGTCATCGTCAACAGCCGCACCGGCACCGTGGTGATCAACAGTGCGGTCCGCCTGTCACCCGCTGCCATCAGCCACGGCAAGCTGGTGGTGAAGATCGACGAGAAGCCGCAAGTCTCGCAGCCCGCGCCGTTCAGCCGGGGCCAGACGGCCGTCGTGCCCAACAGCCAGATCGCAGCGGAAGAAAAGGAAGCAAAGGTCGCGCTGTTCAAGCCCGGCGCTTCGCTCTCCTCGCTGGTCGATGCGCTGAACAAGCTCGGCACCAGCCCTTCGGACCTTGTCGCAATCCTCGAAGCGCTCAAGCAGGCGGGCGCGCTGAAGGCGGAGATGGTGGTGATATGACCGCGATCTCCACCCCCTCGCCCACCCTCTCGCTCACGCCCAAGGCGCCGAACGAGCGCGAGAAGCTCTCGGGCGCGGCCAAGCAATTCGAGGCGATCTTCCTGCGGCAGATGCTGGCCAGCGCCCGCGCCGTCGACTTCGGCGGTGACGATGTGTTCGGCAAGATGGACCAGACCTTCGTCCAGATGCGCGATGAACGCTTTGCCGAAATCGCCTCGCAGACCGGCGCGCTGGGCTTTGCGAAGCAGATCGAGAACCACCTTGCCGCGCTACTGCCCGGCCAGAGTACTGAAGGAGGCGCATAAGCCATGGCGTCCGACCTCCTCTCCATTGCCCGCAGCGGCGTACAGGCCGCCCGCATCGGGCTTGACGTTACTGCCCAGAACATCGCCAACGCCTCGTCCACCGGCTACGTCCGTCGCTCCGCGGCATTCCGCGAGGTAGCATCGAGCGGCGGCGCCTATCGCATCGGCGACCTCTCGCTTTCGGGCGTTCGGCTCGATGGCATCGTGCGCAACGCCGATGCCTTCCGCCAGGCCGAAGTGCGCCGCACCGGATCTGACGTGGCGCGGGCGAGCGCCGAGGTTTCAGGCCTGCAGAATATCGAATCCGCTATCGAGCAATCGGGGGTGTTCGATGCCATCGTCGGCTTCGAATCCTCGCTGCAGCAGTTGACCCAGAACCCGACCGACACTTCGCTACGCGCTTCGGTGATCGAGAAGGCGCGGACGATGGTCGGCACCTTTCAGATCGCCTCGCAGGAAATGGACGCCGCCGCCGATGGCCTGCGCTTTCTTGCCACAGATGGCGTGACGCAGGTCAACCGCATCGCACAGGAACTGGCGCGTACTAACACCCGCCTCGCCCGCGCCTCCGACGCCAGCAGCGACAAGACGGCCCTGCTCGACCAGCGCGACAAGCTGCTCGAGGAATTGAGCGGCTATGCCAACATCGCGACCGAGTTTTCCGCCGATGGACAAGTCGCGGTGAAGATCGGCGGCAGCGGTGGCGAGGACCTCGTAACCGGCAACACCGCCGCGACCATGGCGATCACCACATCTCCAACTGATGGCACCGTAAGCTACACTCTCGGAGGCACAGCCCTAACTCTCGCAGGCGGAAGCCTGGCGGGACAGCAACTCGCGCTTGCCAAGGGCGCGCAGCTCAAGACCGACATCGACACGCTCGCCCGCGACATCGTCGACGCCTTCAACAACGCGCAGACCGGCGGCCGCGATCTCGACAATGCCATCGGCGTGCCGATCTTCGCAGGCACCACTGCGGCCTTCATGGCACTCGCCGTAGAGGATGGCCGCAAGATCGCCACGGCCCCTGCCAGCAGCACAACCGCAGGCAACCGCGACGCCACGAACCTCACCGCGATCCGCAATGCGCTGGCTGGCGTCAACCCTTCGGGCACGATGGACGCGATCCTGTTCGACGTTTCGGGCACGCTCGCCGGACGCAACGTGACGCTCGGCGCGCTCCAGACGATTGCCGATACCGCCAAGGTCGCGCTTTCGGCGCAATCGGGCGTCGATCTCGATCAGGAAGCGGTGAACCTAGTAAGATTCCAGCAGGCCTTTCAGGCGTCCGGAAAGGTCATGCAGGTATCATCCGACATCTTCGACACCCTTCTGGGAATCAGGTAACCGGCCATGAGCACGATCTTCGGCACATCTACAGCCGCATTCTTCGAAAGGTCCCTGATGGACCTTACCGCCCTGCGCAAGCAGGCCGAGGAGACGCAGGCCGAGATGTCGAGCGGCGAGCGCCTGCAGCGTTCCTCCGACGATCCGGTCGCCGCTTCGCGCCTGCGCCAGCTCGCGCGCGCGGACGTGTTCGACGACATCGATACCGCCGCGACCAACCGCGCCACGACGGACCTCAACCTGACAGACAACGCCCTGTCGCAGTTCGCCAACTTCGTCACGCGCCTGCAGGAACTGGCCACCCAGGCCGCATCATCGACGCTGAGCACCAGCCAACGCGCAGGCATCGGCGAGGAAGTGGCGCAGATCCGCGATAACCTCGTTGCGCTGGCCAACACGCGCGACGGGAACGGCAACGCCCTGTTCGGCGGTGAGAGCGCATCGGACGCCTACACGCTCGATGCGGCGGGCAATGCGACTTATGCCGGGACCGGCGCAGCGGGCGTGATCTCGCTCGGCGGAGGCCAGTCGGTCTCGCGCGGGGTGACGGGGCCGGATTTTCTCCAGTTCCAGTCTGGCGGCGCGACTGTCGACCTGCTGGCCATGACCAAGGCTCTGGCCGATGACCTGAAGTCCGGCACGGGCGGAGCCGCCACGGCCAACGCCGCGCTCACTGCCTTGGGCGATGGCCTGAACGCGATCACCACGGCGCAGACGGTCGTAGGCTCGCGCCTCAACTGGATCGATCTCAATACCGAGCGCCGAACCTCGCTTGCGGAAATGCGCACCGACGAGAAGACCGAAGTTGGCGGCGCGGACCTGACGGAATCCATCGCCCGCCTGCAGAACACCATGCTGGTGCTGCAGGCCAGCCAGGCCAGCTTTTCCAAGCTCGCCAACCTTTCGCTGTTCAGCGTGCTGAACTGAGCGCGACCCAACGTACCGGGAATAGCTGCAAATGTTCGTGATCGTCGGCATCGTCATCCTGCTCGCCATGGTCTTCGGCGGCTTTGCCATTACCGGCGGCGCGCTCGGCCCGGTGATGCATGCGATCCCTCACGAAATGCTGATCATCGGTGGCGCAGCGCTCGGCGCGGTGGTCACCGGCAACTCGATGCACGAGCTGAAGGGCATCGGCGGCGGTTTCAAGAAAGTTTTCAAGGGGCCGCAGCACAACAAGCAGGATCATGTCGACGCGATCGTGCTGTGCACCAAGCTGATGAAGATCCTGCGCAGCGACGGCCCGGTGGCGCTCGAAAGCCACGTGACCGACCCGAAGAACTCCCCGATCTTCGCCGAATATCCCCGCCTCCTCGGCAATGCCGCGCTGGTCTCGCTGATTTGCGACACGCTGACCCTGATCGTGGTCTCCTCGGGAACGCTTGAAGTCCACGCGGTCGAGGACGTGATGGATCACGCGATGAAGACCCACTTCCACGAAGAGGCCGAGGCACAGCATGCGCTGCAGGGCCTAGCCGACGCTCTGCCCGCGCTCGGCATCGTCGCGGCCGTGCTTGGCGTGGTCAAGACCATGGGCTCGATCGACAAGCCGCCCTCGATCCTGGGTGCGATGATCGGCTCGGCGCTGGTCGGGACCTTCATGGGCGTGCTGCTGGCCTATGGCATCGTCGCGCCGATTGCGGGCCGCCTCAAACAGGTGCTCGATCAGGACGAGATGATCTTCCAGGCGGTCAAGCAGGTGATCATCGCCAGCCTGCATGGCTGGCCACAGCCGCTGGTCGTCGAAAGCGCGCGCTCGGGGTTGGGCCATGCCTTCCGTCCCGGCCTGTCGGAACTGCTCGACGCCCTGCGCGGAAGATAAAAGATGGCCAAGGCACCCGCCAAGGGCAAGAACGAGCCCCCCAAGCCGATCATCGTCAAGAAGATCACGGTGATTGCAGGCGGCCACCATGGCGGGGCGTGGAAGGTTGCCTATGCCGACTTCGTGACCGCGATGATGGCGTTCTTCCTGCTGATGTGGCTGCTGGGTGCGACCACGGAGAAACAGCGCAAGGGCATCGCCGACTACTTCACCCCCACGCTGGTCAAGGTGCGGCAGGGCAGCGCGGGCGGCTATGGCGTGCTCGGCGGCTCATCGCTGACCGATGCCGACGATTACCCCCACCGCGCCGGGCAGACCGGCAACAAGACCATCTCGATCCCGCGCGATGCGACCGGCGGTCCCAAGGAAGGCGGCAGCAAGATCAAGCGCAGCCAAGTGATGAAGGAGCGCATCGCGCAGAAGCTCGCCCAGTCCGAAAAGCTCAAGAAGCTGGCGCGACAGGTGCGCATGACCGAAACGCCCGAAGGCATCCGCCTCGATCTGGTGGACGATGCCGATTTCTCGATGTTCCTGCTCGGCACCACGGTGCTGACGCCCGACGCAGCAGAACTTCTGCGCGCGATCGGCCAGGCCATCGCACCCGAGCCGAGCCAGTTGACCATTCGTGGCCACACGGATTCGCTGCCGTGGAAGAACGGCGTGGCCAACAACTGGTCACTTTCGGCCGGCCGCGCCGAGACGACGCGACAGGCACTGATGCGCCAAGGCATCGGCGAGGCGCGCTTCCGCCGCATTGAGGGCGTGGCTGACCGTGAGCCGCTGGTACAGAACGATCCGGCTGACCCGCGCAACCGGCGCATGTCAATTCTGCTTAGTTACTGATTAACGAAAGACCGGTCAGGTTCTTAAACTTTGGATGAATCTTCCGGTTGCATCAGCAACCGGATGAAGGCAGCCTGTCGCGAGCGTGGCGGTGCGCCGGGCCACAAGCCCGAGCCACGCAGCACGACAGGGAGCAAGAATTCAATGAAGAAGATTGCAGCGTTGGCCACGGTATCCGCCTTGGCGCTGGCCGGAATGGTGTTTGCCGCCGCAGGTGGCAACAAGACTGCAGGGTCCGGAGCGATCCTGTTGCCGGCAGCAACCGGCGCCTCAGCCCCGGCTTCCGCGCAGGCCACGACAAGTGCCATGGCGGCAAGCGCCGTAATTCCTGACAGCTGGATCTGCGTGTTCCGCAAGGGCGCGGTCACCCGGGGTTCCGAACAGGCTGAAGCCAACAGCGTTGCCGGCAAGGCCGGTGGCCGCGTCGGCCATGTCTATTCCGTCGCCCTGCAGGGCTTCTCGATCAACGCCAAGGCGCAGAACGCAGCAGCGATCGCAGCCCACAATCCGAAGATCGAAAAGTGCGAGGCCGATCAGGTCGCGACGGTGATCGACCCGGTCAATGCGCTTGCCAATGCAGGTGGCGGCGTGAATGCTTCGGCAACCGAAACGATCCCGGCGGGTATTACCCGTGTCGGCGGTGGCAACGCGGCAAACCCGATTTCGGGTCGCGCGTTCGTCATCGATACCGGCATCGACCTTACCCACCCCGATCTCAACGTCGACAAGGTCAACAGCAAGAACTTCGTCGCGCGTGAAAAGTCGCCTAATGACCTGAACGGACACGGCAGCCACGTTGCCGGCACGATCGCCGCCAAGATCAACGGCGCAGGCGTCGTAGGCGTTGCCCCCGGGGCCTTGCTCGTTGCTGTGCGCGTGCTCGATCGCCGTGGAAGTGGTGCATACTCTGCGGTTATCGCAGGCGTCGACTACGTCGCGAAGATCGGCAAGCCGGGCGACGTTGCCAACATGAGCCTTGGCGGACCGGTCTCGGATGCTCTGGATCAGGCGGTGATCAACGCCTCGAACAGCAGCGGCGTCATCTTCGCACTTGCAGCCGGCAACGAAAGCGAGGACGCGAACCTGCATTCGCCCGCTCGCGCGCAGGGACCGAACATCTACACCGTGGCCGCCGTCAACAGCAGCGATGCTTTCGCCAGCTTCTCGAACTACTCCGCACTCGGCTCGCCAGTCGACTTTGCCGAGCCCGGCGTTTCGATCCTGTCGACCTGGCTGAGCGGTGGCTACAACACGATATCGGGCACTTCGATGGCCACCCCGCACCTTGCGGGACTCGTGCTCATCGGTGGGCCGCGCAACGACGGACGCACTTCCACGGCAGCTGCGAATGGCGTGAGCTTCCCGATCGGGGTGAAGTAGAAATCCCAGTATCGTTAACGAATCGAAGGGCGGCCCCGCAAGGAGCCGCCCTTCTTCGTTACCGGAGAACGCACGAAGGCCCGGCGGTCCGCGCAAGAACCGCCGGGCTCGTGATCACGCCTGGTGGAGACAGGCGTATGTCATGGCTTAGCGCAGCAGCGAGAGGACGTTCTGCTGGCTCTGGTTGGCCTGTGCGATCATCGCGGTCGAAGCCTGCGAGAGGATCTGGGCCTTGGCCATCTGCGTCGTTTCCGCCGAATAGTCGGTGTCCTGGATGCGCGAACGGGCGTCGGACAGGTTGGTGATGTTGTCGTTGAGGTTGTTCACCACCGATTCCAGACGGTTCTGGCCGGCACCGAAGGTCGCACGGGCGGCGTTCACTTCGCCGAGCGCAGTATCGACATCGTCGATGGTCGTGCCGGCGTTGGTGCCGTCGGTGCCGCTGACGTCGAAGGCGACCGTGTTGATCTGCTTCGAGGTGATCGTCACCGTGGTCGCGGTTTCCGAACCGACCTGGATGTCAAAGGTCTTGTCGGCGGCGCTGTCGAACACGGTGTTGCCGTTGAACTTGGTGTCGGAGAGGACCGCGTTGATCTGGTCCTGCAGTTCCTGGACTTCCGTGTTCATGTAGTCACGGTCGGATTCCTGATAGGTCGCCGACTTGGCCTGAACCGCCAGCTCGCGCACGCGCTGCAGCATGTTGGTCACTTCGCTCAGCGCACCTTCGGCCGTCTGGGCCAGCGAGATGCCGTCGTTGGCATTGCGCACGCCCTGGGCCATGCCCTTGATCTGCGAGGTCATCGTGGTGCTGATGGCGAGGCCTGCGGCGTCGTCCTTGGCACCGTTGATGCGCTTGCCGGTCGACAGGCGTTCCATCGCCGTGCCGAGCATCTTGCTCGCCGAAGTCGACGAGTTTGCAGCCTTGATGGCGCTGATGTTGGTATTGATAACCGCCATTTTCCATTCTCCGGTAGGTGGTGTGTCGTTCCCGATAGGACCGCCGGTCAGAGGATCGACACGGCTGTCGGAACAAAGACCGGCAAAGCGCCGCCGGAATTAAGCCACCCCCCGGCAAAAGCCTGCCACCCCTAGGTACTGGCCCTTAGCAATTCCCGATCCCTTAAAGTTTCAACCTGTTTGTCGGTCTCGCGCGAAACAAGGGCCTCGGACGGAATGGTTAACAGGGGTCTTGAAATGATTCGCGATTGCGGAGCACTGCAGTTCACGGAAGCGGCGGCGAAAGCCCATCCGGCGCTGGTCCAGCGCGCGGCGGCAGTGCTGTCGAGCTATGGCGAGCCGGGCGATGCCATGCTGGCCGATGCCTTCGAGAACGCTACCCTCGCCCCGCGCAAGCCGGTCGTCCTGCTGGAACGCTCGCAAGTGCCGGCGATCGAGCGGCAGGCGGGGAGCCGCATTGCAACGCTGCGCTATGCCGATGGCGCAGGCGAGGCCGCCCTTGCCGCCCTGCTCGCCTGCGCCGCCCGTCCCGGCGCGCCGATTGCAGCAGACCCGGAGAGCCTGTCCGTCCTCGCCCTTGCCACGCGGATTGCCGCCTCAGACATTCCTGTCCTGATCAACGGCCCGACCGGCACCGGCAAGGAAGTATTGAGCCGCTTCATCCACGAGCGCTCGGCGCGCAAGGACAAGCCCTTCGTTGCGATCAACTGCGCCGCCATGCCCGAAGCGATGCTCGAAGCGCTGCTGTTCGGCCATCAGAAGGGGGCATTCACCGGGGCCAATACCGCCAGCGAAGGCTTCTTCCGCGCGGCTGACGGCGGCACCCTGCTGCTCGACGAAATCGCCGAAATGCCTCTCACTCTTCAGGCCAAGCTGCTGCGCGCGCTGCAGGAAGGCGAAGTCGTCCCGCTCGGCGCGACCAAGCCGATCAAGGTCGATGTCCGCGTGATCGCTTGCGCCAACCGCGATCTGCCGCTCGAAGTCGAGGAAGGCCGCTTCCGCGCCGACCTTTACTACCGCCTCAACGTCTTCCCCCTGACCCTGCGCGCGCTGTGCGAGCGGCCCGAGGACATTGCCCCGCTGGCCTTTGCCATGGCGCTGCGTCACTCGCCCGCCAGCCCGTGGATCTCGGACGAGGCGCTTGCCATGCTCGGCGCCCACTCCTGGCCCGGAAATGTGCGCGAACTGGAGAACGCCATGCGCCGCGCGCTTGTCCTTGCAGGCAACGCGGCGGTGATCGGCGCGGAGCACATCGTGTTCGACCGGCCCGCCCGCCTGATCAACGAACCGCTGGCGGTGGTGCCAACCAGCGATGCCAAGCTGTCCAACATCGTCCAGATGTCCGAGGCTAAGGCCATCCTTTCGACGCTGGAAGCCTGCAACGGCAGCCGCGTTGCCGCAGCACGCCAGCTTGGCATTTCAGAGCGGACCTTGCGCTATCGCCTCGCCAGCTTCCGTGATGCCGGGATCGAAGTGAACGGTCGTGCTATGGGTGGCAGGCGATGAGCGGCATCTCCGGCATCGGCGGCCGGGCTTCCGGCATCCAGGACATCATGGCCCTGCGCCAGCAGATCATGGAGCGCTCGCAGCTGCTCCAGCAGGTCAGATCGCCCGAGACCGCAACTTCGGCCAGCGCCACCAGCGGCCCCGCCGGGAGCTTCACCGAAAGCCTCAAGGGCGCGCTCGACAGCGTCAATGCCGCGCAGCAGAAGTCCAGCGCGATCACCGAGGCCTATGAGCGCGGCGAGACGGTCGACATCGCCAAGGTCATGCTGGCCCGGCAGGAATCGGGCGTTGCCTTCGAGGCGACGCTGCAGGTCCGCAACAAGCTGCTGACGGCCTACCAGGACATCATGCGGATGGGAGTGTGATTGAATGGCCGAGGCAAATCCTTCCGGCACGCCCGCAGTCTCACTGACCGATCCGCTTGGCACAGGCATCGGCGCGCGGGCCAAAGCCATGCTCGCCCAGCCATCGGTGCGGCGCATGATCCCGTGGTTCGCGGGTGCATCTGCCGCAGGGCTGACCGGCGTACTGTGGCTGACGATGGCCCCGGCGCCCCAGCGCATGCTCTACAGCCAGCTTTCCGACGGCGAGCGCGCCGAAGTGACCGCCAGCCTCGAAAAGGCGGGCATCCCCTACCAGATCGACAGCGCAACCGGCGCGATCACCGTGAGCGAGGACGATCTCTACAAGGCGCGCATGGCCGCAGCTTCCGATGGTGCCATCGCCACGCCCGAAACCGGCACGCAGATGCTCGACAAGCTGCCGATGGGCGCGAGCCGCGGCCTTGAAGGGCAGCGCCTGCAGGCCGCGCGCGAGCGTGAGCTGGAACTGACGGTGATGGAGATCGATGGCGTCGAAGCCGTACGGGTTCACCTCGCCGAAGCGGAAAAATCGGTGTTCGTGCGCGAGAACGTGCCGCCCTCGGCCTCGGTTATGGTCAAGCTGAAGCGCGGGCGGCAGCTTTCGGAAAGCCAGGTCCGCGCGATCGTCAATCTTGTGGCAGGGTCGGTTCCCGGTCTGTCGATAGATGCGGTGCGCGTGGTGGACCAGCACGGCGCACTGCTGTCTGACCCATCCGGACCCGATGGCGACCGGCTCGAACTGCAACAGCGCATGGAAGAGAAGCTGCGCCAGCAGGTTGCCCAGTTGCTTACCCCCATGCTCGGCGAGGGCAACTTCTCGTCCGAGATCCAGCTCGATCTGGACATGGATCAGGTGACATCGGCCCGGGAAAGCTATGACAAGCAGGGCGTCGTCCGCTCCGAAACGCAGAGCGCCTCGCAACAGGCAGGCGCAACCACGGCGCAAGGCGTACCCGGTGTCACTGCCAACACGCCGCCACCTGCCACGACCGCGCAGGCCGGAGCGCCGCAAGGCACGCCGACGACCGCCGCTGCTCCTGCAGGAGCCAATGGCGAATCCAGTTCGACCCGCACATATGAACTGGGTCGCGAAGTTGCGGTATCGAACCAGACGCCGGGCAAGATAAAGCGCCTCTCGGTCGCGGTCGCGCTCAGTGCAGAGATCATGGCCAAGGCCAAGCCGCAGGACATCGAGCAGATCAAGCAACTGGTCAGCGCTGCCGTCGGTGCCGATGCCACGCGCGGCGATCAGGTTGCCGTGGCCGTGCGCGCGTTCAAGCCCGCCGAGGTTACCCCGGCGCCGTTCTGGGAGACGCCGTGGTTCGCCACGATCCTGCGCAACGCGGTCGCCCTGATTGCGGTGCTGCTGGTCCTGCTGCTCGGCGTGAGGCCGCTCATCAAGGCGTTGAAACGAGAGCCCGCCAGCGCGGAGGGCAAGCCGCTCAAGAAGTGGAAAAAGGGCGAAGCCGCAGACGATGATGATGATGATGAAGGCGATGGCGACGCCGAAGAGAGCATCGAAAGCGTCACGCCCGAAGAAGTGGCCCAGGCCATCCAGCCCGCGCAGGACCCGCAGACCGGTGTCGTCGATGCCGAAGCGCTCGCACGGCAGGTCAGCCTTGCCCAGCGCCTTGTCGTCGAGAAGCCCGACAGCGCGGTGGTTGCGCTCAAGCAGATGCTCAAGACCCCTGAAGAGGAAGGTGCCAGCGCATGAGCGACCTGATGGAAGCCCCCGCCATTTCCGATCCCGAACGCGCGGCCGTGATGGTCATGCTGCTGGAAGACGATCAGGCCGCGCAGATCCTTGCGCAGCTGGAGCCTGCCGAACTGCGCCTGCTCGGCGAGAAGATGTGCGCGCTGGGCGAGATCGGCCCGGTTGCCATTGCCCAGGCGATTGCCGGGTTCGTCGAAAAGACCGAGCGGCTCGGCCTGATCGCACATGACCGGGTCGGGCAAGTGCGTTCGCTGATGACGCGGGCGGTGGGCGAGGTGAAGGCCGACAGCCTGATGCAGCGCATCATGCCCGACGATCCCTCGCGCACCCCCACCATCGAACTCGCCCGCTGGCTGACCCCGCAGGTGATCGTGCCGCTGATCCGCGACGAACATCCGCAGGCCATCGCCGTGCTGCTCGTGCAACTCGATCCCGAGGTTGCCGCCGCCGTGCTCCACGGCCTGCCCGACGAGATTCAGCCGCAGGTCGTTCATCGCATCGCCTCGCTCGGCCCGGTCGCGCCCGAGGCGATCGCCATGCTCGACGAACTGCTCAACCGGCGGATCGGCGAATGCCATGGTACGGGCGCGCTCACCATGGGTGGCCCGCGCGAGGCGGCAGACATCATCAACGCCTCGGTCCGCGCGGTCGAAAAGCGGGTCATGCCCGAGATCGCCAAGCAGGACCGCCAGCTTGCCAAGGCGATCGAAAACGAGATGTTCAAGTTCGAGCACCTCTTCGCGCTCGACGACAAGTCGATGGGCGCTCTCCTGCGCGAAGTCGACAGCGATGCGCTCATCGCCGCATTGAAGGGCATCCCCGAGGACCAGCGCGATGTGTTCTTCCGCTCGATGTCGAGCCGTGCCGCCGATGGCGTGCGCGACGAAATCGCCGCGCGGGGCCGCATGAAGATGGCCGAAGTGATAGAGGCGCAGAAGGCCATGGTCACCGCCGCCCGCCGCCTCTCGGCCGAAGGCGTGATCGTGTTCGGCGCGGGCGACGACGACTATGTCTGAAGCCCTGCGCGCAGTTTCGCTGGCGGATCTTGGACATGCCTCGCCGGGCTTTGCACGGGACCGCCGTTTCTTCCGCCAGCTTGTCGTTCCCGAGCCCGAACCCACGCCGGTCGAGCACGATCCGGCGGAGCCGCGCGATCCCGTGGCCGAAGCCTGGGCCGAAGGCTATGCCAAGGGGCTCGGCGATGCGCAGGAGGCCGCCGCGCAGTTGATCGCCGAACAGGACGCCGCGCGCAGTCGCATCGAGTTCGGCGTCGGCAAGCTCGACGCCGCCATGCAATCCGAACTCGAGGATCGCCTGCGCGAAACCGTGATCGCGTTGTGCGAGGCAGCCATCGCGCCTGCCGCGCTCGATCCCGATGCCCTGACCCGGCGCGTTCAGGTGGCAGCCGCCATGCTTGCCCGCGCAGAGGACCAGCGCGTAATCCGGCTGCATCCCGAAGACCTCGCGCTGATCGCCGCGCGCCTGCCCGAGGACTGGCACTTCGAGCCTGACGCCGGACTGGAGCGCGGGGCGCTGCGCGTGGAAGGCGCGGCAGGGGGCGTGGAGGATGGCCCCGAACAATGGCGCCGTGCCATCAACGAAGCGCTGCGCCAGTGCTGAAGGCCAGCACCCCCACCCTGTTCGAACGCGCGCTCGATTCCCTCGCGCTTTGCGAACCGGACTTCACCCCCTCGCGCTATGGCCTGCTCGCAGCCTGCGACGGCGGGATGCTCGAAGTTTCGGGGCTTTCCGTGCCCATCGGAACGCAATGCCGCATCGCCCATGGCACCGGCTCGCTGACCGCCGAGACCGTCGGCTTCCGCAATGGCCGCACGCTGATGATGCTGCTCGGCGATCCGGTCCTGCTCCGACCCGGCGCGCGGGTCCGCCCTGAAGGCCGCCCCGGCATGCTCCCGGTTGGCGAGGCCTTTCTAGGCCGTGCCATCGACGGCGAGGGCAAGCCGATCGACGGCATGGGCCCGATCCACAGCCGCCGCGAATGGCCGGCAGGCGGCGTGCGCGCCGCCGCGCTCGACCGCTCGCCGGTACGCGAAAGCTTCGATACCGGCGTGCGCGCCCTCAATGCCCTCACCACCTTCGGCGTCGGCCAGCGCATCGGCATCATGGCAGGCTCAGGCGTCGGCAAATCGGTGCTGCTCGACATGATCTCCCACGGGGCCGACGCCGAAATCGTCATCGTCGGCCTGATCGGCGAACGCGCGCGCGAAGTTTCCGATTTCGTCGAACGGCACATGCAGGGCTCGAAGCGCGAGCGCTCGGTCATCGTCGCTGTCCCTGCCGACCACGCGCCCAACTTGCGCATCCGGGGCGCGATGCTTGCCACCAGCCTTGCCGAATACTTCCGCGCGCAAGGAAAGCGCGTGCTGCTGATCATGGACAGCCTTACCCGCGTCGCCCACGCCGGTCGCGAGATCGCGCTGCTGCTGGGCGAACCCGGCGCCGCTCGCGGCTATCCGCCCTCCGCGCTCGCCACGATCACCAAGCTGGTCGAGCGCGCAGGCAATTCGGCGCAAAGCGGCGGCTCGGTCACCGGGCTCTACACAGTCCTCGCCGATGGCGACAATCAGGACGACCCGGTGGTCGATACCGCCCGCTCGATCCTTGATGGCCACATCGTGCTTTCACGCGATCTTGCCCAGCGCGGCCAGTACCCCGCCATTGATATCGCCGCCTCCATCAGCCGCGTGATGAACGACATCACCGGCCCCGACCACCAGCGCGCCGCCCGCACCTTCCGCGCGCTGGTTGCCGCATATGAAGCCAACCGCGATCTTGTGCTGATGGGGGCCTATCGCGCCGGTGCGGACCCGCAGCTCGACCGCGCCATCGCCATGCACGAGGCTCTGTCCGGCTTCATCGGCCAGCCCCAGCGCGAGGTCGTGCCGATGGCTGAGAGCATTGCCGCGCTGACCGGGCTGATCGGCCCGTGAAGGCCGAGCGCGCGCGCCTGGCCCGGCTCAAGCGCCTCGAACGCATCCGCGACATTGCCCGCCAGAACGCGCTGGCCGAAGCGGGCAAGGCCGAAGGCATGCTGGCGCAATTGCAGGGCCTCGTCGAACGCACCCAGCGCCTCTCTGCCGACTATGCTGCGCGAACCGATGCGCGTGATGCACACGGCCTCCAGCAGTTGCACCACTTCGTTGCCGGGCTTGATCGCATCGCCACAGGAACCCGCGCCGATGCCGAAGCCGCGCGGCGCATCGCCGATACCAAGGCGCAGGAAGCCGCCGCAGCCGAGCGCCACCGCGCTGCCGTCGAGGAGCGCGCCGAGGCCCAGGCCCGGCTGATCGCCCGCAAGGTCGAATCCGCAACAATACCTACAGCCGCCTCGGCCAAGCGGTCTGGCACAGGCCTTGAATAGGCAGGGCTGACGCCTTCGCTACGGAGCCTGCCCATGTTCGACATTTCCGCCTCGTCCTTGCCAACGGGGCTTCAGCCCGCCCCCGCAATGCAGGCGGTGATGCCGGAAATCACGGCGGACCTGGCCGATCCCGCGGCACCACCAACGCCAACGCCCGACTTCGGCGCAATGCTTGCTCTGCAATCCACGGTCCCTGCCCCGGCAATCGCCTTGCCGGAAAGCGGCAAGACTTTGCCGGACCCGGCAACCACTGCCGTCCGCCCGCTGGCTGCGGGAGAGATCAAGGGGGCACAGGTCTTGGGCGACGACGAGGCAGAGACCGAACTGCCCGCCGAAGCGCCTCAGCCCGAAATGCTCCTCCCCGATATGGCGTTCCTGTCGGCAATCTTCGCCGCGCCAGACCGCTTGCCGCCAGCGAACGCGACTGCGCAGGATCGCCCGGCCACTGCGGCACCCACGCAACGCGACCAAGAGCCAGTAACGCCTGCGAACACTATGCCCGCAAGCGTGCAGCAGGCCACAATCGCGCTGGCGAAGCAGGCCCAAATCGAACTGGCCCAGCCAGTCGATGCGACAGAACCTTCAACCAAGACCAGGTCGGTCGACCAGATCGATGACCTTACCACAGTGGAGTCCCCCTCGCCCGAAGCGCCTCGCCGGACGCCTATGCCCCGCAAGCCCACCGCGCCGGAAACCGCCGCGCCTGCGACCGTGGCAACGCTCGCTGCGCGAACGCAGCCAGCCGAACCGGCAAGGCTCAGCGAAAGGCTTACAACCGAAACCACCGAACCCGAGGTCACCGGACTGCTCACCCCGGACCAGCCAACACGGGCAGAACCACAGGCCGCTTCAAGCCCGCGCGCGCAGCCTGCGCCCGAAAAGGTCGACTTCGCCACGCTGGTCGACACTCTCGCCCGCGCCCGCGAAGAAGCATCGCCCCGCGCCATCCACGCCTCGGTCAGTCATGCCGAGTTCGGTCGCGTCTCGCTGCGCTTCGATCGTGATGAGTACAACGCGCTGTCGGTGGCCATGAGCAGCGCGGACCCCGGCTTTGCCCGCGCGGTCAGCGCCGCCGCCGATGCTTCACCGGCAAGCAACGAAACTGCAGGGCAAGCTCCGCGCCAGCAGACCTCAGCCGACGCCCGCTCCAGTCAGGGCGAAGGCCAGCGCCAGCAGTCGCAGGACGAGCAAGCCCGACAGCGTCCGGCCACCAACGCCGCGCCTCGCCACGCCTCGGCCGAACAGGCCTCCACCGGCCGCGATACGCGCGACATCTACGCCTGATCCTGACCCCCGAACTTCGAGAGAACCCGCATGAGTGACAAGAGCGACAAGGACGACAAGCCCAAGAAGAAGAAGGGCGGCGGCATGATGGTCAAGGTCATCGGCGCCGTGGCCCTGCTCGGCGTTGGCGGCGGGGGCGTGTTCGGCCTCGTCGCGGCCGGAGTCATCGGCGGCGGCCATGCCGAAGAGGAGAAGAAGGACAACAGCCCCAAGCTTATCCGCAAGGGCGAGGAAGACCCCTATGCCCCCAAGGCCAAGGAAGGCGAGGGCGAAGGCGAAATGGCCAACGTCGAGGGAGAAGGCGGCAGCGAGTTCCGCACCGTCTATTACAACTTCCCCGAGGACTTCACCTCCAACCTCAAGAACACCGACGCGCTGCTGCAGGTCAACGTCTCGGCCTCCACCCGCCGCGATTATCGCGTGGTGCTGTGGATGAAGAAGCACGAACTGGCGATCCGCTCGGCCCTGCTCATCGCCATCGCCGATACGCCAGAGGAAGACGTGATCAGCCCCGAAGGCAAGGGCCGCCTGCAAAAGCGCCTGACCGCAGCGATCAACAAGGTCCTCACCGAGAACGAGGGCTTTGGCGGCGTCGACAACGTCTACTTCAAGTCCTTCATCGTCCAGTGATGGCTCAGGCCACAAGACTCCCATGAAACCCGAACGCGCCTTCATCGCCGAACGTGCCATTGCCCGGCACGATCCGGTCCTGCTGCGTTCCGGCCCCAGCGCGGCGGACCTCGTCCCGGCACTCGCCCGGATGAGCGAGCGCTTGTCCAAGGCCGTGCGAGGCGCGCTGATCCCGCTGCTCGGCGGGGCGGAACCGCAGATCAATCCGATGAAGCCGATGCAGACCGACTTTGCCGACTTCTGCTCGGAAATCCCGCGGCTTGCCGCCAACAGCCTGATGCAGATCGGCAGCGCGCCGTTCATGGTCAGCATCGAGGGCGAGAACGTGCTGCGACTGGTCGACCGCGCTTTCGGCGGCCCCGGCGACACGCCTTCCTCTCTGCCCAAGGAATTCCCGCTCTCCGCCGACCTGATGATCGGCCGGATCGAGCAACTGCTCGCCACATGCCTTGCCTTGTCGCTTGGCGGAGCGGGCGGCCCGGTGCGCAGCATCCGGCGCGATGCCAGCTTGGCGCAGCTTCAGGCGATGCCCGATGCCACGCCGGTCGCCAGCCTCATGCTCAACGTTGTGGAACAGGGCCGCATGCCCTGGGCGATCAACTTCGCTTTCCCGCTCGACACGCTGGCAGCGATGTTCGCGCATGGCGAGGCCAAGCGTCCGGCAAAGCCCGCGCGCGGCCCCGCCCAGCCGACCGATGCACCCTTTGCCGACATGCCGATCGATCTCACCGCCGTGCTGGTCGACATGAGTTTGCCGCTCGCCACCGTCTCGGCCCTGAGCGTCGGGCAAGTCCTGCCAGTGCCCATCGCACGCAACGTGCCGGTCAAGGTCGGAGCCAGGACTTACGCACATGGCACCATCGGCGCGCTCGATGATCGCGTCGCCATCCAGATCACCCAGCTTTCCTGACTTCACGAAGAGGCCACCAGCACATGACCTTCCAGCCCCGCGGTTTCGATTTCCTCAAGGACGTCGATGTCCGCCTGACCGTAGAACTTGGCCGCACCGCGATGAAGCTCAGGGACGTACTGTCGTTGTCAGAGGAGTCGGTCGTCACGCTAGACCGGATGACCGACGAACTGCTCGACGTCATGGTCAACGGCAAGCTGATCGCGCGCGGCGAAGTGGTAGCGCAGGGTGATCGCTTCGGCCTCAGGATCGTCGAACTTGCGGGAAGCGAGCCGGAGGAAGTACCTGCAGCCACCCCCGCGAAGAAGCCCGCCAAGGGTGGGGACGGTGCCTGATGTTCTGGTACGTCCTCAAAATGCTCGTGCTGCTCCCGCTGATCGGTGGCCTGGTATGGGCCAGTCTAAAGTTCGCCAAGCGCATGGAAGGCCGATTCATGGCCGGGAGCGCGCCCAGGTCGGTCCGCATCATCGAAACCCAGATGCTGTCCCCGACGCTGCGCCTTGCCGTGCTGGAATTCCACGGCCGCGAAATCCTCGTATCCGCTGGCAAGAACGGCCTAGTCCGCCTCGCCGAAGCCCCCGCGCGGCCCAAGGCGGAAGCGAAGGACGCCCAGTGAGGCGGCTCCTGACAACGGCAGCGACCGCGCTCATGCTACTGCCGCACTACGCCATGGCACAGGCCACCGGCCCTGCCCCGGCCCAGCAGCCCGCCGCCATCTCGGGCGCATTGGATCGCGCCTTCGGCCAGATGGCAGGCGCGCAGAGCGGCGGGTCGCTGTCGCTGTCGCTGCAGCTCCTGCTCATCATGGGGCTGCTGACGATCCTGCCCTCGCTGATCCTGATGATGACCAGCTTCACCCGGGTTCTGGTGGTGCTGTCGATCCTGCGTCAGGCCATGGGCCTGCAGCAATCGCCGCCCAATCAGGTGCTGATCGGCCTGTCGCTGTTCCTCTCGCTGTTCATCATGGGCCCCACGCTCGACAAGGTGAACGCAAACGCGATCCAGCCCTATGCCAGCGGACAGATCGGCGCGGAGCAGGCCTTCGTGGCAGGTGGCCGGGAATTCCACGCCTTCATGATCCGCCAGACCCGCGAGACGGACCTGCGCATGTTCTCGGAAATGGCCAAGGCGCCCAAGTTCGCCAGCCCCGCCGATGTGCCCTACTCGATCCTGCTCCCCGCCTACGTCACCAGCGAGCTGAAGACTGCGTTCCAGATCGGCTTCATGCTGTTCCTGCCGTTTCTGGTGATCGATCTTGTCGTGTCCTCCGTGCTGATGAGCCTTGGCATGATGATGATGAGCCCGACAATCGTCTCGCTCCCGTTCAAGCTGCTGCTCTTCGTCCTCGTCGATGGCTGGGCGCTGCTGATGGGCAGCCTCGCGGCAAGCTTCGGGTAAGCGGCAATGGACGACACCGCTTCCCTCCTCGCGCTCGCTGACCGGATGCTTTGGATCACCGCGCTCGTCGCCGCGCCGATCCTCATTGCCTCGCTCGCGGTCGGCCTCGTCGTCGGCGTGATCCAGGCGGCGACTTCGGTGAACGAGCAGACGCTGACTTTCGTACCAAAGCTGGCTGTGACCGCGCTGGTGCTGGTGCTGTTCGGCTCGGCCATGCTTGGCCTCATCGGCGATTTCACCAAGGAGATCTTCGACCAGATCGCCATGACGGGGCACAGCTGACGTGCTGCAGATGGACTTCGGCTTCGGCGCGCTCGAGGCGGACTTCTGGCGCTGGATGTTCGTGATGACGCGCATCGCCGCCGCCATGTTCGCAGCGCCGCTGTTCGGCACCGGAACGGTCCCCTACCAGATCCGCATCGTCGCCTCGGGCGCCATCGCCCTGCTGGTCTGTGGCTGGACCGATGTCGCAGCGCCGACGGCACTTCTTTCGATCAACGGCATCCTGTCTGCCGCCAACGAAGTGCTGATCGGCCTTGCGATGGGCTTTGCCCTGCAACTCTCCTTCGCCGCCCCGACACTCGCCGCCGAAGTGATCGGCGGTGGCATGGGCATGTCCATCGCTACCACGGCCGACCCGGTCAGCGGCACGCACTCGCCTGCGATGGGACAATATTTCGCCGTGGTGCTGACAGTGATCTTCCTCGGCACCGGGGCGCATCTCAACTGGATCGCGCTGCTGGTCGACAGCTACCGCACCTTCCCGCCCGGCACTTCGTGGCTGGCGGCAAACCGGATCGACCTGATCGGCCAGTTCGCCACGCAGATGTTCGTGACTGCGATCCTGATCGCCCTGCCCGTCACGCTGATCCTGCTGCTGGTGCAGGTTACGACCGGCATCATCAGCCGCTCTGCCCCCAGCCTCAACCTGTTCTCGTTAGGCCTTCCCGCAGGCGTGCTCGCAGGCCTTGCCGCGATGATCGCCGCCGCCCCGATGCTGACCGACGTGATGGTCGACATCTCCGCCACCGCCGTCGCCAACGCCGGCGCGCTGGTCCTGAAATAGGAGGCGGGCATGGCCGAGCAGGAAGGCGAGAAGTCCTTTGCCCCGACAGAAAAGCGCAAGAAGGACGCTGCGAAGAACGGCGACGTCCTGCGCTCCAAGGACCTCGCCACGGCCATCGGCGTGCTCGTCGGCGCGGTCTGGCTGAAGTTTGCCGGGCCGTGGATGTTCGACGCCATGCAGGACACCCTGCGCGCCTCGTTCATGCTTGATCGCGCAGCCATCGAGGACTTCGCCCCCGCCAAGCTGCTGACCGGCGCAATGATCGCGGTCCTCCCGCCCCTGTTCCTGCTCGGCGCGCTGGTCCTTGGCGCTTCAGTCTTCTCCCAGATCGGCCTGTCCGACGGGCGCTGGATACCCTCGAACCTTGCCCCCAAGGCTTCGCGCATCAATCCGCTCTCGGGGCTCAAGCGCATGTTTGGCGCGCAAGGGTGGATCGAACTCGCCAAGGGCCTCTCCAAGCTTATCCTGCTGGGCACGATCGCCTATTCTTGGGCATCGGGCCGCATCGCCGGGATTGTTGGCCTCGGCCAGGGCAGCATTCATGGCCAGCTCGTCGCCGCATGGGACACCATCGTATCCCTCGCCTTCGCGCTTGCCTCGGGCCTGATCGTCATCGCGCTGGTCGATTTCCCGATCCAGTGGGTGCGCCGTTTCCTGCGCCTGCGCATGACGCTGCAGGAGGTCAAGGACGAGCACAAGGATGCCGAAGGCTCGCCCGAAAAGAAGGCCGCGATCCGGGGCAGGCAGCGCCAGCTGGCGATGGGTGCGATGCAGCAGGCGATGCAGAAGGCGCAGTTCGTCATTACCAACCCGACGCACTTCTCGGTTGCCATGGTCTATGATCCCGAGCTTGCCCCCGCGCCAGTCGTGCTCGCCAAGGGCCGTGGCGAAAAGGCGCTGGCGATGCGCGAACTGGCGGCGGAACTGGGCGTCCCCACGCTCGAATTCCCCCCGCTCGCCCGCTCGGTCTATTTCACCACGCGCGAAAACCAGATCATCCGCGAGGACCTCTACGCCGCCGTCGCCTCGGTTCTCGCCTTCGTGCTTTCGCTAAAGCGTGGCGAAAGTCCCCAGTTCCCCACGATAGACCTGCCGATCCACATGCAGTTCGACGCAGACGGGCGTCCTGAAGCCGTCATCGACCTTAAGACAGCACCCGCGCGGCCGTCCTAAGTCCCATGGCAACAACTCCTTCATCGACCGCCTCGACTTCGGCCACCGCGCAGATCGTCTCGGCGCTGGGCGGAGGCAGCGGGATCAACACCGCGCAGCTTGCCGAACAGCTTGCTGCCGCACAGTTCGCGGCGCGGCTCGATCAGCTTTCTGCCCGGAATGACAAGCTCACCGCGCAGATCTCCAGCGCTTCGAACCTGCGGTCGCTGATGACCACGCTGGCATCCTCGATCGGCTCGCTGATCCGCACCGGCGACCTTGCCGTGAACCCGTCGATCTCGGCCGGCAGCGTCGCCAGCGTCAGCAAGGGCACGGCAACCGGCAGCGGCACCTACAGTCTCGAAGTCACAAGCCTTGCCAATGCGCAGAAGCTGGTGACGCCCGCCTATGCCTCGTCCACCGCAACGGTCGGCTCGGGTACGCTGACGCTGCGCTTCGGCACGGTGTCGGGCGGAAGTTTCAACCCTGATGCCAGCCGCTCGCAGGTGGACATCGCGATCCCCAAGGGCGCGACGCTGGCCGACGTTGCCACCGCGATCAACAACGCGAACACAGGCGTTACGGCGTATGTGGCCAATGGCTCTGCGGGCGCGCAGATCGTGCTCAAGGGCCAGGAAGGCGCGGCCAACGGCTTCGTCATCGAGACCACCCCCGATGTCGGCGGAGAGGCTCTTGCCGATCTCGCATGGACCCCGGCAAGCGCAGGCACGCGCCTCAAGGCCACGGCATCGGACGCGGCCTTCAACATCGACGGGATCGGCTATACGTCGAAGAGCAATACCGTGAACGACATCGTTCCCGGCCTCAGCATGAAGCTGACCGCAACCAACATCGACAATCCCGCGACGATCAGCTTCAGCGATCCGTCCGGCGGCATCAGCACGGCGATGACCGATCTGGTCGACGCACTGAACGAGGTCGTCTCGCAGCTCAACACCGCGACGGACAAGACCAGCGGCGAGCTCAACAACGATCCCGGTGCCCGCGCCCTGCGCACCGCGCTGACCGCACTTCCGGGCACGAAGATCATGCCCAACGCTGCCGATGGCAAACCTTCGACCCTTGCCGACCTCGGGCTCAAGATCGAGCGCGACGGCACTTTCAGCCTCGACAGCACGCGTCTTTCGAACACGCTGAAGGCCAGCCCGCAGGAAGCGGGCGCGATGTGGACCACCGGCATCTTCGGCGTCTTCGCCACGGTCGACAAGATTGCCCGCGCGGCATCCTCGACCACCGGCATCTCGCTCGGCAGCTCGATCACGCGCTACACAGCACTGCAGAAGAGTGCGACCGAGAAGACATCGGACCTGACCGAGAAGCAGGAAGCGCTGCGCCAGCAGCTGGTTTCGCGCTTCGCATCGATGAACACCCGCGTCAGCGGCTCGCAATCCACGCTTACCTTCCTACAGGCGCAGATCGACGCCTGGAACGCATCGGGCAAGAACTGACATGCTGCACCATCGCAAGGACCCGTCCGAAGCCTACCGCCGCGTCGATTTCGACGCTCGCGTACGCGGTGCGGATTCGCGCCAGCTTGTCGATCTGTGCCTCGAGCAGGTCATTGGCTCTGTCGGCCGCGCGATTCATGCGCACGAGCGCCAGGACAACGCGGCCAAGAGCGCCGCGCTCACCCGCGCCGTTTCCGCGCTGACCGCGCTGCAGATGGGCGTGGACGTGTCAAACCCCACCGCTGCCGCGCTGGTCCAGCTCTACCAGTCTGCACGCAACGCGATCCTCGATTGCGTGACGCGCTTCGATGCCGACACGCTCCGTACGATCCGTCAGGATTTCAGCGAGATACGCGAAGCAATGCTGCGCAGCATAGCGGCCTGAACTCACGCAATATCGAAACAGGAAAAGCCCGGGGCCACTGCTGGCTCCGGGCTTGTTTCCCTCGCGCGCAGGGGACGTGCACGCGGGGGAACTCCAGGGTCGAACCTATCCCATGCTGCACGCCGCGATCAGCGCTGTGCCAAGATCGTCAAGATCGAGCTCGCTTTCCGCAGCCCCGGCATCGATCGCAGCACCCGGCGCTTCGGATACCAGCGCGCTCTTGCGATCCTGCGCGAATGTCTTGCAGCCGCTGTCGCGCATCAGCTTGAGGCCCTTGGCCCCATCGGCGCCCATGCCGGTCAGCACCGCACCTGCCGCTGGTACCGAACCACGCGCGATCGATCCGAACAGCAGGTTTGCCGAAGGCCGCATTCCCTCCACCGGATCGCGGTCGATCAGGCGCAGCTTGGCCGGGCTGCCCGGCTCGATCACCATGTGGCGATCGGGATCGTAGGCAATGTGGATCGAACCCTGGGTCAGCGGCGTGCCATCCTTTGCCGCTTTGACCGAGCACTTCAGTTCGCTTTCCATGCGCTTGATGAACGTTTCGACGATGCCAGGTTCGGCATTGAGCGCGATGACGGTTGGCGGGCACTTCTCGGGGAAATCCTCCAGAAGCTGCGTCAGCGCGTCGATGCCGCCCATCGAGGCCGACATCGCAAGGATGTGCCCGTTCCATTCGAAGTTGGTATCGGCCACCTTGCGCTCGCGCGGGGCCTTGCGGTCCTTGACGTTGCTGTTGGCCGCGGCCAGAACGATCTTGCCAAGCTTGCCCACGGTCTTGCTGAACTGCTCGGGCGTTGCCTTCAATGGCTTGGGGAAGCACTCTACCGCGCCCAGCTCGTAGGCCTTGAGCGAGGTCTCGGTGCCCGCTTGCGTAAGGCTCGAGAGCATGACCACCGGCAGCGGATTGCTGCCCATGATCTCCTCCAGAAACTCGATCCCGCTCATGCCGGGCATTTCAACGTCCAGCGTGACCACGTTCGGGCGCAGTTCCTTGATCTGCTCGCGTGCCTCTGCAGCATTCGCTGCCGCGCCGATCACGGTCACGTTCTTCGACTGGTCGAGAATGTCGGAAAAGAGTGCCCGCATCGCTGCGGAATCATCGACAACCAGAACGCGTGCTTCATTCATGTTGAACGGAACCTTCCAAAGGCATTGTTTGGCCTGCATCCGTCCTACGCGCGAAGCACCGATCAATTCCTGTGCCATGCCTTACGTATCTCACCGTAGGCCCCGCGAAAGCCTGCCTTTCCGCTCCTGCTCTATTCCGGAAAGCCTGTTGCCGCGCCGGTCCTGTCGGTCCGGTCCAAACGAGCCGGAGGAAGAGCATCTCCATGACGTCGATCACCTTGCCAGCCCGCTGCGATCGCGCCGCTGCCGAAGCCCTGCTGCCGGAAATGATCGCGGCACTGGGGTCCGGTGCCCTGCAGATAGACGCGCGCGAGTGCCAGCAGATCGGCCAGGCCATGCTGCAGCTCCTCGTCAGCGCCCGCCAGACCGGCGAAGGCGCAGTGATCCTGCCCTCGCGCGCACTGGAAGACGTTGCCGCGCTCACCGGTCTGACCGACGAACTGTTCTCCGGAGTGATCGCATGACCGCCGAAGAAATTCAGGCGATCTTCTTCGCCGAATGCGAAGAATCGCTCGCCGCCGCCGAGCAGGGCCTCGCCGCCTGCCGCGAAGGCACGCAGGACAGCGACACGGTCAACGCCGTGTTCCGCGGCGTCCACTCGATCAAGGGCGGTGCGGGCGCGTTCGGCTATGTCGCGCTCCAGGGTTTCACCCATGTCTTCGAGACGCTGCTGTCCGATGTGCGCGACGGCACCGTTGCCATCACCGAACCGCTCACCGACCTGCTCCTGCGCGCACTCGATACGCTGAGCGATCACGTTACCGCTGCGCGGGACGGCGGCGAGCCACCCGAAGACGGCGCCCTGCTGGCGGAACTGACCGCCTCGATGGCTGCCAATGCCGGTGCGGCCCCTGCGCCTGCGCCCGCAGTCGCGCCGCCGCCCGAACCCGTCGCCGCCACGTCTCCGGAACCGGAAAGCTCGTCGGACGACTTCGATTTCGACCTCGATCTCGATGCCCTGCTCGACGATATCTCCGGCGAGATTCAGCCCGAGGCAGATGCCACCGAGGCCGCCCCCGCACCAGCTCGCTGGAGCGTTCGCCTGCGCCCGCATTCCGGTGCCATGCGCAACGGCAGCGAGCCCCTGCTCATGCTGCGCGAAATGAGCGACCTCGGCGGCCGCTGCGAGGTCTGCGACGTATCGTCGGTGCCCCCGCTCGATTCCTTCGATACCGGCACCGGCTACCTCGGCTGGACCTTCAGCTTTCCCGCCGATGTCAGCGAAGCCAGCGTGCGCGATGTCTTCGACTTCGTCGGCGACGATTGCTCGCTCGCATTGGGTGCGGACGCAGAGATGCCCCCTGTGCAGCATCGCGAAGTGGCTCCACCGGCGCCGACACCCGTCATCGCCGCGGCAGATCCCGTGCCCGCTGCGGCTGCGCCATCCGTCCCGGTTGCAGCCGTCAAGCCCAGCGATGGCGAAAGCGCACGCGCTGCCCCTCCCCCCGCAAATGGCTCCGCGCCGCCCGCCCCTCCTGCACCCGGCCAGTCGATACGCATCGAGCTGAACAAGCTCGACAAGCTGATCGATGCCGTGGGCGAGCTGGTCATTGCCCAGGCGATGATGGCACAGCGACTTGCCGGACAAGGTCTCGCCGTTGCAGAGGAAATGGCGATGATCGAAGGCCTGACCCGCGACATCCAGGAATCGGCCATGGCCATCCGCGCCCAGCCGATCGGCTCGGTATTCAGCCGCGTGCCGCGCATCCTGCGCGAACTGGCCTCCTCCACCGGCAAGCACGTCCGCCTCGAAGTCTCGGGCGAAAGCACCGAACTCGACAAGACCGTGATCGAACGCCTCGGCGAGCCGCTGACCCACCTGATCCGCAACGCGGTCGATCACGGCATCGAACCGGCCGACGAGCGCATCGCTGCCGGCAAGACCGCGGAGGGCACGCTCACCCTCTCGGCAGAGCACCGCTCGGGCCGCATCCTCATCCGCATCGCCGACGACGGAAAGGGCATCGACCGCGAGCGCGTGCTCGCCAAGGCGATCGAGAAGGGTCTCGTCACCGCCGACACCATCCTGTCCAAGGAGGAGATCGACCTGCTGATCTTCGCGCCGGGCTTCTCGACCGCGCAGCAGGTCTCGAACATCTCGGGCCGCGGCGTCGGGATGGATGTCGTGCGCCAGAACGTGAAGGACCTGGGCGGGCGCATCACCATCGATTCCGAGCCCGGCAAAGGCACCACCTTCACCCTCACCTTGCCGCTCACCCTCGCGATTTCCGACGGCATGGTCGTCAATGTCGGCGACCAGACGCTCGTCGTCCCGCTCGCCAACGTGGTCGAGAGCCTGCGTCCCGAACCGCATGAAGTGCAAGGGTTGGGCGCAAACCGCAGCATGATCAACGTGCGGGGCCGCTTCATCCCGGTGATCTCGCTGGCCCAGTCGGTCGGTGCCGCCCGGGCTGTCAGCGATCCGCGCGAGGCCGTGCTGATCGTGGTCGAGACCGAAGGCGCAGGCCGGGCCGCGCTGATGGTCGATGCGATCTGCGACCAGCGCCAGGTCGTGATCAAGAGCCTCGACACCCATTACCGCTCGGTCGAGGGCGTCGCGGGGGCTACCATCCTCGGCGATGGCCGAGTGGCGCTGATCGTCGATGTCGACAGCCTCGTCTCGCGCAGTCTCGCTTCTGCAGGCAATGCTGCCGCCAATCTGGCCGAAGCCGCATGAGCCTGATGGACGCGCTCGATGCGTCGATGCCCGGGGTCAGCCCCGGGGTGTTCGACGAGGCGGATTTCCGCGCCATCTCGGAAATCGCCCATGCCGAGGCCGGTATCGTGCTGGCTGCCGGCAAGGCCATGCTGGTCTATTCGCGCATCTCCCCGCTGGTCCGTGAATCAGGCTGCTCCACCTTCGGTGCCTATGTCATGCGCATCCGCGAGGACGCGGCAGAGCGCCAGAGGGCGATCTGCGCGCTGACCACCAACCACACCTTCTTCTACCGCGAGGCCCACCACTTCGAGCATTTCGCCCGCGACGTCCGCCCCGGCTACCTCGACCGCCTCCAGCGCGGCGGCAAGGTCCGCCTCTGGTCGGCCGGTTGCTCCAGCGGCGAGGAAACCTGGTCGCTGCTGATGACCCTGCTCGGCGAGGATACCTCGCAAGGCACCGCCATCGCCCGCAAGGACCTGCGCCTGCTCGCCAGCGACATCGCCACCCACGCGGTGAACAAGGCCCGTGCCGCAACCTATCGCAGCGAAGACCTCAAGCCCGTGCCCGAAGGCTTGCGCCGGGCATGGACGCGCAGTTCGGGCGATGAGACCGTGATCGCGCCGGAAGTCCAGCAGATCGCGCGCTTCCGCATTCTCAACCTGCTCGGCGAATGGCCGATGCAGGGCCAGTTCGACACGATCTTCTGCCGCAACGTGATGATCTATTTCGATGGCCCGACCAAGGAGCGCCTCGTTGCGCGCTTTGCCGAAAAGCTCGCGCCCGGAGGCTGGCTCTACATCGGCCATTCCGAACGCGTCACCGGCCCGGCGCTCGATCTGCTTTCCACCCAGGGTCCCACCATCTACCGCAAGAGGGCCGCATGACCATTCGCGTCGTCATCGTCGAGGATTCGCCAACCATGCGCGCGATCCTCACCAATCGGCTGAGCAAGGAGCCCGACATCGAAGTCGTGGCCGCTGCCGCCAATGCCGCCGAAGGGCGCCAGATGATCCGCGAGCTGGACCCCGACGTGGTCACGCTCGATATCGAGATGCCCGGCATGAACGGCCTGGATTTCCTCGCCAAGATCATGGAACTGCGCCCCACCCCGGTGATCATTGTCTCCGGCTCGACCCAGCAGGGCAACGAGATGACCGCCCGTGCGCTCGCACTGGGCGCGGTCGATTGCTACGCCAAGTCGGGCGGCGGCACCGGCCTCGACGATGCCGGCAAGCTCGCCCAGATGATCCGCGAGGCGGCCAAGGTGCAGTTCCCCCCCCGCGCCGCGCAATCGAACCATCAGGCCAGCCGTCCGGCACCCCGCCCCGCGAGCACTGTCGCCAACGAAGCGCGCACCCTTCTGGCTGACCGCCCCGCCCTGATCGCCATCGGCTCGTCCACCGGCGGGGTCGAGGCACTGCAGACGGTGCTGGCAGGCTTCCCGGCGGATTGCCCGCCAACTGTCATCGTCCAGCACATCAACGCCCGTTTCGCCCCGGCTGTCGCGCGCACGCTCGACCAGTCATGCCCGCCGCGCATCCTCGTTGCCGAGCCCGACATGCCGCTCAAGGACGGCCACGTCTACCTCGCACCCGGCGACGAACGCCATCTCTCGCTTGGCGGCAGCGCCTCCTACCACTGCAAGCTCCGCAGCGGTCCGCCGGTCTCCGGCCACCTGCCGAGCGTCGACGTGCTGTTCGCCTCGGTTGCCGAGGTCGTCGGTGCCCGCGCGGTCGGCATCCTGCTGACGGGCATGGGCGCAGACGGCGCGCAGGGCCTGCTCGCCATGGCGCAGAAGGGCGCGCGCACCATCGCGCAGGACGAGGCCACCTGCACCGTCTTCGGCATGCCCCGCGCTGCGATCAACCTCGGCGCTGCGCGCATCGTCGCTCCTCTGGGCGCCATCGCTCGCCACGCCTTCAGCAAGGCCGCATGAGATGAGTGCTGAACTCCCCATCCCCGGCACCCCGCCGCTCGACCGCATCACCGTGATGCAGGGACAGGCGCTTGCCAGCGCCAGTGCTTCGGTCGAGTATTCGACCGTGCTCGGCTCCTGCGTCGCCACCTGCCTCTTCGATCCAGCGGCCCACGTCGGCGGCATGAATCACTTTCTGCTGTCAGAACCGCCCGCCAATGTTCCCGGCGCGCAGGTCGACGAGCATTACGGCGTCTATCTGATGGAACTGCTGGTCAACCAGATGCTCAGCCGCGGCGCGCGCAAGGCCAACCTCAAGGCGCACCTCTATGGCGGCGCCAACGTCAACCGCAACATGATGCGCATCGGCACGATGAATGCCGAGTTCGCGCGCGAATTCCTCCGGCGCGAAGGCATTGCCCTGATGCGCGAGGATCTGGGCGGCACCAATGCCCGCCGCGTCGATTTCCGCCCGGCATCGGGCCAGGTCCGCCTCCGCACGGTGGAAGACCGGTTCGCGCCCCCCGTCCAACCCACGCAACGCCCGGCCGTGGACCGCGGCGACGTCGAACTGTTCTGATCTTCGAGAAGCGAGCCCATCCCATGAGCAACACCACCCGGATCCTTACTGTAGACGACAGCCCGTCCATGCGGGCCCTCCTCAATCACGCCCTGTCCGGCCACGGCTTCGACGTGGCGCAGGCCGAGGACGGCATGGCCGCACTCGACTGGCTGGCGATGAACGAGGTCGATGTCGTCATTACCGACATCAACATGCCCCGCCTCGACGGCTTCGGCCTTATCGAACGCCTGCGCGAGGGCAGCCGCCACCGCGACCGTCCGATCCTCGTCCTCACCACCGAAAGCTCGGACGAGAAGAAGGCCCGTGCCCGCGCGGCGGGGGCTACGGGCTGGATCGTCAAGCCTTTCGATCCCGAAAAGCTCGTCGCCGCTGTCCGGCGCGTAGCCCACTGATATCTCTTGAGAGGAGTCCGACCATGCTGCGCGAACTGATCACGTTCGAGGTTGAGGGACAGGTCTTTGGCCTCGACATCATGGCCATCCGCGAGATCCGCGCGTGGTCGCCCACCACGCGCCTGCCACGCGTGCCGTCCTATGTCGCAGGCGTCGTCAACCTGCGCGGCACCGTCCTGCCGGTGATCGACCTCGCCGCCCGCCTCGGCTGGCGTGCCACCGAAGCAACGCCCCGCCACGCGATCATCGTCACCCAGCAGGGCGCGCAGATCTCGGGCTGGATCGTCGATTCGGTCAGCGATATCGTCACGCTCGACAGCGAGACGCTGCAGCCCCCGCCGCCGACTTCGGCCGGAGACACCGTCGTCCCGTTTCTCGAAGGCCTCGCCGCAATCGAGGACCGCATGGTCATGGTCCTGAATCTTGCCGCGCTGTCCGACGGCGCCCAGCTTGCTGAAGCCGCCTGAGCGAAGGGAGCGCCGCCTCATGGCCGAAGTCACCCCCAAACAGGCTACGCACCGGCAGATCGCCGTCGTGCTCGAGGAGCTCGCCGAGGAAGTCGAAGCCCTCGGCGCATCCCTCTGCATGGACATGGACATCGCCATGAAACACATGGACAAACTTCAGGCGATAGACCTCATCGCCCAGAAGCAGCGCTCCCTGGGCCGCCTGCTCGTCGCCGAACGCCCGGCCGAGGAAATCGAACGCATCGCGATCGACGTTCTGCGCGACAGGATGCGCCTTTCGGGGTGATCCCGGCCGCTCCCCCTCGCGCGTCCGGGATCCGGCGGGGCGGCCATCAACAAGATGGCGCGCCCCGTTTTCACATCAGGTGGTTCAGAACTGGAAACCCACCCTTGCGCCAACCACTCTCGCGGTCTGCCCGGCCGCCGGCAGGGCACGCACGGCACCGGTGGGCAGATTGGCAAAGGTGTGGGCGAGATAGGCCACCGGCACACGCTGTTTGGTCAGGTTGCGCACGAACAGCGCCGCCGTCCAGGTGCCCTCGGGATGGCGCACACCAAGCCCGAGATTGACGAGAGCATTGGCGCGGAACCGGTAGATCGGGTCTGCCCGCGGCGCGAGCAGTGTGGCGCTGCGATAGACAACGTTGGTGTTCGCGAAGAACTCGAGCCCGTCAGACACCTCATGGCCATAATCGGCAGAGAGCGTGATCTTGTGGCGCGGCGCATTGATCAGCTGGGTGCCGCCCAGGGACTGGCCATCTTCACCCACGAACCCGGTGGGATACCGGACATCGTTGTACTGGTATCCGGCATTCACGCTGAAACCGCGCGTGATCTGGCCGAATGCGGTCAGCTCGAAGCCCTTTGACACAGTCTCCGGAACATTGAGCGGCCGCGAGATCAGGGCCCCGCCGATCAGCACGTTCGCCTGGCTCTGGAAGTTGCGCAGCTTGGTGTAGAACGCGTTGGCCGAAAGCTGGAGACGCCCGACTCCGAGTTTCGCGCCGATTTCGAAAGCGTCCGACAATTCCGGATCAAGCACGAACAGCGCGCCCGACGGATCGGTGCCCACTGCCGGCGGCTTGTAGCCACGCGAGAATGAACCGAAAATGTTCACGTCGGCGTTGGGCTGGTAGCTCAGGCCGATACGCCCCGAGAGATTGCCGTCTTCAAGCTCCAGCGTGCGGACGGGACCGGGGGTGCTGCGAAATACCTGGATCTGCGTGGTGTTGCGGTAATCGTCGTAACGCAGACCGCCGAAGAGTTCGATCTGTTCGGTAAGGTTGACGGTCACGTCGGCAAAGGCTGCCAAGGTGCGGTTGTTCGTGATTTCCCGCGTGAAGCTGATCGGCACGGGACATACGGTTCCGGCGAAGTTGCAGACGCTGAACCCGACGCGTTCGGCGGGCAGCGCACTGCCGAAGATCACCGGCTCGCCGATCGGCGTGCGATCGAACGCGAAGTCGGTGTAGAACACCCCGCCCACCACGTCGAAGCCGTTTCCGGTATAGTTCAGACGAAGTTCCTGGCTGAAGCCGTTGGACTCTTCAGCGGTACGCTGTTGGCGTGCAGCGGGAGCGGTGGTCAGGCGCGAGAAGTCCCGGCTGATCACGAGGTATTCGCGATCACGGAACCCCGAAACCGAGGTGAGCGAGAGCGAATCGGACAACTCGACATCGATCACCGCAGAAACTGCCGCAACCGTTGTGGACTGCTCGGTCGGCGTGTTTTCGCAATACCATTCAGCACGTTCGCTGATGACAGGCATGGCGCAGCCGGCCGGGTTGAGGAACGCTGCGGTCGCGACGGAACCGACAGTCCCGCCCGGAGGACCGAAGGGCGTGGTCGAGTTGGGCCTGGTTGCCAGGGCAAAGAAGGTCTGCCCGCGGCCATTGTTCTCGCCATACTCGCCCGAGAGCGTGATCGACACGGTATCGCTTGGCTCGTACCGCAGCTTCGCCCTGATCCCGAAGTCCTCGATCACGTTGTCGAGACCGGTGGTCGAGCTGCGCTGCAGGCCCGTTTCGCGGCGAAGCTGGCCCGAAACGCGCAGTGCAAGATTGCTGGCCAGTGGCAGGTTCATCCCGGCATTGACGATGAGTTCGCCGAACTCGGCCCCCGCCGTGCCCTTGTCAGCCCCGTCGATGCTGAAGTTCGCGCCAAAGCGATCGAACTCGGGCTTGCGCGTGCTGATGTTGAGCACGCCGGCCGAAGCACCCTGGCCGAACAGCGTTCCCTGCGGTCCACGCAGAACTTCGACCTGGGCCATGTCGAACAGCACGGGGAAGTTCAGGTTTCCGATCGGAACCTGGTCGATCACCAAAGCCACCGAAGGTGCAACCGAAGGATTGAAAACGCCGGTGCCAAAGCCGCGCAGACGGCCGCCACCGTTCGATTCACCGCCGAAGGTCTGGGAGACTTCGAGAGCCGGTGTGATGCGCTGGAGATCCGTCACGTTGTAGATCTGGTCGCGCTTGAGCTGGTCTGCTGTTGCGACCGAGACCGCCAGCGGCACGTCGATCAGGTTCTCGACACGCTTGCGCGCCGTTACGACGATTGCATTCTCGTCTTCCACCACCGCCGCTTCCTGCGCGCTTTCCTGCGCGAGAGCGCTCGGAGCCGAAGCGAGGGCGACGATCGAAAGACCGCACAACAGGACACTGCGCCTGATTTCCGTCATTGCATTTACCTCCCCAAGTCATGCTTGAGCGACCTGCGACCAGAAGTCGCGGTCAGCTGCAGGCAGGGCGGTTAGCGGGAAAGCAGGCGAAGGAATAATTTTTATTTGGAGGATATATTCATCGATCTCATAAATAATAGTATCATCAATATAATCTCTTTTATGAATTGATATAATTCCTCCAACACATCTTTCCCTTTTTGTCTAGTCTGTATCTTTTTATTTCTACTTCTCTCTTCTCAGCGCTTTGGCCCGTTCTTTCTCGAGCGATTAAAATTCTGAAAGATAGTCATAAAAGTCTTCTTCAGGGCAGCGCACCCCCTTGTCGGAGATCGTGCCGGTCGATCATGTCCGGACACATTTGCGTCATCACGGCGTGATGCCTGCTGACCGCATATGCATTGCCAATACGCATAGCACTCACTGTCCTTGACCCTGCGCCCTTGCCCGCGCAAAGCTTTCTCCATGTGGCAGCTTCATCAATTTCCCCTGTGTCCGTTCTCTCGCAAGGTGCGTCTTCTGCTCAGCGAAAAGGGCGTTGCCTATGATCTGGTTAGGGAGAATCCGTGGGAGCGGACCGAAGCGTTCGGAAAGCTCAGCCCGGCATACCGCACCCCGGCGATCCACAATCCCGAGCGTGGCGTCATTCTGGCCGACAGCCGGGCGATCTGCGAGTATTTCGAAGAGACCGTCGACAAGACGCCGATGATCAACGGAACCGCGGTCAATCGCGCGGAAATCCGCCGTCTGGTAGCGCTGTTCGACGAGAATTTTTACGCCGACGTCACGCAGCCGCTGCTTGAGGAGCGGATGAAGAAGCGCCTCGTCTATCGCAGCCCGCCAGACAGCAAGCGCCTGCGCGATTCCATGCGTCTGGCTGACGAGCACTTGTATTATATCGATTATCTGATCGACAATCGCCCCTGGCTGGCAGGTTCGACGATGAGCCTCGCTGACCTTGCCGCCGCCGCGCAGATCTCGGTCGCCGACTATCTCGGCGGCATCGACTGGTCGGGGCACGAGCAGGCGCGCAGCTGGTACTCGGTGTTCAAGAGCCGCCCGAGCTTCCGCCCTCTGCTGGCCGAGCGCATGGACGTGATCCAGCCGCCGAGCCACTATGCGGACGTGAATGCGTGATGGTTTTGGTGTTTGGTTGGTAGGGAATGGGCCCCGGCCTTCGCCGGGGTGACGAGCAAATATATAAGAATACTATTTTTTTATCGTCACCCCGGCGCAGGCCGGGGCCCATGACCTTGTGTTTCAGCGCATTTTTTAGCTGCAAACCGCAGTTTCCAACTCTACCCCAACTCCCCCCCAACTCTCGAAGGCAGAGGGGTAACTCTCCCCTGAATGCCCGCAACTCCCGGACGCAAACGGGGGGCAGAGTCACAACCCGTGGTAGTCCTTGTACCATGCCACGAAGTTCGGCACCCCGACCTCGATGCTCGTCGTCGGACGGTAGCCGAGGTCGCCCGAGATCGCGTCGATGTCAGCGAAGGACTGGCGGACGTCGCCGGGCTGCATCGGCATCAGATTCATCTCGGCCTTGCGCCCCAATTGCTCTTCCAGAATCGCGATGACCTTCATCAGGTGTTCGGACTTGTGGTTGCCGATGTTGTAGAGGCGGTGGGGTTTTTCGCTGCCGCCGGCCTTGATCGCGCCGTCATCGGGCGGGGGATTGTCGAGGCAGGCGATCACGCCGCTGACGATGTCGTCAACGTAAGTGAAATCGCGGTACATGTCGCCGTGATTGAACACGTTGATCGGCTCGCCCGCCAGAATAGCCTTTGTAAACAACCACATCATCATGTCCGGCCGACCCCACGGGCCATAGACGGTGAAGAACCTGAGGCCCGTCAGCGGCAGGCGATAGAGGTGGGCGTAAGTCTCGCTCATCAGCTCGTCCGCCTTCTTGGTGGCGGCATAGAGCGAGAGCGGGTGATCGACGCGGTCGTCCACCGAGAAGGGAAGCTTTGTATTTCCACCATAAACTGACGAGGAGCTGGCATAGACCATGTGCTCCACGCCGCGATGGCGCGAGACTTCGAGCAGGTTGAGGTGGCCGACGAGGTTGGACTGCACATAGGCGTGCGGATTCTCGATCGAATAGCGCACTCCGGCCTGCGCGCCCAAGTGGACGACGCGTTCGAACTGCTTGTCTGCCAGCGCCGCGGTGAGGCCTGCGTAATCGGCGAAGTCATTGCGGCATAACGAGAATCGCGATCCGCCCTGCTCGACCAGCCGCGCCAGCCGCGCTTCCTTGAGGCTGACGTCATAGTAGTCGTTCACGATATCGACGCCGACGACCTCGTCCCCGCGCGCGAGCAGGCGAGTGATGAGCGAGTAGCCGATGAAGCCGGCGGCTCCGGTAACGAGGACTTTCACGTTGGCTTCAACCTTATATTTCAGAACCTTGGCGTCCCCGCGAAGGCGGGGACCTCAGTCGGTTTACGCGTGTGTTCCGTGAGAACACCGAGGCCCCCGCCTTCGCGGGAGCGCAAATTGCTTTGGCACGCTAGTGTTCCGTGAGAACACCGAGGTCCCCGCCTTCGCGGGGACGCAGCATATTGGGATTGCTCAAAGTTTCCAGTCGGCGCGGTCACCCAGCACGCCCTTGAGGTCTGCCAGCGTGCCGCCCGGCGCCACCAGTGACGCGATGCGGTCTGCGCCCGCCGCAAGATAGTACTTGTGGGGAACGGCAAGGAAAACAAGGTCATAAGCCTGTTCGAAGGCATCGCCCGCAAGCTGGATGCCATATTCGAGCATGGCTTCGGCGTTGTCGGCGTGGGGATCGTGGACGGCGACCTTGTGGCCGAGCGCTTCGAGTTCGGCGACGACATCGGCGACTTTGGAATTGCGCAAATCCGGCACGTTCTCCTTGAACGTCAGGCCGAGGACGAGCACTGACCCTGCCTTTTTCCCACGCTTTTCATGGAGTTGGCTAGCAACCCATTGCGCCATGCCATCGTTTACGCCGCGCCCGGCGAGAATCACCTGCGGGTCATGGCCAAGGGCTTCGGCGCGGGCCGAGAGGTAATAGGGATCGACGCCGATGCAGTGCCCGCCGACGAGGCCGGGGGTGAAGGACAGGAAGTTCCACTTGGTGTTGGAGGCCGCGAGCACGTCCCAGACGGAGATGTCCATCTTGGAGAAGATCTGGGTGATCTCGTTCATGAAGGCGATGTTGATATCGCGCTGGGCGTTCTCGATGACCTTGGCGGCTTCGGCAGCCTTGATCGATGCGGCGCGGAACACGCCGCCGCTGGTGATCGCGCCATAGAGATCGGCAACGCGATCAAGCACTTCGGGCGTTTGTCCCGAGACAACCTTGGTGATGCGTTCGATGGTGTGTTCACGATCGCCGGGATTGATGCGTTCGGGGCTGTAGCCGAGGAAGAAATCCTCACCGCACTTGAGGCCGGAGACCTGTTCGAGAATCGGGCCGCAGATGTCTTCCGTCACGCCGGGATAGACAGTGCTTTCATATACGACGACCGGGGCGCGGCCTTCCCTGACGGCGGCAGGCAGCATCTTGCCGACGGTGCGCGAGGCGGCTTCGACAAGGCGCAGGTCGGGGCGATTCTGGGCATCGATCGGGGTTGGCACGGTGACGATGTAGAAATCGCTCGGCGGGCAGACCCCGGCATCGCAGGTCAAGCCAAGACTCGACATCGAGAGCAGCGCCGGTTCGATCTCGCGCGTGCGGTCATGCCCTTCGGACAGCTCGGAAATGCGCTGGACGTCAATGTCGAAGCCGGTGACGAAGAACTTCTTGGCAAGCGCAACGGCGAGCGGCAGGCCGACGTAGCCGAGGCCGAGTACGGTGACGCGGGTGGTGGCGGACACCAGCGGATCAAGGCCGCGAACTGGGGCAGGAGCAAGCGGCGGGAACTGTACGGTCACAGGCGATGCGGCCTTTCATGGTTGACGCTCTGCGCGCCGGATTGCCGCCCTGCTTAAATCGAGGCTCTTATTTCACGGTTAACACTCGCAAGTTATTGGAAGCGCCATGACGAAAAAGACCGTTCTCGTGGTGTTTGGCACCCGTCCCGAAGCGATCAAGATGTTCCCCGTGGTCCATGCCCTGCAGGCCGATCCGCGTTGCCACGTCGTCACCTGCGTTTCGGCGCAGCATCGCGGGATGCTGGATCAGGTGCTGGAGATCGCCGGGATCGTGCCGGATTTCGACCTTGATCTGATGAAGCCGGACCAGACGCTCGACGGGCTGACCGCCGCGCTGCTGACCGGGCTTGGCAAGGTGATGGATCAGGTCTCGCCCGACTGGGTGGTGGTTCAGGGGGATACGGCGACGGCGATGGCAGGCGCGCTGGCCGCCTATTACCGCAAGCTGCCGGTGGCGCATGTCGAGGCGGGCTTGCGCAGCCACAACATCTATCACCCCTGGCCCGAGGAGGTGAACCGCAAGATCATCGGCACGATTGCAAAGCTGCACTTTGCGCCGACCGATGTTTCAGCAGCGGCACTGCTGGCGGAGAATGTCGATCCGGGCGCTGTCCACGTGACCGGCAATACCGTGATCGATGCGCTGCACTGGGTTTCGGCGCGGATCGAGGCCGAGCCTGCGCTGGCGGCGGGGCTTGCGGAAATCGAGGCGCGTTTTGCCGGCAAGCGGGTGATCGGCGTGACCAGCCATCGACGCGAGAACTTTGGCGGGGGACTTGAGAACATTGCCGAGGCGATCCGCCGGATTGCCGCGCGCGAGGATGTGGCGGTGGTCTTTCCGGTCCACCCCAATCCCAACGTGCGCAAGGTGATGGATGCAGCGCTCGACGGGTTGCCCAACGTGGCGATGATCGAGCCGCTGGACTATCCGCACTTCGCCCGGCTGCTGTCCGTGGCCGAGATCATGCTGACCGATTCGGGCGGCGTACAGGAAGAGGCCCCTGCGCTGGGCAAGCCGGTGCTGGTCATGCGCGAGACGACCGAGCGGCCGGAAGGCGTGACTGCCGGGACCGCAAGGCTGGTCGGCACCGATGTTGACCGTATCGTTTCCGAAATCTTCACCCTGCTCGACGATAACACTGCCTATTCGGCCATGGCGCGTGCGCACAACCCGTTCGGGGATGGGCAATCGGCGCGCCGTATCGTGGAGTTGCTGGCGAATGATGGGTGATGTGAAGCCGGACGTCTGTGTTGTCGGCCTCGGCTATATCGGACTTCCAACTGCTGCCATCATAGCGCGCGCGGGTTGCCGCGTGCTTGGTCTCGACGTGTCGCAACACGTGGTCGACACGATCAACCGGGGTGAAATCCATATCGAGGAAGTGGACCTCGACGGGCTGGTCCACGGCGTTGTGCAACGCGGATTGCTGCGCGCATCGACCGAGATTGCGGCTTCCGACGTCTTCGTGATCGCGGTGCCGACGCCGTTCGAGAAGGACGGGCATCATACGCCGGACATTTCCTATGTGCTGGCCGCCGCAACGCAAGTTGCCGCCGTGCTGAAGGCGGGCGACACGGTGATTCTCGAATCGACCTCGCCCGTTGGCACGACCGAGCAGATGCGCGATCTGATGGCGGGGCTGCGGCCTGACCTGAAATTCCCCGGCAAGACCAAGGAGACGCCCGACGTTTCCATCGCCTATTGCCCGGAGCGCGTGCTGCCGGGGCGCATTCTGGAAGAGCTGACCAACAACGACCGTTCGATCGGCGGCATCACGCCGCGCTGCGCGCGCAAGGCGCTGGCGTTCTACAGGCGCTTCGTGCGCGGGACTTGCGTGACGACCGATGCGCGCTCGGCCGAGATGACCAAGCTGGTCGAGAACGCCTATCGCGACGTGAACATCGCCTTTGCCAACGAATTGTCGATGGTGGCGGACCGGATGGGGCTGGACGTGTGGGAAGTGATCCGCCTCGCCAACCGGCACCCGCGCGTGAACATCCTGCAGCCCGGCCCCGGCGTTGGCGGGCACTGCATCGCGGTGGACCCGTGGTTCATAGTGGCAGGCGCTCCGGATGAAACACCGCTGATCCGCACCGCGCGCAATGTGAACGATGGCAAGATGCACCATGTCGTCGCCAAGGCCTCGGCACTGGTCGAGGAGCATCCGGGGGTGAAGGTTGCGTGCCTTGGCCTGGCGTTCAAAGCGAACATCGACGATTTCCGCGAGAGCCCGGCGCGCTATGTCGCGGCGAGTCTGGCGCGCAAGTTCGGTTCGCGTGTGCATGTGGTCGAGCCCTATGCGGGCGAGTTACCGCGTGAATTCGAAGGTACGGGCGCTGTGCAGATCGACCTCGACACCGCGCTGGAAGAGTGCGGCGTGCTGATCGTGCTGGTGGACCACGACGTGTTCAAGGTGATCCCGCTGGCCGAGCGTTCGGGCAAGGTTGTCTATGACACGCGCGGGATCTGGCCGGATCAGCCGGGGGTTGATGTGGTTGGTGCGGGGTTGAGGCTGGCGAGCTAGGCGCTCGGCTAACGACAAAAAGCCCGTCACCCCGGACTTGATCCGGGGTCCCGCTTTCCTTGCGATTTCAGCTTTGGCCAAGAAGGCAGCGGGACCCCGGGTCAAGCCCGGGGTGACGGCGAATTTTATGGCAGTTTTTGGACTACCGCCCTCGGCATCTGCTGGCTGGCGCAGTGGAAGCCGCCGCCGCCTGCCAGCACCGCGTCGCCCATCAGGCCGATCGTGGCGCGATCCGGGAAGAGTTCGGCGATGGCCGCGACGCCTTCGTCATCGTGGGGGGAGCCGAAGATCGGGACGACCACGAGGTTCGTGGTGATCACGAAGTTCATGTAGCTGGCGGGCTGGATCGTGTTGCCCCATTCGATGCGGCCCGGCGACGGGACTTCGACCACTTCGACGCCTGCGGCCTGCGCGCGGGCTTTCGCATCGGCGTAGATCGCGGCGTTGGGGTCGTTCGGGCCGGTGGCGCGGGGGAGTGCGAGGCGGTTCGGGCCGACGAAGCGGGCGAGATTATCGACGTGGCCGTCGGTGTGGTCGTTGATCAGGCCATCGCCAAGCCAGAGGACGCGGGTGTAGCCGAGATCGCGGTGCAGGCGCAGCTCGAGATCTTCGCGGGTCAGGTGCGGGTTGCGATTGGGGTTGAGGAGGCACTGCTCGGTCGTGGCGACGAGGCCGGTGCCGTCTCCGTCAAGCGCGCCACCTTCGAGAATCCAGTCGGCTTTCGAGGCTTCGAGGCTTGCGGAGGCGGCAAGGTCGGCACCGATGTCCTGATCGCCGGGCATCAGGTACTTCTCGCCCCAGCCGTTGAAGCCGAACAGGCAGGCCTTGCGGTTCGCGGCTTCGTCCAGCACGACGAGCGGGCCGGTGTCGCGCAGCCAGACGTCGCCATAGGTGCGGCGTTCGAGCTTTACGGCGGCGGAGACGAGTGACTTCGCGCGCATTTCGTTGGCGGCATCGCGGACGATGAGGCGGACGTCCTGGCCGCTGTCGGCGACGGCGCTGGCGAAGGCGGCGATCTGCTCCTGCGCCTTGTCGATCACGCCCGACCATTCCTCGGCCAGATGCGGGAAGCCGATCCACAGCCAGTCCTGGGGGTGCCATTCGGGTGGCATGATGAAGGGTGCGGTCATGGGCGTGTGGTCCGGATTCTGGGAATTGGCCCCGCGCCTTAGAGCAGAAGTCGCGCGGTTTCCATGGCGCTTGATCGCGCGCGGCAAGCGGGGCATTCCGGACAGGCGATGACTGATTTTCAAAGCGCCCTTGCGCGCGCCCACGCCCATTCTCCGTTCCTTTCCATGGCGCTTGGACGTTTGCCTGAGCTGGAGGCGCTGCTGGCGGCGGGGGATGTCGAGGGGGCACTGGCGCGGGCCAAGGCGGCGGGCGAGGGCATGGACGATGCCGCCGTGGCCCTGCGGCGGGAGCGGCTGGCGCTGGCGCTGGTCGTGGCGGTTGGTGATCTGGCGGGGGCGTTTCCGCTGGGGCGCGTGGTGGGGGAGCTTTCGGACTTTGCCGACCGCTCGCTCGACCGGGCGATCGAGGCGGCAATCCGGCGGCGGGTGCCGGAGGCGGAGTCAGTAGGGTTCTGCGCGATTGCTTTGGGCAAGCATGGGGCGCGGGAGCTGAACTACTCGTCGGACATCGATCCGATCCTGCTTTATGATCCCGAGGTGCTGCCCCGGCGCGAGCGGGACGATCCGGCGGATGCGGCGCAGCGGGTGGCGCGGGCCATCATGGAGATCATGTCTTCGGTCACGGCCGAGGGCTATGTGTTCCGGGTGGACCTGCGGCTGCGACCGGCTTCGGAGGTCAGCCCCCTCGCCCTGCCTTTCGAGGCGGCGATCACCCATTATGAATCGAGCGCGCTGGCGTGGGAACGGGCCGCCTATATCCGGGCGCGCGCGGCTTCGGGCGATGTGGCGCGGGGGCAGGCGTTCCTCGATACGATCCGGCCTTTCGTGTGGCGTCGAAGCCTCGATTTCGGGGCGATTGCCGAGATCGGGCGGCTGACGACGCGGATTCGCGATCACTATTCGGCGGGGCAGGCGATCGGGCCGGGCTATGATCTGAAGCGCGGACGCGGGGGGATTCGCGAGGTCGAGTTCTTTGCCCAGACGCACCAGCTGATCCATGGCGGGCGCAATCCGGCGCTGCGACTGCGGGGGACGCGGGCGAGCCTTGATGCGCTGGCCGAGGCCGGGATCATCGGTGCGGAAGACGCAGCTGTCATGGGTGAGAGCTATGACCGGCTGCGGACGCTGGAGCATCGGTTGCAGATGGTGGCGGACCATCAGACGCATTCATTGCCGGGCGATGCGGCAGCGCTCGACAACGTGGCGCGGCTTGACGGGCTGGCGGACGGAGCGGCGCTCGTGGCAGAGCTGGCGGCGATATCGGAGACGGTCGGGCGGCGGTTCGATGCGCTGATCGAGACTTATGCGCCAACGGGTGCGGTGCAGATTGTCGCCGTGCCGGACCAGTCTGACCCGGTGGTGGATCGCTTTGCCGAGCGGGTGCAGGCCTGGGAAGGCGGGCAGTATCGCTGCCTGCGCTCTGCCGAGGCGCGCGAGGCCTTTGCGCGGATACGGCCGCAGCTGCTGCGCGCGCTGTGCGAGGCGCCGGACCCGGAGCGGGCGCTGCTGCGCTGGGAGCACTTGCTGGAAGGTTTGCCAAGCGCGATCAACGTGTTCCGCCTGCTGGAAGCGCGGCCCGGATTGCTCGCGGTGGTGATGCGTGTGCTGGCCCATGCGCCGACTTTGGCGGATGAGCTCGCGCGACGGTCTGATCTGCTCGACATCCTGATCGACCGTTCGGCGTTCGATCTGCCGGGGAGCGTGGCCGAGATTGCGGCGGAATTGTCGCGCGGGGAAGCGGGCGACGATTACCAGCGGTTGCTCGATACGGTGCGCCTGCGCGTGGGCGAGATGCGGTTTGCGCTGGGGGTGCAACTGGTCGAGGGACAGCGCGATCCGCTGGAGGTGGCGGCGGCGCTTTCGCGGGTGGCCGAGGCTTCGATCGAGGTGCTCGGGCGCGCGGCGATCGAGGAGTTTCGGGGCAATCATGGCGTGGTGCCGGGGAGCGATCTGGCGATTCTCGGGCTCGGGCGGCTGGGCGGCGCGGCGCTGACCCATGCGTCGGACCTTGATCTGGTGTTTCTGTTCAGCGGGGACCATGCGAGCGAATCCGATGGGCGCAGGCCGCTGGGGGCGACGCTCTATTTCAACCGGTTGGCGCAGCGGGTGATTGCGGCGCTTTCGGTGCCGACGGCGGCGGGCGCTCTCTACGAAGTGGACACGCGGCTGCGGCCTTCGGGTGCGCAAGGGCCGATCTCGGTTAGCCTCGACAGCTTCTCGCGCTATCAGTGCGAGGATGCCTGGACGTGGGAGCACATGGCCTTGTGTCGGGCGCGGGCGATGTTCGGGACGGAAGCGGACCGGGCGGCCCTTCAGGCGATCATCGCACGTGTGCTGGAGCGCCCGCGCGATCCGGCAAAGCTGCGCGCCGACGTGCTGGAGATGCGCGGGACGATGGCCGAGCACAAGCCGGCCAAGGGCCCGCTCGACGTGAAGCTGGCGCGCGGCGGGCTGGTGGACATCGAGTTCATGGTTCATTTCCTGCAATTGCGCGACCATCTGGCGCAGACGCCCGATCTTGGCGCGGCGGTGCAGCTGCTGGAAGACAAGGGACTGCTGCCCCAAGGCCTGCGCAAGGCGCATGATCTGCTGACGCGGTTGCTGGTGGTGGTGCGGCTGGTTGCCCCTGATGGCATGTTCCCGCCAGAGGCCAGCCGGGGCATCGTGGCCACATCGTGCGGGCTGGAAAGCTGGGACGCGCTGCTGGACGCGGTGACAGCCGCGCGGCATTGCGTCGCCCAAGGCTGGGCGCAAGTGTTCGATATTCAACTGGAGATTGCGGAATGAGCGAGCGGACAGGTGTGGGCGAAGCGTTCCCCGACATTGCGATGACGACGCCCGATGGTGGCAGCGTGAAAGCTTCGGACTTTGCGGGGCGCAAGCTGGTGGTGTTCTTCTACCCCAAGGACGACACGCCCGGCTGCACCACGGAAAACAAGGATTTTTCTGCGCTTTACGGTGAATTCAAGGCGGCAGGCATAGCCGTGCTAGGCGTGAGCAAAGACCCGCCCAAGAAGCATGTGAAGTTTGCCGAGAAGCACGGGCTGACCGCGCCGCTGGCTTCGGACGCGGAAGAAGGCGGCGTTTCGGACGCGCTGGGCATCTGGACCGAAAAGTCGATGTACGGGCGCACCTACATGGGCATGGAGCGCACGACCTATCTGGTGGGCGCGGATGGCAAGATCGCCCAGGTTTGGAACAAGGTGAAGGTCAAGGGTCACGCCGACGAGGTGCTGGCCGCTGCCAAGGCGCTCTGATCCAAGACGTCCTGTGACCGCCCCTTCCCTCGCCCGCGCAATCCGCGCGGCCATGCTGACGGCTGAGCCGACCGCCAAGGTGATGGCGACGCGCGATGTGGTGCGCCGATGGCGGGCGAGCGAGTTGGCCATGGTGTTCGACGTGGCGATGCCGGACGTTCCGGCGCGGCCAGAAAGGCCCGAACTGCTGCCGCCCGCCGCCATGCCCAAGCGCGGACGCGGGTCGGCACACGGGCGGCTCGCGCTGCTCCATGCGCTGGCGCATATCGAGTTCGTGGCGATCGACCTTGCGCTCGATGCGGCGGGGCGGTTCGGGGCGCAGATGGGGCGGCAGTTCGTCGGCGACTGGCTTTCGGTCGCCGCCGACGAGGCAATGCACTTTGACCTGATCGCGCGGAGACTGCGCACGCTCGGCAGCTTCTATGGCGCGATGCCGGCGCACGATGGGCTGTGGGACGCCGCGCGCGAAACGGCGCATGACGTGGCGGCGCGGCTGGCGATTGTGCCGATGGTGCTGGAGGCACGGGCGCTGGACGTGACGCCGATGACGGTCGAGCGGTTCCTGAAGGCAGGCGACGAGCGCTCCGCACGCATCCTGCAACGAATCGTTGACGACGAAATTCGCCATGTGCGCTTCGGCACAACACATTTCGCCGCAGTGTGTCAGATGAGGGGAGAATCGCCGCCCCGGCTCTGGAAAATGCTGGTCGAGCGGCACTTTCGCGGTGTGGTTAAGCCACCGTTCAACGACTCGGCGCGTCGATCAGCCGGTTTGTCGCGCGAAATGATGGCAGGGGTTGCCTGCCTGTAACCTGCCCCGCATACCCCAATTCACGAGATGGCGGGGGGTTCCGACCAACTCTGAAATTTCCCGGGTGGCAGGCCAAACACCTGTCTGCCGCCGCAAAACGGGTTCGCTCTGGGGGTTCAGGGCTTGCCGTTCCAAAGGTCGCACAGACCGGGAGCGGAGAGCCGAGAAAAAGGTCGCACAGGTCGTAATGTTGTTCAACACCAACACCTTCAAGACTGTATTCAGCGCCCTGACGGCGATTGTTGCATTCTCTTCCGCTCCGGCTTTCGCCAACAGCGCTTCCTCCGCAGACATCGCCGCACCGCTTCGCGCCGCCGAAGCTGCCAAGGCAGGCGTTTCGGCCGATCGCGGCGATGAAGAATTCCGCCGCCTCTTCGCCAGCTGGCAGCAGCTCGACAATGGCATCCTGCCTTCTTCGCGTCCCACCACCGCCCGCCGCGCTTCGGTTTCGATTCCGTCGCTGGTGCCCGTGTCGATGACCCGCCTTTCGAGCGGTTACGGCATGCGCGAGCACCCGGTGCTTGGTGGCCGCCGCGCCCACAAGGGCATCGATCTTTCCGCTCCGACCGGCACCCCGATCCGCGCCAGCGCAGACGGCGTCGTTGAAAAGGCCGAATGGTTCGGCGGCTACGGCCTGTTCGTCGGCCTCGACCACGGTGGCGGCATGGAAACGCGTTACGGCCACATGTCGCGCGTAGCGGTTGCCGAAGGGCAGCAGGTCCGCAAGGGCGACGTGATCGGCTATGTCGGTTCGACCGGCCGCTCGACCGGCCCGCACCTCCACTACGAAGTCCGCGTTGCCGGCGAAGCGGTCAACCCGCTCCCCTACATGCAGGGCAAGGGCGACTCGCTCTATGCCAGCAACGAGAAGGCCGAAGGCCGCGGCGGCCCCGAAGAGTAAGGCCGGAACAAACAAGAGCCCAGGGTCAAAAGGCCCGGTCTCTCAAGCGAAGCATCTTGGAGAGGATGCGGAAGAGGGCTCTGGTGACGGGGCCCTTTTCTTGTTGATGCACAGGGGAGCACTCCCCCTTTCTCCGAAGCGGCTACGTCGCTAAGCACATACGTCATTCGACGCGTATACCTGCTGCCGAAACCTCCCATAGTGCCAGACGGATAGCAGGCTTTGGCCTGCCCGTTTGACGCATATCGAGGGTCGGCAGATGGCAGGTGTTCAGGTTGGCAATCGGATCATCGGGGCGGATGCGCCGGTAACCGTGGGGTGGGAGAACCTGCCCAAGGTAGAAGGCGGTGCGTTCAAGCGCGCGTTCTTCACCTGGTTCCAGCCGGTTACCTTCTTCGGCTTCCTGCTGTTCTGGTACTATGCGCCCAACGAGTGGGCCGTGGCGTCCACCGGCATCGCGATCGGCATCGTGTTCAAGCTGGTGCTGCTGGGGCTGGAGTGGGTCAATCCCCGGCACCGTTCATGGCAGCTGACTTGGAAGGAGCTGGTGACCGACCTGTTCTATGTCGGGCTGGGTTATACCGTTCTGCGGATTGTCGACCAGTTCATCGGGTCTGACGCGATCATCGCCATGGTGCAGAGCAACTTCGATCTGGCGAAGGTGGCGTGGTTCACCGGGCTGCCGCTGCTGCTGCAGGCGTTCCTGATCTCGTTCATCTTCGACTTCGGGCAGTACTGGATGCATCGCGGCATGCACAACTGGTACCCGCTGTGGCTGACCCACGCGCCGCACCACTACATCACGCAGCTGAACATCAACAAGGGCGCGGTGGGCAATCCGGTGGAGCTGTTCCTGATCGGCCTTGGCATCGGGGGGTTCTTCGACTTCCTGCCGCGCGCGTTCCTGCTGGCGGGCACGTTCGGCCTCGCGGTGAGCACCTACCAGCACATCAACACCCGCTTCAACACGCCGCGCTGGTGGCGCTTCCTGTTCAACACGACCGAGCATCACAGCGTCCACCATTCGCAGGACTATGAAGCCACGCGCAGCAACTATGCCGGCACATGGATCATTATCGACCGCATGTTCGGCACCTGCGTCGATGGCGAGGCGGAGCTGCTGGGCATGGAAGGCGGACGCCGCATGCACATTCGCGAAGTGATGCACTATCCGTTCACCGAAGCGTGGAAGACGATCAAGGCCAAGCTTGGGCGCGGCGCGGGCATGCCCGAGACGGCGGTTCCGGCGGAATGAGCGGAACCGCGATTGCATCACCCTGGACGCAACCGGTGAGCCCGGAGAAGCCACGCGTGAACCTGCGCTTCATCGACTGGATCTGGACGGTGCGCGATGAAGTGCCGGTGCCCGAGGGCCTAAGCGCAGGCGAAGCGCTGGAGCGGGTTGCGCCGGTGCTCGACGAGCCGGACACGCAATATCAGCGCGACGGCGAGGGGCTGCGCTACACCAAGGGATCGCCTGCCGCGCAGGACCCGCTTTCGGTGTTCGAGAAGGGATCGCTGCGAGTGGAGGAAGCGCCGGGCGGGCTGGTGCTGCGCTACCGTCTGGTCAGCCGGTTCATGCTGTTCTGCTTCATCCTGCCGCTGGTGTTCGTGGGCTTCGGCCAGTTGACGCTGGCCGTGGCCGAATACCAGAAGGCGCAGGCCGAGGCGAAAGAGAAGGCCGAGGGCGCCAAGAAGGACGAGAAGAAGAAGGACGAGCCGGTCCTGACGCTCAACCCCGTCGACAAGTTCCTCGGCGCACCTGCGCCCGAAAAGCCCAAGGACGGCGAAGGAAAATCGCGCAAGCGCAAGCCTTCGGCAACGGCGGCTTACGTCTTCGCGGGGATATTTGCGTTTCTGTACCTTGTGGGGCGGTTTCTGGAACCGTGGCTGGTGCGGCGGACGTTTCGGCGGAAGTTGGCGGGGGAGGGTTAGGCGGGGGCGGGCTTAATCAACGTCCGCTGTTGGGCAATTGTGCGAAGGTGCTCAATGGCGGAATTGGGGTGAGAAGCGGCAATTTGGCACCCAAATCAAAAGCGGCTGAACACAATTTTCTCGGCGCAGTCGGGCCGGCACCTCAAAGTGAACGAGCCAAGACTGTCGTCAAATAAGATTGAAGTCGTCGCACCGTTCGGTCGAGCGACAACACGATTGCTCTCAATTTCGACAGGTTGTGCTGGATAGGCAACCATGCCGAATTTCATATGCTCAAGGGTAAAGCCTACCCGCAACCCGCGTGTTGTCATCACGCCATCAGAGAGCACGACGTCGGCGCAGCAGGGGTTGCGATATGTTCCGTTCACCCACTGCGGATCTGGCACAGACGAACTTACACCTACATACCAACCTATGGCCACGCCGACTAATGCCGCGAGCAGAAGCAGTTGAAACTTGGGTGTGGTTTCCATTGCTGCTGAGTAAATCCGATTACGAACGGCAGCAACGGCGTCGTGACCTGACAGGCAGCTTTAGTCAAAAACACTCCGAAAGCCAACGTTCTCGGCTTGTCTGCGCCAACGGTTGACTTCGGTGCCGGATGCGAAAGGTGGACGAGCGGGCATGGGGCGACGAAGGGCTGGCGCGTTCGTCGATTCGCTTGGGCCTAACCCCTCCTCCACCGCGCTGCGAAGAAGCCGTCGATGCCGCCTTGTTCTGCCAGCATGCCGGGATCGGAGCGGAAGCGGCCGTTGGTGGCGGTTAGGGTGGCGGGCAGTTCGGCGTCGGTGATGGGGGCGGGCGTGAGGGCGTCAAAGGCAAGGGCCTGAATTTCGCCCTCCTCGCGCTCCAGCGAGCAGACTGCATAGACCAGCGTGCCGCCCGGCGCGAGCCAGGTGGCGGCGCGTTCGAGCATGGCGGATTGCAGGGCGGTCAGCTCGGCAATGTGGGCCTGACGGTGGAGCACATCGGGGTGGCGGCGGCAGGTGCCGGTGGCGCTGCACGGGGCATCTAGCAGGATGGCATCGAACTGGCCTTCGGGCTGCAAGTTCAGGGCATCGGCGACGATGACCTCGGCGGTGAGGCCGCTGCGCTTGAGGTTTTCGGCAAGGCGTTCGGTGCGGCGGGCGGACTTGTCGAGCGCGGTGACCGACCAGCCGGCGGCGACGAGTTGCAGGGTCTTGCCGCCCGGCGCGGCGCAGAGATCGAGGGCGCGGCGGCCCTTGCCCTCGCCCAACAGGCGCGCGGGCACGCTGGCGGCGAGATCCTGTACCCACCATGCCCCTTCGCTGAAGCCTTCGAGCGCTTCGATGGCACCGGCGCGGGCGAGGCGGACGTGGCCGGGGGCGAGCGACTGGCCGCCGAGGCGTTCGGCCCATGCCTCGGTCTGCGAGGGATCACGCAAGGTGAGGTCAAGCGGGGGCGGGACGGCGAGGCCCTGGGCAATCGCATCCAGCCGTTCGGGCCATGCGACCTGCCAGCGCGCGGCGACGGCGGGCGGGAGCGTGGGAGCCTCGGGCAGCTTTGCGCCGCCTTTCGTGACGGCGGAGAACACGCCGTGGGCCAGGCGGCGCGGGCCACCGGTCAATAGCGGCAGGCCGGTGGCGACGATGGCGTGGCCGGGCAGGTTCAGGCGCAGGGCCTGAGCCAGCATCAGGCGCAGGACCGAGCGGACCTTGGCATCTTCGGGCAAGGCCTGCTTCGTCGCGCCATCGATCAGCGCATCGAGATCCGCCATCCAGCGGAGCGATTCCTGCACGATGGCCAGCGCCAGCGCACGGTCATCGCCGCGTTCGATCGCGCGCAGCACCGGGGGCGCGGCCTGATCGAGCGGATCGCCACGGTGCAGCACGGCATCGAGCAGCCGCAGCGCGGCGCGGCGGGCGGGGACGCCGGGGACTTCGTCGGCGGGTGTGGAACGGGACATGGCACGAGCCTATCGGCGCTTGTGCCCCAATATGCAATTGCAGTTCGGCCTGAGACGCGCCATCTGCAAGGGCATGGAAAAGCCCACTCCCCGTGCGACGAAGCGCCCCGCGGACTTCACCCCGCCCGCGCACTGGACCAACGATCCCGCGCCTGCGCCCAAGGCCATCGAGCGCGGGGATGATCCGGACGGCATCGACCCGACGCGTTTCGGGGACTGGGAGAAGAACGGGATCGCGATTGATTTTTGAGGGTTAGGCCTCATCGGAAGAGCAATGCTGATGCGATTGTTATTGGTTGCCTTGAGCGTTCTTCTGTCAGGGCAACAGGCAATCGCCGCAAGCCTGCCCGTCCAGTCTTTCAACACCTACAAGTCATGGTTTGTCGTATGCGATAACGGCTTGTCTTGCGTGGCAAAGTCATTGGGCCATAGCGAACGCGCATCACCCCCGGCCAGAAGCGTCTCCGGCGACCGGGATGATTATCCGGAGATTCACGCTTCCCAGATGAGCATACACCGCGCCGCTGGAGGACCAGATCGGCTTGAAGTTGAAATTGTCACCCAGGCGACGGTAGGGGATCACCCGGCAGTCGAGATAGATGGGCTGGTCTTTACACTCACTTCGCCTGCATGGCGCATAACCCGTGAAGACACTGAAACAGTCTTCACGACGCATGAGCCGTCCGTGGTGAGAGAGTTGATCAGGCGGCTCAGCAATGCGGACTCAATTGTTATCGGGGGCGAGAAAATCATCAGCCTCGATGGGCTGACGGCAGCACTTTTGCGCATAGACGAGAGACAAGGACTTGTGGGGACACAGGCCGCCCTCGTTCGGCAAGGTCCGAGACCTGCGTCTACAGTCAGGCCGGCACCATCGATACCGCTTGTTCCCCACCGGCCGATAGCAGCAGCCATACCTACGCAAGAAGCGCAACAGATTGAAGCAAGACTTCGCCGAAAGATGGAAGTCTCGCTGAAAGATTTTGACTGCGAGCGTGACAGCCTGACCGAGCCCTTTGAGGTCCACGGATTAACCGCAACCGACGCGCTCGTTCTCGTCGAATGCATCCGGGGAGCTTACCAGACATCATCGCTGGCTTTCATTGTCCAACGTAACGGGCGCGCCGTGAGACAAGTACGGCTCTCGACCCCCTACCTCGGTGCTACAGAAGATATGGCTAACGTTTCATGGTTCACGAATGCTTGGTTTGATCCAAAGACGGGAGAACTGGGCATGTTTGCCAAGGGTCGCGGTCTGGCAGACTGCGGCATGAGCGCAGCCTGGATCTGGAACGGTCAGGACTTCATTCTATCAGAAATGAGCTTGCAGGAAGCGTGCGGCGGTCCCTATCCAGATGACTGGCCTACACTATATCGTTCAAATCATTCCCCTCCACCATCCCGGATCAAGTCCGGGACGGTCCCCTCTCCCAGCCCTCTCCCCTGAAGGGGAGAGGGCTGGTTATCCCTCGATCACCTTGGCTTCGGGGTGGTGCTTGTCGAGGTGGGCTCGCAGGATCTTGAGGTTGCGGGAGTTGGAGCGGAAGAAGAGGTCGAAGGCGTCGCCGACCAGCGGCACGGCGCCGAGCGCGGTGTCGAAGGCGACGTTGGCGCCCATGCGCCAGAGCTTCCACTTGGGCAGGCCGAGATTGCGCGCTTCCCAAACGATATAGGCACCCATTGCGGCGGTCAGCACGTCGCCCAGCACCGGCACGAGACCGGCGATGGCGTCGAGGCCCACGTCGCGGCGGATGCCGGGGATGGTGAAGCTGCGTTCAAGCACGCGTTCGAGCATCTCCACACGCTGGCGCACCGAGGCCGCATCGTTGCCGAGGCCGGGCAGTTCGGGGCGCAGGCGCTGCGGGCGAGCGGCGTTGGAAGTGTGGTCCATGCCCCTTATCTGGGGAGCCATGCCATCGGGGGCAAGGGATGCCAGCCCCACGGGTTGGCGGCAAATCCCGAAGTGCCGCTGCGGACCATCGACCAGCGCAGGGGCCGCGCGATGGGAATGAAGCCGTTGGCCGACGTGATCTCGGCCTCGGCCTCGGCCAGAAGGGCGGCGCGGGCGGCGGGATCGGCGGACTTGCGCGCTTCGGCCACGCGCTCGTCTCCCACCGGGCTGCAGACCGCTTTCTGCACGGTGCACGACAGTTGGTTGAGGAACCAAGTGGCGCGGCCATAGCGCGCGGCCACGTCTATCAGGCGCAAGTCCGCGCGGTCCCTTTCACCGACGCGGCGGATAGACAGGCCGATGCGGGCGAAATCGGCCTGCAACTGCTCGAACACGCGGGCAGATCCCGGGCCGCCGGGCATTGCGATGTTGAGGGTGGGAATGCTCCTGCCCCCGCTTTTCCACGCAGAGACGCGCGCTGCGGCCTGGGTCTGACGTTCCTCCATCGACATGCCCTGCCAGCGTTCGCCGATGGTGCCGAGATCATCCTCGACATCGGGCGAGACGACGCGGGTGGTGGATTGCCAGCCGCCGATGTTGAAGCGGCCGATCAGGGCATCACGGTCAATCGCCATGGCCAGCGCCTCGCGGTTGGCGGAGGCGCCGAGGAAGCCTTGGGTGCTGTCGACCATCAGGCCGAACAGACCGATCACCGGATCGAGCTGGACGTTGCCGCGGGTGAGACCGATGGAGCCGGCCAGCGGGATCGTATCGATCCGGCCGCCGAGCAGGACATCGGCATAGCCATCGTTGAACAGTGTGACGGCCTTGTCGGGCGTGGTGAAGGTGAGAGCGAGCTTGCGGGCGCGGCGTGCGAAATCGGGCTGCGTGGGCAGGCCGCGCTGTTCGGGCGGGATCAGGGTGAAGACCTGCGCGCCTTTTTCGTCGCTGGCCTCATCATTGCCGCGCACCATCGGGCCGGTGCCCTTGCCGCGCCAGGTGAGGGCGAGTTCGGGCTGGGCGAGCAGGGTGAGCAGTTCGGGGACCGGGGCAGACAGATCGATCTCGATCACGCGGTCAGCCATGACGCGGACCTCGTCGATCGCGGCGAGATCGAGGCCGAGCGCCCTGCCCTTGAGTCCCGCAAAGGTCTTGCGCAAGCCGGCAGCGGCGGCATCGGCGGTGATGCGCTTGCCATCCGGCCAGGTGCCATCGCGCAGGCGGAAAATGTAGCTCTGGCCGTTATCGGTGACGATCCAGCGATCAGCCAGAGCGGGGACGACTCGGCCCTGTTCGTCAAAGCCAACGAGGCCTTCGTGCGTTGCCGAGCGGACAAGCTGTGCGGCGGGGGACAGGCGCAGGCCCTGTTCCTTGAGCGCGCCGGAATCGCCCATCACCGCGATCTCGAGCGTACCGTCACGCGACTTGCCGCAGGCGCAGAGCGCGAGAGTCATGGCTGCAATGACGGCAGGACGCAGGATCATCCTGGGAGCCTAGGCCAGCAGGCCCGATGCGTCCAGAAGGTCAGATCTTGCGCAGGGGACCGACGTGGGTGGAGATCGCGGGCTTGACGAAACGCGGCGTGGACGGGCCGGTGCCGACCGGTGCACGCGCCAGCTTGGGATCAACTTCCTCGATAAAGGCAATGCCGAAGCGGTTGTCCTGGATCCACGCAACCACGCCATCGACCCAGCCGATGTTACGCAGGTTGACCTCTACAGGGGTGCCGCGCAGCACCTTCATCGCGCCTTCGGCCATCATGCCGCCGGCCGACAGGTTGCGCACTTTCACGCGGTGCTCTGCCTCGGACCCTGCAAGGCGCACTTCCGCCATCAGGAACAGGCTGTCGCGCCCCAATTGCCGATGGTCGATGCTTTTCACCAAAGGTCCTGCCGTTCCCTAGTTGCCCACGCCTGCGGAGGCTTCCGCACCCGCGTGAGCGGGCATAGCGCATGTTCGTCGCTTCTTCCTAAACGGGCAAGGTAAACAAGGGATTAGCGCGCGCTTGCGTTAACCTGATTGTCATGGTTGGGGGGCCGCCCGAAGGCAGCCCCGTCCATCACATATCGCGCGAGATTTTCTCTCTGCGTTCATGGGCTTCCTGCGCTTCGACCGTCATCGTCGCGATCGGACGGGCGATCAGACGGCCAAGGCCGATCGGCTCGCCGGTCACTTCGCAGTAACCATATTCGCCTTCATCGATCCGGCGCATGGCGGAATCGATCTTGGCGATCAGCTTGCGCTGGCGATCGCGGGTGCGCAGTTCGATGCCCCAGTCGGTCTCGCTCGAAGCGCGGTCGTTGAGGTCAGGTTCGCGAATCGGGCCGTCCTGCAGTGCCGACAATGTGCCGGCGGCGGCAGAGAGGATCGACTTCTTCCATTCAAGCAGCAGGCGCCGGAAATAATCCTGCTGCGCCTCGTTCATGTAGGGTTCGCTGTCACTAGGAACATAGTCACCTGGCAGGGCGCGTCGCGCTTTTGCCAGAACGTCAATCTCGTCACTCAAGACCCCAGCCATTCGGCCCTCCGCATAACAAGCTATCCGCCCCTCCCGGCCTGCATTCTCCCCGCCCGTTTTCCCCGGCGAGCGCGCAGGCTCATCTGCTGGCGCGCCTATAGGATTGGCCCGTGACGCGCACAAGCACTTATACCAACCTGCACTGACCCTGACCCATGAGGATTGCCATATCCAGCTTGCTGGCGAGGAACAGCCGAAGCCGCGATGTGGTTCATCGTGGCAAGGCTGCGACGAAGTCCAGCGGGCTGGATATGGCAACCCTGCGGGCGGTTTCTGGCGGCTATCGGACAGCGTCGCGTCCTCGTGACGATGCACCACATCGCCCCTTCGGCCGCTTCTTGCCGATAACCGCCAGAAACCGTCCTCATGGGTCAGGGTCAGTGCAGGTTGGTATTAGGCGGAGATATGATGCATTAATGACGACTTAAGGGTGAGCGGGCGCACAGAGTTTTCCCAAACTGTTTCCGGCTGAAACTGATTGCGGGTGGCGTTAACCATTTGTTGACCAAGATCGTTGACCTTTGCCTTGTCGGAAGTCCGGGGGTTCGGACTTCCTGAAGGGGGTAAAAGGTTATGGGACAAGCCTGGATCAAGCTGGTCGCGGACGAAGCCGCACCAATCGCCGAATCGCATGATATTGCCGACCTGCTGGTGGCAACGTGTCTGGCTGCCGCAGCGAACGGCGACAGCAACGCGCTGTTCGATCTGGGCGTGGCCTATTCGACCGGCAGCCACGGCGTCGACTGCGACCTGATCGAGGCGCACAAGTGGTTCAACCTCGCCGCTGTTGGCGGGCACGACGAAGCTGCACAGTGCCGTGCGGATGTAGCCGACGAGATGACGGCGCGGGAGATCGCCGAGGCCCAGCGCCGGGCGCGGGAATGGCTGCGGAGCGGTCGGGCGGCGGCTTGATTTGGAAAAATCGCGCTAGGATTTTCTGTTCCGCGCAATAACGTCGTCTGCTGTCCGCAAGACGTAGGTTGAATCCGGAGCTGCGAAAGCCTCAGCCAATGTGCGCTTGAGACGCTCGAAAGCAACGACATCTGAACCATCCGAAAGACCGGCTTCTTTGACGTGGGCATCGCAAATCGCAGTTCGTTTCATTCACGGGCCTCCTGCCTGACTCATAGCATCTCCGTCGAGGCGGCCAACTCCGTGAATTCAGCCGACAGCCGGAACTTGTTTAGCCGCGCTGACCTTCGGTTCTGCGTCTATCTCTCGACCGGGAGCCTCCGCGCTCTGGGGTAGATGGATGCTGAAACGAGTTCAGCATGACGAGCTTGCGGTAACGAGCGCGGCTCCTCTCACACCTTCCTGAACGGCGTCCTCGTGCCCAGCACCATCTGGTCCTGCGCCACCCCTGCGCGTTCGCGTTCGAGAAAATCGGCCACGGCGCTGCGGAAGTTCGGGTCGGCGATGTAGTGGGCCGAGAGGGTCTGGACGGGTTCGTAGCCTCGCGCCAGCTTGTGGCCGCCTTGGGCGCCCGCTTCTACGCGTGACAGCCCGAGTGCGATGGCGGCGTCTATCGCCTGATAGTAGCAGAGTTCGAAGTGGAGGAAGGGCTTCTCCACCACGGCGCCCCAGTAGCGGCCATAGAGCGCATCCTTGCCAATGAAGTTGAGGGCGCCTGCCACCGGTTCGTCGCCGTCGAAGGCGAGGACGAGGAGGACCTTGTCGGCCATGCGTTCGCCGATCAGATCGAAGGCGGCGCGGGTCAGGTAGGGGCGGCCCCATTTGCGCATGCCCGTATCCTGATAGAACACCCAGAAGGCGTCCCAGTGCTCGGGGCGGATGGCATCGCCGGTGAGTTGGCGGATTTCGACGCCGTCCTGCGCCTTGGCGCGCTCCTTGCGCAGGTTCTTGCGCTTTTCGGAACTCAGTGCGCCGAGGAAATCGGCGAAGCTGGAATAGCCGCGGTTCTCCCAGTGGAACTGGATGTCCGAGCGGGGGAGCCAGCCGGCCTGTTCGAACAGGGGCATCTGGGCGGGTTCTATGAAAGTGGCGTGGGCCGAGGAGAGGCCGTTGTTGTCGCACAGTTGTTCGGCAGCGCGCAGGAGCGGGAGGGCAAGGTCCGAGCGGTCTCCCAGCAGCAGGCGGGGGCCGGTGGCGGGGGTGAAGGGGGCGGCAATCTGGAGCTTGGGGTAGTAGTTGCCCCCTGCCCTCGTCCATGCGTCCGCCCACGAATGGTCGAACACGTATTCGCCCTGACTGTGGCTCTTGAGATAGGCAGGCAGCGCGGCGGCGGGCTTGCCGTCATCGCCTTCGATCACGATGGGCAGCGGGGACCAGCCGGAGCGGCCGCCGACCGAGCCGGAGTCCTCGAGCAGTTGCAGGAAAGCGTGGGATATAAATGGATTGCCGTCGCCTGCCAGCCGGTCCCAGTCCTCGGCGGCGATTTCCGAGACGGACTTGTGAATGCGCGCGGTATAGGTCACGCGAGGGTCATGCCCCGACGCCTGCGCCCTCGGCAATAGGTCCATCGGCACAGTCGGCCGCGCGGGCGGCCAGGTCAGCGGAGCGAACGGTCCATGTCAGGACGGGGAAGCCGCGCTTGCGCTGGGCGGCGGTGAACTTGCTCGGCAGGTCGCGGACGTCCCAGGCGAGGAACTGCGGACGGGCCTGCCAGAAGGCGAGATGCAGCTTCAGCGTTGCGGGAATCGTGCGCTTGCCCTCCTCGGTCACGACGAGGCCGTGGACGATGTGGGGCGAATGGCGGGCGAACCAGCGGCTGACGCGGGGATCGAAGCTCATCACCGCGACCTGTCCGCGATAGCCTTCGAGCGCGCGACGGACGGCGAGGCACAAGGGGGCGACGCGGATATCGCGCTTGGATTTCAGCTCGATCAGCAACGGGGCGCGGCCTGCGACCTGGTCGAGGAACGCGCGCAAGGTGGGGATGCAGTCGGTGCTGCCGGAGAGCTGGATCTTTGCCAGCGCATCGGCACGGCGTTCGATCACCGGGCCGGTCTCGGCGGTCAGGCGGTCAAGCTCCCAATCGTGGAAGACGACCGCCTGTCCATCAGCCGTGCGCTGGACATCACATTCGATGCCCATCCCGCGCTCGATGGCGAGAGTGAAGGAGGTGGGGGAGTTTTCGGGCACACTGTTCCCGTGCAGGCCACGGTGGGCGTAAGCCACGCCGCGCAGCCAGCCGACCCGCGCCTGATCGGGCGCGGGGACGAGCCAGCGGTCAAGCAGGGCGAACAGCAAGGACAGCATCGACTTCCACCGCAGCGCCGAGCGGCAGGACCGGAACGCCGACCGCGCTGCGTGCGTGCTTTCCGGCATCGCCAAAGGCCGCAACCATCAGTTCGGAAGCACCGTTGGCAACTTTGGGCTGATCGGTGAAGGTACCGGTCGAGCTGATGAAGGCGCCGAGCTTGACCACGCGCTCCACCCGGTCGAGCGAGCCGAGGGCTGCCTTGACCTGCGCGAGGATCATCAGGCCGCAAGCCTGTGCTGCAACAGCGCCCTGTTCCAGGCTGACATCTTCGCCAAGACGGCCGGTGACCAGCTTGCCGTCGATGAAGGGGAGCTGGCCCGAGACATGGAGCAATCCGTTCGCCTCGACCGTGGGCACATAGGCGGCCACGGGCGCGGCGGCCTGCGGCAGCGTGTGCCCGAGGGCAGCCAGCCTTGCTTCAACGGAATCGGTCACGCGTCTTCTCCATGTATCTGTTCAAGTATCCAGGGCAGCGCCGCTTCCCAATCATCGATGCGGGCGTGGGCGTGGCCGGCCTGGTGGGCACAATCGATATGCGGAGCGAGCAGCGGCTCGCCGCACAAGTGCAGGCGGATCACGTCCGGCGTCAATTGCGAGACCGAATCGTGGTGCTGCGGCAGGTCGTCGATGAACAGGGCGCGCGAGGGATTGTACTCGTCGAGGATCGCCTTGAGCGCGGGGCCCTTCGGTCCCTGATTGGTGAAGACGCGGGCATTGATGCCCACATCGGCCAGCTGGCGCGCGCGCATGTCGCGGCGGTGGTCGTTAAGGTTGGTCAGGATCACGACGTCGGCGTCTTTGCCCACTGCGTTGATGCCCGCAACCGCCCCTGCGATGGCCTGCTGACGATACATCTCGGTATCGAAGAACTTGTTGAGCAGGCTCCATATCTGTTCGGGCGGCACCAGTTCACCGCTTTGCGTATAGCGCAGGGCCTTCGAGAAATCGGCGTTGTCCATCTTGAAGGTCACGCCCTGGCTCTCGCCCAGCCAGTCACGGAATGGGGCGACCATGTGCAGCAGCACCTCGTCGCAATCGCTGACGATCAGGGGGCGGCTACTCATGACAATTCCTTCCGGGCGGCAATCAGGGTTTCGGGCGAGATGTCGAGCGCGAAAGCCGCATTGACAAGGTCTGCCTCGTGGTTGGCGAGAAAATCGAGCACGGCGCCGAGCATGGCCGGATCGCCCAGTCGCTCGCGCAGCTCATCGGGCGTCAGGCCGGTGAGCGCGAGGAAGCGCTCTGCCCGGTCACCATCGGACAGGACCCAGCCCAATGCCTGCAGCGCCAGCGCGGCGGGATCGACGGGGGAGGAAGGCTCTCGAATGATTGTCAGGGCCTTTCACGGGCAATAAGGGTGGCGCGGTGTGCTTTCGGAAACAGGCGTGTCAGTGGCAAAAAGAATTCTGGTTGTCGAGGACAACGACCTCAACCGCAAGCTGTTCTGCGACCTGCTGCGCGCCAAGGGCTTCGAGGTCGAGCCGGTGGCCGACGGGCGCGAGGCGATCGAGAAAACCCGCCTGTTCATGCCGCAACTGGTGGTGATGGACATCCAGCTGCCCAACGTCTCAGGGATAGACCTGATCGAGGCGATCAAGGCCGACGACGAGCTGAAGGCGATCCCGATCCTTGCCGTGACGGCCTATGCCGGAAAGGGCGATGAAGAGACGATCCGCGCGGCGGGGGCGGAAGGCTATCTGGCCAAGCCGGTTTCGATCGGGCCGTTCATGGCGGCGGTGAACGCGCTGGTTTGAGAGGGTCGTGGGAGCACTGCCCACCCCCGACCCCTCCCGCCTGCGGGAGGGGAGTAGAAGTTACATCGCTGCGGCCGCGCTGTGCGCGTGTTCGATGATGAAAGTGACGACCGTCAGGCAGAGGCCCGCCATGAAGCTCTTGTAGGCGTAGGCGAGGTATTTGTACTTCTTGCGCTGGAGCACCTGCCCGTTCTGGTAAATGTCGTGCAGCATGGTCCGGAACACGGTTTCGTCGGCGTGGAGTTCGGACAGGATGGACTCGGTCCATTCACCCTCGTCCATGTGGGTGAAGTAGCCGAAGAACAGCTTGTTGGGCTTGCCGTCGTTCAGCTTGGCCGCCTTCGGGCCGCTGACCGAGGGCAGCACCGCGAAGACCGCGCACATTGCCGAGATGAAGGCGAACAGCGCCAGCACGCCCAGCGACCAGGGCATCGCCCCGCTCTTGGCCTGGCCCACGGCGATGGTGAACACGAGGAACGTCGCGCCCATCAGGATCGAGGCCTTGGTATCGGCCATCTGGCTTAAGGTCAGGTTGATCTGCTGCGAGGTGCGCACCAAATGGATCGCGTGGTTGGAGTAGCCTGATGGCGAGGGCAGCGAGGGTGCCGCCAAGGGCTGATCGGTGTTTCCCTCAATCTGTGCCATGTTTCCCCTCGCCCGTTTTTGCCGGTTATCCGTATTTCCGGGGATGACACAGAGGCAGCGTGCTTGACAAGCGGCGGCATTGGCCGCTTTTCGGCCTTAATCGTCTGGCAGGGGGCCTCTCCTGCTCCTTGGAGAAGAATTGATGGACCGCGCCCAAACCGCCGAAATGATCGCCGAACTGATCGAACCCTTCAACAAGAAGGGCATCACGGTCACCGAAGCGACCACTTTTGCCGGCGACCTCGAATGGGACAGCCTGACGGTGATGGACTTCGTGGCGGCCATCGAGGACGACTTCGACATCATCATCAGCATGAACCAGCAGGCCGAGATCGAGACCTATGGCCAGCTGATCGACGCGGTGACGAAGCTTCAGGGTTGAGGCAACCAGCCGCCCGCCACCGCTCGTCCTGAGCCTGTCGAAGGACGCTCGCACTGCGTCACATGCATCGACAAGCTCAGCATGAGCGGGGTGGGATGGATTTCAGGATAAGAGATCGCAGATGACCGACCTGTTTTCGAAGTTCGACCCGCTGATCGAGCAGCGCCGTGCGCTGCTGGCAGGCGGGGTGGAAGACCCGTTCAACCTGGTGATGGAGCGGGTGATCAGCCCGACCGTGGCGGTGTGCAACGGGCGCGAGACGATCCTGCTCGGCACCTACAACTACATGGGCATGACGTTCGACCCCGATGTGATCGCTTCAGGCAAGCAGGCATTGGACGATTTCGGCTCGGGCACCACGGGCAGCCGCGTGCTCAACGGCACCTACGCCGGGCACCGCGCCTGCGAGGAAGCGCTCAAGGAGTTCTATGGCATGGACCATGCCATGGTGTTCTCCACCGGCTACCAAGCCAACCTCGGCATCATCAGCACTATCGCCGGCAAGGGTGACTACATCATCCTCGACATCGACAGCCACGCCTCGATCTGGGACGGCTGCAAGATGGGCGATGCCGAGGTGGTGCCATTCAAGCACAACGACATCGAGGCGATGGAAAAGCGCCTGAAGCGCGTGCCCGAAGGCGCAGGCAAGCTGGTGGTGCTCGAAGGCGTCTATTCGATGCTGGGCGATATCGCCCCGCTCAAGGAAATGATCCGCATCGCCAAGGAAAACGGCGCGATGGTGCTGGTGGACGAGGCGCACTCGATGGGCTTCATCGGCCCCAACGGGCGCGGCGTGGCAGAGGACCAGGGCTGCCTCGAGGACGTGGACTTCGTGATCGGCACGTTCTCGAAGTCGGTCGGCACGGTCGGCGGCTTCTGCGTTTCCAACCATCCCAAGTTCGAGATCATGCGGCTGGTGTGCCGTCCCTATGTGTTCACCGCCTCGCTTCCGCCGAGCGTGGTGCACACCGCGGCAACTTCGATCCGCAAGCTGATGCATGCAGGCAACAAGCGCGCGCATCTGTGGGAGAATTCCAAGACCCTGCACAAGGGTCTTCGCGACAAGGGCTTCCAGCTTGGCACCAGCGAGGCGCAGAGCGCGATCATCGCGGTGATCATGCCCGATCTGGAGCGCGGCGCGGCGATGTGGGAAGCGCTCCTGCATGAAGGGCTCTACGTGAACCTTGCGCGGCCACCGGCGACGCCTGCGGGCATGACGCTGCTGCGCTGCTCGCTGTGCGCCGAGCATTCGGCGGAGCAAGTGCAGACGATCATCGGCATGTTCGAACGCGCCGGGAAGGCCGTGGGGATCATCTGATGCGGTTGGCGCTGGCGATCCTTCTGACCGTGGCGGCGACGCCGGCACTGGCCCAGAACCGGGCCGCAGCGCCAACTTTCCCGCCACCATCGCCTCCGGTGCAACCGCCGGGCGACGGGATGATCGAGAAGCCCTGCCCGACCGAACCGGGCCTGTGGTTCGGGCATCCTTACGTCCGTCAGTATGACTGGGCGTGGGAGTGCCGCTATGCCGAAGCGGACAAGCAGATCGCACAGGCGCCGCGCGTGGTGTTCATCGGCGATTCGATCACCGAGAACTGGGTGGGTCTGGCGCCTTCGCTGTTCGTTTCCGGCGCGGTGGGTCGCGGGATCAGCGGGCAGACCAGCCCGCAGATCCTCGTGCGGTTCTATCAGGACGTGGTACGCCTGCGCCCCAAGGTCGTGCACATCATGATCGGCACCAACGATCTGGCCGGAAACACCGGGCCGAACAGCGCCGAGATGTACACCAACCATGTCGCCGCCATGGTCGACATGGCCAAGGCGAACGGCATCGGCGTGGTGATCGGCAGCATCCTTCCGGCAGCGAAGTTCCCGTGGAAGCCGAAGCTCTCGCCAGCAAGGCAGGTGGTGGCGCTAAACGGTTGGCTGAAGGACTATGCCAAAGCGCGCGGCGCGGTCTTTGCAGATTACCATTCGGCGCTGGTCAATGCCGAAGGCGGGATGAACCCCGACATCGCGCCTGACGGCATCCACCCCAACGCCAAGGGCTATGCGGTGATGGAGCCCATCGCCAAGGCGGCGATCGCCGAGGCCGAGAAGCTTGCTGCGAAGAAGCCTTGAGGCTTCATTCCGCCGACTGACGTTCCAGCCAGCGTGCGCGGATCACGTCGGAGCCTTCGCGGCTGCCGTCGTGGCTCCAGCCGGGTGCCCGGACCAGATAGGACAGCTTGTAGCGCAAGGGCGCGCACCAGAAGTCGCCAAGCATCCCGCGCCATTCGTGGAACGCGGCATGCAGCAGATGGAAGCTGCCGAGCTGCTTGACGATGCCGTAGCGGATCGCAAGGTCGTCGCGCTCGCGCTGGAAGGTGCGGAACAGGCGGTCCCAGACGATCAGCGCTCCGGCATAGTTGCGGTCGAGATAGAGCGGGTTCGTGGCGTGGTGGACGCGGTGGTGCGAAGGCGTGTTGAATACTGCCTCGAACCAGCGTGGCATGCGCCCGACAGTCTCGGTATGGATCCAGAACTGGTAGATCAGGTTCGCGCCGCCGACCGTGACCAGCATCGCCGGGTGGAACCCGATCAACGCGGGCCAGATGCGGAAGACGAAGGACAGCGCGAAAAAGCCGGTCCAGGTCTGCCGCAACGCGGTCGAGAGGTTGTAGTGCTGGCTTGAGTGGTGGTTCACGTGGCTCGCCCAGAACCAGCGGACGCGGTGGCCGGTGCGGTGGGCCCAGTAGTAGTTGAAATCGTCGAGCACAAAGCAGGCGATCCATGCCCACCACACGTTCGGCACGGTCAGGACGCGATGTTCGTAAAGCCACATCGCAGCGGCGAAGACCACGCTTGCGGTCAGCGCGCCCGCTACGGTGCTGCCGAGGCCAAGCGCGAGGCTGGTGAGCGTATCGCGCGGCTCGTACTTCTCGGGCGCGCGGCGGGCGGCCCAGATCATCTCGGCAAGCACGAGGATCACGAAGAACGGGACAGCGTAAGTAACGACGTCGATGGGTTTCATGCCGATGCCCCCAGGCGGCGCAGGCTGGCGGCCCAGACCTGGGCCTGCTCGCCAAGATCGAGCGTGATCGTGCCGAAGCGGCGATCGTCGGTGGTGATGGTGAGGAAGCGCCCGTCCAGCCTTACGCCAGCATGGCTGGTCAGCTCACGAGCGGCGAAATGGCTGCCGTGCTGGCGGATCAGCAGGACGCGGTTTGCGGCATCGCGGACAAGTGCGCCGATGCCCGCACGGTCGACGACAACAGCCTGCGCATCGAAACCGCAGATCGCATCTTCAGCAAGGGCGCGGGCCTCTTCGGGGCTGGCAATGCGCGGATCGCCGCCGAGACTCAGCCGCCGGGCGAGCCATGCCAGCACGAGGATCGCCACCAGCGAACCGAGCACCTGCAAGGCCTTGGCGACTGCCGGAAGCGCCAGAATCTGGGCCATATCGAAGCCCGAACTTTCCGTCACGTCTGCTTTGCCCCCTGCCTGCAGCCCTCAGCCTGCCTGCGCGGCCAGCATGTCGACCGTCGCGCGGATCGGGCTGATATCGTAGCCGGCTCCGGCAGCCTTGGTGGCGATCTCGTCGGGGCTGATGCCGGAGCGGGCCTGCGCGAGTGCCCAGAGCAGGGTCGAGCGGGTGCCGGAACGGCAATAGGCAAGAACCGGCTTATCGCCCGCTTTCGCCAGCGCCTGCTGCATCGCCTCGACTTGCGGCATCGAGAACCCGGCGTGACTGACTGGAATGGCGACATAATCGATCCCGGCGGCGCGCGCGGCGGCTTCGATGTCAGCCCCCGGGGTCTGGTCGTCCGATTCGCCTTCGGGGCGGTTGTTCACGATGAGCCCGATACCAAGCGCCTTGGCATAGGCCACTTCGGCCTCGCCGATCTGGGGGCTGGCGAAAGTCTTCTCGTCGATCTTGCGAAACATGAGGCCGCCTCCTGATTGTCGGGGTGCACAAAAACACCGAGTCCTGAACTGGATGGCAGGGCCAGCCAGCTATCCAGTCCAGTTCTGCCCAATGGGCAAGAGCGGCGCAATAGCGCTCAAATCGGCACAAAAGCCACAGTTTTCGGGACGAATTGTGGCGCGCTTGTCGATTCCGTTAGCGGTCGCGTTTTTTTGCTCTATAGTCTTGCCCGCAAAGGAGTGGCCCGGCGCCCTGAAGCCCGGAACCGATTCCTACGTCGCGCCGCCGGTTCCCGCGTCCGGCCAGCGGTGCCGTGAAGGTTGGGGCGGATTGAAGGTCTATTGATTTCTATGGGTTTTGACAGAGGGCGGCGCGGTCGCGGCAGAGACAAGCGCGACGGATTCGGCGACGAAGGCGGTTTTGATCCCTACGGCGGCGGCGGTGGCGGCTTTGGCGGCGGCGGTTTTGGTGACCGTGGCGGCTTCGGTGGCGGTGATCGTTTCGGCGGTGGCGGTGGTCGTGGCGGCTTTGGTGGCGGCGATCGCGGTGGCTTCGGCGGTGGTGATCGTGGCGGCTTTGGCGGCGGTGATCGCGGCGGCTTCGGCGGCGGCGGTGCCCGTGGCGGCGGTGGCGGCTTCGGCGGCGGTCGTGGCGGCGGCGGCGGCGGCGGCATGCCTGCCCAGGTTGTCGGTACCGGCAAGGGCGTCGTCAAGTTCTTCAACGGCCAGAAGGGCTTCGGCTTCATCTCGCGCGAAGACGGTGGTGAGGACGTGTTCGTCCACATCAGCGCCGTGGAACGCGCAGGTCTCGAAGGCCTGGCCGAAGGTCAGACGCTTGAATTCAACCTCGTCGATCGCGGCGGCAAGATTTCGGCTGCAGACCTTCAGGTCGTCGGCGATGTCATTCCCGTTGCTTCGAAGCCCGCAGCGCCGCAGCGTGAGCTGACCGGCGAAAAGGCTACCGGCACGGTCAAGTTCTTCAACGCGATGAAGGGCTTCGGCTTCATCACGCGTGACGACGGCCAGCCGGACGCGTTCGTGCACATCAGTGCCGTCGAACGTTCGGGCCTGCGCGAGCTGAATGAAGGCGACAAGCTGGAATTCGACCTTGAGGTCGATCGACGAGGCAAGCACTCGGCGGTCAACCTGGTGCCGATTCAGGGTTGATCCCGATTGCATCGCTTCCGGTAGTCTGACCGGCGGCCTGCAACCAAATACGCGCACAGATGGCGGTCCTTAGGGGCCGCCATTTGTCGTTTGTCGATTCCCCTTTTCCCATTCGGACTGCGCAGTATTATTGCGCAATCTCGTAACTTTCGAAACTGACAGGAGAGCACTATGTCGATCACCCCGCTGATGCCCGTGTACCCCCGGTGCGGCGTGCGTCCGGTGCGAGGCGAGCATTGCCACCTGATCTCCGAGGACGGCACCCGCTACCTCGATTTCGCCAGCGGCATCGCGGTGAACCTGCTCGGCCATTCGAACGAACACCTGATCGGCGCGATCCAACGCCAGGCGGCGACGCTGATGCACGTGTCGAACCTCTATGGCAGCCCGCAGGGCGAGCATCTGGCACAGCGGCTGGTCGATCTGACCTTTGCCGACACAGTGTTCTTCACCAATTCGGGGGCGGAAGCGGTCGAGTGTGCGATCAAGACTGCGCGCGCTTACCACTCGGCAGTGGGCAATGATCACAAGTACGAGCTGATCACCTTCAAGAACGCCTTCCATGGCCGCACGATGGCCACGATCAGCGCCTCCAACCAAGAGAAGATGCACAAGGGCTTCCTGCCCCTGCTCGAAGGCTTCAAGTACGTCGATTTCGACGACCTCGAAGGCGCCAAGGCAGCGATGGGTCCCAACACGGCAGGCTTCCTCGTCGAACCGATCCAGGGCGAAGGCGGCATCCGCGATGCCTCGGAAGAATTCCTGCAGGGCCTGCGCGCGCTGTGCGACGAGCATGACCTCGTGCTGATCTTCGACGAAGTGCAGTGCGGCGTTGCACGTACCGGCACGCTCTATGCCTACGAACAGTACGGCATCACGCCCGACGTCATGGCAACCGCCAAAGGCATCGGCGGCGGTTTCCCGATGGGCGCATGCCTTGCCACCGAGAAGGCGGCGCGCGGCATGGTCGCTGGCACGCATGGCAGCACTTATGGCGGCAACCCGCTGGCCATGGCAGCGGGCGAAGCCGTGCTCGACGTGGTCGCCAACGAGGAATTCCTCGGCGAAGTGCGCGCTAAGGGTGAGCGGCTGCGCGGACGCATCGAGCAGTTCATCGGCAACTACCCAGACCTGTTCATCGGCGTGCGCGGGCGCGGCCTGATGCTCGGCCTGATGATGAAGGTCGAGCCGCGTCCCTTCGTGGCGCACATGCGCGACAACCACCAGCTGCTGACCGTTTCGGCCGGCGACAACACCGTGCGCGTGATCCCGCCGCTGGTCATCGACGACAGCCACATCGACGAATTCATGGAGCGGCTCTCGGCTGCTGCCGCAAGCTATGCCCCGGAGGTGCCGGTTACGTGATCCAGAGGCATTTTCTCAACCTGACCGACGCGGGCGGCAACGCTGTCGCTGCGATGATCAACGATGCCATCGACCGCAAGGCAGCGCGCGCTGGCCTGCCGAAGGGCCAGCCGGATAGCGATGCGCCGCTGGCCGGGCGCGTGCTCGCCATGGTGTTCGAGAAGAACTCGACTCGCACCCGTGTGTCTTTCGACATCGCCATGCGCCAGCTTGGAGGATCGGCCCTGATCCTCGATGCGGGCACAACGCAGCTCGGCCGGGGCGAGACCATTGCCGATACCGCACGCGTGCTCAGCCGCATGGCCGATGCGATCATGCTGCGCACCGATGACCATGCCAAGGTCGAGGAACTGGCCCGCTATGCCAGCGTTCCGGTGATCAATGGCCTCACCGACCTGTCACACCCCTGCCAGATCATGGCGGACCTGCTGACCGTGATCGAGCATGGCAAGGCTCTTCCCGGGCTCGAGGTGGCGTGGCTGGGCGATGGCAACAACGTGCTCAACTCGATTGTCGAAGCAGCCGGCCTGATGAAGTTCAACGTCCGTATCGGCGTACCCGAGGGCTACGAAAGCGATGCCGGAATGATTGAGGCCGCGCAGCTTGCCGGGGCAAATATCAGAATCGTCCGCGACCCGGTCGAAGCGGTGCGCGGTGCCGACATGGTCGTCACCGACACATGGATCTCGATGGGGCAGGCCCATGCAGAAGCGAAGCTCGCCGCCATGGAGCCCTACCAGGTGAACGAGGCCCTGATGGCGCAGGCCAAGGCCGACGCCCTGTTCCTCCATTGCCTGCCTGCACACCGTGGCGAGGAAGTGACCGATGCGGTCATCGACGGGCCGCGCTCGGTGGTGTGGGACGAGGCGGAGAACCGCATCCACGCCCAGAAGTCGGTCCTGCGCTGGGCATTCGGCCAGATCTGAAGGACAAGACAGCCGTGAACGACATGGTACCCTCCACTGGTTTCGACCAGGTGATGCACTTTACCCTGCCCGACAGGAACGCGCGCGGGCGTGCGGTGCGGTTGGGGCCGGTGCTCGACACCATCCTGTCCGCCCATGCCTATCCGGCGCCGATCCGCCACCTGCTCGCCGAGGCGCTGGTGATCACCGCGCTGCTCGGATCGCTGCTCAAGGATCAGGAAGGCCAGCTGACCTTGCAGGCACAGACGCAGGACGGCGTGGTCGACCTGCTGGTCTGCGATTATCGCAATGGCGAGTTGCGCGGCTATATCCGCCACGACCGCGCGCGGCTTGATGAACTGGGGCCTGTGCCTTCTCTGTTCTCGCTGTTTGGCGAGGGCTATCTTGCGATTACCTTCGACCTTGCGACCAGCGGGCAACGTTATCAGGGCGTAGTTCCGCTTGAGGGGTCATCTCTGGCAGAGGCTTGCGAGAGCTACTTCTTCCAGTCGGAACAGGTGCCCACGCTGATCCGCGTCGCAGTTGAGACGACGCCCACGGGCTGCATCGCCGGAGGCCTGCTGCTCCAGCATCTTCCCGAAGGCGAGGAAGGGCGCGAGCGGCTCCATGTCCAACTGGACCATCCAGAGTGGGAGCACGTTTCGATACTGGGCGGATCTGTGAGGCAGGACGAACTGGTCGATCCTGCGCTCGACCTCGAAACCGTGGTCTGGCGCCTGTTCCACGAAGAACCCGAAATTCGCGCCGAGTCAGGCCTGCGCTTGTCGCGCGGATGCCGCTGCACCGCAGACTATTACCGCGAAGTGCTCTCGCGATTCGGCGCTGCGGAACGCGCCGAGATGGAGAACGAGGACGGGCTGATCGTGGTCGACTGCGCGTTCTGTTCGCGCAAGTTCGAGATCGACGTCCCCTGATTGCGGCCCATGGCGTGAAATGTGACAGCAATTTTCACACTTCAGCGCTGTCATGGGGCGTTTCATCGCAGGCCCGCCGGTGATATGATCAGACACAAGTGAGCAACGGCACAGACGCCGCTGCTTCCGGGTGCGAGAGAACGGCATGTCTTCAGGAGTTCGCCCTCTGCGCGGCACAGGCCGCGCCTGCGTCTTGGCCGTGATTGCGGGGGCAGGGTTCCTTGCGAGTTCCGGTCTCGCGCAAGGGCCTGCGCTTGCGATGCTGGACCGGCTCGAGCCGGGCCTTTGGGAAGTGCGCGCCCGAGACGAGGCCGATACCGTACAGATCTGCGTCGATAACGGGCGCAAGCTGATTCAGGTGCGACACCGCGGCGAAGCTTGCCGCCGTTTCGTCATCGATGATTCGCCGACGATGGTCACAGTGCAGTATACCTGCCCAGCAGGCGGCTATGGGCACACGCGGGTCAGGTTCGAGAATCCGCGTCTGGCCCAGCTCGAAACCCAAGGCATCGACAACGGCCTGCCATTCAATTTCGTTGCCGAAGCACGTCGGCTTGGCCCCTGCGGACGCTGAGCGGCCGCTGGTGACAGCAGCATAAAGTTACCCGCGAGACCATTGCATCGCGCAGGCCACGCGGCTAGCCCATTGGCAATGTTGCAAAGCCAGTCAGCACCCCAAGCCCCGCTCGCCGTTGTTCTACTATCGGGTGGGCTCGACTCGATGGTCTGCGCGGGCCTTGCAAAGGAGCAGGGCTTTCGCGTCCTTGCCTTGACGATCGACTATAACCAGCGTCACCGGGTGGAGCTTGATGCGGCCAAGGTCATCGCCGAGCGGATTGGCGTGGAGCGCCATGTGATCCTGCCGCTCGACTTGCGCCAGTTCGGGGGCTCCGCGCTGACCGCCGACATCGCGGTGCCCAAGGATGGCGTGGGGGATGACATTCCCGTCACCTATGTCCCGGCCCGCAATCTCGTGTTCCTGTCGCTCGCGTTGGCCTGGGCAGAAGCCGCAGGATCGAACGACCTGTTCATCGGCGTCAACGCCCTGGATTATTCGGGCTACCCGGATTGTCGGCCCGAGTTCGTGCAGGGCTTCGAGGGTCTTGCCCGTGTCGCCACGCGGGTCGGCAACGATGGCGGGACCGTGAAGGTGCATGCTCCGCTGCAGCACCTCAAGAAATCAGAGATCGCGCAGGAAGCAGCGCGACTGGGGCTCGAGGCCGGCCAGAGCTGGTCGTGCTACGATCCCCTTCCGGACGGGAGAGCCTGCGGCACCTGCGACAGTTGTCGCCTGAGGCGCGCAGGGTTTGAAGAGGCAGGCCTGCATGACGGAACCCGGTACGGCGAAGACTAGCGAAGACCCGGATCGAGACTCGTCTCGCCCCCATGCGCAGGAGGCCACCGCTTACAGCTGGTACGTGCTCGGCATTCTGGTGCTGGTCTATATCCTGAACTTCGTTGACCGGCAGATCCTCTCGATCCTCGCCAACGATATCAAGAAGGACCTGTCGCTCACCGACGCCGATCTGGGCTTCCTTTACGGAACCGCCTTTGCGGTGTTCTATTCGCTGTTCGGGATACCTCTGGGCCGACTGGCTGACAGCTGGCATCGCGTGCGGCTGATGAGCGTGGGCCTTGCCGTATGGTCGGTGATGACCGCAGTGTCGGGCCTTTCTCGCAGTGGAGCGCAATTGACGGCCGCCCGCATTGGCGTCGGCGTTGGTGAGGCAACCGCAAGCCCTGCCGCCTATTCGCTGATCTCGGACTATTTTCCCCAACGTCTGCGCGCGACCGCTCTGGCGATCTACTCTTCGGGTCTCTTCCTTGGCGGCGGTCTTTCGCTTCTGGTCGGCGGAATGGTGGTGGAGCGCTGGAACGCTGCGTACCCGATGGGTGGCCCTTTCGGGCTAATCGGCTGGCAAGCGGCGTTCATGGCGGTGGGGCTTCCCGGCGTTGCGCTTGCGCTCTGGGTAGCCACGTTGCGTGAGCCCATCCGGGGAGCGATCGATGGCTTGCCTACGCCGAGCAGCGAGCGGCCTTTCCGCGGCTTCTTCGCAGAGCTGCTCAATGTCATTCCACCACTGACCCTGATCGGTGCGGTTCGCCGAGGCCCCAAAGCTCTGGTCGCCAACCTGGCGGTTGCTGCCATGATTGGCCTCTCGGTTCAGGTGCTGACCATTCTTCTCGGCACATCGACACGCCAGCAGTGGATATTCCTCGGCGTGGGCATCTACGCCGTCTACAGCTGGGCAAGCGCGCTGCGGGCGCAGGACCTGCCGACCTTCCGGCTCATCTGGGCAACGCCGGCCTTCCTCTGCACGACGCTCGGATACGGCATGGTTGCATTTACCTCCTACGCGACGTCCTACTGGGCTGCGCCTTACGCCGAGCGGGTTTTCGACATCGACAAGGGACAGCTCGGCTGGTTCATCGGTGCTCCCGGTGCTCTTGCCGGATTCCTCGGCGTCATTCTTGGCGGGAGAATGGCCGACCACTTGCATCGCCGTTGGGCAGCAGGGCGGGTGATGGTCACGCTGTTCGGATTGCTGGCACCGATTCTGCCACTTGTTCTCGCCTTCAGCGCCGACAGTTTCGGGGCATTCGTGGCTCTACTGTTCGTGGCGCAGTCGATGTCGAGCAGCGCTCTAGGCGGAGCGGCCGCTACGAGCCAGGCGCTGGTCCTGCCGCGCATGCGCGGAACTGCAACGGCCACGTTCTTCCTGGCGACAACGCTTGTTGGCCTTGCACTCGGACCGTTCATGGCAGGCTATGTTTCAGCGACCCACGGAGACAATCTTGCCATGGGAGTCCTGTCGACGCTTGTGTCGGTACCCATCGGCCTCGTCCTGCTGGTGATCGCGATCAGGACCGTCCCGGCAGCGCAGGCGAGCCTCGACAGCCGCGCCCGCTCCGCCGGTGAGTCGATCTGACGGGTCAGGCCGGGCGGTTCAGCACGCCGCAGGCAATCCGGCCACCGCTGTTGCCGCTCGGGTCGGTCTTGTAGTCATCCGCGCTGGCGTGGGCGACTACGGCCGTTCCGTCGGCATCGAACAGGCTGGCGGCAACTTCTGCCGCGTTGCCGGCGAGCACGAAGCTTAGCGTTCCCTTGCCGTCGGCACCGACCGTGACATTGGGGAGATCGCCGAGGTGAGGACCGGCAGGGTTCATCGAACCGTGCTGGTGCGACGCAGGATTGAGATGGCCGCCTGCCGATGCAAAGGCCGGAGCCTCGCACTTGCCCGTCGTATGAAGATGGATGCCGTGATCGCCAGTACTCAGGCCGGTCACTTCTGCGACAAGTCGCATGACTGTGCCGGTTTGCTCGATCCGGGCCGTGCCAACAGACTTGCCCGTTCCATCAGCAAGATTGGCGGTGGCCAGAACCTTGGCACTATCAGCGGACTCTGTTGTCGCACACGCACCGAGAAGGGCAGTGCAGGCAAGCGGGAGAGCCGCAGCCAGTTTACTTGCAGCCTGGAATTTCATGATTGTCTCCATCAGCGTCATCGCGCTGCAAGCATAACGAAAAAGGGGCCGGATTGCTCCGACCCCTCGTTCGATTTCCGGCAAAGCCGAAGATTACATGCCCGAACCCGGACCGTAGGTGATTTCCACGCGACGGTTCTGGAGTTCGCGAACGCCATCCGCGGTCGGAACGCGCGGGTTGCTTTCGCCGAAGGCCTGGCTGGTGATCGAGCCATCGGGGATGCCGTGGGTGGTCAGGTAACCACGGACAGCCACGTTGCGGCGTTCCGAGAGAGCCTGGTTGTACTTCACGGTACCCGAACGGTCGGCATAACCTGCAAGCATGATCGGAACGCTTGCGCAGTTGCCATATGCGGTAACCGCATTGTCGAGGATCGTCGCTGCTTCCGGCGTGATGTCCGACTTATCCCAGTCGAAGAACACGATGTACGGACCCTTGTTGCAGACCGGAGCCGGCGGCGGGGGCGGGGGAGGAGGCGGCGGCGGGGGCGGCGGGGGCGGCGGGGGCGGCGGAGCCGCTTCCTCTACCGGTGCAGCGCCACCGAAGTTGTAGCTCAGCGTGCCGAGGATCGAGTGCGACCGGAAGCGGGTCTGCCCTGCACGGCCGTTGACGTCGACCAGATCGACCTTGTCGGCGTTGAAGAAGCGATACTTCAGACCAACGTCGACGTTGCTGCTGATTGGCGCGCGGATGCCGGCCAATGCCTGCCATGCAAAACCAGTGTCGGAATCGTTCAGGCCGAAGCCGCGACCATTGATGCCACCGCCGGCAGCGTTGGTGAAGAACTTGGTGCGGGCAACGCCGACACCACCGCCGACAAAGCCCTGAATGCCATCGTCAGGACCGAAATCCAGAAGACCGTTGACCATGAAGCTGAGCGCATCAGCGTGGCCCTGGGGGTTGTCAGCAAGGCCAGCGGGAAGGTCGACCGAGTCATTGTAAGCGCGGCGATAACCAACTTCGCTTTCCAGACGGAAACCGCCGAAGTCATAGCCGACGATACCGCCGAAGTCATACCCAGTGTGGGTGTTGATCGTGACCGGCGTGGTGCCAAAGACTGCATCAGCATCTTCAACAATCATCGCGCCGGCGTCGGCTTCGACGTACCAGGAGTCATCTCGTGCAAGCGCCGGAGATGCCAAGGCACTCGAGGCCAGGGCAAGGCCCAGGACCAGTTTCCGCATTATCGTTTCCCCTTTTAGCGACATCATGCCACGTCGTGCAGGTTGTCTACCGGTTCCAAAGTGGTCATGCAAGCGGACAAACACACCAAGTGTTGCACGAAAACAACGGATTGACTCCATTGTGCAGTGCAATTTCCTGTTGATTGCGCCCTCATGTCCTCCTGCAATGCCGAAAGGGCCAATTGGTTCCGCTTAACTGTCAGAAAAGATGCCAATTGCTTTCAATGCTTGGATGACGAGCACGAGAGATGCACGAGCCTCCGAGTCGACGACCGCCCCGCCTGTGGGCGCGGCAGGGGCAACAACCACCTTCCAGGTCTCGTCGAAAAGTCTCGTCGCATTGCTTTGCAGATCGTGCACCCTCATGCCCTGCACCGGCTTGACGAACCGCCATCCGCCATCGGTCCAGCCTGCAATGCAGTTGCTCTGTCCGGCAAATGCTCCGGTAGGGGTGGTGCCCACAATCCACACCTGCCCTGCCGTCGGCGACGCAGGAGGATCGTTGCGCAGGCCAAGCACTCCGCCGCCGCCGATCATGTCGATCATGGCCAAGGCCTCGTTGACGGTTGTCTCCTTCTGCGTCTGACCGACAAACAGCATCGGCAGCCCGAGCCTTGGAGTCGAAGTCGAATAGCTCACAGGATCAGTCATGGGATTGCCTTTCGGTCAGCCGCTCAGGCGGGCATTGAGATAATCAAGGGCAAGGAGCGCGATTGGCGTCCGATCTGCCTGACGAAGAAAAGGGCTTCACCGGGCAGGTCGGCCAGTTCGGCCACTTGAGCTGCCGTAAGTTCGAGCATCGAAGCGCCTGTCCGCCACACCCGCGCAGGGCTGACAGCCGAGCCGTAGGCGATCTCCCACAGCTCTTCCGGCTCGTTGAGCGCCAGTTCCACTTCGTCGGGCCAGATCCACCCGCCGCGCGATCTGCGCACCCAATCCAGAACAAGCGCGCCATCCGCCATTTGCCGCGCCCGTCCGTGAACCGGGCTCAGCGGACGCAAGGTTAGACCTGGGTTGACTATGGCGCAGGAGGCCGGAACGACATCACCCAGCCCGAGAGCGGTGATCGTCGATGTCGTGGCATCGCCCACGTCGGCGGGATCGATCGGAACAATGCGATCATCAAGAAGAACGAAAGGCTCGCCAGGCACATGCCTGGTTATCGCGGCCTCGGTGCCGCCACGCCCGCGCATCAGACCGCTTAGCCGCCACGTGCGACCTGACAACCGCCCAACCCGGGCGAACTGGATCATCTCCGACCCGAGCAGCGCGAGATTCCCTCCCTGCATAAGTTGCGCCCATGTCATGCTGCCCAGCACGAAGTCTTCGGCTACAAGCTCGACGTCCACGCTCGATCCCGCATCGAATAGCAAGGGCGATCCGCTGGCCAGGCTGGTGATGGCGGTGCCAAGCACGGCACGCCTTCGGCCGGTCGGACCGAGCGATGCAAGCTGATCGTCTCCACTCGACACAAACAGCGCCGCGCCTCTCCAACCCTCGCCCGATGCCGAAGCCGCCACGCGCAACCGGGCAACATTGCCGTCGCCCGTACCGTCCCAGGGCAATTCGAATGCGACGATCTGCGTTGGGCCCGCCAACATATCCGCAGCAGCGTTCGAACGCCCGGGATCGGCTACACCTGCCGCGGAGATCGAAGCGGGCCCCGCTCCCGGTGGCACGGAAGCAAGGTCGAGCATCACGCCATCGGCCTGCCACTCCCATTGCTCCACCCGCCAGACCCCGTCACTCACCGGTGTCGTCACCATTTCGCCCGGTGCGAACCGCTGGTCGATCTCGCTGATCCGGTAGCGCAGCGTATCGCGCGCCACCGTCCGTCGCCGTGCCGCCCGGTCCGCCACCGCTGCGGCATCGCTTGCGTTCATCGCTGCAGGCAGTTCGATCGTCTCAACGTCGCCCGGCGAACTGCGCCCGATGCTGCGCTGAAGGCCTGGCTGGTAGTCGCGTGCTATGTCGTAATAGCGCACCGCGCATTGCCGAGTGCCCGGCAAGGCATCGCGTCTGCGCGACCAGCCACTCGCCCGCGCATCCTCGGCAGACTCTCCTCCTGCGCCTGGTGCAGGCAATTGTGCCACTGGTCCTGAGGCCACTTCCGCCAAGCGGAAGGCAAGCCGCTCATCCTGCACGCTGCAGCTCACCGGATCGAATTCGGACAGCAGCGAAACCACGTCCGCTGCCCCGCCCTGCTCCACCGTGAAGCCCGCCAACGACAGCGTTTCGAGACCGACCGTGTCGGCATCATCCAGAACGCTCCCGATGATCTGGGCCGCCGTCACCGCCTGCTCGTCGGCAATGACCTCGAACGTCAGCGAGGGCAGACGGTTGCCATAGTCGGCAAGCTCGAGGTCCTCGAACACCACATAGGCGAGGTTGCGATAGGCCGGATTTACCCCCACCCCTTCAGCCTGCGCCAGCAGCGGGTCCGCCGCCTGATCGCCATGGCCAAGATGAACCCGCAGCGTGCCCCCCACCTTGAGGTCGCCCGCCGCGCCGCGCAGCAGGTTGCCATCGGCCCAGATGCGCCCGATCCCGGCAATGGGCCTGCTCGAGATCGCCACCGCGAAAGAGGCGGTGTAGGTGTAAGTGGTGACCGACGGTCGCCCCTTCCCACCCGACTTCTCGCGGTGCTCGACCAGCTCTGTCGCCCAGATCACGCTGCCCGAGGCGCGCATCGTACCGAAATGCAGCGGCAGGGCCGATCCATAGCTCGATGTCTGGACCGAAAGCTCCTTCAGCCTCGGCCCTTCCACCTTGCGCCGCCCGAAAACGGCACCGTCGATCTGCTGCCCGACCAGCGCGCCGATAGCCCCGCCCAGAGGCCCACCCAGCGCTGTCCCGACAGCGGTTAGTAGAAGAGTAGCCATGTCGATCAGTTACCCTTTCGCGCCAGCCGCCATTGCAGCGTCACAGGCCATGGGAGCGGAGCGGGAAGCAACGTCACCCGCCCGAGCGAGGCATGCGCGTGGACGAACCCGCCCGGCACCGCGATCAGCAGATGTGGCTGCACCGGGCTGACCATGCACAGCAGCACCTGCCCGCCCTTGCGGCACCGTTTCAGTCCACTCGCCTCGGCACAATTGAGGAACCGCGTCACGCTGACCGAGCGCAGCGAATAGCCCTCCGGAACGTCGGGCAGCCGCCCCGCCCGCCGCAAGGCTTCGGCCACCAGCCCGACGCAATCGAGACCCGTCTCCGGATCGCGTCCGTGCAGACGGAACGGCACGCCCACGAGGCCGAGCGCGGCCTTTGCCAGCGCCCGGCTCATCCCTGCACCGACGGATAGCGGGTCAGCAGGTCGTTGCCCGGAAGATAGGGCTCACCCTGAAAGTTGACCGCGTTGCCAAACCGCTGGCCGCAGGTGGCGATGGTATGGTCGCACCCCTCGCGCAAAACCATCCGCGCCCCCGCCTCGGTACCTGCCAGCAGCGGACGGTCGAGCACGAGCCAAGCGCCCTCCACCGCCCGCACGCGCAGTATCGCGCCCGCATCCCGCCCGTCGAGCAGCCGCACCCAGCCATAGGCTAAGTCCTCCGCCGTAGTGCCGGTCACCTTCACCCACTGCCGCCCAGTTCCGATCTCCGACAGCGCCCCCTCGTGTGTAAAGCGCATACCCGAAAGCGTGCAGCCCTCTCCGCAGAACTCGGCACGACAGGTCGGCGACGTACGCGGCACGACATCACGCCCGAGAAGCTGCTTCAGCGATTCCAGCTCAGCCGAGAACTGATCGCCCTCACGGCCGACCGATCCGATCGTCCCGGCAAACAGCGTCTCGGCCTCCAGGCTTTCCCAATCGACCAGCCCCATCGTCACCCGCGCACCATCGAAGCGGCCGCTGGCAAGATCCGCCTCACCAATCGCGTCATGCGCCAGCGCGCCCGAAACTTCGGCAGAGTCCGCTTCCAGCGTCGCCGACCGCCGCACCGCCGATGGCACCATCCCGGGCGCAGTGCGATACCGCAGCCCTGCAAACACCAGGTCGCGGTCGTGGCTGGTAAAGCCCAGCGCCACCCCGTCGCGCCGCTCGATCCGCCACCACACGGCAACCGTTTCGAGCGACTGGCTGAACCACGCCCGCGTCATGCGTCTTCTCTCAGTTCGACAAGCGGCACGCTCGGCGCTTCACCAGCCGCAAACTGTGCGCCTGAAACATCCAGCCGGTCCTCGGCAAACCGCACCGGCACGTCGAACAGGAACCCGGCGCGTACCACGGCCCCTGCCGCAGGCGCTTGCGCAAGCACCACCTGCCCGCCAGCCTCCAAGGTGAAGCTTCCAGTCTCCACCCCATTCACGCTGACCCGCACCGTTTCAGCCCGTGGCCGCGTGATGCGCCGCCTCTGCGCATCGCCTGCTGCGCCATAGTGCTTGACCAGCGCAAACCGCGCGACCGCGCCGTCGCCCGTACCCAGCACCTGATCCAAAGGCGTCGGCGTCCCGGTCATCCCGTTCGAGCTGAAGTCCGAAGGATCGCGCAGGCGGAATCCACGCGCCTGCCCGCGCCGCGCGCGGAAGAAGGCAATCAACTCGCCAAGCTCCGCTTCCGAACGCACCCCTGGCCCCACGTCAAAGCGCAGCCGCGCGTCCGACCACAAGCTGTTGCGCCGCTCGAACCCCGAAGCGGTGATCGTCACGTTTGTCGAGAACTCCGGCGTCACCGAAGCTTCCCGCCCCAACGCCAGCGGAAACAGGACATCGTCGAAGGATTGCATGGTCTCGTCTCCGCTCGTTTCAGGCAGACGGGTAAAGCCGTCGCGCGACACCTGCGGCAGCGCCCAGATGAAGGTTTCCGCCACGCCCAGCGCCACCGCCTCGCTCGCCGCCGCATCGATCCGCGCCCATTCGGGCACTGCGTTCTCAGGCAGCAGCACGAAGCCCGATAGGTAGTGCTGGCGGCTGCGCGGATAATTCAGCCTTGCCTCGGCCAGTTGCCGCGCCTGTGCCCGCAGCGCGTCCTTGCCCGCCGTCACCCAGTCATAGTCTTCCAGCTGCAGCGTATCGAAGGCGGGCGACGCCCAGCCAACCGGCAGATTGGCGCGCATGGCTTCGGGCGTCACCGGGTCGAGCACCGTGGGCAGGAACGCCAGCAACAGCGTCTCCGCCCCGCCCGCACCCGCAGCCGCCTTTACCGCCGCCGCAAGGTCCGCAGTCGATTGCGCCAGCAAGGCTCCGGCCTGATCCAGCAGCGCCTTCTGCGCCGCGCTCAGGCTTGCGCCAAGATCAGGGATGTTCACCGGGTTCCCGCCGAACGCCGCCTTGGCCGCATCGTCGTAGATGCAGATGCGTCGGTCCTGCGTCACCCACCACCATGGCTCGCCCACCTGATGTCGCACCGGCAGGCCCGCCCCCTGCAGCATCCCGACCAGCGCCACGCCCACCTTGCGAACCCACGCCATGGCCTGCGCATGAGCAGGCGAGAGCAATGCCGATGGCGGCACCCATCCGGTCCGCCCCGGATCGCCGTTCCACGCCCGCTGCTGCCAGGCAGGCGGACAGTTCTGCGCCAGCAATTCGTAGGATTGCGAGGCAATGATCGTATGGCCCATCGCCTTGGCAGCGGCAAAGAACGCCTCGTGCCACTTCTGCGCCGCCGGGTTCATCGCACCCTGCCATGGATCGACCACGAACCCGCCGGAACCGTCAGGCACCATCGAATAGAAGTGGCTCATGCCAATGTAGTGGTTGATGCTTCCGCGATAACCGAGGCCCCGGATCTCGCGCAGCACGCGGGCAGGCGTCAGGTTGTAGGCATCGTCGTATCCGGTGCACATCGAAAGCCCGTGCGGGGGCACCATGACATCGCCCAACGTCAGCATCGGCTTGTGGCCCTGGCAGTTGATGCCCGTCAGCTCCACCCAGCCTTCTGCCGAGGCCACAAACGGTGTCGCGTCCCCCGCCGCATATCCCGGCGCGACCAGCGAGACGAACAGCCTGTCGATGTCCGCCGGATAGACCGGGTCGGCCTCTGAAGGCAGCAGGAACCCGCCGCTCATCTCCGAAAACTTCAGCGTGATCTGCGCGTTGGTCGGCGTACCGCTCGCGTAGTTCCACAGCCGCACATACCAGGCGCGCGGATTGCCCGCCGCATCGCGACCCTCGATGGTCAGCGTCGGCCCGTTCACCGCATTGAGCGGCAAGACGCCCGATGACTTCCACCGGAACGACAGCGTCAGCCGCGAATAGTCGCGCCGCGTCTCGTAAGACAGCAGCGGATGGTCCCACTTGTCTTCCGATTCCCAGATCAGCCCGATCAGGTCATCGGCCTTGCGGAACACCGCATCCACCCGCAGCGCATCAGGCGCAGTGGTCACCACCGAGGCCATTGCCGGCCTCGGAAAGTTCACCGTCCAGAAGCGCGGATCGAAGCGCTGGATCGTATCGGTCTGCTGCACCGTTCGGCGCGTCGCCAGCCAATGGCTCATCGCGGATTCCTCGCCTGATCAGAATTCGTTCAGCGCACGGCGCACCGCCTGCGCCACTTGCATGCCCGATCGGCGCAGGCTTTCCGGCTGGCTGCTGCCCTGCGGACTTACAATGCGGATCGAGACGTTGACGTCCCGTCCCTTGCCACCGCCGAGCGAAGGCTCAACTCGCCCGGCGGAGGTCGGGACGAACAGCTCCGGACCGCGCTCGCCGACCAGATAGCCACGCCCCGGCGCCACCGGCCCCCCTGTCGCACGCCCCGGCAGTCCGAAGATCGAGCCGACAAGGCTGGTCAGCAGCCCGCCAATCCCGCCGCCCGGTTGACCGCCCGCACCGCCGATCGAACCGATCCCGGCCTGAACTGCCTGCGCGGCAATGTCGCCAACCACGTTCAGCGCCACGCGCCGCAGGTCCTCGAATCCAAGCGACCCGCGACGGATCGCACCCAGCAGCCCGCGCTCGAGCGTGTCGCCCGCCCGGCCGAAGCCATCCACCAGGATCGAATCGAAACTCCCGCGCATCTGCGCCACGTCGGCCGTGAAGCCCTGCGTGTTCGCACGCACTTCGATCATCAGCGTATCGAGTTCATCCGCCACGGTCTTGCTCCATCAGTCTGTCGAGTGTGCCGCGATCCACCGCCTCGCCATCAGGCGCGCGCAAGGCCGCAAGGATCGTGGCCAGTTCTTCGGGGGTTGCCGCCCAGAACCTGTCCGGCGGCCAGCCCAGCAGCAGCGCCGCCTGGCCTGAAAGCCGCGCCGCTGCCGCTCCGAACCGGCCGCTCATCCGCTGCCCTTCAGCACCTGCACGATCAGCGCCCGCAGCACCGGCGTGCATGCCGCCAGTCCCTCGCGCGCCACGGCCTCGGCAAAGCTCTCGCGCTCGAGGCCATTACGGTCGCGCAAGGCATGCCAGAACAGCGCGACCATTTCGCTCAACCGCAACTGCCCCGCACTCGCCCGCTCGACCAGCGCGAAGAGCGGCCCCAGTTCCTCCTCGGCGGCTACCAGCGCGCCAAAGGTCGGGCGCAGCACCAGCGGTTGGCCGCCAATCGAAAGCACCGCTTCACCCCGGTGCGGGTTGGCAGCATCAGCCATCAGATCTGCGCCACCACGCCCGAGCTTTCGAGCGTCATCGTGTAGTTGCGCTCGCCATTGAAATCGCCCGAGTAGTCGAGGCGCTGGACAAGGAACTTGCCCCGCATCTTCTCGCCGCCCTCGAACGAAAGCTCGTAGTCGGCGATCGTCCCGGAAAGCGCATTGCCGCGCACCTGGCCTTCGGCGGCGCTGCCAAGGAAGATACCCGCCGCGCTCACCGTTACCGAACGCGTGCCCGCGCCCGAAAGCAGTTCGCGCCAGCCACCCGAATCCTTGGTGGTGATCACCACTGCCTCGCCGTTGATCGACATCTGCGTCGTGCGCAGGCCCGCCACGGTGTTGTAGGTCGGCGTTTCCGCACCATCGCTGATCTTCAGCAGAAAGGCGCTTCCCTTCTGTGCTGCCATGTCGGTTCTCCTTCAAAGAATGAGGTTTCAGGCGGCCATCACGCGCGCCCGGTATTCCAGCACGACCACCCGCAGCGCCTCGCCACGCTGCTCGGCCCGCGCCCGCAGCATCGCCAGACTGGCAATGCGGAACCCTTGCGCGGTCTGGTCGTAAGGCAGGCTCTCCACCCGCGCCTCGATGGCCGAGACCAGCGAGGCCCCGCCCAGCGGATCGTCACTGCGGAAATTCAGCTCCAACGCGACGCGGATCTCACGCCCGGCCAGCGTCTTTGTGCCCCAGTTGGTGCTCGCACTCGTCGTCAGCGCCAGCCACGGCAGCGCAGTGCGCAACGGTGCTTCCTCGACCACGGCGTTGAGCGCCGCGCCCAGCGCCGCATCGCTCGCCAGCCAGTCGATCAGTACCGCGCGAAAGGGAATTTCCATCGCTCACTCCTCCCCGAACAGCGGCCAGAGCAGCCCGGCCTTGCGCCAACGGCGCGCATCCAGCCGCCGCGCCAGCATCACCGCCCGCGCCTTGGCCAGCGCCTCGGCCTTCGCCGTCAGCCGCGCCACCAGCCCGGCGCCATCGGCCCGCGCCTCGATCACGCGAGCCGCATCCGCCGCCAGGGCCGCCACAGCGCTGCGACCACCGCAGGTGGCAGCGTGGCCGATTTCTTTTCGTCGTCACGCGCGCGGTGCTGGTGCGCGGCCAGCCGGATCACCCCATGGCGGATCGCGTCGGGCAACGCCGTCCAGTCGCTGGCAAGTCCGGCGACATAGGTCACCACCACCCGCGTCTGGTCGATAGGCCGCTGCAGCCGCACCCGGCCCGTGCCATCGGCCGCGATGTCCAACTCGTAATCGGAAGCCGCCAGCGCCGTCCGCACGCCCGCCACGCTCAGCCCGGCCATTGCCGTGATCGCGGTGACGGGCCGTGCCGAGAGCACCTGCCAATCCCCGCTCGCTTCCAGCACGTCCTCGCAGCCCGATTGCAGCGGCATCGTGCCGGTAAAGCCCTCGCACACGTCGAACGCGGCGCGCATCAGCGATGCCAGTTCGCCATCATCGGCCGTGCGGGTGATCCCAAGCCAGGCCTTCAGTTCGCTAAGCGCCGCCGAAGCCACGGCTGGCGGCGCGACAATTGCCCGCATCATGGCAATCTCCGGTCAAAGGTAGGGAAAAGAGTCCGGACGCGCCCCGCCCGAAAGTCCCAGGCGCGTCCGGAAGGTCGGATCAGGCCGCGATACGCAGCAGCTTGATCGCGTCGCTGTCCATCACCTGCCCGCCAACGCGGCGGGTGGCATAGAACTGGACGTAAGGCTTGTTGGTGTAGGGATCGCGCAGGATCGTGGTCTGGCGGCGCTCCGCGATCAGGTAACCGGCGCGGAAATTGCCGAACGCGATCGGGAAGGCGCTGGCGGCCACGTCGGGCATGTCCTCGGCCTCGATCACCGGATAGCCCAGCAGGCGGTCCGGCTGCCCTTCGACCATGCCCGGCTGCCACAGGAATGCACCATCGGCGGTCTTGAGCTTGCGGACGGTGGCCAGCGTCGCCGAGTTCATCACCCAGCACGCACCCTGACGCAGCGGCGCCTTGAGCTGGAACACGAGGTCGATCAGCTTGGCTTCCGGAGCCGAGTCAAAGCCGGTGGCATTGCCCGAACCGATGAACTGCAGCGTACCAAACGCACGGGTATTGTCCCCGGCCGTGCTGGTCGTCGCAGCCAGGAAGCCACGCGGCTGGTTGGTGCCGGTGCCATTGATGAACGCAGCCCCTTCGGCGCGGGCGAACTCGGCCGCGATCTCGTTCGCAAGCCATGCCTCCACGTCGAACGCCGCATCCTCCAGCATTGCCTGCGTTGCCGAAGGATTGGCGTAAAGCTCGCCCGATGGCGGCACGATCTCCGCCAGCTTGGGGCTTGCCGTTTCGGGGCGCGCACCCGTCTCGCTGACCCAGCCCGAAGCCGCGCCACCGATCGAGACGAGGCGGCGGAAGCCCGAGGTGCCGGTGCGCACCACGTTGGCGATCGAACGGATCGGGCTGATCTCCACCAGACGGCGCGCGATCAGCTCGTCGATCTTCTGGGGCACGGCAAAACCGCCATCGGCCGCCACGGTGCTCGAAAGCGCCTTCAGCTCGGTCTCACGGCCATGGCGCACATAGCCGTCGATGAAGCCCGAAAGCTCCGCCCCGGCATCGGTACCACCGCCCAGCAGCGGACGCACCGCGCTGCGTCCGGCACGCTCCATGCGACCCTTCACCTCTTCCACTTCGCTGCGCAGCGCGGCGATGGCGGCATCGTGTGCGTCCTGACGCTCGACGATGTCGAACGATTCAGCGATGGCATCCGCCTTGGTTTCGATCTCAAGATTTTCCATGTGGCTCAACGTCCTTTCTGCATGAAGCAGGTCGCCGCAAAGGTCGGCCTGCAGGGACTTCGTTGGAAAATTCAGCCCGCGCTGGTCGCAGGAGCAGTCTCGCCGCTCTCGACGTAGTGGACCCGCGCCAGCGGCTGCATCGGCCGCGTCACCAGGCTGACCTCGATGATCTCCAGATCGTCCAGCTCGCGCCCACCCGGCAGCGCCCGGCCTTTGAGCACGCGGTAGCCGAACGAAAGCCCGTCAACCGCGCCGTGCTGCAGCGCCCGCGCCGCGGCAGAGTCCGCAGCGTCCAGCTTCGCCACCACGCGCAGGCCCCGCTCGTCCTCGCCCGCGCTCTCGATCCAGCCGATCCGCTGGTCCGGGCGGTGCTGCCACAGCAACGGCAGCTTCAGACCTTCGGCCAACCTGCGCTCGAGCGAGCCCTTGAACGCGCCCGGCATGATCGTGTCGCCGCCGCTGTCGCGCTTGCGAAAGATCGCCGCGTATCCGGCAAACCGCACCGGCGCCCTCATCGCACCAGCTCCATCAGGCCCAGGCGCACCGCGATGCCCAGCAGCAGCAGCGCCAGCAGGCCCCGCACCACCCATGTCACGACCGCCTTCCACGCGCTCGCCTTGGCATCGCGCCATGCGCCCAGCAGCTGGCGCAGCTCGGCCAGATCGACGTGTGCGTTGCTGTCTGCCAGCCCAATCCTCCCAAGAACGCGCATCGCGCCAAGGTCCGAAGCTTCCTCGACAATGGCCCGCAGGGTGACGAGATCGCTGCCTTCGTCCTCGTCCTGCGCGATCAGCCGCGCCAGCATGTCCTCCCGGGTCATGCCGCCACCTCACCGATCCCCAGAAGCGCCCGCTTTTCCTCGGGCGAGAGGAAATCGGCGCCTGCAACTTGCGCCCAAAACCGCTCGCGATCCTCCGCCAGTGCAGGAACGCCATCGAGATCGACGGCAAGGCTTGCACCTGCGAATGAAGGCAGCAGCCCCTCGGCCAGCGCGTTCAGGATCTTGCCCGCCACCGGCAGCAGCGTCAGCCGCCACAGCGCGCGATTGGCCTCGCGATAGTTGGCATAGGTATTGTCGCCCGGGATGCCCAGCAGCATCGGCGGCACACCGAAAGCCAGCGCAATGTCCCGCGCCGCCGCCGCCTTCAGCGTGGCAAAGTCCATGTCCGCAGGAGTCAGCGCCAGCGCCTGCCAACGCAATCCGCCTTCCAGCAGAATCGGCCGCCCGGCATTGCCCATGCCCGAATAGGCCGCCGTCAGTTCACCCTTGATCCGCTCGAACTGGTCAGAGGTCAGCGCCGCACCCGGCTCGGCCGGATCATAGACCAGTGCACCCGAAGGTCGCGCCGCGTTCTCCAGCAGCGACCGGTTCCAGTGCGCCGCCGCGTTGTGGATCGCCACGGCCTCCTCGGCCGCCTCCAGGCACCCTGCACCGTAGTGGTCGTCGAGCGGATGGAAGTGCTTCACATGGATCAGGTTCGGACGCCCGAAGTCGTCCACCGCCTCGATCCGCATGGCCTTCTCGCCCACCTTATAGGCAAACGCCGCAGGCCAACCGCCCGCATCGGGGATCACCGTCACCCGTTCGGGGCGCAGCGCAAACAGCTCCACCGGCACGTCATCGGCATCGCGCAGCACCTGCACGAAGGCATTGCCGTGCAGCATCAGATGCGCCGCCAGCGTCTCCAGCAGCGGCTGGCCCGCACTCGTCTCGCTGACCAGCGCCAGCAGTTCGGGATGCGATGCCTTGACCGGTGCCCCGCCGATGCCCTCGGCAACAAGGCGCACCGCGCGCTGCGCCACCGGATTGCGCAAATAGGCTTCGCGGATCGCCACCGGATAGTTGATCGGTCCGCGCGAGGGCTCCCCACGCCAATCCGAAGCGGCAATCCACGGCGAAACAAAGCTGCGGCCCAACGGCGCGCGCTGCGTCACCGCCTCACCCTTGAATGCGGCAGCAAGCGATTGAAAGAACGACATGGTCTGCCTTTCATGAAAAATGGATACGATTGCCCGTGCGCAGCCAGGGCGTCCGCTAACTCCCCTCCCGCGTGCGGGAGGGGTTGGGGGAGGGCATGTCTGGCTCCGCCAAACGCCCCCCAAACCCTCAATCAAACCAGATCCGGGGCTCCGCCTGCTGTCCCAGCATCAGCTCGGTCAGCGCCCAGACACAGGCATCCGCCCTGTCCGGAGACCGCCCCGGCCCCTGATATTCGCCACCCGGCATCAGCCCGCACAGCTCGTCCTCCAGCTTCGGGAACATTCCCGCATGGCGCACGCGCCCCGTTTCATAGAGCGCCGCCACCGGCTCGGCCCGCGCCGCCTTGCCCCGGCTGGCGTGGACAAGACGCAAGGGCAGGCTGGCTTCGGCAGCGCGCAGCACCGCACCCACCATTTCGCCGCCCTGGTTCGCCTCGGCCACCACCCGGTCCGCAGACCAGGCCCGCGCGGCATTGACGACGGCGCGGGCCCAGCGCTCGGGGCTGGCCTGTTCCACCGAGCAGTCTGCCAGCACCCGCGCGATCCGGTCGTCCCCGATCCCGCAGACCACGATCCCGCAGGCATCGCCATGCGCGCTCGCCGGAGGGTCAACCCCGATCACGATCCGCGTGCACGGCGGCGCCACGTCCTCGCGGCCACTTTCGATCAGGCGGCGGCTCCACAATGCCCCCGCCAGATCCTCGATCATTTCGCCGAGCAGTTCCTGTCGGCCCAGCATGGTCCCGCCAAAGGTCTTGCGCATCGCCTCGATGAAGCGCTCGGGCAGGTTCGCGGCGTTGTCGAACGTCGTCCCGCGCGTCACCACCACATCCTCGCGCTCTGCCACGATCCGCGCCACCAGCGGCACCGGCCGCGGCGTCGTCGTTGCCACCAGTCTGGGATCGCTTCCCAGCCGCAGCCCCATCAGCAGGTTGTCCCAGGTCGAAAGCGCCCGGTTCGACATGTTGTCCCACTTGGCGATTTCGTCGCACCAGGCATGGCTGTGCTGCGGCCCGCGCAAGGCTTCCGGCTCGCCCGCCGAATAGAGAAACGCCTGCGCCCCATTGGGCCATGTCAGCCGCCGCACCGAACTTTCATAAGTCGGCCGCCGCCACGGCGCACCGATCGAAAGCAGCCCGCTCTCGCCTTCGACCATCACGCTGCGCGCTTCGTGGAGCGAGGAGCCGACCAGCGCGATCCGCGCCTCGGGATCGCCCTCGGCCACGCTGCGCACCCATTCAGCGCCCAGCCGCGTCTTGCCGAACCCGCGTCCGGCCATGACCAGCCACACCCGCCAGTCGCGTGCCGGGGCAAGCTGGTTGCCCCGCGCCCAACTGCGCCAGTCAAACGGCCACTCGATAATCTCCTTCTCGTCCAGTCCTTCGACGAAAGCGGCAATGCGCTCAGGGCTTGCATCGGACAGCCAGTCCAGCAGCGCCCGCTCAACCATGCGCGCTCGCAGTCACGGCGCCAGTCTGCCGCTGCCGGTGCACTTCCTCGCGGATCTGCAGCAGTTTCGCGTGGATCGACTGGCGCACCGCATCCACGTCGGCATTGTCGCGGATCGCCCGCTCGCGTGCCACCGTCTCGCGGTGTTGCGACAGCAGCCGGAGCGCAGTCGCATTGTCGAACTTTGCCCCATCCTTCGGCTCGCCAAAGCGCAGCCGATGCAGCACTTCGATCTCCAGCAGATCGTAGCCCTCGCACAGCGCCTCGCGCCAACGTGCGGCAAATTCGCTATCGTCGCGCTTGTCCTTGTAAGCCCGCGAAGCCGGAATCACGGCCGCCGCCGCCGCCGCCGTCACGTTCGACGTTTCTGCCAGCACGGCCAGGAACACCGGCCGCCAAGGCCTGTTGCTCTTCTTCGTCTTCGTTGGTTGTGCAGGTTCCAGTTCCTCTTGGGGAACGTCAGCCCAAGGGTCTTCTGGGCAGGGTATTTCCGGGCAGAGTGCTTCCGCGCACGGCGTTTCCGCACGTGACTCTTCGGCACCAGGCAGCACTGTCGGCTTGGCCATGCGGACCATCCCTCTCGGAATTGAGCTTGTCAGACACCACCGCCCCGCCGTTCCCGCTCCAAGAACGATTCGGCCTCGCGATGTTCTTGATATGTACTCAATCGGCGGCAAAAGTCAATCAAAAAGTGCCAATAAGGTTACAAAGGTTTGTCAAACCAACCAAAACCCCGTCACCCCGGCGCAGGCCGGGGCCCACAACCTCTCACCAAAACACGATGACAGAACCGCCAACCGCACCTGCATCCCAAACCAGAAACGCCCCCAAAACCCGCACCGTAATGGCCCCCGGCCTCCGCCGGGGCGACGATATCCGGACAGGCCCGCCTCACACTCCCGTCACCCCGGCGCAGGCCGGGGCCCACGACCTCTCGCCAGAACGTGAAGACAGAACCTCAAACCGCACCCGCATCCCAAACCGGACGCGCCACCAACACCCGCACCGTAATAACCCCCCCGGCCTACGCCGGGGCGACGATATCCGGACAACCTCACCTCACCCCACCCGTCGCCCCGGCGCAGGCCGGGGCCCATAACCTGTCGCAGCCAACCACCCTCAAATCCCGGCACAATCCCCGCACAACCGACGCAAGAACCTCTGGCACTTGCCGCCCGCCTCCCCTATTCGCCGCAGTGCAACAAGAAGGGTTTCCGATGCTTCGTCGCCTCTACGACTGGACCATGGCAAAGGCCGCGCACCCCCATGCCGAATGGTGGCTGGCGCTGTTCGCGTTCATGGAGGCAAGCTTCTTTCCGATCCCGCCACACCCGCTGCTCGGCCTGATGTGCCTGGCTGAACCGAAGAAGGCCGTGCGCTTTGCCGCCGTGGCCACCATCGCCTCGGTTCTGGGCGGATTGCTCGGCTATGCGATAGGGTACGGGCTCTACGATACGGTCGGCACTCAGTTGCTCGCAGCACTGGGCCTCACCGAAAGCTTCCCCAAGGCGGCCTGCTATCTGCGCGAATTCGGGGTCGAGATCATCATGATCAAGGGCGCCACGCCCATCCCGTTCAAGCTGCTGACGATCACCGCAGGCTTCATCGCCATGCCGCTGGTGCCGTTCATCCTCGCCAGCATTGTCAGCCGCTCGATCAGCTTCATGATCGTCGGCGTGCTGTTCCGCCTGTTCGGTGCCCCGATCAAGCGCTTCATCGACAAGTACCTCGGCCTCGTCACGGTCGGCTTCGTCCTGCTCGTCGTCGGCGGATTCATCGCCGCCACCATGCTCGGCGGCGGCGGCTCGTCAGACGCAAAGTCGAAATGCGAACAGGCCGCCCCGCTCGTCTAAAGCCCGAAGCGGTAGGCATATCCGACGCCCAGCGTGAATTGCGTCCGCTGCCCACGCTCACGGATCAGCGCGCTTGACGCAGGCTCCCCGCCCAGTCGGTCCACCCCGGCAAACACGGTGACGGCGCGGCTGCGGCCCAGCGGGCGGATCAGGTTCGCGCCAAGCCCATAGGACACCAGCCCACCCTCGACCCGCGACACCGCAAGGCCCGTCCGCGCTGCCTGCGCAGCATCAACGCCGTAGTAGGTCTGCATGAAATCGCCGCTGGCAAAAGTCGCACGCGGTCCAACCGCATAGATCAGCTTGCCCGAACGCCCCGAATACTGCGCCAGCACATCGCCGACCACGCCCTCGTGCCCGCCGAACCCTTGGCGCACTTCGGCCCGCAACCGCCACTGCTTCTTCGCACCTATCCGCTTCTCCACGAATGCGCCTGCCTCACCCGCGATATCGACGTCACCCATCCCGCGCAGGGCATCACTTCCACCGGCGACGAGGAACGGAGATCCCCCATCGTCCTCGTTCCGGCCAAAGCGCGAGCGCACGATCGGCCCGGCCTTCCAACCGTCCCGGTTCACCGCGTTCCACCCCAGGCCATCCTGCACCGAAAGGAACAGCGTGTCCTTGTAGTTGACGCGCAGGTCCGGGAAGATCGACAGCGCGGTATCTTTCGACCCTTGCCACGCCATCCCGAACACCGGTGCCACGCCCACGGTCATCGTCCACCCCTGCGGCGCAGGCGGCGGCCCTGCCGGACGCGCAGGCGCGGTTTGCGCGAGGGCCGGATGCGAAAGGGCAAGACTGAGTCTCAAGGCCAGCACGGCACGATCCAAGCGCATCCTTATTTTCCTCCATGTAAGCAGCGGCCTTCCGCACGCTATGAACTGCCTCCAAGACCCGCGCTTTGCGGCAATGTGTCGAACATTTGCGCTTGTGCTGCAGGCACCTGCACGCAATCCTCGCTCCATGCTCACGCTCTACCACTGCAAGAACGCCCGCTCCTTCCGCGCCCTCTGGGCGCTCGAGGAAATGGGCCTGCCCTACCGGCTCCACACCCTCCCCTTCCCCCCGCGCCACCGCCACGAGGGCATGCACGAGATCAATCCGCTGGGCACGATTCCGGTCCTCGTCGATGGCGACGTGAGGATGACGGAAAGCGTTGCAATTCCTCACTATCTCGCCACGAGATATGGCCCGACCGACCTCGCTGTCGCCCCGCATGAGGAAGGCTACGCCGCCTACCTCAACTTCCTCGTCATGGGCGAGGCGACGCTCACTTTCCCGCAGACCATCCATCTGCGCTATCAGGTCTTTGCCAAACCCGAAGAGCGTCGTCCGGAAATCGCCCGCGATTACGCCGAATGGTTTGGCTCGCGATTGCGCAATGCCGAAGCGCTGATGGGGGAGGAATTCGTCGCTGCAGGGCGGTTCACCATGGCCGACATCTCGGTGGGCTACGCGATCATGCTCGCGCTATCGGTTGGCCTCGAAGAGTTCGTGCCGAGTTCGCTCCGCGACCGCTGGAGTTCGCTTTCTGCCCGCGAGAGTTGGAAACGCGCGATTGCGGTCCAGAATTCAAGCGCCTAAGTCCTGCCAATGGCCCTTATCGCGTTCAACAAGCCCTTCGGCGTACTCTGCCAGTTCAGCCCTGAACGCACCGGCCCACCGCGCCCAACGCTTGCGGATTTCATCGACTTTCCCGGCGTTTACCCTGCCGGACGGCTCGACCATGACAGCGAGGGCTTGCTCCTCCTGACCGACGACGGCCCCCTCCAGTCCCGCATCGCCGACCCCCGCCACAAACTCCCAAAAACCTATCTGGTTCAAGTAGAAGGCGAACCCGACGACGCCGCGCTGCAGGCCCTGCGCAAGGGCGTCACCCTCAAGGACGGACCCACCCTGCCCGCCGAGGCCAAGCGTATCGAAGACCCCGCGCTCTGGCCGCGCGACCCGCCGATCCGCGTGCGAAAATCGATCCCCGACAGCTGGATCAGCCTGACAATCCGCGAAGGCCGCAACCGCCAGGTCCGGCGCATGACCGCCGCCGTTGGCCACCCGACGCTCCGCCTCGTCCGCTGGCGTATCGGCGACTGGTCGCTTGAGGGGATAGCGCCGGGGGAATGGAGGGAAGCATCGCGTTAGCCAGGCAACGGAGTTTTACCGGGCGAGCGCTTCAAAGCGCTCTGTCCAGTGATGTTTCCTACCGAGATGGGCACTGCCCTTTTTGCTGAGATGCCCGTCATCACGATAAATCAGCACCCCATCCATCTGTACGCGACAGACTTCACCCGGACAGATTTCGTGGCTTAGCCAATATACTGGCACTTCACCTTTCAATTCCTTCAGGACCAGAAGGCTCATCAGGCTGCGGTCTTCTTTGAAATTGCATATCTCGGATCTGATCTGGAAGAACTGCGATCTGACAGCGCAGAACCCATTGTCATGTCCACTTGCAGGAGTAGGCGAAACAATCAGCAGCTTTGCTCCAGCCCTGCGAACCCTGTCCGCCGTGTCCAGAAGACTTGCCTTGATAAGCTCAATATCTTCAAAACTATGGAATGACCCCGCCCGATCGACAAATTCCCCGCCATTCGCGATGCTGAAAGGTGATGACAAAATCACCATTTCAATGCCTTGAGATCGGATGCTATCGAGAACGCGATCGTTGAATGCCAGGCACTGCCTGGCCCAGTTGGCGCCATGGCCTTCGCCCTTGATCGGGGCAATGCCGATAATGGGCGAACACGCAGACATCGTTGACTGCCGAAGAGCAACCCGAGGATCGCTGGCGACAAGCCCCTGGGCAAGGTGCATCGCAAAGCTGTCACCCCACAAAAGCACCTTGGGGTGGTCTGTCAGTCGGCATTTCGGGGAAGCAATGTCCCCTTCCGGACACCCTTCAAGTCCATGATTCCCCGAAAGATCCGACTCGACGCTTTCTAGGCTCAGGACCCATTGATTGGCTGAGGGGGATGTGATTCAGGCTCCGCGAGGAGACTGAGCATGAGCGACCTGTACTGGCTGACGGACGAGCAGATGGCTCGCCTTTCGCCGTATTTCCCCAAGAGCCACGGCAAGCCGCGGGTTGACGACCGGCGGGTTCTGAGTGGGATCATCTTCGTCAACCGGAACGGCCTGCGCTGGCGGGATGCGCCAAGGGAGTATGGGCCACACAAGACATTGTATAACCGATGGAAACGGTGGGGCGCGATGGGCGTGTTTGGCCGGATGATGGAAGGCCTGTCCGCCCAGAGGGCCGAACCTCAGACACTCATGATCGACGCGACCTATCTCAAGGCTCACCGCACGGCTTCCAGCCTTGGGGTAAAAAAGGGGATCTTGGGCGCCTGATCGGACGGACCAAGGGTGGCATGAACACCAAGCTTCACGCGATAACCGATGCCAACGGCCGCCCCCTGAGCTTCTTCATCACGGCCGGCCAAATCAGCGATTACACCGGCGCAGCGGCCCTGCTCGACGACCTGCCCAAGGCACAGTGGATGCTTGCCGATCGGGGCTATGATGCCGAGTGGTTCAGGGACGCGCTTGAGCAAAAGGGCATCAAGCCCTGCATTCCGGGCCGGAAATCCCGCTCCATCCCCGTCAAGTACGACAAGCGCCGATACAAGCGGCGCAACCGCATCGAGATCATGTTCGGCCGTCTCAAGGACTGGCGACGCGTGGCAACGCGATACGACCGCTGTCCAACCGTCTTCTTCTCCGCCCTCGCACTCGCCGCAACCGTGCTCTTCTGGCTGTGATCAGTGAGTCCTGAGCCTAGCGGCAATGCGCTTTTTAAGCCCGGTTCCAAGCTGACATGCAAGGAATGGCGGAACGGCATTGCCGACCTGCACGAACTGCTGGGTCCTGTTACCCCGGAACACATAATTGTCCGGGAAGGTCTGGAGCCGCGCAGCTTCACGCACCGTCAGGCTGCGGCATTGCGACGGGTCCGGATGAATGAAGTAATGGCCGTCCTTGGAAATGTGGCTGGTGACGGTCGTCGAGGGCTGTCCGCGCAGCTGGACCCTGAACCGGTCCGCAAACTTGCCGCTTTCCCAGTTGCGGTGATCGGGCGCCAGGGCTGCCGGGAAGGAGGAAGCTTTGGGTGACTGGCCGGTGCTGGCCGCCCATGCTGCCGCAAACAGGTAGCGGGCGAGGTCCGCCGGCATATGCCCCCGCGTTTCGTGGCCGGGCAGCACATGCAGACGGTCATCCTTCAGCCAGTCAGCCAGGGCGGGCGGGCAGGCATTGCCGATGCCGTTCGGGGTGCTGGCCCGCCTCGCAAGCGCGGCTCTGTCTCCCGCCATGGCCTTGGTTGCGGCAATGTTGTCGAAGAACGCAGTGCGTGCGTCAGGAGGCAGACCGGTCTCCAGTTCCGCAAGCTCGCGGCAGGCCCGCTCGATTGCCTCCCGCCACGCATCGGGCGAGTCGGGGCCGCGGCTGATCCCGCTGCGCAGGCAGGCCATGCCGTCCAGGACGTGTGCGACCGTTGCCTTGGGATGAACGGGCCGTTCAAGGCGCTGGTTTGCGCGCTCAAGCTCGCTTGCGATGTCGCGGCGGAGGCCGATGATGATGACGCGATGGCGTGCCTGGGGCACCCCGAGCTCTTCGGCGCGCACCACGAAATCGGCGGGCCGCTGCCCCTTCGCCAGACAACCGGAGCCCTTTGCGGCAAAGGCGAAGAGTTCGTAACCCTCCGTTCCGGGCGGTGTCTTCAGGTCGGCGGTGATGAGATCGAACATCCGGACACCGTCGACCGTCGACGAAAGCATTCCCTTCACGTTTTCCATGACGAAGGCAGCGGGCTCGAGCTGGCTGATTATCCGGATGTATTCCCGGTAGAGGAAGTGCCGGTGATCCTGCGCCGCATCGTAGTCGGCGATGCCCCGGTTTCTCGCCCGGCCGACAAGCGAATAGGCCTGGCAGGGAGGGCCGCCGATCAGGACGGTATTGCGCCCGTGTGTCTTTCGGATATCCTCGATCCGTCGGGAAATGATCCTGCCGGCAGTTTCATCGCCCAGGGTCAGGCAGAGCGCCTCTTCTCTCGCTGCCTTCCACTGGGCAGGATAAAGTGCCTGCCAGTCCGGTTCTGCACCGCCATTGTTGAGCCAGTCATAGTATTCCTGCGGAAAACACGCGCCGAACTGACGCAGGAATGCACGGAACGACAATGTCTGATGTGCCGATTTCTCCTTTTCGACTGACAGCCGGACGGAGAACGGCCGCATTCCTTCGCCGGTTTCATAAGCTGAAAAGCCTTCGGCAAGTCCCCCCGGACCGGCGAACAGATCAACTATGGCAAATGCGGCATTCATCGACGTTTTTCTGTTATCCTGTTATTCTTGCTGATCAAGTCGCACACCGGCAGAAAGGGCGCAACCGTTGGCCGACGTGGTGGATGCAAATACCCGCTCCCGCATGATGGCGAGCATCCGTGGCAAAAACACCACGCCCGAAGTCCGCCTTCGTAAAGCCCTTCACCGGGCCGGTTTCCGCTTCCGGTTGCATGGTGCGAAACTGCCCGGAAAACCGGATATCGTTTTGGCAAAGCATCGTGCCGCGATATTCGTCCATGGCTGTTTCTGGCATCGTCACGCGGGATGCCGCAATTCCTCGGTGCCGAAATCCAATGCAGACTTCTGGGAAGCAAAGTTTGCCCGGAATGTCGAGCGCGATGCCGCCAATATCGAAGCGCTTGTCAGCTCCGGATGGCGCGTCTGCATAGTCTGGGAATGTGCGATCCGGCAGCGAGGCGAGCAGGCAGTCGGTACAGAAGTGGCTGGGTGGATCATCGGAACGCAGGAGAATGTCAGGGTGATCCCGGCTGATCCCTGAACGCCCGGCACGACGCCAGTTCAGCCATGATATGCTGTCGCGTCGCTTGCCGGATCTTCAGTGGCCGATTCCGGCGCATCCGTCACACCTTCCTGTCCTGCATGGGCCCTGACTTCGGTTGCCCGTTCCTCGATCTCCTTTGCGAAGACCTCCAGCATCGACGGACCTGCTGGCATTGCTGCCACCTCCTCGACCGCAGCGGGCAGTTCGCGCAGCAATCGTGCCGTCACCTGCTCCACCCTCTGCACCGTTCCCCGCGCTGCCAGTCCTGCGGCTTCGGCCATGCGCCGCCAGTGGCGACCGTAGATGTGGCGGCCGCGGCGCTGCTCGCCGATCGCCTGGGCGTGGTTCTGGGTGATGTTGGTCCAGGCGAGGCCCGACATCAGGTCGTAGAGCGGGGCAAGCTGCGGGGCACCGGGGCCGAGCAGGATCGAGTAGTTTTTCGCGTGGGAGTCCACGTTGCCGATGGCGATATTGAAGATCACGGCGTCCAGCAGCCGGGTGATGTCGCGCGCGGTCATGTGCTGGCGGACAACCGCGAACATGTCGGCGATCGAGGGGCCGCGCGTGCCGGTGCCGTTGAACTCGTATTTGGCGGCGGGCGGACGGCCGAGGGCCTGGCAGAAATCCTCCTGATGCAGGCGGTGCACGTTATTGCCCGCGCCCGTTCGGTCATAGCGCTCAACCAGCAGGTAGCTGCGTTCCCCTGCAATGCCCGTCGTCACCGGCGCGACATTGAGACCGATCCTGCGAGCGAGAACCATGCACAGCGCTTCATTCTGGACGCTGCCGGGCAGGCGTGGATTGTCGGGCTTGAGGATATGGGTGGATGGCGCGCCGTTGATCGGCACCGCAATCTGGCCGTCGATGACAGCCACCGGCAACTTTTCCTGCGCGCCGGCGAGGCTCATCGAGACACCGTCCTCGCCGACCAGGAATGGCCGCGCTGGCAGTTCCTCGATGATCCGCTCCAGTGCGTCGGCATCCGGGATCGTGCGATAGCCGGGCTCGCCTCGCGGCCGCTGCGGAGCGATGCTGAGCGCGCCTGCCAGATCGTTGCCGGTCTGGGCTATCAGGCCGAGCGCGTCCTCCGGCGCTGCACCGAGCGCGCGCGTCATGGCGCGCAGCGGTTCGCCCTCGGGCAGGAGGTTCATCAGCCAAGGGAAGACCTGTTCTCCCTCATAGGGCTTTGGCCGGATCGGCATGGCCAGCGAGACCGGGAAGCTCTCAGCGGATGAACGCCACGCATCCGCATAGGCAAGGCGGGTGGCCTGCGCGTCGGAGCTGATCGTAGCGACCAGACGGTCTTCGTAGTGAACCGGAAGGTCCACCGTCAGGCCTGCGAAATGCCGGTTGCGGTGAGCCGCAGGCCGACTGCCTTTGCGGCGGCAAGTGCCTTGCCGAGCTGGGCGGTGGGCTTCCCAGCTTCCAGATCGACGATGAAGCGTTCGCCGCTGTTGATTGCGAGCGCCAGCTCCCGCTGGGTAAGACCAAGGGCCTTGCGGGCCGAGGCGACGGCTGCGCCGAATTGGGTTGCGTTGTCGATCATGTCATTCTTACCGAGCGGGAAGTTGCCATATGTGTCGTAGAGATTCAAGAGCATTTCTTCCCGATCGGGAAGGAAGCCCACTGATGTTGAGGCCTATCCGGAAATTCTTACCGCTCGGTAAGTTGATTGGTGGCCTGGGCGGACGTTCTGTGCTATCGAGGGCGCGTCGAAGTCAGTGGATCTGTCCATGTCGATCGCCAGCGCTCAATACGACGATGACGAAATACTGGCCACGACGCGGGCGGCCGCTGCATTGGTCGCGCGCTGGGGCGTTCAACCTGAAGCAGCCGAGCGGCTTCTTAACGGCGAAGGGCGGGCCGCAGCGCTACTCGGCATTCATCGCGCATTGCGATGCATGTTCGCTGACAGCGATAGGGCCGCGCGGTGGATAGGTGCTTCCAACGAGGCCTTTGCTGGAGCCAGCGCGCTGGATCTCATGCTGGCAGATGGCCTCGCAGGTATGCGGCGCGTCGAGGCCTACCTTGATGCGGAAATCGCCAGCTGAACAGACTGGTGACAGATCCTGAGCGGTGCAGCGGAATCAACCCGGCAACGCGCTTGCAGGGCCCGATGGCTTGCGGAAGCTGCCTTGCAGCACCTTTGCACCGGCCCTGAGCTGATCGAGATAGTCCGCCCAGCTCTGCATCATCCTGATCCGCTCATCCCAGTGCTCGCCGCGCGCGTAGGCGCGGCGGACGTCATCGGTCTCGGCATGGCCAAGCTGGCGCTCGATCGCGTCTGGGTTCCAATGGCCCTGTTCGTTCAGCAGCGTGCTGGCCATGGCGCGGAAGCCGTGCGCGGTCATCGTGGTGCCGTCGAAACCCATCCGTCGCAGTGCAAGATTGATCGTGTTTTCACACATGGGCCGGTCGCGCTTTCCCTGGGTGGGGAAAAGGTAGCGACGGTTGCCGGTAATCTCGCGCAGCTCTTCCAGGATGGCGAGGACCTGACGGCTGAGCGGCACACGGTGCGCGACGCGCATCTTCGTCTTGTCAGCGGCGATGGTCCAGATGTTGCGGGTGAAGTCGAATTCGCTCCACTCGGCTTGCCGCAGTTCGCCAGGGCGCACGAAGACGTAGGGGGCGAGCCTTAGCGCCGCATGGGTGACCGGATAGCCTGAATAGGCGTCGATCGCGCGCAGCAGTTCGCCCGCTTCCTTCGGTGTGGTGATAGCGGCGCGGTGCGTCACCTTGGGCACGATCAGTGCGCCGCGCAGGTCTGCTGAAACGTCCCGGTCAGCGCGGCCGGTGGCGATGGCATAGCGGAATACCTGCCCGCAGGTGCTGCGCAGCCTTCGTGCGGTTTCGTAATGGCCGCGCTTTTCGACAGCGCGCAGGACGGCGAGAAGTTCGGGCGCCTTGATCTCGCCGACCTTGCGGTCTCCGATAATGGGGTAGGCGAATTCGAGCAGCCATGTCAGCTTGCCGACGGTCACATCGGCACGACCCTCGCGTCGGGCCTTGTCGAGCCACTCTTCGGCAACGGCCTTGAAGCTGTTCACATTGGCAAGCGTGCCGGTGATCTTGTCGATCTTGCGCTTGGCGGCGGGATTGATGCCTTCTGCGATCTGCTTCTTGATCTCCAGCCGTTTGGCGCGCGCCTCGGCGAGGGTGACGGTCGGATAGACCCCCAGCGCGGCTGTCGCTCGCTTCTCTCCAAAGCGATAGTCGACCCGCCAGCACCGCTGACCGGCCTTGGTGACCAGCAGGTACAGGCCGCCCCCGTCAGAGAGCTTGTAGGGCTTGTCGCGCGCAACTGCCTTTCGGACTGCCAGATCGGTAAGCATGAAGCCACCTTTTTGCCGGTTTTGATACCGTCAAAAATACCGTCGGATACCGTCAATTGCAACGATTTCAGCCGGATGCCGATGGACGCTAGATCCGTGAAAAGCCTTTGATTTCTTCGATTTTTCCGGACGCTTGCGGATGCGTCCGGAAAGAAAAATGGTGCCCAGAAGAGGACTCGAACCTCCACGCCCTTGCGAGCGCCAGCACCTGAAGCTGGTGCGTCTACCAATTCCGCCATCTGGGCACGGGGCGGGAGGCAAAAGCGCCGTCCGCCGGGTAGGAGGGCGCCACTAAGGGATGGGCGGCGGGGTGTCAACGGGGCAAATCCGCTCGGAGCAGACTCTTTTTGCAACCATGCCCGCTACGGGGTGTTTCGCCATTGAAACTGCGCCCCGTGCTGTGCCAAAGGCGGCGCGACGGGCGGCCTCATGAAGGCTGGATTCCCTTGGTGAACGGGCAGGAAATGCACATGGCAAACGGCAGGACGCGCGATCTGGATTGCATGCTGGTGGCGCTGGTGGGCGGCAGCGGCTTCTTCGGCACGCATCTGGCGCAGGAACTGCTCTCGCGCGGGGCACGGTTGCGCGTGTGCAGCCGCCATCCCGAACGCGCGTTCCGTCTGAAGACGCTGGGCGGCCTGGGCCAGACGCAGTTCGTGGCGACCGACGTGCGCAAGCCGCACACCGTAGCGGCCGCGCTGACCGGCGTGGATGCGGTGGTCAACCTTGTCGGTGCGTTCTCTGGCGATCTTGATTCGCTGCAGGGTCAGGGCGTTGGCCGGATTGCACAGGCAGCCCGGGACGCCGGTGCGCGCGCATTCGTCCACGTCTCCGCGCTGGGCGCCGATGCCGGGTCTGACGTGCCCTATGCCCGCACCAAGGCCGAGGGCGAGCAGGCCGCTCTTGCTGCATTCCCCGGTGCCACGGTTGTGCGCCCCTCGATCCTGTTTGCCGAGGACGACAACTTCCTCAACATGTTCGGCGGGTTGATGGCCAAGCTGCCGGTGCTGCCGGTGTTCGGCCCCAATGCGAAGCTTCAGCCCGTGTTCGTGGATGATGCCGCCGAAGCTGTCGGCAATGCGCTGGCCGATCCGCGCGCCCACGGCGGCAAGATCTATGAACTTGCCGGACCCGAAGTGATCACCATGGGCGAACTCAATCGCCGCATCGCCAAGGCAGCGGACCGCACGCCGGTGCTGATCGAACTGCCCGATGCCGTATCGGGCGCATTCGCTGCGCTGACCGGCTGGCTACCGGGCGCGCCCATGAGCACCGACCAGTGGAAGCTGCTCAAGGCCGGCAATGTCGCCTCGGGCACGCTGCCGGGAATCGAAGCGCTGGGCGTCAGCCCGCGTCCGCTTGGCCTGTTCCTGACCCGCTGGATGACCCGCTACCGCAAGTTCGGCCGCTTCGGCGCGCGCGCCAAGTCGGCCTGAGTCACGCGTCGGCGAAGGTTTGCAGGAAGGCAGGCCCCGCCGACACCAGCCGCGCCGGACATTCGAGGTCGCCGAGCATCCGCGCGGTCGACTGGCGATTGGTGACGATCGTCCAGTGCTCGGGCGCTTCCCACAATCCGCACGAGACTTCCTCCAGCGCCGTCAGCAAGGCCGCAGGCGCAATTTCGCATACCGCCATGCCCTCACCCGCAAAAGCGGCCTCGGCAAAGCCGAGCGCGGCGGCCAGCCGGGCCTTGACTGCAACATCGTCAATCATCGCCTGCCGGTGCGCGGCAAGTATGGCATTCGCTTCGTCCTGAGCGGGTATGCCATCGCGTTCCAGCAACGGAAGATCATCGTTCCACGCCTCAGGCGGGCACTTGCGCCGTGCAGGTGAGACATCCTCGAACGGACGGCTTTCCAGCGGATATATGCGGCAGATGCGTGGGCGTTCGGCATAGTTCCCGCAACGCATGTCGGGCAGGAGATGCGGGCAGGGGCCCTGATGCCGCGCGACAAGCCGCAGATTGATCCGGAACGGAACGTCTCCGACCAAGACAGGGAAGCTCGTCGCCTTGCGCCATTGCATCTGGGGATCGTCCGGATCGCCGTCATCCGCCCATGGCCAGGCCTCTGCCAGCAGATCAACCTGATGCCCGCGCCCTGCCCACGCCTGTGCTTCGGCCACCGACAGGCTCAGCCGCAGGTCATGGCAGCAGCGCCCGCATTGCGTGCAATCGAAGTGCAGTTCCATGGCCCGAGTAGAGCCGAGGCAGCGGTGCGCAGGAAGCGCAGAACCGCCGGTAATGGACCATTCGCGCCATGCAAAAAGCCCCGGCCGTTGCAGACCGGGGCTCCATGTGGCGTAGCGGGAGTTGGGAGGATTGAGGGCACCCGCCGCGCCGAAGGTTGCAATCAGATCAGAAGCGTACGCCCACAGTCACGTTCCACGTGCGCGGATCGCCGTAGTACACGGTCTGGATGTTGCCGACCGAGCTGAACTCCTGACCGTCGGTCTTGTAGAGCGTGTTGCCCACGTTCTTGACCGCGCCGCGCAGGTAGAACTTGTCGAAGTCCACCTGGGCATAAAGATTGCCGATCAGATAGCCGTCTTCGGTCAAGCCCGGGCGGTTGTCGACCGAGAGGTACTGCTTGTCGACGAAGCGCACGTCACCGCCCAGCGTGAGCGAGGCCTCGCCCAGCGAGACGCGGTATTCGCCGCCAGTGCGCAGCGTGAGCGGCGGCGCGAAGGCCGGGCGGCAGGTGACCTGCGCCCCTGTCGGGTTGCAGCTGAACGCGGCGCCACCGGCAGGCGGCAGGCGGCGCGGATCGTCGAAGCGCTTGTAGTCTGCATCAAGGTAGCCGACCGAGGCGAACAGCGTCAGCGGCGTGACCGGGCGGACCGAGATGTCGAACTCGAAGCCCTGGATGCGCAGCTTGCCGGCGTTGAGCACGGGGAAGCTGCCACCGAGGCCGACGTTCGTGCCGTTGCCGACACGGGCCTGGAAGTTGTTGTAATCGGTGTAGAACGCCGCTGCCGAAACGTTGACGCGTCCATCGAGGAAGGTGCCCTTGGCGCCCGCTTCATAGGACCAGACCGTCTCCGGGTCGAAGTTCGGCACCACGGTCGTCACGCCATTGCGGGTGACCGAGATGTCGCCGTTCGAGTTGACGCGACCGTTGAAGCCGCCCGCCTTGAAGCCGCGGCTGGCCGAAGCATAGAGCAGGGTGTCCGGCGTCGGCTTGTAGGACAGGCTCACCATCGGCGTCCATGCGTCATAGCTGACGTCGTTGTCGCCGGTGAAGGGCGCGGGCAGGTTGTCCGGGAAGCAGTAGCGGATGTTGTTGAGCAGGCCGAGCGAGGAGGCCGTGACCGTGCAGCGGTTGTAGATCTTCTTCTCGTGCGTGTAGCGCAGGCCCGCGGTCATCGAGAATTGCTCGGTGAAATCGTAGGTCAGCTGCCCGAATGCCGCGTAGCTTTTGGTCACCTGCTTGTCGTCGATCGTGCGCAGGAACGTGATCGGGAAGCCGTTGAAGGCGAACAGGCCGTCGGCGTAGGCTTCCTGGTGCGAGCGCACGTTCTCGTTGAGATAGTAGAGGCCGAACACGCCCTTGAGCTTGTCGGAATCGTACTTGAGCTGCAGTTCCTGGCTGAACTGGTTCTGGCGAACGCCCACGAACACGTCGCCCAGCTCGAACTGCGTGGCGTCGATGTCGATGAAGAAGTCGGTCTTGAGCTTGCGGTAGGCGGTGATCGAGGTCAGCTGGAAGCTGTCGCTGAGATCGACGTTGATCGTGCCAGAAACACCCCAGTGATCGAGCTTCTGCCCCTGATCGGGTGCAAGGCTGGTCGAGGCCTTGTAGTCGTAGGGGCCGTAAGGGTTTGCCGGGGCAAGCACGACGGCACCGCGCGCGAAGTCGGTCTGGACCAGCGGGGCGGTTAGATAGCCGAGTGTGGCTGCGTTGCGCTGGCGGGTGTAATCGCCCGAGATCAGTACTTCGACGGTGTCGGCTGGCTTGGCGCGCAGGATCGCGCGGCCCGAGAGGTTGTTGCGGTCGTTGTACTTGCGGCCAGTGCGCGGGTCGGTGACGATGCCGTCGCGGTCGTCATAGACCCCGGCGAGCGAGAGCGCGAGCTTGTCGGTCACCAGCGGGGCCGAGACGTAGCCCTTTGCCGTCACTTCGTCGAAGCGGCCATAAGTAAAGGCAGCCTCGCCCTTCACCGTATCGAGGTTGGGCTTTCTCGATACCACGTTGACCGCGCCGCCGATGGTGTTCTTGCCATAGAGCGTGCCTTGCGGTCCGCGCAGCACTTCGACCCGCTCGACATCGAACAGGTTGAGCAGCGCGCCCTGGATGCGGCTGAGGTACACGCCATCGACATAGACGCCGACTGCCGGGTCGAAGGTCTGCAGCGCGTCGGGCTGGCCAATGCCGCGGATGTAGAAGTTGGCGCTGCTCGCCGACCCGCGACCCTGCACGATGTTGACGTTGGGAATCGCACCCTGGATGCCTGACAGGTCCTTCGCGCCCGCCCGTTCGAGCGCGTCGGTGTTGAGCGCCGAGATTGCGATTGGCACGTCGAGCAGGCGCTCCTCGCGGCGGCGGGCGATCACGGTGATCTCGTTGCCGGTAGCAATATCCGACGCATCATCGGCAGCAGGGGTTTCCTGCGCGAAGGCGGGCATTGCGGGCAGGGCGAACAGCGCAGCAGTTGCGGCCAGCGTGGCGCGCATGGAAATTCGGGTCATCAGACAGGCTCCCTCTCGCGGACCGCTTCGTCCGCCTGGGCCTCTAATATTGAAAGTTGAACCACCTTTCAACTTCTCGTTGTGAGATTGCCCGTTTGTCGCTAGGCATCGTGGCGAAACGGCAACAGGCAGGGTTAAGGCTCTTGGGGGGCGGTCTTGTCGTTGGGAGGATCGCAGATGGCGCAGGCGAGCGCAGCCAGTCCCGGAAAAGTGCCGCGCACGGCGCGCGGGCGTGAGACTTTGCGTCGCTTGCTCGATGCCGCAGCCGCCGAGTTTGGCGAGCGCGGATTCCATGAAGCTTCGGTCAGCGGCATCACCCGCCGCGCGGGTACGGCGCTCGGCAGCTTCTATACCTACTTCGATTCCAAGGACGCGATCTTCACCGCGCTGGTGCGCGACATGTCGGCCCGGGTGGCAACCACGGCTGCGGCGGCAGTGAGCGAAGGGGCGACGGGCTTGCGGCGCGAGCGCGAGGCGCTCGTCGGTTTCCTGCACTTCGCGCGTGAGCACAAGGAGATCTACCGGATCATCGACGAAGCCGAGTTCGCCGACCCGGAAAGCTACCGCGCCCACTACGAAGGCACCGCGACCCGCATCGCCGCGCGCCTTGCCGAAGGCGTGGCCGCAGGATCGATCCGTGACGGCGAGCAAGACGTGCGCGCCTGGGCCATCATGGGCATGAACGTGTTCCTGGGCCTGCGCTTCGGCGTCTGGGACGACAGCCGCGCCGTGGAAGACATTGCCGAGGTTGCCGCCGACCTGCTGGGTGAGGGGCTGCGGGCGCGGTGAATTGCCTGCGCGCGCGCAGGCATTAAGTGCAGTTTCGTCCTGAAGGGCAAATTGGCTTAGCCGATTTGGCTACATTGCGCAGACCTGCCGGATGATAGCGGCCCAGCGAAGCTGCTCTGGGTGTGCGATGATATACAGACGCGAAATTGATGGCTTGCGGGCCGTCGCGGTTATCCCTGTGATACTCTTCCATGCCGGGTTCACGGTGTTCAGTGGCGGCTTCGTTGGTGTCGATGTGTTTTTCGTCATCAGCGGCTATCTCGGCTCAGGACTCACTGATCACAGCCAGAAGAGCACGGTTGCGGCGAGTGCGAGGGCGGAGAAGAAGACGGTTGGACAGCGGTCGTATCGCGTTGCCACGCGTCGCCAGTCCTTGAGACGGCCGAACATGATCTCGATGCGGTTGCGCCGCTTGTATCGGCGCTTGTCGTACTTGACGGGGATGGAGCGGGATTTCCGGCCCGGAATGCAGGGCTTGATGCCCTTTTGCTCAAGCGCGTCCCTGAACCACTCGGCATCATAGCCCCGATCGGCAAGCATCCACTGTGCCTTGGGCAGGTCGTCGAGCAGGGCCGCTGCGCCGGTGTAATCGCTGATTTGGCCGGCCGTGATGAAGAAGCTCAGGGGGCGGCCGTTGGCATCGGTTATCGCGTGAAGCTTGGTGTTCATGCCACCCTTGGTCCGTCCGATCAGGCGCCCAAGATCCCCTTTTTTACCCCAAGGCTGGAAGCCGTGCGGTGAGCCTTGAGATAGGTCGCGTCGATCATGAGTGTCTGAGGTTCGGCCCTCTGGGCGGACAGGCCTTCCATCATCCGGCCAAACACGCCCATCGCGCCCCACCGTTTCCATCGGTTATACAATGTCTTGTGTGGCCCATACTCCCTTGGCGCATCCCGCCAGCGCAGGCCGTTCCGGTTGACGAAGATGATCCCACTCAGAACCCGCCGGTCGTCAACCCGCGGCTTGCCGTGGCTCTTGGGGAAATACGGCGAAAGGCGAGCCATCTGCTCGTCCGTCAGCCAGTACAGGTCGCTCATGCTCAGTCTCCTCGCGGAGCCTGAATCACATCCCCCTCAGCCAATCAATGGGTCCTGAGCCTAGGCTCAGGACTCACTGATCACAGCCAGAAGAGCACGGTTGCGGCGAGTGCGAGGGCGGAGAAGAAGACGGTTGGACAGCGGTCGTATCGCGTTGCCACGCGTCGCCAGTCCTTGAGACGGCCGAACATGATCTCGATGCGGTTGCGCCGCTTGTATCGGCGCTTGTCGTACTTGACGGGGATGGAGCGGGATTTCCGGCCCGGAATGCAGGGCTTGATGCCCTTTTGCTCAAGCGCGTCCCTGAACCACTCGGCATCATAGCCCCGATCGGCAAGCATCCACTGTGCCTTGGGCAGGTCGTCGAGCAGGGCCGCTGCGCCGGTGTAATCGCTGATTTGGCCGGCCGTGATGAAGAAGCTCAGGGGGCGGCCGTTGGCATCGGTTATCGCGTGAAGCTTGGTGTTCATGCCACCCTTGGTCCGTCCGATCAGGCGCCCAAGATCCCCTTTTTTACCCCAAGGCTGGAAGCCGTGCGGTGAGCCTTGAGATAGGTCGCGTCGATCATGAGTGTCTGAGGTTCGGCCCTCTGGGCGGACAGGCCTTCCATCATCCGGCCAAACACGCCCATCGCGCCCCACCGTTTCCATCGGTTATACAATGTCTTGTGTGGCCCATACTCCCTTGGCGCATCCCGCCAGCGCAGGCCGTTCCGGTTGACGAAGATGATCCCACTCAGAACCCGCCGGTCGTCAACCCGCGGCTTGCCGTGGCTCTTGGGGAAATACGGCGAAAGGCGAGCCATCTGCTCGTCCGTCAGCCAGTACAGGTCGCTCATGCTCAGTCTCCTCGCGGAGCCTGAATCACATCCCCCTCAGCCAATCAATGGGTCCTGAGCCTAAAGCTGGGTACAGTGTAGAGCACACCGTACGCGACAAATCGCAGGTGAAATCCAGATTTAAACATCATTATATCAATGGCTTGTTGGGATTCTGAGAAAATGGCAGCTTCTCCGTCAAATCTGACTTGCCGGCAGACTTCGGTATGCCCGCAAATCACATCAGGCCGAAAGGCGAGGAAATGCGGCATCTTCAGCAAACTTGACGACCCCTTCGAACATAAGTAGAACAAACTTGCCTTTCGCAGTGTGTTCCAGGCTCCACCAACACGGAGTCCAGCTTGACACGCAATGTTTCTATACAGACCTACCTGCCCAAGCGCGTCGCCGCCTGGGTTCAGAATGAGGCCACGCGCGCCAAACAGAGCCGCAGCCAGTGGATCGGGGCCATCGTCACTGATCTGTTCCAGGGCCAGGAGCTGCGCGAGGAAGCGCGGCAGAACGCAGAGTTCATCAAGCGCCGGCTGATCTTCATCATGTGCGCTCTCGATGGCCTTCTGCTTGCACATCCGGATGCCACGCTCAGGACTAAAGTCCACGAAGCGCATAAACGGCAGCTCGACAAGCTTGCGCAGGAGCAAGGAGAATGAAGCGCCGGGAAGCCAAGTCGCCTGCCAGCGCCGGTCAGCTCGCTCTCCCCTTCGATTGCTCCCCCAGGGCAACCCGAACCAACGGCGCAGAGCCTCTCGCCGTCCGGATTCCCGATGCCGTGCGGATGACCGGGATCGGCCGGTCAAAACTCTACGAGCTGATTGCCTCAGGCGACCTGGAAACGATCAAGATCGGCAGATGCACATTGGTAACGATCGATGCGCTCAAAGCCCTTCTGGCCAAGGCACGGGCCAACAGCTACAAGGGAGGTCGCTGAGTATCGAAACACTGCGGGCAGCGATTTAAGTCCTCATCGAGGACCAAGCCGAGGCGCGTTACGGTATTTTTGACGGTATCGAATCAGCGAATCAGGGCAACAAAACATTGTGATATAATGCCTTGTTTGCACGTCACGGTCCCTCTTCTGGCACCATTTCTTCTCCCGAGATAGCGAAACATTCCCCTTCCGGGGCGTTGAAATCCGTGTTCGGGCTGCTATTCAAGGCTGCACCGGGGCGAAGCAACCTCCCGGTCAGGTGGCGGTCTTGCCGGTGCCCAAGCGTTGCCTGTCGCACCCGCTTTTGCGGGCAACAGGTCATGGGTCGATTGCATGAAAGATGCCACCAGCGTTCCGGTTTCCTCTCCCGTCACGCCCTCCTTCGATGAACTTGTCCGCGTCTCTGCGCGCATAGGCTGCCTCAGCTTTGGCGGCCCCGCCGGACAGATCGCGCTGATGCACCGCGAGATCGTGGAGGAGCGTGGCTGGATCAGCGAAGAGCAGTTCCTCCAGGCGCTCAACTTCTGCCATTTCCTGCCCGGCCCCGAGGCACAGCAGCTGGCCACCTGGATCGGCTGGAAGCTGCACGGCATGCGCGGCGGCTTTGCCATGGGACTGCTGTTCGTCATCCCCGGCGCACTGGTAATCCTTGCGCTGTCGATGCTCTATGCGCTTGCGGCTGATCTGCACTGGTTTGCCGCGCTGTTCACCGGGATCAAGGCGGCGGTGCTGGCCATCGTGGTGCAGGCGCTGATCCGCATTGCCGGGCGCGCGCTCAAGACGCCGCTGCAGAAGGCGCTGGCGGTCGCCGCGTTCATCGCGCTCGCCGTCCTGTCGCTGCCTTTCCCGCTGGTCGTCCTCGGCGCGGGCGTGATCGGCTTTGCGACCGCTGCCGCGCGCCCCGAGCTGCTCGGCCTGAACAACACGGAAGCGACGCCGCCCGCCACGAAGCGGCCATGGGCAATGACCCTGCGCACGATTGCCACCGGTGCCGTGCTATGGGCCGCGCCGATGATTGCCGTGCTCGCCCTGCTGGGGCCGGACCACGTGCTGTGGAAAGTCGGATTGTTCTTCTCGAAGCTCGCGGTCGTCACTTTCGGCGGTGCCTATGCGGTCCTGTCCTACATGGCGCAGCAGGCGGTCGACACTTACGGCTGGCTGCGCGCGGGCGAGATGGCAGATGGCCTTGGCCTTGCCGAGACGACGCCGGGGCCGCTGATCATGGTCACCCAGTTCGTCGGATACCTTGCGGGATTCCGCGCGCCCGAACCTTTCTCGCCGATGGTCGGCGGACTGCTTGCGGCGGCGCTGACCACATGGGTGACGTTCGTCCCCTGCTTCATCTGGATCTTCGCCTTCGCGCCCTGGATCGAGCGGCTGGGCAATGCGCGCAAGCTCAAGGGCGGGCTGGCCGCGATCACCGCGGCGGTGGTGGGCGTGATTGCCAACCTCACCTTGTGGTTTGCCGTCCACGTGCTGTTCCGCGAGACGCGAGACGTGGCCTTCGGTCCTGCCGCGCTGTCCCTGCCCGTCCCGCAAAGCTTCGACTGGCGCGTTGCCGCCATTGCGGCGCTCGCGGCCATCCTCATCTTCCGCATGCGCAAGGGCATTCTGACCGTTCTCGCGATCTGCGCGGCGGCGGGCCTTGCCGCCGCGCTGGTGTGACCGCGATCAGAATCGGTTGACGAGGTTCTCGCACCACTCCTGTCGTCCCGAACACGGCTGCGGGCCATAGTTGGCTCCGGCCGCCCGGTCGGCTATCTGGGCAAGCGTGGTGCCCTCGGCATGGATCAGCTGGCCAAGTTCGCCCTGCCACCCGGCATAGCGCTCCGCACGGAAACGTTCGAGCGCGCCGTCCTCGATGATCGCAGCGGCGCGCAGCAGGCCGCGAGCGATGGTATCGATCCCGCCGACATGGCCGTGGAACAGGTCCGCCGCATCGATCGACTGGCGGCGCACCTTGGCATCGAAGTTCCAGCCACCGTTGCCGAGGCCGCCTGCACGCAGGACTTCGAGCTGGGCGAGGGTGATCTCCTCGACCGAGTTGGGAAACTGGTCGGTGTCCCAGCCATTCTGCGGATCGCCGCGATTGGCATCGATCGAGCCGAGAATGCCCAGCGCCCGCGCCATCGCGATTTCGTGCTCGAAGGTGTGGCCCGAAAGCGTGGCGTGGTTGGCCTCGATATTGACCTTGACCTCGTTCTCAAGGCCAAAGCGCTTGAGGAAGGCATAGACCGTCTGCGTATCGAAGTCGTACTGGTGCTTGGTCGGCTCATGCGGTTTGGGTTCGATCAGGATCGTGCCCGTAAAGCCGATGCGGTGCTTGTGATCGACCACGAGGCTGAGGAAGCGGCCGAAGTTCTCCTGCTCGATGCCGATTTCGGTGTTGAGGATCGAATCATACCCTTCGCGCCCGCCCCACAGCACGTAGTTCGCCCCGCCCAGCCGATGCGTCGCCTCGAGCGCATCGCGCACCTGCATCGCCGCAAATGCGAAGACTTCGGGGTCGGGATTGGTTGCCCCGCCGGCCATGTAGCGCGGGTGGCCGAACAGGTTGGCCGTTCCCCACAGCAGGCGGCGGCCATGCTTGCCCTGCAGCTCCTCGAGATGGTCGACCGCCTGTGCGAAGCTCGTGCGGAAGCTTTGCGCATCATCGGCATCGGCCATCACGTCGACATCGTGGAAGCAGTAGAACGGGACGTCGAGCTTCTCGACGAAGGCCAGCGCCGCCTCGCGCTTGGCGGCGGCGTTCTTCGCGTCCATCGGGCCTTGCAGCCAGGGACGGTTGAAGGTTCCGGCGCCGAACACGTCGCTGCCCGGCCAGCAGAAGGTGTGCCACATGCACACGGCAAAGCGCAGGTGGTCCTCCATGCGCTTGCCCATGACCACGCGGTCCTTGTCGTACCAGCGATAGGCGAGGTCGCTGGTGGTTTCCGGCCCCTCGTAGCGGACGGTATCGAACGGGGCGAAGTATTCGGCGGACATGGGCGTTCCTTTCACAGTGTACGAATGGCCGCAGTGGCGCGGCGGAAGGCGTCGAGCTTAGGGGCGAGCCGTTCGGCCAGCAGCGGATCGGGGGAAATGGTCCTGACAACGGGCGGACGCTGGCACACATCGGCAGGATTGCCGCCGCTCACCGCAAGCTGCGCCAGCCGCGCCGCACCCAGTGCCGGGCCGACTTCACCGCCATCGAGATAATTGAGTTCGACATCGAGCGCTGCGGCAAGGATCGTGCCCCAGTGGTGAGACCGCGCACCGCCGCCGATCACTGACAACCGCTCGATCCGCGTGCCCGCCTGGCGCAGCGCGGCAATGCCATCGGCATGGGCGAACGCCACGCCTTCCAGCACCGCTGCACCGATGCGGCCCGCATCGCTGTCGGAATCCATGCGCAGCAGCCCTGCGCGCAAGTGCGGGTCATTGTGCGGCGTGCGCTCACCCGAAAGGTAGGGCAGGAACAGTTCCGGCCCCGAAGCCGCGCCCGGCGCTTCCGCCAAAGCCAGCAGCGCGGGCACATCGCACCCGACCAGCTTGGCCGCCCAGTCAAGGCAGCTTGCAGCCGAAAGGTGCACGCTCATCTGGTGCCACATATCGGGCAGGCAATGGCAAAAGGCATGGACTGCGCGCTCCGGATTGGGCCGGAACGCCGCCGTCGCCACGAAGATCACGCCCGAAGTGCCAAGCGAGAGCATCCCCTGCCCGTCAGCGACCACGCCGACGCCGATCGCGCCCGCCGCATTGTCGCCGCCGCCCGCCGCCACGGGCACGCGCCCCATGCCCCAGCGCGCGGCAACATCGGCGCGCAAGGTGCCGGTCGCCGCGCTGCCTTCGAACAGGCGGGGCATGTGCTTGCGGGCAAGGCCTGTCGCCTCCAGCATCGCGTCCGACCAGTCGCGCGCCGCGACATCAAGCCACAACGTGCCCGCGCTGTCCGACATGTCGGAAGCCTTGTCCCCGGTCATGCACAGGCGCACGTAATCCTTGGGCAGAAGCACCGTTTCGATTCGGGCGAACAGGTCGGGCTCATGTTCGCGCAGCCATTGCAGCTTGGGCGCGGTAAAGCCCGGCATGGCGAGATTGCCGGTGATCGCGCGCGATTGCGGCACCGCCGCTTCGATCGTGGCACATTGCGCAAAACTGCGCCCGTCGTTCCACAGGATTGCTGGCCTCAAGGGCCGGTCGTCCGCGCCCAGCACCGTCGCACCATGCATCTGGCCCGCCAGCCCCACCCCCTGCACGGCTGCGCGCAAGTCTGCCGGGAGCGCCAGCACGGCCTGCCCGGTAGCGTCCCACCAACCGTCCGGGTCCTGCTCCGACCAAAGCTCGTGCGGCCGCGAGACCGACAGAGGCGCAGTTGCCTGTGCGGCAATCACGCCATCAGCGTCCAGCAGGATCGCCTTTACTCCGGACGTGCCGATATCGATGCCCAGAGTGAGTTCTTGTGCCATTGCATCTTCTCCTCCGGTAAAGTTAGCGCTACCACGGCAGGGTTGGCAAGACTTTCCTGCGTGGCGCAGCAACTTGCCAGCAGCATGGGAGCGGCATAGGCAGACGCGATGACAGACGGTCCGGCACAGGCGCGCAAAGGTCGGCGCAAAGGCTCAAATCCCACCGTGGCCGACGTCGCGCGGGTTGCCGGGGTTTCACCGATGACGGTGTCGCGCGTCGTCAACGATGAGCCGAGCGTCCTGCCCGAAACGCGCGCCAAGGTGCAGGACGCCATCGCCGCGCTGGGCTATGTCCCCAACCCCGCCGCGCGCAGCCTTGCCGGGCGAAGGCCATGCCGCATCGCGCTGATCCATTCCAACCCCAGCGCCGCCTATCTCAGCGAGTTTCTCGTCGGCACCCTGTCGGGCGCGGCAACGGTCGACGCCCAGCTGGTCGTCGAACCATGGCACCCCGGCGAAACGCCGCAAGCCCTGGCCCGCCGCCTCGCCGACCACCGCATCGACGGCGTCGTCCTGCCGCCACCGCTGTGCGACGATCTGGCGCTGGCCGCCACGCTCACCGCCAACAACCTGCCGATTGCCCTGGTTGCCACTGGCCGCCCGCGTGATGGCCTGCGCTCCGTGACGATCGACGACGAACAGGGCGCGCACGCGATCACCACGCATCTGATCGCGCTGGGCCATCGCCGGATCGGCTTCATCGCCGGAGATCCCAACCAGACCGCCAGCGCCCTGCGCGAATCCGGCTATCGTCGCGCATTGCTAGAAGCAGGCCTACCCGCAGACCCTGCCCTGCTCACCTCGGGCGACTTTACCTATCGCTCAGGGCTCGACGCTGCGGACTCGCTGCTGTCTCTCACCCCGCGCCCGACCGCCATCTTCGCCAGCAACGACGACATGGCCGCCGCCGTCATCGCCGCCGCCCACCGCCACGGCCTCGACGTGCCGCGCGACCTTTCGGTCTGTGGTTTCGACGATTCGGCCATGGCCCGCACCGTCTGGCCCGAGATCACCACGATCCGCCAGCCCATTGCCGACATGGCGCGCAAGGCGCTCGTCGGCCTCGCGCAGGACATTCGCCAGTCAGCCGAAACGGCACCGTTGCACGAACAGCTCCCGTTCGAACTGATCGTGCGCCATTCGGATGGCGCACCGGCGGTGTGACGCAGAAGGTCAGATCGAACGCAGGATCTCTGCCGCCACCGGACGGTCCTGCTCGACCCGCTCCGAATAACGGTCAACCAGCCGCTCGGCATGTGGGCGCAACAGCACTGTGAAGCGCACCAGTTCCTCCATCACGTCCACGATGCGGTCGTAGTAGCTCGACGGCTTCATCCGGCCCGCTTCGTCGAACTCCTCGTAGGCCTTGGCTACGCTCGACTGGTTGGGAATGGTGAACATCCGCATCCACCGGCCCAGCACACGCAAGGTGTTGACCGAGTTGAACGACTGCGATCCGGCACTGACCTGCATCACCGCCAGCGTGCGCCCCTGCGTCGGGCGCAGGCCCTTGTAGGCGAGCGGGAGATGATCGATCTGCGTCTTCATGATGCCGGTGATCTGGCCATGCCGCTCCGGGCTGCACCAGACCTGACCTTCGGACCACAGCGAGTGTTCGCGCAGCTCATGAACCGCCGGATGGTCGTCGCCCGCAATCTGGTCGGGCAAGGGCAGGTCGGACGGATCGAAGATACGCGTCTCGCAACCGAAATGCTGCAGCAGCCGCGCCGCCTCTTCAACGACCAGCCGCGAATAGGAGCGCTCGCGCAGCGAACCGTAGAGCAGCAGGATGCGTGGGCGATGATCCAGCGGTCCAAGCCCCCGCGCCGGATCGGCGTCGAGATAGGCGGGCTTTAGCGCCGGAAGGTGGTCGGGCGCAGAAAGCGCGCGCAGGCGGGCGTGTGCGGCCGAGGGGGCTTCAGGCATCGGCGGTCGCATCCTTGGTCAGATCGGCTTCGGGGAAGAGCAACCGGGCAACGCCCAGTGCGAGCAGGGCACCTGTCAACTGGCAGGCCATGAAGGCGGGAGCATCGGCGGGCGCTATGCCGGCGAAAGTGTCAGAAAGGCTGCGCGCCAGCGTGATCGCCGGGTTGGCAAAGCTCGTCGAGGACGTGAACCAGTAGGCCGAAGTGATGTACAGCGCCACCGTCGCCGGGACTGCATGAGGCCGATGGCGCAAGGTGCCAAGGATCGTGAGGAGCAGTCCGAAAGTCGCCACGACTTCGCCGGTCCACTGCCCGGGGCCGTTACGCGCCTTGGTCGAAAGCTCGATGATATCCAGCCCGAACATCGCGTGCGCGGTCCACGCCCCGGCCACGCCACCCGCAACCTGGGCGGCCACGTGGCCAATGGCCTGCCGCGTGTCGAGCGCTCCCAGAATGCGGAAAACCAGCGTCACCGCCGGGTTGAAATGCGCGCCCGAGATCGGGCCGAGCATGGTGATGAGCACATAGAGCATCGCGCCCGTGGCAATCGTGTTGCCCAGCAGCGCCACCGCGACGTTGTCCTGCGCCAGACTTTCGCCCATCACGCCGGAGCCAATCACGGTGGCGAACAGCAGGAAGCTGCCGACAGCTTCGGCAAGGATCGGGCGGGTCATGCCGCGCCTTCCATCCGCCCGATCTGCGAAAGCGCATCGAGAAGTCGCGCCTTGTCCATCGTCTCGAACGGCAAGGTAAGCAGCGCCCGCACGCGCGCCTCGAGCGCGGTCCAGGTCGCCTCGAATGCGGCATCGACCTCGGCCTCTGAGCCATGGACGTCGGCAGGATCAGGCAGCCCCCAGTGCGCCTTGATCGGTGCACCCATGAACACCGGACAAGTCTCCCCGGCCGCATTGCCGCACACCGTGATCGCGATGTCGATGCGCGGGGCATCGGGCGAAGTGAACTCGTTCCAGCTCTTGGAGCGGAAAGCTGCCGTATCAATCCCGCGCCGCGCGAGCAGACGCAGCGCGCCGGGATGCGGCACCCCCTTGGGCTTGCTGCCCGCGCTGAAGGCGGTGATGCGTCCCTCCCCGAGGTGGTTCAGGATCGCCTCGCCCAGGATCGAGCGGGCGGAATTGCCGGTGCACAGGATCAGGATGTTCATGTCGTTCCCCCCTTGAACGAAGTCGTGATGCGTCAGGCAGCGCCCGCTTCGCAGGCCAGACCCTCGACGCCACAGTCGACGCCGCCGCAGCAATTCTCGGTCAGATAGCCGATCAGCGCGTTCATCGCGGGCAAGTCGGCGCGGTAAATGATCGAGCGGCTCCGGCGCTGCTGACTAACCAGCCCGGCCTGAGCCAGTTGCGCAAGATGGAAGCTGAGCGAGGACGGCGGCACCCCAAGCCGCGCCGAGACTTCGCCAGCGGGCAACCCCTCAGCCCCCGCCTGCACAAGCAGGCGGAACACCGCAAGGCGATGCTCCTGCGCCAAGGCCCCAAGCGCAGCGACAGCGCGTCCGGCATTCATCGAATCTACCATATTTCGACAAATATCAAAACATTGGGTAACGTCAAGCAGCACCCTCTGCCTGTCACAAACATCCGGAGATGCCGTGTGTGGGATTGCATCGGTTTGGTTTGGATTGGTGAGCCCAGCTGGGTTCGAACCAGCGACCTACTGATTAAAAGTCAGTTGCTCTACCGACTGAGCTATGGGCCCGCCCGGAACCGCGCAACGGGGCGCGAGGCGTGGCGCGTCACCTAGGGGGCGTAGGGCGGGTGGTCAAGCCTTGGCGGAAGAACGGGTTAGGCGGTGGGCAAGTTGCCGCAGCGTCAGGCCCGAAAGCGGGTCGCGCCAATGCGGGGCAATGCGCGCGGCGGGGCCGAGCACGAAGCCACGTTTGCGAAATTCCCGGTGCGGCACCGTCAGCCTGTCATCCGCCCAGCATCCGCCCGACCACAGCACCACATCGAGATCGAGCGTGCGCGAGCGCCAGCGCTGGCCCTGCCGCCTGCGGCCGAACCTGCTTTCTAAATCCTGCAGCAGATCGAGAAGCTCAAGAGGCTCGAGCGAGGTGGAGATCACGGCCGCGCCATTCGCATACTCGCGCTGCGATGGCCCCACCGGACGGCTTTGGATGACTGGAGCCACTACCTCGATCGAAACCCCATACCTCGCCAGTTCGGCCAGAGCCGCCCCCAGAATCGCCCGTGGCTGGCCATGGCGCGGATGGCGCTGGTTCGATCCCAGCGCGATCAGGTAGCGATGCCCGCTCAGATGTCTTCTGCCAGACGGCCGTAAAGCTGCGGACGACGGTCACGGAAAAAGCCCATGCCGGCACGGTGCGTGGCGGCGCGCTTCAGGTCTATCGTCGCATGGAGCACGCCCGTTTCGCCCGCACCAAACTCGGCAAGGTAATCGCCCCACTCATCGCTGATGAAGCTGTGGCCGTAGAACCTCTGGCCATCTTCTTTTCCGATGCGATTGGCCGCGATCACCGGCATGCAGTTTGAAACCGCATGGCCGATCATCGCACGCCGCCACATGCGGCTGGTGTCGAGATCGGCGTCATACGGCTCGCTGCCGATGGCGGTAGGGTAGAACAGCAGTTCTGCTCCCATCAGCGCCATGGCGCGCGCGCATTCGGGATACCACTGGTCCCAGCACACCCCCACGCCGATGCGGGTGCCGAAAACGTCCCACACCTTGAAGCCGGTATTGCCGGGGCGGAAGTAGTACTTTTCCTCGTAGCCGGGGCCGTCGGGGATATGGCTCTTGCGATAGATGCCCATCACTTCGCCATCCGGGCCGATCATGGCGAGCGTGTTGTAATAGTGATGCCCGTCCCGCTCGAAGAAACTGGTCGGGATCGCAATGCCGTGCGCCTTGGCGAGCTTCTGCATCTCGCGCACCGACGGGTCCGCATCGAGCGGATAGGCCATTGCAAACAGCGCCTCGTCTTCGACCTTGCAGAAGTACGGCCCTGCAAACAGTTCCGGCGGCAGGACGATCTGCGCCCCCTCATGCGCGGCCTGCTCCACCAGCGCGGCCGTGGCAGCGATATTCTCGGCCTCGCCTCCGGGAAGGGCGAGTTGCAAGGCGGCGACGGCGATCTCGGTCATGCGAGGGACCTAAACGCCCTGCCCCTGCAATTCAACCGTCGCCGCATCTGGTCACGGACGCTTGCGGAACAGCAACGTCATCCGGTCGCTCTCGCCGATGGCCTGCAGCCTTGCCTTCTCGGCGTCGTCCTTTGCCCCTTCAAGCACCGGGGGCAGCGTCCATACGCCGCCGGGCCAGTTGGCAGGGTCCTTCGGATTGGCATTGGCCTCGCTCTTGCCGACAAAGGTGAAGCCATGAATTTCCATGAGCTTGATGACATCAGCCTCGCGCAGGTAGCCCTTAGAGCCATCGGTGAAGGCGAAAGGCGCATCGGCCTTGGCGCGGTGCTGCTCGATGCCAATCATGCCATCGGGTTTGAGCAGTTCGCGCATCTTCCTGATCTCGCTGTCTGCCACGTTGCCACGCAGCATGTTGTGCAGCGCGCGCATCACCAGGATCCTGTCGAACGTGCCCTTCTCGCCATCGGGAATCGCCCCGAGAGAGAAGGCGCTGAACTTTTCGGCCGGCTGCCTTGACCACTCCGCCACTTCTCCGGGGAACTTGGCCACGGCGGCCTGCATGGCGGCCTGACGCTGCGGGTTGGCGCTGCTGGCATCGGCGAACAGGCCCACGAGCTTGCCCTTGGGTGCCAGATAGATACCCAGCAGGCGCGAATACCAACCGCCGCCGGGCGCATATTCGCCCACCTTCATCGCCGGGCCGACGTCGAAGAACGCCAGGGTCTGATCAGGCTTGCGATACCTGTCGCGCGCAGCGTCTTCCTGGCGCAAGGGATCGGCCACAGCAGCGGCAAGCGCGGGATCGACCTTTGGCACGGCTGAGACGATGCTCTGCGCGGCGGCAGTCATGGCAAGGGTGCTTCCGGCAACGGCAGCAAGCAGGGCAAGGCTCATTCGACGCATCTTGGGGATTCTCCTTGGTGCCGATGACAAGCGCGCTGGCGCTGCCTATCTCTTGCGTAACACAGGAGAATATAGCGCATGAGCGAACAAGCAACGGCCATCCTTGCAGGCGGATGCTTCTGGTGCACCGAGGCGGTGTTCCGCGACGTAATCGGCGTGAGCAATGTCGAAAGCGGGTACATCGGCGGCACAGTCGAAAACCCGACCTACAAGCAGGTCTGCTCCGGGACCACCGGCCATGCGGAAGCTATCCGCGTGTCGTTCAATCCCGAAACGATCAGCCTCGCCCAGATCCTCGACATCTTCCTTGCCACCCACGATCCCACGCAGCTCAACCGCCAGGGCAACGACATCGGCACGCAGTACCGCTCCGCGATGTTCCCGGCGGACGAGGAGCAGATGTCTGCAATGGAAGCCGCGATCGAGCGCGCCCAGCCCGATTGGCCCAAGCCCATCGTCACCACGATCGAGCCGATGGCGACCTGGTATCCGGCCGAGGATTACCATCAGGAATACTGGGAAGGCGAAGGCCAGCGGAACCCCTACTGCCTCGCCGTGATCCCACCCAAGCTGATGAAGCTGCGCAAGAGCTTTGCGAACAAGGTGAAGGGCTGAGAGGCCCACCCGGCTTCGGGAGGGCTAAGAAGTGGCCTTTCCCCCCTCCCGCAGGCGGGAGGGGTCGGGGGTGGGCTTAAGCGCCCGCCAAAGCCGCCAGTGTAATGCGCCGGTAGATCCGCTGAAGAACATGCAAATCCTCCAGCGCTACCGCCTCGTCCTTCTTGTGCATCGTCGCATTGCACAGACCGAATTCCACCACCGGGCACACTGCACGCAGAAACCTTGCGTCAGACGTTCCGCCGCTGGTCGAAAGCTCAGGGTCCAGCCCCGTTTCGGCCTTCACCGCCTCGGCGATCAAGGTCGAATAGACCCCCGGCAGCGTGATGAAGCTCTCGCCTGAAATCACCGCGCGGACTTCGCCCCTGTGGCGGCGCGCCACTTCCTCGACCATCGCCACAAGCCCTGCCCCGGTGTGGCGATCGTTGAAGCGGATCGAGATGCGTGCACGCGCCTCGGCGGGAATCACGTTGGTCGCCTTGTTGCCCACGTCGAGATCGGTGATCTCGAGGTTCGAGGGCTGGAACCACTCGGTCCCGTCATCCAGCACCAGCGCATCGAGATCGGCCAGCAGCGCGATCAGGCGCGGGATCGGATTGTCGGCAAGGTGCGGGTAGGCGACGTGCCCCTGCGCGCCCTTGCAGGTAATCCACATGTTCACCGAGCCGCGACGGCCGATCTTGGCCATGTCGCCCAACCGGTTGACCGAAGTCGGCTCACCCACCAGACACAAGTCCGGCTCGGCCTTCATCTCGCGGATCAGCTCGATCAGCGGCACGGTGCCGTAGCGCGCTGGACCTTCCTCGTCGCCGGTGATGATGAAGCTGAGCGTTCCGGCTTCCGCAGGCACCTGCGCCGCAGCGGCGACCATCGAGGCAATCGAGCCCTTCATGTCCACCGCACCGCGCCCGTAAAGCAGCTCGCCCCGCCGCTCTGCCTTGAACGGACCCGTCGTCCAGCCCTCGCCCGGCGGCACGACATCGAGATGCCCGGCAAAAGCGAAGTGGCGCGAGCCTTCAGAACCGCGACGGATTGCGAACATGTTCTCCACCGGACCGTCGGGTGCTTCGCCCGCGATGAAACGGTGAATCTCGAAACCCAGCGGCTTCAGCATCGCCTCGAAGCAATCGAACACCGCGCCGGTGGCGGGCGTTACGCTTTCGCAGTCGATTAGCTGTTCGGCGAGGACAACGGGATCAAGACTCATGCGCGGGCGGGCTCCTCGAACTGTTCGATGGTCCAGTCCTCGTTCTCGGCAGCCTCGATCCAGGCCTGCATCCAGTCGTGGGTCCAGACCGCTTCCATGTAGGTCATCGCAAAGCCGGGCACAGGCACCCCATAGGTCATGAAGCGCGAGACGACCGGGGCATAGATGATGTCGGCGGCGCAGAACGTGCCGAACAGGAACGGCCCGCCCTTGCCGAACCGCGCCCGCGCCTCGGCCCAGAGCGAGAGAATGCGCACGATATCGGCGCGAACCTCAGCGCTGATCTCGATGCCTTCGACGCGCTTGCGGATGTTCATCGGCAGGCTGCGGCGCAGCGGCAGATAGCTCGAGTGCATTTCGGCGACCATCGAACGGGCCATGGCGCGCGCAGTATCGTCCTTGGGCCAGAAGCGGTCACGCCCGACCTTGTCGGCAAGGTAATCGATGATCGCGAGGCTGTCCCACACCACAGGGGCATCGGGGCCGTCACCGTCCCACAGGATCGGCACCTTGCCCGAGGACGGCGCGAGATCGTCGGTCCGACGCAGGTGATCCCATTCCTCGCCGTAGAGCGGGACGGTGATCTCCTCGAAGTGCAGACCCGATTGCTTGGCAGCCAGCCAGCCGCGCAGGGACCAGCTTGAATAGTTCTTGTTACCGATGATCAGCTTCATCGCACTCGCCCCGTTGCCGTGAGGGCAGCGACTATACGTTCAGGTTTGCCGTGTCGACCATGAACAGGCAGGCAAGACGCGCTCACCCCAAACCCTCCGTCGCACCGGCGCAGGCCGGGGCCCACGACGCTTGTCCGCACGCGCCACGGCAGATCTTGGCGAAAGCTAATGGGCCCCGGCCTGCGCCGGGGCGACGAACGAGAGGTACTACCGGTTGGATGGCTCGCCCGCGCAGGTCAGACCAGCGAATCCTGCAGCACCGCAGCCCGCAGATCCTCGATCCCCATCTTCTTTTCCGATGAGGTGACGATGATCTCGGGGTAGGCGGCGGTGCGCTTGCGCGCGGCGGCGATGGTGGCGGCGGTCACCGCCTCAAGCTCGCTCGCCTTGATCTTGTCCGCCTTGGTCAGGACCACGCGATAGCCGACGCCCGCTTCGTCGAGCATCTGCATCATGTCCTCGTCAACCGGCTTCACCCCGTGGCGGCTGTCGATCAGCAGCAGGGTGCGCTTGAGCACGACGCGACCGCGCAGGAAATCGCGCACCAGACGCCGCCAGGTTTCGACCACCTTGGGCGGGGCCTTGGCAAAGCCGTAGCCCGGCATGTCGACCAGACGCAGGCGCGTAGGTTCGCCCACTTCGAAGTAGTTCAGCTCCTGCGTGCGCCCCGGCGTTACCGAGGTGCGCGCAATCGACTTGCGGCCCGTCAGTGCATTGAGCAGCGACGACTTGCCGACGTTGGAACGCCCGGCAAAGGCGATCTCCGGCACGTCCGGATCGGGCAGGAATTTGAGCGCCGGGGCCGACTTGATGAACTCGACGCGCCCCGCAAAGAGCAGGCGCGCCTGTTCAACCAGTTCGGCGTGGGCAGCTTGTTCTTCAGGTGTCACCGCGTTTTCGGCTTCCGGTTGGCAGCCGACTTCTGCTCGCGCGTGACCACACGGTCCACGTCGATCTGGTCCTTGTCGGCCTGGGCCTTCAATTGCGGGTGGCGGCTGTAGAGATACTTCTGCTGCGCGATGGTCAGGATGTTCGAGGTGATCCAGTAGATCAGCAGGCCTGCCGCAAACGGGGCCATCACGAACATCATCATCCACGGCATGATCGCAAAGACCTGCTGCTGCGCCGGGTCCATTGCGGCGGGTTGCAGCTTGAACTGCAGCCACATGGTGATGCCGAGCAGGATCGCCAGCACGCCGATCGCAAGGAAGCTGGGCGGCGTGAACGGCAGCAGGCCGAACAGGTTCAGCACGTGCAGCGGATCGGGCGCGGACAAGTCCTTGATCCACAGCACGAAGGGCTGGTGACGCATTTCGATGGTCAGCGTCAGCACCTTGTAGAGCGCGAAGAACACCGGGATCTGCAGGAACATGGGCAGACAGCCGGCGAGAGGATTGACCTTCTCCGTCTTGTACAGCTCCATGATCTTCTGCTGCTGCGTCTGCTTGTCGTCCTTGTAGCGTTCCTGCAGCGCCTTCATCTTGGGCTGCAGCGCGCGCATCGCCGCCATCGAGGCGAACTGGCGCTGGGCAATCGGGAACATCACGCCGCGCACGATCAGCGTCAGCAGGATGATCGCTACGCCGAAGTTCTTGACCAGCTTGAACAGCGAATCGAGCAGCCAGAAGATCGGCTTTTCGAACCAGCGGAACCAGCCCCAGTCGATAGACAGGCTGAAATTCGTAACGCCTGCTGCCTCGTACTTCTCGAGAACCGCGTTTTCCTTCCCGCCAGCGAACAGCCGCACGGACTGCTCCTGCGCCTTGCCCGGCGCAATCGACACGCTGGGATAGATCAGGTCAGCGCGGAACACACCATTGCCGAGCGAGCGGAACGCCGCTTCGGTCTTGACCTTGCCATCGGGAATCAGCGCCGAGAGCCAGTAGATGTCGGTAAAGCCGATCCAGTTGGCCGCACCTTTCAGCGCGACGGCCTGACCCGGAGCCTCGGTGACGGTCGAATAGTTGTTGTCGAACGTCACCGACCCATCAAGCGCGGCAATCGGCCCGGAGTGCAATTGCCAGGTATCGAGGCTGGCAGTCTTGTCAGTGCGGTTGACCAGCGCGAAAGGCTTGACCACCACCGGGGTTGCCCCGGTGTTCGCCACGCTCTGCGTTGCGGTGATCATGTAGTCGGCGTCGATGGCGTACCTGATCGCAAAGGTCTGGCCGGTGGGATTGGTCCAGCGCAGCGTGATCGGGGTTTGCGGCGTCAGCTTCGCGCCATCGGCCGTCCACATCGTGTTGGCATCGGGCGCGGCAATGCCTTCGCCGACCCAGCCGATCTGGGCAAAGTGCTGCGCGGGCGTTCCGGCGGGCGAGAACAGGCGAACCGGCGCGCTGTTCTTGTCCTCGCTCTCGCGATGCCGCACGAGCGACACGTCATCGAGCAGCGCACCCTTGAGGTTGATCGAACCCTTGAGGCCCGGCGCGTCGATCGGCACGCGGTGACCGGCTGCCAGTTCCTGCGCCAGATCCTTCTTTTCAAGCGCAACGTCAGCCGCGTTCTGCAAGCCACCTTCGCGGGTCGGCTTGGGCTTGGAGCCACTGTCAGTCGTGGCAGGAGCCGTGGCCACTGCCTGCGGCTTGACCGCAGGCTCCGGATAGAACCAGCGCATGGCCGCTTCCCAGCCGATCAGCAGCAGGCCGGTAAGGACCACTGCCATTATGACATTGCGCTGATTCTGCACCGTGTTCGCGTCCTAGATCTTGAAGTCGTGTGAGTCAGGGCACCGGATCATAACCGTGCCCACCCCATGGATGGCAGCGCAATAGCCGCTTCGCCGCAAGCCAGCCACCCTTAATCGCGCCATGCTTTTCGAGCGCCTCGATCGCATATTGCGAGCATGAAGGGCTGTACCGGCAGGAAGGTGGAAGCACCCGCGAAGGGCCAAGCTGCCAACCCCGGGCGATGAGGATAAGCAGGCGCTTCACTTGCCCCTGCCGTGATTGGTGCGAGCGCCACCGCGCTTCCTCGGCGGATCGCCCTTGCCCTCGGCAGCGCGTGAAAGGGCTACGGCCAGTTCATCGCGCAGCAGGGCGAAATCGCGCTCCACCCCGCCTTCGCGGCCGATCATCACATGGTCTGCGCCGGGGATGCCGCCTGCGGGCAAAGCCTCGCGCAGCAGGGCGCGGAAGCGGCGCTTCATCCGGTTGCGGACGACCGCGTTGCCGATCTTCTTGGTGACGGTAACGCCAAAGCGCAGGTCGGCTTCCTCAGCCGAAACGACATCGCGGTTGACCAACAGCACGAATCCGGGCCTTGCGACCCGGATTCCGCGATTGGCAGCAACGAAGTCTGCCCGTTTCCGGATGGTGGCGATTCGGGTCATCCCCGCCTTCGCCGGAACCGGAGCTATGCTGGAAGGCTTAGGCCGACAGCTTCTTGCGACCGCGCGCGCGGCGGGCGGCAAGAACCTTGCGACCACCGACCGTGGCGGTGCGGGCACGGAAGCCGTGACGGCGGGCACGCACGAGGTTGCTGGGCTGGAAAGTGCGCTTCATGGCTTTTCTCTTCTATATCGAATCTGTGGACGGGCGTTCGCCTTGGAAAGCAAAGCGCCGGAATCAGGGGGTGGCCGATAGGCGACAAGGCCAATTGCGTCAACCCTGCAGGCAAAGCGGCAATAGCTTCAATACGTTGCCCATGCTCGCCTTAGCGGTTAGGCACGCGCGATGAAAAGGGAAACCGAATCCCGGCTGCCGGAGGGGCGCTTGCACTGGTGGCAGAGAGCGCCACGGATTCCCACGCTGGCGCTGTTCGCCGTCGTGGCGCTGGCGCTGCTTGGCACGTTCGCGCTGATCATCGCCACCGTCGAGGCCGAACGCACGCAGCGCGAGCAGGCAGCGCGGACCAGCGCGATCCTCGCCTCGCTTGACGAGATCGTGCGTGCCACGATCAGCGGCGAGACCGGCCAGCGCGGCTATTTCATCACCAGCGACACCCGCTATCTCGCCCCGTTCCGCGATGGCCAGGCGCGCTACGTGGCCGAACTCGCCCAGTTGCGACAGCAGATGGGCGATGCCCTGCCCGAAGATCAGGCAGAACTGCTCGGTGACATCGCACGGCTTGGCGATGCCAAGTGGGCCGAGATGGCAGGCGTCGTCGCGCTGGTCGACGAGCGCCGGATTCCCGATGCCCACGCGCGCATCCTGTCCGACGAAGGCCAGCTGGCCATGGACGGGCTGCGCAAGGCCGTATCCCGGCTCGAGACCATCGAGAGGGCGCGGCTGGACGAGGCCGTGCAACGCGCAGCATCATCCGAAGCGCGCATCCTGCCCTCGCTGGCGGCCTTGTTCGTGGTGATCGTCTGCGCGCTCGCGCTCGGCCTGTGGCAGGCGATTCGCAAGGCCGAGGCCGAAGCGCTTGCAGAGGGCGCAGCGGCGATCTCCGAAGCGCGCGACCGGGCCGACCTTCTCGCCAAGGAACTCAACCACCGCGTGAAGAACCTCTTCGCGGTGATCCTCGCCATCGTGAAGATGAGCGCGCGCGGCGATACCGCAGCCGCGCCTGCCGTTGACCGCATCGCCAAGCGCATCCACGCTCTCGTCACCGCGCATGAAGTGACGCAAGGAGCCGGGCAGGATCAGACCGTCGATTTTGCCGAACTGATCGGCAAGGTCATCGCGCCCTACCGCTCCTCGACAGAGAAGTGCGAACTCGACGGGGGCACGCTCAATCTCCCCGGTCGCCATGCCGTGCCGTTGGGACTGGTGCTGCACGAACTGGCGACCAATGCCGTGAAATACGGCGCGTGGTCGGCTCCCGGCGGCCTGCTCCGCGTGCGTTGGGAGCGGGAGGACAACAGCGCCAAAGTTATCTGGGAGGAAATCGGCGCGACCGAAACATCCGCGCATTCCGAACCCGGCCGCGAGGGCTTCGGCTCTGCCCTGATCCGCTCGTCCGAACGCCAGCTTGGCGGCACCATCGTCCGCCGCTTCGAACCACACGGTATCGTGGTGGAGATGGACTTCACGCTGGACGGCGGGGAGGCCTGAAAACTATCAGCCGCCTCCCCGCCAAAGCTCAGCATCACCCGTGCTTGGATTCCCGCAAGGGCGTGACCATGCCCGGCGTGATGAAGCCAAGCGGTCCCGGATTCATCGCGCGCTTCTTGAGCTCGCCCTTCATCCGGCCGTATTCCTCCTCCATCTGCTTGGTCACCGTCGCGCGTGATGCTTCCAGCGCCTTGGAGAAGTCCTCGCCGTTGACCTGATCGACATTGCCGCCTGCGCGCCGAATGGCATTAAGGCCTGCGCGGCGCACCACGTCTTCCAGATCGGCCCCGGTGAAGCGCTCGGTCTCGCGGGCGATCCGCCCCAGATCCACATCATCTGCCAGCGGCATGTTGCGGGTGTGAATTCCCAGGATGTGCTGCCGCCCTTCCATGCTCGGCGTGCCGACATAGATCAGCTCGTCGAAGCGACCGGGCCGCAACAGCGCCGGATCGACAAGGTTGGGCCGGTTGGTCGCCCCGATCAGCACGACCGACTGCAGTTCCTCCAGCCCGTCCATCTCGGCGAGGATGGTGTTGACCACCCGCGCCGTGACGTTGGGTTCGCCCTGCCCGCTGCCGCGCGCCGGAACGAGGCTGTCGATCTCGTCGATGAACACCACGCAAGGCGCGACCTGACGAGCGCGGGCAAACAGACGCGCGATCTGCTGCTCGCTCTCGCCATACCACTTGCTGAGCAGGTCCGACGACTTGATCGCAATGAAGTTGGCCTCCGCCTCCTTCGCCACGGCCTTGGCCAGCAAGGTCTTGCCGGTCCCCGGCGGGCCATAGAGCAGGAAGCCCTTGGCCGGACGGATGCCAAGGCGGTGGAAGGCCTCGGGGTTCTTGAGCGGCAGTTCCACGCCTTCGCGCAGCTTGTCCTGCGCATCGTCCAGCCCGCCAATGTCGGCCCAGCCGATAGTCGGCGCCTGCACCATGACTTCGCGCATCGCCGAAGGCTGCACGCGCTTCAGCGCCTGGAGGAAGTCGTCACGCTCCACCCGCAGATTGTCGAGCACGTCCTGTGGGATCGTCTGCTGCTCGAAATCGAGCTGCGGCATGATCCGGCGCACTGCCTCGATCGCGGCTTCACGTGCCAAAGCGGCAAGGTCGGCCCCGACAAAGCCATGCGTCGTGCGTGCCAGTTCCTGCAGGTCGACATCTTCGGCCAGCGGCATGCCGCGGGTATGGATGCCGATGATCTCGCGGCGGCCGGATTCGTCCGGCACGCCAACCACGATCTCGCGGTCGAACCGGCCGGGACGGCGGAGTGCCTCATCAATGGCGTCAGGCCGGTTGGTCGCGGCAATGACGACAAGGTTGGACCGGCTGTGCAGCCCGTCCATCAACGTCAGCAACTGCGCGACCAGCCGCTTTTCCGCCTCGCCGTGCACTTCGCTGCGCTTGGGCGCGATCGAATCGATCTCGTCGATGAAGATGATCGAAGGCGCGTTCTTGGTCGCCTCCTCGAACACCTCGCGCAGCCGCTTCTCGCTCTCGCCATAGGCGGAACCCATGATTTCGGGGCCATTGATGGTGAAGAACGAGGCGTCGCTCTCATTCGCCACCGCGCGCGCCAGCCGCGTCTTGCCGGTGCCCGGCGGGCCATGGAGCAACACCCCCTTGGGCGGATCGACGCCGAGCCGCGTAAACAGTTCGGGATAGCGCAGCGGCAGTTCGACCATCTCGCGCAGCTGGCGGATGGTATCGCCCATGCCGCCCACGTCGTCATAGTTGACGTCGGCGCGGCTCGAGCGCGGCTCCTCGTACTCGGGGCGCAGCTCGACTTCGGTGTTCTCGTCGATGTGCACCACGCCCTTGGGGCTGGTCGAAACCACGGTCAGGCGGATCTGCGTCAGCGCAAAGGCCGGTGCATTGAGCATCTGGCGCAGCTGTGGCGGCATGTCGGAGCGGCTGACCTGCTGCTGCCCCGCCGTTGCCACCAGATCACCGGTCACCAGCGGACGCCCGGCAAAGTTGCGCTTCAGCGCAACCGCCGGTCCCTGCAGGCGCAAGTCCTTCTGGGCAGGCGCAAAGACCACGCGCTGCGCCGGGCGCGAATCGATCTTGCGCACTTCGACGTGCTCGCCCGAGCCGACATCGGCATTGGCGCGCTGCAACCCGTCTAGCCGGATCAGTTCGAGTCCCTCATCCTCGGGATAGGGCTGGATCACGCGCGCCGCAGTCGAACGCTTGCCGACGATCTCGATCACGTCACCCTCGGTCACGCCGAGCTGCGACATCACGTGCCTGCTGATGCGGGCAATGCCGTGGCCGCTTTCTTCCTGACGTGCGCCGGCCACCTGCAGGCGCACATTGCGCCCCTCGGTCCGGGCTTCGGTTGCCGCATCTGCCATGAGCTTTGAGAAATCCCCTTGGATGATAGACGATTTCCGATGTGGGAACCGCCGCACGGGATTTCAAACGCGGGACTGCCGGGAAGGTTGCGAGAAGGATCGCTCCCCGCCTGTACACTGCGAACCTCCGACCAAGCCGCCCGGACCTGCGTCATCCCGGCGAAGGCTGGAAGCCAAGGGCATTGGTTGAAACGCAATCGCGGTGCGTTCCGAAAGGTTGTGGACCCCGGCCTTCGCCGGGGCGACGATGGTGGGCTGGTGAAGCTCTGTCGACCAGCCGTTCCCTTGCAACTTCCCTCTATCCCTCCCGCGTCATCCCGGCGAAGGCCGGGATCCATGAGGTCGCAACCGCAGCCCGACCTCGCTTCACACCCGACGTCAGGGGATCCAGCCCGCGTGGGGGCGACGAGACTGACATGGAAGCAAGGGCACCACAGACCTCCCGTGCCTATCACCCGAAGCGCAGACAAAAAAAGACCCGGCAGTTACCCGCCGGGTCGGAAAGTTTTGGGAGAGGATGCCTGAAAGGCAGGTTCTGTATGCACTGCACCCAGGAATTGTGCAATTGCGAAATGATCTGAATTAGTTGTAATTTTTGCAACTTGCAGTTCAAACGCATGAAATATAAGGATTTCATGATTGTTTCATCCGCAACAAGACGTATCCGTTCCGTTGGCAATTGTTTGCAGGACTAGGTTGCGAATCGGGATGGTGCGTCGCACAAGCCGATTCTGTACACAGTCAGCGGGCACATCCCCGCTGCACATCAGCCCCGATCCGGCGCGTTACGGAAAGTGGGTATTCGGTATCCGACATGCCGTCCGAGCATGCGCCGGAGCGGACTTCCAGTCTCAGAGTCCGCCCCGCAAGCTGCCCCTCAAGGATCGTCGCTCCATCTTTTTCGACACGGCTGACCGGTAACGCCACCCCGTCAGGCTGCTCGGGCGTCGACCACGTCAGCGTCCCGCCGTCCACTTTCGCTGACCAGAACGGCTCGGTGCCGATCGCCCTGAACGACTCGGGGACAGCAGCAACGCCACCGTTTTCAACACTCGCGGATGGCTCGGGCACTAGCGCCGTAGCGTCTGCCGTCGGCTCGACAGGCGAAGGCTGCGAACACCCCGCCAGCAGCACAGCCGGAGCTATCGCAAGGACCAGGCGAGGCAGGATTCGGAAGGACCGGGATCGGGACATGGACATACCCCTACCCTCTGTCGCGCCATCCGTCGCGCCAAGTGTCAATGCGCCAGCAGCAGCGGTATCTGCGACCGGTCGAGCATCTCGCGCGATACGCCGCCCATCAGCAGCTCACGCAACCGGCTATGGCCGAACAGGCCCATCACGATCAGCCCCGCACCAAGCCCGCGCGCGCACTCTTCGATGGTGAATGCGATCGAGCCGTTGCGTTCCTGCTCGTGCACCTCGGCATGGATGCCGTGCCGCGAAAGGTAGCAGGCCGCGCCGGTTGCCGGGAAATCGTCGCTCTTCTCGCGCACCGTCAGGATGTGTACAGCAGGGGCCTTGGCCAGCAGTGGCAAGGCTGCGCGCAGGGCATTGGCGGATTCGTGCCCGCCGTCCCAGGCGATCAGCACCGGACGGTCGAACGACAGAGCCTTGACCCCGCGCGGCACCGCGAGCACCGGGCTGCGCACGCCGAGCACCAGTTCCTCCAGTGCGGGATCGTCAAGGCTCGCCACCAGCACATCGGCAAAGCGCGCCGCGGCTGCGGCCGCCTCGACGCGCCCGTTGTCGTCGATCTCGACGTCGAACGGCACGTCCTGCGGCGCCAGTCGCGCATCCAGCTCGGCCGCGAACTGCTCGTCACGCTCGCGTGCCTCGTTGATCGCAGCGGCAGAGAGCGCCGCGCCGCCGAACGGCTCCCATGCCGCCATCTGCGCAAAGGGCGTGGCGACCTGAAAGGTTACGTGGCCACCGGTAGCTCGGGCCAGAGCCAGCGCGCTTTCGACGCGATCATCAAGCGAATCGGATTTTTCGACCGGGCAAAGAATGGAGCGCATGGGGATCCTCCTGTCTTTTCAATATGCCGACCTTGCTGCCCAATCGTGCGCCCCGCCATGACCTGCGTCAAATCGATCCGGCAAAATCACAGGCTTGCCGGATTTCATCAGCCGGTTAAGGCTTCCGACGAACAACCCGGGAGCTTCGATGGCCTACGCAGCGGTGATTTTCGATTTCGGCGGCGTCATCACGTCATCCCCGTTCGAGGCGTTCAATCGTCTCGAGTCGGATCGCGGCCTGCCACGCGATTTCATCCGCTCGGTCAATGCCCGCAATGGCGACAGCAACGCCTGGGCCCTGTTCGAACGCGCCGAAATCGACAGCGCCACCTTCGACACGATGTTCCGCGCCGAAGCACAAGCCTTGGGCCACGACCTTGACGGTGCCTCGGTCCTCGCCGTTCTGGCAGGCGCCGTCCGCCCGGCCATGGTCTCAGCGCTCGACCGGCTCAAGTCCGAAGGCTACCGCCTGGGCTGCATCACCAACAACGTGCCCGCAGGCCACGGCGCAGGCATGGCCCGCAGCGCCGACGCCCACGACGAGCTGGAGCAGATCTTCGCGCGCTTCGAACACGTGATCGAAAGCAGCAAGGCCGGCGTGCGCAAGCCCGATCCGCGCATCTACCTGATGATGTGCGAAGCCCTCGGCCTCGCCCCGGAACAATGCGTCTATCTCGATGACCTCGGCATCAACTGCAAACCCGCCGCCATGCTCGGCATGCAGGCGATCAAGGTGACGAGCGGCGAACAGGCGCTGGCAGACCTCGGCGCGGTGCTCGGCCTGTCCTTCTAGGAATCAATCCGCAACTCGCCTGCACGCCGGAACAGCTCCAGCACCAGCGGATCGCTCTCCGTCTGGCGGATCGCGGCCTCGAACTGGATCGTCCGGTCCGGGCGCGGCAGCACTTCGGCCAGCGCACCGCTCTCCAGCGAGGGTCGCACCATGGGTTCGGGCAGAACAGCAGCCCCGCCTCCACCACTCAAAATGTCGATCAACGTCCGCACGTTGTTGCATGTGCCAAGCGAGCGCGGAACAATCCCGTGCGCGGCCAGCGACCCCACCGTCACGCCATGCAGCGGCGAATGATCGGGAATCGACCAGACCGGCAGCGAATTGGCAAAGCCCCCTGCCCGCGCCGTCGCCGCGCTCGCCACCCAGACCAGCCCTACCGCGCCGATCGGAGCCGTGCGGATGCCGGGGCTCGCCACCGGCCCCGCCAGAAACGCCAGATCAATCGTCCCGCCCAGCAGTTGCTGGAACATGCGCGCTGTCAGATCGAGTTCCAGCTCGAGCGTCACGCCCGGCAGGTCCCGCTCCACCGCATGCACAAACCCCGGCAGGCACGATGCCGCCGCAATCTCGCCACTGCCGATGCGCACCACCCCGGTCGCGCCTTCGAAGCCCGAGGCCGTCAGCAACGCCTTTTCGAATCCGGCCCATAGCGGCTCGCATTCCTGCACCAGCCGCCTTCCCCTTGCGGTCAGCACCATGTTACGCCCTTCCCTGCGGAACACGGCAATGCCAAGCTGCTCCTCGATCTCGCGCACACGGGCCGAGATCGCGGGCTGCGTGGTATTGAGCCGCTCCGCCGCCGCACGGAACGTCCCCAGCCGGGCGATCCACAGCAAGGTTTCGAGGTGGTAGAGGGCAATGCGCTTCATTGATCAGAGACTGTTATCGATTGTGATAAAAAACAATCGCTCTTTTCAATTTATCAGCTGTGCTAAGCGAATTGACGTATTGGGGGGCGAATAGGGAGAGTCCTGAATGTCGAAGAAGCTCTATCCGGATGCCACCGCCGCGCTCGATGGCCTGCTGCGCGATGGCCTGCTGATTGCCTGTGGCGGTTTCGGCCTGTGCGGCATCCCCGAACGCCTGCTCGATGCGGTGCGCGATTCGGACGTGAAGGACCTGACCTTTGCCTCCAACAACGCCGGAATCGACAACGAAGGCATCGGCAAGCTGCTGCGCACGCGGCAGGTCAGCAAGATGATCTCGTCCTATGTGGGCGAAAACAAGGAATTCGAACGCCAGTACCTGTCGGGTGAACTCGAAGTCGAATTCTGCCCCCAGGGCACTCTGGCAGAGCGCATGCGCGCTGGCGGCGCGGGCATCCCCGGCTTCTACACCAAGACCGGCGTGGGCACGCTCGTGGCCGAAGGCAAGGAAACCAAGATCTTCGACGGGCAGGAATACGTCCTCGAACGCGGCATCTTTGCCGACCTCGCGCTGGTCAAGGCGTGGAAGGCGGACGAGACCGGCAACGTCGTGTTCCGCAAGACCGCGCGCAACTTCAACGTGCCCGCCGCCACCTGCGGCAAGGTCTGCGTGGTCGAAGTCGAGGAGATCGTGCCTGCAGGCTCGCTTGACCCTGACAGCATCCACCTGCCCGGCGTCTATGTGCAGCGCATGATCGTCGGCGCGCCTTACGACAAGAAGATCGAGTTCCGCACCGTGCGCGAGCGGGAAACCGCGTGATCAGGCGCGCGCTGCCCCTGCTGGCGGCGCTGGCGGCAACGCAGCTTTCGGGCTGTGTCGCTGCGGCCATCGCGCCGCTTGCGGCTACCGGCGCGCTCGGCACCAAAGTGGCCAAAGGCAAGAAGAAGCCCGCACCGGCAAAGCCGGCGCCCGCACCCGAAGTGACCGTCGGCCAGGGCGTTTCGGCCACCCCGCCACTTCTCGCCCCGGCGGCCACACCCGCAGAACCCGCGCCGTCGGAAACTGCAAGCATCGACGCTGCAAGCCCTGTCCCCGCACCGGAAGCATCCTCCGACGATCCCTACGCCGCCATGGCTGCCTACGTTCTTGCGCAGGCCGAAGCGGGCAAGACCGGCAAGGCACGCACCTCCGCCCTGCTCGACCAGCGCAGCCTCGTCGAAGTGCCGAAGATGACCGCCTGTGCCGACCAGCGTAGCGCGGTTCTGATCGATCTCGATCCCGGCAGCGAGACCTTCAATCTCGATGACCCGCCCTCGCCCGCGCCGGGCCTTGCCTCCCACTTGCGCCAGATTCGCGGCACCGGAACCGCCGTGGTGTGGATCGCCTCGCTTCCCGATACCGAAGCCAAGCGCCTCGCCACGCTCCTCAAGGCCACGGGCCTCGACCCGCTCGGCATCGATCCGGTCATGCTGCTTTCCCGCCGTGAAACGCGCAAGCAGCAGATCCTCGACCGCGCCGACGAAGACTGGTGCGTGCTGGCCATCGCGGGCGATCGCAAGGCCGATTTCGACGAGGTCTTCGACTATCTGCGCAACCCCGATGGCCCGGTCGCCATCGCGCTCGAGCAATTCATCGGCGCAGGCTGGTTCCTCGCGCCGCCCCCCATCAAGTGATCCGATACGAAAGAGCAGACCATGACCACGCATGACGGGCTGAAGACCGGCTGGAGCCGCGACGAAATGGCGGCACGCGCCGCGCGCGAACTGCAGGACGGCTACTATGTGAACCTCGGCATCGGCATCCCGACGCTGGTCGCCAACCACGTGCCCGAAGGCATGACGGTGACGCTCCAGTCGGAAAACGGCATGCTCGGCATCGGCCCCTTCCCCTATGCGGGCGAGGAAGACCCGGACCTGATCAACGCAGGCAAGCAGACCATCAGCGAACTGCCGCACTCGGCCTATTTCGACAGCGCGACCAGCTTTGCCATGATCCGTGGCGGCAAGATCGACCTGACCGTGCTGGGCGCGATGGAAGTCGCCGAAAACGGCGACATCGCCAACTGGATGATCCCGGGCAAGATGATCAAGGGCATGGGCGGCGCGATGGATCTCGTCGCGGGCGTCAAGAAGATCATCGTCGTCATGGAGCACTGCGCCAAGAACGGCGATCCCAAGTTCATCCCCGCCTGCACCCTGCCGCTGACCGGCAAGGGCGTGGTCGACATGATCGTGACCGACCTTGCGGTTTTCCAGCGGCCGGACCACAACTCGCCGTTCAAGCTGATCGAATGCGCACCGGGCGTTTCCGCAGAGGAGGTCCGCGCGCGGACGACGGCGCACTATATCGACCAGTAAGGGGAACACGACATGGCTGCCGATCTGAGCGCAATTCCGTTGAACCGCATCGACGGCAGCCCCGATACGCTGGGCAATCATGCCGGCAAGGTCCTGCTGGTCGTCAACGTCGCCTCCAAGTGCGGCCTGACCCCGCAGTACGAAGGCCTCGAGGCGCTCTACAAGGCAAAGGTCGACAGCGGGTTCGAAGTGCTCGGCTTCCCCGCCAATGATTTCGGCGCCCAGGAACCGGGCAGCCACGAGGAAATCGCCGAGTTCTGCAAGCTCAACTACGGCGTGTCGTTCCCGCTCTTCGCCAAGGCCGATGTCACTGGCCCGGACAAGCAGCCGCTCTACGCAGCGCTGACCGAGGCTGCCCCGACCAAGCAGGGCCACGCGCAGGAATTCCGCGAAAAGCTCAAGGGCTATGGCATGACGCCGACCGAGGACCCCGAAGTCCTGTGGAACTTCGAAAAGTTCCTGATCGGCCGCGACGGCAAGGTCGCCGCCCGCTTCGCGCCTGGCATCACGCCCGACGACCCTGCCCTGCTCGCGGCAATCGAGGCCGAACTGGCGAAGTAACGCGCGGGCCTTACCCGACTGTCCTGCGGCTCTGGCTTGCTGGATTCCCCCACTCCGTCTCATCATCGTCATCCCGGGCTTGACCCGGGATCCCGCTTTTTTCCCAACGTCGCAGAAAAGAGAGGCCCCAGGTCAAGCCCGGGGAAACGAGAAAAGGGTGGCGCGCAATGGCTCGAAACGAATAGGTTCGCCCCATGAGCTACACCCTGATCACCGCCAACCGGAACTACTCCAGCTGGTCGCTGCGCCCATGGGTGCTGATGAAAGCACTCGGCATTCCCTTTGCTGACCGGATCGAGCCTTTCACCAAGCCGTCCAACTACGACGAATTCCGCACCTTCTCGCCGACCGGGCAGGTGCCGGTCCTGCTCGATGGAGCGCGCACGGTTTGGGATTCGCTCGGCATCACGCTCTATCTGGCAGAGCGACACCAGGGCATCTGGCCCGCCGATGAAGCCGCCCGCGCCTTCGCCACATGCGCGGTAACCGAAATGCACGGCGGCTTCTCGGCGCTGCGCAACGACTGCACGATGAACGTCGGCGTGCGGGTCAAGCCTCGCCCGATGCGGCCCGCTCTCGTGCGCGACGTGGCCCGCGTGCGCGAGATCTTCGAGGAAGGCCTCGAGCGCTTCGGCGGCCCGTGGCTTGCAGGCCCCGCCTTCACCGCGCTGGACGCCTTCTTCGCCCCCGTGGCCTTCCGCATCCGCACCTATGGTCTCGATGTCGGCAAGGGGCAGGCCTGGGTCGATCATGTCCTCGCCCACCCGGCAATGCAGCAGTGGGAAGCCGAAGCGCTGGACGAAGCATGGCGCGAGGAAGGCCACGAAACCGAACTCGCGGAATGCGGCGAGATCGTCGCGGACTACCGCAAGGCCTGAGCAGCACTCGCTATCACACGAGTCAATTGCGCAAAAAGAAAGGCTGGTCCGAAGACCAGCCTTGGAAAGTTTGGGAGAGGATGCCTGAAAGGCCTGTCCTATGTGCGGTTTCTGGCCCGATTCCGCAAGTGCGAAGGACGGAGTTACAGTTGCACGAGATGCAATTCATGCGAATTCCCTGGATCATCCCCCTTCCGCAGGCGGGAGGGGTCAGGGGTGGACCTCCGACGTCCGCATCCGCAAAAGGCCCCGCCGTCATGGCGAGGCCTCTCTGTTGACCAACTAACCCATATGGAGTGTTTCCCCGGGGAAACACTCCAACATGGCATTGTGCGGATTACAGCTTCCCGGTGAGTTCCGGGACGAGCGTGAAGAGGTCGCCGACGAGGCCGATGTCTGCGACCTGGAAGATCGGGGCGTCCTCGTCCTTGTTGATGGCGATGATGGTCTTGGAGTCCTTCATGCCGGCAAGGTGCTGGATCGCGCCCGAGATGCCGACGGCGATGTAGACTTCGGGAGCCACGATCTTGCCGGTCTGGCCGACCTGGTAGTCGTTGGGCACGTAGCCTGCGTCGACCGCGGCGCGTGATGCGCCGATCCCGGCGTTCAGCTTGTCGGCCAGCGGGGTGATGACCTGCTCGAAGGTCGCCGCGTCCTTCAGCGCGCGGCCGCCCGAGACGATGATCTTGGCGCTGGTCAGTTCCGGGCGCTCGCTCTTGGCGATCTCGGCGCTGACGAAAGTGCTGAGGCCGCTATCGGCGGTGGCTGCGACGGCTTCGACGCTGGCAGAGCCGCCGGTGGGGGCCGCCTTCGCAAAGGCGGTGCCGCGCACGGTGATGACCAGCTTGGCATCGCTCGATTCGACCGTGGCGATGGCGTTGCCGGCGTAGATCGGACGGGTGAAGGTCCTGGGGCCCTCCACCGAGAGGATGTCCGAGATCTGCATCACGTCGAGCAGCGCGGCAACGCGCGGGGCGACGTTCTTGCCGGTGGTCGTGGCGGGCGCGACGAAGGCGTCGAAGTTCGCCATCAGGCCCGCGACGAGCGGGGCGACGTTTTCAGCGAGCGCATTGTCGAGGCTGGCGTCGTCGGCCTTGAGCACCTTGGCAACGCCGGCGATCTGCGCAGCGGCGCTTGCGGCACCGTCGCAGTTGGCACCGGCAACCAGCGCGGTCACTTCGCCCAGCTGGCTCGCGGCGGTCACGGCGGCGAGGGTGGCGTCCTTGACCGACGCGTTGTCGTGTTCGACGAGAACGAGAACATTGGCCATGTCAGGCTACTCCCATTTCCTTGAGCTTGGCGACCAGCGTGTCGACATCGGGCACCTTGATGCCCGCGCTGCGCACCGGCGGTTCGGAGACCTTGAGCGTCTTGAGGCGCGGGGCGATGTCCACGCCGTAGTCGGCGGGGGTCTTGTTCGCCAGCGGCTTGGACTTGGCCTTCATGATGTTGGGCAGCGAGGCATAGCGCGGCTCGTTCAGGCGCAGGTCGGTGGTGACCACGGCGGGCAGAGCCAGCTTCACGGTCTGCAGACCGCCGTCGATCTCGCGCTTGACGACGACCGCGTCGCCCTCGACGCTGACTTCGTTGGCAAAGGTCCCCTGCGGGCGACCCAGCAGCGCGGCGACCATCTGGCCGACCTGGTTGCTGTCATCGTCGATCGCCTGCTTGCCGGTGATGATCAGCGCGGGCTGCTCTTCATCGGCAATGCCCTTGATGATCTTGGCCACGGCCAGCGGCTCGACCTCGGTGCCATCGTCAACCTGCACCAGGATCGCCCGGTCCGCGCCCATCGCCAGCGCCGTGCGCAACGTTTCTTGGCTCTTGGCAACGCCTACCGACACCGCCACGATCTCGGTCACCACACCCTTTTCCTTCAGGCGAATGGCTTCCTCGACCGCGATCTCGTCGAACGGGTTCATGCTCATCTTCACGTTCGCAAGATCAACACCCGTGCCGTCCGCCTTCACTCGCGGCTTCACGTTGTAGTCAATCACCCGCTTCACGCAGACCAGGGCTTTCATGCCAGCAGTCCTTTCATCAAAAACCAGTGGGCGCGGCATAATTCGCGCTTACGTAAACGTCAACCACGATTACGGTCGACCGCTGCCTTATCGCGGATGAAATACATCGGCCAGAAAGGCCCACGGTTGCCGGTGCAGAATGCAGAAAGGGGCGCCGGTTGCCCAGCGCCCCTTTCGTCCATTCTGTCGCTTCCAGCGCCCGATCAGGCGACGGCGCGGACCTCGGCAACGATCTTCTTGGCAGCGTCGCCAAGGTCGTTTGCCGGGACGATCGGCAGGCCCGAGTTGGCGAGGATGTCCTTGCCGAGCTGCACGTTGGTGCCTTCGAGACGCACGACCAACGGAACCGAGAGGTTCACTTCCTTCGCCGCGGCAACGATGCCCTCGGCGATGATGTCGCACTTCATGATACCGCCGAAGATGTTGACGAGAATGCCCTTCACCGCCGGATCGCGCAGAATGATCTTGAATGCCGCGGTCACCTTCTCGGTGGTGGCGCCGCCGCCCACGTCGAGGAAGTTGGCGGGGAATTCGCCGTTCAGCTTGATGATGTCCATCGTCGCCATGGCAAGGCCAGCGCCGTTGACCATGCAGCCGATGTTGCCATCGAGCTTGATGTAGGCGAGGTCATACTTGCTGGCTTCAATTTCCGCCGGGTCTTCCTCGGTCTCGTCGCGCAGGGCGACGACATCGGGGTGACGATAGAGCGAGTTCGAATCGAAGCTCATCTTGGTGTCGAGCACCAGGAGATTGCCGTCCTTGGTTTCGACCAGCGGGTTGATCTCGAGCATGTCGCAATCGAGCGCAACGAATGCGTTGTAGAGCTGCTCGGCAATCTTGCCGGCCTGCTTGTTGAGGTCACCGGTCAGCTTGAGCGCATAGCCGACGGCACGACCGTGGTGCGGCATGAAGCCTTCAGCCGGATCGATGGTGATCGTGGCGATCTTTTCCGGCGTCGAGTGGGCGACTTCTTCGATGTCCATGCCGCCTTCGGTCGACACGATCATCGCGACGCGGCTGGTGGCGCGATCGACGACCATCGAGAGGTAGTATTCCTTGGCGATATCAACGCCATCGGTGACATAGAGGCGGTTGACCTGCTTGCCTGCTTCACCGGTCTGCACGGTGACGAGGGTGTTGCCGAGCATTTCCTTGGCGAACGATTCGACTTCCTCGATGCTCTTGGCGAGGCGCACGCCGCCCTTGGCATCGGCGGGGAGTTCCTTGAACTTGCCCTTGCCACGGCCACCGGCGTGGATCTGCGCCTTGACGACATAGAGCGGTCCGGGCAGCTGCTTGGCAGCGGCGACGGCCTCTTCCACGGTCAGCGCGGCGATGCCGGCCGGAATGCCGACGCCAAACTTCGCGAGCAGTTCCTTGGCCTGATATTCATGGACGTTCATGCGTGATCCCCGACTTGAATGGCCCCGGCTTGCACCGGAAAACCGACAGGCGCGCCACTATCGGCGCAAAGGTATGCGCCGCGGTTGGCGCTTTGAGTCGGAATGCCTTAAGCACAGCCGAGGGAGCTTGAAAAGGGGCGTAAACGCGAGGTCTCAACCAAAGTTTGATAACAACTCGCAATTGCAAGTTATCCTGAGAGTTCCGAAGTTCAAGGGCGCAGAATGATCGACTATGACCGCCTCCACCAGATCGTCCGCGCAGCCGGAGAGATGGCGCTCGGACTCTGGCCGGGACATGGCCACGCTCCGCAGGTGTGGGAAAAGACCCCGGGCAGCCCGGTCTGCGATGCCGACCTCGCGGTCGACGCCTTCCTGAAGCGCGAACTCGGCGCGCTCCTCCCCTCGGCGGGGTGGCTGTCCGAAGAGACGGTCGACCATCCCGAACGCCTCGAACGGGGGCTGTGCTGGCTGGTCGATCCGGTGGACGGCACGCGCGATTTCGTGCGCGGACGGCCCGGCTGGTCGGTTTCGGTGGCGCTGGTCAGCGAAGGACGCCCACTGATCGGGATGCTCAGCGCGCCTGCGCGGAACGAATACTGGTCAGCCGTTGCAGGACAGGGGGCGACGAGGAACGGCCTCGCGCTCAGCGCTAGCACGCGCACGGTGCTGGCAGGGTCCAGGGTTCCGGCAGACAGCCTGCCCAAGGCCGATGCCGATCTGGTGACGGTGGAAAAGCCCAACTCAATTGCCCTGCGCATCGCCATGGTCGGCGCGAACGAGGCCGACCTGCTGGCGACCCTGCGCTGGGGCTTCGAATGGGACATTGCCGCAGCCACCCTGATCGCACGCGAGGCGGGCGCGGTAGTGTCAGACGCGTTCGGCCAACCGCTCGACTACAACAAGCGCGACCCGCGCGCATTCGGCCTGCTGGTGACCGCGCCCGCGATCCACGCTGCTGCGGTAGAGCGGCTGGCAGATCGCGCGGCGAAGCTGGTTCAGACCTAGACGAAATCCTCGGTGTCGATGGTCGGCAGCATCGCGCCAGCGTAGCGGTGACCGGCGACGGTCTGCTGGTTGATCAGGGCATCGACCTCGGCGGCGACCGCGGTAGGAATTTCCCAGTCCCAGCGGGCGATGTTCTCTTCAAGGTGGGCAATCTTGCCGGTGCCGGGGATGGCGACGACATGCTCGCCCCGCGAAAGCACCCATGCGAGCGAGAGCTGCGCAGGTGTCACGCCTTCGCGCGCGGCGATGGCGTTGAAGGCATCCACCAGAGCAAGGTTCTTCTGCCAGTTCTCGCCGGTGAAGCGCGGCATGGCCTTGCGGATGTCGCCGTCGGGCAGTGCTTGCGGATCGCGCAGGCCATTGGCGAGCACGCCGCGCCCGACGGGCGAGAAAGCGACGAAAGTCGTGCCCAGTTCGCGGCAGGCCTCCAGTACGGCGATCTCTGCCTGGCGCGTCCACGGCGAATACTCGGTCTGCATCGCAGCGATGGGGTGGACAGCGGCTGCCTTGCGCAGGGTGTCTGCCGACATTTCGGAGAGGCCGATGCCACCGATCTTGCCCTCCTTCACGAGGTCCGCCATCGCGCCGACCGAATCCTCGATCGGCACGGTGAAATCGCGGCGGTGCATGTAGTAGAGATCGATGTGGTCGGTCTGCAGCAGGCGGAGCGAGACTTCGAGTTCGCTGCGGATGGTATCGGGATGGCAATCGATCCCGCGCTTGTCGCCGCTGGCGAAGATGCCCATTTTCGAGGCGAGGAAGACCTTGTCGCGGCGGCCCTTGAGTGCATTGCCGACCTGCGTCTCGTTATGGCCGAGGCCATAGAGGCGGGCGGTATCGAAATGGTCATAGCCGATGTCGACCGCGTGCTGGAGCAGGCGGATGCCATCCTCCTCGCTCGGTCGGCCCGAGTAGGCCCAGCTCAGCGACATGCAGCCAAGCCCGATCGGGTTGGTCTCGCGTCCATTGATCGTGCGGCGCTGAATCGACATGCGAACTCGTCTCCTTCGAGCGCGCCGATGCCAGCCCCGCCCGATCCCGGTCAACATCGAAACGCATGAACCATAACAAAAGCGGCGCCACCCCGAAGGGCAGCGCCGCTGATGAAAGCTTGGTAAGTCTTACTGGCCCGAGCGCGCTGCGTTCACGTCGTCTTGGCTGATCGGCACGATCTTGATCTCGACGCGGCGGTTGGCCGAGCGGCCAGCCTCGGTGTCGTTCGAGGCGATCGGCTGCGATTCACCGTAACCCTGGCTGCGGATACGGGCGTACCCTACGCCGCGCGAGATCAGGTAATCCGCCACCGCGCGGGCGCGGCGTTCGGACAGGGCCTGATTGTAGGCGTCCGAGCCGGTCGAATCGGTGTGGCCGTACACGTCGATCAGCGAGTTCGGGTACTGGACCATCGATGCGGCGATCCGGTCAAGCGTATCGCGGAAGCCGGGCTTCACGGCCGAACTGTCGACATCGAAGGTCACGCCGTTGGGCAGGTTGACGAGGATCGCCTGACCGTTGTCGGTCTCGGTCACGTCAACGCCGGTGCCAGCGGTCTGCTCGCGCAGCTGCTTGATCTGCTTGTCCTTCTGGTAGCCGATGACGCCACCGGCAACGCCGCCAAGGCCTGCGCCGACGATACGCCCGGTCTTGCCGCCGATGAGGCCGCCCAGCAGCGCGCCGCCAAGCGCACCACCGATACCGCCGATAGCCGTGCGCGAGACTTTCTTCTCACCGGTGTTGGGATCGGTGACGCATGCAGACAGACTGACCAGCGAAACCGCACACAGGCTCGACATCATGACACGACGAATCTTCATTATAAGTCCCCTTGCATCGGCATCCCGCAAAACACTCTATGCAACAGATTGCCGCTTTGACAGTTTAGATAAGCCCGTTTCGACTGAACGGTTCCCGAACGGGAACCCGGCGGTCCCTGCGCAGCGGGAACATTACGGCGGACTTCGCCTTTGCGCAGAAATCTGTTAGGGCCCCGCGAGTGACACCTTTTCCCTGGTCTGACGTCTTCGTAATCTTGGGCCTCGTAGTGCTCAACGGCTTGTTTTCCATGTCGGAACTGGCGATCGTCTCGGCACGTCCGGCGCGATTGAAGGTTGCGGCGGAGGAAGGCAGCAAGGGCGCCAAGGTCGCGCTGGCGCTGGCTGCGGACCCCGGAAAGTTTCTTTCGACCGTGCAGATCGGCATCACGCTGGTGGGCATCATCGCCGGTGCCTATTCGGGATCGAGCCTTGGCGGACCGATGGCCGACCGGCTCGTCGCTTGGGGCTTCCCGGCCCAATATGCCGATGACGTCGGCTTCATCATCGTCATTGCGATCACCACATACCTGAGCCTCGTGGTGGGCGAGCTGGTGCCCAAGCAGCTGGCGCTGCGGGCGGCCGAGCCGATCGCCAAGATCGCGGCCCCATTCATGGCGCTGATGTCGAAGATCACCGCGCCGTTCGTGTGGCTGCTCGACAATTCCTCGAGCGCGATCATCCGCCTGCTGGGCCTCAAGCAGGGCAACGATCAGGAAGTGACCGCCGAGGAACTGCACATGATCTTCGCCGAGGCCACGCGATCGGGCGTGATCGAGGAGGAAGAGCGCGCGCTGATGACCGGCATCATGCGTCTGGCCGAGCGCCCGGTGCGCGAGGTGATGACGCCGCGCACCGAACTCCACTGGATCGAGCGCAAGGCGAGCGAAGCGGAATTGCGCGCCGCGATCGAGGATTCGCCGCACTCACTGCTGCTGCTGGCCGACGGTTCGGTCGACAAGATCGTCGGCGTGGTGAAGGTGCGCGACGTGCTCTCCACGCTGCTGCGCGGGCGCAAGGTACAGCTGGGACGGCTGATGAAGAAGCCCGCCATCGTGCCGGACCAACTCGACACCATGGATGCGCTGACGATGATCCAGCAGGCCGAGGTGGCCATCGCACTGGTGCATGACGAGTACGGCCATCTCGAAGGGATCGTCACGCCTGCAGACCTGCTGGCGGCCATCGCGGGCAACTTCGTCGGCCATTCCGACGCGGGCGACGAACCGATGGTGGTGGAGCGCGAGGATGGCTCGCTGCTGATCTCGGGCGCGCTGCCCGCCGATGCCCTGGCTGACCGGCTGGGCCTCGACCTGCCAGACGACCGCGAATTTGCAACGACCGCGGGCTTCTGCCTTTCGGTACTCAAGCGCCTGCCTTCGGAAGGCGACCACTTTCACGATCAGGGCTGGCGCTTCGAGGTGGTCGACATGGACGGCCGCAAGATCGACAAGCTGCTGGTCTGCCGGACAAAGGCCATGCCCGCGGTAGCACCGGAGGGGGATGGGTAGAGCGCGACGCTCTCCCACCACACCCCGTCACCCCGGCGAAGGCCGGGGCCCATAACCTTTCGTTGGTAACTGACCGTGGCGTTTGACGCAGCGTAATGGGTCCCCGCCTTCGCAGGGATGACGTGATCAGCGAGTGACGCGGATCAGGCGGCGATTTGCGTCGCCAACGAAAAGGGGCGCCCTTGCGGACGCCCCTTCCCTTTTTCAGCAATGGCCTGACGATCAGCGCGGCAGTTCGCTCACGCCCATCAGCGCTTCGTCCACTGCGCGCGCGCACTGGCGGCCTTCGCGGATCGCCCAGACGACGAGGCTCTGGCCGCGGCGCATGTCGCCACAGGCGAAGACGTTGTCGACGCTGGTCTTGTAGTCGACCACGTTGCCCTTGACGTTGCCGCGCGGATCAAGCTCGACGCCGGCCTGTTCGAGCAGACCCTGCTTGCGCGGGCCGACGAAGCCCATGGCGAGCAGGATCAGATCGGCGGGAATGGTGAATTCGCTGCCTGCAACTTCCTGCATCTGGCCACCGACCCACTCGACGCGGACGCATTCGAGACCGGCGACGTCGTTCTCGCCGACGACGCGCTTGGTCAGCACGGCAAACTCGCGCTCGCAGCCTTCCTCGTGGCTCGACGAGGTGCGCAGCTTGAGCGGCCAGTTCGGCCACGACAGCGCCTTGTCTTCCTTCTCGGGCGGCTTGGGCATGATCTCGAGCTGGGTGACCGAGAGCGCGCCCTGGCGGTTCGAGGTGCCGACGCAGTCCGAGCCGGTGTCACCGCCGCCGATGACGACGACATGCTTGCCGGTGGCGAAGAGCGAGCCGCGCGGGGCGGCGCGCAGTTCATCGTCGCCTGCGTTGCGCTTGTTCTGCTGGGTGAGGAATTCCATCGCCATGCGCACGCTGGGAAGCTCGGCACCGGGGATGTTGAGGCCGCGCGGATCTTCCGCGCCGCCTGCGAGCACCACCGCGTCGAAGTTTTCCTGGAGCGAAGCGAACGAGACGGTCACGCCCACTTCCACGCTGGTGCGGAACTGGACGCCTTCGGCCTCCATCTGCATCGCGCGGCGGTTGATGTGGGTCTTTTCCATCTTGAAGTCGGGGATGCCGTAGCGCAGCAGCCCGCCGATGCGGTCGTTCTTCTCGAACACCGTCACCGAGTGACCGGCGCGGGCCAGCTGCTGGGCAGCGGCGAGGCCTGCGGGACCTGAGCCGACGACAGCGACCGACTTGCCGGTCTTCTTTGCCGGGACCTGCGGCTCGATCCATCCTTCCTTCCACCCGCGATCGACGATGGCGCATTCGATCGACTTGATGGTGACCGGCTGGTCGACGATGTTCAGCGTGCAGGCCGCCTCGCACGGGGCGGGGCAGATGCGGCCGGTGAACTCGGGGAAGTTGTTGGTCGAGTGGAGATTGGTCAGCGCGTCGCGCCAGTCGTTCTCGTAGACCAGGTGGTTCCAGTCGGGGATCTGGTTGTTCACCGGACAGCCGTTGTGGCAGTACGGAATGCCGCAGTTCATGCACCGCGCCGCCTGGCCCTTGAGGCCGGCGTCATCGTGCGGGATCACGAACTCGCGATAGTGCTTCAGGCGTTCGGCAGGCGCATCGTACTTGCGGTCCTGACGATCGATTTCGAGAAAGCCGGTTGCCTTACCCATTGCAATCTAACCCTTACTCAGCCGCGACCGACGCGGCTTCGAGGCGCTCGGCCTCCATCTGACGGAGCGCCCGCGCATAGTCGCGCGGCATGACCTTGACGAACTTCGCGAGCGATTCACCCCAGTTGTCGAGGATCTCGCGGGCGCGCTTGCTGCCGGTGTAGAGGTGGTGGCGTTCCACCAGCACGCGCAGGCGTTCGGCATCGTGACGCAGCATGTCGCCCATGCCGTAGTCGTTGACATCGACCCCGCGCTGCTGCGGACGGCCAGTGCCTTCATCCTCGTCACGCTCTGCCGAAACCGGCAGGACATCGACCATCGCGCCGTTGACGAGCTGGGCGAAGTTGCCGTCGACGTCATAGACGTAGGCAACGCCGCCCGACATGCCGGCCGCGAAGTTGCGTCCGGTGCGGCCGAGCACGACGACGACACCGCCGGTCATGTATTCGCAGCCGTGGTCACCCGTGCCCTCGACAACCGCGATCGCGCCCGAGTTGCGGACCGCGAAGCGCTCGCCGCCGACGCCGTTGAAATAGGCCTCGCCCGCGATGGCGCCGTAGAGCACGGTGTTGCCGACGATGATGTTCTCGGTCGGGTCACGATCGACATGGCCCGGCTGGCGAACGATCACGCGACCGCCCGAAAGACCCTTGCCGACATAGTCGTTGGCATCGCCGACGAGATCGAGCGTCACGCCGTGCGCCAGGAACGCACCGAACGACTGACCTGCCACGCCCTTGAACGAGACGTGGATGGTGTTGTCCGGCAGACCCTTGTGCCCATACTTCTTGGCGACTTCGCCCGAAAGCATCGCGCCGACCGTACGGTTGACGTTGATGACCTTGCGTTCGAGGCGGACCGGCTCGCCCTTGTCCAGCGCCGGAGCGCTGGCGGCGATGAGGTCGTTGTCGAGCGCGGCTTCGAGGCCGTGATCCTGCGTCTCGCTCCAGTTCAGGGTCGTGCCGGGAACCGGATCGACCTGGTGCAGCAGCTTCGACAGGTCGACGCCCTGTGCCTTCCAGTGGGTGATCGCCTTCTTGGTGTCGAGACGGTCCACGCGGCCGACCATTTCGGCAACCGTGCGGAAGCCCATTTCGGCCATGATTGCGCGAAGTTCCTCGGCGACGAAGAAGAAGTAGTTGATCACGTGCTCGGGCTGGCCGGTGAAGCGCGCGCGCAGCACCGGATCCTGCGTGGCAACGCCGACCGGGCAGGTGTTGAGGTGGCACTTGCGCATCATGATGCACCCGGCCGCGATCAGCGGAGCGGTGGCAAAGCCGAACTCGTCCGCGCCGAGCAGGGCGGCGATGGCAACGTCACGACCGGTGCGCAGACCACCATCGGCCTGCACGCAGATGCGGCTGCGCAGGTTGTTGAGCAGCAGGGTCTGCTGGGTTTCGGCAAGGCCGATTTCCCACGGAGAACCGGCGTGCGTCAGCGAGGTCAGAGGCGATGCGCCGGTGCCGCCTTCGTAGCCCGAGATCGTCACGTGATCGGCACGCGCCTTGGAAACGCCCGCAGCCACGGTGCCCACGCCCACTTCGGACACCAGCTTGACCGAGATACGCGCGCCAGTGTTCACGTTCTTGAGATCGTGAATGAGCTGCGCAAGGTCTTCGATCGAGTAGATGTCGTGGTGCGGCGGCGGCGAGATCAGGCCGACGCCCGGCGTCGAGTGACGGGTCTTGCCGATGGTCTTGTCGACCTTGTCACCCGGCAGCTGGCCGCCTTCGCCAGGCTTTGCGCCCTGCGCCATCTTGATCTGCACGTCGTCGGCATTGACGAGGTACTCAGCAGTCACGCCGAAGCGGCCCGAGGCCACCTGCTTGATCGCCGACCGCATGGAATCGCCATTGGCCAGCGGCTTGAAGCGCGCAGGGTCCTCACCGCCTTCGCCGGTGTTCGACTTGCCGCCGATGCGGTTCATCGCCAGCGCCAGCGTGGTGTGCGCTTCCCAGGAGATCGAGCCATAGCTCATCGCGCCAGTGGCGAAGCGCTTGACGATCTCGGCAGCGGGTTCAACTTCGTCGATGGAGATCGGCTCATCGGCGAGCTTCAGGTCCATCAGCCCGCGGATGGTGAGCATCCGTTCGGACTGGTCGTTGATCGACTGGGCGAATTCCTTGTACTTTTCCGGCATGTTGCCGCGAACGGCGTGCTGCAGGTTGGCAATGTTGGAAGCCGTCCAGGCGTGTTCCTCGCCGCGCAGGCGCAGCTGGTACATGCCGCCCACGTCGAGCATCTTCTTGTAGATCGGGTTGTCGCCATAAGCCGTGGCGTGACGGCGCACGGTTTCCTCGGCGATTTCCTTCAGGCCGACGCCTTCGATCGTGGTCGCTGTGCCGGTGAAATAGGCATTCACGAACTCGGTCGACAGGCCGACAGCGTCGAAGATCTGGGCACCGCAATAGGACTGGTAGGTCGAGATGCCCATCTTGGACATGACCTTGAGGATGCCCTTGCCGATGGCCTTGATGTAGTTCTTCTTGACGTCCTTGGCTTCAAGCGGAAGCTCCTTCGCAACGCGGATCTGCTCCAGCGTCTCGAACGCGAGGTATGGGTTGATCGCTTCGGCGCCATAGCCCGCCAGCACGCAGAAGTGGTGCACTTCGCGCGCTTCGCCGGTTTCCACCACGAGCCCGGTCTGCATACGCAGGCCCTGGCGGACGAGGTGGTGGTGCACCGCAGCGGTTGCCAGCAGGGCCGGCATCGGAATGCGGTTCTCGTTCTGGGCGCGGTCCGACAGGATCAGGATGTTCTTGTCGGCAAGCACCGCTTCGGTGGCGGCCCAGCACATTTCCTTGATCGCCATTTCAAGGCCATCGGCCCCGGCAGCGGCGTCCCAGGTGGTGTCGATCGTCGCGGTACGGAACGCGCCATCGAGCGCAGCCTCGACCGAGCGGATCTTGGCGATGTCCTCGTTCGTCAGGATCGGCTGGTCGACTTCGAGGCGCTTGTGGCTGCCGGCATCGTGGCCGAGCAGGTTCGGGCGCGGGCCGATCATCGACACCAGCGACATCACCAGTTCCTCGCGGATCGGGTCGATCGGCGGGTTGGTGACCTGCGCGAAGTTCTGCTTGAAGTAGTCGTAGAGCAGGCGCGAGCGCTGCGACAGCACCGCGATCGGCGTGTCGGTACCCATCGAACCGATCGGATCGTCACCAGCCACGGCCATTGGCTCGAGGAACTTGCTGACGTCTTCCTGCGTGTAGCCAAAAGCCTGCTGGCGATCGAGCAGCGAGGTGGTTTCCACCGGCAGCGCGGCCAGCTCGGGCTCGATCACTTCGAGCTCCTTGAGCTTGTACTGTGCCTGCTCGAGCCATTCTTCGTAAGGCTCGGCATTGGCCAGCTCGGCCTTGATTTCCTCGTCCTCGATGATCTTGCCCTGATCCATGTCGATCAGGAGCATCTTGCCCGGCTGGAGGCGCCACTTGCGGACGATGTCCTCCTCGCGGAAGGGCAGGACGCCGCTTTCCGAGGCCATGCAGATCAGGTCATCGCGCGTGATCGAGAAGCGTGCGGGACGCAGGCCGTTGCGGTCCAGCGTGGCGCCGATCTGACGACCATCGGTGAAGGCGACGGCGGCAGGGCCGTCCCACGGCTCCATCAGGGCGGCGTGGTATTCGTAGAATGCACGACGCGCAGGGCTCATCAGCGGGTTGCCGGCCCAGGCTTCGGGCACGAGCATCATCACCGCGTGGGCAAGGCTGTAGCCACCGGCCAGCAGCAGCTCGAGCGCATTGTCGAGGCTGGCGGTGTCGGACTGGCCGTGCGGGATCAGCGGCCACATCTTGTCGAGATCCGGGCCAAGCAGCTCGGACTCCATCGTGCGGCGGCGCGCGTTCATCCAGTTCACGTTGCCGCGAACGGTGTTGATCTCGCCGTTGTGGGCGATGAAGCGGAACGGGTGCGCCAGCTTCCAGCTCGGGAAGGTGTTCGTGCTGAAGCGCTGGTGCACGAGGCCGAGCGCCGAGATGCAGTCCGGATCGCGTAGGTCGTCATAGAACGAGCCGACCTGGTTTGCGAGCAGCAGGCCCTTGTACACGATAGTACGGGTCGAGAAGCTCGGCATGTAGAGCTGCGTCACGCCGGGAAGGTTGTGCTTCTCGGCCATGGCGGCGAGCGGGTTCTGCGTCTGCTTGCGGATGGCGAGCAGCTTGCGCTCGAACGCGTCCTGATCGGGCGTGGTCGGCCCGCGCTTGATGAAGCACTGGCGGATCACCGGCATCTGTTCGATCACCGTCTTGCCGAGGCCGTCCAGCGTGGTCGGCACGTCGCGCCAGCCGATCAGTTCCTGGCCTTCCTTGGCGATGAACTTCTCGAAGAATTCGGTCACGAACAGGCGCGAAGGCTCATCCTGCGGCAGGAAGCACATGGCCACGGCATAGTCGCCCGGCTGCGGCAGGTCCTTGCCTTCGGAAGCGGCCCACTTGCGGAACAGCTGGTCGGGCAGCTGGATCAGGATGCCCGCACCGTCACCCAGCAGCGGGTCGGCGCCGACGGCACCGCGATGGTCGAGATTGTGCAGAATCTCCAGCGCCTGGTCCACGATGGCATGACTTTTCTGGCCTTTGATGTGGGCAATGAAGCCCACGCCACAAGCATCATGTTCGTTACGCGGATCGTAGAGGCCCTGAACCGGCGGAAATCCCATCTCGATGATCGTCCTGCATTCAATAAGAGGCGGCGGCTAAAAAGCTGCGGCCAAAATGACAACGACACGCGAATCACCCTCGCGGAAAAGCGACGAAAATTGCGCGAAGTGCCCCCATGACTGCAGGAAAGTTATTTTGCAACTGCGCAGGGGCATCAACCGGGCGGTTAATGCCGAAAATACGGTTGCGATACGGCAGAAAGGACGGTTTTTCGGGCGTTTGCAGGCCGAAAAAGCCGTCACAACGGCCTGAATTGTTCAGCCCTGAGCGGTCATCCGCTGAAGGGTTGCCAAGGCCGCGCGCAGTGCGCGGTCCGCTTCCGCCGGATCGGCAAGGACTGGCGGCGTTGCGGCAGCGCCAGCCTCGGCCAGTTGCTCGCCGGGAGCGGAGGGGGCGGCGCGGCCAGGCGCGGCAAGCGGCGATCCGGGCACGGTGAGGATCGAGGGCCGCTCGAACGGGCGCGTTGCTCCGAGCAGGGGCGAATCCTGCCCCGGGAACACCACCACCGGTTCGATCTCGCCATCGCTTTCCGGCAGTTCGGCAAGGCCAAGGCCATCGTCGATCCGCAGGCCTTCGTGGCGGTGGGGCGCGGGTCCCATGTCGAGCAGCGAGGGATAGCGGTCTTCGGCGACTTCGGGCTCGGCCGGTGCAACGTCTTCGGAGGCTGGCGCGCTGGTCTTGCTCACACGAAGGAAGCGGTCGAGACCGGGGACGTCGGAGTCCTCGTCCGGATCGGCATTCACTACATCTGTCGGTGCAACCTGCTGCAGGGCTGCAGGGCGCAGGCGGACGACGCGCTCGGTCTGGGGCGCTGTCGGCGGCTGCACGGCAATCGTGTGCTCGACCGGTGCGGGTGCCATGGCTGGAGCACTCTCGCGCGCGGGCTGGGCAAAGCTCGACTCTTCGAGTGCCGAGATGTCCCTGCTCGGAGCCGTGCGGCGCGAGATGGCAAGCGCAAGCCGCTCGATCATCTGGACCAGGCCGAGGCTTTCCAGCGGCGCACGCTCGAGCGGAGTGATGTCGGCCACCGGGGCCTGAAGCAGCGGCGCGGGCTTGCTCTGGACTGGCTCGGCCACCACCGGAGCGGCAGGCGGCACAGGCGCGGGTTGCAGTGGAGCAACATCAGGCTCTATCCGGAATGGGGCGGGAGCTGCTACAGGCGCGGGTTCCACGGCCTCGACGTGCGATTGCGCATTCTCGAACAGGAGGTCGAGTGCCAGCGGATCCTCGGTAGGACCATGGCGCGCAGGGACCTGCCCGACAGGGCGTTCCTCACGCTCCCATGGGAGGTGACCGGGCAGCGGTGCCAGCTCGCTCGGCACGTGCAACTGACCCTCGTCGGAAAGTGACAGACTGCGACGGCGCAGCGGTGCGGGTTCGGCCGACGGCGCGTCGAGCGGCGGATCGTCGAGGTCTTCTGCGGGATTGAGCGGGCGGCGGGGCGCTTCGGCCTCGAAGGTGCCCGAATCGCGGCGCGAGAAGCCCGCGGCAGCGCGCTTGCGCGGAGCGGCGGAAGCCGTCACTGGACCCAGCTTGCGTCCGACGAGGAAACCGATCGCCCCTCCCGCCACAAGCATGGCCAACGCCAGCATGACCCTGGCGGTAAAGCCGAGCGGCGGCGCGGCGGCGGGGATAAGTGCCGGGATGCCCAATGCAACGACCGGGCCTTCGAGCACGGCAGGCGCAACGGCAAAGCTGCCAAGGCCGAAGAAGGTGGCGAACCAGAGCGCGGTCACGACCGGGAACAGCGGATGCGCGGTGATGGGCTTTGGCTTGCGCTTGGTCGCGGTCACGTGGCGGTCGTCCCTGTTCTCGTCCCAGATCGTGTCTTGCCGACAGAGCGACCGTCAGGCCGCAACCGATGGCAAGTCGAGACTCGGTAACAGGGCTTGGTAAACAGCAAGATAACGCCTGACGTTGCGAGCCCAGTCATGATGCTCGCGCACGAAGCTGCGCGCGACCTCGCGCCGTGCGGGCCAATCGGCGGAAGTGCTGAGCAATTGCGCCATTGCGGCGGCAAGGCCGGCGGGGTCATCGGCGGGAAACAACGTGCCGGTCTGGCCATGCACGATCAGTTCGCGGTGGCCGCCCACGTCCGATGCGCCGACCAGCTTGCCCTGCGCCATGGCTTCCAGAGGCTTGAGCGGCGTGACCAGTTCGGTCAGGCGCATGCTCTTGCGCGGATAGCATACGACATCGACCAGCGAGTAATAGCGGTCCACCTCGCGATGCGGCACGCGGCCGACGAAGCGAATGGCATCGGCAACAGGCGAGGCTTCGGCCTGCGCACGCAGCGCCGCTTCGGCAGGCCCTCCGCCGACGAGCAACAGGCGCGCATCGGGCACTTTCGCGACGATGGCGGGCATGGCCGCGATCATGTCGTCGAGACCTTCGTAGGGGTAGAAGCTGCCGAGGAAGCCGATCACCGGCCCTCCGCCCAGCCCCAGTTCGGCGGCCAGCGCATGATCGTGCGGCAAGGGATCGCCGAACATCTCGAGGTCAACGCCGTTCGGCATGATCGAGAGCTTTTCGGGCGCAAAGCCGCGCGCGATCAGGTCGTCGCGCAGGCCCTGGCAGATCGTAACGACCCGGTCGGCCCCGCTGACGACGTCATTCTCGAGCACACGGGTCAGCCAGTACTTTGCCGAGCCTTCGCGCCCGGTGCCATTGCCGACCGCTGCATCCTCCCAGAAGGCGCGGATCTCGTAGACCACCGGAATGCCGAGCCTGCGACCGGCCTTGAGCGCGGCAAGACCGCAAAGCGCTGGCGAGTGGGCGTGGAGCACGTCGGGCCGCCATTCCCCGGCCAGAGACACGATCCGGTCAGCCATAGCCGAGACTTCGGACCATTCGCGCACCAGCGGCAACCCGCCTGCTTCACCGGGTGTCCGATGGAAGGTCAGGCCGTCGACCACTTCGGGATCGCTCGACGACTGCGCGGCATGGCGCTGCCCGGTCACCCCGCGCACTTCCAGCCCCATCGCCTCCTGCGCCTTCAGGATCGCGCGGGTGCGGAAGGTGTAGCCGCTGTGAAGCGGCAGCGAGTGGTCGAGGACATGGAGCACGCGGGTCATGGCGCTCACACCTGCCACGGAAGGCTTAACGCCGCGTCAACCTCGATCGGGTAGCGGTGGCCGGACATGATCGACAAGTTCACGATATTCCTGCCGCATATCCTGATGGCGATTGCCGTCTGGCGGCTGCTGCATCGTGACGATCTCGACGACGATCCCTCGCTGCCAAGCCGCAAGGTGCCGTTCCGCAAGCCGCGTGACGCTGCGACGGGAAGCAGCGATGCTTGACCTTTTCCTGCTGTCCTGCGTGCTCGCTTTCATCGGCGCGGGCTTTCGCAAGCCGTTCATCTTCGTGCTGGCCTACAGCTATATCGACATCGTCGCGCCGCAGAAGGTCAGCTGGGGCATCCTCAGCCACATTCCGGTTTCGCTGATCGCGTTTCTCTGCGCCTTCATTTCGTGGTTCGTGGCCGAGGACAAGAATGGCATCCGCGTCTCGCTGCGCCAGTTCCTGCTGCTGACGCTTCTGGTCTATTGCGGCCTCACCACCCAGACCGCCGACTTCCCCGTCGAGGCGGCGGAGAAGTGGGCGTGGGTGTGGAAGGCGCTGCTCTGGGCGCTGTTCCTGCCGCTGACCCTGCGCACGCGCCTGCGCATCGAGGCGATCACCCTGATCCTTGTCCTGTCGATCGGCGTGATCGTGATCGGCGGCGGGATCAAGACGGCGGCGGGCGGCGGCGGCTATGGCGAGCTGCGCCTGCTGGTGAACGACAACACCGGGCTCTACGAAGGCTCGATCATCTCGGCGGTGGCCATCGCGGTGATCCCGCTGGCGCTGTGGCTGACGCGGTTCGGCACGATCTTCCCGCCCGACTGGCGCGTGAAGATCTTCGCCTGGGCACTGTGCTTTGCCTGCGTGCTGATGCCCATCGGCACGGGCGCGCGCACCGGCCTTGTCTGTGTGGTGGTGCTGGCGGCCATGATCCTGCGCACGGCCAAACGGAGAATGCTGATCGTCTCGGTCATGGCCGCAGGCGCCCTGATCGCGGTCCCGCTCCTGCCCAAGGAGTTCACCGACCGCATGAGCACGATCCGCAACCATCAGTCCGACCAGTCCGCCTCGACCCGCGTGGCGGTGTGGAAGTGGACGATCGAATTCGCCAAGCGCCACCCCTTCGGCGGCGGCTTCGAAGCCTATCGCCAGAACAAGCTTACCTACGATACCGTCAAGGCCGACTACGCTGGGGACAACAACGCCGCACTTGAGTACCAGCCGATCGTCGAGGAAGGCCGGGCCTATCACTCGAGCTATTTCGAGATGCTGGGCGAGCAGGGCTATCCCGGCCTTGCCCTGTGGCTCGCCCTCCACCTGCTTGGCGTGTGGCAGATGGAAGTGCTGCGACGACGTTATCGCAAGGAAACCTCGCCCGAGTTTCGCTGGGTCTCGCCGCTCGCCGAGGCGCTGCAGCAGGCGCAGATCATCTACCTCGTCGGCTCGACCTTCGTCGGCATCGCGTTCCAGCCGTTCTGCTACATGCTGGTCGGGCTGCAATGCGGGTTGTGGGCCTATATCAAGCGCGTGCGCACCGCGACGCATGAGCCGTTCCGCAAGCCGAAGAGCCCTGCAGCGCCCCTTCCCTCAGCCGCTTAACCAAGCGCTTAAAGCCCCTTGCTCCACACTCTGCTTGCGGCCATTGTGTCGCAACAAGAGGATTGCAGGAGAACACTGGCAATGACGAGGTTCGTCCCCCCGCAAGACGTCCAGGCCATGATCGGCCAGGTCGTCGGCACGTCGAAGTGGGTCGAGATCACGCAGGAGCGCGTCAACAAGTTCGCCGAGGCGACGGGCGACTTCCAGTTCATCCATGTCGATCCCGAGAAGGCGAAGCTCACCCCGTTTGGCGGCCCGATCGCGCACGGATTCCTGACCCTGTCGCTGATCCCGCTGCTGACCATGGAAAGCGATTGCCCGCGGCCCGAGCACATCAAGATGGGCGTCAACTACGGCGGCAATCGCACCCGCTTCCTCGCCCCGGTACGGGTCGGCAAGCGCGTGCGCGGCGTGTTCAAGCTGCTCGACATGGAAGAAAAACGCCCCGGCCAATGGCAGCAGACGATGGAGATCACGGTCGAGATCGAGGGCGAGGACAAGCCCGCCCTGATGTGCGAGTGGATCACCCAGTTCTTCGTGTAAGGCCCGCGACACTGCCAAGTGCGCGGCGCAAGTGATGCGCGAGGTGCCGGCAAATGGCCGGGGCCTTGCGCAGTGCCAGACCCGGCCTCAGGCGGAATGCCCGCCATAGCATGTCGAGCCTTGGATCGATCCGGCTGGCAAGGCCGTGTTCGAGCAGCACGCTGGCGGTCGTCGCATCATTTTCGACCAACGCGAGTTCACGCGTGATGACCCGCGCAACAAGGCGGTGGATCTTCAAGGCTCGGCGGTCGGTCAGGCTGCCATCGTGGCGGCGATATAGATATAAGTCCTCGTCCAGCGTGACAAAGCGGAAGGCGCGCGCGGCCCGGAGCCAGAAGTCGTAGTCTTCCACGCCGAACAGGCCCTCGTCATAACCGCCAAGTGTGCGCGTCACTTCGGCGCGATAGAGAAACGCCGCGCCGATACGGTTGCCGAACAGGATCTCGGAGGCGGGGCCGACCTTCTGGAAGCCGGTGACAGCCCCGGTCGCGTCGATCACGCTGTAGTTGGCATGGGCAATCGCTGCGTCCGGATCCGCATCCAGCGCCTCGACAAGACGCTCCAGCATCTGCGGGCGGGCGATGTTATCGTCCGAGGTCCAGCAATGCAGCGACCCGCGCGCTGCCGCAAAGCCGGTGTTGAGCGCTCCGGGCAGGCCCTTGTTGGGACGATTGGTGATGATGCGGATGCGGCGGTCGGCAGCTGCATGCCGCAAGAGAATTTCAGGTGTCTCGTCGGTCGACCCGTCATCAACGCAGATCAGTTCGAAATCGGCGAAGGTCTGATTGCGAATGGAGTGAAGGGCTTCCTCGAGATAGGCCGCGCCATTGTGGACGGGCAGGACAACGCTGACGCGCGGGCCAACCAGCGCTCGCGCGATCGCCACCCGGTCTGCGCCGTCCACGTCGCAGAGCAGGCTGCGGTCGCTCCAGCGAATGCTTTCGAAATCCGTGTCCACTGGCGGACTTGTGACAGGCGAAGGCAACCGCCGGTTGTCCGCAAGATTGCGCAATGTTTCGCGCGGGCGAAGCGGGAAGCCTGTACCGGATTGGAACGGTGCAGCCTTCAGGTATGAACCTCAGCCTGGCATGTCTGCATATTGACGCAAGAGCGCAGCTTGGTAGCTAAACTCCGGCACAGTGGGGGCATTACATCATGAAGATTGCGGTTTCGGGTTTGGTTCTCGCGGTTGTTCTTGCGACAACTGCAAATGCGCAGGAGACAGCATCCGCCCCGACGGCTGCACCTGCGGCAACAAGCGCTGCACCGGTTTCGGCTCCGGCGGCCACTTCGCAAAAGATCGCGAAATTCAGCAAGATCATCCTCAATCCGGAAATCACCAAGGAAAACCAGAAGATCAAGGTCGGCACGATCTGCCTGCTGAGCGGGAGCCCGGTAAACTTCGGGGACGATCAGCGCACCCTGAACTTCGAGCGCTTCGAGCGGCTTTTCTCAGACCACCTGAAGGCCAAGGGCTTCAAGGTGCAGGCGACCTCGAACGATCTGTTCGAGGGTGACGGCGATCCCAATCAGGCAAACTTCCTGTTCGGGGCGACGCTGCAGCCCACGAACGTGCGGATGTGCGATTCGGTAAATGGCTACAAGGGCGAGATCAGTATCTCGGTCGAGTGGCAGATCTTCGACCGCGCCCAGAAGAAGGTGGTCGAGGTCGTCAAGACGTCAGGTGTCGGCACCCGCGCCAAGTTCGATATCGACGGCTTCGAAGGGATGATCAACGATGGCTTCAAGGCCTCGCTCGATGCCCTTGTCGAACAGGGTCTGGTGGCAAAGTATCTTGGCGCGCCGACTTCTGCCTGAGCCTGAGAGTCAACGCGGGGAGGCTGCACCGAGGCCGCCTCCCCGCTTAAGGCTCAGGCCACGACGCTCAGTTTGCGTCCCTTGGCCTTCTTTTCGAACTTGCCGATCCACTGCTCCACCACCGGCGCGATGGACGAGCGCCAGCGCGAGCCGTTGAAGATGCCGTAGTGGCCGACTTCGGGGGCGAGCAGGTAATGCTTCATCTCGTCGGGCAGGTTGGGCGTGACCTTGAGCGCGGCCTTGGTCTGGCCGATGCCCGAAATGTCGTCGCGCTCGCCCTCGATGCACAGGATCGCGGTGTCGGTGAGCGCGCCCAGATCGACGGCCTGGCCGCGATGGACCATTTCGCCCTTGGGCAGGGCATGGCGCTGGAACACGACGTCGACGGTCTGCAGGTAGAACTCGGCCGGCAGATCGCAGACCGCGCGGTATTCGTCATAGAACGCCTTGGTCGCGTCGGCGCTTTCGTCGGCACCGGCGTTCATGTGCTGGAACAGCTTGTAATGGCTCATCATGTGGCTGCCGAGGTTCATCGACATGAAGCTGGCGAGCTGCACGAAGCCCGGATAGACGCGCCGCCCCTCGCCCGGATAGTTGGCAGGCACCGTGGTGATCACGTTGTGCTTGAACCACACGTAGGGCTTGGTGATCGCGTGGTCGTTGACCGCAGTCGGGCTTTCGCGCGTGTCGATCGGGCCGCCCATCATGGTCAGCGTCAGCGGGCGGCATGGGTGCTTCTTCGCACCCATGATCGCGGTGGCGGCAAAGGCCGGGACCGACGGCTGGCAGACCGCCATCATGTGTGCGCCTTCGCCGATATATTCGAGGAAGCCGGTCAGGTAGTCGATGTAGTCGTCAAGGTCGAACACGCCTTCGGCCAGCGGCACGTACTTCGCATCTGCCCAGTCGGTGATGTAGACGACGCAGCGTTCGAGCATGCGCTCCACCGTGCCGCGCAGCAGCGTGGCGTAGTGGCCGCTCATCGGTGCGACGATCAGCAGGCGCGGCGCGTTCTTGGGCAGACCTTCGTGGGTGAACATCTTGAGGTCGCCGAACGGCAGGGTGATGACCGTGGTCTCCTTCACCGCGTGGGCCGTGCCGTCGACATGGATGACCTTGATGCCGAACGCGGGCTTGCCACGCGGCGCCGCCGCATGTGCGAACACGTCGAGCGCGTTGGCGATTGTCTGGGACGGGCCGATGCCTGCCCAGGGATTGCGGGGATCGGTCATGGCATCGGCCACCATCGATGCCCAGGCACTGCTCGCATTCATCAGCGAGCGCTGGATTTCATACGCTTTGTAAAGCACTGCGAACACCTTTTTGGCTTGTTGCCCGGAAAGCACCGGGAGTCGTTGGGCGCAGATTGCCGCGAAACGATTGCTTGTGCAACGCAACAAATCACCCGTCACGATTGTCCGAGGGGCAGACTGGCCAATCGGCCCCTTCCGGTCCGGCCCGCCATCGGCTAGGCACCCGCAATGGACGAGGAAACCCCGAACCCGCCGACCCCTGTTGAAGCCGCCCCCAAGGCAAAGACCCTGGGGCCGCTGCGCATGATCTGGCGCGAGGCAATGAAGTATCCCGGGCGGGTCGCCGCGGCCTCCGCCGCGCTGCTGGTGACATCTGCCGCAACGCTGGCGATCCCTTCGGGCTTCCGTCTGATCATCGACAAGGGCTTCTCTGCCGGGGCCGACGTGGAAGCGCTGGGCCGCTGGTTCCAGTATCTCCTGCTGATCGTGCTGGTGCTGGCCATCGGCACGGCCTGCCGGTTCTACTTCGTGTCATGGCTGGGCGAGCGCGTGGTCGCCGACATCCGCCTGCGCGTGCAGGCCAACCTGCTGCGCCTGCCTCCGTCGTTCTTCGAGACCAACAGCCCCAAGGAAATCTCCTCGCGGATGACCTCGGACACCGCGATCATCGAGCAGGTCGTGGGCACGACCGTGTCGGTCGCCCTGCGCAACACGATCACCGCCATCGGCGGCCTCGGATATCTGTTCTTCCTTGCGCCCAAGCTGACCGCGATCCTGATGATCGGCATCCCGCTCGTCGTCGGGCCCATCGTGTTCTTCGGCAGACGCGTGCGCAACGTCTCGCGCTCGAGCCAGGACCGGGTGGCCGGCATCGGCGTGATCGTGTCCGAAGTGCTGGGCGCGATGAAGATCGTTCAGGCTTTCGGCCAGGAAAAGCGCGAACTTGACCGCTTTGGCGAGAAGGTTGAAGCGACGTTCCAGACCGCGCTGCGCCGCATTTCCCTGCGCGCAGTGATGACGGCCATCGTTATCCTGCTGATCTTCGGCGGCATAACCATGCTCGTCTGGGAAGGCGCGATCGGCGTCGCGCAAGGCACGATCAGTGGCGGCACGATCTTTGCCATCGTGATCACCGCAGGCCTCGTCGCCGGCGCTGCTGGCGCACTGTCCGAAGTCTATGGCGATCTCCTGCGCGGTGCAGGCGCTGCCGGGCGCCTTGCCGAGCTGCTGCGCGAGGAGCCCGAGATCGCTCCGCCTGCCCGGCCCACGGCCCTGCCCGTCCCGCCGCGCGGCCAGATCGCGTTCCAGAACGTGACCTTCCGCTATCCCTCGCGGCCCGAAGTCCTCGCGCTCGACGATTTCTCGCTGACCGTCGAGCCGGGCGAGACTGTCGCCATTGTCGGCCCCTCGGGCGCAGGCAAGTCGACGCTGTTCCTCCTCGCCCAGCGCTTCTACGATCCGCACGGCGGCGCGATCCGCATCGACGGCGTTCCGCTGACCAGCGCCGACCCTGCCGACATCCGCGCCCGGACCGCGCTCGTGCCGCAGGACGCCACGCTCTTCGCCGCCTCGGCGCGTGACAACCTGCGCTATGGCAACTGGGATGCCAGCGACGACCAGATCTGGGAAGCAGCCCGCACCGCCAACGCCGAACAGTTCCTGCGCGATCTGCCACAGGGGCTCGACACCTTCCTTGGCGAGGATGGCGCGCGCCTTTCGGGCGGCCAGCGCCAACGCATCGCCATTGCCCGCGCGGTGCTGCGCAATTCGCCGATCCTCTTGCTCGACGAGGCGACCTCCGCACTCGATGCCGAGAGCGAGCGGCTGGTGCAGGAAGCGCTCGACCGGCTGATGAAGGACCGCACCACGTTGGTCATCGCCCACCGCCTCGCCACGATCCGCGCGGCTGACCGGATCATCGTGATGGACGCCGGGCGCATCGTCGAACAGGGCACGCACACCACGCTCAGCGCGGCAGACGGCCTCTACGCCCGCCTCGCCCGCCTGCAGTTCGAAGGGCTGGCCGCGTAACGCTTGACTTGATGCTGCGCTGCGGCAAGTGCTGGGGACATCATGGACACGATCGTCACCGCCATCCTGCTCGGCATCGTCGAGGGCCTCACCGAGTTCCTGCCGGTCTCCTCGACCGGTCACCTCATCCTCGCCACCGAGCTGTTCGGCTATGACGCGCACCAGTGGGCGATGTTCAACGTCGTGATCCAGCTGGGCGCGATCCTGGCGGTGGTGGTGCAGTACTGGCGCACCTTCTGGGCGGTAGGCATGGGCCTGCTCAAGCTCAACCCGATGTCTCTGCGCTTCCTGCGCAACCTGCTGGCCGCATTCATTCCCTCGGCGGTGCTTGGCCTTGCGCTCAAGAAATACATCGACGTGCTGCTCGGCAGCCCCTCGGTGGTGTGTTGGGCGCTGATCGCAGGCGGCATTGCCATCCTCGTGATCGAGAAGCGCGCGAAGACCGGCGAACTGACCGGCATCGGCGAACTGCCGCTGCGTCAGGCGCTTGGCGTCGGCCTTGCACAGTGCCTTGCCATGGTCCCCGGCGTCAGCCGCTCGGGCGCGACGATCATGGGCGCGCTGGCCATGGGCATCGAGCGCCGCACCGCGGCCGAGTTCAGCTTCTTCCTCGCCATCCCGACGATGCTCGGCGCCACCACCCTCGAACTGCTCGACAACCGCGATGCCGTGATGAGCGGCACGATGGGCGTGGGCTGGGCAGAAATCGGCGTGGGCTTTGCAGTTTCTTTCGTCGTCGCACTGGCCGTGATCCGGCTGTTCGTTGCCTACGTAAGCCGCTCAGGATTCAAGCCTTTTGCGTGGTATCGCATCGTTGCCGGCGCCGTCGCGCTGGTCTGGCTCGGGATGCGCTGAGACCCGACACGCCCAAACGCCCCACCGCATAAGCGGAACAAAGTGCCTCGTTCGGAATTGACCGAACAGACTGCACTTCAAGGGGTTAGCATTATGGGCCTTATCATTCTTCTCGTCGTCGGCGGCATTCTCGGCTGGCTGGCGAGCATCGTCATGCGCACCGATGGTCAGCAGGGCATCTTCCTCAACATCGTCGTCGGCATCGTCGGCGCGCTGCTCGGTGGTTTCCTGCTGGCACCGCTGATCGGCGGCGGCAGCATCACCCAGGGCATCTCGGCCGGCACGCTGATCGTGTCGTTCCTCGGCGCGCTGATCCTGCTCGCGATCGTAAACCTCGTCCGTCGCGGCTCGGTGCGCTGAGCCTGACTATCCGATTTTTCAAAACGAAGGCGGTTCGCAAGGGCCGCCTTCACCACACCTGAAGGGGACTGACATGAAGGCAATTTTCAAGGGCGCCATGATGGCATCGGTTCTGGCCATGGGCCTTGGACTTTCCGCATGCGACAGCGCGAAGGAGAACGCTGCAGAAGACCAGGCCGACGCTGTCCGCCAGTCGTCGGAAGCTGCGGCTGACACAATGGAAAACAAGGCTGACGCCATGGGCGGCGCTTCGGAAGACGCGCTCGAGAACAAGGCTGATGCCGTTCGCGAGACCGGCGAGAAGAAGGCCGACGCGATGGAAGACCAGGCCGACAAGATGGACAAGACCCCGGGCTGATCCCGCTCTTTTCCGCCTGACGGCCAAGGAAGCCCGGCGCACCCTGGAAGGCGCCGGGCTTTTTTTGTGCGTGGCGCTATACCGGAAGCGCCCCCGACCCGCGCCCGCCGCGCAGATGGTATTCCAGCGTGCCCCGCTGCAGCACGTCGTCGACGTCGATCACCGCCGTGTTGGCAAACGTGAATCCCGGCCCCAGTCCGCGATAGAGCCGGTCGAAATCGCGCTCCACGGTCTGGTGATAGAGATCCTCGAAGCTTTCGATGACGAAGTAGGTCGGCTGCAGGTCGTCGATCACGTAATCGGTGCGCATCACCCGGTCGACATTGAGCATGATCCGGTTGGGAGACTGGCCCTCCAGCGCGAATACCGCCTCGCGCGGGCCCGACAGGATGCCCGCACCATAGACCCTGGGTGCGCCGTCCTCGATCACCAGCCCGAACTCCACCGTGTACCAGTAGAGCGCGCCCAGCGACTTGAGGCGGTTGTAGCGCATCGCCTTCCACCCGGCGCGGCCATACTCCTGCATATAGTCGGCATAGGTCGGGTCGGTCAGCATCGGCACGTGGCCGAACACGTCGTGGAAGACGTCGGGCTCCTGGATATAGTCGAATGTCTCGCGCGTGCGGATGAAGTTGCCCGCCGGAAAGCGCCGGTTGGCCAGATGCCAGAAGAACACGTGGTCCGGAATGAGCATCGGCACCGGCACCACGCTCCACCCGGTCAGCGCACCCAGACCTTCCGAGAGCCGCGCAAAGTCGGGCACGCCCCCACGCCCGAGGTCGAGCCGCTCCAGCCCCTTCAGGAAGGCACTGCAGGCCCGCCCCGGCAGCACGTCCATCTGCCGGGCATAGAGTTCGTCCCACACGCCATGCTCGTCGGCAGTATAGGTCCGCTGCGCCGGTTCCAGCCAGTCCTCGCCCACCCGGGCAGGGCGCTTGAGCGGAGCGGTATAGACCCCGTCCGGCAAGTCCGGCAGGCGCGTGAAGTCAAACGGCAGGATATCGGCAGCGGTCATTTCGGCTTTTCAATCTGGTTTCTTATGCAACCAATAGCATGATGACGCCATTCCGGCAAATCGCGTGAGGCTTCTCTCCTCCCTTGACTTTACCCCGATTCTCCCCCAACGGCCCGACCCTGTGACGGCGGCGTGGAAACGCGCCGCTACATTTGTTTCAGATTCGCGCGAAAGTTCAGGATAGAGCCATGGCAAAGCCCACCACCGTCAAGATCCGTCTGGTCTCGACCGCTGACACCGGCTTCTTCTACGTGACCAAGAAGAATCCCCGCAACACCACCGAGAAGATGACCTTCCGCAAGTATGACCCGGTCGTGCGCAAGCACGTCGAGTTCAAGGAAGCGAAGATCAAGTAATCAGCGCATTCGCGCTTTACCCGTGAAGCCTGTCCCGCCATTTTCGGAACCGGGACGGTTCACGGCGAGTTCAACGCCGACACTGCAAGGAACGGCGATGAACATGATCTACACCTCGATTCGCAAGATGGGCCGTCCTTTGGCGGCCCTTTCGCTTGCCCTCGCCACGGCCACGCCTGCGATGCTCGTGGCGCCAACGGTAGCGCAGGCGCAAGCCTCCGACATTGACCGCGCCGTCGCCGCCCTTCGCGGCGTGACGACCTTGCGCGCCAACTTCATCCAGACCGACCGCTCCGGCCAGACCGTCTCGGGCGTGCTGACGATGAAGCGCCCCGGCAAGATCCGCTTCCAGTACCAGAAGGGCGTGCCGCTGCTGATCGTCGGCGATGGCAAGGCGCTGACCATGATCGACTACGAAGTGCGTCAGGTCCAGCGCTGGCCGATCGGCAACAGCCCGCTGGGCGCGCTGCTCGATCCGAACAAGGACGTCGCGCGTTTTGCCAGGCAGCTGCCCACCGGCGATCCGGGCGTGATCAGCCTGCAGGTGCGCGATCCCAAGCATCCCGAATACGGCACGATCACCATGATCTTCGTGCGCAACGCAGGCGCCCCGGGCGGGCTGCAGCTCGATTCGTGGGTCGCCCTCGATTCGCAGAACAAGCGCACCACCGTCCGCCTCTCGGGCCACCAGTACGGCATAGCGGTGGACGACAAGACCTTCCGCTGGACCGACCCCCGCCGCCCCGTCACACGCTAGGCGGCGGCTGCTGCTGCCGCAGCAGAGATCGGCGCCCTTGTCGCGGACCTTTCCGAACATCGCTGCCGGGGTCATACTCGGGTGGATCGACCCGGTGCGGCCTTGACCGGGGGCTTGCCCGGTAGCGCGTTGCCGGCCTGACAGCGGGAGCGAATGACAAAAAAGGGCCGGAAGCGGGCTAGCGCTTCCGGCCTTAGTCTGTTCGCAGGAGGAACAAGGTTTGGCGGAGTGGGGATTTGAGAGGGAGAGTATCTGGAGCCCCCACCCCGCCAATTCGGTCAAAACTTAGTAGTTGTAGGCACGCTCGCCGTGTTCGGAGATGTCGAGGCCTTCGCGCTCGGCTTCCTCCGTCGGACGCAGACCGAAGATCTTGTCGACGATGAAGAAGAGGATCGCGGAACCGACACCCGAGAAGACCAGCGTGAAGAGCACGGCCTTGGTCTGGATCCAGACCTGCTTGGCCATGTCGTAGCTGGCGGCGTCAAAGCCGGCCGGGAACACGGTGTAGTCGAACACGCCCTGGCCACCGAGCGACGGAGCCGCCATGATGCCCGTGGCAATCGCACCGACGATGCCGCCCACGCAGTGCACGCCGAACACGTCGAGCGTATCGTCGTACTTGAGCTTGTTCTTGATCGTGCTGACGAAGAGGTAGCAGATCGGCGAGACGACGAGGCCGAGGACGATCGAGGTCATCGGAGCGCCGTAGCCCGAAGCCGGAGTGACCGCGACGAGACCGGCAACGGCACCCGTGGCAGCGCCCAGCATCGAAGGCTTGCCGTGATGAAGCTGCTCGACAATCGCCCAGGAGACGGCAGCGGCAGCGGTAGCGACGAAGGTGTTGATGAAGGCCACAGCGGTCACGCCATTGGCTTCAAGGTTGGAGCCGGCGTTGAAGCCGAACCAGCCCACCCACAGCAGCGAGGCGCCGATCATGGTCATGGTCAGCGAGTGCGGCGGGGTAGCTTCCTTGCCGAAGCCGACGCGCTTGCCGATCATGAGGCAGCCGACGAGGCCAGCGATACCGGCGTTGATGTGCACCACGGTGCCGCCAGCGAAGTCAAGCGCGCCCCAGCCCCAGAGCATGCCGTAGTCGGTCGGAGCATCGACCAGGAAGTCCGGGCCAGCCCAGTACCAGACCATGTGGGCCATCGGGAAGTAGATGCAAGTCAGCCACAGGACGGTGAAGACCATCAGCGGCGTGAACTTCACGCGTTCCGCAAATGCACCGACGATCAGCGCCGGGGTGATGCAGGCGAAGGTCATCTGGAAGATGACGAACGCGAATTCAGGGATGTAGACGTTGTTCGAGAACGTCGCTGCATAGGTCGTGGCATCCACGCCCATCAGGAAGATCTTCGAGAAGCCGCCAACGAACTCGTTGCCGCTGGTGAAGGCCATCGAATAGCCCCAGCTCACCCAGACGAGCGCTGCGACCGAAACGATCATGAACACCTGCATCAGCACGCTGAGCATGTTCTTGGTGCGGACAAGGCCGCCGTAGAAAAGGGCAAGAGCAGGAATGCTCATCAGGAGGACGAGCACCGAGCTCATCAGCATCCAGGTCGTATCGCCCTTGTTGACCATGCCGGCCATCTGTTCGGCGGTCGGGCCCTTGATTGGCCCATCCTGTGCAAAAGCGGCAGTGGCAGCGAAGAGCGAAGCGCCCGTTCCCGCCAAGCCACCGATCATCTTACGGATCATGTTGGTTCCCCTAAGGTCGGAAATGGAAGGCCCGCTCAAAGCGCGGTATCCCCGGTTTCGCCGGTGCGAATGCGGGTTGCCGAAGCGAGGTCGAGGACGAAAATCTTCCCGTCGCCGATGGCCTCGGTGCTGGCAGCCTGCTGGATCGTCTCGACGATCTGCGGCGCGAGATCGTCGCTCGCAGCGATTTCGATCTTCACCTTCGGCAGCATGTTGGTCGAATATTCGGCGCCACGGTAGATTTCGGTCTGGCCCTTCTGCCGACCAAAGCCCTTCACCTCCGACACCGTCATCCCAGCCACGCCCAGCCCCGAGAGCGCTTCACGCACTTCGTCGAGCTTGAACGGCTTGATGATGGCGATGATGAATTTCATTCATGCCCCCTTCTATTGCCCACTCGCCGGGCGACCTGCCGGCAAAAGAGATTAAGCAAAGGGCGTGCCAAATCCGGAAATTTACGGATTCAGCGATTTACGGGAACGAAAATGGCCGCCTGACGGTTTTGCGCGCTCGAATCTTGTGCAGGGAATGAGCGCTGCCCATTTTTTAGGCAGAAACCCATGCCTCGATTCAAGGCACGGGGATGCGAAACGGGTCTCTCAGGTCAGGCGCAAACTTGCCCAGACCGGCAGGTGATCCGATCCCACCGCGGCCAGAGGACTGTGGTGTACCCCCGCCTGCTCGACCTCGACACCCTCGCTCACCACGATGCGATCGAGCTGCGCCACCGGACGCCGCGAAGGAAAGCTGCGCCCCGGCGCCAGCACGCGCAGCGGCGGTGCAAAAGCTGACAGCGCCCCGCCCGATGGAGACCATTCGTTGAGATCGCCCATGAACACCGCGTGGCCCGGCTCGTCATGCCCGTCCACGTGTCCGCAGACCGCTTCCACCTGCTGGCGGCGGCGCAGGCCCGAAAGGTCCAGGTGCATCCCCACCACGCGCACCAGCGCCCCGCCCAGACGCAATGTCGCGCAGACCGCGCCGCGCGGCTCGATTGTCGGCAGCGGCACCGCGCAGGCCTCAAGCACCTCGATGTCGCGCCGCACCAGCAGCGCGTTGCCATGCCAGCCCATGCTCGCCCCGGTCCGCGCCCGGTCGTAGTGTCCGGGCTCCACCGCGCGCCACGGGCTGTGATCGTCGAGGACCCCTCGCGGAATCACCGCCTCGCGCAGGCCAAAGCGCCGGTCGGCTTCCTGCAAGGCAATCACGTCGGCATCGATCTCGCGCAGGATCGTCAGGATGCGATCGGGATCACGCCGCCGGTCAAGCCCGACGCCCTTGTGGATGTTGTAGCTGGCAACCTTGAGTTTCAATGCAGGCTCAGGCCCCCGCGATATAGCGGTCGGTCGGCGTGACCGGCAGTCCGTCGATGCTCTGCGTCCGGCTCGCCATCTTGGCTTCCCATGCCGCCGGATCGGACTGCGCGTGATATTTGACCAGCGTCTGCCGCTCCTGCTCCACCGTCATGATCGGTACGCCCCAGCCGCAGCTCGTCTGCACGCTGTCGACCGCGATGTCGAAGATCTGGCGGGTGCCGGGCAGCACGGTGAAATGCGCGGTCAGTTCATCCCATTCCGGATCGGCCGGAAGAACCGGCCTGCCATGGCCATAGAGCCGCAGAATCAGGGCAGGCTGCTGGAAGTTGGTCATCATTACGGTGATGCGCCCATCGGCCACGAGGTGCGCGTGGGTCTCGTTGCCCGACCCTGCAAGGTCGAGATAGGCTACCCGGTTCGGCCCGAGCACGCGAAAGCAGTCATAGCCCTTGGGCGAAAGGTTGATGCGCCCCTCCGCAGCCGCCGTCGCCACGAAGAACACCGACTGCCGCCCGATCATCTCGATGTGTTCGGGCAGGATGCAGTCGGTGAACTGTGCCATCAGAGGAAGTCCTTGAGCGTCGCGATGAACTTGTCGAATTGGTCGTGGTGCAACCAGTGCCCGGCGTTCTCGAACTCGATCACTTCCGCATTCCGGAAATGCTCGGCCATGCCGTTCCTGGTCGGATTGCCCGCCCACGAATCCGCCCCGTTCAGCAGCAGAGTCGGGCAGGTGATCGCCTTCCACAGGTCGTTGCGCTGCTCGGCGGTGATGTCATAGGGCGCGCCATCGACATTCAGGTGCGGGTCGAACTTCCAGCTGAACGTCCCGTCCTCGTTGCGATTGATGCCATGCAGCGTCAGGTGGCGAGCCTGTGCGTCGGTCAGGTAGGGGTTCTCCCCCTTCATGCGCGCATAGGCATCTTCGAGCGAGGCATAGCGGCGCGGCAGGCGACCTGCGGCCTTGCGCTTCTCACCGATGAACTCGCGCACGCGCCGGGCGAACGGCACATCCTTGAGCAGGGCCTCGCGCTCGGGCGTCGGGAAAAGCCCCTCGATCGCCACGATCTTGCGCACGTTCTCGGGGAACAGCCCGGCATAGCGCAGGCTGGTGTTGGCGCCCCACGAATGGGAGACGATCGTGACCGGTGCCAGATCGAGCTGGTGGATCAGCTGCGCCACGTCATAGACAAGGTCCATCGTGCGGTAGTTGCCGTCCTGCGTCCACTGGCTGTCGCCATGGCCGCGATGGTCGAGCGCGATGATGTGCCAGTCCTCGCGCAGGGCCTCGGCGGTCCAGTCCCACGAACGGCAATGGTCGCGCCCACCATGGACGAGCAGGAGCGGCGGCTTGTCCGCATTGCCCCAATCCACGTAGTGGAGGCGCAGGCGCTGCGAGATGAACGTGTTCGAGGTAGGGCCGAGTAATTGCATGGGAGGGTAACTGCGCCGGATGGTCGCCGGTTTCAACCCCCGGATGCCCCCGAAGCGATTACCTTTCCTTCGTTGCCGAGAAGGTCAGCTCCGGATTGCGCTCCTGCTGGTAACCGACGTCCCACGAAGATCGGGCCATGAACACCGGATCGCCGTCGCGGTCCTTGGCAAGGTTCGAAACGTTGAAATCGGCGAAGTTCTTCAGCGCCGCATCGCTCCCCTTGATCCAGCGTGCGGTATCGAAGGGCGATGGTTCGAGCACCGCCTCGACCTTGTATTCCGCCTCCAGCCGCGAAACGAGCACGTCGAGCTGCAGCTGGCCGACCACGCCAACGATCCACTGTGAACCGATCTCCGGATAGAACACCTGGATCACGCCCTCTTCCGAAAGGTCGTCGAGCGCCTTCCTGAGCTGCTTGGTCTTGGTCGGATCCTTCAGCACCACGCGGCGCAGGATTTCCGGCGCGAAGTTGGGCAGGCCGGTAAAGCGCAGGTCGTTCTTTTCCGAAAGCGTATCGCCCACGCGCAAGGTGCCGTGGTTGGGAATGCCGATGATGTCCCCCGCTTCAGCGGTATCGGCAATCTCGCGGTCCTGCGCGAAGAACAGGATCGGCGAATGCACCGCAATCGGCTTGCCAAGGCCCGAAGGCGTCAGCTTCATGCCGCGCCGGAACGTGCCCGAAACCATGCGCATGAACGCGATGCGGTCGCGGTGCTGCGGGTCCATGTTGGCCTGCACCTTGAAGATGAAGCCGGTCACGTCGGGCCGCTCGGGGTCCACCGTGCCCACGCTCGACGATTGCGGGCGCGGCGGCGGGGCAAACTTGGCAATGGCATCGATCAGGTCGACAACGCCGAAGTTCTTGAGCGCCGATCCGAAATAGACCGGCGTCAGGTCGCCATTGCGATAGGCTTCGATGTCGAACTCGGGGTAGCCGGCACGGGCCAGCTCGATTTCCTCGGCAATGTCCTCGGGAATATCATTCGCGGGTTCAACCTTGCCCAGAAACTCGCGGCTGTCGCCCTCGGGCCGCGCGATCGTCTCGTCGGCAAAGCTCATCACGCCCTGGAAGATGCCGCCCATGCCGATCGGCCAGGACATCGGCACCACGTCCAGCGCCAGCGCATCGGCCACTTCGTCCAATGTCTCGAACACCGAGCGCCCTTCGCGGTCGACCTTGTTGACGAAGGTGATGATCGGGACCGAGCGCATGCGGCAGACCTCGAACAGCTTGCGCGTCTGCGGCTCGATGCCCTTGGCCGCGTCGATCACCATGATCGCCGAATCGACCGCGGTCAGCGTGCGGTAGGTGTCTTCGGAAAAGTCTTCGTGGCCCGGCGTGTCGAGCAGGTTGAAGACAACGCCATCCTTCTGGAAGGTCATCACCGAGGACGTCACCGAAATGCCGCGTTGCTGCTCGATCTTCATCCAGTCCGACCGCGCGCGGCGGGCGGCGCCGCGAGCCTTGACCTCGCCAGCCAGATGGATCGCGCCGCCCTGCAGCAGCAGCTTCTCGGTCAGCGTGGTCTTGCCCGCGTCAGGGTGCGAGATGATGGCGAAGGTACGGCGATTGGACATCGGGCGCGGTTAGCGCGGCTTGACGGTTACGTCCATGCGGAAGCTGCGGGTTGCGCCGGGTTCCAGAAGGACGATGCCGGGCTTTTCGCGGAAGTCGCCGGTGAAGCCTGCGGGGTCGGCATGGCCTTGCCACGGTTCGATGCAGATGTAGCGCGCGCCGGGGACCTGCCACACGCCCATCGCGGTCGTGTCCGGAAAAGCGATGTCGAGGCAGGTGCCGTTATCGGTTCCGTAGGTGAGCGATTTGCTCTCGAACACGTCCCAGATCAACGCGTCATTGCGGAACAGCTCTTCGCTCAGCAAAAGCTCGCGAGAGTTGGCGGGACTTGGGACGGAGTTGGGGGAGAGTTCGCCAGAGTTGGGGTAGAGTTGCCGTAGAGTTGGACTTTCGACCTTCTCGAAAACAAGCTTATGATTTTCCTTGGGAAAGCCTCCGGGAAGCGGCCAGGCGAAGGCCGGATGGAAGCCGAAGCTGAAAGGCAGGGCTTGCGCGTTCGGATTGAACACGCTCGCCTCCATCCGCAGCGTCATCCCCTCGATCCGGAAGGTCATCTCCAGCACGAACCCGAAGGGATAGACCGCGCGGGTATCGGGGGAATCGGTCAGCCGGAACCGTGCCTCGGCCTCCTCGACATGGACCGGCGCAAACGCGCTGCGACGCGCAAACCCATGTTTCGGCATGGAAAATTCGCGTCCATCCAGCCGGAGCGTATCGCCCGAAAGCGCGCCGACGATCGGGAATAGCAGCGGCGCGCGGCCCGACCAGAACGCCGGATCGGCGTCGGTCATGTACTCGGTACCCGCAGCGTCGGTCAGCGACCAAAGCTCTGCGCCGAAAGGATTAATCCGCGCCGTCAGCTCCCCGCCGCCGATGGTGACGAGATCGTCACTCATCCGCGCAGGACACCACCCAGCTTGGCGGCAGCGGCCACCACCTTGTCCGAAATCGCCTTGAGCGTCGCTTCGTCGAACGACTTTTCGACGGGCTGGAGCGTGACTTCGATGGCCAGACTCTTGTGGCCCTCGGGCACACCCTGCCCCCGGAAATCGTCGAAAACCCGAGCCGAAACAATCGCCTGCTTGTCCGCACCCTTGACCGCGCGGAGCAGATCGCCCGCCGGAACCGCGGCCTCGACCAGGAACGCAAAGTCGCGCGTCACCGCCTGCAGCGCGGGCGGCGCAAAGTGCGGACGGGCGAACTGGCCCGGCCCCTTGCGCGGCGGAATACGGTCGAGGAACAGCTCGACCACCGCCACCGGACCATCCAGATCGAAGGCCTTCGCCGTCGCCGGATGCAGCATGCCGAAGCGCGCCAGCACCTGCTTGGGCCCAAGCCGCAGCGTGGCCGACTGGCCGGGGTGGAACTGCGCTCCAACCTCTCCCATCACCAGCAGGTTGTCGACTGGAGCGCCCGCTTCTGCGAGCAGCGCGAGAGCCTCGGCCTTGGCATCGAAGGCGTCGAAGGGCTTGGACTTGCCAGTTGCCCAACCACGTGCGACGGATTCGCCTGCAAGAACAACGGCAAGGCTCAGCTTCTCGTCGCTCGCCCCGTTCGCACCGCGCAAGTAACGACGGCCAATTTCGAACAGGCGGACCGAGGTGGCTCCACGATGCAGGTTGCGCTGCGCCGCCGAGAGCAGGCCCGGCAGCAGCGAGGGGCGCATGACCTTGAGGTCTTCCGATATCGGATTGGCAAGGCTCCACAACGCCTCACCATCGGCAAAGTGCGCGGCTTCCTTCTCGGGCAGGAACGACCATGTGATCGCTTCATGCAGGCCGCGTGAGGCCGCCGCACGGCGCACGCGGCGCTCCAGCGTCTGCACCGGCGTTGCCATCGGCTTGGCCACGCCATCTGCGCGCGGCAGCGGCGTTGACGGCACGGCATCGAGACCGTGAACGCGGATCACTTCCTCGACGATGTCGGGCGCGCCGTCCACGTCGGGGCGCCAGGTCGGCACCGTGACAGTCCAGTCGTCCGCCACTTCAAAGCCGAGCGCGGCAAGGATGCGCTTCTGTTCGCCATTGCCGACGTCGATGCCACCGAGGCTGCCGGCCAGCGCCGGGTCATAGGCGACAGTCTTGCGCGCCAGCGGCGGCTCGCCCGCCCGCACCACTTCGCTCGCCTCGCCACCGCAGATCTCGAGAATCAACTTGGTCAGCAGGTCGAGGCCGGTATCGAGGAAGGCCGGATCGACGCCGCGCTCGAACCGCCCGCGTGCATCCGAAGCGAGCGCCAGCGCCTGCCCCGTGCGGGCAATCGAAGCGGGATTGAAGTAGGCGACTTCGAGCAGCACGTCGGTCGTATCGTCCGAACAGCCCGAATGCTCGCCGCCCATGATCCCGGCAATGTCGTGCACGCCGGCATCGTCGGCGATCACCGTCATCCACGGTTGCAGCGCGTATTCCTTGCCGTTGAGCGCCAGACAGGTCTCGCCCTCACGCGCCTTGCGGGCAAAGATCGCGCCGGAAAGCTTGGCCATGTCATAGGCATGGGCTGGACGGCCATAGCCGAGCATGACGTAATTCGTGATGTCCACCAGCGCCGAGATCGGGCGCTGGCCCGCGCTCTTGAGACAGTCCTGCAGCCACTTGGGGCTCGGCCCGTTCTTCACGCCGCGAATGACGCGGCCGTAGAATGCAGGGCAGCCTTCCGGATCGTCGGTGCGCACTTCGACCGGGCAAGCGAAGCTGCCAGCGACTGGCGCGGCGTCGATCGGCTGCAGCACGCCGAGGCCCGCTGCCGCGAGATCGCGGGCGATGCCGTGGACGCCCATGCAGTCTGGCCGGTTGGGCGTGATCGCAACGTCGAACACCGGATCGGAGCCGAGATAGTCCGCGAACGTCGTGCCCAGCGGCGCGTCCTCGGGCAGTTCGATGATGCCGTCGTGCTCTTCGCCAAGACCAAGCTCGCGCGTCGAGCACATCATGCCGTTGGATTCGACCCCACGGATGGCGGACTTGCGCAGTTCCATGCCGTTGGCCGGAACCACGGCGCCGGGAAGGCCAAGCACGCCGACAAGGCCTGCACGCGCATTGGGAGCGCCGCAGACGACCTGCAGCGGGTTGCCGTCACCCAGATCGACTGAAAGGACCTGCAGCTTGTCGGCCTGCGGGTGCTTTTCCGCCGTCAGCACGCGGGCGACGCGGAAGCTCTTGAGCGCAGCCGAGGCATCCTCGACGCCTTCGATCTCCAGACCGAGCGAGGTCAGCTTTTCGGCGATGGTGCGGGCGTCGGCCTTGGTATCGAGGACCGACTTCAACCACGAAAGCGAGAACTTCACGAACGTACTCCAACACCGCCGGAAAGGGTCGGCACATCAAGCGCGCCGAAGCCGTAGTGGCCGAGCCACCGCACATCGCCATCGAAGAAGGCGCGCAGGTCATCCATGCCGTACTTCAGCATGGCGAGGCGATCGACGCCGGTGCCGAAGGCAAAGCCCTGCCATTCATCGGGATCGAGCCCGCCGAATTCGATGACCTTGCGGTTGACCATGCCGGAACCCAGCACTTCCATCCAGCCGCCGTTCTCGGCATCGCCGCTGCCACCGACCACGCGCTTGCCATTGATAAGCGTATAGCCGACGTCGACTTCCACCGAAGGCTCGGTAAAGGGGAAGTAGCTCGGGCGCAGACGCAGGACGATGTCGTCACGCTCGAAGAAGGCCTTGAGGAAAGTCTCCAGCGTCCACTTGAGGTGGCCGAGGTGGATGCCCTTGTCGATCACCAGACCTTCGATCTGGTGGAACATCGGCGTATGCGTCGCGTCCGAGTCAGAGCGATAGACGCGGCCCGGCGCGATGATGCGCAAGGGTGCGCCTTGGGCAATCATCGAACGGATCTGCACCGGCGAGGTATGCGTGCGCAGCAGCATGTCTCGGCCTTCTGCATCCTTGTCGGGGAAATAGAAGGTATCGTGCATCGCGCGCGCCGGATGGGTTTCGGGCATGTTGAGCGCGGTGAAGTTGTGCCAGTCGTCTTCGATCTCGGGACCGCTCGCCACGGCAAAGCCCATGTCCGCGAAGATTTCCGCCAGTTCGTCCATGACCTGGCTGACCGGGTGGACCGACCCCTTGGGCGCTTGCGGTGCGGGCAGCGAAAGATCGACCGTTTCGGCGGCAAGGCGAGCTTCGAGCGCTGCACCTTCCAGCGCGCCCTTGCGCTCTGCCAGCGCGGCGGTGACGGCTTCGCGCGCGGCGTGGATCTTGGGGCCTTCGCTCTGGCGCTGCTCGGGCGTCATTGCGCCCAGCGACTTGAGCAGGGCACTGACCCAGCCCTGCTTGCCAAGCGCGGAGACGCGGATCGCCTCCACGGCATCGGGGGTGGCCGCTTCCGCAATGGCGACAAGCGTTTCGGCCTGCTGTTGATCGAGGTTTTCCATCGGCAAGCCGCTAGCCGCAAATGCGCGGGAATCAAAGTCTGGAGTTACGCGCGGGCTGGCGCGTGAAGTGCCTGAACGGCAGCGCCAACAAACTCCTGCCGCGCCCGCATCACTTCCTGCAGGATCGGCTTGGGAGAATGGGCATATTCGCTGGGGCTCATCCCCATGAAGCGATGGAAGTCGCGCACGAACTGCGCCTGATCGTGATAATGGCTGTCAATCGCCCCGATCCATTTCAGCGACGGGTCCATCATGTACTGGACGAGGCTGCGCATGAAGCGCTGGCGGCGCAGCAGCAGGCGCGGCGGGAAGCCGAAATGCTTGCGGCACAGGCGTTCGAGCGTGTGGGCGGGCAAGTGCGCGGCCTCGGCCATTTCGTGAACGGTACCCACGTCAGGATCGATCAGAGCGGCATGGCAGGCGGCGATACGGGGATCATCGGGTTGCGGATCATGTTCCAGCGCCCGCTCGAAGAAGCGCGTGATGTGGGCGAGTTCGGCCTGCTCGTCGCGGCCGGGGCCGAACACGTCGCGCGCCAAGGTGCGGAACGGCGCGAGGAAGCGCTCGCTGGCGACATCGTAGATCCGGTCGGCATGGAGGTTTGCAGGTTGCCGCATGAAGCGGGCCCAGCCCAGTGGCAACAGGCCTATGCCCCATATGCGCGTGGTGCCGGTGGTGAATTCAAGCGCAATGCTGGTAGGCCCGGTGGCATTGGCCTGCACGCCCTTGAACGGGGGCTGGCCAGGCAGTTGCGAATCCGGAAAGTCACCCTGATATACGCGCAGGTTCGCCCATTCGGGATGGAGGTGGTCGGTCACGCGGCCACCGTCTGCCACGTCGATCTCGGTGAGGTAAAAGGTTGTGAAATAGCGCTGCAGCGGCTCTGGCGGCCGATGGAATCGAACCCGGACTGTGCAGTCCCCGGTCAAGCTGTGTGCGCCCCTGTTTTACTTTAGTTATGCATTGTTCATCCGCACACTGCCTCGCACTTGCGCGAATCGCAACGAAAAAGGGCGGCTCCCGAAAGAACCGCCCTTTTTGACGTGTTAGCGTTCTCGCGCCGGTCAGGCGGCGGGAAGCGCAGCCTTCGCCTGAGCGATGACGGCGGTGAAGATCGCACCTTCGTTCATCGCCAGATCGGCCATGGTCTTGCGGTCGAGTTCGATCCCGGCAAGCTTGGTGCCGTGGATGAACTGCGAGTAGGTCAGGCCTTCGGCGCGGACAGCAGCGTTGATGCGCTGGATCCACAGGGCGCGGAAGGACCGCTTCTTAACCTTGCGGTCGCGATAGGCGTACTGGCCAGCCTTTTCGACGGCCTGACGGGCGACGCGGATGGTGTTCTTGCGACGGCCGCGATAGCCCTTCGCCTGATCCAGAATCCGCTTGTGCTTTGCTCGGGTGGTTACACCACGCTTGATACGGCTCATAGTTCAGCGCTCCTCAGTTCAGCCCGTAGGGCGCCCACTTCTTGATCACCTTTGCATCTGCATCGGAGATCACGTCAGTGCCGCGGTTCTGGCGGATGTACTTGGCGTTGTGGCTGATCAGGCGGTGGCGCTTGCCGGCAACGCCGTGCTTCACCTTGCCGGTGGCGGTGAGCTTGAAGCGCTTCTTCACGCCGCTCTTCGTCTTCATCTTGGGCATTTTCGTCTCCTGAGTTCGACGCGTCCGATCTGCCTTGGCAGCCCTTGTGGCCAGGCCGATCATCGAATCCGTGTCGGTTGAAGGTGGGGCCGTTAGGGTAAGCGGCGCGGAAAGGCAAGGGTGGAGAGGGGGAGAAGTTCTGGGAGCACCGGTCCGCTTCCCCGCCCGGCCACCTCTCGGAGCAGGCTTTGGGTGGCCTGGCGGGGGAGCGGGCCGGTGCCGCAAGCCCCCGACGGACGTCGGGGGCGCACCCAACAAATGACTCAGCCCTTCCCGATGTCCGCCAGATCGTATGGCGTGGTCTGATACGTCTCGTTGATCCAGTTGCCGTAGAGCAGGTGACCGTGGCCGCGCCAGGTGTTGGCTGGCATCGCCTGCGGGTCGTCGCCGGGAAAGTAGTGGCGCGGCAGGTACTTGCCCTCATCGCGCGCATATTCGCCTGCCAGCGTCAGCGTGTCGTACTCGAGGTGGTTGAACATGTGCAGCGTGTTGTGGGCCGGGTCGTCAATCAGGCACAGGCCGGTTTCGGCGCTGTCGGCCAGCACCGTCAGGCCACGACCTTCGGGCAGGTCCTCACGCCGCACTTCGCTCCAGCGCGAGACGGGCACGTCGAACACGTCGGGCAGTCCGCGCATGAACGGGCTGGCGGGCGCGTGGTTGACGTGGCGGAATACGCCCGAGGCCTTGGTCGACAGGGGGTGCTTGTCGATGCCATGGAAGTGATGAAGTGCCGCCATCGCGCCCCAGCAGACCGACAGGGTGCGGTGGACGTTGCTTTGCGACCAGTCGAAGATGCGGGTGAGTTCGTCCCAATAGCTCACATCTTCATAAGGGATCGTCTCGACCGGCGCGCCGGTGACGATCAGCCCGTCATACTTCTCGGAGCGCACTTCCTCCCACGGGCGGTAGAACGAGGAGATGTGGCCCGCCGAGGTGTTCTTGCTGACGTGGTCCGAAATGCGCACGAGTTCGAGTTCCACCTGCAGCGGCGTTGCGCCGAGCAGGCGGGCGATCTGGGTTTCGGTGGTGATCTTGTCGGGCATCAGGTTGAGCAGGGCGATGCGCATCGGGCGGATGTCCTGGCGCGCGGCCTCGGTCTCGCTCATCACGATGACGCCCTCGGCTTCCAATGTCCGGCGGGCGGGGAGATTGTCGGCAATCCTGATCGGCACGGTCTTCGCGTCTTTCTTCAACCTGAGGGGGAAGACGCTGCAGCGGTGTCCGTGTCCGTTTGGTTGCCGGATCGGCCACATCCCATCTCCATCGCTGGATCAGGTACCACCTTGCCCGGATCGGCAGGTTGGCGTTGGAGCGTCACCCCAACTCTCGATGTAGAACGACAGATAGTGCGACGTTGATAGCTTTGCAACGGCCCACGCGGACAGGTGCGGATGCCGCTCGCAGGACTTGCTATTGCAATCCACTCGCATTATTAATGCGAATCATTGGCAGGTAGCCCCTGCCACGGACACCGCCACGGAGACCGGACGCAATGTTCATCTGCATCTGCAATGCCATCCGTGAAAAGGACATCCGCGCCACGGCGCGCTGCCACGCCGGCAATGCCGAGGAAATCTACGGCCGCATGGGCTTCAAGCCACAGTGCCGCCAATGCCTCGATGATGCCGAGGACGTGATCGCTGACGAGCGTTCCTGCGCGCTGGCCTGAAGCTTCGCCCGTCATTGCAAAGTGTTGCGCGCCTCCGGTGCGAGTCGTTCGCGCTTTGTCGGCACTCCTGCCCGGCGTAACGTGGCGCCATCAATCGTAATGGAGCCAGCGCCATGAAGGGCGACGCCAAGGTCATCGAATTTCTCAACAAGGCCCTGCTCAACGAGCTGACCGCGATCAACCAGTACTGGCTTCACTACCGCCTGCTCGCCAACTGGGGCGTCAAGAAGCTGGCCGAGTACGAGCGCCACGAATCGATCGACGAGATGAAGCACGCCGACATGCTGGCGGACCGCATCCTGTTCCTCGATGGCTTGCCCAACTTCCAGGCGCTGGGCCGGTTGCGCGTCGGCGAATCGGTCGAGGAAATCCTCAAGGCCGACCTCGCGCTGGAAATGGACGCCCTGCCCTTGCTGAAAGACGCCATTGCCCATTGCGAGAGCGTGCGCGATTTCGTCAGCCGCGATCTCTTCGCCAGGATCCTCGAGAGCGAGGAAGAGCACGTCGACGTGATCGAAAAGCAGTTCGACATGATCGAACGCATGGGGCTGGCCAACTACATCCAGCTCAACAGCGAAGCGGCGGAAGCCTGAGCTCTCACCGCCTGATACATCGTCGCCCCGGGCTCGACCCGGGGCCCCGCTCCTGCTCTCCGCTTCCTGTGAACCTAGGAAGCGGGATCCCGGGTCAAGCCGGGGATGACGAGAGATTTGGAGGGAATTACGCGCTGCCGGTTTGCGCCACGAGATGCGAAGGGTCGATCCCCTCGCTCTTCCACGTCTGGAGCCAGCGTCTGCCGGTGGGCGTGTTGAACAGGATCTCGCTCCGCCCCTTCGCGGCGTACCAGCCATGGCGGCGCATCTCGCCTTCGAGCTGGCCTGCGCCCCAACCGGCATAGCCGAGCGCGACGAGATAGCGGCTCGGGCCCCGTCCTTCGGCAATCGCGCGCAGCACGTCCATCGATGCGGACAGCTCGCATAGCGGATTGACCGTGACGCTGCCTTCGCCGCTCCAGTCGTTCGAATGGAGCACGAAGCCGCGCGCGGTTTCCACCGGGCCGCCGTTCAGCACCGGAACGTCGGGCGCGAGGCCGGGGTCGATGCCGATATCCTCGAGCAGCCCGTGCAGGGTGATGCCATCGCGCACGTGGCCGATGCCTATGCCAAGCGCGCCGTGCTCGTCATGGACGCACATGGCCACCACGGCATGATCGAAACGCTCGTCGCCCATGCCCGGCATGGCGAGGAGCAGGCGTCCGGAAAGATACTCGGCGTCACTCATCCGTCAGGAGATAGGGATGCACGCGGCCGGTTGCCAGAGCCGCCCATTCAGGCTGCGGCCTTGATCTTGCGGTCCTCGGCAGCTTCCAGCAGCTTCTTCTCGACGGCATTCATGCGGCTTTCGCTGTCGATCTTCTCGCCCAGAACGTCGGTGATGTAGAAGGTGTCGACCGCGCGCTCGCCATAGGTGGCGATATGTGCCGAATGGACCACCAGCCGCGCCTCGAACAGAGCCCGCGCCAATTGGCTGAGCAGCGCCGGACGATCGCGCGCGCCAACCTCGATCACGGTGTAGCGGTTGGAGGCCTTGTTGTCGAAAATGACGATGGGGCGCACGTCGAAGGCATCGGCGCGTGGGCGGGCAAGCGGGCGCGCGGCCAGCTGCGGCACCAGCTTCACCCGGTTGGCCAGGGCATCGGCAATCGCGTTCTTCAGCCGCGCGATCTGGCTCGCCTCGTTGAGCGGGCGGCCGAGCGGGTCCTGCACGAGGAAGTTGTCGACCGCCGTGCCGTTGCGCGCGGTGTGAATGCGCGCGTCGATGATATTGCCGCCGGCAAGGTGAATGCCGCCCGCGATGCGGTAGAACAGGCCGGGGTGGTCGGCTGCCAGCACGGTGACCAGCGTCGCCCCGCGCGCCGGATACCAGTGCGCCTCGACCGACAGCGGCTCTCCCAGCGCGGTGTCCATCTGCTGCAGATTGAGCGCGATGATGTCCTCGGGCTCGGCGATCCAATAGGCATCGCGCAGCTGCTTGCCCACCGTGCCGATGAGCGCGTCACGTTCCTTGAGGATCGAGGCGACCGCCTTCTTCTTGGCCGCGATTCGCTCGGCACGGCCATGGGTCTTGTGGCCCAGCCGCAGCATTTCCTCGGCCGAGACGAACAGATCGCCCAACAGCTGGCGCTTCCACGAATTCCACACACCCGGTCCCACCGCGCGGATGTCGACCACGGTCAGGATCAGCAGCAGGCGCAGGCGCTCCTGGCTCTGCACGGTGTTCACGAAGTCGGCGATGGTCTTGTAATCGGCCAAATCGCGCTTGAACGCGGTTGCGCTCATCAGCAGGTGCCAGCGCACCAGCCACGCAACGAGTTCGGTCTCGGCCGCCGAAAGCCCCAGACGCGGGCAGAGCTTCATCGCCACTTCCGCGCCGAGCACCGAATGGTCGCCCTGACGGCCCTTGGCGATGTCGTGCAGCAGCGTCGCGACATAGAGCACGCGGCGCGAGGCGACCTTGCTGACCACTTCGCTGGCCAGCGGGTGATCGGCCTTGGCCTCGCCCTTCTCGATCTTGGCGAGCAGGCCTATGGCGCGGATGGTGTGCTCGTCCACCGTGTAGTGGTGGTACATGTCGAACTGCATCTGCGCGATGACCCGGCCGAAATCGGGCACGAAGCGGCCGAAAACGCCCGCCTCGTTCATCCAGCGCAACACCGTCTCGGGATCGTTGCGGCTGGTCAGCGTCTCCATGAACAGCGCATTGGCGCGCGGGTCCCGGCGCATGGCGGCATCGATCAGGCCGGAATCACGTCGCGCGATGCGCATGGTTTCCGGATGGATTTCCACCCCCTCTGCCGCCGCGCAGGAGAACAGTTCGAGCAGGCGGACCGGCTCGTCCTGAAACGTCGTGTCCGAAGGTGCGGCAAGCTTGCCCGCGTCGATCACGAACGGCCCCACCTTCTTGCGCCGACGGCTGCGCAGCGCTGCAAAGAAGCCGCGCTTCTCGCCCGCGAACTGCCCGTCAAGCTGGGCCAGGAACACGCCGGTGAGCGAGCCGACCTGCTTTGCCTGCAGGAAGAAGTACTGCATGAACCGCTCGACCGCGCTCTTGCCCGGGCGGTCGGCGAAATTCATCCGCATGGCGACTTCACGCTGAAGATCGAAAGTCAGCCGGTCTTCGGCGCGCTTGGTGATGGTGTGGAGGTGGCAGCGCACGGCCCAGAAGAAGTTTTCGGCGCGGCGGAACGCGCGGTATTCCTCGGCGGTCAGCAGGCCGACATCGACCAGCTCCGACGCATCGCGCACCTTGTGGATGTATTTGCCGATCCAGTAGAGCGTGTGCAGGTCGCGTAGGCCGCCCTTGCCTTCCTTGACGTTGGGTTCGACCACATAGCGGCTGTCGCCCAGCCGCTTGTGGCGCTGGTTGCGTTCCTCCAGCTTCTCGGCGACGAACTGCTTTTCGGTGCCGTTGACGACTTCCGCCCAGAACCGCGCAGACGCGGCATCGAACAGGTCGCGGTCTCCCCAGACATAGCGTCCTTCGAGCAGCGCCGTGCGGATGGTCAGGTCGCTCTTGGCCATGCGCACGACTTCGTCGAGCGAGCGGCTGGAATGGCCGACCTTCAGGCCCAAGTCCCACAGGTAATAGAGCAATGCCTCGATCACCTGCTCGCACCACGAGGTCGGCTTGATCGGGGTGACGAAGGCGATGTCGACATCCGAATGCGGCGCCATTTCGCCGCGCCCGTAGCCGCCCACGGCGATCAGCGAGATGCGCTCGCCCATCGAACGGTTGCTGGCACGATAGATGCGGCCGACGACGTGATCGTAGATGATCCGCACCAGCTGATCGACGAGGAATGCCTGCGCCTGCGCGCACTCGGTCCCCGCCGAAGGCTTGGCCTCGAGCCTGCGCGCGATCTCGGCTCGCCCGTCCTCAAGAGCGCCGCGCAGAAGCTCGACCACCGCGGCGCGCGATTTCTCGCCCTTCTCGGCAAAGGCGGCAGCAATTGCGTCGGCCAGATGGCGGCGGTCGATAATGGCACGCTGGTTGGCGATCCGGGGGAGCATCATGCTCCCACCATTATCGCCTCAGGTCCTAGCGTCCAGTAACAAAGGCTATCAGGAAGCCAGCCACTCCTTCGTGTAGCGTTCCCGCAAGGAGCGCTTGTCGACCTTTTCCGTGCCCAGACGCGGCAGGGCCTCGTGCACCTCCCAGAAGCGCACCGGGATCTTGAACGGTGCGATGTGCTGCTTCAGGAACTCGCGCAGCTCCTCCTCGGCCGCCGAACAGTCCTCCTTGGCGAGATAGACTGCGGCCGGAACTTCGCCGAGCTTTTCGTCGGGCAGGCCGAACACGCTTGCCTCGGCGATGCAGGGATGGGCGTAGATCGCGCTTTCCACCTCGATGCACGAGATGTTCTCGCCGCCACGGATGATGATGTCCTTCTTGCGGTCGACGATGAACAGGTAGCCCTCGGGGTCGAGATAGCCAAGGTCGCCGGTGCGGAAGTAGCCATCGGCGGTGATCGCCTCGCGCGTTGCCTTTTCGTTGTCCCAGTAGCCGAGGAAGTTGCAGATCGAGCGGATCGAGACTTCGCCGACCTGTCCCTGCGGCACGGGCTTGCCGTCATCGTCGAGGATGGCAAGCTCGACCAGTGGGCGCGAGGCGGTGCCGGTGCTGCCTGGCTTGGCGAGGTAGTTCTCGTTGAGATTGCCGCAGCCCACGCCATTGGTCTCGGTCAGGCCATAGCCGAGCAGCGGGAAGGCGTGGGGCAGTGCCTTGCGGATGCGGTCGACATGCTCGACCGGGCGCGGCGCACCGCCCGCTGCGAAGGAAACGCAAGTGGACAGGTCATAGTTGTCGCGGTCCGGATGGGTGGCGATCTCGAAGCTCATCAGCGGCACGCCGACGAAGTAGGTCACCTTCTCGCGCTCGATCAGCTTCATCGCCTCGACCGCATCCCACTTGGGCATCAGCACCAGCTTGCGGCCCAGCGCGAAGGACTGAAGGAACACCGGGACCTCGCCCGTCACGTGGAACAGCGGCACGTTGACCAGCGTGACCGGCTGCGAACCTTCCGCCGGACCCTCGCCCCGCGCCGTCAGGATCGCGAGCATGGCAGCGGACTGGCAGACGTAGTTCATCGTCCCCTGCACCACGCCGCGATGGTCGGAATAGGCGCCCTTGGCCGATCCGGTGGAACCGGAAGTGAATAGCACGGTGGCCAGATCATCGCCGGTGAGGTCCGGCAGGATCGTCTCCATCCCGCCGCCGTTTGCGAGCAGAGCGGCAAGGCCTTGCGCATAATCGCAGTCGTGGCCCATCGGCAGGATCTGCGCGCCATGGGCATGGCCTTCAAGCCGCGCGGCGCGCGGTGCATCGGCGATGACGAAGCGGCACTTCACCAGATCAATGCCGTGGGCCAGTTCCTCGCCCTGCCACCAGCCGTTGAGCAGGGTGGCGCAACCGCCCGCCATGAGCACGCCCATGTAGGCGATGACCCAGTTGGCCGAATTTCGCGCGGCAATGCCGACGCGTTCGCCCTTCTGCAGCTTCAACCCTTCGACCAGCCCGCCAGCGACATGGCGCGCGGCCTTGTAGACATCGGCGAAGCTCAGCCGCGTCTCGCCATCGACGATGAACGTCTTGCCACCATGGGTGGCGCAGAAATAGGCGAAGTAGGCCGGAAGATGTGGCGGTGCGGCGGCGATCATCGGCAACTGCTGCCCGAACCGCTCTATCGGAACCGTGTGGAACATCGCCCCATCGGCAGTAAGCGCGCCAAAGGCGCCGTCCATGGCAAGGTCCAGCTCGGTCTTCATGATACCCTTTCGTCTCCTCACCCTGACGCCGTCTTGTTTCGCGCCTTTTTCGGGTTTGCCTGCAACCTTTTCCCTGTGCCAATACGTTAGCCTATCGGGCGCGTTTGACAGCATGAAAACGGGCCAACCAAAACATGCTGGCCTTAAAGTTCTAGGGAGTTCGTTCCTTGCTGTCACTAGTGTCAACAACAACCGCGCTTGCCGTAGCGTCGGCCTCCGCAGCAAGCGGACATGCGCCGATTCGCTGGGAGGATCTGGGCATCGGGCCGATCGCGCTCGACCTCGGCTTCTTTGCGCTTAAGTGGTATTCGCTGGCCTATCTGGCAGGGATCGTGCTCGGCTACTGGCACCTGTCCAAGATGATCAAGCAGCCCGGATCGCCCATGGCGCAGCGCCATGCCGACGACCTGTTCTTTTACGCAACGCTCGGCATCATTCTTGGCGGGCGCCTCGGCTATGCGATCTTCTATGCGCCCGAACTGCTGACGCACCCCGGCAACCTGCTGAAGCTGTGGGAAGGCGGGATGAGTTTTCACGGCGGCCTGATCGGTACGGTGCTGGCCATCGCATGGGTCTCGTGGCGCGGCGAACTCAGCTTTGTCCGCGTGTGCGACTATATCTCGGTCTGCGTGCCCTTCGGCCTGCTGTTCGGTCGCCTTGCCAACTTTGCCAACGGTGAACTCTGGGGGCGCGAGGCCGGGCCGGATGTGCCCTGGGCGATGGTCTTCCCCGGCGGCGGTCTGGTCGCGCGCCACCCGAGCCAGCTCTACGAAGCCGGGCTAGAAGGCCTTGTGCTGGCCATCGTGCTGCTGCTGCTGTTCTGGAAGACCAAGGCACGCTGGCGCACCGGCCTGCTCGTCGGCACGTTCACCCTCGGCTATGCCCTGTCGCGCTTCACCGTCGAGTTCTTCCGCGAGCCTGACGCGCAGTTGCAGGACTTCGCGCTGCAGACGGGCCTGTCGATGGGCCAGTGGCTGACCATTCCGATGATGGCCGTGGGACTGTTCTTCCTGCTGCGCGGCCTCCTGAGAAAGCCGCTGGCAACAGGCGGAGCCGTTCCGGCGTGAACCCTCCGCTGCTCGATACCTTTGCCCGGCTGATCACCAACACCGGGCCGATCAGCGTGGCCCACTACATGGCCGAATCCAACGCGCGCTACTATTCCAGCCGCGACCCCTTCGGCACGGCAGGCGACTTCATCACCGCACCCGAGATCAGCCAGATGTTTGGCGAGCTGATCGGGCTGTGGCTGGCCGACATGTGGATCCGCGCCGGACGGCCTGAGCCGGTCCACTACGTCGAACTCGGACCTGGCCGTGGCACGTTGGCCCGCGACGCCCTGGGCGCGGCAAGGCGCTATGGCCTCAGCCCTCGCGTCCACTTCGTCGAGACCAGCACCGCGCTCAAGGCGATGCAGCTTGAACTGCACCGCGATGCGATCTGGCATGCCGACCTCTCGACCTTGCCAAGCGACGGTCCACTGCTGATCGTCGCCAACGAATTTCTCGACGCTTTGCCGGTGCGCCAGTTGGTGCGCATGTCCGAAGGCTGGCGAGAGCGCATGGTCGGCGTCGCCGACGGTCGCCTGATCCCGGTGGCCGGAAGCGCGCCCATGGACCCTGCTGTCCCCGCAGACCGCCGCGAAGCACCCGAAGGCACCATCGTCGAGACCTCACCCGCATGCGCTGCGGTAATGTACGAAGTCGCCGGGCGGCTGGCGGCGCAGGAGGGAGCAGCGCTGTTCATCGATTATGGCCATGCCCTGCCGCGCTTCGGCTCGTCGCTGCAAGCGGTGCGCGAGCATCGCAAGGTCGATGTCTTTGCCTCGCCCGGCGAAGCGGACCTGACCGCGCACGTCGATTTCTCTGCGCTCGCCCCCATCGCCCTGTCGCGCGGCGTGCGCTGGCTCGGCACGGTCGAGCAGGGCCGCTGGCTGCGCGCGCTCGGCATCGAAGCCCGCGCCGATGCGCTGGCCGCCTATGCCCCCGACCACGCCGAGGCTATCCACGCCGCGCGCGAGCGTCTGACCGGCGAAGGACAGATGGGCGTCCTGTTCAAGGTTATGGGACTCGCCGGGCCGCGCTGGCCGGATGGTGCAGGATTCGCATCTCCGGCCTGATCGCCGCAAAGCAGCGCCACAGGCCTGAAAACGCCCCGAAACACGGGGTGTGACAAGGGCTGATTCCCGCACCAAAATGCCTGTTGGCAAAGCCGGGGCTTTGCGTCTATCAGGCGCGCCAAGTGGGGGCCGGGGCCGTGCATTTGCGCGTGCCCGGTTCCCGTGCGGTTCCGGTGCCCATGTGGTTAGCCCCATGGGCAATTTCCAGAGCCGTTCCAAAGGGGCAAGTTGGACCGTGCGCGATCCGCGTGCGCGGCGGCAGCAGGCAGGGAATTTCAATGGCTGAACAGGCAAGCATCGACACTTCGGCACAGGCCGAAGAAGGCGTGCGCCGGCGCGATTTCATCAATATCGCGGCGGTGAGTTTTGCGGGAGTTGGCGGCGCTGCCGTGCTGGTCCCGCTGGTGAGTCAGATGGCACCGTCGGCAGACGTTCTGGCGCAGAGCTCCACCGAAATCGACATCTCGGCGATCCAGCCGGGGCAGGCGATCAAGGCGGTTTTCCGCAAGCAGCCGGTCTTCATCCGCAACCTGACGCCGGAAGAAATCTCCGCGGCCGAAAAGGTTGACGTCTCCTCGTTGCGCGATCCGCAGTCGCTGGAAGAGCGCACCAAGGAAGGCAAGACCAACTGGCTCATCACGATGGGCGTCTGCACCCACCTCGGCTGCGTGCCGCTGGGCGCCGGCGAAGGCGAAGTGAAGGGTGAGTTCGGCGGCTACTTCTGCCCGTGCCACGGTTCGTCCTATGACACCGCGGCGCGCATCCGCAAGGGCCCGGCACCGAAGAACCTCGAGGTGCCCGAGTACGCATTCACTTCCGACACTGTCGTGAAGATCGGCTGAGGACAGGAAACATGAGCTTTCCCTGGGCAAATGAATACAAGCCGGCCAACGGCCTGACGCAGTGGCTTGACGAAAAGCTGCCGCTGCCCCGCTTCGTCTACAACGCGGTCGGCGCCGGTTATCCGGTTCCGCGCAACCTGAACTACATGTGGAACTTCGGCGTTCTCGCCGGCTTCTGCCTCGTGCTTCAGATCGTGACCGGCGTCATCCTCGCGATGCACTACGCCGCCAACGCAGGCGTTGCCTTCGACAGCGTCGAGCACATCATGCGCGACGTGAACTGGGGCTGGATGCTGCGCTATGCGCACGCCAACGGCGCCTCGGCGTTCTTCGTCGTCGTCTATCTCCACATCTTCCGCGGCTTCTTCTACTCTTCGTACAAGGCCCCGCGCGAGATGATCTGGCTGCTTGGCGTGGTCATCTTCCTGCTGATGATGGCAACCGCGTTCATGGGCTACGTGCTGCCCTGGGGCCAGATGTCGTTCTGGGGCGCCAAGGTCATCACCGGCCTGTTCGGCGCGATCCCGGTCGTCGGCGAACCGCTTCAGGTCTGGCTGCTGGGCGGCTATGCGCCTGACAATGCCGCGCTGAACCGCTTCTTCAGCTTGCACTTCCTGCTGCCCTTCGTGATTGCCGGTGTCATCATCCTGCACATCTGGGCGCTGCACATCCCCGGCTCGTCGAACCCGACCGGCGTCGAAGTGAAGAGCGAAAGCGACACCGTTCCGTTCCACCCGTACTACACGGCAAAGGACGGCTTCGGACTCGGCATCTTCCTGCTGATCTACTGCGCAGTGCTGTTCTTTGCGCCGAACATGCTCGGTCACCCGGACAACTACATCCCGGCGAACCCGCTCTCGACGCCTGCACACATCGTTCCAGAATGGTACTTCTGGCCGTTCTACGCGATCCTGCGCGCCTTCACGTCGGACTTCTTCTTCATCCCGGCCAAGCTGATGGGCGTCCTTGCGATGTTCTCGGCGATCCTGGTGTGGTTCTTCCTGCCCTGGCTGGATACCTCGCCGGTGCGTTCGGGCCATTACCGTCCGCTGTTCCGCAAGTTCTTCTGGCTCCTGCTGATCGACGTGGCCGTTCTCGGCTACTGCGGCGGCGCGCCTGCTGCGGAACCTTTCGTGATGATCTCGCAGATCGCCTCGATGTACTACTTCCTGCACTTCCTCGTCATTCTCCCGCTCGTTTCGTCGATCGAGAAACCGGAACCGCTTCCGTTTTCGATCACCGAAGCCGTGCTCGGCAAGGATGAGAGCGCCGTGCTCAACGCCAACCCCGCTGCTGCCTGAGCCAGCCGAAGCGTTAGAGAAAGAGAACCCTATGGTCCGTCTTTTTGGCCCCCTGGTCGGCCTCTTCTTCGCGGTCGCGCTGCTCTGGTCGTTCGGCAACGGCGCCTACACCGCGATCCAGGAACCCGCTGCCCCCACGGCAGAGCACGAGTTCCATCTCCACCCCAAGGAAGTGAAGTTCGCTTCCGATGGTGCCTTCGGCAAGTTTGACAAGCAGCAGCTCCAGCGCGGCTTCCAGGTTTACAAGGAAGTCTGCTCGACCTGCCACTCGCTCAAGCATGTCGCGTTCCGTGACCTTGCTGCCCTCGGCTACTCGGAAGCCGAAGTGAAGGCGATTGCCAAGGAATGGGGCGCCAAGCAGCCGACCTTCGACCCGAAGACCGGCGAGCGCGGCGAGCGTGACAACATCCCGTCGGACTACTTCCCGACCGTGTACTACGCAGGCCAGGGCAATCCGCCAGACCTCTCGCTGATCACCAAGGCTCGTCACGACGGTGGTGCCTACGTGCACTCGCTGCTGACCGGTTATCAGGAGCAGCCCGCCGAGCTTCTCAAGAAGTTCCCGGATGCCAAGACCCCGGACGGCCTGTACTACAACCCGTACTTCGCGAACCTCAACCTCGCGATGCCGGCACCGCTCTCGGGCGACGGACAGGTTACCTATGCGGATGGCACAAAGGCCACCGTCGACCAGATGGCGACCGACGTCTCGGCCTTCCTGATCTGGACGGCAGAGCCCAAGATGGACAAGCGCAAGCAGACCGGTTGGGTCGTGGTACTCTTCCTTTTGGTCGCTACGTGCCTCGCCTATCTCGCCAAGAAGAACGTCTGGGCTGATAAGCACTAAGCTTCAGACACCGAGTTCCTCGCCCTGGCGAAACGAACAAAGGCCACCGGAAACGGTGGCCTTTTTCGTATCCGGCGATAGCATCCCGCCGCGATGACACCCGAAGAAATCAAGGCCCTCGTCCGCACTGTTCCGGACTTCCCCGCCCCCGGCATCCTGTTCCGCGACATCACCACGCTGATCTCACACGGACAAGGCCTGTCCGCCTGCGTCGATCATCTGGCCGACAGAGCGCGCGCCGCAGGCGCCGAAGCGATTGCCGGCATGGAAGCGCGCGGCTTCATCTTTGGCGCAGCCGTGGCGGCAAGGATGGGCGTCGGCTTCATCCCGGTGCGCAAGCCCGGCAAGCTGCCGGTCAAGACCATCGGCATCGACTACGCGCTCGAATATGGCCGCGACCGGCTGGAGATCGACCCTACCGCGATCCCGCAAGGCCAGCGCGTGGTGATGATCGACGACCTGATCGCCACCGGCGGCACCGCGCTAGCGGCTGCCGAACTGCTCCGCACGGCCGGGGCGCGCGTGACCCACGCGCTCTTCGTGATCGACCTCCCCGACCTCCACGGCGCCGCCCGCCTGCGCGATGCAGGACTCACGGTCGAGGCACTGATGGATTTTCCGGGGCATTGATCCGGTAATGTTTGATCTCGACCAGTTCTCGATGATTGGTGCAGTTCGTCTGCCGGGCCACGCTTTGCATGCCATCACCAGCGTTGTAGAGGCATTGGACTGCCTACCTAACGGACATGCCGGTCTTCGCCTGCGTGACAATGCAGCCCTCCGCGAACTGATCGGAGGACAAAGCAGCATCGGGCAGACGGCACGGCACGCCATAGGCCCCGGCGCCATGCCAGTTCGCGCGATTCTTTTTGACAAGTCAACGAAGGTAAAGTGGTCCCTTGGTTGGCATCAGGACCGTACGATCTGCGTGAATGGGAGGATCGACACGCCGGGTTACGGGCCATGGACGGTCAAGCAGGGCATTCACCATGTCGCCCCGCCCATCGAACTGCTCGAAAGGATGGTGACTATGCGGATCCATCTGGACGACGTTCCCGAGAGCAATGCACCTCTCCTCATTGCACCCGGGTCCCATCGCATGGGTCGCATAGCCGAGTGTGACGTTGCCGAAACGGTGAAGCGATGTGGCACAGTTGCCTGTGTCGCACACGCCGGTGATGTCTGGCTGTATTCGACACCGATATTGCATGCTTCCGAGGCCGCTGCCGCCCCCAGCCGCCGCCGGGTCCTGCAAATCGATTATGCTGCCGGCGCATTGCCGAACGGACTGACTTGGCCAGGTATTTGAAATGACTAAGGGCGGCCCACCGGACCGCCCTTTTTTATATTCAACCGGGCAGCAAAATCACTCCACCAGCATCAGGGCATCGAGCGCCACCACGCCCTCGCCCATGGGGTGCAGGATGACCGGGTTGAGGTCGATCTCGCGGATCGAGGGCTCCGCGCGCAGCACCTGCCCGACCTTGACGATAAGCTCCGCGAGCGCAGGCACGTCCAATGCAGGCGAGCCGCGATAGCCGCTGAGCAGCGCCGCGCTCTTGAGCTTCATCAGTTCGGCCTCGACCGCTTCCTGCGTCAGGTCTGCCGTCAGCAGGCGCACGTCCTGCAGGATTTCCGCGGTCACCCCGCCGAAGCCCGCCAGCACGACCGGTCCCCATTCGGGATCGTTCTTCGCGCCGACAATCATCTCCATGCCGCGCTTGCCCATGCCTTCGATCAGCACGCCATCGAGCCGGATCGACGCCGAATAGGCCGCGACATTGGCGTGGATGCGCTCCCACGCCTCGCGCACGGCGGCATCGCCAGCAAGGTTGAGGATTACGCCGCCCGCGTCGCTCTTGTGTCCGAGCGCAGCGGCCTGTGCCTTCATCGCCACAGGATAGCCCACGGCCTTCGCCGCCGCGACCGCGGCATCGGCGCTCGCAGCGAAACCGCCCTTGGGGAACGACACGCCGATGGGGCCAAGCAGCTCCTTAGACTTGTATTCAGGGATCACGCCATGGAAATCCGCCAGCCCCGCCAGCGGAGTTGCCGGAAGATCGTTGACCGAAAGATCCTGCGCCGCCCAGTGCGTCAGCCGCGTCACGGCCCGCAGCGCGCGCTCGGTCGTCGGGAACCACGGAATGCCCGCCGCGCGCAGCGCCGCGATGCGCTCGGCCGGAACCTCGGCCCCTTCGTCGAGGCCGGCAAAGATCACCGGCTTGGTCAGCGCCTTGCCCTCGACGGCAGCAAGGATCGCGGGGAACTTGATCGCACAGGTGATCGGTTCGGCCTGGATGATCCCGGCGAACACGGTGCCCACGCGATCATCATCCAACAGCGCCTCGATGCAGCGGGTGTAGATCGCCGGTTCGGACAACCCTTGCGCGGTGATGTCGAGCGGGTTCGAAACCGGCACGAACGGTGGCAGCGCGGCGCGCAACAGCGGCGAATCCTCATCGTGCAGATCGGCCAGCGGCAGATCGAGTTCCTCCGCCAGATCCAGCGTCAGCGCCTTGAATGCGCCCGATTCTCCCAGCACCGCGGTATTGCCCGAAGGCAGGACCGGGCAGCGCGCGGCGATCTCGGCAATGTCGCCCAGTTCTTCCAGCGTCTCGGCAAAGATCACGCCAGCGCGCGCGACCATGGCGCGCATCAGCTTGTAGTCGCCCGCCATCGCGCCGGTATGGGTCGCCGCCGATTCACGCGCCGCGCTCGACTTGCCGGGGTGGAGCAGCACCACCGGCTTGCCCGCCGCCATGGCCCGTCGCGCCGCCGCCAGAAACGCCTGCGGCTTGCGGAACTGCTCGACGATCATCGCGATGGCATGGGTATCGTCCTGATCGACCAGCCAATCGACATAGTCCTCGACACCGCTCGCAGCCTCGTTACCGGTCGAGACCGAGTAGGACACGCCGCAATCGCGCGCGAGCAGCATCGTGCCCAGCACCGCTGCCATCGCGCCAGACTGCGAGACGATGCCCACCGCGCGCTTGCCCACAGGCGGCACGGCATTGGTCTCGACGAAGGTCAGCGGAATACGGTCGACATAGTTGACAAGGCCAAGGCAGTTCGGCCCCTCGACGACCATGCCTGCCTCATGCGCGATGCGTGCGATCTCGCGCTGTTCGGCAAGGCCTTCCTCGCCGCCTTCGGCAAAGCCTGCCGAGAAGATCACCACGCCGCCGCACTTGCGCGCCGCGAGCGACTTGACGGCACCGAGCACGCCAACGCGCGGAATGGCCAGCACGGCAACGTCCACGCCTTCGGGCAGCGCCTCGACAGATGGGTAGCAGCGCTTGCCCATGATCTCTTCGCGCTTGGGGTTCACCGGATAGATCGCGCCCGCATAGCCATTGCGATCGAGATTGGTCAGGATCGTCGCGCCAAGCGCACCCGGCTTGTCCGAAGCCCCGATGATCGCCACGGATTTCGGGCGCAGGAAACGGTCCAGCGCGGCGTGAGAGAGACTCGCTTCGGTCATCAGGCATCCTCCGATTTCGCTATGCGATATAACAATGATCGGAGGGAGGGCAAGTGGCCTGCGGTCAGGCCCGCACGACCCTTTGGTGCAAGATGCCAAACGGCGCGCGGCCTGTGGCATCGACCGCTTCCATCCGCACTGTATCGCCAAAGGCCATGAACGCGGTCTTCGGCTCGCCCTCATCCAGCACTTCGATCCCGCGCCGCTCGGCGATGCAGGAGGAGCCGATTTCGCGGAAGTTGGCATTCGAGACGGTGCCCGAACCGATCACCGTGCCCGCCACCAGATCGCGCGTGCGGGCAGCATGCGCAACCAGCTCATGGAAGCCGTAGCCCATCGCGTGGCCGTTCGCCGAGCCGAAGCGCTTGCCATTCCAGTCAACCAGCAGGTCGAGGCAAACGCGTCCGTCCTTCCACGCATCGCCCAGCTCGTCGGGCGTCACCGCGAAGGGCGCCATCGCGCAGGCAGGCTTTGCGCCGATCCAGCCGAACCCGGTCTTCATTTCCGGCCCTGCCAGCGTGCGCAGCGACCAGTCGTTGATCTGCACGATCAGGCGGATGTGCCCCAGCGCCTCGGCCGCAGTGGTGCCCATTGGCACCGCATCGACAATCACCCCGAACTCGCCCTCGAAATCGATGCCGAGGTCCTCGGACGGAAACCGTGCATCGGTGCCGCTTGCCATGAAGGTATCGGACATGCCCTGGTACATCAGCGGCACGTCGGTCTTGGGCTTGGTGATGCCGAGCACGGCGTCCATCAGGTCGCCGTGGCTCTGGAAGGCAGAGCCATCGAGCCATTGCCACGCACGCGGCAGCGGGGCGAGCAGAGCGGCCTGATCCAGCGCTTCAGGGAACTCCGCGATCGCCGCCAGCTGCCGCGCCAGCGCGGTCCACTGCTCCATCAGGTCCTGCAGCGTGGCCACCGGGGCCAGTGCATAGCGGTCCCCCGCAGGCGATAGCAGCACCAGCCGCCCGTCACGGGTGCCGTCGTTCAATGTTGCGAGGCGCATCTCATTCTCCCTTTGCGGCCGTGACCTAGCCTCGGCTCAGGTCACGCGCAAAGGAATGGTTTTTATCGCCCGGCATACACGCGATGAATGATGTTCAGTCGAGCGGCCGCCAGTCGAACTGCAACTCGCCCTCGCGATGGGCGAAGCGGTTGAGATGGTCGGCCACCACCTGCTGCATCCGGGAAAGATCGCCCTCGCCCTCGATCCGGCAAGTCACTTCCAGCGCAGCATCGGACGCGGCCAGTTCCACCGGCCCGAACGGAAGCGCCACCTTTCCGGCATGCGGATCGAACGAGACTTCGAACTTGTGGCCCCAGTGCTTGCATAGCTGCTGGAGATAACGGCTGGCACTGGCGGTAGGAACAACGGCACGGCTGGCAGGCATGGAGACTCGCTTTCAAGATCAACTTCGTTACGTCTAAGATATATCTTTGAATGCGCCCGTCAAGACCCTGATTCAAACTTCGCGACGATCCCCGGTTGACGAACCCGCGTCCGCCGTGGCAAGCGCCCGCCATCGCTGCCACGCAGTTCAAAGCGCGCTGACCCTGAGCGGGTATAGCATAGTGGTAATGCACTAGCCTTCCAAGCTAGCTAGGCGGGTTCGATTCCCGCTACCCGCTCCAATTTGCCGTCCAGCCGCGTCCGTCGGCGTCTAGACAAACTCCAAAAATCCAAGGTATTTAGCGGTTATCAGGCCGCAAGCGTTCACCCGCGTCCACATTCAGCCACCAGGCTTTGGGGGTATGATTGGGGGGGGTATCTGCAAGAGGCCAATTCGATACCCCCACCCCTGGGGGTATTTCAGGGGTTAATCCCCGGAAAGGCTGGCGACACATGGCGCTTACAGATGTGGCAATCCGAAATGCCAAGCCGGGAGAAAAGGCGATCAAGCTGGCGGACGGCGCTGGTATGTTTCTGCTCGTCACCCCGGCTGGCGGAAAGCTCTGGCGGCTAAAGTATCGGATCGATGGGCGGGAAAAGCTGCTAGCGATTGGGGCTTACCCTGAAATCGGTTTGAGCGAAGCCCGCAAGCGGCGCGAGGAAGCACGGGCGCTGATCGCTCAAGGGCAAGACCCCTCGCGCGAGAAGCAGCGGGACAAGGTGCGTTCGCGCATCCAGGCAGCCGACACGTTCACCGCCATCGCCAACGAGTATTGCGCCAAGCGCAAGCGTGATGGGGAAAGCGGCTGGTCGCCTGCCACGGCGACCCGCAGCGAATACCTACTTTCTCTACTGAACACCTCCATCGGGAAGCTGGCGATTGCGGACATCGAGCCCGCCGACATTCTTGCCGCGGTTCGCAAGATCGAAGGCAAAGGCAATCTGGAGAGCGCGAGGCGCACCCTGCAACTGGCCAGCATGGTCTTCCGCTATGCCGTCGCCACCGCGCGGCTGCGATCGGACCCTACCCGCGATCTGCGTGGCGCGCTCACTGCGCCGAAAGTCACGCATTATGGGGCGATTACCGAAGCCAAGCGCGTTGGCGAACTGCTGCGTGCCATCGATGGCTATGAAGGTAGCGGGATCACCAAGCTGGCTTTACAGATTGCTCCCCATGTTTTCGTCCGTCCCGGCGAACTGCGCCATGCCGAATGGAGCGAGATTGACCTCGACGGCGCGCTATGGATCATCCCGGCGGGCAAGATGAAAATGCGCAAGGCGCATCACGTGCCCCTATCGGCGCAGGCAGTTGCCCTGTTCCGCGAAGTGCAGGCGGTGACTGGGCCAACCGGTTACGTGTTCCCATCGGTCCGCACCCGCACCCGCCCAATGAGCGAAAACACGATCAACGCCGGACTTCGGCGACTGGGCTACGGCACCGATGAAATGACGGCGCATGGCTTCCGCGCTATGGCTTCCACATTGCTCAACGAAAGCGGAAAATGGAACCCGGACGCAATCGAACGCGCGCTTGCCCATGGCGATATCGATAAGGTGCGCGCGGCTTACCATCGCGGCGCGCACTGGAACGAGCGTGTCGAAATGGCGCAATGGTGGTCGGACTACCTCGACACCCTACGCAGGGGTGCTGAAATCATCCCAATTGGGTCAAAAGGCCGGTGACCACCGGCTAGACTCCAACCATGTCGTATTTCAAGAGTGGCGCGTGGACGAACGCCAAAAGCTTCAGATCGGGCTCATAGTCGCGCAGCAGTCGCGACAACTCAGAGCCATTTTGATCACCCGCATTGATGCGTTGAAAAGCGACCATGCGGCCCGGGGCATCCTGCAATCAGGTATGACCATTAAAGCAGCAGCGCAGATCGTGTCAGATGCCATCGAACGGTTGTCTGGTGAATTGCTCGCCGAAGCTGATCGAATTTGCCGTGATCTTGCGGCCTTTGATCTTGTAAGTGATGCGGTCAGCAATGCGATTGGCATTGGCGAGGAACTTTTCTGGCCGGTCGTCAAACTCGCAACAGGTAAACCGGAAAGACCACTCGATCCCTCAGTTGAGCGGGCGGCTGGCGAACTCATCGCGAACCTGAAAAACGATACGGAAGCACGTCTTGGAATCGCCAGGTTCGATTTTGACGCGCCAATTGGTCAGGGACCAAACTTAGAGGGGACGCAGGATGATCGTCCTCCGAGCACGCCAAAGGGCGGAAGACCACCAGCTGAATTTTGGGACGATCTTTGGTCGGCAATTGCCATTGACCTTTACACCGGTGCGCTCGTCCCAAAGTCACAGGCGGATATTGAGCGTGCCATGAATGACTGGATTTCCGCTAAAAATCAGTCTTGCGCTAATAGCACAGTACGCAAGCGGGCCCGCAAGCTTTGGGACGGTTTGCGCGCGGCAGAGTAGTTTTCGCCCTTTTTCGCCCTTTTCCGGCCGATTCAAAATCCGGTCATCGGCATCCACCGTCGTGTCCGCTGGCGTACGCCAGTTCGCAGGAGCACGACAAATGGATCGCTATACCTATTCCATCAACGAAACCGCCCGACTGTTGAGCATCGGCCGCACGACGGTCTATGCCATGCTGGCTGACAAGCGGTTGGAAGCGGTCAAGGTGGGCACGCGCACGCTGGTGAAGGCGGAATCGATCCGCCGCTTGGTGGACGGGCAGGGCTAAGCCGCCATGCCTGTCCGTCGGGCAAATCCGACCCGCGTGAAGCTGCACCGGAGCTACAGCGTCGAGGAGCTGGCGCGCTGTCTCAACGTGCACAAGAACACCGTGCGGCACTGGCAGGCCAACGGGCTGGAGCCAATCGACAAGGGCCGCCCCGTCTTGTTTCAGGGGGCAACCGTGCGTGGCTTTCTGGCCAACCGGAATACCAGCCGCAAGCAGCCTTGTCCGCCCGGAACACTCTATTGCTTCCGCTGCCGTTCGCCCCGCACCCCGGCGTTGGGCATGGTCGATTTCGTGCCGATGCGCCCCGGCAGCGGCAACTTGCGCGCCCTGTGCGAGTGCTGCGAAACCATCATGTACCGCCGGATCCGCGAAGCCGATGTTGCCAAGATCATGCCTGGATGCACAGTCCAATTCACGCAAGGCCAGCCACGCCTAAGTGGGCAGACCGCCCCTTCCCTGAATTGTGACTTCAAGAGGCAAGGCTAGACCATGGCAAAACACAACGCATCAAACGAACGGGTGAAGCGCGATTACTTCCGCTTTCTGGCCGAAGCCAAGGGGCGCGATACTGCGACGATTGACCGAGTGGCGAAGTCGCTCGCTCGCTTCGAAACCAGCACCAGTCACAAGGACTTCAAGCGGTTTCACCGCGAGCAGGCCGTGGCGTTCAAGCGGCGGCTGGGCGACGCCTTGGGCGAGCGTTCCGGCGAACGGCTCAGCAAGGCAACGGTGCAATCCGCCCTGCGCGATCTGAAAGCGTTCTTCGAATGGCTGGCGCGCGAACCCGGCTATCGCTCGCATATCGAATATGCGGATGCCGACTATTTCAACCTGAGCGAAAAGGACGCCGCCATCGCCCGTGCCCGGCGTGACAAGCCCGTGCCGACGCTGGATCAGGTGGCCCGCGTCCTGGCCGTCATGCCTTCCGCCACCGTGCTGGAACGCCGCGACCGGGCGCTGGTGGCTTTCGCGGCGATCACCGGGGCGCGCGTTATGGCGCTGGCTACGTTCCGGCTGGGCCACGTCAATCTGGATGGCGGCTTTGTCGAACAGGATGCCCGCTCCGTGGCGACCAAGTTTGCAAAGACCTTCCGCACCGTGTTCATGTCGGCTTGCGATGGCGCGCTGGATATCGTGGCGGAATGGGTGTCGGAACTGCGCGACGTGCACCTGTCAGGACCGGACGATCCGTTGTTCCCGGCAACCGCGATGGGGTTAGGCGAACATGGCGGGTTTCAGCCGCAAGGGCTGGCGCGCCATGGCTGGGCATCGAGCGGGCCGGTCCGCGACGTGTTCCGCCGGGCGTTTGAAGGCGCGGGCCTGCCCTATTTCAACCCGCACAGCTTCCGCGACATGCTGGTGCGCCACGCCATGACGCTGGACCTCTCCCCCGAAGAAATGAAGGCTTGGAGCCAGAACCTCGGGCATTCCGACGTGCTGACCACCTTCACCAGCTACGGCACCGTGCCGCTGCACCGGCAGACGGAGTTGATCCGTGCAGGAGCCTCGCAGACGACTGCCGACCCCCTAGACGATCCGGACATTCGCGCGCTGATTGGGAAAATTCGGGACAAACCCCGCTAACTGGACCGAGATTGGGAACCTATGAAGTTTGCGTCCCGGCACCAGATGGCGAAATCTGGATGACTTTAGGGCACCATTTGCTAGCGTGCAGACGATCAGGTTTTGCCTTTCAGACTAAGAGCTAGCATTGATCCCAAGACGGGGCGGACGGGGTGGACGAGGCCGAAAAGAAGAAATGCAGCGAAATCGACATCTGTGACCTGTTCATCACGCCTGCAATCAAGCAGGCCGGATGGGATCAGATGCAGCAAATTCGCCGGGAGGTTACACTGGCACCTGGCCCGGTTGTCGTGCGCGGCAATCTGTCTTCCCGTAATAAGAAAAAGCGCAAATTTGCCGACTACGTTCTTTCGCTTAAGCCTGGCGTACCGCTGGCTGTCGTGGAAGCGAAGGACAACAAGCACACAATAAGCAGCGGCCTGCAGCAGGCGTTGGGCTACGCCGATATCATTGAGGTGCCCAGTGCCTTCAGCTCAAATGGCGATGGATTTGCCGAGCATAATCGCGCTGCGCCGGAAGGTGAGCCTGTCGAAACTGAGTTTGGCATGGACGCATTCCCTCACCCTCAAATCTTGTGGGATCGGTATCGGCGGTTCCACAAGATTGCCGATGAAGGTGAGCTTCTCGTTCAACAACCTTACCACGTCGATGCAACCGGCAAAGAACCGCGATATTACCAGTTGGATGCGATCAACCGCACCGTCGAGGCTGTAGCGAGGGGACAGAAGCGCGTCCTGCTCGTCATGGCGACGGGGACCGGCAAGACCTACACCACATTCCAAATCATCTGGAGATTGTGGAAGGCCGGGACAGCGAAACGTATCCTGTTCCTAGCTGACCGCAACATCCTGGTCGATCAAACGCTCGTCAACGATTTCAAGCCGTTTGGCGCGGCGATGACGAAGATCAAGAACCGCAAGATCGACCCTGCCTACGAAATCCACCTCGGGCTTTACCAGGCGATCACCGGAACGGACGAGGCGGACAAGATCTTCAAAACCGTCTCGCCCGATTTCTTCGACCTCATCGTCATCGACGAATGCCACCGGGGCAGCGCGGCCGAGGATTCAGCGTGGCGGGAGATTCTCGAATATTTTGGCAACGCCGTGCAGGTCGGCATGACCGCGACGCCCAAGGAGACCGAGTACGTCTCGAACATCACCTATTTCGGCGATCCGGTTTACACCTACACCCTGAAGCAGGGCATCGAAGACGGCTTCCTGGCGCCTTACAAGGTCATCCGGATCGATATCGACCGCGACGTGCTCGGCTGGACCCCGCCACCGGGAATGCTCGATGACCTTGGCGGCCTGATCGAAGATCGCGAATACAACCAGAGGGACATGGATCGCACCCTCGTTCTCAACCAGCGCACCAAGCTCGTTGCCGAACGAGTGATGAAGTTCCTGCGGGCAACCGATCCGATGTCGAAGACGATCATCTTCTGCGAGGACATCGACCACGCCGAACGGATGCGCAAAGCCATTGTCAACGCGGCGGGCAAGCTCGCCAAGGACAACAGCAAGTATGTTATGCGCATCACCGGTGACAGCTCCGAGGGCAAGGCAGAGCTGGATCGTTTCATTGACCCGGAAGAGCAATACCCCGTCATCGCCACCACATCACAGCTGCTGACAACCGGGGTCGATGCAAAGACCTGCAAGCTCATTGTCATCGACCGCACGATCAACTCGATGACCATGTTCAAGCAGATCATCGGGCGCGGCACTCGCATCGATGAGGACAACAACAAGTTCTTCTTCACGATCATGGACTTCAAGAAGGCAACCGAGCTGTTCCGTGACGACGCCTTCGATGGTCCGCCAATCGTGATCCTCGATGAAAACGACGACCCCAATGATCCTGGCCCTGATGATGAGGATCCGGAAACCGAGGACGGCGATGGCGGCGACGACGATGATGATGAGACCCCCGGCACACGCAAGTTCGTCGTCAGCGGCGTAACTGCGCGCGTCATGAACGAGCGGGTCGAGTACATTGGCAGCGATGGCAAGCTGGTGACCGAATCCTATCGGGATTACGCGCGCAAGCAGATTGCCGCTGAATACACTTCGCTCGATGAGTTCATCTGGCACTGGAATGCCAGCGAGCGCAAACAGGCGATCATCGACGAACTGGAACAGCGCGGCGTCATTCTGGAAAATCTGGCCGAAGAAGTCGGCAAGGATTTCGGCGATTTCGACTTGCTGGTCCATGTGGCGTTCGGGGCGCCGCCGCTTACCCGGCGCGAACGGGCCGAGAAGGTGAAGAAGCGCGGCTACTTCGCAAAATATGGCGAAAAGGCCCGCGCCGTGCTGGAGGCGCTGCTGGAGAAATACGCTGACGATGGTGTGGAAACCATTGAAGATGCAAAGGTTCTGCGCCTCCAGCCGTTCACCAAGCTCGGCACACCGATGGAGATCATCAAGGGTGCGTTCGGCGGCAAAGCTGCCTATGAGGCTGCGCTGAGAGAGCTCGAAGACGAGATTTACGAGCAGGCAGCAGGCGAATGAGTTTGAGCGAATGAGCAACGTTTCCGGTGTCATCAAATCCATCCAGGACATCATGCGCAAGGACGTCGGCGTTGATGGCGATGCCCAGCGGATCAGCCAGCTGGTCTGGATGTTCTTCCTCAAGATCCTCGATGACCGCGAGGCAGAGCTTGAGCTGATCGACGACGAGTTCCAGTCCCCGCTGCCAGAGCATCTGCGCTGGCGCAGCTGGGCGGCTGACCGGCAGGGCGATACTGGCGAGAAGCTGCTCGATTTCGTTAACGACACGCTCTTCCCCCGGCTCAAGGGCGGCGATTTGCCCACCCAAGGCGCGGTCGGCAAACGTGCGCAGATCATCCGCGACGTGTTCGAAGACACCTACAACTACATGAAATCGGGCACCCTGCTGCGGCAGGTGATCAACAAGATCAACGAGATCGATTTCAACAACAGCGAAGATCGCCACACCTTCGGCGCGATCTATGAGCAGGTGCTAAAAGACCTGCAAAGCGCCGGCAACGCCGGGGAGTTCTACACCCCCCGTGCCGTGACCCAGTTCATCATGAACCGGCTCAACCCCCGGCTGGACGAAGTTGTGTTCGATCCGGCCTGCGGCACCGGCGGCTTCCTCACCTGCGCGATCGAGCACAAGCGCAAGGCCATCAACGCGCCTGATGATCAGGAAATGCTGGGGCGCACCATTCGCGGGGTGGAGAAGAAGGCGCTGCCGCATATGCTGTGCATCACCAACATGATCCTGCACGGCATCGACACGCCCAGCGGCATCAGGCACGGCAACACGCTGGCCCGCGCCTATACCGACTATACCGAGAAAGACCGCGTTCCGGTGATCGCCACTAACCCGCCCTTTGGCGGGATGGAGGAGGACGGGATCGAGAACAATTTCCCCAGCCACCTGCGCACGCGGGAAACCGCAGACCTTTTCATGGCGCTGATCATCCGGATGCTGAAAACCGGCGGCCGCGCCGCCGTGGTGCTGCCCGATGGCTTCCTCTTCGGCGAAGGCGTGAAGTCCACACTCAAGCAGAGCCTGATCGAGGAGTGCAACCTCCACACCATCGTGCGCCTGCCAAACGGCGTGTTCGCGCCCTACACGGGCATCAAGACCAACATCCTGTTCTTCACCAAGGGCACGCCGACGAAGAACGTCTGGTTCTATGAGCATCCCTATCCGGACGGCGTAACCAGCTACAACAAGACCAAGCCGATGCGGTTTGAGGAGTTTGCCGCCGAACAGGCCTGGTGGGGCGACGAAGCCGATGGGTTCCGCGCGCGCCAGGAAACCGAACAGGCGTGGAAGATCGGCGCCGCCGATGTCGCCGCGCGCGGCTACAACCTCGATCTCAAAAACCCGCACACGCCGGAAAGCATTAGTCATGATCCCGATGCACTGCTCAAGGCCTATGCCGATCAGCAGCGAGACATCCAGTCTATCCGCGATCAGTTGAAGGGCATTCTGGCCGAGGCGCTGAGTAAAAGCGCATGAGCGACATTGCGGCCCTCGTCGCGGGCAATCTCGACATCTGGACCAGCGCCACCCAGCGCAAGAGCGCCGCGGGTCGCGGTGGCGGAAAGCGGATCAGCCTTTACGGGATCGAGCGGTTGAGGGCGTTAATCCTCGATCTGGCCGTGCGCGGAAAGCTGGTGCCGCAAGACTTCGTTGACGAGCCTGCGGCCGAAATCCTCAAGCGGGTAAAGTCTGAGCGGAATCGATTAATTGCAGCGCGGAAGGCGAAGGCAGGCAAGCCAATGCCTGTGCCGTCTGAATGGCCCTTTGCAATTCCCAATTGTTGGGCGTGGACCCAATTGGGGCAAGTTACCAACTACGGGCAGACAGACAAAGCCGATCCGGGAAGCGTTGATCCGGAAACCTGGGTGCTTGAACTGGAAGATGTTGAGAAAGGGACTTCACGACTGCTTGAACGCGTCCGATGCGCCGACCGGCCGTTTCAGAGCCAGAAGAACGCCTTCCAAGCTGGCGATGTGATTTACGGCAAGCTACGACCCTATCTTGATAAAGTCATCATTGCAGACGAGGCCGGGGTATGCACCACTGAAATGGTGCCGATGCGCGGATATGGCGAAATAACATCCGACTACATTAGGCTATTTCTGAAGACACCGTACTTCATTGGATTGGCCACCAATTCCGCACATGGGATGAACCTTCCCAGACTTGCAACGGAAACTGCACGTGCCGCTCCATTTGCTCTGCCACCCCTCGCCGAGCAGCGCCGCATTGTGGCCAAGGTCGATGAACTCATGGCGCTTTGCGATGTGCTGGAGCGGGAGAGCGCGGACGCGATGGCCGCGCATCAGGTGCTGGTGGAAGAACTGCTCGCCACGCTGGTGAACAGCGCTGATGCCACTGACCTCGCCACCAACTGGGCGCGGCTGGAAACCCATTTCGACACCCTCTTTACCACCGACGCCAGCATCGAAGCTCTCAAACAGACAATCCTCGACCTCGCCGTGCGCGGTAAGCTTGTGGAGCAGGATGCAGCAGATGGTGCCGCTACTGACCTTCTCAAAAGAATTTTGGCGAGCAATTCAAAGCGGGTTGCGACGGGCGATGCCAAGAAAATGCGGAGCAATAGCGATACTCCGTCAGGTCCAAACCCCTTCGATCTCCCGCCAAACTGGGTTTGGACTAGCCTCGACCGCATCGCTTATAAACTTACCGATGGCGCACATCACACGCCCACCTACACCGACGAGGGAGTGCCGTTTCTTTCCGTCAAAGACATGAGCTCGGGGAGCTTGGACTTCTCGGATACCCGCTTCATTTCGGCGGAGGAGCACGCAGACCTCTACAGGCGATGTGATCCCGAAAAAGGCGACCTTTTGATCACAAAGGTTGGAACTACCGGCGTTCCAGTCATTGTCGACACCGACCAACAATTCAGCCTGTTTGTCAGCGTAGCGTTGGTAAAAGCGCCGTGGGAGCTCGTTTCCGTTGAATATCTTAGACTTCTTGTAGACTCACCGTTCGTCCGGAAGCAATCTGCTGAAGGGACGCAGGGCATCGGCAACAAGAACCTAGTTTTGCGCACCATCGGAGCATTTCGTATTCCGCTTCCGCCCCTCGCCGAGCAGCAGCGCATCGTCGCCAAGGTCGATGCCCTGATGGCGCTGTGCGACCAGCTCAAAACCCGCCTAGCCGACGCGGCCCAAACCCAGCGCGACCTCGCCGACGCAATCACCGAGCGCGCGGCTGCCTGATGCCAAAACGAAAAGGGCCCGCGCCGACGCAGAAAACTGCTCGGGACCGGGCCATTGATGCCATCATCAAGGTAGCCTCGGCGCAAGCCCCTGAGTCAGCCGGCCCAATCCTGGTCCGAAAGGAAAGCCTTGGCGGGAACTCAAGCCGTGCATCTACGGCGAGGAAGCAGGAGAACCCGCGCAGCACTGGACCGGCAGCGCCGACAGCCCTTTCCATAGCCATGACAAAGGCGGGCTTGGTGCCTCCAAAGGCGCCCGCTCCCACGCCTGTCTCAAAACCCGCACCGCCTGCCAAGGCCGATCCGATCCAGCCCGCTCCTGCAAAGGCGATCGTCGAGACCGCGAAACTTATTGGCCGTCCGGCGCAACCTCCAAAGGCAAAACCGCCCAAGGCCAGTCCACCTGGCAAGAAGGCCAAGAAAGCCAAGCAGGCCAAGACGACCGCAAAGTCCGCGACAGGCAAAAAGCCGGGTTATCAGAAGCGCTCACGGTCGAGCCCCTTTCCCGAACTCGACATTGCTGCGCGGCTGGAGCGGATGCAGGAACGCCACAAGGCGGCGGCGGATACCATCGGGCGTATATCCAACCTTACGCCCGACACACTGGTGGCATTGTGGATGGAGTGGTTCCCGCGCGCGCACGATGCGCGCAGCAACTTTCAGCAACTCGCAAATGACTACATCGAGGCAATCGAAGGTGAATGGCACCGCCGGGCCATCCTCGCACGCCTTGATCCCGATCATTTCGATTGGCCGACCACCAGAGCAACACCCGGCAAAGGTGAAGCTGGCTCTTTCGAGCATGCAGAAGGTATTCTGGGCTACCTTGGCTACCATGTCGGCAAAACCGGCGAACCTTCATCGGCACGCCGTCAGGTCTTGCTTTCCCGCGTCTTCGAAGGCCCGCTTCCACCCATCAATGGCCCGGATTACATGGAGGAATGGAGCCAGCCGGACAGTCCAGCAAGATTGCGGAAAATGGCAGAAAGCATCGCCAGCGCCGTCAAATCGGCAAAACGCCGAAGCCATGCCGACTACGGATTGGCGATCAAGCACTGGGAGGAAGATTTGGCCTTCCTTTATCGGACTTACTACGTCGACAAGTTCAAGTTTGACTGGCCATTGCCAGATGCGCTGGAGCAACGCTGATGCGCCTTCGATCAGTCTGGATCAGCCAGTACAAGAACCTGCGCAATTTCAAGCTCACATTCGATGGCGATGGCTTCATCGATATCTTCGTGGGCAAGAACGGATCGGGCAAATCCAACTTCCTTGAAGCCCTGATCGAAATTTTCGACCACATCTTCGCCTTCGATCCCGACGCTGCGGGGCCAGGCTTCGACTATGCGATCAGCTTTGAAATCGCCGCGGCCGAAACCAGTTTCGAATGGCGCGATAGTGTTCTCACCATAAATGGGGACATTGGTCGGCGGACCATTGGCGTAACCCCGCTACCCGATCATATCCTCGTGTATTACTCCGGACACAATCCGAATGTCGGCGAACTGATCGACCGTTACGAACTCAAGTTCACCGCTAAGATAGACGGTCCGGGCTTTGCCGACAGCCCAAAAATCCTGCCCGTTGCAGGAGAGATCAAGGATCTCCTGCTAGCCATGATGCTGGTGCTGCCAGACGGTCACACCGGCCGCGCAGCATTACTTCAGCGCCTTGGCATCAGAATTGTCAAACCGGAAATCCGCGTAGTTCTGCAACGGCCCCAATATGCGAGGGGACGGAACGCAGCCCAATACAACGTAGACGATGTTGTGGGCGACAAATACTGGAAGCCTCGCGGGCCAACAAAGGATTTTCTTGCTCGGTTGGATGCCTGTCAAAGCCCCACCCCCCAGCGCGGCCCAATCCGAACCGAGGGATATCAGGCTCAGACGGATGCATACTTCCTCTTTCTGGATATAGAGCGCCTGCGGGCTGACTTTGCCGGCGAGGGCATCTGTTCGTTGTTCAGGCAGTTCTACAGCCTCAAGGTCTTGGACATGCTGGTGTCCATGTCAGTCGAAGTGGAGTTAGAGAGCGGGTTTTCAGGTGGCACGGCTGGCTTCAGTGACGGCCAGTTCCAGATGGTCTATTTGCTTGCCTCGGCAGAGCTTTTCAAAGATCGCAACGTCATCTCCCTGTTTGATGAACCTGATGCATTTCTGCACCCTGAGTGGCAGTTTGATTTTCTCCGCCAGGTCAATGCAATTTCCGAACAGGCCGCGCGGACCAATCACATTCTTATCAATACGCACAGTGCATCAACAGTCGTTTCCGACGTGCCATGCAGAATACGCAACTTTCAGTCTGGGGAGAATGGTCTGGAAGTGAATGAGGCCGACAAGGCTGATCTAGTGAAATCACTTTCTGCCGGGTTAATAACATTCTCGGAAAATGAAGTCTCATTAAGTATCGAACATATACTGTTGAACAATGACGGACCTGTTCTTTTCACAGAAGGTGTGTCGGACGCGCTTGTACTTACCACTGCCTGGGATCGCTTGTTTCCGAACGTAAGGCGAAATTTCGCCATCGAGTCGGCGTTCGGCTGCGCTTACCTAAGAAAGATGCTTCAAGAACAAGATTTTTTCGCCCTCCACTCAGCTAGAAAAATCTTTGGGCTTTTCGATTTCGATACAGCCTACAACGAGTGGAAAAACCTAGGTGAGCTGATTCAAGCCGACCCTTCAAAGTGCTTAACTCGGAAGCGGGCAGGTGGGGACTGGTTCGCAATGCTGCTACCGGTTGATCCGAAACTTTCTATCCGCAAGCAAGTATTGCGCCCTGGAACGAACAACGATTTCGCGCACAAATCCAAGCTTGATATGGAGCTAATGTTTTTTGATGCATTTGGGGTTGGTCAACATTTTGAAATTGATCCTACTGAGCCCTATGAGTGCATCCGTTTCGTCGGAAACAAATCGAGGTTCGCGAAAGACGTAGTTCCTGCGATTGAAGCGCAGCATTTTGAGCCGTTCCGTCCGATCTTCGACTTCATCCAAGCCAAGATCGCGCAGGCCTGATGGCCAAGGACCTCCCCACCATTATCGCGGGCGTTGCAGACCTCAAAGGCCTAGGCATCCTTGAACGTCGCATCGCTGAGCGCGGTGCGGGTACGCGGGAAATCAATCAGGCAATCGAAGCCAAATATGCCGAATTTGGGCGGATGATGGTCGCGCAGAAGACGGGCCTCGATCTCGCCGATCTTTCCCCTGCCGAAGACCGCATCGTCAACGCAATTGGCCGCTATGTCGCCCTACAGAAGCGTGATGGAAAAAATGCAGAGTACACGTTCCGGATCTTGCGCAATCGCGGCCTGATTGATGCGGCGGAAGTGACCGTCGCCCGATCGAGGGTGACGCAAGGATTTGAAGTGCTTGATCAGGCAGAGATGCGTGCGCTTTCGTTCGAACAGATAATTGTCGATCATCCTCAAGAGTTTTCAGCACGCGCGCTTTGGTATGCACACCGGACGCTAGGCCTGCCAAACGATAGTGAAAAGCCACCCGCTGATTCCGGCACGCTGACCCAGCAACGCACCGAGCTGGTTCTGGATTGGCTGGCTGACAGGGCTGCACTGCATGGCGGCATCCTGAAGGGATATGCAAACACCGATATTGGCTCGGTGTTGGGATTTGACGACCTCACCCGCCATGGCCGGGTGCTTGGCAACATCCAGTCGCGGCTTGATTTTGCCTGCTATCAGGCTGGCGTACCTCCGCTCGGCCTTTGCGTGGCAGAGCATTTTGCCAACGCGTGGTCGCAAGAAGGTCGAAAATGGCCATTCCCCGTGACGACGATGCGCCAAGCGGCACAAACCTTTCTGTGGTCGCCATCGGTCTTTGACGAGATCAGGGCCAATGCGCGTTTGTTGCCAGGCCAAGCCGCCATACCTTGGCGCAAGGAGCTGGCCGAGCAGGAAGCCGCTGTCCGCAAATGGGCAGAGGGGCTGGCTCCTTTCTCACAGGCCGATTTCGTGGTCCCTTCCGGGAAAGTCGATGATGTGGACTTGGCCGAGATCGAGCTAAAGCTGCTGGGTCGGAAACCATCAGTCCGTGAGCGGGTTAGCAAGTCTATTGAACGCGGGAGCATTGGCGCACGACTGAAGCGCGCGAATGGTTTTCGCTGCCAGATTTGCGACGCGCTCGGAATGGAGGCGTTGCGGTTCTTGAAGCCAGACGGCGAACATTACGTCGAAGCCCATCATGTGACGCCTGTCTCGGCACTGGAAATCGGATCGCTATCTGCCACCAACATTATGATCGTTTGCGCCAACCACCATCGGCAATTGCACTTCGGTGCGGTCAAGGTGGAGAGACAAGGAAATCAATTCATCCTGACAATTGATGCGAAAACGATCGCAATCCGGCGCTTCGCGCTATCGACCGGCTGAACTTACTGGATCATTGGGAAGACGAACACCACCTGAGCGGCAGGTCCCGACAAGTCAAAATCACGTCACGCTCATGGGGGTGGGGCGACTAAAAAAGATTGACTTTTTAGTGCCTTAGACACCCGACAAGTTGGAAGTAACTAGCGAACGGCGGACCAAGTCACTTTGACGGAGAAGCGACGAAGAGCGCAAATCGCCATTTTTCCCCAAGTATATCCGTCGCTTCCCGCCTGCGACAAGTCGCGTACGGTGTGGGGTCTTTTCTCGCTCTCGCTGGCCGGTTGCGGTGCCCGAGATCGACCTGTGGCATGGGTTCCGTTACCATGGGATTCGCTCGCCCGGCTGCGATCAAGCCGCCTTCACATACCCCCAGCAAGCACATTTGGGGGTATGATTGGGGGTATCTTGCAAAAATGCCCTGTCACAAAATAGCTGATTCTCGTACTTTTTGGGCTATTTTGCGGTTCCCGCTACCGCACAGCCGGGCAGCAGCTACTTCTGGCACTTGGCGCAGAAGAACGTCGAACGCCCGCCTTGGACGATCCGCTCCACCGCTGCGCCGCAGCTGCATGGCTCGCCCTCGCGGCCATAGACGCGCCAGTCCTTGGCGAAATAGCCCAGTTCGCCATCGGGCCGGGCATAGTCGCGCAAGGTGGAGCCGCCCGCCGCGATCGATTCCTCCAGCACTTCGCGGATGGCCGGAACCAGCAGGCCCAGCGCCTTGCGCGAGACCTTTCCGCCCTCGCGCTCGGGATGGATGTGTGCGCGATAGAGCGCTTCGCAAACGTAGATATTGCCGAGCCCCGCCACGATCCGCTGATCCAGCAGCAGCAGCTTCACCGCCGCAATGCGATCCTTGAACGCGGCGGCAAGGTGGCCCGCCGTCAGCCCCGGCCCCAGTGGCTCGGGTCCCAGCGCAGCAAACTGCGGCCATTGATCAAGCGCTGCGTCATCCACCAGATCGACGGAACCGAACCGCCGCGCATCGTTTAACGAAAGCACGCGGCCCTGCGCCGTCTCCAGCACAAGGTGATCGTGCTTGCCGATGTCCTCAGGATCGATTCGCCAGCGCCCCGACATGCCGAGGTGGAACACCATCGTCCGCTCGCGGTCAGTATGGATCAGACCATACTTCGCCCGCCGCGACAGCCCTGTCACCCGTGCTCCGGTCAGGCCTTGCGCAAGGTCTACCGGGAAAGGCCGCCGCAAGTCCGGCCGGTTCATGGCCACGCGGGTGATGACCTGCCCATCGAGCACGGTTGCAAGACCTCGCACGGTCGTTTCTACTTCGGGCAATTCGGGCATGTCGCCATCACCCCTAACAGTCTTTGCCGTCCGGGCAATTCCCCACTAAAGGGCCAAGGCATGAGCACCACGGAAACCGCACAAGAAACCGCCTCGTTCGGCTACGAAGACATCCCGGCAGACCAGAAGGAAGAGCGCGTCGGCGCGATCTTCTCGAACGTCGCGCGCAAGTACGATGTGATGAACGATGCGATGTCGGTGGGCATGCACCGCCTGTGGAAGGACAAGTTCGTGCGTCGGGTGCGCCCCCAGCCGGGCGAAGCGATTCTCGACATGGCGGGCGGCACGGGTGACATCGCCTTCCGCATGGCCAAGCACGGTGCGCAGATCACCGTGTCCGATATCAACCAGGACATGCTCGATGTGGGCATCGAACGCGCGGGCAAGCGCGGCATCGAAGGCCTGGAATGGTCGCGCCAGAACGCCGAGGAACTGACGTTCCCCGACCGCGTGTTCGATGCCTACACCATCGCTTTCGGCATCCGCAACGTGACCCACATCGACCGCGCCCTTGCCGAAGCGCACCGTGTGCTCAAGTTCGGCGGCCGCTTCTTCTGCCTCGAATTCTCGACCACCGAGTGGCCCGGCTTTTCCGAAATCTACGACGCCTATTCGCACAAGCTGGTGCCCAAGCTCGGCCAGATGATCGCGGGCGACGAAGACTCCTACCGCTACCTGATCGAATCGATCCGCCGCTTCCCGACGATGCCGGACTTCGAGAAGATGATCCAGGCCGCCGGGTTCAAGCGCACCCGGGTCGAGCCGATCCTCGGCGGTCTCGTTGCAATCCATTCGGGCTGGAAGGTCTGAGCGTTTGACCCTTCCCGCCACGCATATTCGCCGCCTGCTCGGCTGGGGCCGCACGCTTGCCCGCCACGGCGCGCTGCGCGGGATCGAGAACGATCCGAACACGCCTGCGCCGGTACGCACGCTGTGCAAGGTGGCGCGCTTCGGTACGCTCCAGCCGAAAACCCCGGACTATGCCGGTGCCTTCCGCGCCATCGGCCCGGCCGCGATCAAGCTCGGCCAGACGCTCGCCACCCGGCCGGACCTTGTCGGCGAGGAAGCCGCGCACAACCTGCTGGCCCTGCAGGACAACCTGCCCCCGGTCGCCTTCACGCTGATCCGCAAGGAAATCGAGAGCACGTTCGGAAAGCCGCTCGAAGCGCTGTACTCCTCGTTCGATCCCGAACCCATCGGCGCAGCTTCGGTCGCGCAGGTCCACCGCGCGGTGACGACCGAAGGCCGCAAGGTCGCGGTCAAGATCCTGCGCCCCGGCGTGCGCGAGAAGTTCGCCCGCGACATCGAGACCTATGAATGGGCCGCCGCCCACCTCGAAGGTTTGGGCGGCGAGGCTTCGCGCCTGCGTCCGCGCATGGTCATCGCCAACTTCAAGCGCTGGACCGTGCGCGAGCTGGACCTGCGCCGCGAAGCTGCCTCCGCCTCGGAACTGGCCGACACGATGCGTGCCCACGTAGGCTACCGCGTGCCAAACATCGACTGGGACCGCACCAACGGCCGGGTGATGACGCTCGACTGGATCGACGGCATCAAGATCAGCGATGTCGATGCACTCGACGCCGCAGGCCATGACCGCAAGAACCTCGCCCAGCGCCTCGTCCTCGCCTTCCTCACCCAGGCGATCAGTGGCGGCTATTTCCACGCCGACATGCACCAGGGCAATCTGTTCGTCGAACCCGATGGCACCATCGCCGCAATCGACTTCGGCATCATGGGCCGGATCGACCGTCGCGCCCGCCAGTGGCTCGCCGAGATCCTCTATGGCCTGACCACCGGCAACTACCGCCGCGTCGCCGAAATCCACTTCGAGGCGCAATACGTGCCGAGCTACCACTCGGTCGACGAGTTCGCCACGGCCTTGCGCGCGGTGGGTGAGCCGATGCGCGGCAAACCGGTCAGCGAACTCTCGGTCGGCCAGATGCTCGACGGGCTCTTTGCCATCACCCGCGATTTCGACATGCAGACCCAGCCGCACCTGCTGCTGCTGCAGAAGACCATGGTCATGGTCGAAGGCATCGCCACCCAGCTCGATCCCGAGATCAACATGTGGGAAACCTCGGCACCCTTCGTCCGCGCCTGGGTGCGCGACGAGCTTGGCCCCGAGGCTGCGATTGCCGACCGAATCCGCGACGACGCGCAGACGCTGTTGCGCATCCCCGACCTCATCCGCCGCATCGAGGACCGCTTCCCCCCCAAGGGCGGCGCTCCCGAAGCTCCGCCGCTGCCGAAGATCGAACTGATGTGGCAACGCAAGCGCCGCAAGCGCGGGCCCGGCCTGCTTGGCCAGATCGTCACCTTCCTCGCCGGCGGTGCCTTGGTCATCGGCACCCACGCGCTGGGCTGGTGGGGCTGAGAAGACCGCCACCTTGCCGCACAGATTTTCGCACCTGCGCCTGCCGAAGCGCCATTTCCACGCGCTGGACCTGTCGCGCCTGCTTGCCGCAATCATGGTGCTGTTCTGGCATTACCAGCACATCTTCGTGCCTCCGGTGCCGTACCATGTGAACGTCAACCGCGCGATCCAGCCGTGGTACGAATGGCTCAGCTGGTTCTACAATCATGGCCACACCGCCGTGCAGTATTTCTGGGCGGTCTCGGGCTTCGTTTTCGCCCACGTCTATCTTGCCGACACCAACTACAAGGCCCGCTTCTGGCTCGCCCGCGTGGCGCGCCTCTGGCCGCTGCACCTGCTGACGCTGGGCCTGATGGCGCTGCTGCAGGGCATCTACTTTGCCCGCACCGGCACCGAGTTCATCTACCACGTCAACGACATCAAGCACTTCCTGCTATCGATCCCCCTGATGCAGTACTGGGGCTGGCAGGAGGACCAGTCGTTCAACGGCCCGTCATGGTCGCTCTCGACCGAGATTCTGGCCTATCTCGTGTTCTTCGTCAGCATCCCGGCCCTGCGCCGCGCACCGCTGGCGCTCGCCCTGCCGATCGGCGCGCTGATGCTCTGGGCCATGCTCAGGAACGCGCCGAACAAGGACGTCCTCGCCTGCATCGGTTACTTCTTCCTTGGCTGCGCGGCCTATGGCGCCACGCTGAAAGGCTGGTTGCGCCCGGCCACTCTGCTGCCACTGGGCATGGCCCTGCTGGCCAGCGCCTTCCTGCTCAAGGCCGACTACCGCAGCGGCGATGCCGCTACCATCGCGGGCACGTTCTCGGTCCTGTTCCTGACCCTGGCGCTCGATCTCAACGACGACGATCACAGGGAGGGGGGTAGTCGCCTCAAGTTCGGCCAGAAGCTGGGCGATGCCTCCTACGGCATTTACCTGTGGCACATCCCGATCCAGCTGACGCTGGTCCTGATCATCGACGCCACCGGCCTCACCCGCGACATCGCCCGCGAGCCGTGGTTCCTGATCTTCTACGTGAGCCTTGCCATCGCCACCGGCTTCGTCAGCCACGCCCGGTTCGAACGCCCCGCCCAACGCGCCATCTTCGCGCTCTGGGCGCGATGGAAGGCACGGGCCAATCCCGTCGACAAGGAAAAGCCATGACCCCGTTCGAACTTCTCGCCCCGACCTATCTGCAGATGCTCGCCGCACTGTCGAACTGGCTGGACAAGGCCGAACGCGAATTACCTGTTGCGCAAGTGACTGCGCTGCCTTCAGCGCGGCTTGCGCCCGACATGTTCCCGTTCTCCACCCAGATCCGCTTTGCCTGCGCGCAGGCGCTGGAAGGCGTCCACCGGCTGCAGGGGATTGCCTTGCCACCCTTTCATGCGATCCTGCTGGAGGAAGGCCGCAACGCCGGGGAGCGGCCGGGATCGCTGGGCGACGCACGGGCAAGGATCGCCGAGACCATTGCGCTGGTATCGGCGTTGTCCGCAGGCGAAGGCGCCGACGGCACCGCTGCGATCGCACACGCGCTTCCCAATGGCATGGTGTTTGACCTGACCGCGGACCAGTACAGCCGTGACTGGGCGCTAGGGCAGTTCTACTTCCACATCATGATTGCCTACGCCATTCTTCGTCATCTGGGCGTCAGTCTGGGCAAGGCAGATTACGTCGCGCATATGTTCGCGTATCTCCGGCCCGGGACGAGGCCCACGGCCTGACCGGATCGTAGCCCAGGCAGGAAGGCTTGCGGCGTCACCCCGCAATCTCGCCCAGCTTGTGATGCGGCAGCATGCGCCACGCTGCCAGCATCAGCACCACGTGCGCGGCTTCCACCGCCATCGGCACCTGCCACCCCGGATAGGGACCGGTCAGCACCAGATCGAACGCGCGGCCCACGAACGAGGTCCCGAACAGCAGCGCCGGGACCAGCATAAGGTCCGCGTTCCTGCGCCACGCGCCCCACATCATGCAGAACGCCGCCACGCCAAAGAACGAGGTGAAGTCTGCGCGGATCGTCGAGACGCCGCCAAGGCCCGTCGCGGCAATGCCGAAGCCCGTCGCCGCCTGCTCCGGTCCCGTCAGGAAGCCGATAGCCAGGAACAGGTCGAACAGACCTGCAAGGAACACCAGCGCCGTCAGTATCAGTCTCATCACACCATCCCCCGTTCTCGTTTGTTGCGAACTGTGCCGCATCGGCGCTCCGCACGCAAAAGGATTGCGCGAGCGCGCCCACCATTGCACAAGCGCCAGCCATGAACGGCACCCTGAACAGTCGGCGCATCCTGCTCATCATCGGCGGCGGCATCGCGGCCTACAAGTCGTGCGAACTCGTCCGCCTGCTGCGCAAGGAAGGGGCGGACGTCACCTGTGTGCTGACCGAAGGCGGCGCGCATTTCGTCACGGCCATGACGCTGGCGGCGCTGAGCGAGAACCCCGTCCACACCACGCTGTGGGACCTCAAGAACGAAGTCGAGATGGGCCACATCCAGCTCTCCCGCCAGGCCGATCTCGTCGTCGTCTGCCCGGCCACGGCAGACCTCATGGCGCGCATGGCCGGTGGCATTGCCAACGATCTCGCCACCACGCTGCTCCTCGCCACCGACAAGCCGGTCCTCGCCGTCCCTGCGATGAACGTGCGGATGTGGCAGCACCCTGCCACGCAGCGCAACGTCGCCACCCTGCGCGGCGATGGCATCACCGTGATGGAGCCCGACGAAGGCGCGATGGCCTGTGGCGAATTCGGCCCCGGCAGGCTGCCCGAACCGCCTGCAATCTGTGCGGAGATCGCCCGTCAGCTCGATCACCGCGCGCGACCGCTCTCCGGCAAACACGTCCTCATCACCGCAGGCCCCACCCACGAGCCGATCGACCCAGTGCGCTACATCGCCAACCGCTCCAGCGGCAAGCAGGGCTATGCGATCGCCGCCGCCGCCGCAAAGGCGGGCGCAAAGGTCACGCTCGTCTCCGGCCCGGTCAACCTGCCCACACCGCCCGGCGTCACCCGCGTCGACGTCGAGACCGCCCGCCAGATGGCCGCTGCTGTCGAGGCCGCGCTGCCCGCCGATGTCGCGATCATGGTCGCCGCCGTGGCCGACTGGCGCAGCGAGGAGCAAGCCGCGCAGAAGATCAAGAAGGACGGCTCGGGCCAGGTCCCGCCGCTGCACCTCGTTGAAAACCCCGATATCCTCGCGGGCCTGTGCAAGTCCGATCGCCGCCCGCCGCTGGTCGTCGGCTTTGCCGCCGAAACCAACGACGTGCTCGATCACGCCCGCGCCAAGCTTGCGCGCAAGGGTGCCGACTGGATCGTCGCCAACGATGTCGCCACACACCAGATGGGCGGCGAGATCAACGCCCTGCATTTCGTCAGCGCCAGCGGCGTCGAAAGCCTTCCCGAACTGCCCAAGGACGCGGCCGCCGCCCTCCTGATCGAAAGAATTGCCGATGCACTCGCCTGAAGTCCCCGTCCTGTTGAAGCGCCTGCCCCACGGCGCAGACCTGCCGCTGCCCGCCTATGCGACCGAAGGCGCGGCCGGCATGGACGTGGTCTCGGCGGAGGACGTCGATCTTGCCCCCGGCGCACGCCACGCCGTCGCCACCGGGCTCTCGGTCGCAATCCCCGCAGGCTACGAAATCCAGGTCCGCCCCCGCTCGGGCCTCGCGCTCAAGCACGGCGTCACCGTGCCCAACACCCCCGGCACCATCGACAGCGACTATCGCGGCGAGCTGAAGGTCATCATGATCAACCTCGGTACGGAAGTCTTCTCCATCCGCCGGGGTGACCGCGTCGCCCAGCTGGTCCTCGCCCCGGTCACGCGCGGCACCTGGGTCGAGGTCGATGAACTAGACCACACCGCCCGCGGCGAAGGCGGCTTCGGCTCGACCGGCGGCGTCGCTGCGCTCAAGGGCTGAGAAGCCACCCCCACCCCCTCGCGCTCATCCTGAGCCTGTCGAAGGGGGGAGGGGGATGCGAGACCTGCTCCAGCCCTCCCGCAGGCGGGAGGGCCGCGAGACTTACTGAAAGCAGTGAAGTTAGTCGCAGCGGCGTGGGCACCCAACGTCAGCGATAAAAAAGGCCCCGCATCCCTGCGAGGCCTCTTTCAAATCCAGAACGACAAAGATCAGTCGACCTTCTTCACCGTCTTCTTTTCCGGCGCGATCGAGATTCTCACCGTTTCCCCGTTGTTGCCGGGGAAGTCGGTGAACATCGCCTCGACGAGGTTCGGCACGACATAGGACAGACGGTTCGACGAGGATGCAGCCTCGGCCTTGCCTTCAAACAGGCGCTGGCCATCGGCACGGCGGTCGATCTTGAGGTCGATGCCCGAGGTATAGACAGTCACGACGTCAACGCCGCCGCCCCAGCCGCCACCGCCGAAGAAGAACGGATCGTTCCATCCCCAGCCCCAGCCGCCGCCGACAAAGCCACGACGGCCCCAGCCGCCCCGACCCCAACCCGGGCCCCAGCCGCCCCAGCCACCCCAACCGCCCCAGAACGGGTCGGCAAAGCCGGTGGAGCGCACGCGGTCACGACCGCCATCGATGCCATAGTCGAATTTGACCAGCAGGTCGGCGGCTTCCGGGCTGGCCGGACGATAGCCGAGCTTTTCCATCTGCTTGCCGACCAGCGAGGCATACTGCGCGAACTCGAGTCCACCGGCATCCCTGGGATCGTCAGCCACGACTGCGAAAGTCTGTCCGGCGGGCGCAGGCAGCTGCGCCTGGAAACGCTTGACGTCGGCCTTGAACGGGGTGGTGCAACCGGCGAGCGTGACGAGCATCAGCGAAACTGCCGAAAGCCCGAGCAGCCTGCGCCGCGTGGGGGAAGAGGGCTTCACTTGCGAAACGGAATTCATCCTTGCGACTCCTGTTATGCGTCCGCCGCCCCTTGCCAGACACACGCACTGCATAGCATGCCGCCTTTTTGGACGGGAAGTGCTGAATGCACGTTGAATGGTGCCTGCAACATATGTTGCAGGCACGTAACGTTTCGCAACGAACTTGCGAAAAATCAGCCCCTTACAAGGCCGAGTGCCTGATAGGTCTTCGCCAGCGTCGGCGCGGCAAGGTCGCGGGCCTTCAGTGCACCCTTGGCAAGGATCGCGTCCAGCGCCTCGCCATCCTCACGCAGTTCGCGATAACGCGCCGCCATGGGTGACAGCGTCTCGACCAGCAGCTCGCCCAGCGCAGGCTTGAACTTGCCAAAGCCCTGGCCCTCGAACTGCGTGAGCACTTCGGCAGGCGAAGTGCCCGCCATCGCCGCATAGATGCCGACGAGGTTGTTCGCCTCGGGCCGTCCGGCCAGCCCTTCGACCGTGCCCGGCAGCGGCTCGGGGTCGGTCTTGGCCTTCTTCACCTTCTGCATGATCGCATCGGCATCGTCGGTAAGATTGATGCGGCTCATGTCCGAAGGATCGGACTTGCTCATCTTGGCCGAGCCATCGCGCAGGGACATGATGCGTGCGGCTTCTGGCGGGATGATCGGATCGGGCAGCGTGAACAGCGGCGCGTCTTCTGAACAGAAGTCGTTGTTGAACTTCTGCGCGATGTCGCGCGCCAGCTCCAGATGCTGCTTCTGGTCCTCACCCACCGGCACGTGCGTCGCCTGATAGAGCAGCACGTCAGCCGCCTGCAGCACCGGATAGGTGAACAGCGCCACGCTCGCGCCTTCGCGGTTCTTGCCCGCCTTATCCTTCCACTGCGTCATGCGGTTGAGCCAGCCCATCCGCGCCGTGCCATTGAGCAACCATTGCAGCTCGGCATGGGCCGGAACCTGCGCCTGGTTGAACAGGATCGACTTGTCCGGATCGATCCCGCACGAAACCAGCGCCGCAACCATTTCACGCGTGTTGGCAGCCAGCTCTGCCGGGGAATGCGGCATCGAAATGGCGTGAAGATCGGCGAGGAAATAGAGGCACTGCCCGCCCTTGGCCGACCATTCGTCCTGCATGCGCACCCAGTTCCGGATCGCACCCAGGTAATTGCCGAGGTGGAGATTGCCGGTTGGCTGGATGCCCGAAACGATACGCATTTGACTGCCTTCAGTTGGAGCGGCGACGCCGCAGGAGAAGCTTGAGGTCGTCCACCCGGAAAGCCCCGGTCAGGACGGCGGCAAGGCCATAGACGACGACCCCGGACGTGACCAGAGACGCCATCGCCGCGATCCGGATAGTCCATGTGCCATGGACATAGGGCATCACCAGCCCCTGTCCTGCCCAGAGGACCGCCCCCATCGCCACCGCCGCCAGCGCCAGCCGCACCGTCCGCCGCTTGAGCCTGGCGTCCGCCGCAAAGTGCCCGCGCTTGACCAGCGTATGATAGAGCAGCCAGACGTTGACGGTCGACGCGATGGCCGTCGCCAGCGGCGGGCCCATGTGCTTGAGCGGCACGATCAGCGCAAGATTGCCGACGAGGTTCACCACCATCGAGATCGTGGCATATCGCACCGGCGTCTTGGTATCCTGCCGCGCGTAGTAACCCGGCGTCAGCACCTTCACCAGAATGTAGCTGGGAAGGCCGATCGAGAACGCCGCCAGCGCCTGCGCGGTAAAGTGCGTGTCGTTGGCGTCGAACTTGCCATAGCCGAACAGCGCCGCAGCAATCGGCTCGCCGCACAGCACCAGCGCGACCGTCGCGGGCAGCGTCAGCAGCAGCGCCAGCTCCATCCCCCGGTTCTGCGTCTCCATCGCGGCGGCCTCTTCGCCCCCGCCTAACTGGCGCGAGATCGTCGGCAGCAGCACGGTGCCAAGCCCGATGCCGATCAGCCCCAGCGGCAACTGGTTCAGCCTGTCGGCCATGTAGATATAAGTGACCGAGCCATGATCGAGCAGCGATGCGGCAAGCGCGGTCGAGATCACCAGATTGATCTGCACCGCCCCTGCACCCGCTGCCGCCGGCAGGATCAGCTTGAGCAGCTGCTTCACTTCCGGCGAAAACCGTGGACGCCGCAAACGCAGCCGCACGCCATTCTTGCGGCAGGCCCACGCCAGCCACGCCAGCTGCAGCGCGCCCGAAACCGAGACCGCAATCGCCTGATTGCGCGCGGTCACCAGCGGATCGTCGGAATGGAAGCCCAGCAGCGCCACGATCAGCGTCAGGTTCAGCAGGATCGGCGCCGCCGCATTGACCCAGAACTTGCCCAGCGAATTGAGAATGCCGCCAAACAGCGAGACGATGCTGATCAGCATCAGATAGGGAATCGTCCAGCGCGACAGTTCCACCGCATAGGCAAACTGATCCGCACTCACCCCGTTGAACCTGCCCGAAAGCAGCAGCGTCACCGGCCAGGCGAAGACCTCGAGCACCACCGTCATGAACAGCAGCACCGGCAGCAGCACCGCCAGCGCCGCCTCGGCAAAGTCCAGCCCGTCGCGCAGGCCCTTGCCCTCGGGGTCGGCGACCTTCTTGTTGAACATCGGGATGAAGGCGCTGGCAAACGCCCCTTCGGCAAACAGCGCGCGGAACATGTTGGGCAGCCGGAACGCGACAAGGAACGCGTCGGAAGCAAACGCCGCGCCGACAAACCGCGCGAACAGGCTGTCGCGCACGAGGCCCAGAATGCGGCTGAGCAGCGTCAGCCCGCCAATCGAACCGGTGGCCTTGAGGAGGTTCATGGGCGCATCCCTCGGGCCACCGGATCAGGTGTCAGATCAGGCCTGACCGGCCGGAGTCGCTTCTGCCGTCGCCTGGGCCTGCGCCAGCTGCTGCATGTACAGGCCGGTGAAGTCGACCGGCTCGAGCATCAGCGGCGGATAGCCCAGATCGCGCACGGCATCGGCGATGATGCGGCGGGCGAACGGGAACAGGATGCGCGGACCTTCGGCAAACAGGAACGGATGGGCCTGATCGTCGGGCACGTTGCGCATGCCGATGAGGCCGCAATAGGCCAGCTCGACGATGAACGCAGTGCCCTGCGCGCCCTTCGAGGTCACGTTGATCTTCAGCTCGATCTCGTGGATCTCGGGCTGGATCGCGCGGGCCGAGATGTTGAAGTCCACTGCGATGTCGGGCGCTTCGGTCCACTGGTAGGATTCGGGCGCATTCGGGTTTTCGACCGAAAGGTCCTTCACGTACTGCGAGATCAGGCCGATCGCGGGCGAGGTATCCTCACCGTTCGGCATCGGGCCATCAAGGTTGAGATTCGAGATGATGTTGCCTTCGTCGGCCATGAGAGACGTGCTTTCTGTCTGGGTTTCCCTTGGTCGGCGCGACTAGCACCATGGGGTTTGCCCCGCAATCCGCCTTTCTCTGGAACCAAACTGCCACAGACGGGCGAAATTTCAGCCCAAGTGATCAGCCCAAAGGGCCATGCACGCGTTGTTCATTTGTAATCCGTACCTATTTGAGGCACGTTGGAATGACGCCATGCGCTCTTGCAGGCCATGGACAGTTCGGGAATCTTGCGCGTGATTGTTCAAATTGTGATCCTGGCGATGATTGCAGCCTTCCTCGGCCTGCGTCTCTATTCCGTCCTCGGCCGCCGGCCCGAGCGTGACGAGGAGCCGATGCGCCGCCGGATCGAACAGCCCGATCCCTCCGCGCAGAACCCCAAGGCCGCCCAGCCGCCCGTGACGCAAGCGGGTGGCTCGGCCGCTCCCCGCTCGCGTGAGCTGGCAGCGCCTGAAATCAACACGTTCGACAACAGCGCCGAAGCTGGCGTGCGCGCCATCATTTCGGCTGATCGCCGCTTCGATGTCGCCCAGTTCCTCGCCGGGTCGAAGGGCGCCTATGCCATGATCCTCGAAGCCTTCTGGCGTGGCGACAAGGACGAGCTGGCCCAGCTTTGCGACGCTGACGTGCTCGAAGGCTTCACCGCCGCGATCGATGCCCGCACCGCAGCTGGCGAAGTGATCGACGCGCGCGTGATTCGCATCGAGGAAGCGCGCATCGTCGCCGCCTCGATCGAAGGCCGCACCGCGCGCATCACCGTCCGCTTCCTGGCTGACATCGCCTCGGTCACCCGCAACGCCGAAGGTCAGGTCATCGCCGGTTCGCTCGACGATGCCATCGAAGCACGCGACCTGTGGACCTTCAGCCGCGACCTCACCTCGCGCGATCCCGACTGGCTGCTCGACGAGACCGACGAGGCCTGATCGGCCACTTGCCAGCAAGGCGTACCGCTGTAGTCTCCAACTATGGCCTCCGCATTTCGTCACCCTGAACTCGTTTCAGGGTCCATCTTTCCCCACCCACGGACGGTGCAGGCCGAAAGATGGATGCTGAACCAAGTTCAGCATGACGAAGTTGGGAATGGCGCGCTTGGAGGAGGATGGCGAATGATCGGCAAAGCCAAATTCGCAACCCTCCTTGCCCTCACCCTGCTTGGCGGCTGCGTGCGGCTTGTCCCGGAAACCGCCGGCCCGCGCCCCGTCACCCCGCCCACGCCGCCAACCGTCAAACCCGCCAACGCCGCGCTCACCGGCGTCATGCGCGGCCCCGTTGCCGCAGGCCTCGGCTTCAAGCCCGAGAACACCGCCGCCGCGCTGCAGGCCTTCGCCAAGTCCTGCCCCCGCGTCACCAAGCGCACCGACAATTCCGGCCTCACCCGCCCCGAGGACTGGGCCCCCGCCTGCGCCGCCGCCCCCACCTGGCCCGAGGGCGAGGCCGCGCGGTTCTTCACCACCTATTTCGAAACCGCCGAAGTCGGCGATGGCGCGGCTTTCGTCACCGGCTATTTCGAGCCCGAGATCGCAGGCTCCCGCACCCGCCAGCCGGGTTTCGACGTTCCGGTCTATGCCCTGCCCAAAGACCTCGTCCGCGCGAACCCCGGCGACGCGCAACCCCAGCCCGATGGCAGGATGCCATGGGGCCGCTACGACGACGCGGGCGTATTCACCCCCTACTATGATCGCGGCCAGATCGATGACGGCGTGCTCGCAGGCAAGGGCCTCGAACTGGCATGGGCCGCCGATCCGGTCGAGTTCTTCTTCCTCCAGATTCAGGGCTCGGGGCGCCTGCGCGGCCCCGATGGCAGCGTGATCCGCCTCGGGTTTGCCGGACAGAACGGCCACCCCTACACCGGCATCGGCTCCTTGATGCGCGAACGCGGGCTGATCGGCTCATCGCCCGGCCAGTATTCCGGCTCGATGCAGGGCATCCAGCAATACTTGCGCGATTTCCCCGACGCCGGCAAACAGCTGATGCGCCAGAACCGCAGCTACGTCTTCTTCCGCGAACTGGCCGGTCCCGGCCCGGTCGGCGCGCTGAACGTGCCCATCGCGGGCCGCAGCACCGTCGCGGTCGACCCCGCCTTCGTGCCGCTGGGCGCACCCGTCTGGCTGCAGGTAGACCGCAAGGAAGCCAGCGGCCTATGGGTCGCGCAGGACACCGGCGGCGCGATCCAGGGCGCCAACCGCTTTGACAGCTTCTGGGGCGCAGGCCTCGAAGCCCGCCAGATCGCGGGCGGCATGAGCGCGCGGGGCCGCGCCCTCATCCTCCTGCCCAAGGGGACGCTGGCGCGTCTCGGCCAGCAGTGAGCAGGGCGCCCCGAGGCCTCTCAGCAGAGGAGGCCGACCTGTGGAACAAGGTCGCCGCCACCATCACCCCGCTCCACCCGCCCCGCCCCAAAGCAAAGGCGCTTGAAGCAACGCCCGCGATCACGCTCCCGCCGCCGCCACCGGCAAAGCGCGTGAAAGGCCGCGTCCCCCCGCCGCTTCCCACGCCAACGCCGACACCCGTCGCCCGCCCCCTGCAAAACCACGGCCTCGATTCCAGCTGGGACCGCAAGCTGGCACGAGGGCCAATCACCCCCGACGTTACCATAGACCTCCACGGCCTCACCCTCGACGCCGCCCACGCCCGCCTCACCGGCAGCATCGCCCAGGCCATCGCCATGGGCGCCCGCGTCATGCTCCTGATCGCCGGCAAACCCCGCCCCCACGACGAACAAGACCAACGCGGCAACCGCCGAGGCGTCATCCGCGCCAAACTGCTGGATTGGCTCGCCCACAGCCCCCATGCGAGCCAGATCGCGGCGGTGAGGCCCGCGCAGCCGAGGCATGGGGGTGCGGGGGCGGTGTATATTGTGCTGCGGAAGGGGCGGTGAGCGCGGAACTCCATCAAGATCGTAGATCGACGGAGCCTGGAATGACGGCCAGCAAAAGACGCAGCATCATATTGACCGTTGGCAGCCTTGTGGCCCTGCTTCTGGCAGTTTCGCCGACTTCCAATCCGGGAATTTGTCCCATCTTTTATTCGGATTTTTATGCCGGAATAGCTCAGATAGACGAGAAGCAAGTCGGCCGCTTTATCATCGACTTATCGGCCTTCGCGAACAGCGAGAAGAGTGAATTGAAGGTCCAATCGGCAATGACGGCCGATTCCTTTGGACAAAGAGTAATAACTCGCATGTCCACGTGCGGCGATACTACATATGTCAAAGCCATAAATGCCACTTCCAAATCCGAGTTTCACGTCTGGATTGGTTCCAGCAGATTTTCGGGAAGGGCCAATGCTGAAAAGCTGAAACGGTACTTAGGCTCAGGACTCACTGATCACAGCCAGAAGAGCACGGTTGCGGCGAGTGCGAGGGCGGAGAAGAAGACGGTTGGACAGCGGTCGTATCGCGTTGCCACGCGTCGCCAGTCCTTGAGACGGCCGAACATGATCTCGATGCGGTTGCGCCGCTTGTATCGGCGCTTGTCGTACTTGACGGGGATGGAGCGGGATTTCCGGCCCGGAATGCAGGGCTTGATGCCCTTTTGCTCAAGCGCGTCCCTGAACCACTCGGCATCATAGCCCCGATCGGCAAGCATCCACTGTGCCTTGGGCAGGTCGTCGAGCAGGGCCGCTGCGCCGGTGTAATCGCTGATTTGGCCGGCCGTGATGAAGAAGCTCAGGGGGCGGCCGTTGGCATCGGTTATCGCGTGAAGCTTGGTGTTCATGCCACCCTTGGTCCGTCCGATCAGGCGCCCAAGATCCCCTTTTTTACCCCAAGGCTGGAAGCCGTGCGGTGAGCCTTGAGATAGGTCGCGTCGATCATGAGTGTCTGAGGTTCGGCCCTCTGGGCGGACAGGCCTTCCATCATCCGGCCAAACACGCCCATCGCGCCCCACCGTTTCCATCGGTTATACAATGTCTTGTGTGGCCCATACTCCCTTGGCGCATCCCGCCAGCGCAGGCCGTTCCGGTTGACGAAGATGATCCCACTCAGAACCCGCCGGTCGTCAACCCGCGGCTTGCCGTGGCTCTTGGGGAAATACGGCGAAAGGCGAGCCATCTGCTCGTCCGTCAGCCAGTACAGGTCGCTCATGCTCAGTCTCCTCGCGGAGCCTGAATCACATCCCCCTCAGCCAATCAATGGGTCCTGAGCCTAGAGAAAGAATGGAAATTCAAGCAGCCGTAATAGCTAAGAATGGCCGATGTCCGTCGCCCCGGAATCCACGCGCCCTTCGTCATTCCCGCGCAGGCGGGAATCCAGCGACAAACAACACCGTCGCATCGCGACGACAACCTCGCCCCACCTGGATTCCCGCCTGCGCGGGAATGACGAAGTTAGCTTGTGGGTTGACAAAACGAACCATATAGGTTATACGCCTCGCCCACAGGTCAGGAGAGGGCAAAAGGCCAACCCGCTCCTCTCCCTTCGGAAGCTGATGCTGTGTGCTGACGCTTCCGGCGCGATCGGTGCGGCAGGTGCGCGTGGGTTCAATGCGGGGCGTAAAGCCCAAGACCCACCGGGCAAACCCTGTCGTTACCCAAGGACAGACAGGACACCCCAGGGCTGATAGCACGGCGCCGAACCCTGAGCGACGCTGCGGATGCGGAACCCGCCATGATTGTGCGACAGTGTCAGCACAAACGACAGGTTCTTTTCACGCAGCCGCTTGCCAAGAAGCCAAGGCAGCCCGCGAGCCGCTGCCAAAGCTTCGTCCTTTCACATATGTCCGCCCTCAGGCTGAGCCGACAAGGGGTCCGGAACCGCCCCCCGGCCACTCGCAACCGGTCCCGCGCCCTCCCCGCGCGTGCCACGACGGCACCGCACCGGTCGCGCGATCTGTGCTTTCCCACCGGCGTTACCGTCCGCACTCGCCAGCGGATGCTTTGCTTTATCGCGTATCCGCGATGCCCACCCCCAGCCCCTCCCGCTTGCGGGAGGGGAGAGACACGCAGCGCTTCATCCAGCCCTCCCGCAGGCGGGAGGGCCGCGAGACTTGGAGAGCGAAGCGAACCTAGTCGCAGCGGGGTGGGCAGACCCCCGCGCTATGCATCAAACGCTCGCAAACCAGATCACGTGCTTGGCGCCCTTGCCATTGGTCCGCGCGCGCACTTCCACCTCGTCCACATCGAAGCCCGCTGCCTTCAGCCGCTGGGTGAAGTTCGGGTCGCGCGCCGCAGACCAGATCGCCAGCACGCCGCCGGGGCGCAGCGCGTCCATCGCGGTGCGAAGCCCGCGCATCGTGTAGAGCCGGTTGTTCTTCGTCCGCACCAGCCCGTCCGGCCCGTTGTCGACATCGAGCAGGATCGCGTCGTAGCCCGTGCCGCCCACCGAGAGCGCATTGGCCGAGATCACGTCGGCAACGTCGGTCATCACCAGCCGCACGCGCGGATCGTCGAGGCAGCCCGCTTCCAGCTCCTTCATCGGCCCGCGCGCCCACTGGATGATCTCGGGCACCAGTTCGGCCACGGTCACATGCGCATCGGACGGCAGCTTCTCCAGCGCGGCGCGCAGGGTGAAGCCCATGCCATAGCCGCCGATCAGCATCGCCGGGCGCTGTGCCTTGGCTATCCGCGCCCAGCTTTGTGTTGCGAGCGCGATCTCCGAGCCGTTCTGCCGCGTGCTCATCAGTTCGTTGTGGCCAAGCACGATCATGAAATCGCGGTCGTGCCTGTAGAGCTTGAGCTCTTCGCCATCGGGCACCTGCGCGGTGCCGAGAAGTTCGCGTGCAATCATGCCTCGCCCTAGAGCGCGGGAACCGCAGGGACAAGGCGCACGTTGTCAGGCACGACGGTTCCGGAGAATGATTATGCGGCTATTTCTGCTCATGGCTGGCGCTGCCACCCTTGCCATCGGCGCGCCTGCCCTCGCCCAGGGCAAGGGCAACGGACACGACGGTGGCCACGGGGGCGGCCCTGCTAAGGCCGAGAAAGCCGGCAAGTCGGCCAAGGCCGAACGCGGCCTGGACAAGGTCCGCGGCCCCGAAAAGCACGCCGATGCGCGGCCTGAAAAAGCGATGCGCGCAAATACTGACAAGAATTTTCGCCCCGACAGGAACGACAAGCCCGACCGCCAGATCGCACGCGGCGACCGCGACATCATACGCGTCGCCAGCCGCCAGTGGCAGGACGGACGCTATCGCTACGACGACCGCCGCTTCCTGATCCCCGTATCGACCAACTGCCCGCCGGGCCTTGCGAAGAAGAACAACGGTTGCCTGCCCCCCGGACAGGCAAAAAAGCTTTCGGCCCCGCGCAGCTGGGGCGACTGGTACCCCGTGCGCTACCTCGGCAACGATAACGACTGGCGCTACGGCAACGGCTACATGTACCGCGTCGGCAGCACCGGCCTCGTCTCGGGCATAGTGCCGCTGCTAGGCGGCGCGCTGTTCGGCGGTCAGGTCTGGCCAGGCCAGTACACCGACTACGCCGTGCCGACCTACTACGACCGCTTCTACGGCTTCGATGATCGCAACACCTATCGCTACGCCCAGAACGCAATCTTCGAGGTCGATCCGCAGTCGCAGCTGATCCAGGGCATCGCCGCGCTGCTGACGGGCGACCAGTGGTCCGTCGGCCAGCCGATGCCCGCAGGCTACGACTTCTACAACGTGCCCCCCACCTGGCGCGACCGCTACGCCGATACGCCCGAGAGCCTCTATCGCTACAGCGACGGCTACGTCTACGAAGTCGACCCGACCACGCAGCTGGTCCGCACCGTGATCGAACTGATCGCCTGAACCGCCAGAACAGAACAGAAATAGGGGATGCAAATGGTACGTTGGCCCATGCTGATCGCCGCCGCCGCACTGGGGCTGGCAGGCTGCGACAAGAACGATTCGGCGCCCGACGCAAAAGGCAGCACTGCCGCCGCGCAGGCATCAACGGACAAGGACCTCTTCGACGCGCTCGATGACAGCAGCGACCTTTCGGAGACCGCCGGACTGGTCAAGGCCGCAGGGCTCGAGAAGACCTTCGAAGGCGTCGGCAGCTACACCTTGTTCGCGCCCACCAATGAAGCCATCGCCGCGCTGCCGGAGGCTGATCGCACCGCACTGAAGAGCGACGAGGGCAAAGTGCAGCTACTCGCGCTGGTCAGCCAGCATCTCTCGCCGGGCTATGTCGGGCGCAGCGATCTGGAGCAGGGGCTGGACCGCACCAAGGGCACCGTCCGCCTCGCCACGCTTGGCGGCGAGCCCATCGCGCTCTCCCGACAGGGCAATGAAGTCCGGCTGGGGCAAGGCGATGACGCGCCCAAGCTTGTCGGTGAGCCGATCATGGCGCGCAATGGCGTGATCTATCCGATCGACAGGGTACTGCCTGCGCCGAAGTAACCTGGCGAAGTGACGGGTTTGGCGGATCGCCGCAGCATGAAAGGATCGGGCAAGAATTGCGACAGGCCTCGACAGGTGTGCGCGCAAATCGCGGTTGCGCAGCTTAACTGATCGGTTAATCTCTCGCAAAACGGCGGCATGAGTCCGCCGCGACACGAGAGGACGAGGCCGGTGCACTTCCACCCCAAGTACCACGCCACCCGCAACCCTGACCGCCCCGCCGTGATCATGGGCGGCAGCGGCGAGGTGGTGACTTATGCGCAGATGGACGCCCGCTCCAACCAGTTCGCCCAGCTGCTGCGCTCACGGGGCTTGCAGATCGGTGACACCATCGCGCTGTGCCTTGAAAACCGCGCCGATTTCTTCTCGCTGGCCTGGGGCGCGCAGCGCGCAGGGCTCGTCTATGTCGCCGTCTCCAGCCGCCTCGCCGCGCCCGAGATCGCCTATATCGCGCAGGACAGCGGCAGCCGTTTGCTGATCGGCTCGGCCTATACCGCGCCGGTGCTCGACGAAGTGGCCAAGCTTTCGCCGGACGTTCCGCAGCTCCGCCTCGATACGCAAGGACCACTCTCGCTCGACGCCGCGCTCGATGCCATGCCCACCACGCCCATCGCCGACGAGCGCGCGGGCTGCGACATGCTCTATTCCTCGGGCACCACCGGCAAGCCCAAGGGCGTGCGCATTCCCCTGCCCGAAGACCCTGAGATCGGCGCGGTCAACTCGCTGATCGGCATCGCATCCCAAGCTTTCGGCATCACCGGCGATGCCATCTATCTCTCCCCCGCCCCGCTCTACCACGCCGCCCCCTTGCGCTGGTCGATGACCATCCACCGCATGGGCGGTACGGTCGTCGCGATGGAGAAGTTCGAACCCGAACACGCGCTCGAACTGATCGAGAAGTACAAGGTCACCGACAGCCAGTGGGTGCCGACGCACTTCGTCCGCATGCTCAAGCTGCCCGACGACGTCCGCACGAAGTACGACACCTCCACGCTCAAGTGCGCGATCCATGCTGCCGCGCCCTGTCCGGTGCCGGTCAAGCAGGCGATGATCGAATGGTGGGGCCCGGCCCTGCGCGAGTATTACGCCGGCACCGAGGGCAACGGGTTCACCTTCATCACCAGCGAGGAATGGCTGCAGCGCCCCGGCTCGGTCGGCCGCGCGATCCTCGGCACGATCCGCATCTGCAACGAGGAGGGTGACGAACTTCCGCCTCGCAGCGAAGGCCAGGTCTTCTTCGAAGGCGGCAGCCCGTTCAGCTATCACAACGATCCCGACAAGACCCGCGATGCCACCAACAAGCACGGCTGGACCAGCCTCGGCGACGTCGGCTGGGTCGACGAGGACGGCTACCTGTTCCTGACCGACCGCAAGAGCTTCATGATCATTTCGGGCGGGGTGAACATCTACCCGCAGGAGATCGAGAACCTGCTCGTCACCCACCCCAAGGTGGCGGACGTCGCGGTAATCGGCGCGCCCGATCCCGACATGGGCGAGAAGGTCGTTGCCGTCGTCCAGCCGCGCGACATGGCCGAAGCGGGGCCAGCGCTCGCTGCCGAACTCGCCGACTGGCTCGGACCGCAGCTCTCGCGCGTGAAGATGCCGCGCCAGATCGACTTCCGCGCCGAGCTTCCCCGCGAGCCCACCGGCAAGCTGTTCAAGCGGTTGCTGCGCGACGAATACAAGCAGGCCTACGAAGCCGCGAACGCCTGACTCACAAGGACCCGAACCATGGCCAGCCTCCCCCTTGTCGCGCCCGAACTGGGCCGCGCAGTGATCGATCCCAAGTCCTACGGCGCGTGGGACCCGCTGCTCGACCAGTTCGACACCCTGCGCGCGAATGCCCCGGTCGCCCGCGTCGTCGCGCCCGGTGACGAGCACGAGCCGTTCTGGCTGGTATCGGGCTTTGACGAGGTGATGAAGGTCAGCAAGGACAATGCGACGTTCCTCAACAACCCGAAGTCCCCTATTTTCACATTGCGCGTTGCCGACGCGTTCGCCCGCTCGATCACCGGCGGCAGCCCGCATCTGGTGGAATCGCTGGTACAGATGGACGCGCCCAAGCATCCCAAGCTGCGCCGCCTGACGCAGGACTGGTTCATGCCCAAGAACCTGTCGAAACTGGACGGCGAGATCCGCAGGATCGCCAACGAATCCATCGACCGGATGGTGGCGGCTGGCGACGCCAATGGAGGAGAGGGTGATTTCGTGGCGATTGTCGCTGCCCCTTATCCGCTCCATGTCGTCATGCAGATTCTCGGCGTGCCGCCCGAAGACGAACCCAAAATGCTGTTCCTTACCCAGCAACTGTTCGGGGCACAGGACGAGGATCTTAACCAGTCAGGCATGAAGGACCTGCAACCCGAGCAGATCGCGGCGATATTTGCAGGGGCAGTTGCCGAATTCGAACGATACTTTGCAGCCCTTGCCGCGGAACGTCGGCGCAACCCGAGCGAGGACGTTGCCACGGTCATCGCCAACGCAGTGATCGACGGCGGACCGATGAGCGATCGCGATACGGCAGGCTACTACACTATCATCGCCAGCGCAGGGCACGATACCACCTCGGCCTCGTCCGCCGGTGCCGTGCTCGCCCTCGCCCGCGATCCGGACCTCTTCGCCCGCGCCAAGGCCGACCGCAGCCTGCTGCCGGGCATCGTCGAGGAAGCGATCCGCTGGACCACGCCGGTGCAGCACTTCATGCGCACGGCAGCGACCGACACCGAGCTTGGCGGCCAGCAGATCGCTGCGGGCGACTGGCTGATGCTCAACTATGTCGCGGCGAACCACGATCCGGCGCAGTTCCCCGATCCGCGCAAGTTCGATCCCACGCGCCCGGCCAACCGCCACGCAGCGTTCGGCGCAGGCTCGCACCAGTGCCTCGGCCTGCACCTCGCACGCCTTGAGATGCGCATCCTGCTCGACGTGCTGCTCGACCGCGTTGACAGCCTCGAACTTGCGGGAGAACCGCGCCGCGTGAACTCCACCTTCGTCGGCGGGTTCAAGGCCCTGCCGGTGCGGTGGAAGGCGGCCTGAGCCTTTACCCTTCCATCGCCTCCAGTTCCTTGCCCTTGGTTTCGCTGACCGAGGTCCACACGAACACCAGCGAGATCGCGGCGAAAGCGGTGTAGGCGGCGTAGGTCACCGGCAAGCCGATGTTGCCCGCCATCCACGGGAAGCTCGAGCTGACCGCAAAGTTCGCCAGCCACTGCGCCGCGCCCGCCACCGCCAGCGCCGATCCGCGCATCTGGTTGGGGAACATTTCGCCCAGCATGACCCACATCACCGGGCCCCAGCTCATGTTGAAAAACACGACGTAGAGGTTCGCCGCATAGAGCGCGATGGTTCCGACGCCGTCAGGCAGGACCAGCGCGCCGTCCGCTCCGGTCGAGGCCTGCGCGAAGCACCAGGCCAGCACGCCCAGCGTCACCGTCATTCCCGCCGAGCCGATCAGCAGCAGCGGCTTGCGCCCGATCTTGTCGACCAGCCCGATGGAAACAAGGCAGGCGGCGATCGAGACCACGCCCGACAGGATGTTGATCTTCAGCGCATCGGCTTCGGAATAGCCAACCGCCTGCCACAGCACCGCGCCATAGTAGAACACCACGTTGATGCCGACGAGCTGCTGGAACACGGCGAGCCCGATGCCCACCCACACGATCGGCCGCCAGCCGCCGCCGGGCTTTTGGATATCGGCAAGGCTCGGCTGATGGTCGACCGCGAGCGAGGCCCGGATTTCGGCGAGCTTGATATCGGCAGAAGCAGCGCCGAACAGCTTGGCCAACACGCCGCGTGCCTCCTCGATCCGGCCCTTGGCGACAAGGAAGCGCGGGCTTTCCGGGATCAGCAGCAGCGTCACCAGGAACAGCAACGCCGGGACCGCCTGAACCCAGAACATCCAGCGCCACGCAGGATAACCGCCCCAGAACGCCCCGAGCGAGGACCCGGCGGCTCCTGCCAGCCAGTAGTTTGCAAGGAACGCTCCGGTGAGGCCGGAAATGATCATTACCTGCTGCGCGCTCGACAGACGGCCGCGAATATGGGCAGGCGTCACTTCGGAGATATAGGCAGGCGAAAGCACGCTCGCCGCGCCAACCGCCGCGCCTGCAAGGAAGCGTGCAAAGGCCAGCACCAGCGCCGAAGGCGCCGCGCCCGAGCCGAGCGCCGATAGCACGAACAGCGCCGCCGCCATCATCATCACCGCGCGGCGGCCCCAGATGTCGGCAAAGCGTCCGGCAAGGAACGCGCCCAGCGCGCAGCCGGGCAGGAGCGAGCTGACCGTCAGCCCCAGCTCGGCCTCGCCCAGCCCGAAGGCATGCTTCAACCCGTCCTGCGTGCCGTTGATCGCGCCGGAATCGTAGCCGAACATGAAGCCGCCGATGGTGGCGACCGCGACGATCAGTCCGATAAACCCGAGGTTGCCGCCTGCGCCGTGTGCGCCGTTGCCTTGAGACATTCCGCTCTCCAATTGTCCCGCAGGCGTCACGTCCCCCAATGCGTGAACGTTCCCCGGGATCATCTTGGGCCATGCCTAACCGGTTTGCGGCAATCTGCAATCAACGCATACGTCTGCCTTCGGGCGATTGCCTTACTGTGCTTCGTCCTCGCGTGCGTGGAGCTTGGCCCACAGGCCTTCGGTGCCAGCCTCGGTTGCCTTGTTCACATATTGCGAGGCGACCAGCCAGCCCTTGAACGGTCGCAGCGTGGCAAGGCAGCCGATCCCGAGGATCGGCACCGATGTCAGCACATGGACCCACCACGGCGGCGCGTAGGCAACCTCCAGCCAGACCGCGAAGAAGGTCAGCGGGAAAGCCGTGATGCACAGCGCGAAGAAGGCCGGACCATCGTCGGCATTGGCAAAGCGGTAATCCAGCCCGCATTCCGGGCAGGTCTTCTGCAGCTTGAGCCAGCCCGCGAACATCGGGTCCTTGCCGCACTTCGGGCACAGGCCCTTCCAGCCGCAGCGAAGGATCCAGTCGAACTTGGGGTTCTGGGTAAAAAAGGCCATGAAACGAACGCCCTGCAGTTGCGCGGTTGCAGCCCCCATAGGCCTCCACCGCGCAACCGCAAAGCCCGAAGGCCGCGATCAGTTCGCCGGGTTGTGCTTGTCGAGGAAGGCTTCCATCTGGGTCAGGAAGGTCAGCCGGTCTTCCTCGCGGCTGAAGAAGTGGTCGCCCTCGGGCTGGATAAAGAACTCGTGCGCCTTGCCCGCCTTCTTGAGCCTGTCGACGTAGTTCTTCGACTGCGCGAACGGAACGCGCCGATCCTTCTTGCCGTGGATCACCAGAATCGGAATTGCTGTCCGTGAAGCGTGGTTGTTCGGAGAGACTTCTGACAGGTCCTCTGCGCGCGTGCGCCAGTATTCGGTGCTGCCAAGACCGCCGATGAAGTTGCGGTCGTACTTGATCATCTCGGGCAGATCGGCAACCCCGGCATAGCTCACCGCGCAGCGATAGAGGTCCGGATTGCGCTCGGCCGCGCGCATGGCAACGTACCCGCCGTAGGAACCGCCGACCACGCAAGCCCGCTTGACGTCGCCGATGCCTTCCTTGCCGAGATAGGCAAGGGCATCGTCGACATCGTCCTGCATCTTGTAGCCCCACTGGCCCGCACCGGCCTGCTGGAATGCCGTGCCGAAGCCGGTGGAACCGCGGAAGTTGGGCTGGATCACCGCATAGCCGCGATCGGCCAGGAACTGCGCCCACCAATCCCAGCTCTCGTCGTCGCGCGCGGCGGGACCACCGTGGGGCATCACGATTACCGGCAGGTTCTTCGCGTCGACGCCTGCGGGCAGAGTCAGCACCGCAGTCAGGTCCATCCCGTCGCGGGCCTTGTAGGCAACGGTCCTGACCGGTGCCAGCGCTCTTGTCCCGAGCGTCGCGTTTTCAAGCGCAAGCCGGGTGAGTGGCTGGCCGGCTTCGAACACATAGTAGGCGCCCGGTGCAGAAGGACTTTCGACCTTGAACAGGAGGACCTTCTCGTCCTCGCTGAGGCTGACGATGCGGATCTGCTTGCCGGGGAAGTTCGCCTCCAGCTGCGCCTGAATCTTCTTCCGGCCCTCGTCGATCCATACCGTGCGAAAGCGCGTATCGGTAAACCCGTAGCCGAGGACGCGGGTCTGCTGCTTGTCGAGAAAGAGGTTCGACATGTCGTAGGCACCGGCATCAAACAGCTTTTCGCCGACCTGCATGGTCTTGAGATCGAGCTTGTAGGCGGCGTTGGTTCCGCTCCGGGTGCTGAAAGCGATCGCCGATCCGTCGGCGAGGATGACGTCAGGAACGATCAGCTCCTCGGTCCGCCGGACATTGGCGAACTCGTCGAAATTGTCCTTGTTGCTGGCGCGATAGAGCGCGCGATAACGCAAACCGTCCTTCTCGATACCGATGCCAAGACGCACGTTGCCATCGCGATCGGCATACCAGTCCTGCACGCCCTCGCGCGGCCAGACCAGCTTGCTGAATGTGTTCGTCGCGACATCGACCATCGATACGTTCGGCCAGAAACCCTCGTCGGCAAGGTAGAACGACGTCTGCGAGGCGAGCAGGATGCGCGGCGAGCCGTCCCGTGCCACCCAGAGCACATCGGCCATGCTGAAGCCCGCACCGCCATCGCGCCGGTCGATCAGGAAGTGTGCGTCCGATCCGTCTGTGCGGAAGGCGATCAGCCGGGTGCCGAGGCCCATGCCGCCCATGGCAGGGATTTCCACTCCGACCGTGGCGATCAGCCATTCGTCATTGACCCAGCGCACATAGCGCACGTCCACGTCCTTTACGGGCAACCGCGCCTGCAGTCCGCCGCCGTCGGCCTTGATGATGACCAGCTCCTGCTTGCCCGCAATCGAGGCCATCGCGACGACCAGCTTGCCGTTCGGCGACAGACTTGGCGCTTCAAGCATCGGCAGACGGGCAAAGTCCGCTGCTGGTCGTTCGGCAACCGCTGGAGATGCTCCGGCGAGAACTGCAAGAACACCAAGCACCATCACGATAAATCGACGCAAAATCCACACTCCCTTCAGGAGCGATATTCATTGACCATGAAGAAGTATTGATCAAGATTGATTTTGTTCATTTTACAGTCACTTTGCGAAGCGTCAGCATGACACGATGCCCAGCATGACCAAATCTTTGACATTGTCCCGTCTCCGCTTGCGCGATCTCTTCCGCGCCCGCTTTCTCGACGTGCTCGCCTCGATCTACCTCTACAACGAGCATCGCGGCTACACTTCGCTCGACCGCGTGCTCGAGGCGGTGCGGGTGCGATGTCCCGACGATCCCGCCTTCATCGCCGCGATCGAGAAGCACCGGGGGGACGAGCGCAAGCACTACGTCATGTTCAAGCGCTGGTTCGAATTGCGCGGGACGATGCCGCTCGCCGTCGACAGCACCTGCGGGCACATCGACCGGTTCATCTTCAAGGTCTTCGGCTGCTCCATCGACGACCTCGATACGCAGGGCGTGATTGCCAGCCCCGATGCCTTCGAAAAGCTGTGCCGCGTGATCATGCTCACCGAACAGCGCGGGATGCGGCAGGTCGAAGTGCTGCTCGCCAACCGCCACGTCCGCTCGGACAAGGCGATGAAGCGCATCTTCGAAGTGGTCGAGAAGGACGAGCCCGACCACTGGATGCCCTACGCCGCATGGCTCGACGGCCAAGGGCGCGCCAAGGCGAAATGGCGCGAGCGCTGGGCCGATTACTGGATCCACAAGTCGCTGATGCTGGTCAAGCTGCCCAGCCTGTTCCTGCGCCGCTCAACGCCGCGGATGGCCGCGTGGCCGGATGCGGCGGAGGCTTGAAATCGCAGTCGATTCGCTCGTTCCGATTTCCTCGTCATTGCGAGCGTAGCGAAGCAATGACGAAACCATGTGCAACATTCTGGCGAGCGTTAGACAGCCTCCAAAACCCGCGCTAGTCTCCCACATGGGGAGTATCAAATGGTCGGGGCAATCGAGGACCGCAGGCCCAGCCTGCTATCGCGGATCGTGCGCAAGGCGCTGGTCACGTTCTATCGCATGCGCGGGTGGAAGGCGCATGGCACGCCGCCCGAGGACGGCCGCTGCGTGATCATCGCCGCGCCGCACACCTCCAACTGGGACTTCCTCTACTTCATCGGGCTGACCGAGGACCTTGGCCTCAAGCCGCACTTCATGGCCAAGGACAGCCTGTTCCGCTGGCCGCTGGGCGGCTTCATGCGCGACATGGGCGGGGTTTCGATTGACCGCTCGGCACGCCGCAACGTCGTGGACGCGATGGTCGCCGAGTTTGCCCGGCGTGACCGCTTCATGCTGACCATCGCGCCCGAAGGCACGCGCAGCGCAGTTGGCCAGTGGCGCAGCGGGTTCTATCACATCGCGCTCAAGGCCAAGGTGCCGATGGTCGTGGGCATGATGGACTATGGCACCAGGACCGGTGGCCTCGGCCCGGCCATCTGGCCATCTGGCGATTACGAGGCGGACATGCGCAAGATCTTCGAGATCTACCGCAAGGTCACGCCGAAGCATCCCGGCCGGGGCCTGACCGAAATGCCGGAGATGTCCGATGCCTGATACGCTGCTCCTCGCCCTGCTGATCAACGTCGCGATCCTCGTGGTCGGCATGGGCCTGCTGTGGCGGGTGGCGGTGAAGATTGGCGACGTCAGCTTCATCGACGCGGTGTGGGGCGGCGGCATGGGCGTGCTGGCCTTGGCCTCTTGGCTGCATGTGGGCGGCGGCCCCGGCGCGCGGGCGAGCCTGATTGCTGCCATGGCGATGATCTGGGCGGCGCGGCTGGCGTGGCACCTCTACACCCGCTGGAGCGGCCATGGCGAGGACCCGCGCTATGCGAAGATGCTCGGCAAGGCCAAGGCGGAAGGCCGGTTCGCCTCTGCCGCACTCAAGTTCGTCTTCGCCCCGCAGGCGCTGCTGCTGTTCATCACTTGCCTGCCCGCACAACTCGGCATCCTCGCCAGCGGAAGGCCTGCACCGCTGGGCGCACTGGCCTTGGCCGGAGCCGCGCTGTGGTTGGTCGGCATCGTGTTCGAGGCGGTGGGCGATGCGCAGCTGAACGCCTTCCGCGCCGATCCCGCCAACAAGGGCCGCGTGCTCCAGACCGGCCTGTGGCGCTACACCCGCCACCCCAACTACTTCGGCGACGCCTGCGTCTGGTGGGGCATCTGGCTCGCCGCCGCCGACGCCGGCCTGTGGGTCGCGCTGGCGAGCGTGATCGGGCCGGTGTTCCTGACCTTCACCCTGACCAAATGGTCGGGCAAGCCGCTGCTCGAAAAGGGCATGGAAGAGCGGCGGCCGGGGTATAAGGAATACGTCGAGCGGACTTCGGGGTTTGTGCCTTGGTGGCCGAAGCGGGGGTAGGTTACTTCTTCTCGTCTAGCGCATCTGTAATCCGGAGACACCAAACGAACACGACCCAACCACCGAGAAACAGTAACGTGAACAATAAAAGCTCCTCATACTTGGGTAGGATCGATCCAGAGCCTATGAAGATAAGGAGCGCGAACATTGATATGCCGACAGCCAACCCTCCTGAAAGCTGAAGTAGATGGACCGCCGCCGTTCCGATTGAGCTGACAATACGCTGAGCACGTCTCATTTCAGCTTCCGCTACATTAACCCCCTCTGCCTCTCGTTGCTTTTTTCGTCGCAGATAAAGAAAGAACGGTACAACGGAGATAGCCGTTGTTATCGCAGCGGCAAGCCCACCCCGGAACCAATCCATAACGCTGCCTCGTCAGACTGGTGTTTGGATGCCAAATAGGCTCCATGGATCACCTGCGCCGACCAACAAAGAAACGTCAGGGCCAGTTGGCGCGGCTGCATCCACCCAACCTCCTGGTGACCGCGCCTCAATCGCTTCGATGCCGGGTCCTGTAATGTAAATGTCGTCAATAGGCTCACCAGCATGTCCCACAGCGAACATCGCCAAATCTTCCGGAGCACCAGTCATCATTTGAAGATTTGCGAAATCGTTCTGGAGCGCTGTCCATTCTGCTAACGCCAATGACTTTTTACGCCAGTTCTTTGCCATGCTCTTTCCTCATTCGCCAACGTCAGAGCAGTTTAGCAACTTCTCGCATGAACAAAAGATAGAGCGCAACGAGACTGCACAAGTCACTAGTCGGGCAGAGATTTACAATTTTCCTCCCAAACTTTTGGGCGGCTACCTCACCACCCCAGCCCGCACATCCTGCGGCACTGTGCGCAACGGCACTGCCTTGATCCAGCTTTCCAGTGCGTCGATGTCGGTCGGGCCGGTCACCGTGTCAGGCTTGCCGGTGAAACCCGAGAACCCATCTCCGCCCAGCCCCAGAAATCCGTTCACCGTCACGCGGTAGGTCTTCGCCATGTCCAGCGGCTTGCCGTCGAGCGTGATCGTCACGATGCGATCCCCCGCAGGCCGTGCGGGGTCGTAGCGGAACTCGAAGCCTGCTGACGGCGCCAGCGCCTGCTTGGGGCCGGTATCGTCCAGCCCCTCTTCCAGCACGGCCTTGATCTGCGCGCCGGTCATGCTTTCGGTGACCACGTTGTTGCCGAAGGGCTGGCAAAGGTAGATGTCGCCGAAGGTCAGCGTGCCGTCCGCCGCCGGGACCAGCGGAGCGCGGATGCCGAAGGGGTTCATGAAGGCGATCTGTGCGCCCTTGTCGCGCGTGGCGCCCAGTTGCGCATCGGCGATGAGGTTGCCCAGCGGGCCGCCCGCGCCGCCGTCCGCGCCCTCGTTCTTGGGCGCGGGGCGGTCGATCTTGCCGATCGGGCGCTGGGTATATGCCTTCGATGCCTCGACGTATTTCGCCACGTATTGCGCGATGTCGGCCCTCGGCTGGAATTGCGGGAACAGCGGCGTGTTGCCAAGCGGCCCGCGCGTGGAGGTGTAGGGCACCGACTGCACGATCACGTTTTCGGCCCGCTTCGAAACCACGCGCCCCGCCACTGGATCGATGGTCAGCGTGATGTCGGTGACCAGTTCGCCATAGACGCCCGCGCTGGTCAGCAGGAAGGGCTTGGCCGGGTTGAGCTGCGCGTAATCGCAGACATAGGCCCAGTGCGTGTGGCCCGAGACGACCACGTCCACGCGCGTGTCGAGCCGGTCGAGGATCGGACGGATGTCTCCGGCAAAGTCGGTGCAGCCTTGCGGGTTCGGATCGCCCTTGGTCCGCCCGCCTTCATGGATCAGCACGACGATGGCGTCCGCACCCTGCGCCTTGAGCAGCGGCACGGCGGCGTTGATCGTATCCGCCTCGTCCGCGAAGGTCAGGCCCTCGATGCCAGTCGGGTTGACCAGATTGGGCGTGCCCTTCAGCGTCAGCCCGATCACGCCCACCGTGACAGCGCGCTTACCCGAACCGAAGGTCTTGAGCCCGGTTGCGGGAAACAGCGTCGAGCCATCGGCCCGCTTCGTGCTGGCGGCGAGGTACTTGAAGGTTGCGCCAGTGAAGGGCTCCAAGGCGCAGGGCTGCTTCTGGGTGAACTTCTCGCACCCGCCGTTCTGCTTGCGCAGCAGCTCCTGCTGGCCATTGTCGAACTCGTGGTTGCCCACCGCGTTGAAGTCCACGCCGATGCGGTTCATCACGCCGATGGCGGGCTCATCGAGATAGAGCGAGGAGGCGAGCTGCGAGGCGGAGATCATGTCGCCGGCCGAAACGGTCATCGAGCGCGGATGCTTCGCCCGGATCGAATCGATGGCCGAGGCAAGCCATGCCGCGCCGCCCGCCGGAACCGGCACGATCCCACCCTTGCCATCGGCCACGTTCACCGCCTGGCGCGGCGGTTCGAGGCTGCCGTGGAAATCGTTGATGCCGATTATGCCGACTTCAACAGGGCCTGCGCTGTCGGAGATGGCCATAGGCGCGGCACAGGCGCCCAGCAGCAGAGAGAGGGCAGCAGGAATCAGCAGGCGCGTGCGAAGCAGCATCGTAAGAGCGACCTTATCGTAACGGGTGCAACCGGTTACGCTTCGCCTAGCCCATCGGTGTTGCGCTTTGAAGGCCGTATCTGCCTGACATGACTTCGTATGCGGCCTCCCGTCCTTGGCCTGCACCCCCATTGTCTGCGCCCCCGCGCATCCCTACAATGCGAAAAGGCCCAGACTCAGGACGCGCGACCGCCATGGCACAGACCGGAACCGACCAAGACGCGACGCGCAGCCGGCTCGTCGAGCTTGCGCAGGCCATGGTCGAAGAGCGCGGCGCGGTCGGGCTCAACCTCTCCGAACTGGCTGCCCGCGCCGGAATCTCGCAAGGCCACCTCTCGCGCTACTTCGAGAGCCGCGAGGAACTGATGGAGGCGATTGCCGACCACTGGTTCAAGCCGATGGCCGACATCATGGAAGAAGTGCTGGCGAGCGACCTGCCGCCGCGCCGGAAGATGTATGAATTCTTCGCGCGCCGCTTCCTCGTGATGAAGAAGAAATGGGAAGCGGACCCGGCCAAGCTGCAGACCTATATCGAGGTGGGCAGCGACTATTTCGAGCAGGTGCGCAGCTATATCGACCTTGCCGACCACTACCTTGGCGAGATCATCGGCGAAGGCATGAGCGACGGGCACTTCGCCGGGCTCGAGGTCGACGAGACGATCAGCCTCGTCAACCAGATGTGCGCGCCGTACTGTGCCCTCCAGACGATGACCATGTTCATGGAGCGGCTCAACGAGGACAAGCTGGCGCGGATCATCGATGCGGTGTTCGACGGCCTTTCCGCGCAGGACCGCGGCGCACGCGCGGTCACGGGACTGCGCGCGGCCTGAGAATCAGGCGCACCAATCGCTGCGGCGGCCCTTCCAGTGCTCGGCGAGGCCCTCCGCCTCGAGGATTGCGCCGAGGCTTCGGCCCTTGCGCGTGACCACGCGCAAGGCGCGGCCATAGCGGTCCGTCTCGCGGCCATTCACTTCCAGTGCGAAAGGTCCTGCGTTCAGCAGTTCGACCAGACGCCGGGTGGCGCGCTTGCCGAGTTCCGCCTCGGCAGCGCAGCCGGGCTGCGACGTCTCGGGGGTGTTGATATCGGCAATGCGGATCTTGGTGCCCTCGAGCCAGAAGGTGTCGCCATCGACGACGCAGGTCACACGGGGGCCGGGCGCGCAGATTTCAAAGCGCGCGCGGGCGCTGTCGGGCAAAGATGCGGCAGCAGAAATCTCGCCAGAGGCGGTGAGCGGGGCGAGGCCAAGCGTCGCTGCGAGCAGGCAAGTCCATTTGTTCATTGGCGAAATCTGCAGAAGACGAGGGACTGACGCGCCTCCGTAGGAGCACGTTCAGTGTTGGGGCTCAGGTGGACGGCTCAGTGTTTCGGCTCAGGGTAACTACTGGATAACCAGATTCTGCCAAAATGGTTTAATGTTCGGCCCGCGCATCACCACTGTCTTTGCCAGCCGCTGGCGCGCCTTGTGGTGGGCGGCTTCCATGCTCGTGCTGGCCTGGTCGCTCGTCCCCTCGGCAGACGAGAATGACGGCAGCAAACCCGCCAAGCCCAAGCCGGCCCACGTCGATCCCTGGGCAAAGGATGCTCCTGTAGACGGGGCGAAGGATGCGGGGGCTACTTCCCCGTAAACAGGAAGCCGACCGCCGCCATGATGCAGGCGAAAGCGGCAAGGTGCCGCCAGTGCAGCGGCTCCTTCAGCACCACCACCATGAAAACGCCGAACACGACCAGCGCGATCGCCTCCTGCGCGATCTTGAGCTGGCCCGCGCTCCAGCCGTTGAGCGTGCCGATCCGGTTGGCAGGCACGGCAAGGCAGTACTCGAACAGCGCGATGCCCCAGCTGATCGCGATGACCACCATGAGCGGCCGCGCCTCAACCGCCTGTGCCCCGCCGCGCACGTGCCAGTACCACGCCGTGGTCATGAACAGGTTCGAGAGCACGAGGAGCACGACAGTGGTCATGGGCGAGAATGTCCGATTGAATAGGCGCTGGAATGGAGTCCTTGGCTGAATGTTAACGCCTCAGCCGTAGAAAACCCACGTCTTGTGGGGAGACCGCATCGCATGGCTGAGTCCAGATCGACCTACCGCTACGCCGCGCTGCTGCTGGTCGGCAGCGTGCTGGCCGTGGCTGCCTTGGTGATAACCGGCATCGATAATGCCGATGCGCCTGCCGCCGAAGCAAGCACAGTTGCTACTGCGACCCGCACCGATGATGCCGATTTCAAGAAGTGGGCGGACGATGGCGATGTGGCCGATGGCAAGGGACGGCTGATCGGCGAAATCGAGCGCAACGGCCAGATGGTCGAACTGCGCGAACTACCGCCGGGTGCCGATCCTGACGGTCCGCAGCACGACGAAGCCGAGCCGCCTGCCGATCCCGGCCCGGGCGACCCGGCTGTCGGAGCCGAGCAATAGTCCGAGGGCGGCTCAGCCGTCCTCGATGCCATCCTCGCCGTACATGCCTTCCTCGTCGTCATCGCTGCGCTCGCCGCGATAGGCGCTCATGTCGATCCGGCCCGAACTGACCATCTGCTTCATGTGATCGACGAGGTCGGGCATGTCGTCCTCCTCGTCGCCCGATCCGCGAACCTTGTCGCCGAGATCCTGCTCGCCGAGCACGCTGGTGGCGCGCGACAGGGCTTCGTCGGCGACGGTCTGCGCTTGCGTATCGCCGTCTTCCTGTTCGGTGTTGACGGTCTCGGGCGAGGAATCGTCAGCTATGGGAAGCGGCTTGCGGGTGTCGGTCACGGAAAGTCTCCTTCGAGGGAGACTACGCCCTGACCGACCGCCCGTTCCGGATCAGCGGGTAGGAACCGGCACGTCGCCCGAATAGTCGTAGAAGCCCCGGCCCGTCTTGCGACCGAGCCAGCCCGCTTCGACGTACTTCTGCAGCAGCGGTGCGGGGCGGTACTTCGGGTCGCCGGTCGAGGCGAGATAGATCTTCATGATCTCGAGCAGGGTATCGAGCCCGATGAAGTCCGCAAGTTCCAGCGGCCCCATCGGGTGGTTGAGTCCGAGCTTCACGCCCTTGTCGATGTCGACGATCGACCCCGTGCCACTGCCGAGCACGAAGGCCGCCTCGTTGATGAACGGCACGAAGATGCGGTTGACGATGAAACCCGGCTCGTCCTGCGAGAGCACGATTTCCTTGCCGATGTCACCGACGAACCCGCGCACCGCCTCGATCGTGGCAACCGAGGTGGCAAGGCCGGGGATGACCTCGACCAGCTTCATCAGCGGGACCGGGTTGAAGAAGTGGATGCCGATAAAGCGTTCCGGATCGGGCGAGGACACGGCCATGCGGGTGATCGGGATCGACGAGGTGTTCGACGCCATGATCGCGTGGGGGGCTAGGTGCTTGCCCGCGGATTCGAAGATCCTGTGCTTGATGTCCTCGCGCTCGGTCGCAGCCTCGATCACCAGATCGGCCTCGGCAAGCGCGGCGTGATCGGAGAAGCTGTGCAGGTTCGCCACGGTCGAGGCGGCGAGTGCGGCATCGACCTTGCCCTTTTCGACGAGCTTGGCGAGGCCCTTGGAGATCTTGTCGCGCGCCTTGTCAGCCAGCTCGATCGAGACGTCGCCCAGCAGGACCTTCATGCCCGCCTGCGCCGCAACTTGCGCAATGCCCGAACCCATCTGGCCCGCGCCGATCACTGCAACCGTCCTGATCATGTGGAAATCCCCGCCTGTGAATGAGATGCGGGAAGGCGACTAGCGAGCCGCGTAGCCCAAGTCCACCTGCTCCTAGCGCGAGGCGTGTTCCGGGTTAGCGCGAAGCGCCGGGGACCCAGAGCGGATCGTTGCCGGCATTGGTCGCGCGGGCGAGCACGAACAGGTAGTCCGAAAGCCGGTTGAGATAGGCGAGCGCCTGCGGATTGACCGGCTCGGCATCGGCGAGCGCCACCGCGCTGCGCTCGGCCCGGCGCACCGTGGCGCGGGCAATGTGGATGCGCGCAGCTGCTTCGGAACCGCCGGGCAGGATGAAGCTGGTCAGCGGTGGCAGGCCTTCGTTCAGCGCATCGATGGCGGATTCCAGCCACTCGACCTGGCTTGCCACCACGCGCAGGACCATTTCCGAAGGCGTGAAGTCCTGACCCGGCGTGGCAAGGTCCGCGCCTAGATCGAACAGGTCGTTCTGGATGCGCTGCAGGTTGCGCGAGGTGGTGTCCGAGGCGGCCACGGCGGCAAGGCCGATCATGCTGTTGGCCTCGTCCACCTCGCCGATGGCCTGCATCCGGGCATCATGCTTGGCGCGGCGGGAGCCATCGACGAGGCCGGTGGTGCCATCGTCGCCAGTGCGCGTGTAGATCTTGTTGAGCTTGACCATGATCGGGGTGCCTTACGGCTCAGCGCGAGAAGGCGAGCAGGATCGCGACGGTCAGCACGGCAAGGCCCTGGAACTTGATGCGGTTGAACATCATCTTGTTCTGAAGGAGCTGGTTCGCGGTTGCGCCCTGCGCCGGATCGCGGTCCAGGTCTTCCTTGGTGCTGTTCAGGAACGCGATGATCCCGCGCACGAGCGACACTACCGTCATGACGGTGAAGACGATGATCAGCGTGATCAGGACATAGTTCATGGTTGCCGATCTATGGCGTCGGACAGGGAAATACCAGTGTCAAATAGGGTAGCGCGCACCTCTGCGGCCACCGCGCGCCCATCTTCCCCGGCACGCCGCCGGTCGGCCAGCGCTGGAGCATCGCGGCGCTTGGCGAGCTTGCGCCCGTCGCTCTCTACCAGGACGGGATGATGGTGCCACACCGGCACCGGCAACCCGAGCAGGTGCTGGAGCAGGCGATGGATGTGCGTGGCGCGGAACAGATCGACCCCGCGCGTCACATGCGTCACGCCATCGGCGGCATCGTCGAGCGTTGCGGCAAGATGGTAGCTTGCGGGCGCATCCTTGCGCCACAGCACCACGTCGCCGAACAGCTCGGGCCGGGCGAGTTGCACGCCATGGCGCTCGTCGGTCCATTCGAGCGGCCCCGCCAGCAGCGTCGCCTGCTCCATGTCGAGCCGCCAAGCGACTTGCGGTCCCGGTGTAGGACCACGGCGCAGGCAGGTGCCGGGATAGAGCGGACCGTCAGGGCCATGGGCCACGGCAGCGGCGGCAACTTCGGCGCGGGTGCAGGTGCAGGGATAGAGAATGCCCATCGCGCGCAACTCGTTGGCAGCGGTGCGATAGGCCGCGATGCGCGAGGACTGGGGCGCGACTTCGCGGTACGTCAGCCGCAGCCATTCGAGGTCTGCGCGGAACTCGGCAGCAAGTTCGGGGCGCGAGCGGGCACCGTCGATGTCCTCGATCCGCAGAAGGAACTCGCCCTGATCGCGAATCGCCCGGTCATGTGCCACGATTGCGGAAAACGCATGCCCCAGGTGGAGCGGTCCGTTGGGACTTGGGGCAAAGCGGGTAACGGTCATTACGCCGAGACCTAGCGCGCGGGAACGCTGCTTGGAAAGCCCGTCAAAAAGGGATGCGCCCGATAAACAAAACGGCTGCCCCGCCGGGGCAGCCGCTTTTGTCGTTTAACGCGTCTCTTGCCAGCTCAGGCGAGCGTGGCAGTCCACATCAGGCTGCTTAGACCAGCAGCGAGAATGATCGGGAGCGCGATTGCCGTAATGGCGCGCATGGTGTTCCTCCTGTTGAGTTCACCTTGCAGGTCATCCTCCCAGTTCGTGTTCATCCGGCAGGGTGGGCTGGAAGCATCGGAACTGGGGGCGCAAATACGCCCATATGCGTATGCTGCAAGTGCGAACGAGGCACTTGCGGTTGCATGTAACGCAACTGTCACAATTCGCCCGCCATCTGGACAGAAATGCCCGCTGCCACTATCGGCCAGCCATGAGCATCCAGCCTTCAGAATCGATCCTCATTGTCGACTTCGGCAGTCAGGTTACGCAGCTAATCGCCCGCCGCGTGCGCGAAGCCGGGGTCTATTCCGAGATCGCGCCCTTCAGCCAGGCCGAAGCCGCGTTCCACCGGATGAAGCCCAAGGGCATCATCCTGTCGGGTTCGCCCGCCAGCGTACCTGCCGATGGCAGCCCCCGCGCGCCGCAGGTGCTGTTCGACAGCGGACTTCCGATCCTTGGCATCTGCTATGGCCAGCAGGTCATGAGCCATCAGCTTGGCGGCAAGGTGGAGCCGGGCGATTCGGGCGAATTCGGCCGCGCTTTCCTCACCGTGACCGAACCTTGCGTGCTGTTCGACGGCCTGTGGAAAGAGGGCGAGCGCCATCAGGTGTGGATGAGCCACGGCGACAAGGTCACCCAGTTCGCTCCCGGCTTCCGCATCGTCGCGGTTTCGGACGGCGCGCCGTTTGCCGTGATCGCGAACGACGAGAAGAAGTACTACGGCACCCAGTTCCACCCCGAAGTGGTTCACACCCCCGATGGCGGCAAGCTCATCGCCAACTTCGTGCGCCACGTCTGCGGCTGCAGCGGCGACTGGAGCATGGCCGAATTCCGCCGCACCAAGATCGCCGAGATCCGCGAGCAGGTCGGCTCCAGCCGCGTGATCTGCGGCCTTTCGGGCGGCGTCGATTCGGCCGTTGCCGCGGTGCTGATCCACGAAGCCATCGGCGACCAGCTGACCTGCGTCTTCGTCGACCATGGCCTGATGCGCATGGGCGAGGCCGAACAGGTCGTCAGCCTGTTCCGCAACCACTACAACATCCCGCTGGTCCACAAGGACGTCTCGGCGCTGTTCCTCGGCGGCCTAGCTGGCGTCACCGACCCCGAAGCCAAGCGCAAATTCATCGGCAAGACCTTCATCGACGTGTTCGAGGCCGAGGCCAAGCAGGTTGGCGGTGCGGACTTCCTCGCGCAGGGCACGCTCTATCCTGACGTGATCGAATCGGTCAGCTTCACCGGCGGCCCTTCGGTCACGATCAAGAGCCACCACAACGTCGGCGGGCTCCCTGAGCGCATGAACATGAAGCTGGTCGAGCCGCTGCGCGAACTGTTCAAGGACGAAGTGCGCGCGCTGGGCCGCGAACTGGGCCTGCCCGACATCTTCGTCGGCCGCCACCCCTTCCCCGGCCCCGGCCTTGCCATCCGCATCCCCGGCGAAGTGACGCGCGAACGCTGCGACGTGCTGCGCAAGGCCGACGCGATTTACCTCGAGGAGATCCGCAACGCGGGCCTCTATGACGCGATCTGGCAGGCCTTTGCCGTGCTGCTCCCGGTCAAGACCGTGGGCGTGATGGGCGACGGGCGCACCTACGACAACGTCTGCGCCCTGCGCGCGGTGACCAGCACCGACGGCATGACCGCCGACATCTACCCGTTCGACGCAGGCTTCCTCAGCCGCGTGGCGACGCGCATCGTCAACGAGGTCAAGGGCATCAACCGTGTGGTCTATGACTACACCAGCAAGCCGCCCGGCACGATCGAGTGGGAGTAGAACTGGTAACTAAATAACTGATTTTATTGAGTTATTTAGTTACACATAACTTTCGCGACGTAGAAAAAACCGTTGATTTCCAGTCTCAGTGCGCTTGCAGTTGCACAAGGACTTACACATTCTCGTCTCTACTCTCGAACGTAGGCGACGTTGGTGTTTGGGTTCGCATAGCTGGGAATGGCTAATGTCTCATCGGGTTAAGGCAAGCGAAGGTATAATCTGGCTGTTCGACAAGGTGCGCATCGAGAAGCGCGGTGACTACTGGCACTTTCGGATGTGGCTCGTCGGCGAGCGAAAATACGTTCGGGAATCGTTGAAAACGCGCGATCTTGAGACGGCAAAAAGTCGTGCAGAAGAACGCTACATTCAGCTTCGTGCGGAACAGATGGTCGGGAAAAAGTATTTCTCGATCACGGTCGAAGATGGCGTGAAGCTCTATCTCGCAGACAAGCAAAAACTGGTCGATCTGGGCACGATCACGAAAGGTCGGCTTGGCACGATCACGACACATCTCAATCACTGGCTTGATTACAAGAAGCGTGACACGCGGCTGAAGGAGTTGGATCGCAGCGCAGCGGAAGGGTATTTCGCTTATCGGATGAAGCACGGGAAACGCGGTGCATCTCACACGACGCTGGCGAACGAGCAATCGACCATCAACTCGATGATGGCCTTTCTTTTCAAAAAGAAAGAAGCTGTCGTTGAAGCCTTCGATTTCCCCAAGCTCAACAAGTATGAAATCGATAACGAGGCGGTCAGGCGAGCTACGCTCAGCAATGACGAGTATAACGCTCTGACCACTGCGATGCGAAACTACATTGATCCATCAAAAAACCATATCGATCCTAATGAGATGCTGATCCGTCAGATCATGCGCGAATATATTCTCATTGCAGCGAACGCGGGGCTTCGGACTGGAGAGCAGCAGCAATTAAGATGGGCGGACGTGAAGACGTTCATGCACAAGCGCGTCGGTGATACTGAAGCAAAGCACTATGCGGAAATCTTTGTTCGCAAAGCGACGAGCAAGGTCAGGAAAGATCGCAAAATTATAGCGCGCGGCGGATTTTATTTTACTCGTCTCAAAGAACTTTTGAAGCCCAAGAGCGACCTGGATTTAATCTTCAGCATTGACGGCAAAACGCGGCTGACGAATCGCACTGTGGCTTATCATTTTGACAAGCTCGCAACGATGGCTGGGATCACTGATCGCAAAGAGCGGAAGATCGTTCCTTACAGCTTGCGGCACTTCATGATCACGCAGCGCGTCATGGCAGGCTTGTCATTTCAGCAGGTCGCGGAAATGTGCGGCACGAGTGAGACGGAAATCAACAAGACATACTATCATCTGAACGATGATCGCAGGCTTTCGAACGCTGTCGCTGACTACAAGCGCAAAGCTGACGGAACGATTGTCCCTGTCTAAATTTAATCTGTGGATTTTTGCAATTCACGCTAAAAACTGCAATGAACTTGAAGCAATGAACTTGAATTGGCGCAGATTTTTAATCTGCAAGTCTCATGAATGGGTGCCTTATGAAAAATAAATATGATGAACTAAAAGAGTTACCTTCGCTCATTTTCGAGTTCTATGCTTACGGCGCGATGAGCGCTATATTCGGTCTTTCTATATTTTTAGCACACACATTAGCCATAACAATAATACTAATTCCATTTCATTTCATAATTGGCAACGACAATCCGCAATCCTCAGTTGGCTTGATTGATCACTTATATGACTGGTTCTTCAGCAGCAAATTGTGTTGGGCATTCTTGGCAGTCTGCATCGGGATTGGTGGGCAAAAGGTCGAAAGACAGAGACGAGCGGTGAAGTGATAAATACACTCAGAAAGGGTGTATCACATGGACGCACGAGAGGAATTCAAACGCTGGCTGGCACTGCTACTAGACACGGCAGACGAGGCTGAGAGCAAGACGATCAAAATGGATGCTGACATGCTGCTGGCTGCGGCATCGGAGCTGACAGGGAAATTGGCGGCGAAGAATGCTGCGCTGGCGAAGCAGATTCGTCCACGATCAGCCAAACCGCCGAAGGCTTCGTCTCAGAACGTTCCTCAGAAGAAAAAGACCCCTGACAGCACTGCTACTACCCCAGATGCTCATGCTGGCGCTGCTGGAAGCTCGCAGGGCATTTCTCGGATCCAACAGGGCATCATGCGGGCTGAGCCATCGTTGAGATCGCAGGGGCAAGCGCTGCGTCAGAAGGCATATGGGGCGGGCACTGACGAGAACGATTTTCGTCGGGCTGCGAAGGCAATTGCATCGTGAAGGCGCAGCTTCGAGAATCGCTCTACGACCTATATGAGATTGGGGGCTTGGAACTGGCGCGGCAGGGCGCAAACGGAATCATGAATGAGACGATGTTCTATATGGAAGATCCTAGTCTAAACTCGAACGATCACGAGGCATTTCGGGATTGTGCCATCAGGATGGGGCTCGATAATTGAGTGCGTCTGGGCTCGAACTTAGTTCAAGAGCATAGCCGTAACAGCCATGTGCATAATGAAATTCGTCTAATAAATATTATACTTGCATCGCCCCCAGCCAGCATTTTAATTGTGACAAAATGCGTCACTTTCATTAGGTTCGATAGGCGCTATACGTCTATTCTCGCAGAGCGCGAGCAGTGTTTTCACCAATTTTGGAAGTCGCCACCCAATATTGCGATGCTGGAGAGAAAATAATGCAAACCATAAAGATCGCCTTTGCGGCCGTCGCTGCAATGGCTTTTGCTTACAGCAATTCAGCAATTGCACAAAATGTTAGTCCATACTATAATCAGCCATTTCCTTATCAAGACCAGATAAATTTCCAAGAATATACTGATGGAACGTATACTAGCTATTTGGGATCTCCGACAGATGGAAACTGGTTTGGACAAAATTTTTCTAATACAAATACGTCTGGCGTAAACCATTTCGCAGGTAGTAGCGCGGAACACGTAGTGTTTGGCAACGGCACATATGGAATCGCATATTTTTATAGAGCTTGGAACACACTTTCAGGAGAGACGTGGTCAGATAATAAAATGCAATATGTTGGAGCAGTCTACCTTCCAGAAGACTGGGAAACTTCAGCAATGTACAATAATCTTGATGATTCTTGGTTTAAGAGTCAGCGACTTTCTGGATTTACTTATTGGCTGGACAGTTGGCTCGGGCCACAGCGTCAACTTAACAATAATACAAATACACAAGTTTCCGTTCCAGAAATAGATGGATCGAAAATTCCGATGGCTGCATTTTTATTCATGACTTATATCCTTTACGTTAGATCGAGAAGAAGCTCTATCCTTTATTAACTTTTTGCGATGATTTGACGTTCAAAATTTGTTCACCGCGTTCGCCAACTGATCGTCAGACACGTCGCAGTACAATGCCGTTGTCTGAATGTTAGCATGACCAAGCAGATGCTGAATCGTTCGCATCCCAATGCCGAGCGCGTTCTTCTGACTTGCAAACGTGCGCCTGCCCGCGTGACTTGATGTGCTGATTCCAGCAGCGAGATAGATCGCCTTGATCCTCAAGCTCAGCGACACGTTGCTGAAATGTCCTCCAGTGCGAGTGCTCCGAATGAGAGCCTTGCTGCCATCGAGTTCGCTGATTGTAGCGAGATAGCTGGTCAGCAATTTGCGCAGCTCGTCGCTGACAAAGACCCTCCGTGCACGATTTCCCTTCGTCTGATGCTTCGTGAGATGAATGACGCTGACTGCCCTGCCATCAAGATCCCGAACGTCCCCGATCGTGAGCTTGCTGATCTCACCGACGCGCATACCAGCCAGGATGCTGAGTGACAGCGCGACACGATCACGAAGACCGTTTCTGCCTGTGCCAGCGATCCTCATGACACGCTTGATTTCGTCCTTGCTGAGAACCTTTGCCTTTGCCATTTTTCCTGCGTCCGATTAACATTTCCTATGAGAGAAATATAAATTAATCAGATGGTTGGTCCTACCGAAATCGTATTTTTCATAAATCGAGCAAGGCCAATGACCTGTTTGATTTTCACAAACTTCTTGTCATTTCTTAATATATCTTTTGGACAGCATGAAGACTTGCGCTCAGAATACCGAGAGCAATGTCTTCTCCATGAGACGCACGATTTCACCGCAGCATGGCTGTCTGGTTAGTTTGCGTTGCGTCTGATGTATCGCTGCTCAGCCCGTGCGAGATGCATGTCGTAAGCAGTCGTCGCATCTGAGATGTGCTGGAAGCGATCTGCTGCTGATCGCAGATCGATCAGCGCACTGTCACGCATTTTTGGTTGATACTCGGTGTGCGTCAGCTTGTCGTTGAAGCCGTCCATTGCGCCATCATGATCTTCGTGAAGCAGATACCATGAAGCTCGTTCGCTGCTGAAGATTGGCAGAATCTCATTTTGCTCAGCTATCGCAGCGCCAGCGTGCTCCATGCCAACCCAAAGTGCATTCAATAGTATGCAGAATTCCTTCGCATCCCCGACTGCCCGAGCCAGAAAGTGCGAGTGAAAATTGTCGCCGTTGCTACCTGTGTGCGTGTAGACAAACCGCGCGAGACGCTGCTGCTGATTGCGTGACTGCCCATAACAGATACGATCTACCTTGCCCCAAAAACGAGACCATCGTCGTTGAGCTTCGTCGATGCCAACTTTACGTCCTGTTGCGAAGTTTAGAGTGCCACATACATCCCAGTCATATGAAGAAGTCCATTTCGCCCAGCCTTTTCGCAATAAGTAATTTTCTGTCATCTTTACGAATCCGATAAATAAAGTGATAAGTTCACTTGATTTATTTATCATTGGAGGTGCGGTGAGATGAGAAAAGATACATTAAATGATGTTTTTATTTTTCTTGAAAGTAAGGGAATTACGTCAACGGAGAGTGAATTCAGTGAGCATTGGCTGGGCGCTTCTGAGAGCTATATTCGCAAGCTGCGTTCAGCAGGATCAGAGCCCAGTCTGGGAGCTGTCGCTGTCTGCGCAAGTCGTTTGATGAACGCTGCGGAGCAGTTGCGATCGGTACCGCACTATCAGAATCTTGCAGAGCAGTTCATTGCCATGAGTGGCAAGTGCCGTGCTTTGGTTGATGCTGACAGTGTAGAGTTTGAGGTGATCGCGTAGGCGCTTGACATGCGAGATGGGCTTGGTTGGCTTGGTTTGCTTGGTGGGATGGCAATGACGGTAAAAGACGACGCTGCGACTGGTGAAGCTCAATGATCTGTTGGGTCGATTGAGGCGTGGAGAAATCGTGCAGAATCGAGAGCATAGCACCTGGCTGACCCTGTGCGTCGAAAGCGTCGCCAACGCGCAGTACTTCAATCTCACAGGCGCGCGGGTCAGCGTAGAAGCTAAGCGCAATGGCTGAGTGGTGGCGTACGCTGTGGCGTAATCTGTCAATCACGGTAACAAGCCACTTCCGATCTACGTCCTAGCGCAAGCCTTGCCTTTTTCGTCGCCGTCGCTCCTGAGTACGCGCTTCTATTATAAGACAGCGTATTTTCGGGCATCTTGACCGTCGACCGATTTGTTTTCTGCGCTCGAACCTGCACAAATACTACGTTTCCTGGCAGTATGTTATAGATCGTAGATTCTATGCCATTCTGGCTGGCGCGCATTAGGGATGGATTGCATGATTTTGGGCTGGTAGCTTGCACACGGCGTTTGAGCAGATTGGGGGTTGGGGAGAATGATGGACGATACTGGAATCGGCGTGGCGCCAACTTTAAGAACTATAAAAGAGGAAATGAGGCTAGCTATAGCTTGTGAGTGGGTAATTCCAGGAAGGTTTTGTAATGAAATTGAAAAGAGTGGGCCCATAGTGGACTCGATGGCGCTTGAGCCTTTTAGGGGCACTCAGATTAGTAAAGAAATAACGAAATCGTCACCCGAATTCTATAAAATCAAGAATGCTATAGCTGAGAAGTATATTTCTCAAGGGTTTGTCGATATTGCAAAACGTGCAGAAAAGCAGGTTTCTAAGAATTACGTTTGCAATCTACTAAAAAAGTATAACATCACATTAGAGGAATTTAATGTTATTCCTGAGAGCAATTACGTTCCTTATACAAGCTATATGCGAGAATATGATGAACGCAGTTATATGAAGAAAATAAAAGAGAATATTATTTCGTTTTTGTGGTTTGCAATTCCGATTACACTATGCCTACTTATTGTTTTGAGGATTTCTGACTGGGCTAGTGACGTTGATGGTCGCTCAGATGAAGAAAAGCGATTGGACCAAATTTGCGCTGCAAATGGCCATTCTGGATGCTCTAAAACTGCCCGAGAGATAAAGCGCATATCAGAGCAAGATGACTGAGAATGTTGGCATCCCCCTCGATCCCATCAGCGTCCCAAGAGCGATTACTAGTCGCAGTTTCGAGAGTCAGAGTGGTGGCGTAGCGGGGATGGTGGATAGCAGGCGGCAGTGCAAGATTCGCGCTGTGGAAGCTGAGATTGAGCGCATTCAGAATCCGCCAACGGAATCGTCGGACGCTGATATCGCTGAGAAATTGCGGCTGCTGAAGGACAGGATGAGGAAAAGGTAGGAATATCATAGTGATGGATTCAGAATCGTGTTCTCGAAACGGAGGACACAATGGCGATTATCGCTTCTCTCAAGCTGGTCGAGTTTCGGCCAGAGACAGCACAAGGGCGCATCTTCGTGCGTCGTCGCAAGCTGGCCGACAAGATCGATCAGCAGATCAAACTAGTAACTGATGCAGCATATGCTCCCACGAAGATCGTCGCTGTTACTGACAGTGATGGCAATCAGCAGCGGCGAGAGGTCGCCAAGCGGGTCAAGCGTTGGTGGGTGACGAACAGCGATGGTTCGGCGCAGCTAACTGTTCGCTATGGCAGCAAGCCAATCGAGCTTGCGAAGGGCAAGAATGCTATCGCTTGCTCGGATGTTTCGGAGATTGCATCGATCTTGACGCAGGTGAAGGATGCGGTCTTGAATGGTGAACTCGATACTGCACTCGAAGGTGTCACGGTTGCTGGTCGAAAGGCAAAGCGATCATAGGAATCGCGAGCTTTGTGCAAGTTGATGAGTGACACATTGTGTATCTACGACACAAAGGTCCAAAGACTTAGATAAGTCTATGAAAACGTGGAATAAAGATCGCTTTCACAGAGTTGCACAAAGCTACTCTTCTATCTCTAAGGCACTGAAATGTAATGGAAAATACTTCGGGTTGCTATCGAGTGGGAGTAAGCGTCCGCGCCGCCACTGCGGCTGACCGTGAAGCCACGGTCGCGCTGTGGGAAGCTGCCGGACTGACGCGCCCGTGGAACGATCCACGCGCCGATTTCGATCTCGCGCTGGCAACGCCGACGTCCACAGTGCTGCTGGCGGACGATGACGGAGCATTGATCGGCAGCGTGACGGTCGGATTCGACGGGCATCGCGGCTGGGTCTATTACCTCGCCACCATGCCTGACCGGCGCGGGCACGGCATCGGCCGCAGGCTGATGAACTCCGCCGAAGACTGGCTCAAGGCGCGCGGCAGCCCCAAGATCCAGCTGATGGTGCGCGGCGACAACGCCGTGGCGCGGGGGTTCTACGCGGCACTGGGGTATGAAGTTCAGGACGTGGTGACGTTGGGCAAGCGCTTTCAGGCACCTTGACCAAGCCCCTTGGCCAAGGCATCTTCAAGCCATGACCATCCACGTCAACATCGGCAAGGCCAAGTCCAACCTCTCCAAGCTCATCGCGGCATCGCTGCGCGGGGAAGAGGTGGTCATCGACCATGACGGCGTACCGCAGGTCCGGCTTACCCCGGTTGCCAAGCTTGACGAAGCGGACCGCGCAGAGCGACGCCGGAAGATCGACGAGATTCTGGCGCGCGCTGATGCCCTTCCCCGGAAGGAGGGTCCGTGGGAACTCGAATGGGATGAGAATGGCTTGCCTGTATGATGGCCGTCGATACGTCGGCCTTGATTGCAATCCTGTTCGGTGAATCTGAGCGCGAGCACTTCCAGACAATCCTCGACTCTGCTCCGGCCGCAGTGATGAGCGCAGCCACACTCGTTGAAGCTAGAATTGTTACCCGGCGCATGGCAGGCGACCCCATGGTCGATTTGCTGCACGCCCTGATTGAGCGAGCGGGCATTCAGATCGAGCCGGTAACCGAAGCGGACTCTGCAATCGCCCACGAAGCCTTCCTGAAATACGGCAAGGGCAACGGCCATCCGGCGCAGCTGAATTTCGGCGATCTGTTCAGCTATGCTCTGGCCAAGGCGCGCGGCCTGCCGCTGCTGTTCAAGGGCAATGATTTCGCGGCGACGGACATCACGCCCGCAGCAAATTAGAGCGGTTTCCACCCATTCTGGTTCACCGTGATTGCGCCGGGAAGGTCACTGGGGAGGCGCGGTGTGCAGCAGGGGCTTGTTGCCCCTGCAAGCGCGGCAACGCTGCCAGTGGCCTTCCCGGCCCAACCGCTTTGCGGCGGGCCTGATTTGGTCCATTGCTGCGTCGGCAGGCCTTGAGATATCGACATATCCCTGCGGCCTGCCTCCTTGCACTGAACCAAATCAGGCTCCGTCCCGGCGAACCAGAATGGGTGGAAACCGCTCTAAACCGCCACGAACTTCCCCGCCGCGCGGTCCTTGCGGACTTTCAGCCCGTCAAACACCTGCCCGCTCATCGCGATCCACACGCCCGGCGCGGCGACTTGCGTGGTGGCAAACGCCATGCCGAGGTTGAAGGGGGCGTCGGTCTCGGCAAAACGGGCGGGAGATAGCGCGCCGGTCAGGACAATGGTCTTGCCCGCAATCGTGCTCAGCACTTTGGCGGTGTCGGTCATCGTATCGGTGCCATGGGTGATCACGACATGCCGCTCCGGGGCCTCGCGCACGGCGGCGGCGACCAGGTCGCGGTCGGCGTCGGTCAGTTCGAGGCTGTCCTTGCGCATCAGTTCCATCACCCGAAACGGCAGCGCCACGCGGGCCTGCGCGATCAGCGCGGGGATGCCGCTCTCGACGATCTGGTATTCGCTGAGCGCGTCAAAATAGGCCTTGTCGATAGTGCCGCCGGTAGTCAGCACGAGGATCGGTTCTTGTTGCATGGCAAAGCTTTAGCGGACTGGCCGAACCGCGCATAGAGCCAGTGACCAGAAGGGGTCAGTGTCCGGGAGGTGGCGGCGGCGGGGGCGCGGAGCCGGTGGTCTGGCTTGGCAGCGACTGCCCGCCCGGCATGCTCCCGCCACCTGGCACCCCGCCACCAAACGCCCAGCCCTGCTGCGGCGCTGGCGGGCCCATCAGCCCGCGCGGGTTGGGACGCGGCGAAGGATCGGACGTTGGCCCGGCGGATTCCCGCGGCGCTGGAGGGACGGTTGCGGCCAGCTGAGTTTCCGGCGCTGCAGATGGGGCCGCAGTAGGCGCAGGTTCGGACGGTGAAGTGACGGCAGATGCCCCCTCCGCAGGCGCACGGGAATGCGCTGCAGGAGCTGCTGCCAGCCGGGTCTCGGGCGTGGCAGCAGGGGCCGCCTGTACCGGTGCAGGCGCGTTCTGGCGCTGGGCGATCATCGGTGCGGGAGCGGACGTCGGGGCGACCTGCTGGCCCGATTGGCCGATCAGCACCACGGCGGCAACCGTTGCAGCGATCGCGGCAAAGCCTCCTGCGAGGAGGCCGTGGCGAGCCCTCACCGGCCGTGACGCTGCGACAGGCGTGGCGGGAGCAGTCTGGAACGGAATGACCTTGGCTGAGGTGCGCGGCGCAGCCTCTAGCGGCTCGACCGGCCCCTCTGCGGGAAGCTGTGGCAGCGCCGTCGCCTGCGCCACGATCCGCGCGGTCAGGCCCGGAGGCAACGCCGGGCGGGGAGCACGAGCCAGCGCGGCATCGAGCGCCGCTTCGGCCTGTGCGGGCGAGGCTGGAACCCTGCGCCCCATCAGCCTTGCGCCTCGAGATCGGCGCACGACACATCGCGTGCCTCAAGCAGCGTGCGCATCTGCCGGCGCGCTCTGAACAACAGCGATTCCATTGCCTTGATATTGAGATCAAGCACCTGCGCTGCAAGGGCGTTTGAAAATCCCTCATAATAACAGAGCACTAGCGCAGCCCGATAACGCTCTGGCAGGTCCGCCAGCGCAGCCGCCACAGCCTCTGACGCCTGATCCGCCTCGATTCGCCGATCCGCGAGGGGAGACTCGTCGGCGGGATCGGGCAGCATTTCGACCGTGACCACGCGAAAGCGGCGCTTGCGATCAAAGCACAGGTTCATGGTCACTCGGTGCAGCCAGCCGACGAGGCCCGCCCCGCTCGGACTCCAGCGCGGCGCGTTCTGCCACAATCGCGCAAAGCAGTCCTGCACGACGTCCTCGGCCTCTGCCGCATCGGACAGCATGCGCATCGCCACACGGTAGAGCGCGGGAGAATGCCGGTCGACGAGGATGGTGAAGGCCTCGACCGATCCGCGCGCGACTTCGCGCATCAGCGCTGCATCGTCGAGCGCTTCGCGATGAATCGGATCTGTCGCCGCGACCAGGCTGTCATCAGCCGGGACCGCTTCCGGACGCACGTCGCCGTAAAACGTCACGATTACCTGCCGTTTCGCACCATTGCCCCTGCACACGGACTGCGCCGGGACCGTGCCTGACTGCCGGTTTCCGGGTGAACGCCAGATTTACGGCAAACAACCAGAAACCTTTTCATAGGTTTTTCACGCAGGTTGCGAAGGGTTGCTGCGCGATCCCCGTTAGACGCTGCGGAGGCGAACGGCTTTGCGGCCAAGAGTCCTCCGACCTGTCGACCGGACAGCGGGGCGCCCCTCGTCGTCCGGGCACTGGACCCGCGCCGACCGCACCCCGGCGCGGGTCATCTTTCTGGAATTCATGAGGGGTTTATGGACCGTCTTCGCAGCACCACCATCCTGTCGACGCTGACCGGAGCGTCCATCGCTCTCGCGTTCATGGCCCCGCAGGCCGCGCTTGCCGATACCACCGTCAGCACCAGCACGACCACGCCGCTCAAGACTTCGACTGCTGGAAACGTCACGATCGCAAGCGGTGGCACGATCAAGCTCGATAGCGGCGGAACTGCCGTCACGGTCGATTCGAACAACACCGCGACGGTGGCTTCGGGCGGCACGATCACCAACACCGGCGGCAAGGACAACGATGCCGGCATCGTGATTCAGGCGGGCAGCAACACCACCGTCACCAACGGTGGCACCATCACTGTGTCCGAAAGCTTCAACGGCGCGGATACCGACAGCAACGGCACTGTCGATGGCCCGATCGCTTCGGCCAGCAACCGTTACGGCATTCTCGTAGGCGCAGGCGCGACCACAACTGCGACGATCAAGAACACCGGTACGATCAATGTCGAGGGCCTGAACTCGGGCGGCATCGTCGCCAAATCGAATATCACCGGCAGCATCTCGAACACCGGCACGATCAAGGTGCTGGGCGACAACAGCGTCGGCATCGGTACCAAGGGCGTCTCGGGCAACGTGACGGTGGAAGGCACGGTCGCAGTGGTCGGCGCAGGCGCGCAGGGCCTCGTCGTCGGCGGCGACGTGGGCGGTTCGGTCCGCATCCAGGGCGCGATCTCGCAAAGCTCGAGCTACACCAACGATGCCGGCGCGTCGAAGGCGCTCTCACGCACCGACTTGCGCACCGGCAAGGCCGCTGTCGAGATCAACGGCAGCGTGGCAGGCGGCATTCTGCTTGATGCGGCCCCTTACGACCTCGACAGCACCAAGAGCGACGAGGACAACGACGGTGTCGCCGACTCCTCGGAAGTGACGGGCTCGATCAGCTCGGTCGGCAACAGCCCCGCGCTGCTCGTCGGCGGCGTGAACGACATCGTCATCGGCAAGGTCAAGGGCCGCGACGGCGAGTTCTCGCTAGCACTCGATGGCGGCATCACGGCCAGTTCGGTGTACAGCAAGACCGATGCCTATGCCGTCGTGATCGGCGGCAAGGGCGGCGCGGTTTCGATGGCCAACGGCATCGGCGTATCGGGCACGATCACGGCTACGTCGGTTGACCAGAAGGCCGTCGGCATCCTTATCAACGAGGGTTCGACCGTGCCCACCCTGTCGAACAGCGGCTCGATCAAGGCGGTCCTGTCTTCGCCCGGCGAAGGCGCGGCCTATGCCATCCAGGACAAGTCGGGCACGCTTACCACGCTCAATAACACGGGCTTCATCGCGGTCACGGGATCGAGCGGCGACGATCTGCGCGCCATCGACCTCACCGCCAACACCACTGGCGTGACGATCAAGCAGTACCTCAACGCCATCGACAAGAAGGCGCAGGACGCAGAGAAGGCGGCGAGCGGGTACAACCCGAACAACCCGACGATCTACACCTCGATCACCGGCAACATCCACACCGGCAGCGGCAATGACGTGCTCGATGTCGCCTCGGGCCGGATCTACGGCAACAGCTTCCTCGGCGCGGGCAACGATTCGGTCCTGCTTTCTGGTGACAGCGGCTACATCGGCAACATCGATTTCGGCAGCGGCACCGCAACCATGGCGATGAGCGACAGCGCGTTCTTCGTCGGCAAGCTGGATCTGGCCGGCAACGCTGGCACGCTCACGCTCGGCGGCAGTTCGACCTTCGCAGGCACACTCGCCAATGCGGGCCAACTGGACGTCACCGTCAACGGCGGCAAATTCGGCGCGAGCAGCGCAACGACGCTCTCGTTCGACAGCCTGACGGTCAACTCGGGCGGTGCACTCAATGTCTATATCGACGGCACCACCGGCACCGCATCGAAGATCAACGTCAACACCGCGACGTTCGCCAGCGGATCGAAGGTCACGGCCACGATCTCCTCGCTCGACAAGGCGGTGGGCAACTATACGATCCTCACCGCGGGAACGCTGACCGGTTCGCCGGTGTTCGATGCCACGAACACCAAGCTGCCGGTGCTGTTCAACGGCGCGATCAGCCGGGTCGGCGAAACGCTGGTGCTGGCAGTCACCCGCAAGACCGCCGCGCAGCTCGGGCTCAGCGCACCGCTGACCGCCGCCTATGACGCGATCTACGCGCAGGGCACCGAGTTCAGCAATCTGGGCACGAGCTTCCTGCAGGTGGACGACGAGGCCGCACTGCAGGGCCAGTTCAACCAGCTCCTGCCGGATTATGCCGGCGGCGTGTTCGATTTCGTCACCCGTTCGGGCCGCATCGGCTCGCGCCACCTGATGGACGACAGCTCGATCTTCGACATCAGCGATGTGGGTGGCTGGCTCGAGCCGATCTACTTCCGCGGCACCAAGGACCAGACCGGCACCGCCGCGTTCAAGGTCAAGGGCTGGGGCCTTTCGGCAGGTCTCGAGCGCAATATCGGCGCAGGCTATGCGGGCCTGTCGTTCCTCTACACCAAGGGCGATATCGCAACGTCGAACTACCAGAAGACCGATGCCAGCAACTACGAACTCGGGCTGTTCTGGCGCCTCGCGTCCGGACCGCTCTATGCCTACGCCAAGGCATCGGTCGGGCGCGTCTCACTCGATTCCACGCGCCTGTTCACGGGCGAAGTCAGCAGCGCCGCGCTATCCTACAGCGCCAATGGTCGGTGGAAGGGCTGGACCGTCGGCGGTCAGGGCGGTGTGTCGTACAAGGCCAATCTCGGCGGCAATCTCTCGCTCAAACCGATGGCCAAGTTCGACTACTACCGCCTGAGCGAAAAGGGCTTCACCGAAAGCGGCGACGAGGAAATCGCGCTGACCGTGGCCAAGCGCACTTCCGACCTGCTCACCGGCACCGGCAGCCTGACCGCATCGTGGAGCGCGGGCGAAGTCAACCGTGACGAGCGCCCGCTGACTCTCGAACTCGAAGGCGGCTACCGCTCGCGCCTGGCCGGAAAGCTTGGCGATACGGTGGCCAATTTCACGGACGGCGACCAGTTCCGTCTTGTGGCCGACCGCATGAAGTCCGGCTGGACCGGCGAAGCTCGCGTGCTGCTCGGCGGGATGGACTACACCTGGCAGGTTGCAGGTGGGGCCGAGCAGATCCAGGGCGGCGTCGACTATTCGATCCGCGCCTCGCTCAGCGTCGCGTTCTGATCGGGCAGGCGGGACTGGTCAGCTGACCGGTCCCGCCCCGGCCGCAGGCGTTTCGATGCACACCAGCGGCGGTTCGCCTGCCGGAGTGCGATAGCCTTCAAGGACCGCGTCGCGCATTGCCCCGACGCGGTCCTTGCGCATCAGGCCCACGACCGCGCCGCCAAAGCCGCCACCGGTCTGCCGCGCGCCGCCTTCCTCGCCGATGGCCGCGTTCATCAGGTCAGCCAGCGAATCGGTTGCCGGCACGGTGATGCCGAAGTCATCGCCTTGCGAGACATGGCTCTCGCGCATCAGCGCGCCCATCCGCACCAGATCGCCGGACTCAAGCGCTTGTGCCGCATCGAGCGTGCGGCGGTTCTCCGTCACCACATGGCGGGCGCGGCGGAAAGTGTTCTCCTCCATGCGCCCACGCGCAGCTTCAAGCATGGCCTCGTCGGCATCGCGCAGGGCCGGCACACCCAGCACCCGCGCCGCGGATTCGCATTCCTCGCGACGGCGGTTGTATTCGCCATCGACCAGCCCGCGCACCACGCCCGACTGCACGATCATCACCACGGCATCATCGGGCATCGCGATCTGGCGCAGCGCGAGCGTGCGGCAATCGATCAGCAGCGCATGGCCAAGCGTGGTCGCCGCCGAGGCGATCTGGTCAAGGTTGCCACACCGCACGCCAACAAAATCGCATTCGGCACGCTGGGCGAGCAGCGCGAGTTGCACTGCATCCAGCGTCTCCCCCACCGCTTCGAGGATCACCCGCGCAATCGCCACTTCCAGTGAGGCCGAGGACGACAGGCCGGTACCCTTGGCAATCGACCCGGCGATGGCAAGCTCACCGGTGGGCACGACAATCCCTGCCTGCCGCAACTGATCCACCACCCCGCGCACATAGTCGCGCCAACCGCCGCTGCTGTGCGAAGGCGCAACGGGATCGAAACTGTCGCTCTCGCCGAAATCGAGTGCCGCCACGCGCAATGCCTCGCCGCCCGGACGGAACCCGACGCGGGTTTCCTGGCCGATGGCGATGGGCATGGCAAAGCCGTCGTTGTAGTCGGTGTGCTCGCCGATCAGGTTGACCCGCCCCGGTGCGCGGACGACCAACGCTGGTTCTCCCCCGAACGCTTCGGCAAAGCCGCCAAGCAACCGTTCGCCAAGATCGCTCATGCCGCAATCTCCACCGCGCGCAACCGGGCCGCCGCCGTCTCGGGCGTAAGGTCGCGCTGGCTTTCGGCGAACATCTCGAAGCCGACCATGAACTTGCGCACCGTGGCCGAGCGCAGCAGCGGCGGATTGAAGTGCGCGTGGAGCCGCCAGCTGTGCGGATCGGCGCTGCCGCCGGGGCACTGGTGCCAGCCCATCGAATAGGGAAAGCTGGTCTGGAACAGCCCGTCATAACGACGCGTCACCCGGCGCAGGATGTCGGCCAGCGCATCGCGGGCCGCGTCCGACAGCTGCTCGATCCGCCCCACATCGTCGCGCGCGATCAGCAGGATCTCGAACGGCCAGACCGCCCACCACGGCACCACCGCCAGCCAGTGCTCATTGGCCTCAACCACGCGTTCGCCCGCAGCCAGTTCGCGCTCCGCCACTTCGTCCAGCAGCACCCGGCCGCGGCTGGCCCGCCACGCCGCCTGCTCGCGATCCTCGTCGGCAACTTCGCTCGGCACGAAGTCGCTCGCCCAGATCTGGCCGTGGGGATGCGGGCTCGAACAGCCCATCATCGCGCCCTTGTTCTCGAACACCGCCACGTTGGCAAAGCGCGTGGCAAGGCTGGCGCTCTCCTGCGCCCAGCAGTCCACCAGACTGCGGATCGCGGGCAGGTCCATGTCCGGCATGGTCTTCGAATGGTCCGGCGAATAGCAGATCACCCGCGCGGTGCCGCGCGCCTCTGCCATGCGGAACACCGGGTCGTTGCCCTGCGGTGCCGGGTTGTCGGGCATCAGCGCGGGGAAATCGTTGTCAAAGGCGAATGCGCCCGGATAGTCGGGATTACGCTCCCCACTGGTGCGGGCATTGCCGGGGCAGAGGTAGCACGAAGGATCATAGGACGGCCCTTGCGCCGCAACCACTTCGCCCGTCTCGCCCTGCCACGGCCGCTTGGCGCGGTGCGGCGAGACCAGCACCCACTTTCCATTGAGCAGGTTCTGGCGACGATGCGGATGATCGTCGGGCACGAACTGGGACATGTCAGGGCCTCTCCGTGGCACGTTATTGCAATCGATTGCCAACTCCTAACATGCCATGAAACCCGACGCACGGCGAATTCGATTTCGTGGTTCAGGTCAGGGCGTTGGCCCCAGACTATTGGATCGGGCAATCGCACCCAGCACTGCCGCGCTCGGCTTGGCCTTGCGCTCGAATGTGACCGGGTCGAAGCTGGCAAGCCCGAACTTGGGCCGGAAGCCAAAGATCCATTCAAAGTTGTCGACCAGCGACCAGTGGCAATAGCCGATCACAGGCACGCCATCGTCCATCGCCTGCTTCAGACCTGCCAAGGCTGGCGGAATGAAGGCTGCGCGCACCGCGTCGTCATCGGTGCCCACGCCATGTTCGGACACCAGCACCGGCTTGCCGGTGGCCGCATGGGCATAGCGCACCGCGCCACCAAGCGAGCCCGGCCAGACCTCGCTCCCCGACCAGTTGCGCACGCTGCCTTCGGGTGCGGGGAGCTTGCCCTTGTCGCCCCACAGCGCGCGTTCGTAGTTCTGCACGCCGATGAAGTCGTCGGCCTTGGCGAGTTCGAGCCATGGCCCGTAGAGTTCGCCCCGCATCCGGTCACGGATCGACTTCTTGCCCACCGCCAGATCGTCCATCATGGCGAGCGAGACGCCCACCGGCAGGTCGGCCCGCACCGCCTTGATCGCAGCGCGCCCGGCCTTGTGCGCGGCGAGCAGGCCGGTCTGGAGATCGTCGAGGTCTTCAAACCCTGCCACGTTGCCGCAGACGAAGCGCGTCACGCCCAAGCGCTTGGCCGCTGTCTCCAGCGTCAGCTTCTGGATGTCCCACACGGGCTTGGGCAGCAGGGCCTTCAGCAGCAGCAGGATGTTCGGCTCGTTCAGCGTGATCGCACTGTGCATCTGCGCGCCCATCGCCTGCGTGACGCGGGTGCAATACCGCGCGAACAGCTCGGCGCTTTCAGGATTGGTCCAGCCGCCCTGCGCACTGAACCACAAGGGCGCGCTGAAGTGGCTGTAGGTGACGACCGGGGCGAGGCCGCGTTCGCGGCATCCTTCGATAATCCGGCGGTAATGCCCCAGCATCGCCTCGCTGAACTGCCCCTTGGCCGGCTCGATCCGCGCCCATTCCACGCCGAAGCGATAGGTGTTGAGCCCGATGGCCTTGGCCAGATCAAGGTCGCGCTCCCACATCAGGAAGCTGTTGGCGGCATCGCCCGAAGGCTCCTGGAACACGGTGGGCTGCTGGTGTTCGAGATACCACAGGTCGGACGTCGTGTTGTTGCCCTCGATCTGGTGCGGCGCGGTCGATGCGCCCCACAGGAAGCCTTGCGGGAACGAGGGGCTGGCCAGCTTGCCCAGCGGCTTCTTCGCGGCAGACAGCGGCGCAGCAGCGGCGAGCGCAACGCCCCCGGCAATCACGGTACGACGATCGAACATGGTCTCTCCCCAAGGCTTTGCAGGAGGACCTACGACGGCCTCAACATAAGGTAAAATACCGGATTATCGCCCAGCCATTGCCGCAGGCTATAACTCGGCCAGAACCTCGAGCATGGCGCGGCCCAGCGGCGGCAGCCGGCGGTCGGCAAGGTGGCGCACGCCGACGCTGCGCTCGAACGTCGCCTCGGCAATGGCGATGGCGCGCAGCACACCGATGCTCAGCTCTGCAGCAGCGACCGTGCGCGGCAGCACGGTCACGCGGTCGCTATGCCGGACGATGGCCTTGGTGGTGAGCAGCGAATCGCAGCGGATCACGTTCTGCGGCACCGGCACGCCCGCGGCGAGGAACAGTGCATCGACCTGCCGCCGGAACGCGCCTTGCGCCTCTGGCAGGACCCACGGCAGCTCGGCCACGTCGCGCAGCGAGAGCGCATCGCCCAGCGCATCGTGCCGCCGCCCGACGATGAGCGAGAACGAATCCCGCGACGCCGTCACCTCGACAAGGTCCGCCGGGCACTCCTCGATCTCGGTGGTCACGAAAGCAAGGTCGATAGCGCCGGTACGCAGCAGGTCGGCCAGTTGCGGGTCCGGCCGCTCGATCACGCTCAGCGCGAAGGGCCCGACGCGTTCTTCCAGCCGCGCCACCGCCTGCGGCAGGAGACTGACCAGCGCACCCGGCGTTCCGCCGATCCGCAGCGGCCCCGCCACGTTGCGCGCGGCATGGTCCACCTCGACCGCCGCCGTCTCCAGCAGGCGCACCATCGCCTCGGCCCGATCGCGCAGCGCCTCACCCTCGCGCGTCAGCACGATGCCGCTGCGCGCGCGGGCAAAGAGCGTGACGCCAAGCCTTTGTTCCAGAAGCGCAATCGTGTTCGAGACGGAGGGCTGCGAAAGGTTCATCGCCCGCGCCGCCCCGCTGATCGATCCCGTCTCGCAAACCCGCCAGAAGGTCGCGACAGCGCGAGGATCGATGGGGAGGCGTGAAGGCTGGTCACTCATGTCGATACCTTACCGCGCAAGCATAGCGTCTGTCTATGTGACAGCCCTCCAAGCCGCCCGACAGGCCTTGTCACCCGCCTAACAACCATTGTCATCGGACATCCCCGGCCTCGCGCGATAGCTGAAACGCCATCATCCAGTCGCGAGGGGTACGATGGCGACCAAGCATCTTTTCCTGCAGGCCAGTGCCTGCGCCATGGCCGTGGCGGCAGCGCTTCCCGCGCCCGCGTTCGGCCAACAAGCCACCGGCGCCAACGAGGCCGAAGCCCGCTACACCACCCTCGCCGCGCAGGAACGCGCCAAGGCCGGAGACCCGGCGTTCGACTACGCCCTCGGCCTCGCCGCGTCCGATGCCGGGCACTATGGCGAAGCCATCATCGCCCTGCAGCGCGTCCTCGCCCGCCAGCCCGACAACGCCCCGGCCCGCGCCGAACTTGCCCGCGCCTATGCGCTTGCCGGAGACATCGACACCGCCCGTGCGCAGTTCGCCACCGTGGTCGACGATCCGACGATCCCCGACCCTGTGCGCCAGCGCTTCACCGGCTTCGTCCGCCAGTTCGACAAGCAGATCAAGGGAGGCGGTTCGGATGTGTCAGGGTTCGCTGAGGCCGCCTTCGGGCATGACAGCAACATCAACTCGGCCACCCAGCTGACCTCGATCACCATCCCGCTCTTCGCCGCGCTCGGTCCCGGCACGCTGGGCAACGGTGCGCGCGCGCAGAAGGACGAATTTTACGACCTGTCGGGCGGCGTCAGCGCGGTCAGCGCGATCTCGCGGCAGGACCGCGTGTTCGGCTCGCTGCTCGGCAATTTCCGCGACAATCTGGACAGCGCCGCCTTCGACCAGGCCAGCCTCACCGGCACCGCAGGCTTTGCCCACACGTTTGCCAACCGCGATGTGGCCTCGTTTTCGGGGCAGGTGCAGAAGTACTGGCTCGGCCACAGAGGCTTCCGCACCGCCTATGGCGCGATCGGCCAGTACACCCACATGCTGGACGGGGGCAAAGCCCTCTCCGCCTCCGTCCAGTACACCCGCTTCGACTACGACCGCGACCCCTTGCGCGATGCAGACCGCTTCGCCGTGGGCCTCGGCCTTGCTGCGCGGCAGTTCTCGGTCAACCTGATCGGCGGGCACGAGGAAACCCGCAAACAGGCAGGCGATGCCGAATCCAACACTTTCGCCGGAGCCAGCGCGGGCGCTGAAATCCAGATCGCACCCAAGGTCGCGGTCGTCGGCGGCATTGCCTTCGACTTGCGCCGCTATGACCGCGCCGACCTGCTGTTCATGCGCAAGCGCCATGACGAGCGCGTCGACCTGACCGCTGCGGTCAAGATCGCCGTCCTGCCGCGCCTGTTCCTCCAGCCCAAGGCGACATGGTCGCGCAACTGGTCGAACATCGCCCTTTACGATCACGAACGCTGGACCGTGCAGGCCGGCGCGCGCTTCGAATTCTGATCCGGGAGACAAGTCCCATGAACACCCCCGCCACACGCACCCTCACCGCCCTCCTGATCGGAGCCTCCAGCCTGGCGCTCGCCACCCGCGCGCAAGCACAGGAAGTGGTCTTTGCCGACAACGCCGACCTTGCCGCCGCCGCCCTGCGCGGCGAGCGCGTGACCCAAGGCTCGGGCGTCACCCAGATCCGCCTGTCCAGCGGCGCGATGCTGTCCTTCGTCGAAGGCGCAGAGTTCCAGCTGCGCCCCGATGGCACGGTCGACCTGTTCAAGGGCAACGTCACCGTGACCGGCACAGGGATGAGCGAAACCGTGGTGCGTCTTGGCGGGCAAGGCACCGGCAAGATCAGCGGTGCGGGCTCCTCGGGCAGCTTCTCGGTCGATACCGACGCCAGCGGCAAGACCAAGGCGACGGGCCGCGTCCTCACCGGCCTTGCCTCCATCGCCAACGGGCGCGAGGAAAAGCGCTTCAATGCCGGACAGGCGTGGGAAGTCGCCAATGGTCACCCGCGCCTTGCCACCTCGGCCCCGGTCGCCCCCGCACCGCGCATGACGCCGCAGCGTCAGGCCCAGCTTGCCGCTGCAACACCGGCCCCGACGCCCACACCTACGCCTGCCCCTGAACCGCAAGTCGCTTCGATCAGCAATGGCGGTCCAGCCGCTGCTGCGCAGAACGGCGTGCCGGTGGTGCTTGGCGAAGCGCTCGCCGCCGCCGGAGCCTCGGGCGACATCGTCTCTTCGGGCCAGCGCATTGAAGCAGCGGTTGCCAATCCGTCGCTCGAGACCTTCCCCTCGGACGATCTCGCCAACCTCGTCGCCTATGCCGCGCGGCTGGAAAGCCTCTACGGCGGCCGCCCGTTCAACCAGGCCCAGGCCGACGTGATCCGCGCCTACCTGAACTACCTCGCCTCGGGCCAGTCGCAGGCGCAGTTCCTCACCGTCTATGCCGGACTGATGGTGCAGTTCCTCGATCTCGTCCGCTCGGGCGCGGCACCCTCGTCGTTCAGCGGAACCTCGCTCACCGACATCAACGCCTTCATCTCCTACCGCTCGCGCACCGATGGCTTTGCCGCGCTGTCGAGCCAGAACCGCGTGCTGGTCGACGCCTACCTCGCCTTCATCCTTGGCGGCGGGAACGCTGACCAGTTCGTCGCGCGCTATACCTCGCTGACCCAAGCCTATTTCAGCTTCATCCGCAGCGGCGGCGATCCGCTGGCCTTCGAAGGGGCAACCCAGGCGACGCTTTCCGCCTACATCACATTCCTCAACGATTCCGGCCTGCTCGTCCGTCTGGCCGAAAGCGACCGTGCGCTGCTCCAGGCCTATCTCGCCAATGGCGGCACGGCCTTCATCCAGCAGTACCGCACTGCGCTGACCACCTATTTCGCCTATCTGAAGAGCGGCCAGTTGCCGAGCCAGTACGAAGGCGCCGATCCCGCCGCGCTGCGCCAGTACCTCGAAACGCTGCAGGCCACCGGCCTGTTCGAACAGGTGCTGGGCGCACAGGCGACGTTCTATGCGCAGTATCTTGCCTATCTGAAAGATGGCGGCACCATCGACGGCTGGCAGGGCCTGCCCGCCAACGTCTTTGCCGGATACGCACAGGCGCTTGACAGCTATCAGGCCTATCTTGCCGCAGGGGGCCTGCCGTCCGCCTATACCGCGCTCGATCCTGCCGTGCTGCGCCAGTATCTCGATGCGCTGGCCGCAGCGGGCGCGCTTGACCGCTTCCTGGGCAACACTGCCACGTTCTATGCGCAATACCTTGCCTACCTTGCAGGCGGCGGCACGATTGACGGGTGGCAGGGCCTGCCGTTCAACGTGTTCACCGGCTACGCCACCGCGCTGCAGGCCTATTACGATTTCCTCCAGAACGGAGGCCTGCCCTCGGCCTATACCGCGCTGACGCAGGACGAGATCCGGCAGTATCTGGCAGCCCTTTCGGCGGTCGGCGCGAACGAGGCCTTCCTCGGCCAGCTTGCCAGCTTCTACACGGCGTTCTTCACCTATCTTGCCAATGGCGGAAACCCCGACCTCTACACCGGCCTGCCCACCCCGCCGAATTATCAGGCCTTTGCCGATGCGCTTTCGGCCTATGTCGCCTACCTTCAGGCAGGCGGCGTGCCGAGCGCCTATACCGGCGCAGACCTTGCCCTGCTGCAGCAGTACATCAAGGCGCTGATCGACAGCGGCAAGCTCTCCACGCTGCTGGCAGGACAAGCCCAGTTCCTCACCGCCTACTACGCGTTCCTCGCAGGCGGCGGCACGCCCGATGGCTATTCGGCATTGCCGGTCTATGCGACGTACGTCACCGCGCTCGAAGCCTACTACGCCTTCCTCGCAGGCGGCGGAAAGCCTTCGGAATACACCGCGCTCACGCAGGCGCAGATCCTCGCCTACCTCAAGGCGCTGACCGATGCGGGCGTCCTCGCCGCGCTGTTCGATGGCACGACGCTGGCCTTCATCCAGAGCTTCTACGTCTATCTGGCGGGCGGCGGGAATCCGGACCTGTTCTCAGGCCTTCCGGGTTCAGGCGGTGGCACCGGAGGCGGTACGGGCGGCACGCGGCTTACCACCTACACCGGCGGCTTCCCCTCGAACGCATCGGGATCGAAGGCCATCGCCGGACACGCCGGGAACATCCAGCCGGCCAACTCCACGCCCAACATCAATGCCGATGGCTCGCTGTTCTCGGCTGGCGACATCGGCACGCTTGGCGCAAAGGTCACGGACATAGCAGGCGATGCCAGCGCCATCGTCGGCCGTTTCTACGATGGCAATGCCCGCTTCAAGAACAGCCAGTTTGGCTTTGGCACCAACAATGGCCTGCCCTACGTGGTCCTCGCGCCCAAGGGGGGAACGCTGCCGGTTTCGGGCACCATCGACTACAAGGTGCTGGCGGCAACGCGTCCGGTCTATTCCGACGGGCGCACCGCGCCGGGCACTTTCGATGCAGCGCTGACCATCGGCTTTTCCAGCAACAACACCCGGCTGACCTTCCGCACGCTCGGCACGATCGTCATGCCCGAGGCCAGCGGCGATGTGACCTACACCTTCAGCACGCCCAATTATGCGGGCGGGCAGATGCAGGAGGTGATCTACGACAGCCTCGGCAACTACTTCTTCGGCACCGGCATGACCGGCACCGGGCAGGCCTGCGTCTCCGGCGGCACCGGCTGCAACATCAGCCTCTACGGCGATTTTGCTGGAACCAGGCCCGAAGAGCGCCTCGGCCTGATGTATCAGACCTACGGCGGCGCGTTCAACGCAGGCCGCCTTCAGGGCGCGGTGATCTTCGGCAAGGAGGGCACGCTACCGGGCGGAAGCACGGGCAGCGGGGGCACGGGCACGGGCGGCGTTCTCACCAGCTACACCGGGGGCTTCACCGGCACCAATCCGCGGATCAACTTCATCACGACGCTGCGCCTGTCGAGCGGGACCCTGCTCGCGGGCAGCGAATCGGGCTTCAGCGCGCTGGCCTATACGCTCGACAGCAATGGCGGGCTGACCAGCTATACCCGCGCCGGAAACTTCACCCGCACGCCGGGCACGATGACCATCGGCGACGTGGCAGGCGATGCCGATGTGCTGCTCGGTCGCTGGTCCAATGGCACCAACACCGGGGCCAACCCCTTCACCCTGAATGCCAATCAGGGCTTCCACTACGTAATGACTAGCGCCCTGCCGACCGGCTTTGCCGCTCCGACGACGGGGATCATCCAGTACGATCTCTATGCGGCGACCAAGCCGACGTGGATCGACGGATCGGGCGCACCCGGCACATTCACCGGCAGCTTCAAAGTCAACTTCGGGCTCGCCGTGCCCAAGGTCGGGATGGAAGCGAAGATCGTGATGCCAACAGGCGGCGCGGGCGGCGGGGCCTATACCTTCGACTTCGCAACGCCCGGCGGCCTTGCCGACATCACGCAATCGACCAGTGATTTCAACGTGTTCTCGAACCAGAGCTTCAGCTTCGTGGTGCCGGGTGACGATCATTCCGGCACCTGCTCCACCGGCACCTGCTACATCGCCGCCTTCGGCAGCTGGGCAGGCAGCACCGACAAGATCGGCCTGACCTACACCGCCGTCAGCCCCGCAGGCAGCGGCAAGAACATCATCGGCGCAGCAGCGCTCAAGGTGGGTTCGGGGACGGGCGCCGGAACGGGAACCGGTTCTGGCACTGGTGGGAGCACCGGAACGACCGCCGCTCCCACCGGAACCGCCAAGTACGTCGGCTTTGTGGGCGGCGGCAGGTTCGCCACGTTCGACAACACCACCAATGTCACCGCCACCAGCGACGGCAAGATTTCGCAGATCGACGGGTTCTACAAACTCAACGGCGCGACCAACACCGACAACGGCACCGCAGGTGGCGTGATTGCATGGTCACGCTGGGTCAACGGCGGGGTCACCAGCCTTGGCCAGCTGGGGAACACCACGCTCGGCGCAGGTGGCCTCGCGCAAGTCTGGGGCACGCCTGCCACCAACGTGCCGACCAGCGGCAAGGTCGATTACGCCCTCGTCGGCAGCACCCGTCCGGCAACAGGCGACGCGGTCGTCGGCACGCTCGACAGCGCCAAGCTCTCGGTCGATTTCACTGCCGCCAAGGTCGGGTTCGAAGCGGCGCTGACGGTCTCTGGCTCGGCCGTGACGATGTCGACAGCAGGCGGCGCGGCAAGCCCCTCGTTGTCGCTCCGTACAAGCGGAACGACGTTCGCGGCCGGCACCGGCCAGATGACTCTGACGGGGGCCTCGGGCGTTTCGATGGAAGGGTTCCTCGCTGGCAACGGCGCGTCTCATGCCGGCGTCGGGTATTTCCTCCAGACGACCACCGGCAATGTTGCAGGTGCCATCGCGTTCGGTCCGAAGGCACCCTGAGAACGTCAACCAAGATGACCGCATTTGTCACGAGAGTGACGGGACAGTTGTGTGGGAGTCAGGGGGGAGTTGCCGCAGAGTTACCCCAGAGTTGGAAAAGGGCCGCACGAGGGGTGCGGCCCGGTTTCAAGGGGATGACCGATGCTTCGCAGGACCTTTGCTTTCACCGTACTTTCAATGGTTTCAACCGCCGCCCTGGCAGCTGACAAGGAACCGCCCGTCACGCTCAACAAGTGCGAAACGAGCTACGGCACGGTCGCGCTGGTCGATGGCGATACGCAAGGCTGGACCAAGTACGGCCTGTCCTCGCCGCGCGAACTGATCGCCGCGATGGCCCGTGAATCCGGCTGCTTCGCGCTCCATGATCCCGCCAGCGGCAAGCCCGCCACGTTCCTGATGAACGTGATCGCGGGCGACAAGGAAGAAGTCGACAAGTCCATCGAAACCGCCAAGGGCGTCGCCATGGAAGGCCTCGTCCGCTCGGGCGCGGCGAGCGGGATGCTGCGCGGGATTCCCGGCGGCGGCTCGATGCTCGGCATGTTCGGCGGCTTTGGCGGCAAGAAGAAGGTGGTGGCCGCGGGCATCCGCCTGATCAGCCCGGCCAATGGCCAGACCGTCGCTTCGGGCGCGGGCGAGGTCAAGAAGACCACGATTTCTTTCGGAAATGGCGGCGGAACCATCGGCGCCGTGGCCAGCGGCGCGACCGGCGCGGCCTATGCCGGGAGCAAGGACGGGCAGATGCTGATCGAGGCATTCGTCAAGGCTTTCAATGGCATATCGGCGCAAGGCCCCTCGCTCGCCTCGCTCGTTCCTGCCGCAGCGCTCGCCCCGGCACCGGCTCCCGCGCCAGTAGCCGCGACAACGGCGATCGACACCAAGATGCTGGCCGCCGCCGACCTCAAGTCCGCAACGCTTCGCACCGTGCGCGCCGGAACCGCTCTCACCCCCACCGGTCAGCGGCAAGGTCTGTTCATCGAGGTCCAGGACAGCTTCGGCACCAAGGGCTGGGTCTCGGTAGAGGACATGCGCTGAAGAGCCAGATGACGCTAGGTTGCATCGTCGTGACGGAGCCGATTTTGGCCCAGCGCGAGGAGAGAGGAGGGAGCCATGCTCGTCCATAGTGACCGACGATCGACGCTGCGATGGGCCAAAATCGGCCCGCCCCTTCGGGGTGGCGTCAGGAAGCCCCTCGGACAGCGTCACTTTGCTTGTCCGGGGCAACCAGCCCGGCCTGCGCAAAGTTCCTTGCCGAGAAGCTTCCTGACGCAATCCCGGCGATGCAACCTAGCGTCATCTGGCTCCTGCGCACGAAACGAAGTGTTGCATGGCCACCGTCCGGCGTGAAATGATCGCGTCGGACGGTTCGGCCATGTGGCAGAGGTCGAGCCCCGGAGTTCCAGAATGAAGAGCGGTCTCAACATCCTGTATGTGGAAGACGATCCGCGCGCCGCGCAGGCGGTGCAGGACCTCGTGCTCGCCGATGGCGACCGGCTGGCCTGGGAGCAGACCGGAACCGGAGGGTTGCAGCGCGCCGGGGCCGAAGACTTTGACGTGATCATCCTCGACCGCATGCTGCCCGACATCGACGGTTTGACCATCGTCTCGCGCCTGCGCGCCGCGGGCGTGGGCACACCGGTGCTGATGCTCTCGGCGCTGGGGCGCAGCGAGAACCGCATCGAGGGGCTGGAAGCGGGCGTCGACGATTACCTCGCCAAGCCTTACGAACCGCAGGAACTGGTGGCCCGGCTGCGGGCGCTGCACCGCCGGGCAGCGGGTGCGGTCCACGGCGCGGTGATCATCTACGGCGCGTTCGAATGCCACGTGAAGGCCCGCACCGCGTTCCGTTCGGGCAAGCACATCGCGCTCAGCCCCAAGGAATTCGCGCTGTTCCGCTATTTCATGGAGAACGCGGGCGAGACGGTGACGCGCGAGATGCTGCTGCGCGATGTGTGGAACATGAACTTCGATCCCCAGACCAACGTCGTCGACGTCAACATCGGCCGCCTGCGCCGCAAGCTCGAAGACGGCTTTGCCGCACCTGCGCTCGAGACGATCTGGGGTGCGGGATACCGCCTGACGAGAGGCGAATGAAGCCTGCGCGCGTCCGTGCCCGGTCGATCTTCGGCCAGCTGACGACGGCCTCGATCCTGATCGCGGTCATCGCGGTGGGCGTGCTGTTTGCGGTCACCACGATCACCGTCCAGCGCCAGACCCGCACTTCGCTTTCCGCCACCGTCTCGACAGATCTGGCAGGCCTGATCGACATCTATGCGACGGCGGGCCGCGAGGAACTGTTGCGTCGCGTGGCCGACCGGCAGGACGTGGTCAGCCTCGAAGGACGGCGATCGCACTACATGGTCGCCGATGGCGCGGGGCGCTTGCTGGCGGGCGACGTGAAGCGCTGGCCCGAGCTCAATGCCGCGCGCTCAGAAGAGGGGTTCGTGACGCTGGGCGATGGCACCGAGGTCTATGCGCAAGGGGCCAAGCTTGCCCCGGACCTGCAACTGCTGGTGGCGCGCGAGTACGACCGCGACAGGTCCGCGCTTGCCGTGCTGTCAGCCGCGTTCCTTGCCGTGGGCGCGGCGATCGTGGGGGCGGTGGCCTTCGTTGCGTGGATCACGGCGCGGCATCTTGCGCGGCGGATGGACGCTGTGAACGCGGCGCTTGGAGCGGCGGCGGACGGGCGCGCCGCGAGCTTTCCCGCCCGCCTGCGTGGCGGCGACGAGATCGACGAAGTGGCAGGCCACGGCGCAAGGCTTCTGGCGCGGCAGGCGCAACTGCTGAAGGCCTACAAGCAGGTGTCCGAACACGTCGCGCACGAAGTCCGCACCCCGCTGATGCACCTCGACAACCGCCTGGGCACGGCGATGCAGGCCCGGCCTGAAGGCGCGGGCGGGCCGATCGGCCAGTCACGCGAGGATATTCGCGCGATCCTGTCGATGCTCGATTCGCTGCTCGACATCGCCTCTGCCGAGAGCCGCCGGGGCGATCTGGCGGGCCTCGCCGAGATCGACATGAGCGCGCTCGTCACCAGTCTTGCGGACCTTTACGAAGGCAGTGCCGAGGACGCCGGGCTGACTCTCGAAACGTCGATTGCCAAGGGCGTGACCATGCTGGGCGAGCGGATGCAGATCACTCGGCTGCTGTCCAACCTGCTCGACAATGCGATCAAGTACGTTCCCGAAGGCGGGTGCGTCCGCCTGATCCTGCGCCCCGGCCCGCAAGTGACGGTGGAGGACGACGGCCCCGGCATTCCCCGCGACCAGCGCGACCGCGTGTTCGAACGCTTCGCGCGTGCAACCGCTCCCGGCGACCGGCCCGGCCACGGCCTCGGCCTTGCCCTTTCCCGCGCCATTGCCGAGCGCCACGGCCTTGTCCTGAGGCTGGGCGATACCCCGCGCGGCGCGCAATTCATCCTGGAGCCTGCCCCATGAAAGTCCTTTCAGCCCTGAGCCTTGCCTGCGCTCTCGCGCTCGGCGGTTGCGCTGCCGATCACACCCGCGCCGCGCGCGAAGTGCCGGTTCGCGTGGTGCTGTCGGGCACGGCAGAACCGGCCGAGGCGGTGGCGAGCCTGCTTGCCGATGCCGATGCCGCACAGGGCGATCCCAAACGGCTGGGCGCGATCCTTGCCGCGCTCGATGCGTTCGGCGCACGGCCCATGGCGGGCGAGGCGGACCCGGCGGCCACGTGGCGCAGCAAGGCCGCAATACCAAAGACGCCGCCCTATCGCGGGCGCGTGCTGGGGCCTGCCTACAAGGCGGGCATGCTCAACCCCGGCGCGACGGTGCGCCTGCCGCAGCTGTTCGACGGTGGCCGATCGGCGCGCGTGGCAGTGGCGACGCCGGGACAGGCGGGACTCGACTTTACGGTGCTAGACGGCGAGGCCAAGCCGGTCTGCCCGCCCGCCAAGGCGCGCACCCGCGAATGCATGTGGACGCCGCTGTTCAGCGGACGCTTCGAGATCGTGCTGACCAATCCTTCGAGCAACGCTGCGGGCTATTATCTCGTGATCGACTGAGGCCGCAGCGGTGATCGAGACTGTAGGGCGTTACCGTTGCGCTTGATCACTTCCCGAGATGCGCATGAAGTGATCGGACGTATCTTTCCTCGGCGCTCTTCAGAAGCTGCGGTCTTGTCCTCGAGCGGGGGCCGGAATTCTCCATCACATCGAAGCCGGGCAGGTTCAGGGCCGCCAGCAAGGTCACGATATTGTCCTCGATATCGTGACGCCGCTTGCCGAGGCTGGGAATCCTGCTCAGGTCCAGATAGGTCAGGCCAAATGACAGAAGGTCACGAAAGCCAAGTCTTTCGGAGAGCCCTGCTGCGATTCGAAACTCCATCGCAGCGGCCATCTGGCGCAGGGCATCATCGGTCTGGGCGCTTAGTCGCTGGTCGCTGCTGCGTCCGCGGTTCTTGAGCACCAGCCAATCGATCGGCGGCAGACCCAAGCGGGCTCGCTCACCCCGAAGCTCGGACACCAGGGCTCCGAATTGGCCCGGGCCGGCAAACTGCCGGGTTACGTGATTTATCTTCCCGAGACCCGTTGTATCGAACGTCGAGTTGCCGACAGGCGTCACGAGAGTGTCGGCAATCGCCATGGCAAAGCGCGCAGTCGTGGAATCCGATCCGGGCAGATCGATGACAACAAAATCGACGCCGCCCCCCAGACGGTTGATTTCCTGATGCAACAGCGCGCCACTTTGCTTTTCGAGCACGAGATGCCGAGGGCTTGGAAGTTCGATCCGCAGGGCACCTGCAGTGCCAGACCGTACATCAAGCGCACTGGCCAGCGACTTCTGTCGGCGGTCCAGATCAACTGCAAGAACCTTCGCACCTGAATAGCTCAGCGCAATGCAGACATGCATTGCCAAGGTGGATTTGCCTACGCCACCCTTCTCGTTGGCAAAGACGATGACATGTGCCGGAATGCGCGGTCGACTGACGACTTCCCCCAGGATCACCGAGGGTACCGAGCCGTCACCCCAGCCGGATGCAGATGTGTTCACCTGAGACCTTTCCGGCTCGCCGCTCTTGGCAGAGCCGTTTATCCGACGCTTTCACACGGGAACTGTTCTGGCATCATCAGGCACGCGTCCGATGGTATCAACAGCCGTTTGGCTCTATCGGCATAGACCATGAGGTTACGGCAGCATGCCTTAGAGCGGGTGGAAACCGCTCTATGCGGGCGATGCGCAAGAATGGGCTTACTCTCTCTATCGGGATGAGGAGACTTGCGTGGCCCGTCAGCCAAACAAGAACCTGATTTGGTCAGTCTCCCAAATCAGAAACCCGGTCTGCGACCTGCGTGACTTTACCCGACTGAGATGACGTGATGTCCATCCTGCTTAGCGATCTCCAAACGCCGACCCGTAAAGCTCCTGGCTATGTCGATCGCCGTCAGCAGATGCTGGCTCGGCTTCACGGTCGTGAACGCACCACCTGACGCAAGCACGAACGGAAGCACCAACTGATCGGCAAGGTAAGGGCCTGCAAAAGCGGAGGATTCTGCATACCCTTGCATGCGAGCGGCGGCGGTCTTCGCCAGTCGTTCGGCAGTTACGCCAAGCTGGCCAAATGCGCTCACGATCTCGGTGACGTTGGCGTATCGGGCTTCGAGGAGGAGAATGATGCCAGGCCCCTGGTCTGCCGGGACCTGACACATGCGAAACGCTTCCTCGGGCCAATCGGCAAGATCGCGCCGCGTCCGCGCCAGCATGCGTTCCCCGATTTCGCCAGGAAGTGCCGAAAAGACCGCTGTGGCAGACACGCCAAGTCTGTCGCCACGTGCGGTGCAATCCAAGGGCGTCAACGGCGCGGGTACGATGTCCACCTCGATCCTGCCGCCGCCGCGTGGATAGAAGCCATGACGGACCAGCCGTACTGAGACTTGCGGCCCCATCCGGTTGATGATCGGCATGAATGCGCGTTCGATGAACTCGAACGGAGGCGCGAGCATATTGTGCGTCCCACCCTCGAGCACGAGGCGCGACGGGCCACCTGCCAGCGCAAGCGGCAACAGCACGGTCTGCAATACGAGCCCTGTCGAGCCTGCCGTGCCGACCGCAAAGTGGTACTCACCGGGGATGGTGCGACCGGGACGGAACGTCAGTTCCGAACTGCCCACCGCAAGACCCGTGCATTCGGAGCCCGAAATCGCCGCTGCCGCTTCTACCGCCGTGACGTGCTGGCGCATCAATCCCGGCTTCGGGCGCCTGGCGCGGATGTCGGTGATGCGGAAGGGCTGCCCGGTGACCAGCGCGAGTGCGCACGAATTGCGCACCATCTGGCCCCCGCCTTCGCCTTCCGAACCGTCGATCGTAATCATCTGTCTACCAATCAGGAGGCTTGGCGGCCTGCATGAAGGGGATCAGCCCTTCACGCAGACGACCTGCTTCAACGTGTGGACGATTTCCACCAGATCGGCCTGTGCGGCCATCACGGCTTCGATCGGCTTGTAGGCCCGCGGCGTCTCGTCGATCACGCCAGCGTCCTTGCGACACTCGACGCCCTCGGTATCGGCGATATGCTCGTCGAGCGACACCAGCTTCTTGGCCTGGGTGCGGCTCATGACGCGGCCCGCGCCGTGGCTGCAGCTGTCAAAGCTCTCCGGGTTGCCCAATCCGCGCACGATGAAGCTCTTCGCTCCCATCGAGCCCGGGATGATCCCCAGCACGCCTTTGGCCGCACGCACCGCCCCCTTGCGGGTCACGAGCACGTTCTCGCCGAAGTGGTTTTCCCGCGTCACATAGTTGTGATGGCAGTTCACCGCTTCCATTTCAGCCTCGAAGGGCTTGGCGATCTTTGTCCGCAGCGCGGCGATGACGTTGGTCATCATCATGCGGCGGTTCAGCGCGGCGAAGTCCTGTGCCCAGCCAACCGCTTCGACGTAGTCATCGAAGTGATCGGTTCCTTCCGGGAAGTAGGCGAGATCCTGGTCGGGCAGGTTGATGTGCCACTTGCGCATGTCCTGCTTGGCGAGCTCGATGAAGAACGTGCCGATCGCATTGCCCACCCCGCGCGAACCGGAATGCAGCATGACCCAGACGCGCGCCTCCTGATCGAGGCACAGCTCGATGAAGTGGTTGCCCGTGCCCAGCGTGCCGAGGTGCGTGAGGTTGTTGGTGTTCTTCAGCCGCGGGAACTTGGCGCAGATCGCCTCGAACCGCGCCACGAGCACTGCCCAGGCATCGACGATCGCCGGGGGCGGCGAGCCCCACGAACCGTGATCGCGCTGCCCGCGTCCGACGCTGCGCCCATGCGGAACTGCCTGCTCGATCGCAGAGCGGATGCCATCGAGCGTATCGGGCAGGTCGTGTGCCATCAGCGAAGTGCGCGCGGCCATCATGCCGCAGCCGATGTCGACGCCAACGGCTGCCGGAATGACGGCACCCCTGGTCGGGATGACCGACCCCACAGTCGCGCCGATGCCGACATGGACGTCGGGCATAGCTGCCACGTGCTTGAAGATGAACGGCATCTGCGCCGCACGCGTCAGCTGCGCCCGCGCCTCGTCCTCGACGGGCACGCCACGCGTCCACATCTTGATCGGCACCCCGCCGGGCACGTGCTGGAATTCGAAAGTCGTATCGGCCACGATCGGCCTCCTTTGGTTGCATCATGGTGCTGGCGCCGAGGTTTTGGCGAGACATTTCTCCTGAGCTTCTCCGGTTGCCCCGGGGCTGGATTCGGACCACCGACCTCCGGCTCCCAAGGCCGGCGCTCTGGCGCATCCGAGCTACACCCTGTCTAGGACCTTGAGGGCGGTCGGCCCATTCCGACCGCCCTGCGGCTCCGCTTGTGCCGGGCTGTTCGACCTACCCGACACAGAAGTATCAGCAGGTACCGTGCCAGTTTGGATGAGGGCTGCTTCGAGAGAAAGTACGATACTGAGATATAATGGTATTTTTATGAACTGGGGGATTTCGGTTTGCACGGCACTTTATCAGGCGGTGTCCAATTTGTATCCCATAGGATAAGATGATAGAAATCTGGCGCATGAAGCCTGTCACCGTCATCAGCTTTCTCGGCTCCACATTGGATGCGTCCAAGTTCGGCCCTTCACGTTGGATGAAGTGGCGGCCATCAGTGGGGCTGTGCATGCACGAAGACCTGCGCGTGGATCGCTTCGTGATGATCCACGGCACGGCTCACAGACGCCTTGCCCAGTACGTGACCGAGGATATCGCGTCCGTATCCCCCGAGACGGACGTCGAGCATCATGTGATCGACTTTGCGGACCCTTGGGATTTCGAGGAAGTTTACGGCAAGCTTCTCGATTTCGCGCGCGCGCAGCCGTTTGATCCTGATGCCGAGGATTTGCTTGTCCACATCACCACCGGCACTCACGTCGCACAGATCTGCCTCTTTCTGCTGACGGAAGCCCATTACCTTCCGGGGCGGCTACTGCAGACGCAACCCAAGCGTGGCGCTCCTGACGCTGCAGGGACATGGAGCGTCATCGACCTCGATCTGTCGCGTTACGACAGCATTGCCACACGCTTTGCCAGCGAGGCTGAGGCGAGTACCTCGTTCCTCAAGTCGGGCATCGAAACGCACAATCCTGCGTTCAACGCGATGATCGAAGAGATCGAGCAAGTCGCGAGCCGCACCCGTGCGCCGATCCTGCTGATGGGGCCGACAGGTGCAGGCAAAAGCCAGCTTGCGCGCCGGATCTTCGAACTGAAGAAGCTGAAGCGCCAGGTCAGCGGACAGTTCGTCGAAGTGAACTGCGCGACCTTGCGCGGCGACAGCGCGATGTCTGCGTTGTTCGGCCACAAGAAGGGTGCATTCACAGGCGCCGCGGCCGACCGCCCGGGTCTGCTGCGCACAGCGGACGGCGGCCTCCTGTTCCTCGACGAAATCGGCGAGCTCGGCCTCGACGAGCAGGCGATGATCCTGCGCGCAATCGAGGACAAGCGCTTCCTGCCCGTCGGTGCCGACCGTGAGACAGAGAGCGACTTCCAGCTGATCGCCGGCACAAACCGCGATCTAGCCCGGTGCGTGGCAGACGGCACCTTCCGCGAAGACCTCTACGCCCGGCTCAATCTGTGGACTTTCACGCTGCCGGGACTTGCCCAACGTCGCGAGGACATTGCGCCGAACCTGGATTACGAACTTGATCGCCATGCCGAACGCGAAGGCGAACGCGTGACCTTCAACAAGGAAGCCCGCGACCGGTATCTTTCCTTTGCCGTCTCGAACGAGGCGCAATGGCCGGGCAACTTCCGCGACCTTGCCGCAAGTATCACCCGAATGGCGACGTTTTCGCCCAAAGGCCGCATCGACAGTGACGTGGTTGCCACAGAGATTGCGCGATTGAGGCGACTTTGGGTCGGCAACGAGCGTCCGGCAGACGACCTCGACACGCTGCTGGATGATCGGCAACGCGCAGATCTTGATCCGTTTGATCGGGTCCAGCTGGCGTATGTCGTTGCAACTTGCCGAGCCAGCCGTTCGCTGTCCGAAGCGGGACGCCTGCTTTTTGCCGCTTCGCGCACCAAGCGCGCCAGTACCAATGATGCCGATCGCTTGCGCAAGTACCTTGGCCGTTTTGGTCTGTCCTGGGAGCGTCTGAGCTGAGCTCGCCACAGCCAACCTGCCGGCCAAAAGGCAAGCGATCCTGACCCAGCTCAGGCAGCCTCCGCCGCCAACGTGCCCGGACCAAACACCTAGACCCGGCCCACGCTGCTGTAGGCAAAGCCCGCCGCGCGTGCTTCTGCCGGGTCATAGACATTGCGCAGGTCGACCAGCACCGGCGCGTTCATCAGCTTCTTCACGCGGGCAAAGTCCAGCGCGCGGAACGCATCCCATTCGGTGACGAGCGCCACGGCGTCCGCTCCTTCGACGGCGGCGTATGTGCTCGAAACCATCTTAACGTCGGGCATGATCGCGGCGGCCGCCTCCATGCCCTCGGGATCGTAGGCCAGCACTTCGGCACCCGCATCAAGCAGCGTCTGCACGATGGCGATGGACGGCGCATCGCGCATGTCATCGGTGTTGGGCTTGAACGTCAGGCCGAGCAGCGCCACGCGCTTCCCCCGGGCATCGCCGCCTAGAGCCTCGATCACCTTGCGCCCCATCGCGCGCTTGCGGCTGTCGTTGACCTTGACCACGGCCTCAACCAACCGCACCGGGCTGCCAAAGTCCTCGGCCGTCTTGAGCAGCGCCAGCGTATCCTTGGGGAAGCACGAGCCGCCATAGCCCGGACCTGCGTGCAGGAACTTCGAGCCGATGCGATTGTCGAGCCCGATGCCGCGCGCCACGTCCTGCACATCGCCGCCGACCTTTTCGCACAGGTCCGCCATCTCGTTGATGAAAGTGATCTTGGTCGCAAGGAAGGCATTGGCGGCGTACTTGATCAGTTCGCTGCTGCGGCGCGAAGTGAACAGGATCGGTGCGCGGTTGAGGAACAGCGGGCGATAGACCTCGCGCATCACGCCGCGCGCCCACTCTTCCTCTGCGCCGATGACGATGCGGTCGGGCCGCTTGAAATCGCCGATGGCCGCGCCCTCACGCAGGAATTCGGGGTTGGACACCACGGCGAATTTCACGTCAGTGCCGCTCTCGCGGATGATCCGCTCAACCTCGTCGCCAGTGCCCACGGGCACGGTCGACTTGGTCACGACGACCGTCGGCGTGGTGATGTTGGCTGCCAGCTCCTGCGCCACCGCATAGACATAGGTCAGGTCGGCATGCCCATCACCTCGCCGCGAAGGCGTGCCCACGGCTATGAAGATCGCAGCCGCGCCCTCGATAGATGCGGCAAGATCGGTCGAGAACGACAGCCGCCCCGCCTTCACGTTGGCTGCGACCAGCTCTGCAAGGCCCGGCTCGTAGATCGGCATAACGCCTGCGCGCAGGCGCTCGATCTTGCTCTCGTCCTTGTCGATGCAGACCACGTCGTGGCCGAAATCGGCAAAGCAGGCTCCAGAAACCAGCCCGACATAGCCCGAGCCAACCATTGCGATCTTCATCAAAGCACTCCGTACAGCACAGCGCTGTTAGCAAGCGGGAGCCATTCCCGGAACCCTGCTTGCGGGCGGGCTTCCTACGCGTCTAACCTTTCGGGAACATGACCACCACAACTCTCCCCGAATCCTGGCGCCCCGCGCTCGAAACTGTCCTGCAATCGCCGCCGCTGCGCACGCTGGGCGGCTTTCTCAAAGCCGAGGAGCGCGCGGGCAAGGTGATCTACCCGCCGCGCGGGCAACGCCTCGCCGCGCTGGCGATGACCCCGCTCGACAAGGTGCGCGTCGTCATCCTCGGGCAGGACCCCTACCATGGCCCGGGGCAAGCCCATGGTCTCGCCTTCTCGGTCCAGCACGGCGTGAAGATCCCGCCGAGCCTGGTGAACATCTACAAGGAACTCGAAGCCGACCTCGGCATCCCCCGAGCTGCCCACGGCAACCTCACGCACTGGGCAGAGCAGGGCGTGCTGCTGCTCAACAACGCGCTGACGGTGCAAGCGGCCAATGCCGGATCGCATCAGGGCAAGGGCTGGGAACTGTTCACCGACGCCGCCGTCGAAGCCGTCGCCGCGCGCGCCGATCCCACGGTGTTCATCCTGTGGGGCAGCCACGCGCAGAAGAAGGCCGCGCGCGTCGCCGGTCTCGCCAATGGCCCGCATCTGGTGCTGAAAGCCCCGCACCCCAGCCCGCTGTCGGCGCACAACGGCTTCTTCGGCTCCAAGCCCTTCAGCCAGACGAACGCATTCCTTGAAGCTCAGGGACGCGGGGCGATAGACTGGCGGGTGTGACGCAAAAACCCCGCCGGAGCGGGGCCTTTCGTCAGTTCATCAAGCCGAAGATCAGCCCGGGATCGCAGCCGAAGCAGCCTGCCCGTCACCTTCCGGCGCGGAAAGGATGTCGCGCACGACCTGGCCCTTGGCCACGGTCTGCGTGCCCGGATCGCCCACGGTCGAGCGGATCGAGGCAGCCGCCGTACCCGAACGGTTGATCGCATCCGTTTCCACGCTCGAACGCGCCGAAGGGCCGCCGAACAGGGTTTCGAGCGTCTGCTTGCCGGTTTCCGAATCCTGCGGACGCGGTGCGCCGGGGCTCGGCGGGGTCAGCGCGAAATCGGGCGGCACCACCAGCGGTGCGGCGCGGGTCACGGCCATTTCGTCAGGACGGTCACGGTTGAACAGCGAACCGCCGCCACCGCAGGCCGACAGAAGAGTCGCCGCCGAGACGACAAGAGCAAGGGCGGCAGCTTTACGCATCATGCATTCTCCGTGGCGGTATGGTCGCCGCTATCGTTTGGCTTTTCGCGCGATTTGAACGAGCGAGCAAGCAGTATCAGGACACCGAACGTGATCGCCACGTCGGCCAGATTGAAGATGGCGAAAGGCCGCCACGCGCCGATGTGCAGGTCGGCATAGTCGATGACATAGCCGAACATCAGCCGGTCATAGATATTGCCGAGCGCCCCGCCGAGCACGAGGCCGAGCGCAAGGATGTCGCCCCGCAAGGTCTCGCGCAGCATCCACACCGTCACGCCCACGGCAATCAGCGCGGTCACGATGATCAGGCCGTAGCGCATTTCCATCGAGGTCGCGGTGAACATCCCGAAGGAAACACCCTCGTTCTCGGCATAGCGCAAGTCGAAGAACGGCAGCAGATCGATCACCGCACGATCGCGCAGCATCAGCGGGCCGACCATGATCGCCTTCACGATCCGGTCGACCACCGCAGCCAGCAGCGCAAGGCCCAGCCCCTCGATGCGCGGACGCGTCAACATCAGGCGGCTGCACCCGCGTCGATCTGCGCCACGACCTCGTCACAACGGTCGCACAGCGCGCCGTCTTCCGTGACTTCCGGAAGCAGGCGCCAGCAACGGCCGCACCTGTGGTCGGTGGAACGGGTGACGGTCACGTCACTGCCCTGCCCGCGCATTACTGTCGCGGTGATGAACAGCTCCGCCAGATCGGCTTCCGGAGCGGATTCCGGCACGGTGACGACCGCCTCAAGCCCCGAACCCAGCACCTTTTCGCGGCGCAGCGGTTCGATGGCTTCGTTCACCGTCTGGCGCAGCGCGCGCAATTCGGTCCAGCGGGCCTCGTCCACGCTGACCGCAGGCACTTCCGGCCATTCCAGCAGATGCACGCTGTCGCTGCCCGGATAGCGCGACTGCCACACTTCCTCGGATGTAAACACCAGCACCGGCGCGCCATAACGGACCAGCGCGTGGAACAGCGTGTCGAGCACGGTGCGATAGGCGCGGCGCTTCGGGTCAGTCGGCGCGTCGCAATAGAGGCAGTCCTTGCGGATATCGAAGAAGAAGGCCGAGAGGTCTTCATTGCAGAAGTCGGTCAGCGCGCGGACATAGGTGTTGTAGTCGAAGTCCTCGACCGCCTGCCGCAGCGTCGCATCCAGCTTGCCAAGCAGGCCGAGCATGTAATGCTCCAGCTCGGGCATATCCGCCACTGGCAGCCGTTCGTCCTCGCTGAAACCGTCCAGCGCGCCCAGCAGATAGCGATAGGTGTTGCGCAGCTTGCGATACTGGTCGGCAACGCCCTGCAGGATCTCCTTGCCGATGCGGTGGTCCTCGGTGAAATCGACCGAGAGCGCCCAGAGCCGCAGGATATCCGCGCCGTAATCGCGCATCAGATCGATCGGGCTGATCGTGTTGCCGAGCGACTTGGACATCTTCATGCCCTTCTGGTCCATGGTGAACCCGTGCGTCAGCACCGCATCATAAGGCGCCCGCCCGCGCGTGGCGCTGGATTCCAGCAGCGAGGACTGGAACCAGCCGCGATGCTGGTCCGACCCTTCGAGATAGAGGTTCGCAGGCCATTGCAGGTCCGGCCAGCGCCCCGATTCCAGCACGAAGGCATGGGTGGAGCCGGAATCGAACCACACGTCCAAGATGTCGGTGACGCGCTCGTAATCGTCGAGCTTGTACTTCTCGCCTAGGTACTCCTGCGCCCGTTCCTCGTCCCACGCATCCACGCCCTCGGCCATGACGGCGGCGACAATGCGCGCGTTCACTTCGGGATCGTTGAGGTACTGGCCGGTCTTGCGATCCACGAACAGCGTGATCGGGACACCCCACGCGCGTTGGCGCGACAGCACCCAGTCCGGACGACCTTCAACCATCGCACCGATGCGGTTCCGGCCCTTCTCTGGCACGAAGCGCGTGTCGGCGATGGCCTTGGTGGCCTTCTCGCGCAGCGTGCCGCCTTCGGCCTCGCGATCCATCGGCACAAACCACTGCGGCGTGCAGCGATAGATCACCTTGGCCTTCGAACGCCACGAATGCGGATAGGAGTGCTTGTAATCGGCACTCGCCGCCAGCAGCCCGCCAGCCTCGCGCAGGGCCTCACAGATCGGCCCGTCGGGCGCATTGAACTTGGGGTTGATGACCGAGCCTTGCCCGCCGAGCCATGCCCAGTCCTCGCGATACTTGCCATCGCCCTGCACCGCGAACACCGGCTCGATCCCGTGCGCCTTGCACAGCGCAAAGTCGTCCTCGCCATGATCGGGCGCCATGTGAACAAGGCCGGTGCCACTGTCGGTGGTGACGAAATCGCCCGGCAGCATCGGACGCGGCTTGGCGAAGAACCCGCCGAGCGCGTGCATCGGGTGGCGGCAGATCGTTCCGGCGAGGTCAGAGCCTTTGCCTTGCCAGAGCACATCGATTTCGCGCGCCTTGCCGAGCCGATGAAGAACATCGCCGTTCAACACCAACTCTTTGGCAAGCAGCATTGCAGGCTCGCCAGAGTCACCGACGAGCACATACTCAACCTCCGGCCCATAAGCCAAAGCCTGGTTCACCGGGATCGTCCACGGCGTCGTCGTCCAGATCACCGCATGCGCGCCGACCAGTTCCGCGATCGGCGACTCAACAATCTCGAACGCCACGTCGATCTGGGTCGAGACGATATCCTCGTATTCAACTTCAGCCTCGGCCAGCGCGGTCTTTTCAACTGGCGACCACATCACCGGCTTGGCCCCGCGATAGAGCTGGCCGCTTTCGGCAAACTTCAGCAGTTCGCGCACGATGGTTCCCTCGGCTTGGGCGTCCATCGTCAGGTAGGGGTTGTCCCAATCGCCATTGATGCCGAGGCGCTTCAACTGCTCGCGCTGCACGTCGACCCACTTCTGGGCATAGGCGCGGCATTCGGCGCGGAATTCCTTTGGCGGAACCTCGTCCTTGTTCTTCTTTTTCTTGCGGTACTCTTCCTCGACCTTCCACTCGATGGGCAGGCCATGGCAGTCCCAGCCGGGAACATAGGGCGCGTCCTTGCCCAGCAGCGTCTGGGTGCGGCAGACCATGTCTTTCAGGATATGGTTCAGCGCATGGCCGATGTGCATGTCGCCATTGGCATAGGGCGGGCCGTCATGGAGAATGAACTTCTCGCGGCCTTTGCGCGCCTCGCGAACTTTGCGGTAAATGCCCTCGTCCTGCCAGCGCGAAAGAATGACCGGCTCCTTCTGGGGGAGGCCAGCCTTCATCGGGAAATCGGTCTTCGGCAGGAAGACGGTCGGTCTGTAGTCGCGTGGTTCAGTCATGACCGGCGGGCCTTAGCGCTGCGGCGGCCTTTGCGCAATTTTTCTGGCGTGGTGGGGTGGTAGGAACTGCGTTAGGGGAAAGGCAGGCTGTTTCACGCAGAGACGCGGAGGAAGAAGAGAGACGCACAGAAGTCGCGCTTGCGGCGAAGCCGCTTGGGATTCTCGGCGCTTGCGTGTTGCGTCAGGTCGTCGGCACAAAGAGCCTGTCGGCCAGGCGCAGCATCTCTGCGTCTCTACTTCTTCTCCGCGTCTCTGCGTGAAACAGAACCACCGCTACGCCAGCAGCCGCCGAGCCTCGTCGCAGTCCCGCTCCATCTGCGCCACCAGCGCATCCAGCCCGTCAAACTTCGCCTCGGGCCGCAGGAAGTGGTGGAACGCCACCTCGATTTCCTGCCCGTAGAGATCGCCCGAGAAATCGAAAAAGTGCGGCTCGAGCAGTTCCTTGGGCGGATCGAAGGTCGGGCGAATGCCCAGATTCGCCGCGCCCTTAAGCAGACGACCATCCGGCAAACGCCCAGTCACCGCATAGATGCCATAGCGCGGGCGCAGGTACATGCCGATGTCGAGGTTGGCGGTCGGGAAGTTGATCGTGCGCCCCAGCTTGTCGCCATGCTGCACCGGCCCGCGGATCGCGAAAGGCCGCGTCAGCAGCTTCGTCGCCGTCTCGCAATCTCCTGATTTCAGCGCTTCGCGGATGCGACTGGATGAGACGACCTCGCCCTCCAGCGTGACCGGCCCCACCGCGCGAGCCGAAAGCCCGAAGCGCGGCCCATCTTCACGCAGCACCTGCGCATTGCCGCTGCGGCCCTTGCCGAAGGTGAAGTCCTCACCCGTCACCACGCCCACGGCACCCAGATGCCCGACCAGCCCCGCCTCGATCCATTCGAGCGCGGTCATGCCCGCCACATCCGCGCCGAAGTGGATCACCAGCATGGCATCGGCCCCGGCTGCGCCGAACAACTCCTGCCGCTGATCCAGCGTGGTCAGGCGAAACGGCTCGGCATCGGGCTTGAAATGGCGCACCGGATGCGGATCGAACGTGGCGACGATAGCCGGACGCCCTTCCGCCCTGGCCCAACGGATCGCCTCGCCCACCACCGCCTGATGGCCCAGATGAAACCCGTCGAAATTGCCCAGCGCGACAATGCCGCCACGCATCGTTTCCGGCACCGGCTGCAGGCTGTCGAGGCGGATCATGCGCCTACCTTGGCGTAAGTGACGAAATCGAAAGCGGGTCTTTCATCCTGCGCCTGATGCACTTCGCGCGATACCTCTATCCACTCCGGTCCGAGCGGCTCCATCACGGTATCCCCCTCGAACGCCCCGTGTATCTCGGTCAATTCCACGCGTTCGGCAAGGGGCATGAACAGGCGGTAGATCTCCGCCCCGCCGACGACGGCAACTTCGCCCTCATGCGCCAGCGCCAGCGCCTGCTCGACATTCTTCGCCACTTCCGCCCCCTCGGCGCTCCACCCGCCATCGCGGGTCAGCACGATATGGCGGCGACCGGGCAGCAGTCCCGGCAGGCTCTCGAAAGTCTTGCGGCCCATGATCATAGGCTTGTTCATCGTCAGCGCCTTGAACCGCTTCAAGTCCGCAGGCAGCCGCCACGGCAAGGCATTGTCCTTGCCGATCACGCCGTTGGTGGCGCGGGCGTAGATCAGGAAGAGTCCGGGCCGTACCCCGCTCACAGCACCAGCCGCGTCACGTGGCCCATCTTGCGCCCGGGCCGCACTGCCGCCTTGCCATAGAGGTGCAAGTGGTTGGCAGGGTCCGAAAGGATCGCGGGCCAATCGTGCGCATCGTCGCCGATCAGGTTGTCCATGACCACGCCCTTGGCCGCCAGTGCAGTCGAGCCCAGCGGCAGCCCGCAGATCGCGCGCACATGGTTCTCGAACTGGCTGGTGAGCGCGCCCTCGATGGTCCAGTGCCCGGAGTTGTGCACGCGCGGGGCCATCTCGTTGAACACCGGGCCGTCCGCCGTGGCGAAGAATTCCAGCGTCAGCACGCCGACATAGCCCAGCGCATCGGCCACTTTCGCCGCGAGCGCCCGCGCATCTTCCACCTGCGCCACGATAACCGGCGATGCAGGTACGGTCGAACGGTCCAGAATACCGCTCTTGTGCACATTCTCGGCGCTATCCCAGAACCGCACCTCGCCCGCCTCGGTGCGTACGAGGATCACCGAGAACTCCGCCTCGAACGTCACGAAGCCTTCGTAGATCAGCGGCTTGCCGGGAAGCTCCACGGCTTCCGCATCGGACGGCTGCATGATCCGCCACTGGCCCTTGCCATCATAGCCATCGCGCCGCGTCTTGAGGATGCCCGGCGCGCCGATGCTGGCGACCGCTGCGCGCAGATCCTCCATCGAATCGACCGTGGCCCAAGGCGCAGGCCGACCGCCCAAGCCTTCCACGAACGACTTCTCGTTCACCCGGTCCTGCGCCACTTCCAGCGCCTTGGCCGGAGGATGCAGCGGCGCGTGGGTCGTCACTGCCGCCAGAGGCGCAGCCGCCACATTCTCGAACTCATAGGTAACCACGGCGCACTGCGCGGCAAAAGCTGCCAGCGCCGCTTCGTCGTCATACTCGCCTTGCGTGAACGCGGCACAGACATCGGCGGCAATCGAATCCGCTTCCGGCGCATAGACGTGGCAGCGATAGCCCAGGTTCGCCGCCGCCAGCGCGATCATCCGGCCGAGCTGGCCGCCACCGAGGATGCCGATCGTCTCGCCGGGAGGAATCATCAGACCGGCTTCTCCGCCACAGATTCGGTCTGCGCCGTGCGGAAGGCGATCAGACGCTGCGCCAGCGCCTCGTCCGAAGTCGCCAGAATCGAAGCCGCGAGGATGCCCGCGTTCGTCGCACCCGGCACGCCGATCGCAAGCGTTCCAACCGGAATCCCGCCCGGCATCTGCACGATCGAAAGCAGCGAATCCATGCCCTTCAAGGCCTTCGATTCCACCGGCACGCCCAGCACCGGCAGGTGCGTCATCGAGGCGACCATGCCCGGCAGATGCGCCGCGCCGCCCGCGCCCGCAATCACCACCTTGAAGCCTTGCGTGTGCGCGCCCTTGGCAAAGCTCACCAGTCTCTCGGGCGTGCGATGCGCCGAGACGATGCGGCATTCATGCGCCACGCCCAGCTTCTCCAGCACGGCAGACGCGTTCTTCATCGTCTCCCAGTCGGACTGGCTGCCCATGACGATGGCAACTTGCGGCTTCTCAGACATCTCCCCTGCCCCCTTCAGGCTTTCGGGCGCTCAGCGCTCCGAGAGGTAGTAGCGTTCGATCTCGGCAAGATTGTCGTCGAGTTCATAGACGATCGGCTGCCCGGTCGGGATTTCAAGGCCGGTGATGTCCTCGTCCGAAATGCCCGACAGATGCTTGACCAGCGCGCGCAAGCTATTGCCATGGGCCGAGACGATCACCGTCTCCCCGGCGCGCAGCGCAGGCGCGATCTTCTCTTCCCAGCACGGCAGCACGCGCGCGATGGTATCCTTGAGGCTTTCGGTCGCAGGAACCGCGATCCCGGCATAGCGCGGATCGGACGCGAGATCGAACTCGCTGCCCGCTTCCAGCGGCGGCGGCGGCACGTCGAAGCTGCGGCGCCACACCTTGACCTGATCGTCGCCGTGCTTGGCCGCGGTCTCGGCCTTGTCGAGGCCGGTCAGCCCGCCATAGTGCCGCTCGTTCAGGCGCCAGTCCTTGTCTTCCTGCACCCACAGGCGACCGGCAGCCTCAAGCGCCAGATGCAGCGTCTTGATCGCGCGCGTCTGCAGCGAGGTGAAGGCCAGCGTCGGCAGCACGCCCTTGTCCTTGAGCAACTTGCCCGCCGCAAACGCTTCAGCCGCACCCTTCTCGGTCACGTCCACGTCCCACCAGCCGGTGAAGCGGTTTTCGAGGTTCCACTGCGACTGGCCGTGGCGAATCAGGATCAGGCGGGGCATCGGGGCATCCTGTAGCTGACTAACAAAAAGGAACCGCGCCCCTAGCGTCAGGCGGCCGGATTGGAAAGCCCGGTTTCCGGCGAATCGGGCGATTCGGACACCACTGCATCGGCCGCGCCTGCAACGGCTTCCAGAGCACGCGCCTGCGCCTTGCGCCGTTTCAGGTTCTCGCGCAGTCGCGCGGCCAGCCGTTCCTCGCGGCTAATCGTGGACTTTTGTTCGCTCATTGCCCGCCTGATTGCAGCGATCCCCGCCTTACTGCAAGCCCTGCAGGACTTTGGCCCCGAACGTCGCTTGACAAAGCCAGCCCCCCCCGTCATTAGCGCGCCCCTGCCCACCCCGCCCGTCACCGGTGCCGGAGTGGCCAAGCGGAAATGGTGTGCTGCTGTAGCTCAGTGGTAGAGCGCATCCTTGGTAAGGCTGAGGTCGGGAGTTCAATCCTCCCCAGCAGCACCATTTCCCCGGACTTCGGAAAATCAGGCCCTGAGGTCCGCCCATTCCCGGTGACGCCGGAACGCGGCCTCGACATAGCTGCACTGTGGCTCGATCTTGAACCCGAACTTGCGCGCGTCCGCGATCAGCGCCTTGACCAGTTCGCCCGCCACGCCGCGCCCGCCGATCTCGGTCGGCACCAGCGTATGGTCGGCCACCACCAAATCGCCGTTCCGCTGATAGGTCAGCCGCCCGATCGCCTCGCTGCCTTCCACCTTGGCGTGGTATTCCCCGCGCGATCCCTGATCGAGGTGGGTGATGACGACATCTGCCATGCGGTAAATTCCTTGCCCTTTGCACCCCGGCACTTCGGGGTCGCTTGACCCGAAACGCGCAGGGTCACATTGCGGTTTCCCATGAAGTTCTTCTCCGACAATGCCGCCGCCGTCCACCCCCGCCTGTGGGCCGCGATGCACGCCGCCGATGCGCCCGATTCGGGCTACGACGGCGATGCATTGTCACAACGCATGGACGAGGCATTTTCCGACCTGTTCGGCACCGAATGCACCGCGCTGTGGGTTGCCACCGGCACGGCGGCCAACTGCCTTGCGCTTGCCGCAATGGTCCCGCCCCACGGCGGCGTGGTCTGCCACCGCGAGGCGCATATCGAGATGGACGAGGGCGGCGCACCGGGCTTCTACATGCATGGTGCCAAGCTGATGCTGGCAGACGGCGAAGGCGCAAAGCTGACGCCCGCGAGCATTGCCAAGGTCATCGACCCGATCCGCAACGACGTCCATCAGGTCCAGCCCCACGCAATCTCGATCACGCAGGCCACCGAATATGGCCGGGTCTATACGCCGGAGGAAGTCGCCCGGATCGGCTCGCTCGCCCAGGGGCGCGGGCTTGGCCTGCACATGGACGGCGCGCGCTTTGCCAATGCCGTCGCGCACCTTGGCTGCCGTCCGGCCGAAGTCACCGCGCAGGCAGGCGTCGACGTGCTGACCTTCGGCTGCGTCAAGAACGGCGGCATGAATGCCGAGGCACTGGTCTTCTTCGACATGGAACTGGCCGACGTGGTCCGCTACCGCCGCAAGCGTGCCGGACACCTGCAGTCCAAGGGCCGCTACCTCGCCGCGCAGGTCCTCGCGATGATCGAGGGCGACCTCTGGCTCGAAAACGCCCGCGCCGCCAACGCTGCCGCGCAGGAAATCGCACAGGCCTGCGGCGAGCGCCTGTTCCACCCTGTGGAGGCGAACGAACTGTTCGTCGTGCTCTCGCCCGCCGAGCAGGCAACGCTTCGCGCACAGGGCTTCGATTTCTACGACTGGACCGCGCCCGAGGGTGTCTCTGGTGCCGCCCGCCTCGTCACCGCATGGAACAGCGATCCCGCCGAAGTCTCCGCGCTTGCCCGCGCCATTGCCGCGCTATGAGCGAGCAGGAACTACCCGGACGCGAATTACCCGGTCAGGCCCGCTTCTGGCAGTGGGACGTCGCAGGCCCGTTCTTCCTCGTCGCACTGATCTGGGGATCGACCTGGCTGGTGATCAAGGACCAGATCGGCAGCGTCCCGCCAAGCTGGTCGGTCACATGGCGTTTCGTCGCTGCGGCCATCGGCATGGGCGTGCTTGCCCTGGTCCGGCGGGAATCGCTGCGCCTCAATGCAGAAGGCCTCAAGGTCGCGGCCCTCCTCGGCCTGCTGCAGTTCGTGATGAACTTCCAGTTCGTCTACCGCGCCGAACATCACCTGACATCGGGCATAGTCGCCGTGTTCTTCGCTCTGCTGGTGGTGCCCAACGCGCTGATGGCATGGGTCGTGCTCAAACAGCCGGTCACGCGCGGGTTCATCGGCGGGTCGCTGGTTGCAGGTGCGGGCATCGCCCTGCTGCTGCTCCACGAATACCGCATGGCCCCGCCCGAAGGTCAGGTCCTCACCGGCATCGCGCTGACCACCGCCGCCCTGTTCAGCGCCTCGTCTGCCAATGTGCTGCAGGCCAGCCCGGTGGCAAGGCGCGTGGCCATGGTGCCGATGCTGAGCTGGGCCATGCTGATCGGTGCAGTGCTCGACGGAGCCTTCGCGTGGGTCGTCGAAGGACCGCCGCAGTTCGATCCGCGCCCCGGCTATGTGTTCGGCGTGCTCTATCTGGGCATCGTCGGATCGGTCGTCACCTTCCCGCTCTATTTCCGCCTGCTGCAGCGCCTGGGCGCAGGGCGCGGGGCCTACAACGGGGTGCTGGTGCCGGTCGTCGCGATGCTGCTCTCGACCGCGTTCGAGGGTTATCGCTGGTCGGTGCTCGCGCTGGCCGGATCGGCACTGGCGATGGTCGGCCTCGTGCTGGCGCTAAGGGCGCGCAGCCCCTCGCGATAGGTCGGAAAGGCGGGCTTCCAGCCAAGCAGGCGCTTGGCCTTGCCGTTCGCCACGCGGCGGTTTTCGGCATAGAACGCCAGTGCCATGGGCGAGAGGTTGGCCTCCTCCAGCGACTGCATCGGCGGAGGTTGCACCCCGAGAATCCGCGCCGCTTCCTCGATCACCGCGTTCTGGCTGCAGGGCAGATCGTCGGCAAGGTTGTAGATGCCCGCAGGCCCCGCAAACCCGGCAATCACCCCGCTGGCGATGTCCTCGACATGTACCCGGCTGAAAACCTGCCCCGGAATATCGATGCGATGCGCCTTGCCCTCGGCCACCCGCTCGAGCGCGCTGCGCCCCGGCCCGTAGATGCCGGGCAGGCGGTAGACCCGCACCTTTGGCGATAGCGCCTGCCAGTCGAGATCCGCCTGAGTCCGCGCCGATCGCCGCCCGGTGCCTACAACCGAGCCTTCATCCACCCACGCCCCGCCCGCATCTCCATAGACGCCGGTCGAGGAGAGGTATCCGATGGCTGCGAGCGGCGCGGCGGCAATCGCCTCGACATAGGCCTGCAACACTGGATCGCCGCCCTCGCGAAGTGGCGGGACGGAGGACAGGACATGCGTCGCCTGCGCCAGCGCCGCCTCCACCGCAGCACGGTCGGCAAAGGCGATATCGCCCGCGCTGCCCGTCCCGCGCACGGTCCAGCCCTGCGCCCGCAACCGTTCCGCAATCACCTGCGCGGTGTAGCCCATTCCGAAGATCAGCAAGTTTCCCATCAAAAGCCTGATAACCGCGATTGCCGCATTGCGCACCACTTCCTAAGTTCATGTCCATGAACGATCTCTCCGGCCAGCCCGTCATCGCCCCCACCGTGATCCACCGCGCGGACTATCGTCCGCCCGAATGGCTCGTCCCCGAGATCGCGCTGGATTTCGCGCTCTCGCTCGATGCGACGCGGGTTCAGGCAACGCTGAAGGTTGCGAAGAATGCTGCTGGATCAGGCACTTCGCTGCTGCGTCTCAATGGTGATGCGATCGAGGCCAAGGCCGTCACGGTCGACGGCCATGCGCACAACGACTGGCACATGGACGGCACCGACCTCGTCATCGAACTACCCGGCGATGCGCATGACGTCGGCATCGAAACGCTGATCAATCCATCGGAAAATACTCAGCTTTCAGGGCTTTACGCCTCGAACGGCCTGCTCTGCACCCAGTGCGAGGCCGAAGGCTTCCGCCGCATCACCTTCTTCCCCGACCGGCCCGACGTGCTTTCGGTCTATTCGGTGCGGATGAGCGGGGACAAGGCGCTGTTCCCCGTGCTGCTGTCCAACGGCAACCCCACCGCTGCGGGCGAAAATGGCGACGGAACCCACTGGGCCGAGTGGCACGATCCCTGGCCCAAGCCCTCGTACCTGTTCGCGCTGGTCGCCGGTGAACTCGTCGCAAACCGCGATAATTTCACGACAAAATCGGGCCGCAAGGTGAACCTTGCGATCTATGTCCGCCCCGGCGACGAGGCCCGGACCGACCACGCCATGCGCTCGCTCATCGCCTCGATGAAGTGGGACGAGGATGTCTATGGCCGCGAGTATGACCTTGATGATTTCAACATCGTCGCGGTCAGCGATTTCAACGCCGGCGCGATGGAGAACAAGGGCCTTAACGTCTTCAATACGCGCTATATTCTCGCCGATCCCGAGACCGCGACCGATGGCGATTACGACGCGATCGAGGGCGTTGTGGCGCATGAGTACTTCCACAACTGGTCGGGCAACCGCGTGACCTGCCGCGACTGGTTCCAGCTCTCGCTCAAGGAGGGCTTCACAGTCCTTAGAGATCAACAGTTTAGCGCGGATCGCGGCTCCGCTCCGGTCAAGCGGATCGAGGATGTGCGTATCTTGCGGGCCGTGCAATTCCCTGAGGATTCGGGGCCGCTGGCGCATCCGATACGGCCGGATTCCTATCAGGAAATCAGCAACTTCTACACCGCGACTGTCTACAACAAGGGCGCCGAGGTGATCCGCATGATGACCGTGCTGGCAGGCATGGAGCGGTTCCTCAAGGGCACCACGCTCTACTTCGACCGCCACGACGGCGAGGCGGCGACCTGCGAAGACTTTGTAAAGGCTATGGAAGATGGCGCGGGGCTGGACCTGAAGCAGTTCCGCAACTGGTACGAGCAGGCCGGAACGCCGCGAGTCAGCGTCGAAATGACGCTCGAAAATGCAAATCCAACTCTCGAAGGCGAAGGGGCAACTCTCGGGGGCAGAGCGGTAACTCTCACCCTCAAACAGGCAACTCAGCCCACTCCGGGGCAGGCGCAGAAGAAGCCTTTCGTGATCCCGCTGCGCGTCGCGCTGTTCGACCGCGAGACCGGCAAGCACCACGGCGAGGAACTGATCGTCCTCACCGAAACGGAGCAGTCCTTCACCTTCGACGGTTTCGATTCGCTTCCCGTCCTTTCCATCAACCGCGGTTTCTCCGCCCCGGTCGAGATCGTCGCGCCGGTGACCACCGAAGACCTCGTCTTCCTCGCCCGCCACGACGACGATCCCTTCGCCCGCTATGAAGCAATGCAGCAGCTGATCGTGCGGCATCTTGTCGGCGCGGTGGCGGGGACGCTGGAGAACCGCGAGGCATCGCAGGCCGCGATCGGCGCGGCGATGGGCGCGATCCTTGATGACACCGCGCTCGACGATCTGATGCGCGGCGAGTTGCTGATCCTTCCGGGCGAAGCCTACCTTGCCGAACAGCTGAACCGCGCCGACCCGACGCGCATCTTTGCCGAGCGCGAAGGCCTCAAGCGCTGGTTGGGCGCGACGCTCAAGGACAAGTGGCTCGCGCTGCATGACCGTGTTTCCGCGGTTCCCTACAGCCTCGAGGCCGAGGCACGGGGCGCGCGCAAGTGCAAGACGCAAGCGCTCGTCTATCTCGGCGCGGCCGACCCTGCCGAAGCCGCACGCCGGGCCAAGGCGCAGTACGATGCCGCCACCAACATGACCGACCGCCAGGGCGCGCTGATGGTGCTGTGCAGCCTTGATTGCCCCGAGCGCGAGGCGGCGCTGGCCGATTTCCACGCACGCTTTGCCGGCAACATGCTGGTGATCGACAAGTGGTTCTCGCTGCAGGCGGGCTCGCTCAATCCCAAGGCGACCGAGCATGTGAAGGCTCTGGCCGAGCATCCCGACTTCACCATGACCAACCCCAACCGCGTCCGCGCGCTGTGGATGGCCTTTGCGGCCAATGCGCAGGCATTCCACAAGGACGGCGGCGAGGGTTACCGGCTGATCGCGGACCTGATCCTCCGGCTCGATCCGATCAACGGCAACGTGGCGGCGCGCTTCGTGCCCTACCTTGGCCGTTGGAAGAAGGTGGACGAGGCCCGCGCCGCGCTGATGCGGGCGGAACTGGAACGGATCGCCGCCGAGCCGACGCTGTCGCGCGATGTGCGCGAGCAGGTGAGCAAGAGCCTCGAGGCGTGACCGTTGAGGCGCTGACCCATCCGCTGCTGTCGGGCGCGGCGCATGGTTTCCTTGGCCGCAAGGGCGGGGTGAGCACGCGTGACCTTGCCGGGCTCAACGTCAGCTACAGCGAGGACGATCCGGCGCTGACGTCTGAAAACCGCCGCCGGGCGGTGGAGGCGGTGCTGCCGGGCGGGACCTTGCAGACCTGCTTCCAGATCCATTCGCCCGATGTGGTTACGGTGACCGAGCCCTGGGCCGATGCGGATCGCCCGAAAGCCGATGCGCTGGTGACGGACCGTCGCGGCATTGTCCTCGGCGTGCTGACCGCAGACTGCGCGCCAGTGCTGTTCTGCGATGCCGTGGCGGGCGTGGTCGGCGCGGCCCATGCCGGGTGGAAGGGCGCTTTCACCGGCGTGACCGACGCCACCATCGCGGCAATGGAGGCCTTGGGCGCAACACGCGACAACATCGCCGCCGTGGTCGGCCCCTGCATTGCGCAGAAGAGCTATGAAGTGGACTCCGGCTTCGAGGCGCGGTTCCTTGAACAGGCAGCGGAAAACGAACGCTTCTTCCGCGCCGGGCGCGAAGGCCATGCGTGGTTCGACCTTGAAGGCTACGTCGCATCGCGGCTGCGTGATGCGGGGCTGGGCAAGGTCGGCATGCTGGGCGAGGATACTTACGCGCAAGAGGAGCGCTTCTATTCGTTCCGCCGCGCCACCCATCGCAAGGAGCCGGGCTACGGACGGCAGATCTCGCTGATCGCGCTGCCGGCCTGAACGCCATGGCGCTGCCGGTGCTCTACAGCTTTCGCCGCTGCCCCTATGCGATGCGGGCGCGACTGGCGATTGCGGTGAGCGGGCTGCAGTTGGAGCTGCGCGAGATCAAGCTGTCGGCCAAGCCGCCCGCGATGCTTGAAGCCTCGCCCAAGGGCACGGTGCCGGTGCTGGTCCTGCCCGATGGTACGGTGATCGAGCAGAGCCTTGACGTGATGCGCTGGGCCTTGGCGCAATGCGATCCAGAGGGATGGCTGGAGCGTGACGATGCCGCGCTGATCGAACGCAACGACGGGCCGTTCAAGCATGACCTTGATCGCTACAAGTATCCCGAACGGCATGGCAGCGATGCTGTTGCGCACCGGGAGAGCGGCATGGTGTTCCTGCGCGAACTCGACGAAAGGCTTGCCGCTGGTCCGCAGCTTTGCGGCGAAGCGCGCGGGCTGGCGGACATGGCGGTGATGCCGTTCGTGCGCCAGTTTGCCGCGGTGGATGGCGAGTGGTTCGACCAGCAGCCCCTGCCCCATGTGCAGCGCTGGCTGGCGGGGCATCTGGAATCCGGCCTGTTCGCGCGCGTGATGGGCAAGTTTGCGCCGTGGCGCGAGGGGGATTTGCCGGTGGTGTTTCCGGTTGGTTGAGGCTGCGGATTTGTCTTTTGCCGCTGGCGTTGCTGGCCCACCCCCAACCCCTCCCGCCTGCGGGAGGGGAGTATTGGAAAGCGCCCTCCCGCTTGCGGGAGAGGGGAAGAAAGGCCTTCCATCCGTCCCCTGCACGCGCACGGCCCACTCGGTTCGTCGCAAGGCTGGTGCTGTCAGTGCCCGAAATCGGGTTCCCGGGCGGGATCGTTCATGCAGGCGAAAGTTTGGCCGCAACACCGACGCATTTTTGAAGGTCGCAAGGAGCGTTTTCGATGACTACCACTTCCCCCCGGCGTGCAGGAATGATCTTGCTGGCCGCCGCCGCTGCGTCTGTTTCGGCCATTGCAGTCGCCCAGCCCCAGCAAAACGGCATGCAGGACCCCAACATCATCGTTGAAGGCGAAGTCCTGCCCGATACGGCGGCGATGACCAAGGGGCCCGAGGTCAAGGGCATCATCACCGCGCGCAAGGGCGACAAGATGAAGGTGACCGCCGACGATGGCACCAGCACGGTGGTTTTCGTGAATGACGCGACCGTGGTGAAGGCAAGTTCAGGCCTGTTCGGCTCGAAGAAGCTGACGACGGCGAACCTGCTCAACGGGTTGCCGGTTTCGGTGAAGACGATGCAGGCAGGCGAGACGCTGCTGGCCAGCCAGATCACCTTCAGGAACGGTGATTTCAAGACCGCCAACATGATCCGCAACGGCACCGCACAGGGCTTTGCCGAGCAGACCGCCGCCACCGCCGCGCTCAAGGGCCGCATGGGCGATATCGACAAGTACAACATCAAGGCCACGACCAACGTCTATTTCGACACCGGCAAATATGCGCTGACCCCGCAGGCCAAGGCCGAACTGTGCCAGACCGCCCAGATGGCGAACGGCACCGAGAACGCGTTGATGCTGGTGGTGGGCTACACCGATTCGGTCGGTGACGAGGAATACAACCAGACGCTGAGCGAGAAGCGCGCGGCGAGCGTGATCAACTTCCTCCAGCAGCAGTGCCGCTGGGCGCCCTACCGCATGCTGACGCCCACCGGGATGGCCGAGTCCGATCCGGCAGCGGACAATTCGACCGAGGAAGGCAAGGCCCAGAACCGCCGCGTGGCGGTGAACATTCTGGTGAGCAAGGCCATCGACGGGCTTTGATGTGACCGACCGCCTGAGCCCTCTCCCCTTCAGGGGAGAGGGTTGGGAGAGGGGAGAGGGGACTGGCGCTACGCTCCGCGCCCCTCTCAACTTCGGCTAGCCAGACAAGCTGGCAAGCCTGCGTATCTCTCCCCTGAAGGGGAGAGAACATAGACCTTCAGAGCAGCCCCAGTGCGTCGAGCCGCGCTTCCAGAACGTCCGGGTCGTCGGTGAAGTGGTGGACGTTCCACCCGAGTGAGCGGGCCGTAGCTACATTCGCGGTATTGTCGTCGATGAACAGCATCGTTTCGGGCGCGCGCCCGAAGCGATAGGCGGCGAGGTGGAAGATCGCGGGGTCAGGCTTGATCAGGCGCTCGACTGCCGAGATCACGATGTCGCGCATGTGATCGAGGATCGGGAAAGTCGGGCGGAACAGGTTCCACGAATCGATACCGAAATTGGTGATCGCATATTGTGGCACGTCCTTGGCGGCGAGGCGCTCGACCAGTTGGTGCGTGCCCGGCACTGGCCCCGGCAGGCTGGCGAGCCAGTTGCTGGCGTAGAGCGCGATCAGATCGGCGTATTGCGGGAATTGCGCGGTGCGGGTGATGACCATTTCCGAGAATGACACGCCTTCATCGTGCTGGGCGTGCCAGTCCTCGGTGACAACCTGCGATACGAATCGAGCGCGTTCGGCCGGATCGGGGATCGCTTCGGTGTAGATACCGGAAAGGTCGAACTGCACCAGCACGCGGCCGATGTCCCAGACTACTGCCTCTACGCCCATCGCAGCCTCACCGAAGGTGGCCCATAAACGACTGCGCCCCCGCGTTTGGGCGGGGGCAGCGTGGCTGGGTCTCCAGCCTGCAGGTTTCCGATGCAGCCCCGCCGTCGCGAGACTGCACCGAAACTGGTTAGATCAACCCTGGCGCGCCTTGAAGCGCTTCTGGGTCTTGTTGATCACATAGACGCGGCCACGACGGCGAATGACGCGGTTGTCCCGGTGGCGGTCCTTGAGCGACTTCAGGCTGTTGCGAATCTTCATGTCGAATCCCTTTGCCCGAAGCTGACCGGGCCGAAAACTGAAGCGACGCCGTTAGTGGGGGCAATACCCCAAGTCAACCCTGCAGGTCGCTTTCATGGCGCTTGCCCGCCTGCCCATGCCGTGCGAATCCTGAAGCTTGCGGGGCCTGTCCCGCAAGGCAAGGACGGAAACCGGGCGGATGAGTGCTTCGACCATCGCAGGGCTGCTGCACAAGCCGGGGCAATCGACATTCCTCAACCCCGCGCTGATGGCGATGAACGTGCTCGAGTTCGACATGCCGGACGCGGTTCTGGCCGAGCTTGCACCACTGGCAGACGCCCTGCGCGCGATGGAGGCAAACGATACCGTCTATGCGCTGCCGGGCGGCGTGAGGCTCTACAACCAGCGCCCATCTGGCTGGAAAAGTGACATCTGCTGGCTCAGCAATGCCGACGAGGCCGCGTACCGCTGGTTCGAGAACCTGTTTCGCCGACTGAAACTGGACGAGGCGGTCGCACCGTTTGTCGCGCATGATTCGCAGATCCGGCTCTATTCCGGGTTTTTCGTGACGCGCAGCCACTGCACCGCGCATGACATGCACCATGACTGGCTGACGCCCCAGAACACCGCCTTCACGGTCATGGCCCCGTTGACGGACAATGCCTGTGCGATGGGCCTGGCCTATCGCTCGGTCCATGGCGACGAACGTGAGTACCGTTACCGCATGGGCAAGGGCGTGGCCTTCGGCTCGGGCTTCCTCCACTCGACCGCGACCGGCAGGCTTGACGAGCGCGCGGTGTTCCTGTCGCTCACGTTCGGGACCGACCGGATGGACGAGTGGGAAACGATCGAGAAGACCGCCGGACGGCAGGGGCGGTTCTTCTGTAAGCCGGACGGGGTGTTCCGGACGATCGGCGGTTAGCCGCCGCGAACCTCGCCCAGCTTGCGCTCCCACGCCAGGGCATGCGCGACGATAAGGTCGAGATCGGCGTACTTCGGCTGCCACGGCAGCGTCGCCTTGATGCGGCTGTTGTCGGAAATCAGCGAATCGGGATCGCCCGCGCGGCGGCCCTGCAATTCGCGTACGATCTTGCGGTTGGTTACGCGATCCACGGCGTCGAGCACGTCGAGAACCGAGAAGCCGCGCCCGTAGCCGCAGTTCATGGTGAGCGATTGCGTGGGCGAGGCGATCAGCGCCTCCAATGCGAGGACGTGCGCTGCGGCGAGGTCCGAGACGTGGATGTAATCGCGAACGCCGGTGCCGTCGTGCGTGGCGAAATCGGTGCCGAACACGCCGACCGACGCGCGCTTGTCGAGCGCCGCCTCCACCGCGACCTTGATCAGGTGGGTGGCGCCGGCGGTGGACTGGCCGGTGCGTGCCTCGGGGTCTGCGCCTGCGACGTTGAAGTAACGCAGGACACAGTAGTTGAGCGGGTGCGCGGCGGCGACGTCGGCCAGCATGGTCTCGGTCATCAGCTTGGACATGCCGTAGGGATTGATCGGCCGCTTGGGGCTGTCTTCGGTGACGGGGGAGACTTCGGGGATGCCGTAAGTCGCCGCCGTTGAGGAGAAGATGAAGTGCGGGACGCCAGCATCCACCGCAGCTGCGATCAGCGCGCGGCTCTTGGCGGTGTTGTTGTGATAGTACTTGAGCGGGTTCTCGACCGATTCGGGCACGATGATCGACCCGGCAAAGTGCATCACGGCGCGGATGCCTTGTTCGGCAAAGATGCGTGCGAGGAGCGCGCCGTCCTCGATGTCGCCCTCATAGAAGGCGACGCCATCGGGCACGGCGAAGCGGAAGCCGGTGGTCAGGTTGTCGATCACCGCGACGGGATAGCCCGCATCCTTCAGCGCCAGCACGGCATGGCTGCCGATATAGCCTGCGCCGCCGGTGACGAGTACGGGGACCTTCGACATTGGCGTTCTGCTCCTTTGCGTGCAGGGTTTGCCCCGCAACCGCGTTCATGACTGCGACAGCGCGTGCGCTTTACACGCTCGGGCGGGTCCGCATCAGCCCCTTACGGGAAAAATACGAATGAACCACAAACTGCTTCTCTCCGCCGTTGCGACCCTTGTGTTTGCCGGAACAGCCATGGCCCAGCCGATGGGCGGGCGATGGGATGGTCCGATGGACCAGCGCTTGCGCGGGGAAGATGGCAGGCGGTCTATCGAGCCAGCAAAGAAGTTGGAGGTCGAGGCGTTCCAGTCCGCCGATGCCGCACCACTGCTGGGCAAAGGGCCGATCACCGTGGCCGCAGCCGATGGCACGGAGGCCGAATGGAAACTGCCGGTCTATGAAGCGGCGGTCGTCGATCAGCTGGCCAAGCTGGGATACGACACGGCGGTGAGCGGCGCGGAAGGCGGCCAGATCGCGCAGATCGGCATTCGCCACGAACAAGTCGTGCCCGAAGAGCCCAAGCGCAAGCCGGTTTCGGGCGCGATGGAAGTGGGCGTTTCCAATCGCGGCAACTACACCGCGATGGCGCTCAACATCGACCTGACCAAGGCGAAGAAGGCCATCGTCTCGACCCGGCTCGACGTGCGCATCCGCGACAAGGCGAGCAATCGCGTGCTGTGGGAAGGCCATGCCGAAGCCCAGACGCGCGAGGACGATGACGGGTTGAACAACGGTGCGGTGGCGGCGCGGCTGGCGTCCGCACTCTTTGCCAAGTTTGCCGACGCGCAGGTCGTGCCGGCGAGCTGATTGTGCCAATTGGCATTGCGGCGGACGGCAGAGCGTAGCACGACTGTCGCCATGATGATGGCCATGACAACGGGACGCAAGCCAATGAACCGCCTTTCCGCCGCAATTGCTCTTGGCCTTCTGGCCGCGACCCCGGTCATGGCCAAGCCAGCGCCGATAGACGTGACCCGCTTCCACACGGACCAGACCTTGCCCCGACTGAAAGGCGTGGCGGTGATGGTGGAAGCTGCGCCGGGTGCTGACGCGGCGAGCCTCGAAAATCAGGTGTGGCTGGACGCCGTCCGCAAGGAGCTCATGGCCAGTGGCTTCGGCAGTGCGACACCGGGCGCGGTTGATGTCGTGGCCGAAGTGCGCGTCGACCGCGAAGTGCAGAAGCGCGAGAAGCAGCGCGGGCCGGTGAGCGTGGGCGTCGGCGGATCGACCGGAAGCTATGGCGGCGGCCTGGGGCTGGGCCTCGGCTTCAACCTTGGCGGAGGACCGAAGGAATACGTTGTCACCCGCCTGTCAGTACGCATCCGGGACCGCAAGACCGGCGAGGCTTTGTGGGAAGGCCGCGCCGACAACCGCGAGAACGCCAAGGCCAAGGAAGCCGAACCGGCCGTGGCCGCGCCGCGCCTTGCCCATGCCCTGTTCTCGGGCTTCCCCGGCACGTCGGGTGAGACTATCACCGTTAAATGAATGACATCCGCATCAATGCCGCGTTCGATTCCGGCAATATCGAAGTGCTCTCGGTTTCAGGCGCGAGTGCACGGCTGGCGATCCGCAAGGACCGCGATTCCGAGTTCTTCCAGTGGTTCCATTTCCGCGTTGATGGCGTGGCCGGGCGTGAGCTGGAGCTGAAGATCACCGGGCTTGGCAATTCGGCCTATCCCGGCGGCTGGCCGGGATACCGCGCGGCGTTCTCTGAAGATCGCGAATACTGGGGCCGGACCGATACCCGCTATGATCCGGGCGAGGATGGCGGCACGCTGACAATCTGCCACACGCCGGACGCGGGCACCTGCTGGTTTGCCTATTTTGCGCCCTATTCGATGGAGCGGCATCACGATCTGGTGGCGCAGACAGCGGTGCTGCCGGGCGTGACCCATCGCTGCCTCGGCACCAGCATCGAAGGCCAGCCGATCGACTGCCTGGAGATTGGCGAAGGCCCGAAGCAGGTCTGGCTCTATGCCCGCCAGCATCCCGGCGAATCGATGGCCGAATGGTGGATCGAAGGCGCGCTTGACCTGCTGACCGATCCGGCGGACCCGCATGGCCGCCGCCTGCGCCAGCTCTGCCGCTTCCACGTGGTGCCCAATGCCAATCCGGACGGTTCGTGCCGTGGCCATTTGCGCACCAATGCCGTGGGCGTGAACCTCAACCGCGAATGGCATGAGCCGACGCCGGAACGCTCGCCCGAAGTGCTGGCGATCCGCAATGCCATGGACGAGACCGGCGTGGACTTTGCCATGGACGTCCACGGCGACGAGGCGATCCCGCACGTGTTCCTCGCCGGATTCGAAGGCATCCCTTCGTGGACTGACGAGCTTGGCGCATCCTACGAACGCTACCGCCGCATCCTCGAACGCCGCACCCCCGATTTCCAGACGCGGCGCGGCTATCCCGTCGCTGCCCCGGGCCGCGCCAACCTGACGATGTCCACCAACCAGGTCGCCCACCGCTTCGGCTGCGTGGCGATGACGCTGGAAATGCCGTTCAAGGACAACGACGACCTGCCCTGCAAGGAACAGGGCTGGAGCCCGGAACGCTCGAAGCTGCTGGCGCGGGATTGCCTGGCGTCGCTGCTGGAGTGGCTGGAGGGCTAACCTTTCTCCCCTCCCGCAAGCGGGAGGGGCTTGGGGGTGGGCTTGCGACGACTGCGTCTTTGAATGGCGTGAGGTTAGTTAGAGATATCTCACGCAAAGACGCGAAGATGTTGCGCTTGGAGCGCTGTAGCCTGAGCCGACGAACGTTTCGGCTGAGGGGGAGCTTTGGGCCAAACGCGACCCCCTTTGCGTCTTGGCGTCTTTGCGTGCCAATCCTTCTCGCTGCGCTTCCCCTTTACGCAACGTTAAGAGGTCATGGCGCATGTCCGACAAATGGCCCGCACCATCGCCCTCATCCACGCGCCCCTCGCAGACCTCTCGCTGCAGGACCTTGCGCGCAAGGCGATCGTGCTCGGCTGCGCTGGAGCGTTGATAATGGCGGGCAAGCCGTTTCTGTTTTTCTGAACCGCTGGTCGCTGACACCTTGCACCTCGTCATCCTGAACTTGTTTCAGTATCCATGGTGCCGACCGAACTGCGGCTAGCTTCGGGAGACGGACCCTGAGCCGTAGGCCAGTGAAGCTAAACAAGTTCAGGGTTACGTCCGGTTTTGTGATCCGTTTGGTGGGTGTGAACGACCGCTTATGGGTGGTTTGCTGCCATCGGACTACAGACAGCCCGCTCCCGAAACGATAGCGTTGCTTTCGCTTATCATCCCATCAACAGCGGTCCACGAGACCTCGACTTTCTCTCGGCACGGCAACCCGTCGATGGTCCTGCTCGCTCTGCCTTTACGAATGTCTTCGAACTTGTTGTCATCAAGCCACCGCAAGAGATCAGTCTCCGGTGTCCCCACGCTAAATCTTTGGTTGAAGGCCAAGACTGGTGCGTCCCAACTTGCGTCCCGAAGGAGTGCGGGCCTTTCTTCCGCAAATGCGAAAGCAATGCCGAACATGATGCTTTGCCATGTCAGAGCAACGAGCAATGAGAGCACCACAGCAGCGAGAACGAACCATTTAATGCGAGAGGAACATCTGCGTTTCATACTTTGATTTGGTCTTGGTCAGCTACGACCGCAAGGGCGTCGTGTTCTGACAGGCAGCTTTTGTCGATCGCAGGTGGATAGCGGACTGTGGTGCTCGCCTGGAACCACGACGGGTGCTGCGGCTCATATCAGAGCCTTTACTGCCGCTAAGTGACAGGCTCCGAGAACCGTCGCACACAATCCACCCGTTGCCTCGTGCTAGACACGGGGGTGTCGAGGGGGTTTGGGGTTGGTTGAGGCGGCGAGGGCCTCCGTCCAATGTGCCCCTACAAGAGTTCCAGCACCTTTTCCTTCGGGCGGCACAGGCGCACGCCCTTGTCGGTTTCGACCAGCGGGCGTTCGATCAGCTTGGGTTCGGCGGCCATGGCGGCCAGCACCGTGGCGTCATCGGCTGAGGGCAGGCCGCGTTCCTCGGCGTCGGTGCCGCGCAGGCGCAGGCCCTGTTGCGGGGTGAGGCCGGCATCGCGGTAAAGCTGGGCAAGCTTTTCGGCGGTGGGCGGGGTCTTGAGGTATTCGATCACCGTCACGTCCGCGCCCGCGTCCTGCAGCATCGCCAGCGTGTTGCGCGAAGTGCCGCAATTGGGGTTGTGCCAGATCGTCGCCTTCATCGGTGCCTCCTGCGTGTGCGTTCCTGAGCCTCATAACCCCGCGAACCGGGGCCGCAACATCGCGTTTGCGCGCCCGCTTTGATCTAGGTCAATGTTATTGCGAAAAATTCTCAAAAAACTCCTTGCAACTGCGATTGAGTCGCAATACTCGCCTTCTTGCGAATGATTATCGCAAACAAGTGACTGCCAAGGGGACTACCGTGAACCGTCTTTCCAGCCTGCTGCTCGCCGGAACCATGCTGATGCCGTCCGCTGCCTTCGCCGAGGACGTGATCCCTGCAGACGCCGCGCTGGATGCCGAGAGCGGCAACACGGTTATCGTGGTGACCGGCACCGCCGATGGCTATCGCCCGGTCGATGCCAATGCGGTGAAGACCCCTACCCCGCTGGTCAACGTGCCGCAGACCATCACCGTGCTGACGCGCGAACAGCTTGACGATCAGGGCATCACGCAGCTGGGTGACGCGCTGCGCTATGTTCCGGGCGTGGTCCTTGGCCAGGGCGAAGGCCACCGCGACCAGATCACCCTGCGCGGCCAGAACACGACCGCAGACTTCTACCTCGATGGTCTGCGCGACGACACGCAGTACTACCGCTCGCTCTACAATATCGAGCGCGTCGAAGTGCTGAAGGGCGCAAACGCGCTGCTGTTCGGCCGTGGCGGCGGCGGGGGCGTGATCAACCGCGTCAGCAAGACGCCCGACCTCACCCGCGAGAAGGGCGAGGCCAGCGCCAATGTCGACAGCTTCGGCGCCTTTGCCCTTGCCGCCGACTGGAACCAGCCCCTCAGCGAAACCGTCGGCGCGCGCTTCAACGGCACCTACGAGGAATTCGACAATCACCGCCAGGCCTTCGAAGGCCGCTTCATCGGCGTGAACCCGACGATGGCGTTCCAGCCCGGTGAGAAGACGCGCATCGAGCTTTCCTACAACTACGACGATGACCGCCGCATCACCGATCGCGGCGTGCCATCGCTGAACGGCAAGCCGCTGACCGGCTATGACGATACCTTCTTCGGCCGCACGGATACCAACATCGCCACGGTGAAGGCGCACATCGCGCAGGCGCGGCTCGATCATGAGCTGGCCGATGGCCTGAGCTTCAACGTGCTCGGGCAGTACAGCCATACCGACAAACTCTATGGCAACATCTTCGCAGCCGGTGCAGTGAACACGGTGACCAACACCGTCGCGCTTTCGGGCTATGAGAGCGGCACGCTGCGCGACAGCTGGATCGGGCAGGCCAACCTCGTCTGGACCGGCAAGACCGGCGGCATCGGCCACACCCTGCTCGCGGGCTTCGAAGTGGCCGATCAGGACACGCATTCGACGCGCCGCAACACCGCCAGCGACACGGTGACGCTGGCCGAGCGGCTGGCAATCCCGGCGCTGGCTTATGGCCCGCTCGTCACCAACAGCCGCACCGACGTGCGTACGCTTTCGGCCTATATTCAGGACCAGATCGAGCTCGCCTCGTTCCTGCAACTGGTGGCAGGCGTCCGCTATGACGAGTTTCGCATCACCGGGCGCAACGCGATCAACGGCGTGGGTGCTTCGCGCACCGACCGCAAGTGGTCGCCGCGTTTTGGAGTGATCCTCAAGCCGCAGGAAAACGTCAGCTTCTACGGCAGCTTCACCCGCACCTTCCTGCCGCAATCGGGCGACCAGTTCGGCGCGCTCGATGCCACGCAGGCAACGCTGGCGCCCGAGCAGTTCGAGAACCTCGAGGCGGGCGTGAAGTGGGACGTGAACCCCGGCCTTGCCTTCACTGCTGCGGTCTATCAGCTTGATCGCGAGAACTCGCGCTTCAACAACCCGGTCACAGGCTTCCCCGAGCTTTCCGGCAAGACCCGGACGAAGGGCATCGAGCTTTCGCTGGCAGGTCGCGTGCTCCCACAACTGCAGCTGAGCCTTGGCTACACGCTGCAGGACGGCGAGGTCCGTTCGGCCACCACTGCAGCGCCTGCGGGACGCAAGCTCTCGCAGCTACCGCGCCATCAGGCATCGGCATGGACGCGCTATGACGTGACCGACAAACTGGGCCTGGGCCTCGGGCTGACGCACCAGTCGAAGAGCTTCACGACGATCAGCAATGCGGTGACGCTGCCTGCGTTCACCCGCGTCGATGCGGCGGTGTTCTACGATCTGTCAGACCGGATCTCGGTGCAGCTCAATGTCGAGAACCTGACCGACGTCGACTACTTCCCCGCTGCGCACACCGACAACAACATTTCCACCGGCGAGCCGATCAACGCCCGCCTGACGGTACGCGCAAAGTTCTGAAGACCCCCCGGCGCCCTCTCCTTCCCCAATCCCTCGGGAGGGGGCGCCAACCCCTTTTAACCCGCCCCCGGAGCAACGATCGCAGGCGGCGGGGCTGCACTGATCGTTTCCTCGCCGCGCGTCACGCGGGCGGCGCGCTGGATCGCGCGGGTAAGGCGCGGATAGGTGCCGCAGCGGCAGATGTTGGTGATGGCGCGGGCGATGGCGTCGTCGGTCGGGCTGGCGTTGCTGGTCAGCAGCGCGGCGGCGGCCATGACGATGCCGGGCGTGCAAAAGCCGCACTGGATCGCCTGCTCGGCCACAAGCGCCTGCTGAACGGCATGCGAGCGGTCGCCCGAAAGCCCTTCGATCGTGGTGACGTTGCGGCCCTCGGCCTCGCCCAACGAAAGTGTGCAGCTCGGCATAGCCTGCCCGTCGACGATGACCATGCAGGCCCCGCACTCGCCGGTGCCGCAGCCATATTTGGTGCCGGTGAGGTTCGCCGCATCGCGCAGCGCCCAGAGCAGCGGGGTGTCGTCCTCAAGACGATACTGCACGGGCTGGTTGTTGACGGTAAGGCGGGCCATGGCCGTGGCTTAGCCCGCCGTTGCCGCTTCAATCAATCCCGCCAGCTGCGGTCGATCCGGTCGATCCGGCGGGTCCACGCGGCAAAATCCGCCTCGCCGACACGGCCTCCGGCATTGACCTGCCCCAGATCGCGCTGGTGGACCTTGATCACGTCTTCGGGAACATGGATGGGCGGACGCCCCATCGCAAGCGTCGCCATCTGGATCTCGCAGGCGCGTTGGAGGCTCCACTGCATGATGAACATCTGCGGCAGGGTCTGTGCAAGGACGACCGGGCCGTGGTTCTTGAGCATGAGGATGCGCTTGTCGCCGAGGTTTGCCAGCAGGCGCTCGCCCTCTTCGGCGCGCACCGTCACGCCCTCGAAATCGTGATAGGCGAGCTGGCCGATGAAGTTGCAGGCATAGAAGTTGATCGGCATCAGCCCTTCCTCGAGACTGCACACAGCCATCGTCTCGGTGGTGTGGACGTGCGCGATGGCGTGGGCCCAGGGTAGGTGGCGGTGGAAATAGGCGTGCTGGGTAAAGCCTGCCTGGTTCACCGGATATGGGCTGGAATCGAGCTTGTTGCCGTCGATGTCGATCTTGACGAGATTCGAGGCGGTCACCTCGGAGTAGAGCAGGCCGAAGGGGTTGATCAGGAACGCGCCCTCTTCATCCGGCACCTTCAGGGAGATGTGGTTGTAGATCGATTCCGACCAGCCGAGGTGGTCGTAGATGCGGTAACAGGCGGCGAGTTCCTGTCGAGCCTGCCATTCGGCATCGCTGCATTCAATGTTGGGCCTGATCAGGCTAGCCATGGTGCTCTCTCCGACTATGATCTGGTTGCTATGTGCAACTTGTATCGCATGACCAGCAACGTGCAAGCCATCGCGCAGATGTTCGCGCCGGTGGCGAATGCGCAGGTCAATCTGCCCGCGTTTCATGAAATCTATCCTGATGCCGAGGCGCCGGTGCTGATCGCGCGTGGCCCCGCACGACGGCTGGGCACGATGCGCTGGGGCTGGCCGCCGTTCGGTGAAATCAAGCGCCCGGTGACGAACATCCGCAACCTCGCCTCGCCGATGTGGCGCAATGCGCTGGGGGACCCGAACCGGCGCTGCATCGTGCCCGTCACCGCCTTCTCGGAATGGTCGGCCACGCCCGATCCCGCGACGGGCCGCAAGCGCAAGCACTGGTTCGCGCTGAAGGAGCGGGACCTGTTCGCCTTTGCCGGGCTGTGGCGACCGACCGCCGAGGGCCCGCGCTTTGCTTTCCTGACCTGCGAGGCCAATGCGGTGGTGGGCCGGGTCCATCCCAAGGCGATGCCCGTGATCCTTGGCACGGCAGAAGCCGCGCACCAGTGGCTCACGGCGGAAGGACAGCTCGCCGCCGGAATGCAGGTGCCTTTTGCCGACGACAAGATGATGGAAATCGATGTGGAGGAAAAAGAGGAGGCTCCGCCCCCGCCTCCGCGCAAGCCGGAGCAGCCCAGCCTGTTCTGAACCTACTTGAGATCGTCCTCCCAGCGCCGCAGCACTCGGCGCTCTACCGCGCGGAACAGCGCGTCGAGATCGGCAGGCGCAACGTCGAGCACTTCGTCCCAGTCTTCGAGCACCGCGTCGAGGTCGGCGCGCTCGTAGGTGCCGGCCCAAGTGCCTTTTGGCATCGGCGGAGCCTGCAGCGGAATGTGCGGCCAGGGGTGGCCGGTGACGTTGTTGTAGAGCCAGCCTGCGAAGACCAGCGCGACAAGATTGACCAGCAGTGGCAGGAGCAACCCGGTCCAGTCACCGGCAGGGCTTGTCGCCGCAAGCGCACCGAGGATCGCACAGGCCCCGCCCGGCGGGTGCAGGCAGCGCGCCAGAGTCATCGTCGCGATGGCGAGGCCCACGGAGATGCCTGCTGCGGTGAGCGGATCGCCGATGACATGACCCACGAACAATCCCGTCAGGGCCGCAACCATGCTGCCGCCCAGCACCGACCACGGCTGCGCCAGCGGACTTGCGGGTACGGCAAAGACCAGCACGGCGGACGCTCCCACCGGCGCCACGATCCAAGGCCATTGTGGCGCGGATGGCATCAGCTTGCCGAGCACGGCTGCGAGCGCGACGCCGAACAGCGCCCCCACCGCACCGCGCGCCCAGCCCAGGCGTCCGCCAAAGCGTAGCTGTCCCCATGCGGCGGGGCGCGGCAGCCTGATCATGGGGTGCGGTCTCCTCTCGTCCAAATCAGCGATGCGACGGTGCTTTGCCGCAAGCAAGAAAAAAGGGGCTGGCCCGAAAGCCAACCCCTTGATTCTGTTTTGCCTTGCAGCGAAGGCGCAAAGTGCGCGCTTCGAGAACTGCCAGTAGAAGCCGCGATTAGCGCTTCGAGAACTGGAAGCTCTTGCGGGCCTTGGCCTTGCCGTACTTCTTACGCTCGACGACGCGCGGGTCGCGGGTAAGGAAGCCGGCGGCCTTCACGGCGCTGCGCAGTTCGGGTTCGAACTTCGACAGGGCCTGGGCGATGCCATGCTTGACCGCGCCGGCCTGACCCGAGAGGCCACCACCCTTGACGGTGCAGACGATGTCGTACTGGCCTTCGCGACCGGCGACTTCGAACGGCTGGTTGATCACCAGACGCAGGGTCGGACGGGCGAAGTACACTTCCTGATCGCGGCCGTTGACGGTGACCTTGCCCGAGCCGGGCTTGAGCCACACGCGGGCCACGGCGTCCTTGCGGCGGCCGGTGGCGTACGAACGGCCCTGCGCGTCGACTTCGCGGGCGCGGATCACGGCAGCGGGACCGGTACGGACCGGAGCGACAACTTCACCAGCTTCGGCGGGAGCTGCGGCAACCGGGGCAGCAGCCGTCAGATCCTTGAGATCGGCGAGGCTGGAGACGGTGTTTTCGGTTTCGGCCATGATTATGCACCCACCTTGTTCTTGCGGTTCATCGAGGCGACGTCGAGCGCCACCGGCTGGGTGCCGCCATGCGGGTGCTCGGCACCGGCATAGAGGTGAAGGGCACGCATCTGCGCACGGCCGAGAGGACCGCGCGGGATCATGCGCTCAACCGCCTTTTCAAGCACGCGCTCGGGGAAGCGGCCGCCGAGGACCTTGTCCGCGGTGACTTCCTTGATGCCGCCGGCATAACCGGTGTGCTTGTAGTAGGTCTTGTTCTTCAGCTTGTTGCCGGTGAGACGGACCTTGTCGGCGTTGATCACGACAACGTGATCGCCGCAATCGACGTGCGGGGTGAAGCTCGGCTTGTGCTTGCCGCGCAGATGGTTGGCGATGATGACGGCGAGACGGCCGACCACCAGACCTTCGGCATCGATAAGATGCCACTTCTTTTCCACCTCGGCCGGCTTGATCGACCGGGTGACCTTGCTGAGAGCCTTCATGGCGCTTCGGTTCCCTGGATTTCAGTGCGTCGATCCGGGCGGGAATCCGCTTGCTTCACGACGAAGGAAGCGCGCCTTTGTTGCAAAGCCCCACAAGAGTCAAGCAAACTGCGGGTTTTCGGAGAGGTAAAATAATACCGTTATGAGGCTACAAGCTTGAACTAGTGCAACAGTTGCACTACTATCAATCATGGTCACGATGCACCGCAATGCCCGATGGAAAATCGCGGTCTATGCCCGGGATCACGGCATACCGCATTTTCATATCGAAGGGCCGGACTTTCGGTGCTCGGTTGCGATTGCATCGTTTGACCTGATCGTGGGCACAGTCCCCGCATCTGTATTTGGCGCGGCACTGGAATGGGCGCGGCCCAATCAGGCCTTGCTGATGCAGACATGGCAGGAGTTGAACGGATGAGCAGCATCGACAAGACCCGCACGATCGAACGGGTCCAACCGATTGGCACCGCTACGCTTCACCTTGACTGGTCCGATGGAGCATCTGCCGATATCGATCTTGGCGAAGTGCTGCAGGACCGCGCCTTTGCCTCGCTGCGCGATCCCGAAGAGTTTGCCCGTGTCGAAGTGGGTGACTGGGGGCACAGCCTTTGCTGGCCATCAGGTGCCGAAATGGGCGCAGACATGCTCTGGCTGGAAACGCTGTCAGCCAATGGCCACGAAGACACCCGCGTGTTCCTCGAATGGCGCGTGCGCCATGCTCTGTCGCTGTCAAAGGCGGCAGAAGCCTTGGGCATATCCCGCCGGATGATCGCCTACTACTCCAATGGCGAGAAGAAGGTGCCCAAACCGGTCCTTCTGGCGTGCCGAGGCTGGGAAGTGAGCGAGGGATTGCATCAGGCAGCCTGAACAGGGTCAGGATTTTCTGGCCAGCCCGCCGCAATCCACCTCCAGCCAGCCCAGCGTCGCCTCGCCCGCCGCATCGCAGCGCCAGCCCGAGATCGCAGGCGCATCGTAGGGGTGCAGCGATTCCAGTCGCGCCACGGCGGCGTCCAGCAGATCGGCGCGGGTCTTGAACAGGACGGCGACTTCGCTTCCCTCGCCCCGCTCGCCGTTCCAGCGGTAGAGCGAGCGGACGGCGGGAAGGATATTGGCGCAGGCGATCAGGCGTTCGTCGAGCAGCTGACCAGCGACCGCCTCGGCGCTTTCCGTGTCGCCGAAGGGGCACCAGATCAGCGCGGTACTCATTGCGCGCCTTGTTTCGGGCGTCCAAGGATGTGGGCGCACCACACGGTCGTCGCCACAAGCAGCGCGCCGACCAGCTGGTGCAGCACGCCGAGCCAGAGGGCGACGCCGCTCCAGACGGTGAGAATGCCGAGCAGGACCTGCGTGCCGAACACCGAGTGGAGGACGATCGAGGCCTTGCGGTCCGTCTTGCGAAGGCGGCGGGCCACAAGCACCAGAACGCCGACTACCGCCCATGCCCACCAGCGGTGGATGAAGTGGACGAGGAAGACGTCGGACAGCAGCGCGTGGGCTGCGCCGAGCGCCCAGTCGACGCCATCGGGATAGACCTTGCCCTGCATCAGCGGCCAGGCCTCCCAATTGAACCAGCCGCCGCCTGCCGAAGTGCCCGCCCGCAGGCCAGCTACCAGCGCGCCGTAGAACAGCTGGAGCACCAGCATGACGAGGGCCAGAAGGCCGAGGCCACGGAGCTTCGAACGGCCCTCGGTCTTGCCCAGCGCGATCAGGTCGAGCGCGGTCCAGACGAGGCCCGCGAGCGTGGCCAGCGCCACCAGCAAGTGCGTGGCGAGGCGGAAGTGGCTGACCTTCACGTCGTTGACGATGCCGGACTTGACCATCCACCAGCCGACCGCCCCCTGAAGAGCGCCCAATGCCAGCAATGCGAGCAGGCGGGGCTTGTAACCTTGCGGGATGCGGCCCTTGATCCAGAACCATGCGAGCGGCGCTGCGAAGACGAGGCCGATGGTGCGGGCGAGCAGGCGGTGGACCCACTCCCAGAAGAAGATGAACTTGTAGGTGGAGAGCGTCATGCCCGCCGGGCCGTTGACCAGCTGGTACTGCGGCGTGGCGCGATAGGCGTCGAATTCAGTCTGCCATTGCGCATCGGTGATCGGCGGCAGCGTGCCGCTGACCGGCTTCCATTCGGTGATCGAGACGCCCGATTCGGTGAGACGGGTGATGCCGCCTACCACGACGATGGCAAGGACCATGAAGGCGACGATGAACAGCCAGCGCGAAAGGGCGGTGGCATCGTTTCGCAGCTTGGGCGTGACGCTGAGGCTCATGCGGCTGCCCCTGCTCCTGCCCTCGCCAATTCGCAAGAGGCATTGTGGGACAGGCGAATGGCGGATCTTCCAAATGAATCTGCAGCGCGCCCTTGCCGGATGATACAGTATAACATATATACCTTGGCGATGAGTGATGCCCTGCTTGCCTTGCGTGCCCGGCTCGACCGGATCGGCGTGCTCCTTTCGGGGCTGTGCCTGATTCACTGTGTCGCCGGCATTTTCCTTGTCGGCATGCTGGGCCTTGGCGGCGGCGTGCTGCTGAACCCCGACATTCATCGCTGGGGCCTCGCTTTCGCGCTGGTAATCGGCGCGGCGACCATCGGCATTGGCGCGCTGCGGCATGGGCGGTTCCTGCCACTGGCCATTGGCGGCACCGGCCTTGCCCTGATGGGCGGCGCGGTGGCTGTGGGCCATGGCGATGCCGAAGTGGTGCTGACGGTATGCGGCGTGCTGCTGGTGGCAACCGCGCACATCATCAACATGCGGCATTCTCACTAAGGCCGTACTTGCACCCTTCCCGCGCGCCGCTAAAGCGGGCCGCATGACTGCACTGCTATCCCTTACCGTCAACGGCGAACCCCGCCGCGCCGCGCCCGGATCGGTTGCCGATCTCGTGCGCAGCCTCGAACTGGAGCCGACCAAGGTCGCGGTCGAGCGCAATGGCGAGATCGTGCCCCGCTCCACGCTGGCCGATGTGGCGATTGCCGAGGGGGACGTGCTGGAGATCGTGTATTTCGTAGGTGGAGGACAGAGCGACGTGACGGATTCAAAGGATACCTGGACCGTTGCGGGCCGCACCTTCACCTCGCGCCTGATCGTGGGCACGGGGAAGTACAAGGACTTCGAACAGAACGCTGCGGCGGTCGAGGCTTCGGGCGCGGAGATCGTCACCGTGGCGGTGCGCCGGGTCAACGTGTCGGACCCCAAGGCGCCGATGCTGACCGACTATATCGACCCCAAGAAGATCACCTACCTGCCCAACACCGCAGGCTGCTTCGATGCCGAAAGCGCGATCCGCACGCTGCGTCTGGCGCGCGAGGCGGGTGGCTGGGACCTGGTGAAGCTCGAAGTGCTGGGCGAAGCGCGCACGCTCTATCCCAACATGATCGAGACGATCCGCGCGACCGAAGTGCTGGCCAAGGAAGGCTTCCTGCCGATGGTCTACTGCGTCGACGATCCGATTGCCGCCAAGCAGCTGGAAGATGCAGGCGCGGTGGCAGTGATGCCGCTGGGCGCGCCGATCGGCTCAGGCCTTGGCATCCAGAATCAGGTGACGGTGCGGCTGATCGTCGAAGGCGCCAAGGTGCCGGTGCTGGTCGATGCGGGCGTTGGCACCGCATCGGAAGCGGCCGTGGCGATGGAGCTGGGCTGCGACGGGGTGCTTATGAACACGGCCATCGCCGAAGCCAGGGACCCGATCCGCATGGCCCGCGCGATGAAGCTTGCCGTACAGGCCGGGCGCGACGCCTACCTTGCCGGGCGGATGCAGCGCCGCAGGTATGCCGATCCGTCGAGCCCGCTTGCGGGGTTGATCTGAGGCAGGCGTTGCGCGGGGTGCCCACCCCGCTGCGACGAACTTCACTGCGTTCAGTAAGTCTCGCGACCCTCCCGCCTGCGGGAGGGTGCAAACGCCACCTTCTTACCCCCCTCCCGCAAGCGGGAGGGGTCGGGGGTGGGCATTACCCCACAACCCCCGCCGCCGCGAGCACCGCGAGCGTCAGGATGTCGGGCGCGAGCGAGGTCATCGGCGCGATCTGGACGGGCTTTTCCATGCCGATCAGCATCGGGCCGATCACGGCGTTGCCCGCGAGTTCGCGGAGCAGCTTGGCCGAGATGTTGGCCGATTGCAGGCCGGGCATGATCAGCACGTTGGCCGGGCCCGACAGGCGGCTGAACGGATAGTTTGCCATGACCTTGGGGTTCAAGGCTGCGTCGGGCGCCATTTCGCCTTCGTATTCGAAGCCGGGATTGTCGGCATCGAGGATCGCCACAGCACCGCGGATCGATTCGAGCCAGCGACCATAGGGATTGCCGAAGGTCGAGTACGACAGGAACGCCACGCGCGGTTCGTGGCCCATGCGGCGGGCGACGGCGGCAGTCTCGCGTGCGATCTGGGCAAGGTCCTCGGCCGAGGGACGCTCGTTCACCGTCGTGTCGGCAAGGAACACGGTGTAGTTCTTGGCGACCATCAGGTGGATGCCGAAGGGCAGGTGGCCGGGCTTGGGATCAAGCACGCGGCGCACTTCCTTCATCGACTGCGCGAAAGTGCGCGTCATGCCGGTGATCAGCGCATCGCCATGGCCCAGTGCGACGAGCAGCGAGGCGAAGACGTTACGGTCCTGGTTGACCATGCGCTTGACGTCGCGCTCCATGTAGCCCCGGCGCTTGAGGCGTTCATAGAGGTAGGTCACCATCTCGGGCACCAGCGGCGAGACGGCGGAGTTGTGGATCTCGTACGATGACGGATCGCTGACGCCGAGTTCTGTCAGCAGGTCGAGCACCGGCTGGGTGCGGCCGACCAGCACCGGGGTGCCATAGCCGAAGTCCTTGAACTGGATCGCGGCGCGCAGCACCACCTCGTTCTCGGCCTCGGCGAAGACGACGCGCTTGGGGTTGTCCTTGGCCTGGGCGAAGACGTTGGTCAGCACCGAAGTCGTCGGGTTGAGACGCGCCTTGAGGCTGGTGCGGTAGGCGTCGAAATCCTCGATCGGCTTCTGGGCGACGCCCGAATCCATCGCCGCCTTGGCGACGGCAGAGGATACGACTTCCATCAGGCGCGGATCGAACGGCGCCGGGATGATGTAGTCGAGACCGAAGGTGTGGTTGATGCCGTAAGCGGCGGCCACTTCCTCGGGGACGGGTTCGCGCGCAAGCTGGGCGATGGCTTCGGCTGCGGCGATCTTCATTTCCTCGTTGATCGCCGTGGCGCGCACGTCGAGCGCGCCGCGGAAGATGAACGGGAAGCCGAGCACGTTGTTGACCTGGTTCGGATAGTCCGAACGGCCCGTGGCGACGATGCAGTCCGGGCGGATTGCCTTGGCATCGGGCGGGGTGATTTCCGGGTCCGGGTTGGCCATGGCGAAGATGATCGGCTGCGGGGCCATCTTCGCCATCCATTCAGGCTTCAAGGCGCCCTTGGCCGAAAGGCCGAGGAAGATGTCGGCACCGACCAGTGCGTCTTCGAGGCTGCGCGCAGTGGTGTCGACCGCATGCGCGCTCTTCCACTGGTCCATACCGCCTTCGCGACCGCGAAAGATCACGCCCGAACGATCGCACATGATCACGTTGTCGTGGCGCACGCCCATGGCCTTGATCAGCGCGGTACAGGCGATGGCGGCTGCGCCCGCGCCGTTGACCACGACCTTGACCTCATTGAGCTTGCGCCCGGTCAGATGGCAGGCATTGAGCAGACCCGCTGCCGAGATGATCGCGGTGCCATGCTGGTCATCGTGCATGATCGGAATCTTGAGACGCTCTTTCAGCGCCTGCTCGATGATGAAGCATTCGGGCGCCTTGATGTCCTCAAGGTTGATCCCGCCGAAGCTCGGCTCCATCAGGGCCACGGCTTCGATGAACTTGTCGGCGTCTTCGGTGTCGAGTTCGATGTCGATCGAATCGACGTCGGCGAAGCGCTTGAACAGAACGGCCTTGCCTTCCATCACCGGCTTGGACGCCAGCGCACCGAGATTGCCGAGGCCGAGGATCGCGGTGCCGTTCGAGATCACCGCAACGAGGTTGCCCTTGGCGGTGTAATCATAAGCCGTGGCGGGATCGTCGGCGATGGCGCGGACCGGAACCGCAACGCCGGGCGAATAGGCGAGGCTGAGATCGCGCTGCGTCGCCATGGGCTTGGACGCGATGATCTCGATCTTACCGGGGCGGATCGTGTTGTGGTAGAAAAGCGCCTCGCGTTCGGTGAAGCGGACGTTGCTTTCCTCGGACATGGTTCCCCCCGTATCTGGCCGGACTTGTTGTGTCGGCAGTGTCCGACCTTGGACGTTACGTCAAGGCGCGCAAACGCTGCAAATATGATGCAATACTATCGAACAAACCGAATGCGGACTACGGAAGGCGGACGATCCGAAGCAAGCTGGGGCTGCGCGTTCAGAAGTCCTTGGGCTTCCACGTCGGAATGCCGAGCGGGCGCACCTTGAACAGCAGGCTGCGGCCTTCCTGCCAGACCAGCTGCAGGCGCGGATCGGCGCGGTGCGGCAGGCCGGTATCGATCAGCCAGACATAGTCGACGCGTTCGATCGGCGCGAACTTGAGCGCGCTGTCGACCGTGCGCCGCCAGCCGCCGGCACAACGGCGCGACCAGACGAACTCGGAAGGATCGGCAGTGAAGTTGCGGCCGGGACGGAAGCGCGGGACCACCATGTGCAGGCCCGGGACCGCCCAGTTGTCGTTCACCCAGGCCTGCCGGTAAAGGCTGGCAAGGCTGGCGAGGTGATCGCGGCGGGTGTTGCGCCAGGATTCATCGAGGCAGGAATGCTCGACAAAGGCGAGCACGCGGCTGCCGGGTTCGACATGGGTCAGCGCCGAAAGCTGCTTGTTGTAGTCCTCGGCATAGCCGTTGAAGCTCCACGCCGTGACGGTAAGGCGCACCGCGAGCAGCGCCATGCCGACATAGGCGACTGCCTTGGCCCATGCGGGACGGCGCGCACCGCTCCAGTCCTGCAGGCCGAGGCCGAGCATGGCGGCAACCGGCAGGATGCGGATATCGACGAAGGAGGAGCCGTTGATGTCGCTGGGGATGGCGAGGAACAGCAGGAACACGGTGAGCGCAGGCAGGCCCTGCCCCCAGCGCCACTTCGCACCGAGCAACGGCCCTGCCAGCACCAGCAACCCGGCGATGATCGAGGTGCCGAAATCGAGCAGCTTGGACTGATCGCGCAGCGTGAGCACGAAGGACCACGCCTTCTGGTCCCAGCGCCACACGTTCATCGACTTGACCGGGGGCGAGAACGCCTTCCACAGCAGGATCGTGACGACGGTGGCGAGCAGCGGCCAGCACGCCTGCCACAGGCGCAGGCCGATGGCCTTCCAATCGAGCGTGGCGAGCCACTGGCGGTTGGTCAGGTCACGCCAGCGCCAGCCTGCGGGCAGTTCGTCCATCGCGCGACCAAGGGCGTGTGCGCCGACCAGCAGCGCGAGCAGCAGCCCGCCAATCGCGTGGCACAGCATCGCAACCGGCTGCGCCACGATCAGCATGGCGGCGCGGGCCTTGGGGTTCTTCTGTTCGAGCCACAGCGAGGCGCCGAACGCGGTCAGCGAAAGACCGGTGGCGAGGATGTAGTTCAGAAAGCCGGTGAGCAGCGGAAAGCTGAACACGAACATCAGCGACCATGCTGCCGCGTGCCCGCCCCTGGGGTTGAGCATGCGGATGGTCCACAGGCAGCCGCCCGCAAACAGGCCGGTTGCCAGCACCGTGCTCCACCACCCGGCGGCAAGGATGCCGAACTGGGCGCCGAGCACCTTCATCAGCACGCCGCCGCCGATGTTCAGCGTGAACACCCACTTCCAAGTGAAGTACTTTTCGAGCGGATTGCCGGGGCCTGCCGCCTCGATCGCGGCGGCGCCCATGTGGCCCGGCACGTCGATCAGCGGCGGCACTTCGACAAGCGCGAAGGGCAGGCAGACCAGCAGCACGGCGATGAGGATGCCGGGGCCCGAGAGCCACGGCAGCGCTCCGGCGCGGGCCCACACGGTCTTGAGACCATTGAGCCAGGCGGGCAGCCCATCCTTGTCGCGGACTTGCGTCAAACCTTAAATACCCCCCACAAGACCGGAACCGTCTCGCTGCTAGCCTGCCCTTGGGCAAGATGACGCAGGAGTTGCGGATATCCGATGTCGATGGTTTGAGAAACACGTCGCGCTCGTCTAGCCACGTGCGCGTGACCCCTAATGCCCCAACTCCGATGATGGCGCAATATCTTGCGCTTAAACAGCAGGCTGGCGATTGCCTGCTGTTCTATCGCATGGGCGACTTCTTCGAGCTGTTCTTCGACGACGCCAAGATCGCCGCGCAAGTGCTCGACATCGCGCTGACCAGCCGGGGCGAGCATGGTGGCGCGCCGATCCCGATGTGCGGGGTGCCGGTCCATTCGGCGGAAGGCTACCTTGCCCGCCTGATCAAGGCCGGATGCCGCGTGGCCATCGCCGAACAGGTCGAAACGCCCGAGGAAGCGAAGAAGCGCGGGGGTTCCAAGGCACTGGTGGCGCGCGACATCGTGCGCTTCGTGACGGCGGGGACGCTGACCGAAGAGGCCCTGCTCGAACCGCGCCGGGCCAATGTGCTGGCGGCGGTATGCGAAGTGCGTGGGGTGGTGGGCATTGCGGCCTGCGACATTTCGACCGGGCGGATGGAGCTGGAAGAGTGCACGCCCGAGTACATGGGCGCGGCGCTGGCGCGGCTTGGCGCAAGCGAAGTGGTTGCGCCCGAATCGTGGGAGGAAGCGCCGGTCGATTGCGTGCCGCGCCCGAATCGCTCGTTCGGCAGCGATGAGGGCGAAGTGCGGCTCAAGGCCGTGCATGGCGTTTCCACGCTCGACGGCTTCGGCCAGTTCACCCGCGCCATGCTGGCCGCGGCGGGCGGCCTGCTCTCATATCTCGACCATGTCGGGCGAGGAAGCCTGCCGCTGCTCCTCCCGCCTGTCGCGCGCGAGGCAGGCACGCACATGGCGATGGACGAGGCGACTCGCAGCAGCCTTGAAATCCTCGTCAGTTCGGGCGGTACGAGGCGCGGCTCACTGGTGGAGGCGATCGACCGTTGCGTGACCGGCGCGGGCGCACGCCTGCTGGCCGACGACCTATCCGCCCCGCTGACCGATGCCCGCGCGATCAACCGGCGGCTGGAACTGGTCAGCTGGCTGCACGACGACCCGCTGCTGCGCGGCGATATTCGCGACGTGTTGCGCGCCCTGCCCGATGTCGGTCGTGCGCTCGGGCGCGTGGTGGCCGGACGCGGAAGTCCGCGCGATCTCGGCCAGTTGCGCGACGGGCTTTCCGAAGCACGCCGCCTGCATGACATGCTGCGCACCCGCAGCGACCTGCCCGGCCCGATGGTCGATCTCCTGCCCTCGCTCTCGGGCCACGGCGCGCTGTGCGATCTCTATGCCCGCGCGCTGGTGCCCGCCCCGCCTACCGAGCGTTCGCAGGGCGGCTACATCGCCGAAGGCTATGACGCCGCGCTCGACGAGTTGCGCCGCGTATCGGGCAATGCCCGCCGCGCGATTGCCGCGCTTGAGGCCAAGTACCGCGACGATACCGGCATTTCGGCGCTGAAGATCCGGCACAACGGCGTGCTGGGCTACTTCATCGAGGTACCCGCCAAGCACGCCGACCGGCTGATGGCCCCCGAAACCGGCTTCACCCATCGCCAGACCATGGCGGGCGCGGTGCGCTTCAATGCACTTGCCTTGCACGAGGAAGCCAGCCGCATTGCCGAGAGCGGCGGCCATGCGCTGGCGGCGGAAGAAGCGCATCTCGAGGAACTGGTCGCCCATGCCGTGCGCGCCAAGGAGGCGATTGCCGCCACCGCCGCCGCGCTCGCCCGCATCGACGTTGCGGCAGGACAGGCCGAACGCGCGGCGGAAGGCGGCTGGGCCCTGCCGCGCGTGGTGGACGAGCCTTGCCTCGAGATCACCGGCGGGCGGCATCCTGTCGTGGAAGCGGCGCTCGCAGCGCGGGGCGAGCGCTTTGTTGCCAACGATTGCGCCTTGGGTGCGCAGGATCGTCTGTGGCTTGTCGGCGGTCCGAACATGGGCGGTAAATCGACGTTCCTGCGCCAGAATGCGCTGATCGTGCTGCTGGCGCAGGCAGGCGGCTTCGTGCCCGCGCAGGCCGCAAAGATCGGTCTGGTCGACCGCCTGTTCAGCCGCGTCGGTGCGTCGGACAATCTGGCACGGGGCCGGTCAACCTTCATGGTCGAGATGGTCGAGACGGCGGCGATCCTGTCTCAGGCGACCGAGCGCAGCTTCGTGATCCTCGACGAGGTGGGGCGCGGCACGTCGACTTATGACGGGCTGTCGCTGGCATGGGCGGTGGCCGAGGCGATCCATTCGATCAACCAGTGCCGCTGCCTCTTCGCCACGCACTATCACGAACTCGCCCGGCTGGCCGAGACCTGCGAGGCGCTCTCGCTCCACCATGTCCGTGCGCGCGAATGGAAGGGCGATCTGGTGCTGCTGCACGAACTGGCGGAAGGCCCGGCGGACAAGTCCTATGGCCTTGCCGTGGCGCGGCTGGCAGGCGTTCCGGCCCCGGTGATCAAGCGCGCCAAGTCCGTGCTCGAAAAGCTGGAAAAAGGCCGCGCCGCAACCGGAGGCCTTGCCGCAGGGCTTGACGACCTGCCCCTCTTCGCCGCCGCCATCGAAGCCGCCGAGGAAAAGGTCGATGCCCTGCGCGAGCGGCTGAACGGCCTCGACATCGACGCGCTTTCCCCGCGCGAGGCGCTGGACCTGCTCTATCAGCTGAAGGCGCAGGCCAATGGTTGATGACCAACTTCGTCTTTCCCGCTCCCCACTTCGTCATTCCCGCCCCCTATTTCGTCATTCCCGCGCAGGCGGGAATCCAGTGCGCAACTGTCGGAACTGGATTCCCGCCTGCGCGGGAATGACGACGGTTTTATCGGGAATTGGGAGGTTTTGATTTTATGGAGCTGACCCAACTCGGCACCAAGCGCGCGCTTTTCGTCATGGCGGCAGAGCCGGAGTACGGCCCCAACTTGCGCGCCCGCATCGCGCCGCTGATCACCGGCATTGGCCCTGTCGAAGCTGCCTTGCACGTTGGCATCGCACTGGCGCGGCTGGAGGCAGCAGGCACCCTGCCCGATCTGATCGTCTGCCTCGGCTCGGCCGGGTCGAGGCGTTGTGCTCTGGGATCGATCCACCAGATCGGCAGCGTATCGTGGCGCGACATGGACGCCTCGCCGCTGGGCATCGAACCGGGCGTCGTGCCCTATCTCGAGGAGCCGAAAGACCTGCCGCTGGAAACCCCGCTGGACCTGCCCGTGGCCACGCTATCGAGCGGCGGTGACGTGGTGAGCGGTTCAGGCTGGGACCGCATCAGCGCCGACATGGTCGACATGGAAACTTACGCCGTCGCCCGCGCCGCGCGGACGTTTGGCATACCGCTCATCGGCCTGCGCGGCGTGTCGGATGGCCCCGGCGAACTTGCGGGTGCGCACGATTGGCACAAGCTGCTGGGCTATCTCGACGGCGAGCTGGCCAAGGTGGTGGATATGCTGGCGGCGCATTTCGGGTGACTTCACTCCATCGTCGCCCCGGACTTGATCCGGGGTTGGGCTTTTCTGGCACGCGGTGAAGAACAAGCCTTGGCCCGGATCAAGTCCGGGCCGACGATGTTTTGGGTGGTGTCAAAATCAAAGGCTGAGGAACAACCCCGCCAGCGCAGCGCTCATCAGGTTGCTCAGGGCCCCTGCCACCAGCGCACGCAGGCCGAGCTTGGCGATGACCGGGCGCTGGTTGGGGGCGAGGCCGCCGGTGACCGCCATCTGGATCGCGATCGAGCTGAAGTTGGCAAAGCCGCAGAGCGCGAAGGTGACGATGGCGACGGTGTGGGCCGATAGCGCGGTGTCCTTGCCCAGTTCGATGAAGGCGACGAATTCGTTGAGCACGATCTTCGAGCCGAACAGCCCGCCCGCCTGCATCGCCTCGGCCCAGCCATCGGCGCCCAGAAGGAAGAATACCGGCGCAAAGACATAACCCAGCACCATCTGGAACGAGAGTTCGGGCGAGCCGAACCAGCCGCCGATCCAGCCGAGGATGCCGTTGGCGAGCGCAACCAGCGCCACGAAGGCCAGCACCATCGCGCCAACCGCGACGGCGAGCTTCACGCCGGTCTGCGCACCCTGGCTCGCGGCCATGATGATGTTGGCGGGACGCTCTTCCTCGTCCGAGGCGAGGCTGGGTTTCACGTGCGGGTTGGGCAGCGCTTCGTCGGCCATTTCGGCGGGGACCGGCGGCTCGTCGGGCATGATAAGCTTGGCCATCAGGATGCCGCCCGGTGCCGACATGAAGGCTGCGGCGACGAGATAATCAATGCGGATGCCCATGCTGGCGTAGGCGGCAAGGATCGTGCCCGCCACGCCCGCCATGCCCACGGTCATCACGGTGAACAGCTGGCTGGGATTGAGCGCGGCAAGGTAGGGCCGGATCACCAGCGGCGATTCGCTTTGCCCCACAAAGATGTTGCTCGCCGCGCACAGCGATTCGACCTTGCTGATGCCGGTCACTTTCTCGAGCGCGCCGCCGATCCAGCGGATCACCAGCTGCATCACGCCGAGGTAATAGAGGATCGAGATCAGCGCGGCGAAGAACACGATCACCGGCAGTGCCGAGATGGCAAAGCTGGTGCCGCCGATGGCAGGATCAGCCAGCGGGCCAAACAGGAAAGCCACGCCCGCGCGGGCGAAGCCGAGCAGGCTTTCGACGCCGCCTGCTGCGCCCTGCAGCATCCGGTTGCCGAGCGGCACGTAGAGCACCAGCGCGGCAAAGCCTGCCTGAAGCGCAAAGGCGGCGGCCACGACGCGCAGGCGGATCGCACGGCGGTTGGACGAGAGCAGGAAAGCGAGGGCAAGGATGAGCACCATCCCGAGAAGACTTGAAGCGACACGCATCGGGAAGGGCTTGCTCCGCAATTCTGGTTTCAGCCGAACCTAATAGCGAATTGGCGCAAGCTGAAAAGCGCGCTATCGGCCTTGGATGCACGATAACGCCGCTTCCGCACCCGCTATCCCCCGTTCGCTGTTCGCCGTCTCGCTGCTCTATGGCGGGATGTGCGTGCTGGCAGGCGTGCTGGGAGTGAAGCTGGCGTCACTGGGGCACTGGCCGGTGCTGGGCGATCTGGCGGTGGAATCCGGGATCTTCGCGTTCCTGCTGCTGGTGGTGATGGCAAGCGCGGTGGCCGAACTGTTCGGACAGGACACCGCCAACCGCCTTGTCCGCTTTGGCTTCGTGCCGCTGATCGTCTCGATGATCCTGCTGACGACGGTGATCGACGTGGTGCCGCCCGCGCCGTTCTGGGGTGACCAGGACGCCTTTGCCCGCCTGCTCGGCCAGGGCGCGCGGATGCAGTTTGCGGGGCTGATTTCCTATGGCACCTCGCAGACGCTCAACGTCTTCCTGTTCTCGCGCATCGCGGGCGGACGGGGACGCCTGCTGATGCTGCGCGCGTGGCTCGCCTCGATGCTCAGCCAGGTGGTCGACACGATCCTGTTCATCACGATCTCTTTCTACGGGCAGGACCTGCCGCTGCTTTCGATCATGGAAGGGCAGATCATTTCCAAGCTGGTGCTGTCCACGATCATGGTCCCGCCGCTGATCTGGGTCTTCGTGCAGCTCGGCAGGTGGCTGGACCGGCCATCCTGATTGGACGGCATAAGCTGCCGCAGCTCAAGCAACGCCAATATTGGATTCCGCAAGCTTTGCGCGTAAGGGCCCGCGCATGAGCCAGAACCACGACCCCGCGATGCTTGCCAAGGCACAGACCCTGACCGAGGCGCTGCCCTATCTCCAGCGCTATGCCGGCAAGACCTTCGTGGTGAAGTACGGCGGCCACGCCATGGGCGATCCCGAACTCGCGCAGGACTTTGCCGAAGACATCGTGCTGCTCAAGGCCGTGGGCATCAACCCGGTGGTCGTGCACGGCGGCGGCCCGCAGATCGGGCGGATGTTGAAGGCTCTGGGCATCGAATCGCAGTTCGTCGACGGCTTGCGCGTGACCGACAAGCAGACCGCAGACGTTGCCGAAATGGTGCTGGCGGGCGCGATCAACAAGGAACTGGTCAGCTGGATCGCCCGCGCAGGCGGCAAGGCCATCGGCATCTCCGGCAAGGACGGCGGCATGGTCCTTGCCCGCAAGGTCCAGTCCAAGAAGTCGCCCAAGGCGATCGAGGGCGAGGATGGCGATCCGATCGTGGTCGACCTCGGCTTCGTGGGTGAGCCGGACCGGATCGACACCACCGTGATCGACACCATCGTCAACGCCGGCATGATCCCGGTGATCGCGCCGATCGGCGTGGGCCCCGATGGCGAGACCTACAACATCAATGCCGACACCATGGCTGGCGCCATCGCCGCAGCGCTTGGTGCCTCGCGCCTGTTCCTGCTGACCGACGTTCCGGGCGTGCTCGACAAGGACAAGAACCTGCTGACCGACCTGCGCCCCGCCGACATCGCGCGGCTGGCCGAGGATGGCACGATCAGCGGCGGCATGATCCCCAAGCTCGAAACCTGCGTCCACGCGGTGGAAGCGGGCTGCGAGGCGACGGTCGTGCTCGACGGCCGCGTGCCCCATGCGATGCTGCTGGAAATCTTCACCGCGCGCGGGGCGGGCACGCTGATCCGCGCCTGACCGGCTGCCTGAAGTTCCGATTAACACCGGAACCCTGCGCGCTGCGAAGCGTCAGGGCAGGATGACCCGTACCGCTCTTGCTTTCGCAGCCGCCTCGGCGCTCGTCTTTCATCTTGGCGGGTGCCAGAGAGGCCCGGCAACGCCTGCGCCCTCCGGCAGCGAGCCTGAGGCTTCTTCCGCTCCGGCCAGTCAGCCGCCGCTCGCGGACAAGACACCCCAGCCATCACTTTCCCGGCGGCCCGAAGAAGTGCTCGACGCCTTTGCTGCCGCCATCGAGGCGCGCGACTGGCGGGCCTTGCGCGCGTTCTGGGGCGAGCACGGTTCGCGCAGCGGCATGGACGAGGCGGCCTTTTCCGCGAACTGGAGCAAGCTGAAAGCGCCCACCGTCACGGTCGGGCAGGGACAGCAGGAAGGCGCGGCAGGGTCGATCTACTACACCGCCCCGATGGTCGTTACCGATGGCGACCGGACCATCGCGGGCGAAGTCGTGCTGCGGCGGGTGAACGACGTTTCCGGCGCCACTTCCGAGCAGTTGCGCTGGCACGTGGAAAGCACCACGCTGGAGCCGTGATCGGGCGGCTGTCCGTCCCCTCACCTGCTTGCCAAATTGGTAAGTGCTGCATACAGACTGCCGCACTCCGGCGCATTGCGCTGGTGAACGGGCACTTGTCGCTCGGGGAGAGGGTCGGCTAGGAGCGTGAAGGTGCCGCAAGGCAGCCTTCATCCGTGCCGACAAGGGAAATGCGCCAATGCTGCTGTACACGTTGATCGAGATGATCGGATACCTTGTCTTCATCATCACGAGAGTGGTTATTGTCCAATTCGTCCTGAGCCTGCTTATCTCATTCAACGTTGTGAACTTGCACAACAATTTTGTGTCGGCTGTCTGGAAGGCTCTGAATGTCATCCTTGAGCCGATGCTGCGCCCGATCCGTAGAATTTTACCGGATACAGGCGCAATCGACTTCTCACCAATGGTGCTGATTATCGCCCTCAATCTGTTGAGCATGGCCCTCGAAGGCATTCAGCGATCAGCGGCATCGATGTAAAACTGATCCTAGGAACTCTGCGATGACTGCTGCCGTAATCGACGGAAAGGCCTTTGCCGCCACCCTGCGCGCCCGCGTGGGCGAGCTTGCCACCGCGTTCGAGGCCAAGGCCGGGCGCAAGGCGGGCCTTGCCGTGGTGCTGGTGGGCGAGGACCCGGCGAGCCAGGTCTATGTCCGCTCCAAGGGCAAGAGCACGCTGGAAGCGGGCATGAACAGCTTCGAGCACAAGCTGCCTGCCGAAACATCCGAGGCCGATCTGTTGGCGATGGTCGAGCAGTTGAACGCCGATCCTGCAGTCGACGGCATCCTCGTGCAGCTGCCACTCCCGAAGCACATCGACGAGCAGAAGGTCATCGCCGCGATCAATCCCGACAAGGACGTCGACGGCTTCCACGTGACCAACGCGGGCCGCCTTGCCGTGGGCCAGCCGGGCTTCGTGCCCTGCACGCCGCTGGGCTGCCTGATGCTGCTCAAGGACAAGCTGGGCGACCTCTCGGGCCTCGATGCCGTTGTCATCGGCCGCTCCAACATCGTCGGCAAGCCCATGGCGCAGTTGCTGATCGCGGAAAGCTGCACCGTGACCGTGGCGCACAGCCGCACCAAGGACCTGCCAGCAGTGGTGCGCCGTGCCGACATCGTGGTTGCCGCCGTGGGCCGTCCCGAGATGGTCAAGGGCGACTGGATCAAGCCCGGTGCGACGGTGATCGACGTGGGCATCAACCGCGTGCCCGGAGCGGCTGAAGGCAAGACGAAGCTGGTGGGCGACGTGGACTATGCTTCCGCTGCCGCCGTCGCCTCGGCGATCACGCCGGTGCCCGGTGGTGTCGGCCCGATGACGATTGCGGTGCTGCTGCGCAATGCGCTGGTTGCGGCCTATCGCAATGAAGGGCTGGAGCTGGCGGCGGACGCGGTCTGACGCGTCAGTTCTGGGACCGTCCCACCCCCGACCCCTCCCGCTTGCGGGAGGGGAGTGATAGCGCAGCGCCAAAACTCCGCCCTCCCGCAAGCGGGAGGGCCGCGAGACTTGGAGAGCGAAGCGAACCTAGTCGCAGCGGGGTGGGCATGCTCCGTCGCTTCGGCTAGGCTGATTCAATGAAGCGCCTGATCCCCCTCGCATTCCTTGCTCTGGCCTCCACCGCCCTCGCCCAATCCGCGCCCGAGCCGCAGACCGCAGGCCGTCCGCAGCGGGCTTATGCCAACCCTTCCGCGCTGATTGCCGCAGACCTCGCCTTCTCTCGCCTCGCCCGCGAGAAGGGCCAGTGGACCGCGTTCCGCGAGACGGCGGATGAAACGGCGGAAATGTTCGAGGGCGGACGCAAGCTTGCCAAAACTCTGCTCAAGGACCGCAAGGACCCGCCCGCGCCGGTCAGCTGGGCACCGCAATCTGCATGGATCAGCTGCGACGGCACTGCCGGACTGACTTATGGCGGCTGGCACGGACCATCTGGCGGAGACGGCGAATACGTCACCGTCTGGCAGCGCCAGTTCAAGGGCAAGGTCGACTGGAAGTGGGTGCTCGACGACGGGCAGGACCTCGCCACCCCCTTGCGCGAGGTTGACTGGGCGCAGGGCACCGTAGCCGATTGCCCCGCACGCCGTCGCTCCGAAGGCGCCCCTCCCCCGCCGCCTGCTGGCAGCAAGCGCGAGCGCAGGGAAGACAGCAAGCTGCCGCCGCTGCGCCCGCTGGCAGGGGCCATTCCCGCCTCCGAAGGGGGTGATAGCAAGGACGGCCAGTCGCGCGATGGCAGCTTCGCCTGGCGATCGACGGTGATGCCCGATGGCAGCCGCCGCTTCACCGCGTGGGTGTGGAAGGACGGGCGGATGCTCGAAGTCATGGCCCGCACCTTCAAAGCCAATGGAGCCTGACGCGATGTGGCAGCTGTTCCTCTCCGCCTTCGTCACGCTGTTCGTGGTGATCGACCCGCCCGGCTGCGCGCCGATCTATGCAGGGCTGACCGCCAATGCGACGGCGAAGCAGGCGTTCAGCATGGCCCTGCGCGCCTGCCTGATCGCCACCGGCATCCTGCTGGTGTTCGCGCTGTTCGGCGAGGACCTGCTGGGCGCACTGCACATCGAGCTCGACAGCTTCCGCATCGCAGGCGGCATCATGCTGTTCCTGATCGCGCTCGACATGGTGTTCGAAAAGCGCACCGAACGGCGCGAGGAGCGCGCCGAGAAGGTCCGTACCGCGCAACCGCAGGTCGAGGACGTCTCGGTCTTCCCGATGGCCATGCCGATGCTCGCAGGCCCTGGCTCGATCGCGTCTGTCATGCTACTGACGGCGCGGGCGAACGGCACGCAGGAAACGCTGGTCATTCTCGCCGCGCTCACGGTGGTCATGGTGCTGAGCTTCATCGCGCTGGTCGGCGCACGCCCAATCATCCGCGCGCTGGGCTCACAAGTCGAGGCAGTGATCACCCGCCTTCTCGGCGTGCTGCTGGCAGCGCTTGCGGCGCAATTCGTGATCGACGGGATTCAGGCGCAGTTTTGAGAAGATCCTCCCTGTCTTTGCGAAGCACAGACGGGGAGGGGGACCGCCAGCGAAGCTGGGGGTGGAGAGGTTTGGATGTTTTTTCCCCTCCGTCATCGCTGCGCGCTGCCACCTCCCCATTTGCACTTCGTGAAAACGGGGAGGATCAGTTTCACTGGAGGGTCACCCTGCCGCCATCGTCATTGTCGCGCTTGCCGAAGAACTGCATCAGCTGGACCAGCAATTCGCACCGTGCCGCAAGCGAATCCGCTTCGAGCAAGGCCTGCTTGGCCGCCGCATCGAACGGGGCGATCTGGGAGACGCCGTTGATCAGCGACATGTCGTCCAGGCGGCCGACCGAATCCCAGTCCACCGCGTAGCCCTGCGCCTCGGCAAAGCGGCGCGATTCCTGTTCGAATGAGGCGCGCTCGACCGCGCTCAGCGCTTCGGTCATGTCGTCGGCAATCAGTTCGGCCTCGACCTGGCGGAAGGGCGTGGTGACTTCGAGTTCGCGAATCACGCGGAAGCGCGAGATGCCTTCGAGGATCAGGTTGAACCGCCCGTCCTCCAGCGCCTCGACATCGGCGATCTTGCCGACGCAGCCGATGCGGAACAACGGCGCGCCGTTCTCGGGCGATTGCGGCTGGATCATCGCGATGCGCCGGTCACGCGCCAGCGAATCGCTGACCATGGCGCGGTAGCGCGGCTCGAATATGTGCAGCGGCAGTTGCAGGCCGGGATAGAGGACAGCGCCTGCCAGCGGGAAGATCGACAGGCGCGTCGTGTTTGCGCTCGCGCCCATGCCGATCAACCGAACAGCACGGTGGAGAGCTTGCGGCGCGTGGCCGAAACCCACGGGTCCTCGAGCCCGATGGCTTCGAAGATCTGCAGCAGGCGGGCCTTGGCCGCGCCCTCATTCCATTCGCGGTCGGCAGCGATCATGGCGAGCAGCTTGGCCGCAGCCTCATCCCGCGCGCCGCTGGCATAGAGCGCGTTGGCGAAGGCGAGCTGCGCGTCCATGTCTGCCGGACGTTCTGCTGCGGCCGCGCGCAAGGCGGCCAGTTCGCCTTCCTCGGGGGCGTCCTCGGCCAAAGCAAGCGCCGAGCGGGCCTGCGCGAAGACGGCATCGCCCGCAATCTCGGGCGGGAGCGAATCAAGGACGGCCTGAGCCTCGTCCTTCTGGCCCGCAGCAATCAGCGCGCGGACAAGGCCGGCGTGGGCCTGCGCGTTGTCTGGCGCGATCTCGACGATCTGGGCGAAGATGCTGGCGGCACGCTCACCATCGCCTTCGCCAAGCACTTCCTCGGCCATGGCAAGGAGCGGGGTCACGTCCTGCTTGGGCTCCCCTGCCTGCACCGGCAGCTTGGCGAGAAGCTGGTCGAGGTACTGCTTCAGTTGCGATTCGGTGCGTGCTGGCGTGAGGTCAGCCACGGGCTGTCCCTGAAACATCGCATAGACTGTCGGGATCGAGCGCACCTGGAACTGCGCGGCGATGAACTGTTCCTCGTCGACGTTGATCTTGGCGAGGACCACGCCCTTGTCGGCGTATTCGGCAGCGACCTTTTCGAGCACCGGGGTCAACGCCTTGCACGGACCGCACCATTCCGCCCAGAAATCGAGGATGACCAGCTTGGTCATCGAGGGTTCGACCACGTCCTTGCGGAAGCGGTCCACCGCCTTCTGTTCGTCGAGATTGAGCCCCATGCTGGCCAAGATGCGTCTCCGGTCGAATGTCTTTCACGTGTGCCGCACCATGTGGGAATGCTTGTCCATTCGGCAAGGGGAAAGGGGCGGGAAACGGGGTTTTGCGCGAAGACTTTGCCCGAGATGCATTTTTGGTGTTGCGCTCATCCCGAGTCACCGTTAGAGGCCCCCACACCCCAGCCGGACGGGGCATTTCCCACCGGCCAGAAACGCACGAGCGGGCGTAGCTCAGGGGTAGAGCACAACCTTGCCAAGGTTGGGGTCGAGGGTTCGAATCCCTTCGCCCGCTCCAGTTTTTCAGCAGAAATCAAATATTTATGACGACCTTCGGGTCGCCATTTTTGCTGGCGCTGGGTCAGTATCCCACCGGTATACCACCGAACGACAGCCAATATTTTTTGGGGAAAGTTTTCCCCTGAGACCGAGTTGCTGCGCATCTCGGCCTACCCCTTCGAGCGGGGGCACCCCGCAACGCCCCGAGATTCGGAGCGGGGCTGGTGACGCGCTCTGTCCCGCAGGCCCTGCGGCCCTGCTCCTGAGGGCGCGGCGTTTCACGAAAATGGCCCCGCACGCACTCTGATCCGGCGGACATGGCTTCACGCGCAGGCATAGAAATCCGACAGGCCCCGGCTTTCCGCCTGCGCGGGCAAGTGTGCAATTGCCGCCTCCTTTCAGGGTGCGGTTTCCCGTTGGAGCAACCTCGCTGGCCGCTCGCGCAACAATGGCGAGGAACAGACGAAGCTGAGAGTTAGAGCGTGGCGGGCTTTGCCGTGACGGGATGAGGGTCGAGAGAGAGGCTCCCGACCGCCCGTCATGGAGATTTTCCCATGAACATGCAGGTTCTCGAAGCGCGGCGCGATGTCAGCGGCGGGTATAAGGTCGATGTCTCGCGCGGCTCCCGGGTTGGTCGGGTGTCGTCGGAATGGTTCTCGCGTCCCGATGATGAGCGGTTCCTCTCCTTAAACGAGCTGGCCAGCTCGGTGCGCGGGCGTTCCGAGCGCAGCCGGACCCGGGTGGTAGAAGCCGCGCTCATCCACGTCGAGGCGAACCGCAACGATCCGGAGCGCCTGGCGCTGCTGCTGCCCGGCGCTGATGCACCGCTCGCGCCCACCCATTGGAGCTTCGGCCAACTCGCGAGTCAGGTCGGCGCACCTGCCGCCTACTTGCGCCAGCTTCCCGCGCCGCTTGCCGCGATCAATCTGCAGTATGGCCTGACCTCGAACCGGACCGAGCAGATCAAGACCCTCGAAACCGACAACGGTCGGCTCGAACTGCGCGCGGTTACCGGCCCCGATTATGGGCGCATCTACGATCACGAACTGGTCGAGGCCGTGCAGAAGATCGCCGGCAACGGCACTGGTGACACGCGTTGGAAAGTACCCGGCGTGCTCGACTGGTCGACTGGGGTCTACAACCCGTGTGTAGACATCTCGAAGGACACTACCACGCTCTATGCCTCCGATCGCGATGTATTCCTGTTCTTGGTCGATGATCTCAACCCGATCGAAGCAGGGCGTCTGCCCGACGGCTCGCCTGATCTCTACTTCCGCGGGTTCTACTGCTGGAACTCCGAGGTCGGCGCGAAGACGCTCGGCATGGCAAGCTTCTACCTGCGCGCGGTCTGTCAGAACCGGAACCTGTGGGGCGTCGAGGATTTCGAGGAAATCTCGATCCGGCACAGCAAATATGCGGCCAACCGCTTCGCCCACGAGGCGGCGCCGGCCTTGTTGAACTTCGCCAACTCCTCCCCGCAGCCCTTCATCAACGGCATCAAGACGGCGCGCGAGCGGATCGTTGCCCGCACCGACGAGGAACGCGGCGACTTCCTGCGCCATCGCGGTTTCTCGAAAGCCGAGACCGGTAAGATCATCGAATCGGTGCTGGCCGAGGAAGGCCGACCGCCCGAATCGATCTTCGATTTCGTGCAAGGGATCACTGCGCTCGCCCGCGGCAAAGCGCATCAGGATGCCCGGCTCGACATGGAGGGCAAAGCGAAGAAGCTGCTCGACCGGGTTCATTGAGTCCGAACAGTCCGGTGTGTTTTCCTCGCGTAGCGCTGCCTTCTCAAGAGTGAGAGGGCGGCGCTTCGCTTCGTGACGGGTCAGGGCCTGAGAGAGAGTCTTTCAGGCGGCCCGTCATGGAGAACCACCATGACCAAGCAATTGCCCAAGCTCGTGCTCAGTTCCTCGCGCGACATCCCTTTTAGCCAGCTGGTGTTGAGCCAGAAGAACGTCCGGCGTCTGAAGGCGGGCCTATCGATCGAAGACCTCGCCGACGACATCTACCACCGCACCCTCCTTCAGAGCCTGAATGTCCGGCCGGTGGTCGGTGAGGATGGCCAGGAAACTGGCATGTTCGAAGTCCCCGCCGGCGGCCGCCGCTTCCGCGCACTCGAACTGCTGGTGAAGTCGAAGAGGATGGCCAAGGATCAGCCGGTGCCTTGCGTGGTGCGGGAGGCCGGCATCGCCGAGGAAGACTCGCTCGCCGAAAACGTCATGCGTGTCGGCCTGCATCCGCTCGACCAGTTCCGTGCCTTCACCGCGCTCATCGACGCGGGCCTCTCAGAAGATGATATCGCAGCGCGATTCTTCGTCTCCGTCTCGACGGTGCGCCAGCGCCTGCGGCTTGCATCGGTCGCACCCAGCCTGCTCGAAGTGTACGGCGACGATGGCATGTCGCTCGAACAGCTCATGGCCTTCACGGTCAATGAGAACCATGCGCGCCAGGAGCAGGTCTGGGAGCAACTCAGCCAGACCTACCAGCCCTCTGCCTACCAGATCCGCCGCCTGCTGACCGAGGATGCCATCCCGGCCAGCGATCGCCGGGTCCAGTTCATCGGCCTCGACACCTATGTCGAAGCGGGCGGTTACGTCATGCGCGACCTGTTCTCGTCTGACCAAGATGGCTGGCTGCAAGATCCGGCTCTCGTCGAACAGCTCGTCAACGCGAAGCTGACGACCATTGCCGAGGAGATCGGCGCCGAAGGCTGGAAATGGGTCGAAGCCGCAATCGACCTGCCTTACGGCTGCGAGCGCGGTAAGCGCCGGATCACTAACACCACCGTCCCGCTGACCGACGATGAGCAGTCCAAGCTCGACGCGCTGGTCGAGGAATATGACGGCCTCGGCGAGCAGTATCAGGATGGCGGAGACCTGCCCGACGAGGTCGATGCGCGCCTGACCGAGATCGACGCCGCCATCACCGCGCTCACCCAGCGTCCGGTCTCTTACGATCCCGAGGAACAGGCACGCGCAGGTGTGTTCGTGTCGCTGTCGCACGACGGCCGGCTGCGGATCGACCGAGGCTATGTGCGCCCGGAGGATGAACCGGTCGCTGAAATTATTAACGGCGACGAATGCCAGGCTGCCGGAATTACTCCCACCGGCTCAACTGTAAGCATCGGTGGCCAGGTGCAGACTGGCGAACAGGCCGACGACGAAGACGATGCCATCCGTCCGCTGCCCGACCGGCTCGTGTCCGAACTCACCGCCGAACGCACGCTGGCGCTGCGCGATGCGCTCGCCAATGCGCCCGATGCCGCCTTCCTTGCCCTGCTGCACGCGCTGTGCCTGTCGGTGTTCCTGTCGCATGTGCAGGCTGGCTGCGTGCAGATCGGCGTCACTCAGGCGTGGCTTGGCAATGCCGCCCCGAACCTGCGCGAGACGGTGTGGAGCCAGTCGATCCAGCAGCGGCACGAGCAGTGGGCCGATCGGCTCCCCAGCGAGCCCGATGAGCTTTGGTCGGCACTCGCGGCCATGGTGCACGAGGAGCAAATGTCCCTGCTGGCCCACTGCGTGTCGCTCGGCGTCAACGCGCTGTTCGAGGCGACCAAGGGCTACGATGGGCGGATCTCCGCGCACGGGGTTGCGCAGCGGATCGCCGCCGCCGATGCTCTAGCGGGAGTGGTCGGGCTCGACATGGCCGAAGCAGGCTGGGCGCCGACGGTCGACAACTACCTCGGCCGCGTCACCAAGCCCCGGATCATCGAGGCAGTGCGCGAAGCCAAGGGCGACGCCACGGCTGTGCTGATCGAGCATCTCAAGAAGGGCGACATGGCCCGCGAAGCCGAACGCCTGCTTGCAGGCACGGGCTGGCTCCCCGAACCGCTGCGACTGCCGCAAGCCAAAGCGGAGCCCGGGACCGACGAGCAAGTCGCCGATCTGCCCGACTTCCTCGCCGAGGACGGTCCGTTCGATCAGCACGAGCACGACGACGCCTACGCAGTCGCTGCCGAATGACGCGTTTGCGCGGGGCGGCACGCGCGCCGTCCCGCGCCCATTTTTCGACATCGAAGGAGCCAAATGATGGCCATACCCGACTATGCCCGCACAAACTTCGAGACGCTGGTGAAGGCCGCCCAGGCAGGCGATCTCGCATTGATGGAATGCACCGAGGTCGAGAGCGGCGAGTCCCGCTACGTCCTCTGCGCCGTCGGCCGCGATGAGGGTGATTACGTCATGACCCCATTCGGTCATCTCGCCCCCGGCAATCCCTACGACGCCTACGTCCCGCCCGCCTGAGCGGTGCCGACCCCCAAACCATTTTCAAAAGGATATCTCCAATGACCAACTCGCTTGCTGCGGGTGCTTTCGCGCGCCCGCTGTCCGCCCAGTGCCCGGAGCAAACCGCAGCTTCAATCATCCTTGCCGCCTATGATCTGCTCGGGCACTTCGCCGCCGGTCGCCGCATCGACGCGGCAGCCATCCGCACGGCCATGCAGTCTGCGTTTGGCGCGACCGATGCCGCCGGAGCCTGGGACTGGAAGACTGCCTACGAGGCGGTTGAGGTCGCGCAGATGCTGTTCCTGCGGCGCTATGGCCCGGCCATCTACGCCAACGCTTCCGATCCGTTCGAACGGCTCAAACTTGTCGAGCGGATCGCCCGGCTTGCCCCGACGCAGACCCGGCGCAGCGAGGAGATGCAGGCCTACCAGCAATTTTCGACGCCCTTGGGTCTGGCTTGGGTCGCGGGCTTTGCGGCGAGCTTCGTGCCCGGCGAACAGATGCTCGAGCCATCGGCGGGCACGGGCTTGCTCGCCATTCAGGCCGAGCTTGGCGCGAGCAGGTTGGCATTGAACGAGGTGGCCGATGTGCGCGCCGCGCTGCTACGCCAGCTGTTCTACATCGCGACCGTGACAACGCACGACGCTGCGCAGATCCACGACCGGCTCGATCCCGGCATGGTGCCGAGCTGCATCGTCATGAACCCGCCGTTTTCTGCCGCCGTTAGTGTCGACACGCGCGTAGCGGATGCTGCATTCCGCCACCTGTCTTCGGCCGTGGCGAGGCTCGCTCCCGGTGGGCGTCTCGTCGCCATCACCGGCGCGAACTGCTCGCCCGAGCACAGAGCGTGGCGCGACGGGTTCGTGCGGCTGCAGGAACAAGCCCGTGTGGTGTTCACCGCGCCGATCGCCGGCTCGGTCTTCGCTCCCCACGGCACGAGCATCGAAACCCGGCTGACGGTGATCGACAAGCTGCCCGCCGCGGAGCCGACCTCCTTCCCGGCGGCGCCAGGCACCGCGCCCGACCTTGCGACCCTGCTGCGCTGGCTGAACGGTTGCCTGCCGCCCCGCGCCGCTCTCGCCGCCCAGCAACTTCCCGCCCTCCAGCCAGGCGCATCGCGCCGGGTTGCTGCACCACGGCCCAGACTTGCAGTCGCGGCACCGGCTGAACCGACCGGCGTGCTACTCGACTACGAGGTCGCCGACTGGAAAGACGAGGTATCGGCCAGACTCAGCGAAACGCTCTACGAGCCCTACACGCTGCAATCGCTCCGCATTCCGGGTGCGCAGCCGCATCCAACCAAGCTGGTGCAATCCGCCGCCATGGCCTCGGTCGCGCCGCCAAAGCCGAGCTATCGTCCACACCTGCCTGTTGGTCTGGTCGAACAAGGCCTGCTCTCGGACGCCCAGCTTGAATCGGTGATCTACGCTGGCGAGGCGCATTGCCGGCATCTGGCGGGCCGTTGGACGGTCGATGCGACTTTCGACAAGGTCGAGGCCGCGCCAGAGACCAACGATAACGCCGTCGTCTTTCGCAAAGGCTGGTTCCTTGGCGATGGCACCGGCGCGGGCAAGGGCCGCCAGGTTGCCGGGATCATCCTCGACAACTGGCTGAAGGGCCGCCGCCGCGCGGTGTGGATCTCCAAGTCCGACAAGCTGCTCGAGGACGCTCAGCGCGATTGGCGGGCATTAGGCCAGGAACCCTTGCTGGTCACCCCGCTCGCCCGCTTTCGTCAGGGCACGCCGATCCGGCTTGAGCAGGGCATCCTATTTACAACCTATGCCACGCTACGCAGCGATGCGCGCGATGGCAGGGTTTCCCGCGTCCAACAGATCGTCGATTGGCTCGGAACCGACTTCGACGGGGTCATTGTCTTCGACGAAAGCCATGCCATGCAAAATGCCGGCGGCGGCAAGAGCGAACGCGGGGATGCAGCCCCTTCGCAGCAGGGCCGTGCTGGCCTGCGCCTTCAGCATGCCCTCCCGGATGCCCGGGTGCTCTATGTTTCGGCGACGGGCGCGACCACGGTCGAAAACCTCGCCTATGCGCAGCGACTTGGCCTGTGGGGCGGTGCTGATTTCCCCTTCGACAAGCGCACCGATTTCGTCGCGGCGATCGAAGCCGGCGGGGTTGCAGCGATGGAAGTGCTGGCCCGCGACCTCAAGGCACTCGGTCTCTTTTCCGCACGGTCGCTGTCCTATGAAGGCGTCGAATATGAGTTGCTCGAACACCAGCTCACTCCGGATCAAGTTCGCATCTACGACGCCTATGCAGGTGCGTTCCAGGTCATCCACAACAACCTCGACGCCGCGCTCGAAGCCGCTGGTGTGACCAGCGCCGCAGACGGCACGTTGAACGCACAGGCCAAGTCCGCCGCGCGTTCGGCCTTCGAATCTGCCAAGCAGCGCTTCTTCAACCACCTGATCACCGCGATGAAGACCCCAACCCTGATCCGGGCCATCGAGCAGGGGCTGACCGATGGTCACGCGTCCGTGGTGCAGATCGTCTCGACCGGGGAAGCGCTGCTTTCGCGGCGTCTTGCTGACATCGATCCGGGCGAATGGAACGATGTCCAGTGCGACGTAACTCCCCGCGAATACGTGCTAGACTATTTGCTGCACAGCTTCCCGACGCAGCTCCACGAGCCGTTCACCGATGGCGATGGCAACCTTTCCTCACGGCCTGCCTATGACGCCGATGGCAATGCCATCCAGTGCCGCGATGCCCTCGAACGGCGCGATCGGCTCATCGAGCAACTGGCATCGATGGAGCCGGTCCAGGGCGCGCTCGATCAAATCGTTCAGCGGTTCGGAACCGATATAGTTGCCGAGGTCACCGGCCGCTCCCGGCGGATCGTCCGCAAGGTCGATGCAGATGGCGAGCGCTTTGTGGTCGAGAACCGGCCCGCCCATGCCAATCTTGCTGAAGCGCAGGCGTTCATGGAGGACAGGAAGCAGATCCTGATCTTCTCCGACGCCGGCGGCACCGGGCGCAGCTACCACGCTGATCTTGGCAGCCGTAACCAGCGGCTGCGGCATCATTACCTGCTCGAAGCAGGCTGGAAGGCCGACACCGCGATCCAGGGGCTCGGGCGAACCAACCGCACCAATCAGGCGCAGCCACCGCTGTTCCGACCGGTCGCCACCGACGTTCAGGCGGAAAAGCGCTTCCTCTCGACCATTGCGCGGCGGCTCGACACACTGGGTGCGATCACACGGGGGCAACGCCAGACCGGCGGACAAGGCCTGTTCAGGCCGGAGGACAATCTCGAAAGCCCTTACGCCCGCGACGCCCTGCGCCAGCTCTACATGCTGATCTATGCGGGCAAGGTGGCAGGGTGCTCGCTCGGGCGCTTCGAGAGCTTGACCGGTCTGTCCCTGACCGACGGCAGTGGTTGCCTGAAGGACGAGCTGCCGCCGATCACCACCTTCCTCAACCGGCTGCTGGCGCTGACCATCGCGATGCAGAACGTGCTGTTCACGGCGTTCGAGCAACTGCTCAGTGCCAAGGTCGAAAGCGCGATGGTGAGCGGCACCTATGACATCGGGCTGGAAACGCTTACCGCTGACAGCTTCACCATCGCGCACAGCGAGACCATTTACACCCACCCGGGAACCGCTGCAGAAACCCGCCTGCTCACCATCGCGGTGCGGGATCGCAACCAGCCGGTGGCAATCGATAAGGCACTTGAGCTCCTGCGCGAGCCCGGCGCGCGGCTGCTGGTCAATTCCCGCTCGAAGCGCGCCGCCGTGCAATTGCCCGCCCGCAGCCTCATGCTCGACGATGGCGAGATCGAACGGCGCGTTCGCCTGATCCGGCCGATGGAGAAGCTCTATCTGGCGGTCGCCCATCTCCCGGAGACCAGTTGGGAGCCTGCCGATGAGGCGGCATTCCGGGCAGCGTGGGCTGAGGAAATCGCGCAGGTGCCCGAGTTCGATACCAGCGAGCTGCATATCGTCACCGGGCTGCTGCTGCCGATCTGGAAACGGCTGCCCGAGGAATCGACGCGCGTCTATCGACTGCGCACCGACGACGGGGCCACCATCATCGGTCGCCGCGTGTCACTGGCATGGGCCGCGAATGCCGTCAGCGCCCGCACACCGCAATTGGCGCCGGCGCAAGTTCTGGCGCTGCTGCGCGAGGGCCACGCCGTGCTAAGCCTGACCGACGGCCTGCAACTGCGTCGTTCGCGCCTGATGCAGGTGAACCGGATCGAACTAATCGGCTTCGGTCCCACCGCCGTCGACCGCCTCAAGGCGATGGGGCTGTTCTCCGAAATCATCAGCTGGAAGTTGCGGTTGTTCGTGCCCGACGACACCATCCTCGGCACCGAAGTGATCGAGCGGCTGTTCGCCCGCCATCCTCTGACCCGCATCCTCGACCGGAAGGCTGCCTGAAATGAGCACGCTTTCAGCCCGGGCGGGAGAACTCTCGGAGCGGCTTGCTAGACAAGTGCAGGCCGTTTGCCGCCATTACCTGCCCGCCGGTCGCCGCGAAGGGCGGTATTGGATGGTCGGCGATGTGGCCGGTGCGCCAGGCCGCAGCCTTTATGTGCGCCTGTTCGAGACGGAACGTGGCAGGATAGGCAATTGGGTCGATGCCGCCACCGGCGAACACGGTGATCTTGTCGACCTCATTCGCTTGAACCAGCGACATGGCCGTCTCTCCGAGACTATCGACGAAGCCGAGAAATTCCTGTCCCTCCCGCCATCGGTCGAAGTCGATCCGTGCCAACTAGCAACTCAACCACCCGTGCGCGTTGGATCGCCAACCGCTGCACGACGGCTGTTCACGGCCTCAAAACCGCTCGCTGGCACCCTTGCGGCAACTTACCTTGCCGCGCGCGGCATCACCCGAATCGGTGGACTTGCCGCATTGCGCTTCCATCCCCGTTGCTATTACCGGGCAAACGAGGACGACCTTCCCGGGACGCCCGGCAGCTTTCCAGCCCTGATCGCGGCGGTGACAGACTGTGACGGCGTTCAGACCGGCACGCATCGCACTTGGCTCGACCCAAGCGGTTCGGCAAAGGCAGCCGTCGCATCACCGCGCCGCGCGATGGGCAATATCCTCGGGCATACGATCCGGTTTGGCTTGGCCGAGGACGTCATGATCGCGGGCGAAGGCATCGAGACCGTCCTGTCGCTGCGTGAGGCGGTGTCCACCCTACCGATGATCGCCGCCACCTCGTCCGCCCACCTTGCCGCCATCCAGTTCCCGCCCTCGCTGCGCCGCCTCTATGTCGCGCGCGACCGAGACAAGGCTGGTGACGGCGCGTTTGCGGTGCTCACCGCCCGGGTGCAGGCAACCGGGATCGAACTGGTTTCGCTCATGCCTGAACTGGGGGACTTCAACGACGACCTACGCCAGGACGGTGCGCCCGCATTGAGTGCACGGGTCATTGCTCAATTGCACAAGGCCGATCGCAGCAGGTTCATCGAGAGCTGAGGTTGGCCGAGACGGAGGAGTTGCGGACGCGTCCGGTCGTTGGCTCCCGGCTATCTGAACCGGCAACGCCCGGCCTTCCTTCAGGCGCGATCCGAGAGACCAGCAGCCGTGAGGCTGCAATGGCGGTCCGCGGCTATTTTCCGGCGGCGCGTGAACGCGCCTTTCCATCGCGAACCAAAATAGCCGCCGCCCGCCATCCTCCGCTGCTCTTCGGTCCAAGGGGATGCAGCCCCGCCGCTGCCGGTCAGAGGGATCGCCGTGAAGGCCGGGCAAGGTGCCCGGTCACACGGAAGCCCGGAGTAGATCCCATGACCGAACCTGACGAACCCGACCTCGAAGTCTCGCCAACCGCCCATCTCCTCGATGAAATCGCCCTCTACGGTTACCGCCCCTTCTCGGACGAGGCCGACCCGCGCCCGCTTCCTGACGAGCGCATCGCAGCCGGCGCTGTCGCCGACATGTTCGACGCCTTGATCGCCACGTTGCTCGACACCAGGCTCGAACCCGATCTTGAAGACCTGTGCTGGGCGCTCGGCAATTTGTTCCACCGCGCCGAAGGCCGCATCAGCCGCGAGCTCGACGACAACGAGGACGCGCAGAAGCGCAGTCAGCGCGAGCAGGACGGCTCCGAGGTCAAATCGGTCGAACTCGAGCGGCTGATCCGCGAAGGCATCGGGCTCATTGAACGCCGCAACGCCATGGAGTTCATGCGCGATGTCGCTTCCGACCAGTTCGAAGTCCACTTCCGCAAAGCCTGGACACCGCGCACAGGATCACTCGTCAATCACCGCACTCTGACCGCCGCCATGATCGACAGCCGCGACTTCCTTGCTGCCAAGCGTCGTTCGGAGACAGAACCGATGTTGCCGATCGGCACCCGCATCGCATTCACCTCTGGCCCCGCCTACCAGGATCACAACCGTATCTGGGCCGCGCTCGACAAAGTCCTCGCCAAATATCCCGACATGGTTCTTTTTCACGGCGGCAATCCGACCGGTGGGGAACACATCGCCTCGCTCTGGGCACGTGCACGCAAGATCACCCACGTCCCGTTCCGGCCAGACTGGGAGCGGTTCAAAAAGGCCGCACCGTTCCGCCGCAACGATCAGATGCTCGAAGTGCTGCCCAAAGCCGTGGTTGCCTGTCCGGGCAATGGAATCAATGCCAACCTGGTCGACAAGGCGCGCAAGATGGGGATTTCAGTATGGTCGATTGAATAATCCCGCTTTTAGCTCGAATAAGCCCCTATGAATGCGCAAACACCAGAACCACAACGCAACCCGCTCCTGGCAAAGTGGCAGCGTCGGCGCGACATGCGGCACGAAATCTCATACCTCCAGAGCCTAAGCGATGAAGAAATTCAGCAAAGGGCTCGACAGGTTTCGGGCTTCAACGAACTTGAACGCATTTATAGCTTTTGGATTGATCGCTCAAACCCTGACACACTTCAGTTGAGTTTTGGCAATCGCTCGATGTTTCGGCTGACAACCGACCGATCGAAGACCGCAGCCGAGAATGGCCCAACCTTAGTGTACAGCTTGGGTGATATTGGATTTGCGACCATCCTCTATCCGGCCAAATCGGACTTGGCTCGAACATTTGAGGACCACGTGTTCCTCCAGATCGGCGCTACCAGCGGTATAAAAATAGCCGAAGGGATGGAGCGAGATCTCAAGATTTTAGTCGCTTACGCTCATGTCTCAAGCATTGATATGACAGCGACGCTGGGTGAACGATGGCGGATTTGGTTGCTACGCCAAGTTTGCAATCGAGGTGAGGATGGCAAATTTCGGAAGGCGCCCGGTTGGAGCGCTATGTTGGGAATAGCTGGGTTTGGAGCACGCACGTTCGTCACGGCGTCGTTTCTATCTATAGTCAAGCCGATTGGATTCGCACTTGCGCTTTGGGTGGTGGCTTGGCTGGGCTGGGACTGGCTGAAACTAACGTAACCACAACTTCGATCCAACTCGAAGCATAGAGCCCACCCCGCTCTTCGGGGCCAATCCGTTGGCCGACCCCAAGCCTCCTTCAATCAACCCGTGAAGGGTCCGCTACGCTCCGCGTGCGGCCACTGCGGCTGCGCCTTCGTGGTGATTGCGGCTTTGCGCCGTCTGTCCGGGGCCTGTCGAGCGGGGATGGTCCCTGCTCCGAGACAGGAGCTCGAACATGTCACTCACCATCGCACAGCGTCACGCCTGGAGCCTAGCCCGCACCCTGATGGTCTGCGTCACTCTGTTCCATGCCGGTAACGGCTACGCAGCGGTTCCCACGGCAGAATTCGATGGCGATGCCAGCAGCATCGTTCGCGAATATGACCCGTTCAATCCCTGACTGCGTCGCCAAGCGCTTGGCGGACAGATCGGATGCCCATCGGGTATTCCGGCCTGTTCGCATGTCTGCTATGATGCCCGAGCACATTGCGCTGCGGTGGTGGAGGAGAGCGCGTCCCTTACCCTTGATTTCAAGGAGGACGCCTTGTTGATCGGTTTCACCCTCGCAATTGTCGCAGTCTACATGTGCTGCGCGCTGCTATTCCGCCTCTCGGTTCATGCTATGCCGCTGTTCGTGGCCTTCGCCGCCGCATCGGTCACATACCATTCTCACCACGGCCTGGTCGCCGCATTGGTCGCGGCCGCCTTGGCTGGCATCGCAACCATTGCACTTGCCCAGATCGCGCTCGGACTGGCCCGTTCCGACTTTTCCCGCGCCGCCATCGGTCTCGTCTTTGCCTTGCCGGCCGCACTAGCTGGCTACCACGCGGTCCATGGCATCGCCGCAGCGACAATGCCCGTCAGCATCTGGCCCACGGTCGTATCGCTGATCGGTGCCGCCGTGATTGCTGTGACTTCATGGGCGCAGTGGAGCCGCGCTGCCCGCTGACGACGTTCACGCGAAGCCCCGCCCGGCAGTGCCGGACAGGGCATACCAGATCAGAGCCAGCCGGGACGGGGCAGCGGTGGATCAGGGGGGGGCTGGCCGCAATCAAGCCATGTGGCTGCCAAGGCGGCGTCAGAATCCCGCCTGACGGACGAGACCGCTGGGCCAAGGTCGAAGCTGGATTGGCGACCCGAGCAAGCGCAATTCCGGACGAAGGATGACAAGCGGTTTTGCGATGCCGCAATGCGGGTGTGCGGGCGTAACTGCGGCACCAACAGCGGCTGGCCCCCATTCTTTCCAGCGCCGGTCTGTGGGGTCCGATAAAGAGCCATGGATTTCCAGCTCAAGTGCAACCCGAGCCCAATGCCGCCTCTTCAATGGCTTTGGTTGGCAGGGGATGGCTTCGCCGCTTGATCCCTTGCTGCAATGGCGTCTGCGCCAACTTTCTTCCCCTGGGTCTGCGCCCCATTCCTCGCGAGACAAGAAAGCCGGCTTACCGCCATCCTCCACTCACGTTCCGGCCGTCCCGGTGCAGCGGGCGCAAGCCCCTGCCTTCAACCAGCCATCGAGGCCGCGATGGGCGCGGGTTCGAGCAACTTGAAGGAATTGAACATGGCTAACATCGGAACTTTCACCAAGACCGGCAACGAATACAAGGGCGAGATCGTCACCATGTCGGTGCAGCAGAAGAACGTCCGCATCGTCCCCGAAGAAAGCGACAACGAGAACGCACCGTCGCACCGGGTCTTCGTCGGCCGCGCGGAAATCGGCGCCGCCTGGACCAAGCGTTCGAACGAAGGCCGCGACTACCTTTCGGTCAAGCTCGACGATCCCAGCTTCACCGCCCCGATCTTCGCCAACCTGTTCGACGACGAAGACGGCAAGAGCTTCAACCTGATCTGGTCGCGAGCCCGCCGCACCAACGGCGACTGATCGGTCAGACAGGCCCCGCCCGGCACAGCCGGGCGGGGCATTCGCTTGTTCAGACCGCGGTTCCGCCCGGTGGATCTGCAAACAAGGCGGCGGGCTTGACCCGCAGAGCCTGTGCAGCTTCGTGAACGGAGAGCAGTGTCGCGTTCTGCTCGCCGCGTTCGATCAGGCTCACATAGGCGCGGTCGACACCCATGCGCTCGGCCACCGCTTCTTGGCTGAGCCCGGCGGCGAGCCGGTAGTGGCGAACATTGTCGCCGAACAATTTGCGGATATCCATCCGCAGCTTAGAAACCTGTCGCGTATCTCCGTGCTACGTATTATAATACGCGGTCACTTTGATCAGTCGCATGGACAGCTGGCATCCATGCGCCGACTACTTATCCCTGACTTCGCAGGGTGCCCTCCGCGTTTGGGGAGAAGCCAAGATTTCACCAATATGGAGCTGCTTTCGTGCTAAGTGTAAAACTGCGTGAAAGGAGTCGAAACAAAGGCTCGGCCCATGACGACACCACCATTTGAGGACGTTCCGCCTGCCGATGAGCACATCACGGCATACGACGAGCTTCATTTTACTACGTATTTGCGGATACTTGATGCCGCTGAAGAGGGTGCTGACTGGCGTGAAGTTGCTGCAATCGTTTTCGGCCTGAACCCGGTTGCAGAGCCAGATCGGTCGCGCCACGTTTACGAACGTCACCTCGATCGCGCACGCTGGATGACCACACATGGCTATCGGCACCTGCTTGAAAAATCACGGAACTCGTGATGAGATCACAAATGGCTGTGGACTTTGCCCTAGCTGATTGGCCTCAATTACTTCGCGAATCCGGATAGAGTTCTGCGATCTTCGTTACTTCCCGGTTTCCCATACCAAACAAAGACTTGAGTTTCGGCCTGTTCGCCTGTGCCTCGCGGAGGTCTCATGTCTGGGGGAATGTCCTGGCGGTCACCTTCCGCCGCAGAAAAATACCGGGACCACGACTATGCGGATTTTGCGCAGGAGTTCCTGAACCGCAATCCCGACTATCGCCGCGATCATGCCGAGACGCGGGGCAGGATCGTTGAAAATCCTGCTTCTGCGCAGACAGAAGAGGAGGGCCTGGCCGGGCGGTGGGGGCTGAGCTTTCCCCACTCTGCCGGATGCCGATCCTCGCACCACTCCTGCACTGTGGTCACCACTCGTCGCACCCGACGTGGTGGTGGTCACTACTCCCGACATTGTCGAAATCCCATTGCTTCCCGGCTTTGAGCCGCTGGTCGAAGCAGTCGGAGAACATGAGCACTATCTGGTTGCCGCCAAGGGCGCGGCGCGGTTGCGACTATGCCTTCGCGCGGCTCCGCCACAGTGCCCAGATTGCCTTATCATCCAGAATGACCTGTGTGCCGCTGCCCGGCTTGCCGCCGCTACCCGCTTTGAGCGAGCGACGCGCGGGCTTCGCCTTGGGCCGGACCGTGTTGCCTCGCCGTCGGCCTATAGACGGTCTCGGCTCGCCTTGCTCCTTGATATTCAGGACGGGATCGATGCGGGGATGTCGCCGCGCGACCTCGCCTTTGGCCTGGTCTTCCCTCGGCATCGACCACTGGCCGGTGCAACCTGGAAAGGTTCGGGCGAACGGCGTCACACGCTGCGGCTGATCGCCGACGCGCGGCGCCTGGTGACCAGCGGTTATCGCAAATTGCTCCGGCACGATTGAGCCAGTTGCACTTGGGGGTGACAGAATTCGCGCGGCTCATTCTGTCACTCCCTCCCGGCATTCCGTCTTCGCCATTGCTGCCTGCGACCAGCGGCAGCCCGCCGTCTTGGTCGAAGCCAAGCGGAGGCCGCCCATGGATGCCCGACCCACCCCCGTCATAGCCAGGTTCCTGCGGACACCCGATGCCGCCGTGCATGTGGGGCTTTCAGCCCGCACGCTCGAGAAGCATCGCTGCTTCGGGACGGGCCCGGTCTATCGCAAGCTTGGCGGACGGATCGTCTACTCAGTCGAAGACCTCGACGCCTGGGCCGAACAGGGCCTGCGCCGTTCGACCAGCGATCCTGGCAAGGGGATTGTCCATCCGGCCAAGCGGCTCGACGGCTATACGCCGCCGGTTCGCCGCTGAGGTCAGCCATGTCGCGCCTGTCTCACTTTCCGGTCGAGAACCGCCAGCTCGATCTGTTCGTCAGCGCGGGCGGCGACATCGCCGCGCGTGACGCGCAGGATCTGATGGCCTGGCCGTTCTTCAGCCTGGCCAAGACCAAACGGGTGCGTCCGATCGACTTCCGGATGGGCGAGGTCTCGATCCTCGTCGAGGCGACCGCCGAACACGGCATGGCGACCATCTGGGACGCGGACGTGCTCATCTGGGTGGCCAGTCAAATTGTCGAGGCGCGCGATGCGGGCCGGGCGACCTCGCGGCTGATCGCCGCCACGCCGCATGAGATCCTCGCCTTCACCCGGCGCGGTACCGGCAAGGCCAGCTATGAGCGCTTGAAGGCTGGGCTTGATCGCCTTCAATCGACGACGATCGCCACCTCAATCCGCCAGCGCGATACCCGTCGGCGGCATCGGTTCAGCTGGATCAACGAGTGGAAGGAGCGCCTCGACGGCTCTGGCCGCGCAACGGGTATCGAGATGATCATCCCCGACTGGTTCTACGAAGGTGTGCTCGACCAGGCGCTCGTCCTGACCATCGACCCCGCCTACTTTGCGCTGACCGGCGGTCTGGAACGCTGGCTCTACCGGATCGTGCGCAAGCATGGTGGCAAGCAGAAAGGTGGCTGGAGCTTCGACTTCAAGCACCTGCACATGAAATCCGGTGCGCTATCACCACCCAAGCGCTTCGCGTTTGAGTTGCGCGACATCGTCCGCCGCCAAGCGCTGCCCGGATACAATCTCAGCCTCGATCACGCGCTCGGCCGTGAAAGGCTGAACTTCGTTTCCATTCCCCTCGATCCGTTCGACGCAGCGATGCGCCGAGTCGGCCTTCAGCCTGTGGATATGTCGTGATGAAACACGGACTATCAGGAACCGCCGGACTCGGACGATCAGGAACCGGAAGTTCGGACTATCGGGAACCGAAATGCCCCACAAACCCGCAGATATCTGCGCCGTTTTGCGCCCTTAACTTAGCTAACAAAGAATCCTTCGGATTCTTGCTAACGTCACCGCGTCTGTGGACAGGTGGCGAAACGCCACCCCGTCGGCCTGCCGAAACGAGGGCGGATGACAGCCCACCGCTGACCCATGTCACGCTGTTCTGGCGCGAAGGCAAACACGAGGACTGGCTCAAGTTCGGCAAGCCCGTCGCCGACCGGATCGTCAGCCGCAGCGAGCGTATCGAGAGCTATGCGCCGGGCCAGGTGTTCGCACTCGTGCGCTGGGCCAGCAATGACTACGGCACCATCCGCTCGACGCTCGACATCGTGCGTGCAGTGGAGCCGCACGAACCCGTCACGCCGGTCACGCAGGTCGATCCCGGCGGCGAGGTCCTGCTCGCCGTCCATGGCTGGCCCAAAGTTGAGCAGGTGTTCCGCCTGATCGATACGATCGAGGCTTCGGGCATCGACCCTACCGAGGTCGCGCCCGATCATTGGCGGCACATCCACAACCGGATGGCTGCGCGCGAAGTGCCGCGCGCCTACGCGCCAGCGCGGCATCGCGCCTGGCTTCAGCGCAAGGACCTGCTGTCATGATCCGGTGGCGTTACCTGCTCGCAGGCTTGGTGGCTGGTGCCACACTTGCGACGCTCACCGTGCCGGTCTCGCGCTACGCGGTGTGGAATGCCAGCGCATCGGTCCCGACCGGGCTTTACGCGATCCGGCGGAAAGCCAGCTTGCACGTCGGCGAGCGCGTGGCAATCGAGCCGGAACCCGCACTGCGCCAGTTCCTCGCGGCACGCGGCTATCTCCCTGGAGGCGTGCCTCTGATCAAGCGCATTGCGGCGGTCAGCGGTCAGCGCGTTTGCCGTTTCGGTCACGGGGTGACCATTGACGGCAACTTTGTCGGTGTGGCGCGCAACCGCGACCGTCTGGGTCGTCCACTTCCTGCATGGTTCGGATGCCGGACGCTGCGCTCCGGCGAGTTGTTCGTGATGAACCCGGCCGCGCCCGACAGCTTCGATGGGCGGTATTTTGGCGTGCTGCGCATCACCGACGTCATCGGCCGTGCGACGCCCATCTGGACCGACGAAGCGGGCGACGGCGACCACAAGTGGTTCGCCGATCCGCTCTCAGCCTCACCCACCAAGCCCACCCCCAGTTCACCAACCGAAGGAGACTGACCCATGCGTATCGGACTGTTTGTTGCCGCCGACGGCGGCTTTGCCGGGCATTTGACCACGCTTACGCTCGACTTCGATCTTGTCCTCGTTCCGGCTGACAACTCGGACAGCGAGAACGCACCGGACTTCCGAGTGATTGCAGGATCGGACGATGAAGCCCGCGAGGTCGGTGCAGGCTGGAAGCATGTTGGAGAGAAGGCCGGCGAATACGTCGCGATCCAGATCGACGACCCGATGTTCATCCAGCCCCTGCGGGCCAACCTGTTCCAAGGAGAAAACAACGGTCACGTTCTGGTGTGGTCGCGGCCGACCAAGCGCGAAGCAGCGAGCTGAGCGATGGCAAGGCTCGCCCCACTTGCCTTCTGCGTATTGGTACTCGGCCTTTTCGGTGACGCGCCTGCCTTTGGGCAGGCCGCTGCCGAACAGGCGCAGCCTCGCACCGTTGCCATCGCGGACCATGTAGCCGAAGCCTCGCAGCGCTTCGGCATTCCGGACAGCTGGATCTACGCGGTGATGCGGACCGAGAGTGCTGGTCGGATCGGCGCGGTATCGCCAGCCGGTGCGATGGGCCTGATGCAACTTATGCCCGCAACCTGGTCGCGCCAGCGCGACCGGTTCGGGCTTGGGAATGACCCGTTTGATCCGCGCGATAACATCATGGCGGGAACTTCCTACCTGCGCGAACTCTATGACCGTTACGGCGCATCCGGCTTCCTCGCTGCCTACAATGCAGGCCCGGGTAGATACGAGAGCTGGCGGGATCGAGGCCGACCGCTCCCGACTGAAACGGTTGCTTATGTCGCCAGGATTGCACCGGCGCTGCAGTCGGCAAGCGCGGCGACCGTCGTCGCCAGCGCATCGCCTATGCAACCGGTGCGCATATCCTGGGCACAAAGCCAGCTGTTCGCCGCGCGTTCGGGCAGCAGTGACGACGCATCCGGCAGCTTCGCCGCCGCCGCGCCGCCGCGATCGACTCGAGCTCCGAATGCTCCGCTGAGCGGCCTCTTCGCGCCCGTTTCGGGAAGCAGTTCGCGATGATCGCCTTGTTCGCCCTTTGGCGCGTCGCGGCGTGGAATAGCGGGCGAATGAGGTGGTTGAGGTCGGAAGAGAGGAAGGGGGTATTGCGATGGCGAGATAAAAGCGGCGACGTCGCCTGGGGTGAAGGTGATTGGATTAATTCAGAAATTTGCGATGTCGTCCGGACCCCGGTGCTGTCGTACCGCTCTCGAAACCGCTCTTTTACGCCGCTTCAGGCGACGTCGCTCCCTTCGGCTCAGCCGTGAAGGACGACGACTTCGAGATCCGCCCGGGCCGATCGCGGGACCAGGGCATGCCGGCCAACCGCAAGGCCACCTCGTTCGTCGGCAAGGTGCTCAAAGCGTCGCGCCGCTCTGGGGCAACGCCGCTGGCTCGCCGGAGCGGCAAGCCTGCCGGGACGGGAAGATATGGTCGGGGCCGCGCAGCCGCGCTGCGCGCCCGGCGGTCACCTTATCAGCGCCGCGTGGTGATCAAGGCGAGGGTCGTGCGTCACAAGGGCGCGCGGTTCCGGGCCGCACCGCTTGCGCTTCACGTTTCATACCTTGAGCGCGATGGCGTGACGCGCGACCATGAGCGCGGGCAGTTGTTCGATGCCAGCGGGGACAATGCAGACGGCGAGGCTTTCGCGCAGCGGTGCGCAGATGACCGTCACCACTTCCGGTTCATCGTGTCACCCGAAGATGCGACCGATCTGGCCGACATGCGCACGTTCACCCGCGAGCTGATGGACGACACGGCCCGCGATCTCGGCACCCGGCTCGACTGGGTCGCGGTGGATCACTGGAATACCGATAATCCGCATGTTCATCTGCTGGTCCGGGGGCGAGCGACGGACGGCGCGGACCTGGTCATCGACCGCGACTATATCCGCGAAGGCATGCGTGCCCGGGCCGAAGAGCGGGTCACGATCGAGCTCGGGCCGCGCAGCGAGCGGGACATTCAGCGCGCCATGGCCCGCGAGGTCTCAGCAGAGCGGTGGACTGGCCTCGACCGACAACTGCGCACGATGCAGGATCGCGCTGAGGTGATCGATCTGCGTCCGGCGGCGGAACAAGACCGCCGGCGTCAGGCGCTGCTTGTGGGCCGGGTCAACACGCTAGCGCGCATGGGGCTGGCAGGCGAAACAGGGCCAGGGCGCTGGATGCTGCGCGGTGACGCCGAGAAGACCCTGCGCGACCTCGAAATGCGGGGCGATGTCATCAAGACGATCCATCGCTCGATGACCGAGAACGGGTGGCGGTCAGACCTGTCTCGCCTTTCCATACACGACCAACTGCCATCGGATCCGATCATCGGCAGGCTGGCCAGCAGGGGACTTCATGACGAGCTGTCGGGCATGGCCTATGCCGTTGTCGATGGCATCGATGGCCGAACGCACCACATCCGGTTCAACGATCTCGAAGCCACCAGTGATGCCCGGCCCGGCGCAATCGTGGAACTGCGGCAGTGGACCGATCGCAAGGGACAGGGCCATGCCGCGTTAACGGTCCGTTCGGACCTGGGATTGGTAGAACAGGTCAACGCGAAAGGGGCAACCTGGCTCGATCAACAACTGGTGGCACGGGAGCCGACGGCACACGGGGCAGGCTTCGGGCGGGAGGTCGAGGAAGCCTTGCAACAACGCGCCGAACACTTGGTCGAAGAAGGTCTGGCGACCCGGCAGGGCCGGCGGTTAGTGTTTGCGCGCGGCCTTCTTGAGACCCTGCGCCAGGGGGATTTGGGGGAGGCCGCGGGCAGGCTTTCGCAGCAGACCGGGCTTGAACGGCAATCGAGTGGCCCCGGCGAGCATGTCACAGGCATTTACCGTCAGCGCGTCGACCTTGCGTCTGGGCGCTTCGCCATGATCGACAACGGCCTTGGGTTCCAGCTTGTGCCTTGGCAGCCCGCCTTGGAGCGCAAGCTTGGCCAGGCCGTGACCGGGGCGGTGAACCAGCGCGGCGGGGTGGACTGGAGTTTTGCTCGGTCGAGGTCGATTTCGCTTTGAGGTTTGGGCTGCTGAATGTCTGCCTGGTCGACGTGTGGGAACCGATCTTTCGTAACTCTAGTAGCTGTCGAGTAGCTACGGACCCTCGGCGGAGTCATTGAGTGGATCTCGAACCGCTTCTTGTCGCCGGCATGCAGTCGTTCCCGGCGACTAGGTTGCGCCGACCTCCTCTAAGAGATCACCCTGCGGCAGCTGCTGGGGGCGCATGTAGATCTCTGGGTCGATACCGTGATCCTTGAGGAACGGCGCGTCGCGCAGTTTGTCGCGCAATCCCAGCAGGCGCTTTTCCGCGCGTTTCACAAAGGTCGAGTAGGTCATGGCGCGGATCGTGACTTGGCCGTTGTTCTTAGTCTCGTCGCCAATCTCGGTGGGGTCGATACGCGAGCCCAAGACATAGCAGGTGACAACGGTGGCATCGGTCACCAGTCCCTTGCCCATCAACTCGCGGACATATTGCCAAGGTTGCTGCTTCTCCTTCGAGCCGATAAGCACCCCGGGCTTCTTGATCTCAGCAATGACGAGGCGAGACACGCCGTCGACCTCATGGCCGAGATCATGTGAATCGCGGCTGTAGAAGCCGGCGCTGCCATCCGGCAGCATCACGAAATCCGGGCGCAGGCGGCTGCCCTGGTCAGTTCGGCCGTAGATCTTTTGGATCACCTCGGTCATGCCGCGGTTGCTGGTAAACTCCAGGCTTTCGAACTCGGGGCCGAAGACCCAGAGGCTGCGGTCGAACAGCGGCTGGAGATCGCCCACCTCCTCCATCGTCTCGTCGCGCAGCTTGTGATCGAGCTCCTCAATCAGCTTGAGACGCTGGGCGATCTCGTCGAGCGCGAGCTTCGCGGTGCGGACCGTCCAATCGACCAGCAGGGCATTCAACTCGTCGAGGTCGCCAGGTTGCATCTTGTCGAGTTTTTGAATTAACTCGTACTTGCTGGTGGCGAGTTCGAGCTTGACGAGCACGCCCGCGACCTGTTCGACCGTGTCGAGGCTCATGGACGGGCAGGTGTCCACCACCTGATCTACAAAATCGTTCCAGCGGTCGCGACTGACCGGCGCCAACTGGGCGACGGTGCGACCGAGCTTCTCTCGGACGGCCTCCTTGGTTTCGCGCCGACGATCTGCGCTAAAGGCGCTGAGATGCTCGCGGATCTGTGCGTGCACGAGGGCCCGGGTCTCCGGCCAGGCCTCGCTGTTGGGCCAGAAGCCGGACCAGTCGGGTAGTACCTCTGCGGCTAGGAAGTCGGCGCGCACGATGAAGATGAAGCGCTTGGCCTCGCTGCTGCGCCCGTCGACCAGTCGCTCCTGGTCGAACCCCACCCATCCCGGCACGCCCACGATCCGGTTGTTTACCCGCCAGGCGATGCCGTGCTGGCGCGTCGTCTTGTCGGCCTTCTGTGTGTCGATGACGATGAGGTGAGCGGTGCCACGGCCAGGTACCTCAATGTCGATCTCACGGCGATGCGCTTCGGGAATGTCGTCGAACGTCACCCTGGTGCTGTTCACCGTCACGGTGAAGTTGGGATCGGCCAAGAAGCGGGTTCCGATCACCTCGCGGGCCTCTTCAGGTGTCATAATAACAGGCTGCGGATTGATTGCGCTGATCTCGGTGCCGTGGCCGGTGACGCCGGTCTCGCCGGCTGTGCGCTCGATTGTGAAGGGCTGCGTGAGCCCGCGGCGCACTTCGAACGTCACTGAGTTTCCATCACGCCAGGTCCGTACGCGATAAGCTTCACCGAACCGGAAGGCTGCGTGCCGGCCCTTGCCATTACGGCCATAGGCGGGTCGGGGCCGCAAGTCGGAAAGTTCGGGCGGTGGGGCAGACTCTGTCCCCTCTTCCCGCAGCCGATTGTAGTCGAGTGTCTTCCAGCGGGTCTGGAACTGGGCCTCGCTCATGCCCTTTCCATCGTCCTCAATTGCGAACGCCGCGTCTGTCCCGCGCTCCGGCCATACGATGTCGACTTTGGTCGCCCAGGCATCCCAAGCGTTGGCCACGAGTTCCACGATCGCAACTGCAGGGTCGGCGATGATCGAACCGGCATGTCGCTCCATGAAGCGATTGTCGAACAGCAACCCTACGTCATCCGCCATTGGACGCCCCCCTCACTAACATCGTAACGAGCGGGTCCGGTCAAGTCCATGGAGGGTTCGGGGTTGGCGGATTTGGAGAAGTCGATTTGGGTATCGCTGATCTGCACAGAGCTGAGCGGTTTGGTCGCTGCCGCCTGTGGTGGAAACGCTTACCTATGCGTCGCGTATCGCCCCAGATTGCGACGTTCGCTACTGGCGGCGCGATCGTCGCAATCAAACAAAAGCAGTCATTCGGGTTTTCTCCTGACATCTCCCGGACTCAAGGCCCCTGCGCTCGCTGCTCAACTCTGTTTCACGGGGAACAGCAGGACGCAAATATCGTCCTTGGGCGACATGATTGTCGTTCGGATCTTCGCGCGGGTCACGCTAACGCGGAGATTCTGGCGCGCCTGTGTCATAGGGCCGGTGTTCACATTGCCGCCGACGATCCGATCTGGGTTGCCAACGATCTCGCCTTTGACCCGCTTCGGCCAGCCTTCAAAGATGATGACCTCGTCGAACTGCTTACCCTTGGCCTTGTGCATGTTCATCACGACAACACCTGACTCGGGCTTGTTCGCCGTCGCGAAATGCTCCTGAACGAATGACTGACGCGTGATGGCAAGGGCGTTCTTATAGCCGCCTGTGTCGCGCCAATCCTGGGAGAGGCTCTGACGGAGTTGCGTGCCCCGTTCAAGCAGGCGAACGTTACGGGCTTCTTGGGCAACCTCCACGAGCCGCTTGCAGCCGCCCGCCTCGAGGACGGCGCGAACCGCCGTCCAGTCGGTATCAGGCTGGCCGGTCAGCACCACGGCACTCGCAGCCTGGTGTACGGCGAACGTCGCCTGCAGGACGCTGTTGCCCGGCGTCGCCTTGCCGTTTGCAAGGCATCCGTTCCACTTTTCCAGTGCGGACCTGAGCCGCTGAGCTTCCCCCAAGTCGCCCTTCGTCGGCGTCGCGCCGCCGCGTCCGTGGAAGAAGCTGCAAAGCATATCGACGAACTCGTCGAAGCAGCCATTCTGGCTACGTTGCTGAAGGAGGAACGCTATCACCTCGGCGGCCAGGATCGGGCCTTCCATATCGACGGCCGCCGTATGAGCGATCGGCGGCACGTTTCCGAACGGCGCACGCAGATAGTCGGATACCAGACGCGTCATGCGCTTGGTGGGGACTAGGATCGCAAGCGACCAGTCGCGCTGACCTAGCGCGAGGAGCCGTTGCCGTGCCTTCAGCACCTGAGCAACAAGCGAGGCATAGGCCTGGTTCGGGTTCGACGCGAACCATTCGGCTTCCACACCCTGATAGGGTTCGTCGCGAAACTTCCCCGTGAGGAGATGATTACCGAAGATGGCAATATCGGTGCCCTTGCTGCGGTGATTGTCGCCGGCGAGGTCGTGCTCCGACGGCGTGAACGCGGCCCTGAAGTGGTTCAGCCTCTCGGGATCGGCGCCGATGAAATCGAAGATGCGCTGCTCGGGATCGGCCAGCGCGATAAGCGTGCTGCTCTTCCCGATCGCCTCGACGGCGCGCCATTGCTCGGCGCTGGTGTCCTGAAATTCGTCGAGGATGATGAACGGGTACATGGTCGAGACGAGCTCGCGCACTTTGGCCGAACCGTGCAGCAGGATGGCCACGCGCTCGGCGAACAGGTCGAAGCAGACCTTGCCTTCCTCGGTCGCGAGCCGCCTGCGTTCGGCAACTTCCAACGCCGCCTTTTGCGCTTTTTCCTCGTCCGACAGCTTCGACAGGGCCTTGAAGCCGCTGCGGATCGACGACAGCGCGATCGCTTCGTTCGGCGGCGTCAGGATTGTCATCCGCCGCGGAAACCCTACCAAGTAGCCATGGGTCTTGAGGATGCGCCAGAAGAACGAGTGATAGGTATCGACCTCGATCCGCTTCTTGTCCTCCTTGGTGACCGATCGCTCTTCGTTGATCGCCTCGAAAACGCGCGAGACGGTCGCGCGCGCGAAACTCAGGAAAAGGATGCGCTGCCCAGGCCGCAGTTTTTCACGCGCGATCTTCGCTGCCTTGAGGATCGACACCGTGGTCTTACCCGAGCCGGGACCGCCGATGACGAGTTGGGCCCCGTCCGCGATCAGAACTTCCTTTTGCGCCAGCGTTAGTTCGACCATGCCGCCCTCTAAGCAGCGGGCCCGAGGCCGGCCTGCCCGCTATTCCCGGCCGGAAGCGCGGGCGGAACCGGGGGCGCTGGCGGTATTGACGGTGCCGGGGGCGCGACGGGCGCGGAAGGCGGATCACAGATGGCCTTCAGCGTTATGCACGCGTCGCGGATCCACAATGGAATCTCGGCCTCGGAACACTGACCCAGAAAATCTGCGATACCCCAGTTGCCCTTGGCCCAACCGAAATATTCTTTGAGTGCCGGGATCAGATTTGCCTTGGGATCCGGATATTTGCCGAGAATGTGCGACGGCCAGTCGAGCGCATCCGAGAACCGCTCGAGCGCCTCCTGCGTCGTATTCTTGAGGATCAGATCCTCGATGCCCTTTTCGTCGTGCATGAAGAGCCGCTCGACCTGGGCTTCGATTGCCGCCTTCGCCGGATCGGTCTGTTTGTCGCATATCCCGAAGGTCCGTTTGCCAAGGCCCTTATACAGCCGCGCGAGGTCGGCGATTTGCGACTCGGTCCCTGCATCGATAATGCAGATGCCCAGCGCCTCGATCGAGGCATAGGTCGCGGCATTAAGCTCGGACAGTCGGCGCGCGGCCACGGGGAAGGCGCTGGCCTCGGTCGCCCCCTCGGCGATCAGCACGCGGCGGGATAAAAGACCCTCGCAAAAGCGGGTGCGAAACTCCTGACGGTAGCGCTTGTGCTTGACGCTATCGGGCAACGCGATCTGCGCCTGGCTCAGTGTGCCCGCATTATCCCGTGACAGAATCACCGTCTCGTCCAGCTTGAACTCCTCAAGGACGTAGGGCGAATGCGACGTAACGATCGACTGAGCCGCCAGCTTGCGCAACTCGTGCACGATCCGCTTCTGTGCATAGGGCGGGATTGCCGTCTCGACTTCCTCCATCGCGAAGATGACGTTCTGTTTATCCTCCGCGATCTGCGACAGCATCGCCAGGACCAGCATGTTGATCGTGCCGGTGCCCTGCCGGAAGAACGGCGCCGCATGAGTACCGTCGCCGGTCGCGATGAAGGCGGTCACGACCTTGCGCAGGTGCTCGCGCGTCAGGTTCGACACCTTGAGGTGCGGCTTCACGCCCCATTCGCGCGGCACATATTTCTTTAGCGACTTGTCGATGCTGTCTAGCACGCCAGAAATGCCGAGCGCCGGATCGCTTGCGACGTCGAAGCCGGCGAGCGTACCGATCGTGCCTTCCCACATCTGCGGCCGGATTTCCTTCAGGCGCAGAATGATGTCGAGAAGGCTGCCGTGCTCTAGGCTGAGCGCGCGCGACCCCGTGCGCAGCGAGCGCAGGAAAAGAAAGCCGCAATGTTGCTTGTCCTTCTTTGAGAAGGGCTCGGGCTTGTCGCCTTCAGTCAGGCTGCGCGAATAGAAGGTATTGCCAGTAAAATCGTCTTCGTCCGGGTCATAGGCGCCGATGAAGGTGACACGTAGCGCGGCCTTGATGTCCGCAGCATCGACGCCCGCCGGGCTGGCATCGGTGAAGAAATCGCCCGTTGCGACATTGAGCCATTCGACATACCCGCCGAACCTAGCCTCTTGTTCTTCGGACAGGCCAATGATGGTGACTTCAACCGTGATTTTCGGCGCCTCACCGGGGACCGCGTCCGCACCCTCAACCGGCTCGGCACCTTCCTCGGGCACCACTGGGGCGACGGCGAGATAATTACCCTCAAAAAAATCATGCTCGTCGACTGGCGGGCGTCGGCTCAGTCGATCTGGACCCAGCGCTAGATCTATTGCTTCGAGGACAGAGGACTTGCCCGTGTTATTGTCGCCGATGAGGACGGCGTGGTCAGGCAGGACAAGCGTCGTAGAACTGATGCCCCGGAAATTATCGATCGATACGGCGTAGATCTTCAACGCAACCCCCTAGCGCAATTCAGTTCTATTGCTTTGGCTGCTTCACAGCTACCTCCGATTCAATCCGACGTCACCCGCCATTCCGGCAAAAGTACTGCAGAGTTGGACGAACGGCAGGGCTTTGAAATGCAGCCACTGAGGCCGATTGAACACCTTTAGGCCACGTTGGTGACGCTGCTACGGCTTGGATAAAACGGCCGCATGTCGCCTTTTGCAGCCCCATCGCAGACTCTCCGGAAAGTCCAACCCGCCGGACCTAGGAAAGAGGGCTAAAGGAAGGCCAAGAGCACCGGGCCAGCGCGCTAAGTCACTTAGCCCAAATTCAGTTACCAAGCCCCGCGCCCGACGGTTTCGGGCAAGCTCAGCTCGCGAATGATCCCGTCATTGCTGCCAATCGTCATGGTCGGTCGCTGTTTGCTGCGCCGCTTGCCAAACCAACGGTCAACGATGTGGAAGAAATCGCGGTTGATATCCCGTTCCAGAATGCTGTCGATTAGGCGTTCTGTCAGGTCGGTATCAGGCATGACGTAGAAATCGCCAGGTCGATTGAGATCGTCGAGACTTGGCGCCTCATCCTCATGGCGCTTTTGGAACATTTTTCGAGGAATGACTACGTCCGACAGCACTTCTTCGAAGGCTTCATGGAACAGGGGCGACATGAAATCGATGATGTGGGTCGGCGTCTGAATCCACATGTGGAAGGCATCGGTATCCAGTTCGATCCGTCCACCGGCGTCGCGGCCAAAGAAGAGATTTTTCCCCGGTTCGACGCACATCGCAAATCCGCCCGCCACAGCACGGGCCTTCATGCCATAGTGCTTGTTCAGGATCAGAGCGCCAATACAAGCAAACAATGTGCAGGCACGCCCCGGATTTCCCTCCGCTCGGATCGCGCCATGTATGACTTGGTGGAGGCGGTTGAATTCAGACAGCGGCAGGAGAAATTTGCTCATTCGGGTTCCAAAACTTGATCTTTGTGTCGATAGTTCGCCGCCAGTCTTATTCCAGCGCGAATAGACGACGGGTCTGCCGGCTGACGACTTCGAACGACTGCTCCGTCACGTAGGACAGGACAGCGATTATCCAATCGCTGCCGCAATCTGCTGCTTCACGTTCATGCCATCGCGTTCCTTTTCCGCGAAGACATAGATCCCTTTGCCGTTGCTGGCCTCCTGCCAGAGCTGTCCAATCGCCCGCTTTTCATTCGAATCCGCGACGAGGTGGTCGCCCTTGTATTCGACGACCAGCAAGCGCCCGTCCTTCAACTTGGCGACAAAGTCGGGATAGGTGCGTCCCCCGGCGAGTGGCAACCAGAAGGCATCCGCGTGCCTGGCCACGTTACGGACCCAGAATTCCACCTCAGCAATGCTGTCGAGTTGCTGGGCCGCCTTGAACTCATCACCATCAGCGCCATCGTCACCCTTGCCGTCGAAGCGCGGTACGCGGTCCCACCCGAGATAATGCTTGGTGAACCGGTATTTGGTTCCGCGATAACAGGGCACGCCGGCGAACATGCCATCGTGGAACCGGAAGCCGTTCTCGAACGACAACTCCGGCTTTGCTTCCGGCGCGAACAGGCATCGCTGGTACACGCCCTTGCGCACCTCGGCCCGGATCGCCGCGATCTTCTCGCGCAGTTTGCGGGCCAAGATGAACCGGCAACGCATCAGAGCGGCGAGCGGGATCCCGCGCGGGCCGGTGAGGAAGGCGACCACGTCGCTCAGCCAGGCGACCATTTCACCATGGCCGATCGCGCTGTCCGCCTGCCGTACCTGTTTAGCGAGCAAGTTGACGAGGCCGCCGGCCGTCCAGCCATCGACTGGCACGTCGAGCATCAACTGATCGGATTGATCGCTATGCCGGACGAGCAGGTGATCGCCATCGAGGTCGATCTCGAAAGCTTCAGACGTGTCGCGCACGTCGAATTCCGCTTTGCTCAGCTGCCCCGAATGATCCGCCAGCGACCATTCGAAATATTCGCCCAGAACATCGGTATCGGCGAAAACCAACTCGCCCTGCACGGCCGCCATCAGGCGAGGCACGACGAATTCCTCACCCTTCTCAGCCGGAGAGGCGTTGTGCGCATGCTCCAGCTCGTGCTGGGCAATGGCCTCGCGAACCACGTTTGCCGCCTTTTCCGGCAGGGCGGCGTAGATTACATCCTTTTCCGCCTGCCGCAGGAACCCCGTCACGGTGATCACAGGCGATCCACCCGGCGCCGCTTCGATCTTCACCTTTTCGGGCGCAGCGGCCTTCACTACGGCCAGCACATCCGGCGATGCATCGATCTCGATCCGTGCGGTGGGCTTGGGGCGCCGCTTCTCGCCCCACAGGCCCTCGTCTAGCGAACCCTGTTCGGCCTCGATGTTCGCCTCGGCTTCGCTTTCCTCGAAACCCATCTCGACCAGGCGGTCCCGCAGCGTATTCGCCGCCTCGGCAAACGACTTCGAGACGAGGTTCGCATAGGCCTTGTTGAGCACCGTGGACTTGCGCCGCGTGGCATAAGGCATGCGCAGCACGCGGCCGAGCAGCTGCTCCGCGTCCGTCGAGCTCTTGATGTTGGCAACTGAGCAGAAGACATAGGCGAATGAACAGTCCCAGCCTTCCTTCAGCGCCTCTACCGTGATGACATATTCGATCGGGCAATCGGGCTTGAACAGGTCGATCCCGTCCAGTTCGCGCTGATCCCCGGTGGCGACGGCAATGGCCTTGGGATCGATGTGGTGGGTGTCGATCAGGTGCTGGCGAAGCACGTCGACGGTCACTTCTCGGTTCCTGTCCTCGGCCTGGAACAGCACGATCGGGCGGATGTAGCCCGCGCGGTCCTTCACCGCTTCTTCCGCCAATTCGGCGCGCTTCATGATCGCGCCGGTAACTGCACCTTCCCACGTCTCGTGTTCCTCAAGCCGCACCGGCAGCTTGATCATCTGCGCGTCCTTCAGCTCCAGCGCGCTGACCGAATGGAGGATGTTGCTCTTCTTGTGCGGCGTGGCGGTGAATTCCACGATGGCGCAGGGATTCACGCGCTCCTGCACGGTGCGGGACAGGCCGGTGACGGCCTTGTGCGCCTCGTCCACGATCATCAGCGGCTGGCGCAGATGGCACAGGTTGGCGAAGCTGAAGCGGATGTCGTCTGGATGGCCACCAACCTTGGCGGCAACATCCGGCCCCAGTGTCTCCAGCCCGGCACGGCGTCGAGGCACCTCGCTGAACAGCGGTTCCAGCTCTTCATGATGGGCATAAACCTTGCGGCCGTCGGTGCTTTCCACCCGCAAGGTCTGCAGTGTGCCGACGACGATGCAGCAGTTGGCCGCAAGGTCGTGCGGGCGGATGCGGGTGAAATCGCCAATGTCGAAAATCCGCACGCGCCCACCGAACTGGTCGTCCAGCGCGCGGCGGTAGGGGTGCTTCGGATTGTTCAGCGCTTCTGCCGTCTGAGTGCGGATCATATTGGTCGGCACCAGCCACAGGACGAGCGGGAAATCTCGCTCGATCCACGCGTCCTTAGCGACGCCGATGGCGTGCGCGCCCAGCAGCGTCTTGCCGCCGCCGGTGGGCAGGCGCAGACAGACATAGGGCATTTCTTCCTGCCCCAGCAGCGCTTCATACTTGCCGCCATAGCCGCGCAGGCGCTTGGCTTGCTCCGGCTCCTGGGTGATCGCCTCATAGGCCGCTTTCGGCCCGCGCAGCCGTGCCTCCTCAAAGAAATGGCGCAGCACGCCCAGCGTGTCGATCTGATATTGCTTGAGTTGCATCAGCGGGCCCTCACGTCATAGGGGGTCTGCTTGAACAGGATGCCCTCGGCCTTCAGCGTTTCGGGCGACAGACGGCTAGCCTCGCCATAGACAGTCATCGGACCGGCGAATTCGCCGGCAGAACTGCGGATCATGCCCAGCGTCTTGCGTGTCAGAACATTGCCGCCCGACACGCTCTTGTCACCCAAAATGCCATTGTAGAGCAGGGCATAGCCCTGACCGTCGTGGCTGCCCAGAAACGGGCCGGTATGGACGCAAGTCATCGGCTGCCCGGTCTCCGCGAACCAGATGTGCGCTGCGAGCGGCGCAAAGGTCACGACGGGATTGATCGCACCGTCCGCATCGAACACCGCCTCACCAAGCCTGTAGAAAGCAAACCCGCCGCCGCCCTGCCAGCTGACGGCCTGCGAAATGCCACCTTGTTCACCCTCGATCACCTTTCGCAGACGCGGAGCGCAGTGGCTGACAGCGTGGTCGCCCATCTCGACGCCGATCCAGCGGCGGCCCAACTTGTGCGCGACGGCCGCAGTAGTCCCAGAACCAAGGAAGGAGTCGAGGACGAGGTCACCAGGTTTGGTGGCTATGTTAAGAATTCGCTCGAGCAACTGTTCTGGCTTCACAGTGTCGAACACCTCTACTCCAGGCAATAATTCGCGCTGATGAGCCTTTGCTTGGCGTGAAGTCTTCACATCCAGCAAGATCGTTGAGTGAGGACGAACTGGGTTGTCGGGTGCATATTCACGCGTGTAAGGCACCCAAACGGCCTGGCCTTGTCGCTCCCTCCGCTTCCAAATTAAAGCGTTGGCTGCAACAAGCGCATCTACTGTATCCTTTCCCAAGGACCACCGTGCTTCTCTTCCGTCATCGTGAATCGGGAGGACAGGGAACCCATCGGGACCAACTATTTCGAAAAACATCGACGGTCTATCGGTGCGAAGGCTGGCTTTGCCATTCTTCTTCAGCAGGCGATCTCTGTAACGCCTGCCCTCTGGTGTACGCTGAGGATAGGCGTCTAAGAGACTTTCATCGGACTTGCGCTCGAACGACGCCATTGCACGTTCATTACCATAAACGTGTATATATTCATGATCCGGTGTGATCTTGCTCTGATTTTCATTTGGGCTGTCAACTTTTTGCCAAATGAAACTGGTAATAAAGTTCCTGCGGTAGAAAACTTCGTCCATTACGACCTTAAGATAAGGCCCTTCATTGTCGTCGATCGACACCCAGATGCTGCCATCCTCGGCCAGTAACTCGCGCAGCAGCACCAGCCGTGGCCAGATCATTGCCAGCCACTGGCTGTGCTCCAGATTGTCGTCGTAATGCTCGAACGCTGATCTGGTGTTGTACGGCGGATCGATATAGATGCACTTCACCTGCCCTCGATAGTAGGGGAGCAGACTTTTCAGCGCCTCCAGGTTGTCGCCTTGGATCAGCATGTTGCCGGAAGCAGGATCACCGACAGACAGCGCGTCGTCCCGCTCCAGCAGCCGATAAGCCACGGCATCCGCGCTCTTCACGTCCTTTTCGCGCGTCAACCATGACAATGTCGGCATATAGTTGCTTTCCCTCCTGAACCTTGCTGTGCTTTACCGACGTCACATGGTCAGGGCAAACCAAGGCAGATGGATTTACCCGCGACAATAACCACCAAGGGGCCGACGCGGGTCACCCGGGCAAAAAGCAGGCGATCGACCCTCGGGGGGTCATCATCAGATAGGCCATGGTCGCCAGCGCGGCACCGACCAGGGCAACGCAGCCCACAATCGTCAAAACGCACCGATGCCAGCTTACCCGCTTGTCGAGCTCGTTGAACATTCCGACAAAATCGTCATGAACGGCTGCGTGATCGCGCTCAAGCCGCTCGCGCTGGCCCTTCATATCCGTGCCGATGGCCTCAAGCGTATGTCTCTGGTTCCTGATGGCCAGCCACAACAAACCGACAAATACCCAGGCACCGAGCAGCACGGCCGTGTTTGTCCAGAACGTGCTGTCACACCGGCCAGGGCTTTTCAATTGCGATGCGACCACGATCGTCGCCACCGGTATCCCGAGCAGCTGGCCTTGGATGTCGCTGATCGTCTTGTGAATCTTGCCGATGTAATCGAGGCGGGCGGCTTCAATCTCTTTCTTGATCCGTGAATAGGAAAAGCTGGATACGAACATCCGGTAGCCTTTCTCGACCTCCTCGCAGAGATGATCGAGGTTGGCGACGAGATGGACGAACCTGCGGGCACTTGGCTGGGCACGCGTCATCTCGATCACGGCATCAGCCAGCAGGCCATATTTCTCGTCCGTATGGATCTGGCCGTCCAGAACACGGTGCAGGCGCTGCGAAAGATGCTCGAGCGTAGATGGAAGGTCGGCCTCGGTGAACTCGACTGGAATCGCGATCTTTTCGGTGCCGATAAAGACCAGTTCCCGCTGCAATTCGCTCACATACGTTGCAGAATTGCGTAGTGCGGTAATGATGGTCAGCAAGGCACGATAGCGGGCCAACGCTGGGGGAACCAGTTCATCACCTGGCGCATAGCCGGGGTCGATGACGTAGTAGTTTTCGGGCTCGACGAATGCGGCCCCGGGTGTCCTGAACAAGGCATCGAAATTCTGGCAGAGATATCCGAGCTTGTGGCTCGGTGAGGCGATGTTGATCCGAACCTCTTGGCCGACATCGAACTCGGCAGCATCGACCAAGCTGATCTGGACCTGATCGTAGAGGTCCTGGTCGCTATCGATCGTGCGGAGCGTGGCTGCGATCTCTTCGCTGGCGACATAGAGAGCCCCACCGCCGTTGCCGTCGAAACGGGTGTGGCGATACAGCGCTATGAGGTCAGCGAAGCTAACGTCAGGCACTGCCAAGCCCTTCGGCACGCAACTGCGACACGAGGTCTTCAGGCAGTCCGGTCAGGGTCAGCGTATTGGCATTCGCATCGTAAATCACGGATCGGTTGCTGACCGCGTCACGATCAAACTCGACCTTCCATTGCTTCGTGCTGCCACGAAAGCGGACCAGAGAGGCCAATGCGCGGCGATCGGGTATGAAGCCATCGCTGAGGCCGCGGTCTGTATGAGCCAGATGATCCTTCAGGGGCTTCGGATCCTTGGGCATCAACTCATTCGCAAGAGCCTCGAACTCGATTTCCTCCCGATTTCGCGAAGCGCGTTCACAAATGGCTTTCGCACGTGCCAGGAAATCATTTCCCTCCGCTTCCGGCATGCCTGCTTCGACGACGAATTCCTTCAGAGCATTGACGAGATTGGTCGTATCGACCCGATCTTGCACGACGGAGTCGCAGCCCAGGAACTGACGGAAATATTCTGAGACATCCCCTTTGCCCTTCAGGAAACTGATGTACCGCTCTTCCTTCGCCGCCCAGGCCGTGAGGTTGATCCGCCCTGCGAACCTGAAACCTTCGAGATCGAGGTGGCTGACATCCTTCATGTCGCTCTGCGAGGTGAGCGCCGCGCTCAACTTGTCCGACACGATAGCTACAAGCAGATAATCACGAGCTTCCCGCCGGAAGTGGGCAAACAGGACATGGCCGCCTGTAGAAGCTGATCTGGCTTGGGCCTGGTTCCGAAGCGTTTCCATCATGCGCGTCGTCAGGCGGAGGAAATCCTTCTCGAGATCCTCGACATAGTCGCGAACCTGATCCTGGGTGGGGTAACCTTCAGCTGTGGTGAACTTGCCGTGGCTCTTTGTGGCTCGGCGATTGTAGAGATCGTACAGCTCATCGATCACCCGCTGCGTGGTTTTCGTCACAGCCAAGGTCTTCGTAGCCGGCTTGACCTGGTAGGCGCCGTCATGACGCTCCAGATCGTGAACGGCCATTGCTACGATTTCATTCAAGGCCGTACTCCATTATCGATAAAACAGATCGGCTTGGGCATAAACCGACATGGAAAAATGAGTAGTAAATTTCGTGTCCGGTTCGCAATGGCCGATGCCCGAGAACAGTAAAATTTTCACCGAACCCTTGTTAATCCTTCGCCATGCTGCGGCCCATGACAATCTCGTATTGAACCCTGTCTTTTGTCTGACCAGCGTTCCCTGAAGGAGCGCAGTCATGTCAGGAACCCGCATTCTCTGGGGGCAGATCGCCGCCGTTCTGTTCATCGTGATAGTTGGTGTCTGGGGAGCCACCCAATGGACGGCAGCGGCTCTGGCATATCAGCCCGAGCTGGGAGCACCGATGGGCTTTGCCTTCGGTCACCCGATCTATCCGCCGCCGGCGATTTTCTGGTGGTGGTTCAGCTTCGAAGCTTATGCCCCAGGGGTCTTCGAAACAGGCGGCATGATTGCTGCTGCCAGCGGGCTTGCCGCCGTCGCTGTCGCCATCGCGATGTCGGTCTGGCGGGCGCGCGAAATGAAACGGACGGCGACGTTCGGCTCCGCACGATGGGCTGATGGGGCCGAGATTGCTGGCGCGGGACTGCTCGGCGATCATGGTGCCGTGCTGGGCCAGTACGAACAGAGCTATCTTCGTCACGACGGTCCGGAGCACGTTCTCTGCTTCGCACCGACCCGCAGCGGCAAGGGCGTCGGGCTTGTCATCCCGACCCTGCTGACCTGGCCTGCCTCAGCCATCATCCATGACATCAAGGGCGAAAACTGGAACCTCACTGCCGGTTTTCGCTCGCAGTTCAGCCGGGTCCTGTTGTTCGATCCGACGAATGCCAACTCGGCAGCCTACAACCCCTTGCTGGAAGTGCGGCGCGGCGTAACCGAAGTCCGCGATGTCCAGAACATCGTCGACGTGCTGGTCGATCCCGAAGGCTCACTCGAACGCCGCAATCACTGGGAGAAGACCAGCCATTCGCTGCTCGTCGGCGCGATCCTTCACGTGCTCTACGCCGAACCGGACAAGACCCTTGCCGGAGTGGCGGCCTTCCTATCGGACCCCCGCCGCACCATCGAGGCGACGCTGACCACCATGATGGCGACGCCCCACCTGGGCGAGGCCGGAGTCCATCCGGTGGTCGCCAGTGCTGCCCGCGAATTGCTCAACAAATCCGAGAACGAGCGGTCCGGCGTCCTGTCGACGGCCATGTCCTTCCTTGGTCTCTATCGCGATCCGGTCATCGCCGAGGTCACCCGGCAATGCGATTGGCGGATCATGGACCTGGTGTCGGGCAAGCAGCCGGCGACCCTCTACCTTGTGGTGCCGCCTTCCGACATCAGCCGGACCAAGCCGCTTATCCGTCTGATCCTCAATCAGGTCGGGCGGCGCCTGACCGAAGAACTTGAGGTGAACAGCAAGCGGCAACGCGTCCTGCTGATGCTGGACGAGTTCCCCGCGCTGGGGCGGCTCGACTTCTTCGAGAGCGCGCTGGCCTTCATGGCGGGCTATGGCCTCAAGGCCTTTCTGATCGCCCAGTCGCTGAACCAGATCGAGAAGGCCTATGGGCAAAACAACGCCATCCTCGACAATTGCCATGTCCGGGTCTGCTTCGCCACGAACGACGAGCGCACCGCCAAGCGGGTTTCGGATTCGCTGGGCACGGCCACGGAAATGCGCGCCATGAAGAACTATGCCGGGCACCGGCTGTCGCCCTGGCTTGGCCACCTGATGGTATCGCGCTCCGAAACGGCCCGGGCCTTGTTGACGCCGGGCGAGATCATGCAGCTGCCGCCGGATGACGAGATCGTGATGCTGGCCGGGCTGCATCCGATCCGGGCGAAGAAGGCGCGCTATTTCAAGGATCGGCGACTGAGCGCACGCATCCTGCCGCCGCCAGAGTGCCGGAAGGCCGCACCAAACACCGCAAATGCCGGTGCCTGGGCGGATATGATCGTCCAGTCGCCAACAGCGCAGAAGCACCCGGCTCCGTTGGACGACGACGATTGTGACGCGGACAATGGCGGCATCAGGCGGGAGCCGGAACTTCCGGAGCATGAGGAGATCGTCCTCCCGCCGCGCGTGGTCAGCGAATTCGAGTTCGAGGAACCGATGATCGAGGAAGACCTGGCGCAAAGCCGGCGGCAAGCTGACCGCATGCGGACCGTTGCCCGGGCGGCGGCGCTTGATCCTGGCGACGGGATCGATCTGTGAAGCGCACCCGCCACACCTTCCGCCTGCCGCCGGAGCTTGCCGACCAGTTGGTTGACTATGCGTCGCGCAAACGGGTTTCGCAGGCCGCCGTAGTCGAGGCAGCGCTGGCATCTTTCCTCTCACCGGACAGTTCCGAACGAATGGAAGCCGCCTTCAGCCGGCGTCTAGACCGGATCTCAAGGCAGCTGGACAAGCTCGATTACCATGTCGAGGTCGGCAACGAGGCCATCGCCCTGTTCGTGCGGACCTGGCTCATCTCCAACCCGGCCTTGCCGGACAGCCAGCTTCCGGCAGCCCAAGCACAGGCCCAAGAGCGGTTTACGGCCTTTGTTTCGGCTCTCGCGCGGCGGATGGAGAGCGATCAGCGCCTCGCGCGGTAAGCCCCTGCCACTGAACCGTATGACGCACGGTTTCTGACATCTGCGGCTTCGTATGTCAGAAAGTGGCCAGTTTCTGATTTATCGAGCCTTTCAAACACGTCGCATCGGCGTCTGCTGGCAAACTACGCCGCAGTTTCTTTGGATTACCTGGGCTTTGCTCACGCCAAATGCTTGTTGCTCTGGCGTGATGTGATGCCCTTTTGATCCACCTCGTTACGCGCGCCGGTTGTCGGAGCGCGCAATTGCGAGGCAGCGATGAGCGTTATTCCGATCCGGTCCGAGGCCGCAACGCGCGGTGCGCGTATGCTGCGCACAGCGCTCGGGCCCGAGATCGGAGCTTGGCTTGAAGACCCGGTGGTCATTGAGGTCATGCTCAATCCCGACGGACGGCTATGGATCGACCGGCTGGGAGCCGGGATCGCCGATACGGGGAGCGGGATGTCCGCCGCCGATGGCGAGCGGATCATTCGGTTGGTCGCGCACCATGTCGGAGCCGAGGTCCATGCTGGCGCTCCGCGCGTTTCGGCGGAGCTGCCCGAGGGCGGCGAGCGGTTCGAGGGGCTTCTCCCGCCGGTTGTGGCCGCGCCGAGCTTTGCGATCCGCAAGCCGGCCGTCGCGGTGTTCACGCTGGCTGACTATGTCGCCGCCGGGATCATGGCGGACTGGCAGGCTAACGAACTGGTCCGCGCCGTGGCTACGCGCAAGAATATCCTCGTCGCCGGCGGGACCTCTACGGGCAAGACCACGCTCACTAATGCGCTGCTGGCCGAGGTCGCGACGACTTCGGACCGGGTTGTGCTGATCGAAGACACCCGCGAGTTGCAATGCGCTGCGCCCAACCTCGTGTCGCTGCGAACCAAGGACGGGGTGGCGACGCTGTCCGACCTGGTGCGCTCGGCCCTGCGGCTGCGTCCAGACCGAATCCCCATTGGCGAGGTGCGGGGGGCTGAAGCGCTCGATCTCCTTAAAGCCTGGGGCACAGGCCATCCCGGCGGGGTCGGTACGATCCACGCCGGCACAGCGCTTGGTGTCCTTCGTCGGATGGAACAACTGATCCAGGAATCGGTGGTGACCGTCCCGCGAGCTTTGATCGCCGAGACCATCGACGTGATCGCCGTGCTGGTCCGCGAAGGCACTGGTCGGCGGCTATCCGAACTCGCTGAAGTCCGCGGCCTCGATAGCCACGGCGACTACCAGATCCTTCCCATTTTCCCTCGATCCCAAGGAGACCTATGATGATGCAAACCCTTGTTCGCACCCGCTCCCGCGCTGCGACCGCCCTGCTTGGCGGCATGGTTGCCCTGGCCATTTCGAGCCCAGCCTATGCGGCAGGCTCGTCGATGCCCTGGGAAGCGCCGCTTCAGTCGATCCTGGAATCGATCCAGGGTCCGGTCGCCAAGATCATGGCGGTGATCATCATCATCGCGACCGGCCTGACGCTGGCCTTCGGCGACACTTCGGGTGGCTTTCGCCGACTGATCCAGATCGTGTTCGGACTGTCGATCGCGTTCGCCGCCTCGTCGTTCTTCCTGTCGTTCTTCTCGTTCGGCGGCGGGGCGCTGGTCTGATGGACCTTGGCCCACCCGAGGCCGTGCCGGGCTATGTGGTCCCGGTCCACCGCGCGCTGACCGAGCATATCCTGCTCGGCGGCGCGCCGCGCGGCCTCGCTATCGCCAATGCGACGCTCGCCGGAGCGGTTGGTCTCGGCCTCAGACTGTGGCTCGCCGGGATCGTCTTCTTCGCGCTCGGCCACATGGTCGCGGTCTGGGCAGCGCGGCGCGATCCCCAATTCGTCGATGTCGCCCGGCGGCATCTGCGCTTTCCCAATTACATGAGGGTTTGAGCCGATGCTTTCGCTTCGCGAATACCGGAACAAGGCCGACCGGCTTGCCGATTTCCTTCCCTGGGCGGCGCTCGTCGCGCCGGGTGTGGTGCTCAACAAGGATGGCAGCTTCCAACGCTCGGCCCGTTTTCGCGGCCCGGATCTGGATAGCGCGACGCCGTCGGAGCTGATTGCTACCACTGCGCGGCTCAACAGTGCGCTGCGTCGTCTCGGTTCTGGCTGGGCGATCTTCGTTGAAGCAGTGCGCCGTCCTGCACAGGACTACCCGGAAAGTGAGTTCCCCGATCCGGCCTCGGCGCTGGTCGAGCGCGAACGCGCGGCACAGTTCGCTGAGGAAGGCGCGCATTTCGAGAGCGGATATTTCCTGACCCTGCTGTGGATGCCGCCAGCCGAAGACGCCGCCCGCGCTGAGAGTTGGCTCTATGAGGGCAAGGCCGAGAAGGGCATCAATCCCAAGGAACTGCTCGATCTCTTCATTGATCGTACCGACCGGCTGCTGCGCCTGATCGAGGGCTTCGTGCCCGAGGCGCGCTGGCTCGATGACAGTGAAACGCTGACCTACCTCCACAGCTGCATCTCGACCCGCAGCCACCGCGTGCGCGTACCCGAGACCCCGATGCATCTCGACGCGCTGCTGGCCGACGAGCCGCTGACCGGCGGGCTCGAACCAATGCTCGGCCGCGCACACCTGCGCACGCTGACGATCGTGGGTTTCCCAAGCGCAACCTTCCCGGGCCTGCTCGACGAACTCAACCGACTCGCCTTCGCCTATCGCTGGTCGACCCGCGCGGTGATGCTCGACAAGACCGACGCGACCAAATTGCTCGGAAAGATCCGCCGGCAATGGTTCGCCAAACGCAAATCGGTTGCCAGCATCCTCAAGGAAGTGATGACCAACGAGGCTTCGACGCTGCTCGACAGCGATGCTTCGAACAAGGCCGCCGATGCCGACGCCGCGCTGCAGGAGCTTGGCGCCGATCATGTCGGCCAGGCCTATGTTTCGGCGACCGTCACCGTGTGGGACGACGACCCCGCGCTCGCCGCCGAGAAGCTGCGCCTTGTCGAGAAGGTGATCCAGGGCCGTGACTTCACGGTGATCGTCGAAGGCATGAACGGCATCGAAGCCTGGCTCGGTTCCTTGCCGGGACACGTTTACGCCAACGTCCGGCAACCCCCGATCTCGACGCTCAACCTTGCCCACATGATCCCGCTGTCGGCGGTGTGGGCCGGGCCGGAACGGGACGATCACTTTAATGCCGCCCCATTGTTCTATGCGCGGACCGAAGGTTCGACCCCGTTCCGGTTCTCGCTTCATGTCGGCGATGTCGGCCATACGCTGATCGTCGGGCCGACCGGTGCAGGCAAATCGGTCCTGCTCGCGCTGATGGCGCTGCAGTTCCGCCGCTACGAGCGCGCCCAGGTCTTCGCCTTCGATTTCGGCGGTTCGATCCGGGCCGCTGCGCTTGCCTGTCGCGGCGACTGGCAGGATCTCGGCACCAGTCTGGCCGATGGTGGTCTTGGCGCGGTGCTCTTGCAGCCGCTCGCGCGGATCGATGAACCTGCCGAGCGCAACTGGGCAGCGGAATGGCTCCAGGCGATCCTCGCTTCCGAGGGCGTCACGGTTGATCCGGTAACGAAGGAGCATCTCTGGTCGGCGCTGACTTCGCTGAGCACCGCGCCGATCGGCGAGCGCACCCTGACCGGGCTCGCGGTGCTGCTCCAAAGCCAGGCACTGAAGCAGGCTCTTGCACCCTATTGCATCGGCGGTCCGTTCGGTCGGCTGCTCGATGCCGAGGCCGAGCATCTGGGTGAAGCGAGTTTCCAGGCGTTCGAAACCGAAGGGCTGACCGGCTCCACAGCAGCGCCCGCAGTGCTCTCCTACCTTTTCCACCGCATCGAAGGGCGGCTCGACGGATCACCGACGATGATCATCATCGACGAGGGCTGGCTGGTGCTAGACAGCCCGGCCTTCGCCGCGCAATTGCGCGAGTGGCTCAAGACTCTGCGCAAGAAGAACGCGAGCGTGGTCTTCGCGACCCAGAGCCTCGCCGATATCGAGACCAGCGCGATTGCGCCTGCGATCATCGAGAGCTGTCCGACCCGCATCTTCCTCCCCAACGAGCGCGCGGTCGAACCGCAAATCCTGTCGATCTATCGCAGGTTCGGCCTCAACGATCGCCAGATCGAAATCGTCGCGCGGGCCGCACCCAAGCGCGACTATTACTGCCAGTCGGCACGCGGCAACCGCCTGTTCGAACTGGGGCTCGGAGAGGTTGCGCTCGCGTTCACCGCGACCTCGTCGAAGACCGACCAGTTGGCGATCGGCGAATTGACCGATGCGCATGACCCCTCCGGCTTTGCTGCCGCCTGGCTGCGCCATCGCGGCCTCGCCTGGGCCGCCGACATGCTTCCTGAACCTATCCCCCCTGTCTGCAGCCACGCTGCGGGCCAACCCAAGGAGTAGTGCCCATGAAATCCTCTATCCGCCAGGCTCTGGTCGCGGGTGCCGCGATCCTGTCGCTGACCGCGACCGCGTTGGTCCCGGCACCCGCCTATGCTCAGTTCGGCGGGATCGTCTACGATCCTTCGAACTATGCACAGAACGTGCTCACCGCAGCGCGCACGCTCGAGCAGATCAATAACCAGATCCGGCAGCTGCAGAACCAGGCCACCTCGCTGATCAACGAGGCGCGCAACCTTGCGAGCCTGCCGACGACTGTTCTCGCCCCCCTGCAGCAGCAGATCCAGCAGACCCAGCAGCTTCTCAGCCAGGCGCAGCGGATGGCGTACAACGTCCAGCAGATCCAGACCGAGTTCGCGCGCCAGTACAAGGCGATGGACCTGACCGCGCCGCAGGCCGCGATGGTCCAGGGTGCGGAGAGCCGCTGGCAGAACAGCGTCGCGGCGTTCGAGGATGCGCTCAAGGTCCAGGCCGGCGCGGTCGCAAACATCGAGGGCACGCGGAGCGCGGTGACCGATCTCGTCACCGCAAGCCAGTCGGCAACCGGCGCCCTCCAGGCCGCACAGGCCGGCAATCAGCTGCTCGCGGTGCAGTCGCAGCAGCTCGCTGACCTGATTGCGAGCGTCACCTCGCTTGGCCGGGCGCAGACGCTCGATGCGGCGAGCAGCGCGGCCGCCAAGGCGCAGGCCCGCGAACAGCTGCGCCGCTTCCTCGCTCCCGGCCGCGGCTATGTCGCGACCTCGGTTCAGATGTTCCGGAACTGACGCATATGGACACCAAGCTCTTCGCGCGGATCGGAGCTGGGGCTTTCGTCGCCGTGGCCCTCACCATGACCGCGCTCCAGCTGCGCGAAGAGCGCAAGGTCTCGCTGCCCGAGATCATCACGGTCGCCGAACCCGACGGCGATCCCCTTGCCGCGACCCTGCGCGACTGCGGCGCGCAGGGCGAGCAGGCGTTGGAATCGCCCATCTGCCGGGCAGCCTGGGTCGAGAAGCGGCGGCGGTTCCTGGGCAAGCCCGCTGGCGCAGTAGCTGCAACGGAAGAGGCATCCGAAGCCCCGGAGCCCGCCGAGCCATTCTCCTTCGAGTCCCAGCCCGCAAAGGATCACTGACATGGGTGGCACCGGCGTCGTCGACCGCTTCCTCGACATCTTTTCGCGCTACATCGACAGCGGCTTCGGGCTGCTTCACGGCGAGGTCGCATTCATTGCGACGACGCTGATCGTGATCGACGTGACGCTCGCCGCACTGTTCTGGACGTGGGGTGAGAGCGACGATGTCATCGCCCGCCTGGTCAAGAAGACGCTGTTCGTGGGCGTGTTCGCCTACATCATTGGCAACTGGAACAACCTCGCCCGCATCGTCTTCGAAAGCTTCGCTGGGCTAGGTCTCAAGGCCAGCGGGACGGGCTTCTCCACCGCCGAATTGCTGCAGCCCGGCAGGGTCGCACAGGTCGGGCTCGATGCCGCGCACCCGCTGCTTGATTCCATCTCGGACCTGATGGGCTTCGTCAGCTTCTTCGAGAACTTCCTCCAGATCGTGATCCTGCTGGTCGCCTGGGCGGTGGTCATCATCGCCTTCTTCATCCTCTCGATCCAGCTGTTCATCACCCTTATCGAGTTCAAACTAACCACGCTGTGCGGGTTCGTGCTCATCCCGTTTGGTCTGTTTGGCAAGACCGCGTTCATGGCCGAACGCGTGCTTGGCAATGTCGTCTCCTCAGGGATCAAGGTGCTGGTGCTCGCAGTGATCGTCGGCATCGGTTCGACCATCTTTTCCGAGTTCACCAGTGCGATTTCGGGTGAGCCGACGATCGAAGATGCGCTGTCGATCATGCTCGCCAGCCTCGCACTGCTTGGCCTTGGCATCTTCGGCCCCGGCATAGCCAACGGGATCGTCTCGGGCGGACCGCAGCTTGGTGCCGGTGCTGCTGCAGGCACCGCGCTACTGGCAGGTGGCGCGGCCGCTGGCGCGGTCGCCGGTGCAAGGATGGCGGGCGGCGCAGTCGCCAATGCCGCATCCAACGTCGCGCATGGCACCTCGCGCGCCGCAGGCGGCGCGACCATGGCCTATGCGCTCGGCTCTGCCGGCAAGTCCGGCGCGTCAGCAGTCGGTTCGGGCATGGCGGCGGTTGGCGACGCGGCAGTCGGCGCCGCGACCTCGCCGCTGCGAAAAGCTGGCGACAGCATGAAGCAGTCGTTCCGCGATGGCAGCCGCGCAGCAATCACCAACACGGGCGGCACGATTACCCCCGGACCCAACACGCCGACACCCCCGCCTGCCGAACCCGATCAGGGCCAACCGGCCTGGGCCAAAGCGATGAAGAACCGCCAGACCATCACCCACAGCGCCACGCTCGCCGCCCACACATTGAAGGCCGGCGACAGCCACGGCGGCGGTGCCTCCATCGACACTTCGCAAAAGGACTGACGCATGTTTCGACGCCCAACGATTCGCTACGGCAAGACCCCCGAACCCGAAACGCCTTACCAGCGCGCCGCGCAGATCTGGGATGACCGGATCGGCTCGGCCCGCATCCAGGCACGCAGTTGGCGGCTCGCCTTCTTTGGGACGCTTGGTCTTTCGACCTGCCTCACCGGCGGGATCATCTGGCAAGGCGCGCGCGGCAGCATCGTTCCCTGGGTCGTGCAGGTCGATAAGCTAGGTGAGGCGCAGGCCGTCGCCCCGGCCGATGTCGCCTTTGCGCCGAGCGACCCGCAGGTCGCGTTCCATCTCGCGCGGTTCATCGAACAGGTCCGGTCGATCCCCGAAGATCCGATCGTTGTGCGCCAGAACTGGCTGCGCGCCTACGATTTCGCCACCGACAAGGGTGCGCTGGCACTCAACGATTACGCCCGCACCAACGACCCGTTTGCCCTGATCGGCAAGGAACAGGTCGGGGTCGATGTCACCAGCGTCATCCGTGCTTCGCCGACCAGCTTTCGCGTCGCCTGGGTCGAACGGCGCTACCGTGACGGAAGTCTGGCCGAGACGAGCCGCTGGACAGCGATCCTCACGACAGTGGTCTTGCCCCCGCGCACTCCCGATGCCCTGCGCAAGAACCCGCTCGGCATCTTCGTCAACGCCATCAACTGGTCGAAGGAACTCGGATCATGATCAGCACCCAATACCGCGCCCTGCGCGCACTCCCCCTTGCCATGCTCGTCGGCAGCGCTGCCCTTTCTTCAGTTACGTGGGCCAAGGACCAGCCCGCATCGCCTGTGCTGCCCAACGAGGTCGCACAGGCCAACCCCTCCGCGGGGACCGTCGTGGCCATCCCGGTGCCGCTTCCGCTCCCTGGCCAGCTCCAATTCCTTCCGCGGCGCATCCCTCCCCACGCCGCGGGCCGCTCCCACCCGCCGCAAAGTCGCCCCACTCTGCGGGACCGGGTGGGAGCGGCAATGGAGGCCGCGCGGATCCAGCCCGAGCGCGCCGGGTTCGTGAATGCGATCCAGGTGTTTCCCTATACCGAAGGCGCGCTCTATCAGATCTACGCCAAGCCCGGCCAGGTGACCGACATTGCGCTGCAGGAAGGCGAGCAACTCGTCGGCTCGGGGCCAGTCGCCGCTGGCGACACGGTGCGATGGATGATCGGCGACACTGTCAGTGGCATTGGTCCTGCGTCGCGGGTGCATATCTTGGTCAAACCGATCCGCCCCGACATCGCGACCAACATCGTGATCAACACCGACCGGCGAACCTATCATCTTGAACTCAGGGCCAATCCGTCAGTCTACATGGCATCGGTCTCGTGGACCTATCCGCAGGACCAGTTGATCGCGCTGCGTCAGGCGCGCGCCGAAGCCGAACGAACCGCGCCGATCGCGGCGGGCATGGACCTTGCCGCACTCAACTTCCGCTATGGGATCGAAGGTGACAAGCCTGAGTGGCGTCCCTTGCGCGCGTTTGATGACGGCGTCCGCGTGTTCATCGAGTTTCCGGAAAGCGTAGCGCAAAGCGAGTTGCCACCGCTGTTCGTGATCGGCGCCAAGGGCGAAGCCGAACTGGTCAACTACCGGGTCGCGGGCCGCTACATGATCGTCGACCGGCTGTTTGGCGCGGCCGAACTCCGGCTCGGCGGACGCAAGGGGCAGGACAAGGTACGGATCGTCGTCCAGCGCAGGGGGCGGGCATGACCGATACGGACAATGAAGTCGGCACCGATGAGCGCTTGGGAGCGCCACTGGCCGATCCCGCCAGCGCGGTGAAGCTACGCGGGGATCCGCCGCGGGTCATGCGGCTGTCGCGCAAGGCCATCGGGATCGCTTCGGCCAGCGCCTTCGCGATCATAGGTGGCGCGCTGATCTATGCGCTGCAGCCACAGACCCACAAGGGCAGCAATGAACTCTACAACACCGGCGGCATGGCGGTGGCCGACACCCTCGCCGCTGCGCCCAAGGACTACGGTCAGGTGCCCAAACTTGGACCAGCGCTCCCCGGAGATCTCGGCAAACCGATCCTCGACGCGCAGCGGCGTGGCGATGTGGCGGCGCTGCCTCCAGTTGGAACGCCGCCGCCCAATCCTGCCGCAAATGCAGCCGAAGCCGCACGTCAACGCACCTTGCAGGAGCGCGAGGCCGCGCAAGGTAGCCGCCTGTTCTTCGCTGGGTCAGCGGGTGCTGCCGGTGCCAGTAGCAATGCGCTTCCGGATGTGGCGGACATAGGTTCTGCTCAGCCTGCTGCGCAATCCGGACCCAAGGCCGACGCTGATCGGCATCGGGCATTCCTCGACCGCGCCAGCGACCGGCGCACGGTGTCGAGCGAACGGCTTGGCGGATTGGTCTCGCCTAATGTCGTGCAGGCCGGTTCGATCATCCCGGCCGCACTCATCACCGGCATCCGCTCCGACCTGCCTGGTCTCGTCACCGCGCAGGTCACCGAGAATGTTTACGACAGCCCGACCGGGCGCATCCTGCTGATACCGCAGGGGTCGCGTCTCATCGGCGAATATGATGCCGATGTCGCCTTTGGTCAGAGCCGGGTGCTCCTCGCCTGGAACCGGCTGATCCTCCCTGATGGTCGCTCGATCGTGCTCGAACGCCAGCCTGCGGCCGATCCAAGCGGGTTTGCCGGACTGCAGGACGGCACCGACTACCACTGGGGCGGCGTGTTCAAGGCAGCGCTGGTTTCAACCTTGCTGGGCGTGGGTTCAGAAGCTGGTGCTGGCAATGACAGCGACCTTGCTCGCGCGATCCGGCGAGGAACGCAGGACAGTGTCGCCCGCGCCGGCGAACAGGTTGTCAGCCGCGAACTCAATATCAAGCCGACCATAATCATCCGCCCCGGATTTCCAGTGCGGGTGCTGGTGACGCGCGATCTGGTGCTGGGAGCGGACTGATGACGAGACTGAAGTTGTCTGATCTGGCTGACGAAAAGCCTCTACGCATCACCGTGGAATTGCCAGCCCGGCTGCACCGCGAACTGCTGGCCTATGCGGTGGCGCTGAATGATGGCGAGGCTAAAGGTGCGCCGCCGCCGGAGCGGCTGATCCCGCCAATGCTCGAGCGATTCATCGCGACCGATCGAAGCTACTCGAAAGGGCGGCGCGCGGCTCAGCCAGGATAGCGTTCCTCAATCAGTTTGAAGAAGCGCTTCAGGGCCGGGTTTTGGTTGTCGTCGCGCCAATAGACCGCGTATTCCAGCCGAGCAGGTCCCACCGAGTCATAGATCTCTAGGAACTGCAGTTCGGGCCAGGCGATGCCCTGTGAGGCTTCCGTTGCAATGGTAATGAACCGTTTGGCCGTCACCATGCTCAACACGCTCTCGAGGCTCGTGTCCTGATAGATGATGGCGGGCCGAAAACCTTGCTCGGTCAGGCGAGCGGATAGGAGATTGCCCAGGATTGGGCCTATGCCAGCCGTCGGTACAACAAAGACCTCGCGGCGCAGATCCTGCCAGTAGATCCGTTCTCGCTCAGCCAGCGAATTGTCGGACAATAGCACGGCGAACAGGCGCTCCGACCAAAGTGGCCGTGATTTGATCCCGGCCTCAACCAAACCAATCGGGGCGATTACGACATCGATCGTTCGAGACTGCAACCCATGGAGGAGCTTCTCGGGTCCGGCTTCTATCCCGTCGAACTGGACGTCGGGAAAGCGAGTAAGGTAATCCGAGAAGGCAAGTTTGAGGTTGCCGGAAACCAAGGGCGAACAATAACCCACCGCGATCCTGCCTTGCAGGCCATAGCTGACGTTCCGGGCAGTGGTTTGAAGGTTGTCAACGTCGGTGACGATGCGCCGCGCTTGTTCGATGAACACACGGCCATTTTCTGTTGGCTCTGCACCTCTGGTAGTGCGTTCGAAGAGTTTGACGCCTAGCCGGTCTTCGAGTTGCAGGACCCGCTGGCTAAGGGTCGATTGCTTCACATTGAGCGCGGCAGCCGCGCGCGAGAAACTCTGCGTATCCGCAGTCATCACCGCATAGCGGAGTTGGCGGATATCGATGCTCACTCCCCAGCTAATTCCTTGTGAATGGGGATGGAACGGCTCCTCTGGCTCTTTCGGTCCAGACTTCCTTAGTCACAACTCGCTCCCGCCCAAGGGACTGCAGGGCGGGAGCGAGCAGCGCGATCGTCAGAACTTGACCGACAGATCGACCCCAATGGTGCGGGGCGTGACGACTTCCATCTGCGTCATTGCGGTAAGAGAGAATGGATAGAAGTTGCGGTTGGTAAGACCGCGGCTGTTGCCGAGGTTTTCCGCAAACAGTTCGAGCGACCAACGGTCTGCATTCACACCAACACGAGCGTTGATGATGTCATAGGCCGGCAGTCGGCTATTCGCTGTAAGCGTCGGATTGAAGCGCGTGTTCCGCACATCATTGCCCTGATAGCTCAGGAAAACGAAGCCTTCGAGGCTGTCACTGAGCTTGTGGGTGTAGTCAACGGATCCGCTCATCGTCCACTTCGGCACGAACGGGGCATTGTCACCCTTGCGGCCGCTCACGAAAGTCAGATCCTGCGTCAGACGGCTGTTGGTATAACCCAGGCCAGCGCGGATCGTCAGACCCTCGGTCGGACGAATAGCAGTCTCAAGTTCACCACCATCGATCTTCAGGCCGCCAGCATTGACGAAGACGTTGAAGCCGCAGCCCAGCTGGGCAGTGACCTGCGGGTTCTTCCAGTCGATGTGATAGGCCGACACATTGACTGTCAGCGCGCGGTCGAGCCAGCTCGTCTTGGCACCGACTTCGTAGTTCCAAAGGCTGTCAGACTTGTAGCTGTCGGGAGCCTTCGCGAGACCGCGGGCGGCGAGATCGGCCGCACAGGACGTTGCAGGTACGGGTTCATTCGTGCCGCCAAGACGGAAGCCCTTCGCGGCCTGGGCATAGACCATGTGATCCCGGTCGAACTCATAGGAGAGGTTGAACTTCGGGTTGAAGCCGCTCTCGTGGTTCTTGAACGGGAAGGTGCCGACATTGGGGTCGGCGAAAATGCCACCGAACCGGACCGAAGAGCGCTGCTTGGCGTCGAAGTAGCGACCGCCGACAGTGGCCTTCAAGTGGTCACCGACAGGGACGACGACTTCGCCGAACAGTGCGATCTGGCGTTCCTTTAGGTTGATCCCACTGACGTAGAGCTGATCCTTGAGCGCGCCGAAAGCAGTGCTGTTGAAGCCGCCGGCAGCATCGACGCCAGCTACGGTCAGATCCTGGGCGAAGAAGTTCGACTTGTCCTCATAGAACGCGCCAACCGTCCACTGCACTGGCGAGCTTGGCTTCGATGAGAAGCGAAGCTCCGTGCTGTAATCTTCCTGGTTAGCATTGTTCTTGATCACGCCGAGCGGAAGGCTGCGGTAGTTGGGTGCCACGAAGCTGACGAAAGTGCCGGTTTCGATCAGGTAGTCGAGCTTCTTGTTCCGGTACGAACCGACAAGCGTCATGTCGAACGGATCGAATTCCTGATTGACGGTCAACGACGCGGTCAAGTTCTTGTCGACGTACGGCTCGTTCACCGCGACGGTCGTATTGAGATAGCCAGCTTCCTGCGCATAGACGCTACGCGCATTGTGACGCGAGTGCTGGTAGGACACCAGCGCGTCGATGGTAGTTGCGGGGCCGGGGACGATCCGGGCGGCGATCCGGCCACCCTTGCTTTCTTCCCAGTTCACATCGTTCTGCTTGGTCGTCACATTGTCGATGAAGCCGGCGTTGTGCTTCCAGAAGCCGACTGCGCGGATCGCGAAAACATCGGGGACCACCGGAATATTGATCATGCCGTCGATCGTGCGGGTCGTGCCGCCATTATCAACCGAAGCCAATTCGCCCTTGGCGCTTGCCGAAAAGTCGTTGGTGTCCGGCTTGCGGGTGATGAGGCGGATCGCGCCTGCCATTGAGCCAGCACCGTAGAGTGTGCCCTGGGGCCCGCGGAGGACTTCAACGCGATCAAGATCGTAGAGTTTCAGGTTGGGGCTGAAGCGCTGGACGGCAATCGGCGTTTCGTCGAGGTAGAGGCCGACAGTTTCCTTGATTTCGGCCTGATCCTGGTTGACCGGGCCGGTCGTCACGCCGCGCAGCACGATCTGGGAGTTGGCGCGGTTGCCGGTCATTGAAAGACCCGGCGTCTGACCAGCGAACTGCTCAAGGGAATCCGCGCCGAGCTTGCTCAACTGCTCATTGCCAAGGGCCGCGATGCTCGAAGGGATGTCTTGCAGGGTTTCCGTCCGCTTGCGCGCGGTAACCACGATATCGTTGCCGGTGGCTTCTTCAGCATTGGTGTCGCCTGCAGGCGCAGCATCCTGTGCGAAGGCCGGTGCAGCCGTAATTCCAAGCGCGCCAACGGTGACCAGCAGAGCTGCCCGCAATGTCAAATTCCTCATTGATTCCCCTTTCGGTCATGCGGCAGCTATGCCGACGATGACTCACGACTATTATAGATTTTATCCAATTTCAATCCCGCAAAGGAATCATCGGTGAAAGGAGCAGGGTCAATGTCTCTAATTTGCCACGCAACCCGGCTCCGGTAGCCTACCGCCAGACCTCAGTCGCAATGCGGAAATGGTTTCCACCCATAAGCTTTTGCAGTGTTTGCTGACCAAGTCCCCGGCGGGAGAGCTCCTCCAGAATCGAATCGAACTGCCAGGGGGCAATCATCGCCATGCCGGCCCCATAACCCGCATCGGCAGGAAACATGGTGGGATTGGCTGCAGCGAACTGCGCGACTTCTTGATCGTCGAATACATAGTCCAGTGCGATTCCAACATGATCTTCGCCAACCCGCTCGAGGGCATATTCGATATGGTTGGCAAAGGTAGAAACGCTTGAATCGTTGTTGCCCAGGAAGATGCCGATCCCATTGATTCCTATGACGCCGCCGCGCTCGGCGCAGGCCATCATCAAATCATCGGGAATGTTGCGCGGATGATCCCACAAGGCGCGCGGGTTCGAATGAGAGAAGATCACCGGTGTCGAAGAGGCATCGATCAACTCTCTGGCTGTGCGATACCCTGTATGCGAACCGCAGGGGACCATGCCGACCCGGTTCATTTCCGCAACAACAGCCCGACCGAACGCGGTAAGTCCTTGATCATTCTCCATGCAGCCGCCGCCGGCGAGATTGGCGAGATTGTAGGCGACAAGCATCCAGCGGACGCCGAGGGAGTAGTAGACTTCGACCAGGCTTGCCTGACCGCCCAATGCATCCATTCCCTCGATATCGAAGCAAATGCCAAGCTTTCCCAGATCCTTGGCCTGACGCACATTCCCGGCATGCTCCAGAACCATATATCTATCTGGTCGGGCACCAATCCAATGCCGAAGAGCGCCAAGCATCCGAACGTGCTCCTCGATGCCCTGGCCACCGCAGCCTACGTTTAAGGTCAGCGCATCGATCCCAGCTTCGCGCGCGCGTTCCAACTGAGGAAGAAAGCTGTCGTCACCCGGGCGCAGCGGCATGCAGGCGTGATTGTCCCAGACGATTGAATCACCCAATTGCTCGACAATGTAAGCCCGGCCTGGTCGCATGTGTCATCCTCTTGGGCAGGCAATACCCTACATGGGTGGCCTCCGCACTCTCAGCTTGGCTATCGGCGATTTTATCCAATTGCAACGACGGAGCTTCGCATGTATCAATCCGACGAGCGACATATTGGTAGAAACTTACCCGGCCAAGCCGCGGGCGGAGCAGCATGACTCAAACCTTAGCCACCAAAAAGCCAGGCAAGCTCCGGCGGATCACCGTTGCTGATGAGGCTACGAACGAGTTGCGAAGGCGCATTCTTTCGGGCGAACTGGCTGACGGTACGCCTGTTCGTCAGGACGCTTTGGCGGAAGATTTCGGGACGAGCCGGATTCCGATTCGTGAAGCGCTCTCACGCCTTGAGGCGGAAGGCCTTGTGGCCAGCTATCCGCATCGGGGGTATGTTGTCACTGCCCTCTCGCGAGATGAGATCAAGGAGCTGTTCGAGCTGCGCGCGATGCTGGAGCCCGCGCTAATTGAAGCTGCAATTCCGAACATGACTGAAAACGACTTCATGGTCGCCGAAGGCATTCTCTCTGAATATGCCTCGGATCTGGATAGCTACGACGTCCACCGCTGGGGTGAGTTGAACACCCAGTACCATCTGGCGCTTTACAGTGCCTCTGGACGCAAGCGGACAATCGAGATTGTCCGAGGCCTGCTCGTCAATACTGACCGCTACACACGCGTTGTGCTGACGCTCGATCGCGGTATCGAGAACGCCAAGGAAGATCATGGCGGTTTGCTCGAATACTGTCGCAAGGGCGCGATCAACCAGGCTGTTGCGCTTACTCGGGATCACATTCAACGAGCTGAAGCGGGTTTGCTGCGCATGCTCGATGCTCAAGCAGCGTAACTGCTGTGAGCGAACCAAATCCTGCAGATGTGGCCATCGTCGGCGGCGGCGTTGTCGGAATAGCAACAGCGTTATGTCTGCAGGACGCTGGTATGTCGGTGCTGCTAATTGATCGCGACGTTCCGGGCGCTGGATGTTCGTCTGGAAATGCCAGCGTAATCGCCAGCTCGTTCGTACTCCCCCTCTCGAGCTTTGCACACATCCTGGGCGCTCCCAAGATGTTGATGGACCGAATGGCGCCGCTTTCGCTTCCCTGGCGCCATGTCCCAAATTACGCACCTTGGCTTTGGCGTTTCGCTCTTAATGCGTTTCCGGCGAATCGACGGCACACCATAGATCGCCTCATCCAGCTCAATGAAGAGTCATTGCCCGCCTGGAAGCGACTGCTTCCCGATACCCTGTATTCCCACCTATTTCGCGAACGAGGGATGCTGGATGTTGTGGCTGCTGACCGCCCGATCGATAGCCTTACAGCCAACGCCGAGGCCCTTAGCGCCGAAGGTGTCCCGATAGATTTGCTCGACGCATCGCAAGTGGCGGAACTTGAGCCTCTGCTCAAAGGCAAGGTCGCGGGCGCTACGCTGCACACTGCCGTTACCCAAATTACCGATCCTCGGCACTTGTCCGATATGATGATGGAGAGGTTTCTGGAACGGGGCGGAGTTTCCGTCCAAATGGAAGTCGCCGAAGTCCGCTCCGGACCTGATGAAATCCAGGTCATTGGTGGCGGACAGACCCGATCTGCACGGCGAGCGGTAATTAGTGCTGGCTGGTGGTCACCCGCATTGATCAAGCGGTTCAACCTGCGCGCACCACTGAGAGCAGAGCGCGGCTATCATGTCATGCTACCGGCCGTTTCTGAGAGTTTCTCCCGTCCGGTCTCGTTCCATCACGAATCGTTTCTTGCCACGCCATTGACTGGCGGCTTGCGACTTGCTGGCACGGTGGAGCTTGCCCCCCCCGATGCCCTGCCGGATTGGCGCCGCGCAGACAATCTCTTGAAACTGGCTGGCAGATACCTGCCTGACATCGACACGACGAACCTCAGCCGCTGGGTAGGAGCCCGGCCTTCATTTGCCGATTCACTGCCTGCAATCGGCCGAGTGAACGGGGCACCGAACGTCTTCTATTCCTTTGGTCACCAGCATCTCGGACTCACTCAGGCGGCCATCTCCGCAGAGTACATCCGCGACATTATTCGAGGCACCATGCCAGCAAACATCGACTCCTATTCTCTCGTCCGCTTCGGCGGCACGGCCGCGGAACGCGCGGCATGATCGTTCTGACCAATGACGAGATATTCGGGGTCTCGCGACCGAGAGAACTGATTGACGCGCTTTCTCATGCTTTTTCCGAACCATTTGAGAGCCCGGATCGCATGCATTGCGATCTGCCCGGCAATGATGATGCAAAGCTGCTCGTCATGCCGGCATGGCAAGGCCGGTCAGCGATCGGTGTCAAAGTCGCAACGGTGATGCCGGGAAATTCTCAATGTGGGCTACCCACGATCGATGGGGTCTACGTTTTGCTAGACGGTCAGACTGGCAGTCCTGCTGCTATTTTAGAGGCCCGTGCTTTAACTGCTCTGCGGACTGCCGCAATTTCGGCGCTCGCGTCGCAACATATGAGCCGCATCGACGCATCGACCCTCCTTGTCGTAGGGACGGGGGCGCTGGCGCCTCACCTGATCCGTGCACACGCCTCTGTGCGCAATTTCAAGAAGGTGATGGTTTGGGGGAGAAGCCAAGAGAAAGCCGAAATGGTCGCTGAAACCCTTGGTGACCTGGGCTGCACAGTTTCTGTTGCATTGGATCTTGCGACCGCAACGGCTGCGGCTGATGTCGTTTCTTGCGCAACGCTAAGCAGCGAGCCGCTCATCAAGGCGGACTGGGTGAAACCGGGGACTCACCTCGACTTTGTCGGCAGCTTTACACCACACATGAGGGAAGCCGACCCCGCTCTCTTTCGAGATGCTCGGTTGGTCATAGATACTGCCACCGCACTCAAGGAAAGCGGCGATCTGATCGAGCCTGCTCATCGCGGCTGGATTTCGGAGCCGGTGACCGAACTTGCCGAAATAGTGCAAGGTGCTGCTGTGGGGCGCGACGGGCCGGAAGCGGTGACGATATTCAAATCGGTTGGGACAGGTTTGTCCGACATCGCAGCTGCTCGCTACTTCCTCGACAAGGTTCAGTCAGCGAGAGCTTGCAGGCCAACCACCTTGCTCAAAGCCGGGGCTGGCGCATGACCTTACCGCCCGCATCTTTTCCCGGCCGCGCACAGGCGTGGTGGATGGTCGCAGTATTCTGCATTGCCGGCTTCGTCTCCTATGTCGACCGCATGATCCTCAGCGTACTGGTCGAGCCGGTCCAGCGGGATCTCGGAATTGGTGACGCGCAAACGAGTCTGCTGCAAGGTGCGGCATTTGCCATCGTATATGTCTTCGCAGGATTGCCTCTTGGCATCCTGGCGGATCGGAAAACGCGCCGGAACCTGATCATTCTCGGGTCCATAATCTGGACGACCGGCACCCTCCTTTGCGGTCTAGCGCCGAGTTTCTGGATGTTGTTTGCCGCCCGAATACTCGTTGGCGTGGGTGAAGCAGCGCTTGCCCCTGCGGCTGCATCGATCATTTCAGACTCCTTCCCAGCGCACCTGCGTGGAACTGCCCTAGGCGTCTTCATGATGGGCATGGTTGTCGGCGGTCCGGGCTCAGTAGGAATTGGCGGCGCTCTGCTCTCCTCGGCCCAGCATGGAGCATTTGCCGGAGTTCCGCTTCTGGCCGGTCTGGCCGACTGGCGGATCGTGTTGGTACTGGTTGGGCTTGCAGGTTTAGTCATCCCGGTCTTGACGCTGACCGTCCGTGAACCTGTCCGACAAGAACGCGAGAGCGAAGCCAGCGTGGCCGCCGTCATCGCTCATGTCCGGTCAGCGCGTATCTTGCTCCTTTCTCTCCTCATTGGCGTCGCTCTTCTCTCCGTCGGAGACTACGGTCTCTACAGTTGGGTTCCCTCAACATTGACCCGCAAGTTTGGATGGAGTCCGGACAAGATCGGCGGCTACTTCTCGTTGATCACGACGGTTACTGGCATAGCGGGAGCGGTCCTCGGCGGCGCAATGTCAGATGCGGCAGCAAAGCGCTTTGGGGAACCGGCACGCTTCAAGGTAGCCGCCGGGGCGGCTCTTGTTGGAGCGGTTGCCGCCGCATTCGTCGCAGGTCCCCGGCCGGAATATGTTCTGTTTGGCCTGGGATTGTGGACTCTAGCCTCGTCCTTCGGAGCAATTGGCGGCATTGCTGCACTTCAGCACGCGATGCCGAACGAAATGCGAGGGATAGCCATGTCTTTTGTCGCATTCTGCAACACGTTGCTCGGCCTTGGGCTTGGCCCCACGATCGTCGCATCGGTGACCGAGTTTGGCTTCAAGCGCCCCGATGCCGTCGGGGTCGCAATTGCAATCGTTGTCGTGCCAGCCTCGATACTGTCACTGATACTGTTCCTCCTGGCGCGCCGCGCTACGTCGAGAGCCGGGGGCCACCAGAATTGAGCGACAGGTTTTTTTGGCCGTTGCCTAGCTGGGCTCCCGCTCCGTAATTTTCTCATTGGCCTTTAGTTCGGCGACCTGACTTGGCGTGATGTGCTTTGCATGCGCTTCGTGAATGAGCCCGATGAGGCGAGCCGGTATGGCCGAAACCCGGCGCTCGACCTGATCCTCAGTTTCACCAAGGTATTCGCATGCCACATTGATGATGCCGCCAGCATTCACAACGAAGTCTGGCGCATAGAGGATATTTCTTCTGGCAAGGGAAAACGCGTCGTCTGGCCCCTCGAGCTGATTGTTTGCTGCGCCAGCGACGATCTTCGCACCCAACTCCGGTATGGTTCGAGCGTTGAGGCCGGCTCCAAGCGCGCAAGGTGCGAACAGATCTGCCGTAACTGTGTGGATGTGTCCTGTGTCGACAACAGATAGCCTCGGCGCGCTAAGGAATTGCCTGACAGCAGCGGCATCGACGTCTGCAACCGTCAATCGCGAACCTCGATTTAGCAACATTCCGCAAAGTTCGCGTCCCACGCTACCTAATCCCTGCACTGCAATATGAGCGTTTGCGGGGTCGATGTTGTTCAGCTCAAGGAGAGCCATGATGGAAAGGAACACACCTTGCGCCGTTCGGGGCGAAGGATTGCCACCTGCCTTCACGCCATCCTTCGGTAGTCCGAAAACGAACGGCGAGGTTTGCTGGATGCGTTCCATGTCTGCCTCTGATGTGCCGACATCCTCCGCGGCCAGGTATGTTCCGTTTAGGTAATTCAGGGCCTTCGCGAAGACTTCGAAGACGTGGTCGCGATCGAAATTGTCCGAGGGCCTTACGATGACACTTTTGCCTCCTCCTAGAGGCAACTCGGCCAATGCATTCTTGAAGCTCATCCCGCGCGCCAGGCGCTGCGCATCGCGAAGAGCGTCAGATCGCGATGCATATGAAGCAAAGCGACAGCCGCCGGTGGCGGGGCCGAGCGCCAAGGAATCTACGACGATGAAGCCGGCCACGTCGCCTTCGACTGATTTGAACTCGAGGACTGTCTGTTTGCGACCCTCGAACTCGACCTTCTCAAGTCGGAAATCCACGCCGGAAGCAGCAAGTTCCATTTCGCGACCTCCGCTCAGAGATTGAGGAGGGCCGGGTCGCCACCCTGCGCCATGATGTTGTTCGAAATGGCGCGCTCGTTTGCGAAGCGGTGCAATGCGTGCGGCCCACCTGCCTTTGGCCCGGTGCCGGACAGGCCCACCCCTCCGAAAGGTTGAACCCCAACGACCGCACCGGTGATCGACCGGTTGATGTAGATGTTTCCGGCGGGGACGAGGGCTTGAATTTCGCGCGCGAAACGTTCGATCCGACTGTGCACGCCGAGCGTCAATCCATAGCCTCGCGCAGAGAGGCGGGCAGTGTACTCGGGCAGATCATCAGGGCTGTAGCGACAGATGTGAAGGATCGGTCCGAACACTTCGCGCTCGAGGAAATCCGGAGCGGGAACCTCCGCGATTGTTGGTGCAAAGAAGTGGCCTGGGATCCCGGCACCCGGATGGCGGGCAATGACCTTGGCGTCCCTCTCAAGTCGCAACACATGGGCTTCGAGCGCTGCATGCGCCTCATCGTCGATGACCGGCCCGATATCGGTTGCCGGATCGGCCGGGTCGCCCAGTTTCAGGGCGGCAAGCGCTCCGGTCAGGCATTCGATGATGCCGTCAGCGCTATCATGCGGCACGAACAGCATGCGGAGCGCCGAACAGCGCTGACCGGCCGAACCGAATGCCGATATGATCACGTCATCGACGACCTGCTCGCGAAGAGCCGTCGTATCGACAAACATGGCATTCAATCCGCCGGTCTCAGCGATGAAAGGGATGATCGGGCGAAGATTTTGCTCCGCCGCCGCTGCCAAACTCCGATTGATTGCCCAGGCGGTCTCGGTTCCACCCGTGAAGGCGACACCGTCGATTCCGGGATGCGCCACCAGCGCAGCACCGATTGTCGCCCCTTCACCCGGGACGAGAGCCAGCAACCTGGGATCGAGGCCAGCATCGTGAAACAGGCGGACCGCTGCTGCCGCAATGAGCGGGGTCTGTTCGGCTGGCTTGGCAACGACCGCGTTTCCAGCGGCAAGGGCGGCGGCAATCTGGCCAGTGAAGATGGCCAGCGGGAAGTTCCAGGGACTGATACAGGCGAATACGCCGCGTCCAAACAGTTGCCACTGGTTGGTCTCGCCAACCGGACCGGTCAAGCTTTGCGGCGGGCCGAATTCCCGCTCTGCGAGCACAGCGTAATAGCGGCAGAAATCGGCCGCTTCGCGAACTTCCGCAACAGCGTCGTTGAAAGTCTTACCCGCTTCCAGCGCGAGCAGTGGCATGAGCTGGTCCATCTCGCTTTCAAGCGCGTCGCCCATGGCGCGCAGCACAGTCGCCCGTGCCAGTCCACCGGAGCGGTCCCAGGCGGGTTGGGCGGACCGGGCATGAGTAATCGCCGCATCGACGTCCGCAGGTGCGGCCGCGACAACCGACCCGATTATCGCTTCGGGTCGGCCTGGGGCGCGAACTTCGACTGCGCCATCGCCCTGCAACTTCCCGGCGATGATCGGACCAGCGATTGGGCGTGCGCTGACTTGGTCGGCCAAATAGCGGGCATAGCTGTCGCGTACCGAAGCCTGACTGAGATCCCGGCCGAGGGGGTTGATCCGATCTGGCCCATAGATGTCGCGCGGAACAGGCAGTCTCGGGTGGCGGTCGGGGCTGGCCTCGACCACTGCGATCGGATCGCGCACCACATCGATCGCCGGAATGGTCTCGTCCAACAGAACATGGACGAAGGAACTGTTTGCCCCATTTTCCAGAAGGCGGCGGACCAGGTAGGGGAGGAGGTCTTCGTGCCCACCCACCGGCGCATAGGCTCGAAGAGTGAGCTTACCGTAAGCCATCTCGGCAGCCTCATAGAGCGCCTCGCCCATGCCGTGGAGGCGCTGGTGCTCGATGGATACGTTCGCTTCTTCGGCCATGTGACGAACCGCAGCCAGAGTATGCGCATTATGCGTTGCGAACTGAGGATAAAGATTGGGGGCTGAAGCAATCAGAGCCTTTGCGCACGCCAGATATGACAGGTCTGTCGCGGCCTTTGTCGTGAACACCGGATAATCAGGCATGCCAGACACCTGCGCGCGCTTGATTTCGCTGTCCCAGTAGGCACCCTTGACCAGACGGATCATAATCCGCCGTCCGGATCGTCTCGCTAGGTCCGCAAGCCGCTCGATAACGGCGATGCCGCGCTTCTGGTACGCCTGCACGACCACGCCAAGCCCGCGCCAATCACCGAGCTCGGGCTCGTGCGCCAGTCGCTCGACCAGCTTGAGCGAAAGCACCAGTCGATCGGCCTCCTCGGCATCAATCGCAAAGTTGAGATCGTGACGTGCGGCGATCAGCGCTAGTGTCTTGAGCCGCGGATAGAGCCCGGCCCAGACCCGATCTTCTTGTGCAGCTTCGTAGCGGGGAAACAGTGCCGATAGCTTGACCGATACACCGTGCCCTTGCTCGGGGCCGTTGCCGTTCGCGGCCTTCCCGACGGTTTCAATCGCCTCAGCATAAATGCGCGCATAGCGCTCTGCATCGTCGTCAGTGCGGGCGCCTTCGCCGAGCATATCGAATGAGCAGAGCATCTTTTCGCGCTTCGCGCGCTTGAGCGCATCTCCGATCGTGCGCCCCAACACGAACTGTTCGCCCATTATACGCACTGCTGCCGCGACAGCCTGGCGAATAACTGGTTCCCCGGCCTTCGCCGTCAGACGCTTCAGGTAGCCGCCAACATCCCGCTTTGCCTCTTCATCGACATCGACGAGCTTGCCTGTGAGCATCAACCCCCAGGTCGAAGCATTCACGAACAGGCTGTCCGACTTGCCGAGGTGGCTCGCCCAGTCGGCCATCGAGATTTTTTCGGCAATCAGTCGGTCACGGGTTTCGGCATCAGGCGTGCGAAGCAAGGCTTCGGCAAGACACATGAGCGCGAGGCCTTCGCGGGTGCCGAGCGAAAATTCCTTGAGGAAGCTTTCGACGACGCCTTGCTTGCGCGCGGAGGTGCGAGCGCCCGAAACGAGTTCTGCTGCCCGCTCTACAACGGCTTGCCTGGCGTCTGCCGCCAGCGGTTCGCTCGCCAGCAATCCGGCGATGACTTCGGCCTCGTCGGCAAACTTCCCAGCGTCCAGTTCGTCCCAGTTCTGCCCCGTGTTCATTCCGCTCGTCCTTCAGGAGGGATTGCAACTTCCGGGTCAGGCTAACTTTGATTGGCGCGAATGTGCTTCGTATTTTTGCATTGCTTTCGGAATTGATCGCGCCATTATCGGAGCATGAATGAACGATATTCGCTAGATGCAACGGATCGCCGATTGATTGATGTCCTTCAGCGCGACGGACGAATCACCAATCTGGATCTCGCCAAGACGTGCGGCCTGTCTCCCGCCGCCTGTCACGATCGTGTCCGCAGGCTTAGAGAATCCGGGGTGATCCGGGCGACGGTGACACTCATCGAACCCAAGGCCCTAGACTGCGATCTCCTGATCTTCGTGGAGGTGTTGCTCGATCGCACGACCGACGATGTCTTTCGCGCATTCGCCGAGCACGTCGGGTCGATTCCCGAAATTCTCGAATGCCACATGGTGGCGGGTGGCTTCGACTATCTGATCAAGGCGCGGGTCTCGGACATGACGGCCTACAGAACATTCCTCGGCAACATCCTCGCTTCGGTTCCCGGAGTGCGCGAAACCCGAACCTACGCGGTGCTGGAACAGGTCAAGGAAACCACAATTCTTCCGGTCGCTCCGGCTTGATCGAAGAACCGAACTGAGAGCCAAGCCATGAATGAACCAAAGCAAGCCGAGCAATCCCGCCACTGGATCCTTCGATCCAAGCTCGAGATGCCCCGCAAGAATGCACGCTTGATCTTTCGGGCGAAGCTTCTCGAACGGCTCGATGGATGGCTGGACCTTGGCCTCGGCGTTGTCATAGCGCCAGCAGGATATGCCAAGTCGACTACGGTCGCAGAATGGTGCCGCAAACAGATCGTGGACGGGACAACAGTCGCTTGGCTAAGTCTTGATGAAGGTGATCGCGAACCTGCCCAATTTCTCTCTTATGTGATCGCCACGTTCGCCAATGTCGGCGTTGCCACGCGCGGACTTGAGGCCGGAGCGGAGGAGGGCTTCTTTGCTGGCGGTCTCTCCACCGCCTTGTCCGCCTTGCTGGAATCCGTTGCAGCCCTGCAACGTCCGGTCGTCCTTGTGCTCGACGACTATCACCGGGTGAATGCACCGAAGGTCGACGCGCTACTGAGAGAAATGCTCGCTGCCGCCCCTGGCAACTTGACGGTCATTGCTTCGACCAGGACGCCGCTACCGTTCGACATCGGGGCTCTTTTGGCGTCCGGTCGGGCCGAAGAACTTACAGCTGAATTCCTGCGCTTTTCGAGAGAAGAACTCGCATCGGTTTTTCAACCAACTACCGACAGCGAGGCGCTTTCCCTGCTCTATGATCGGACCGAAGGGTGGCCGGTCGCGGTTCAACTCGCGCGGCTTGTGGTGACAGATGCTCCGACGAAGGGGCATTTCGACAAATTTCACGGACACAGCGGTCACATTGCCACGTATCTTGCGGAACAGATCGTGAGCGGCCTTCCCGACGAGCTGCAGGAGTTTCTCTGCTACACTTCGGTCGTAGAGCGTTTCACGGCGGAACTGGCCGATGCCATTAGAGGCAAAGGTGGAAGTGAAACACTTCTGGGCAACCTGGAGCCACTTAATGCTCTGGTTACACGTGCCGAGGGCAATGACTCGTCCTATCGCTATCACCATCTCTTTGCTGAATTTCTTCAGAAGGAACTCCGCCGACGCTTTGGCGACGACGCGTTCGTCCAAATACACCGCCGGGCATCGCAATGGTTCGAAGACAACGGATACATGGCCGAGGCAGTCCGGCACTCGCGCGAGGCGCGCGATTTTGACCGCTGTGCGAGCCTCGTTGAGAAAGCTGGCGGATGGGAGCTGATTCTTTTCGGTGGGATTGGCTACCTGCGGGGCTTGCTTCAACACATTCCCGACGACGTTTCCACGCAGTACCCGAGAATCCTGCTCGCGAAGGCCTATCTTGGCGTCAAAGACGGTCTGCTCGCGGAATCACGCGCCCTTCTCGATGCGGCAGCCAACGCTCGGCACAAAAGTGATCTGACGAGGCTGCAGCGAGACATTCTCAACGTCGGCACCCTGATCTTTGTCTACGAAGACACGCCGGTTTCGACCCAGGACATGCTCGGATTGCAGCAGCGGTTGACCGGAGTGCCGGCCGACGATCCGCTAACCCGGTCGATCCTGGCCTGCCAGTTGATTGTCTGCGAACTCGCCGTCGGACAATTTGCTAATGCCGACCACCTTGCCCAAGCAACTATGCGGACAATGCGCGAAGCCCGGACCGTGCTGGGGCTCAACTACTGCTATCTCCATGCTGGCCTTGCCGCGCTGTACCAGGGCAGGCTCAAAGCCGCCGAAGCGCATTTCGGCGTGGCGCGGCGCATGGCGGAAGAGAACTTCGCCCATGACCCTGGCCTAAGGGCTCTCTCGCGATTGCTGACCGGAGCCCTCCAGCACTGGATGGGCCAGCAGGCTAACTACACAGCCGAACAGTCCCGCGCCGATCTTGAGCAGGTTGAACATTACGATGGCTGGTTCGATATCTTCGCAGCCGGCGTGGTGGTCGAAGCCTACCACCTTGATAGCCCTGATGACGCGGTCTCAAGGGCCCAGCGGATTGCCGACCGCAGGGGCCTAAAGCGGCTTGCTCAGATCGCGGACTCTATCCAAGTCGGGCTTACCCAAGGCGCTGACCGCAGCACCAAGGCTATGAAGCTCGTCCAGCAGCTGCCGACCGGAATATGGCAAACTGAACCTTTCTGGTGGCTGCCCTTCCTCGAAAGTCGCGCGGCACTGGCTTCATACTACGCAAGCATCGACCGCTCCCGGGCGATCAATGCCCTGAACGAAGCCATCACTTGTGCCCAGACATTCGGCGCGAACCTTCACTTCGTTCGCCTTCTCGTCTCCCGTGCCCTTATGCACGACCTTTCCGGACAGCGCGGCAAGGCGATCGATGATCTAACCGAGGCGCTTTCGGTCGCGGCACCCGAAGGCATGGTAGGTCCATTTCTCGGACAGAAGGGCATTGTGCCGCTTCTTCGGGCAGTTACCCGCCACGCTCAGGATGCCTTCATCGACATTTTGGTGATCGAGTTTGCAGGGTCGCTTGTCGACCGCATAACCCGGCAAGGTTCGGAAGCCGATGACTCCAATTCGGGAGGCTTGAGCGTCCGTGAACGTGAAGTTCTTGATGAACTTGCCAATGGTCGGTCGAATAAGGAAATTGCCAGGCTGCTGGACATGACCGAGCACACGGTAAAATTCCATCTCAAGAACATTTTCGTGAAGCTCGGGGCGGAACGCCGGACCGAAGCCGTTGCGCGCGCCAAACAACTCAAGCTGATTTGACCTACTCGAACGAGTAGGTTTTTGGAGAAAGTCCCTACGACCTACCCGTTTTGGATAAACCGCTACGCTTCCCACTCGTTGCCTCCAACTAAGTTGAGCGGATGAATGTGCAGACCACGCAATTTATGCGGCTGAACGCTCAAATCGGAAGTGATCGGTCGAGGCGCACGGAGGGAACAATGGGGAATACGGTCAGGATTGGTCTGCTACTCGGAACTGCTATCGGAGCAACGGTATGGTCACTGCCTGCTTTTGCGCAGGACTCAACCGCTCAAAGCAATGCGGGCGTCGAGGAGATCGTGGTTACGGCCCGCGGTCGTGATGAAACGCTCCAGAATGTGCCGGTTGCGGTGACTGCATTCTCCGCGAAGACCATCGAAGACCGCAAGATCACTGGCGTCAGCGATTTCCTTTCTTCGACTCCGAACATTTCGATCAACCAGTCGCAGAGCGCAGGCGTGTCGTTCTTGACCGTGCGCGGCGTGTCGCAAGTTCGAAACGGTGAAAGCCCTGTGGCGGTGGTGATCGACGGCGTCCAGCAGGTCACGTCCCGTCAGCTCACCCAAGACCTCTTCGACCTTCAGAGCATCGAAGTGCTGCGTGGTCCGCAGGGCGCGCTCTACGGCCGCAACGCGATCGGCGGCGCCATCGTCATCAACACGAAGAAGCCAAGCGAGACGTTCGAAGGTTCGGCCTCTGCGGGTTATGGCCGTGGCAATGACTGGCATGGCCGCTTCTCGCTGTCGGGTCCGGTCGCGGGCGAAGCCCTGCGCTTCCGGGCGTCAGGCAGCTACCGCAATCTCGATGGCTACTATTTCAACACCCACCTCAACAAGAAGGTCGATGGTGTCGAAGACCTCAATCTTCGCGGCCAACTTTTCGCTCAGCTGGGCCCCGATTTCACCGCTGATCTGAAGGCCCAGTACGGCCACACTACCGGCGGCGGCGTGAATTTCCAGTACCAGGGCTCGAAGTTCGACCCCGCCAAGCCGTGCTTCCTCGACCCTGCCAATCCCTTTGGCGGACCGGCGGGTGATGCCAATCGCGTGGTTCGCTCGTTCTGTGCGACCAACCTCGGTCACGGCGATCGCAAGACCACCCAGGTTTCGCTGAAGCTGGAATACAACGCGGGGTTCGCCACGATCACCAATATCACGGCCTACGACCACGTTTCCGAATATGTCGAAGGCGACCAGTTCCCCTACACCGCGAGCATTGACGTGTTCGGCACGGACGGGACCCAAACGCAGTACGAGGACGTGAAGGCTTGGTCCAACGAACTGCGCATCACGTCGCCGTCGAACCAGCCTTTCCGTTGGATGGTCGGGGCCTATTACCTCGACACCAAGCGCTTCATCTCGACCACGACGGGCGACGATAATCTGAAGGGGATCGTCGATATCTATCGCACCCCGCAGTTCACCAACCCGGACAACCCGACGCTTTCGTTCCTGGCAGACGACAATCACAACAAGGCTTGGGCGGTCTTCGGTAACCTGGCCTACGACGTAACCGACAAGCTCGAATTGTCGGTTGCTGGTCGTTACGACAAGGACAGCCGCCGCCAGTTTGTCCTGCCGATCCAGACCGGTTCCCTGCCAGCCGGTTGCACGGTCGCGAACTCGACGGCCTGCTTGAAGACCAACACTTACGACCTGTTCCAGCCCAAGTTCACCGCCCGCTACAAGGTCAGTGATAACTTCAATCTGTTCGGGTCCTGGGGTGTCGGCTTCCGTTCCGGTCAGTTCAACCAGAGCGGTGTTGCGAGCGCTGCGATCGCTGCCGGCGTCAACGGTGTGTCAGACGTGGTCAAGCAGGAAGAGGTCCAGACTCTGGAACTCGGCTTCAAGAGCTCGCTGCTCGACAACCACCTCCGCCTGAACGGCACGTTCTACACCACCCGCGACAAGAACCCGCTGTATTTCGTGTTCATCGGCTCCATCGGCGCTCAGGTGCTCGTCAACATCGACCGTGTCCGTTCCACCGGCTTCGAACTCGAAGCTCAGGCTAAGCTGACCGACAATTTCGATGTCTTTGCCAACTACGGCTACACCAACAGCCGGGTGAAGCAGTACGCGGTCAACCCGCTTCTGGTGGGCAACGTGACGCCCTACGTGCCGAAGGACAGTTGGGCGCTGGGCGCGCAATACCGTGCGCCTCTGACCCAGAGCTTCGGCCTGTTTGCTCGCGCCGACGTCGAGCATCACGGCAAGCAGTATTGGGATCCGGAGAACACCACTCCCCGCAACGGCTATGAACTGGTCAACCTTCGCTTCGGCTTTGAAGGACCTGACCAGAAGTGGTCATTGATCGGGACCGTCGATAACCTGTTCGACAAGAAATATAACTCCGAATGGGTCCTTGGCGGCTTCGCTCATCCCGGCATGCCGCGGACCTGGTCGGTGGATTTCAACCTCAAGTTCTAATCGGATCCGGGGCCGCCTGCGGGCGGCCCCGCCTTCGTTTCAAGCACAAGATCTCCGTCCGCGACCCGGGCGATGGGAAGGAATTGCGTATGACAAAGGCAACCAAGGTTCTCTGGGTCAATCCGATCGGAAGCTCTGGATATGACGACCCCATGGGCGAGGTCATGGGAGCCATTAAGGCACCGACCACCCAGATCGACGTGGTGTCACTCAGCACGCCCTATTTGCCACATCACCTCGAATACCGTGCCTACTCGGCCCTGATCATTGGCGACATGGTGCGCCTGGCGCGCTGGGCCGACCAGCAGGGCTATCACTCAATGGTCATCGGATGCTTCTACGATCCCGGTCTCGAAGATGCCCGGGAAATCTCCGGCTCGACCGTTGTGGTCGCCCCTTGCCAGGCAGCGGTTCAGATCGCCGGAAACATCGCCAACCGCTTCTCTGTCATTATCGGTCAGGAAAAGTGGGCCGTGCAGATGCGCGAGCGGGTCTCCGCCTATGGCTACAGTGATCGTCTGGCCTCAATGCGCTCCATCGATATTGGCGTGCCCGATCTCCAGAAGGACTGCGACTACACGGCATCTCAGATCATGGAAGCCGGCCGTCGCGCGATCGAAGAAGATAAGGCCGAAGCCCTTATCCTGGGATGCACCTGCTCATTCGGCATGCATGAAGTCGTGCAAAAGGAACTGGGTATCCCGGTAATCGATCCGATTATCGCCGCTTTCAAGATGGCTGAGTTCCTCGGTGGCCTGCAAAGCCAGCTCGACCTCAAGCCAAGCCGCCTGTGGAGCTGCGCGCCCCCACCGGAAGCCGAAATGGCCGAATATGCGCTCTTCGAGCAGCCCGCACCTATCGGCAACAAAGTCACATATTGAGGTCCAGAACCATGCAGATACTTCCATTTTCTTGGGATGAAGCCGCGCTGCAGATCGAGAATCTCGGCGAACAGGCCTTCGGAGCACCGGTCAACACAACCTTTGGCATTGCAAGCTTTCCTGCTGGTGTCCGGCAGCCCGCCGAAGGTTTCGTCACACATGATGGAATGGAGGTTTCCTTCATTCTTGACGGCGAATTCGAAGTCGAGACCCCGCAAGGCGTGACGTTGGTCACCAAAGACAGCCTCGTGACCATTCCGGCCGGCGAGCCTCACGCGACCAAGACGATCACGCCCGGACGCGTGGTCTATTTCCTGCTTACCGAAAACAAGGAGTAAGGCCATGCGCGCATCGAGCGACGTTGGCGGGACATTCACCGACCTGGTCTACTATTCGGTCGACCCGGCCACTGGTGCTTGCGGCGCCGTTCAAACCGCGAAGGCGGACACCACACCGCCGAACTTTGAACAAGGCGTGCTCGACACTTTGGCGAAAGCGGGCGTCAATATCGGCGACCTCGACTTCTTCGCGCATGGTTCGACTGTGGTGATCAATGCGCTGACTGAACGCAAGGGCGTCAAGACCGCGCTGATCACGACCAAAGGCTTTCGCGACGTCATTGAAATCGCTCGGGGAAACCGGCCCGACTTGTTCAACTTCAACTTTCGAAAGCCGAAGCCTTTCGTTGAGCGCTACCTGCGCGCCGAACTCGATGAGCGGGTCACCTACCAAGGCGCAATCAAGCGGAAGGTCGACCTGTCACCGCTCCCGCAGATCATCGAGCAATTTAAAGCTGACGGTGTGGAGGCCATCGCGATCGCGTTTCTCCATGCTTATGTCGAGCCGTCCAACGAGCAACTCGTTCTCGCAGAGATTCGTCGGATCTGGCCAGAAGTCTCGGTCCTCGCATCACACGAGGTGAGCCGCGAATGGCGTGAATACGAACGAACGAACACAACGGTTCTCTCGGCTTACGTCCATCCCATCACCGAGCGCTACATTGAACGCCTTGAAGCGCGTCTCAAGGATTCTGGCTACAGCGAGCCGTTGTACATGATGCAGTCGAATGGCGGCATCGCAACGGCTGAAGCCGCCAAAGCGAACCCCATCGCGATGGTTGAATCCGGTCCTGCAAGCGGCATTTTTGCCGCCGCCTACATGGGCAAGAAGATCGACGAACCCAACCTCATTGTCCTCGACATTGGCGGCACGACGGCAAAGTGCACGCTGGTCGAAAATGGCGAGGTCAAGGTCACGACCGAGTATCATATCGAAAAGGACAGCAAGACACCTGGCTACCCGATCCAGACCGCTGTTTCCGAAATCGTGGAGATCGGCAACGGCGGCGGCTCGATCGCCTGGGTCGATGAAGGCAAGAAGCTTCACGTTGGCCCCAAGTCAGCGGGCGCGCGACCCGGCCCGGCAGCCTATGGCCGCGGCGGCACGAATGCGACGACCACCGATGCGAACCTCGTGCTCGGCCGGATTGACCCGAAGAGCTTCGTCGGTGGTGAGCGTGATCCGGACTGGGCTGCTGTCGATGCCGCCTTCCAGCCGCTCCAGGAGCAATTGGGTCTCTCGAGAGCCGAGGTTGCTCGCGGTATCGTCCGCATCGCCAATGCCAACATGACGGGGGCGCTGCGTCTGGTATCGACCAACAAGGGCTATGATCCCCGCGACTTCGCACTCATGGCGTTCGGCGGTGGAGGTGCGATGCACGCCGTTGCCCTGGCCGAGGAGCTGCGAGTTCCGCATGTCATCGTGCCGGTGAATTCGTCGGTGTTCTCGGCTTGGGGCATGCTCCTTACGGACCTTCGCCGCGACTACCTTCAGACGCGTCTGACCAAGCTTGAGGATGCGCAGAATGCGATTTTGCGCGATACGTTCAGCGCCATGCGATCCCAGGCCGCTGTCGACTATGGTCGCAGCGATGTTGAGTTCGAGCATTTTCTCGACGTGCGCTACATCGGGCAGGAGCATACGGTCAAAATACCGATTGTGCGTGACGCGGCTGGCGAAATCGACATCGTTCTGACTGCCAACTCATTCCATGCGGCCCACGAGAAGCGGTTTACCTACCGGCTCGATAATGCGCTGGAAGTGGTGAACTTCCACCTTGTCGCTTCGGTTGCGGTCGCCAAACCCGATCTCACCGAAAAGGCGTCGACGGGCGCGGTTCTTGCCGACTCGGTCATCGGCGAGCGGGAAGTCGATTTCGATCAGCACGGCATCCACACCGCGACGATCTACGATGGTCTGAAACTCGAGCCGGGAATGCAGTTCGCGGGACCTGCGATCATTCAGGAGCCGTCAGTAACCTGCGTCGTGCCGCCGCCCCATCGGGTCAGCGTAGATCGCTTCGGCAACTATCATATCCATCTCCAGGCCTGAGGAGCGGCATCATGCAGCACGACATCTTCACGATCGAGATTATCAAGGACACCATCGTCGCCCTTGGCGAAGAGATGTTCAACGCGATGCTCCGGACGAGCATGAGCCCGATCATCTACGAAACCACCGACTTCGCGGTTGGCGCAACGGACGCGACGGGCAACTTGCTGGCTCAAGGCAATGGTGTCACCGCGTTCCTCGCGACACTGGACACCGCTGTCGTCTCCCTGCTCGAGCACTATCCCGATCCGAGTTCGATCCGGCCGGGCGACGTGTTCATCTCGAATACGCCCTACGAGGGTGGTGGTACACACCTGTCGGATGTCGTCATCCTCGTTCCGGTTTTTGCCGAAGACGAGCTGATTGCCTGGACCGTCAACAAGGCGCACTGGACCGAGGTTGGGGGCGCGCAGCCCGGCAGCGTTTCCACCAACGCCACAGAGATCTACCAGGAGGGCCTGCGATTTACCTTCCTCAAGCTCTACGATCGTGGCGAAATCAACCAGTCGCTGGTGCAACTCATCAGGGACAATGTTCGCCTTCCGGACTCGACCATCGGTGACATGCACGCCGGGGTCGCGGCGGCTCGCGTCGGAGCCCGCCGAATCGGCGAACTGCTTGAACGCTACGGCAAGGATCAACTGCTCACTGCCATGCGTGACCTGCTGGACTACGGCGAGCGCATGACGCGCGCCGAGCTTGTCAAGCTTCCCAAGGGCGTATTCGAGGCTGAGGACATTGTCGAAGAGGACGGCCTCGGCAACGGTCCGTTCACCATCAAGGTAAAGGTCACCATCTCCGATTGCGAGATGATCGTAGACTATACCGGGACGTCGCCCCAGTGCATTGGCCCGATCAATTGCTCTTATACCGGGCTGATTACCGGCGCTCGTTGCTTGTTCAAAGCGGTGACCAATCCGGAAATCCCCGCCAACGGAGGCTCGTTCCGGCCACTCAAGGTCATCTGCCCCCCGGGTACGATCATCAGCGCCCAAGCGCCTGCGCCAGTGTCGAACTATTACGAGCCTTTGATCGCGGCGATTGACGTGTTCTGGAAGGCCCTCGCTCCGGCTCTGCCGCAACGTCTTCCGGCCGGGCACCAGCGCACGGTTGGCGCCACCTTCATTTCCGGCATCCGACCCGAGAACGGCGAATTTTTCGTCATGGGCGAACCTCTCGTCGGCGGTTGGGGCGCGTCCAATGACCAGGACGGGGACAGCGGCCAGTTCTGCTGTGCGAATGGCGAGACATTCAACATCCCCTGCGAGCTGTTCGAAAGTCGCTACGCAATCGAAATCGACCAGTACGCCTTCCACAACCAGGACGGCGGTGCGGGTCAGTTCAGGGGCGGCAAGGGGGTAGTGCTGGACTACCGGGTAACGGCAGACGAGGCCTTCCTGACTTACGCCTGTTCAAGAAGCATTGAACGCCCCTGGGCAATGGCCGGCGGTCAGGAAGGCTCGAACAACTACGCGGAAATCCATCGTCTAGATGGGACGGTAGATCGCTATACCATGTGCACCACGGTCGGCGCGAAGCGGGACGAAGTCATCCGGCTTTATTCGGCCACCGGTGGCGGCTTCGGCGATCCCGCGAAGCGCGACCGCGATGCCCTGCTGCGGGATATCCGCAACGGCTTCGTGACGCCGGAACAGGCGCAGAAGGACTACGCCCTCGAGCAGTAACATCAGCAATCGAAGTGCTGCGTCAGATGCTCGCTTCGACCGCCCCTAGTCCAAGAGGAAGGTAGAGCGTTCCATGAGCGACCAATATCCGCGCGAGCCGGTGCCCGACGAGGCCGCAAATCGACCCGCGCGGACGGTCGGCATGATCGTCAGCAATGCAGTCATGGGAGTCCCCGTGATCATGCTCGGGGCTTCGCTCGGAAAGGACTATGGATTTCCAAGCGCTCTGTTCGTGATCCTATTGGGCTGCGCAATTACTGCGGGAATGGCATCGCTCGCAGCGGTTGCCGGAGTGCGCTCCCGACGTTCGACCGCTTTGCTTGCCGAACGAACTTTTGGCCTCGCCGGGGCACGGTTGCTCAACATTGCCGTCGCTCTAGGTTTGCTCGGATGGCTATCGGTAGAGCTTGGTTTCATCGGCCAACTGGTCAAGAGCGGAGCCGAGAATGGCTTCGGATTGCCGTTTGCCGCATGGCCCGGGATCCTTGTTGCCAGCGGCTGCATTCTCGCGATCACAATCTACGGGATTTCGGTCATCGGCAAAACTCCGGTGCTGTTCCTGCCGCTTCTTGGATTCCTGCTTTGTTGGGTAGCCTTTCATGCGGTCCAGGCCGATCACGGTCAGGTGCCAATGACCTCGGGAAGCTCGCTAGGAACGGGGGTTTCGGCCATCGTTGGCGGCTACATTGTAGGCTGCCTGATTATGCCTGACTACAGCCGCTTCGTTCGTTCGGTGGGACCGGCCGTAGGAGCGACTTGGTTCGCACTTGGCCTTGTTTATTCTCTTGTCCTGTTGACCTACGCCTACGGCGGCAATGTCGTCGGAAGCCAGGACCCGGCGAAAATCTTGATCGCGCTCGGCGTTGCTCCTGCACTGACCCTAATCCTGCCCATAGGCCTCATGCAGAATGGGGTGATGTGCCTCTACTCATCGACCCTCGCGATTTCGACAATCCTGCGCCGCGTTCCCTTCGCCTGGTGCGCGGTAGTCCTGATGGCCATCGGTCTCTCGCTCGCACTCGCAGGCGTGGAAGATTTCTTCGTCCAATTTCTTGTGACGCTCGGTATTGTCTTCCCACCCGCGACGGCATTGATGATCCATTCAGCTCTGGTCGAGCGTGAAGCTAATCAGCGGGACTGGCACTGGCCGCACCTGCTGGTCTGGGCGCTTGCGTCAGCGACCAGCTGGATCGTCCAAACGACTGGCACCGGCCTTACGTCAATCTCGGCGCTTGATGGCTTCATCGTTGCCTTCGCCCTTGTTTTTGCAACCCGACTGATCAGGAGACCCCATGTCGTCGACATTGCTTCGTAACGTCCGAGTATTCGATGGGGTAAGCGACAGCCTGACAGATCCGACTTCGGTGCTTGTCGTTGATGATCGGATCGAAGACGTGGGTGTCGAAAGCGGTCAGGCGGATCTTGAAATCGATATTGAAGGTCGCACGCTGATGCCCGGCCTGATCGATGCGCACTTCCACGCCTACGCTTCCGATACCGATTTCGTGAAGCTGGAAAAGCTGCCGCCGACCTACCTTGCTCAACGGGCCCGTCACCTGATGGAGGGTGCCCTCCGCCGAGGCTTCACGACTGTACGCGACGTCGGGGGCGGCGATTACGGTCTTTGGCGAGCCCTGGAAGAGGGGTGGATCACCGGTCCGAGGCTGTTCTACTGCGGTCGCGCATTCAGTCAGTCGGGCGGTCACGGCGATATCCGGCCGCCGCATGAAGAAGAAGCGCCATGCGGCTGCGCCGGACGCGGCATTCTCGCGGAGCGGGTCGATGGGCCAGACCAAATTCGGAAGGCCGCTCGCGAGGCGCTCCGCCACGGAGCACACCACCTGAAGATATTCGTCTCGGGCGGGATCGCTTCGCCAAGCGATCCGATCTGGATGCTCCAATTCTCGGAAGACGAGATTGCTGCGATTGTCGACGAAGCGCACCGCAGGCGGGTCTATGTCGCTGCCCACGCCTATACGGCAGAAACGATTGTGCGAGCCGTCAGGCTTGGTGTCAGAACGATCGAACACGGCAACCTGATCGACGCTGCAGCAGCCCAGGCCGTCGCCGACGCCGGCGCCTATGTCGTCCCGACACTGGCGACATACGAAGCCTTCCGTCGAAGCGGGGAAGAAGATGGCGTGCCGGATCATTTGCTCGCCAAACTGGATCAGGTTGCTGGCCAAGGGATCGAAGCGATCCGTCTTTGCCGGCAGGCCGGCGTTAAGCTGGGCTTTGGTACCGACCTGTTGGGCCAGTTCCATCGCCATCAGCGCGACGAGTTCAGGCTGCGCGCTCAGGCGGAGACGCCATTTGAAATCTTGAATTCGGCCACAGCCGTCAATGCGGAGATCCTAGGATTTTCGGGCCAACTCGGCACCATTGCGCAAGGTGCGTTTGCTGACTTTCTCGTCGTCGACGGCGATCCGCTCGCTGACATCAGCCTGCTCTTCGAAGAATCCGAAGCGATCAGCCAGATATGGGCTCGCGGTAGGCAAGTGGTGTGATCATGCGCGGATGGCATGGGTATGATGCGTCGATTTTACTTTGATCGGGCCATTGATCGGCGCGGAACCAACGCGCTGGCCCTCGAGGGTTACGCCGAATACCTGTTTGGAGACAGTCCTCCAGCTGCGACCCCGAAGGAACTGTTGCCAATGTGGGTGGCGGACATGCAGTTCGCTGCGCCGCCGCCAGTGGTCGAAGCTATCACTACTAGACTGGCTCACCCAATCTTCGGCTACACGGGCCATTTTGATGACGTGCTCTTCGACGCATTCAATAGCTGGTGCGGAACTCGCTACGGGTGGTCCGTCAATCGCGAGCACTTGCAGCTCTCGCTGGGGGTAATCCCTGCTCTCTATACGCTGGTCGACCTGGTGTGCCGACCAGGCGACAGGGTGGTAACCCTTTCGCCTGCATATGGCTATTTTCGCAAGGCCGCGAACCGGAACGACATTCAGTTGATCACATCGCCGCTCGTGATGGACGACTGGTATCCAAGGATCGATTTCGACGACTTGGCCGCAAAGGTCAGAGATCCAAGGGCTCGGCTGTTCTTCCTGTGTCATCCTCACAATCCAACTGGCCGCGCCTGGTCAGCCGATGAGTTGATGAGGATTGCCGACCTTTGCGCAGAGAACGGCGTCCTGATCGTTTCGGATGAGGTCCATTGCGATCTGCTCAGGCGGGGCGGCGTGCATACCCCCCTCGCGAAGCTTCGGCCGCATGACACAAATATCGTTACGTGCATGGCGCCCAGCAAGACGTTTAATCTGGCGGGGCTGATGACTGCGATGATCATCATTCCCGACGGGAGCCTGCGTTCAGCCTGGCGGGAAGCGCACTATCCCTTCGTCAATCCATTGGGCCTGGCAGCAGCCATTGGAGGCTATGAAGGCGGTGCGTCGTGGCTCGAGCAGTTGCGGGATTATCTGGACGGTAACTTTGCAGCGCTGCGGGATCTACTGAAGACAAAGCTCCCGCTTGCCAAATTTCGGATCCCTGAGGCGACTTACCTCGCATGGATCGACGTATCCGCGTACTTTCCCGCCGAGGTCAATCTGACCAGCTACTTTCTTGAAACATGCGGCGTCGTCCTTGAAGGCGGCGAAATGTTCATCGACAACGGAACCGGGGCGATCAGACTAAATCTCGCCTGTCCTCAGAACCAACTGATTGCTGCAGCTGGTAAGATCATTGAAGCCATCCATTTGTCAGCCTGAGGGCTCGAATTGACGTTCGAGCTGCCCAACTTCTATCGGTCTCGCTCAAAGCCAAACCGTGAAGTTCTATCGGCGCGACTTTTTCAAAATGGCCAGAATGTCCTTCAGCGCCGCCGGGCTGTCACATTTGTCGTGCCAGGATTTCAGAAACAGATCTGCCCACAGCTTGTCCTTCGTGGAAGCAAATACCGCATCCGCCAACTGCTTGCGCAGGTCGGCAAGCGCCTTGGCTCCGGCCAGGCGTGCATTACGAGCGATAGCAGCTTGGCGAAGCTCCGAGAGCGCTGTGGACAGGTTCTGATCGCTTTCGCCCGCCCACTCATGAATCGGGGCGCTGCTTGCCTGCGAAGGTCCTTCGAGCCACGATTGCGCTTCTTCGCCAAGGCGCTCCTCAGCTGTCTCGCGGACTATCTTCGTTCGATTGGCAGCCGCTTCGGCTAATTTTCGCGCGGCCTCGGCTTCTCGGTACAGCTTTTCAGTTACACGCTTGTTATAGAGCTCTTGCAACTGCAGCCCGCAAAAGTCGTCCACCAGATGCGTTTCGTAACGCGCTTCCGCCATCTTCAGCAGATTTTCCAAGCGATTCAGAAGGGCCCTGTATCCATCGCCTCCGTCGGCTGCCAGGGCTGCCGGTGATCGCCCGCCTGCGTTGTATCTGTGCAGCCATCGCTCAACCACGTCGTCAACATTGGGCGCTGTCGCTGCCTGAAGGATTCGACTCAGTTTGCGGCGCAATTCCTGTCGGCGATGGAGGCGCCCATGAACTTCAGGTTCGACGAAGAATGCTTGTTCATCCTTGTCCCAAAAAACCAAACTAGGTTCGCCGCACAAATGGACGAGGTAGTAGTGGACCGCGTGATCAGGTTTGCCGAACGATTCGGCCGTATATCCGGCGGCCTCGAGGGATTTCGAACGATAGGAGCTTAAGTCCGTTCTTATCATCGACGATGGCAGCCGGTTTGCGAGCGCCCCGTAGTCCGGCCAGTCTCCACGAATCTTGAGCCTGCAACCTGGCGAGTTCTGCAGAGATGGACCGATCACATAGCTCTCAAGGACAGCGGCCTGCCAAACGGGAAGCCCGACCCCGAACCAGTGTGCGCAGTCAACCTGCACGCCAATGAAGTCCAAGAATCCGGCATCCTCGACCCACTTGAGGGTTTCCTGGTGCGCGTCGCGATCGAATGCGAGCCGAACCTTCTTTTCGATATGATACTTTAGTCGGCGACCGCGTTCCTTCCTTTGGGCCTCGACTCGCTGATCGAGTCTACGCTGTCCTTCTTCACGCTCCGGATGATGAATCCAAACGCGGTCAGCTCCGTGGAGGATGGCTTCGTCGAGCTCATCCGCATTGAGCGCTCCTGCTCGTATGGAGTTTAAGTCTACTTCGATCATGGGAAGTGGAGTTGCGGCAACTTTTGCCTGCTTATCCTCGTTGACCGCATTGGAGACCTTGAACTCGATGGCGAATGATCGATTGCCAATGACAACGGTCGCATCTGGGCGGAATGTGAACTGGTCTGTCTCGATCCAAACAGCATCGAGCGCAAACCGTCCGCCCTCGAAGACAGTCTCTTGAAGGCCCGAATGGCTAAGAACGAGCGGGGTGAATGTGAATTCCCGCAATTCCGCGAGACGTGCCTTGGCATATAAGTGCAGCGCGGTTTCGCCAGTACAAGTGGTGTCTGGGCGATGTGCGAAATGGGTCCGGGCACGGCGTGACTGCCTGTAGAGCAGCGCTTCGCCACATTCGAGACAATGAAAGGGGCCAAAAGTGCGGTCGGGCACACGGTCCACGTGCCGCGTTACTCCGTCGCCGCATTTTGCAGCAGGCACCTTTAATCCGGAGCCGTCGCGCCTGGTGCGAAAGGTCGATGGGCAAGGGCGGCGAGGCTCTGTCGTAGGATTTCTGCCATCAGGTTAGTGAGAGAACTGACTTAGGCGGCCTCGATGGCATGGGCTTCGAACGACACACCAAGCCTTTTGCGCACAGCTCCGAAGATTGCGGCAAGGTTGTCCATGCTGGGATTGCCCTTTTCCGACAGCATCCGGTGCAGGCTCTTGCTTGGGCGCTTTGTCTCGGCGGCAAGGTCTTCGAAGCCAACCGAGGCGTTGACCAGATCGCGCAGAATCAGGCGGGAGACTTCGGGCTCCCCATTGAGAAAGGCGGTTGCCGCTTCGTCGAGCATGGCCTTGGCGAAGGCTGGGTCGCGCGCCGCGCGCTCCTTCACCGTTTCCTTGAAATCGCGGGTCAGCGCCACTTTGCCTAGCTCCTTGCCTTCTTCGCTTTGGCCTTCCGGCCCTTGTACTCATCAAGCAGCGCACTTGCCTGCCCGATATCGGACTGTTGCCGCTTCTTGGTACCTCCGACAAACAGGATGACCAGTTGATCGCCGTCCTGGGTCAGATAGAGCCGGTATCCCGGTCCCCAATCGATCCGGTATTCACCCAGCCCGCCGCCGATCCATTTGACGTTCGACAGGTTGCCCAACTCCATCCGGACGATAGCGGTCGCAACCTTGGCGGCGGCCTGGACATCGAGATCATCGAACCAGCCCCGAAACGGGCAGGTGCCATCCTCGCGGACATACTCCTCAACAATCACATTGCACCGCCATAGGTAACATATTCGTTACCATCCGTCTAGGCCGCATTAGATGCGTCTTGCGGAGCGCTGTGTTGATCGATGAGGGCCATGACGGCTTCGCGGAGCTTGCGGCCGCTGGTGTCGTCCTTGCCGAACCGGGTCTTCAGCGCCTGAAGCAGCTTCTGGTCTTCCAGCGTCAATGGCCCGGTTTGCGAGGCACTGGGAAGCAGGGCCGCTGCGATTTTCTTGCTCACGCGATTGGCGGCCTTGCGTGACGGCTCGTGCTGGATGTGGGCGTAGATCGCGGTCGAGCGGGGATTGGAATGGCCGAGGATAGCCCCAGTGAGCGCAATAGCCTCCCCGGTCGAAATCGCGGTCGACCCGATCGTGTGGCGCAAGGTGTGCGGCGTCACGCCAGGCAACTGGGCTATTCTGATGGCCCGCGCCCATGGGGTCTTCGTTCCCTGGAAGTGACCTTCTCCGGTATCGGCGGGGAAGACATATTCGCTGTCTTCGTCGCGATCGATCTGTTGGAGCAGGATCAGAGCCGCTGTCCCAAGCGGACGCATCGACTGGCCCGTCTTGCTGTCCTCCAGCACGAGCAGGCCGTTGTCGAAGTCGACCTCATCCCATTTGAGCCCGGCGATCTCGTTGCGGCGGCAGCCCGTCAGCGCCCAGAGTCTGGCAATGTTGATCGCCTTGATGTTGGTACCTTCGCTTTCGAGCTGGTCGAGAGCGCTACCAAGACGTCCTACCTCTTCGAGAGTGAGGAAGCGGGTCTTTTGGCCGTCGGTCTTGCGCACGGCGGCGTTCTCGACCGGATTGCGCTCGATTATCTCGCTGCGCTTGGCGAAGCTGAATACCGCTGAGAGGTCGCGCACGACCTTGCGGGAAGCGCCCGGGCCACCTTTGACGATGATGCGCTTGCGCGGGCCGATCTTCTCATTCTTCGCGGTCTTGCCCGCCAACACTTCGGCAGCGAACCGTTCGATGTCACCACTGGTCACATCCTTCGCGCGGCGATTGCCGAGAAGGGGGACAACGTGATGGCGAAGCCGGGCCAGGGTATAAGCCTTGGTCAGCGGCTTCATCGGTTCGCCGATCCGCTTGCCGCGCTGAACCACGCAGCCATGGGTTTCATAGAAGTCGATCAGCGCGGCCATGGTCATCTCGCGCCGACGAGCGGCGAGGTCGCCAGCAGGATCGGCACCAGCGGCCACACTGCCAAGAATGGCCTTTGCCTTCCTGCGAGCCTCATCAGGGGTCAAGGTGCCATACCGCCCGACCGTCTGAATCCGCTGGGGTGCGTTTCGTCCGCCGCCGTTCACACGATACTTGGTGACGAAGGTCTTGATCCCGGAAGGCTCGATCCTGAGACCGAACCCTCGAAGATCGCTGTCCCAGATGTAATACCGCTTGTCGGCCGGATGCGCTGCGTCCACCGTTCGCTTGGTTAGTGAAAGTTGGCTTCGGACACCCATGGCAGTGCTCGCTCCTAGTATACCACCAGTATCCCACCGTGAGGGCGGTTCGTGGCGTAGACAAACTTGCTCGCGGACCTAGAAAGTGTCAATAAACCAAGGGTTTTGTAGGGCTCTGGCGTAGGATCAGAAAGCCGCTTCAGGGCAATTTGAAATCTTGCCAAGGTTGGGGTCGAGGGTTCGAATCCCTTCGCCCGCTCCAGTTTCTACAACCACCACATCTTCAGTTTCGGTGTCACAGCTTTCCTTCGGGGAATACTTACCGCTCAATTCACAAGCGCGGTGCCTTGCGGGCGAGGTTGTGGGCCCCGGCCTGCGCCGGGGCGACGTAGCTGTGTGTGGCTACTCTTTTCATGTCATCCCGGCGTAGGCCGGGATCCATCGGCCTTCGTTCGCGCACCTCCCCATCGGATTCATTGCTGAATTGCTACAAGATGAACGGTCCAGCCGATCACTGTGATAGGACTAACCCGTTGGTCTGTGACCATTGAGCGATTTATTCGATTGTCGGCCCGCTATCGTGCGGGACGACAGGAGGAGAGAAACTCATGCAGATCAGCAGGATCGCGCTTGCCGCCGTGCTCGCGGCCACCTTGCCGCTCGGCAACGCCGCTTTGGCCGAAACCGCAACGCCGACGAGCGAGCCCGCCGCGAAGGAATGGTTCCCCAAGACACTGGACCTGACCGCGCTGCGCCAGAACGAGGCGACCAAGGCCAATCCCTATGGTCCGGACTTCGACTATGCCAAGGAGTTCGCCTCGCTCGATCTCGATGTGGTCAAGGCCGATATCCGTAAGGTGCTGACCACGCCGCAGCCGTGGTGGCCTGCGGACTATGGCCACTACGGCCCGTTCTTCATCCGCATGGCCTGGCACAGCGCGGGCACCTATCGCACCGGTGATGGGCGCGGTGGTTCGGACGGTGGCGAGCTGCGCTTCGAGCCGCTCAACTCCTGGCCCGATAACGTCAACCTCGACAAGGCCCGCCGCCTCGTCTGGCCGATCAAGCAGAAGTACGGGCGCAAGCTTTCGTGGGGCGACCTGATGATCCTCACCGGCAATGTCGCGATGGAGGACATGGGCTTCAAGACGCTGGGCTTTGCCGGAGGGCGCGTCGATGCCTGGCAACCGGACCTCGTGTTCTGGGGGCCGGAAACCAAGCTGCTCGACGACAAGCGCCGCGATGGCAAGGGCAACCTCAAGGGGCCGCTGGGCGCGACGCAGATGGGCCTGATCTATGTGAACCCAGAAGGTCCGAACGGCGTGCCCGATCCGCTCGCCGCCGCCGCCGACATCCGCCGCGCCTTCGGTGCGATGGCGATGAGCGACGAGGAAACCGCCGCGCTGATCGCGGGCGGCCACACTTTCGGCAAGGCGCATGGTGCGCGCAAGCCCGAGGAATGTGTTGGCAACGATCCGGGCCAAGGCAAGATCGAGCAGCAGGGCCTTGGCTGGGCCAACAAGTGCGGCAAGGGCAATGCCGAGGACACCGTGACGAGCGGACTCGAAGGCGCATGGTCGGCCAATCCGATCGCCTTCACCACGCAGTATCTCGACAACCTCTATGGCTTCGAGTGGGTCAAGACCAAGAGCCCGGCAGGGGCGACGCAGTGGATCCCGAAGGACCCGGCGGCGGCGAACCTCGTGCCTGATGCGCACCGGCCTGACGTGCGCCACGCGCCGATCATGTTCACGACGGACATCGCGATGCGCGAGGACCCCGGCTTCCGCAAGATCACGCTGGGCTGGAAGAAGAACCCGCAGGCCTTCGCCGATGCCTTTGCCCGCGCGTGGTTCAAGCTGACCCATCGCGACATGGGGCCGCAGGCGCGCTACCTCGGCAAGGATGCGCCCAAGGTGACGATGACCTGGCAGGACCCGCTGCCCAAGGCGACATATGCGCCTGTCGATGCGGCTGACGTTGCGGCGCTCAAGGGCAGCATCCTGTCTTCGGGCCTCACCACGGCAGAGCTGGTGCGGGCGGCCTGGGCCTCGGCCTCGACCTTCCGCGCGACCGACATGCGCGGCGGTGCCAACGGCGCCCGCGTGCGGCTTGCCCCGCAGAAGGACTGGGCGGTGAACGATCCGGCGGAGCTGGCCAAGGTGACGGCCAAACTCGAGGAAATCCGCCTGAGCTTCAACAAGGCGGCCAAGGGCGGCAAGCAGGTGAGCCTGGCCGACCTGATCGTGCTGGGCGGCAATGCGGCCATCGAGCAGGCGGCCAAGGCTGCGGGCAAGGAGGTGAGCGTGCCGTTCACGCCGGGCCGGGTCGATGCGACGCAGGCGCAGACCGATGTGGAATCGTTCGGCTACCTCCAGCCCAAGGCCGATGCCTTCCGCAATTACTATGCGGCGGACTCGTTCTACGGACCGACCGAGGCGCTGGTCGACAAGGCGGACATGCTCGGGCTGACGGTGCCCGAAACCACCGTGCTGCTCGGCGGCATGCGCGCGCTGGGGGCCAATGCCGGAGGCTCTGCGGCGGGCGTGTTCACCAGCCGTCCGGGTGCGCTGAGCAACGACTTCTTCGTCAACCTGCTGTCGATGGACACGGTGTGGGCGAAGGCGGCGACACCGGGGCTCTATGAAGGCAAGGACCGTGCGAGCGGTGCGCTGAAGTGGACGGCGACGCCGGTCGACCTCGTGTTCGGCTCGAATTCCGAGCTGCGCGCGGTGGCCGAAGTCTATGCCTCGGATGATGCCAAGGACAAGTTCGTGGCCGACTTCGTGGCGGCATGGACCAAGGTGATGAACGCCGACCGGTTCTGATCGGTCGAACGTAAAGGAACGGCGGCGCAGCGACGGGCTACGCCGCCGTTTCCTGTTCCGGCGCCCGTTGCGCCAATCGCGGCGCGATCAGGGCGCAGGCGATCAGTTGCAACTGGTGGAAGACCATGACCGGCAGCAGCACGATGCCGACCGAGGCGGCAGGGAACAGCACGCCCGCCATCGGCACGCCCGAGGCAAGGCTCTTCTTCGAGCCGCAGAACAGGAGGACAATCGCATCCTCGCGCGGGAGCTTCATGGCGCGCGCCAGCCACCAGGTTGCGCCAAGCACGATCGCCAGCAGCACCCCGCAGACCAGCGTCAAGACCAGCAGGCCGAGCGGCGGCACGCGCTGCCACAGGCCTTCGACCACGGCCGCGCCGAACGCGGAATAGACCACCAGCAGGATCGAGCCACGATCGACCTTGCCGAGCCACGCCTTGTTGCGCGTGACGAAGCCGCCGAACCACGGGCGCAGCAGGTGCCCGGCCATGAACGGCAGGAGCAGTTGCAGGACGATGGTCTGCGCCGAGGCCCATGAAAAGCCGCCCGTCGCCCCGCCGAGCAGAATGGCGACAAGCGCGGGCGTCACGAATATCCCGGCAAGGTTCGAGAACGAGGCCGCGCAGACTGCTGCGGCGACATTGCCGCGCGCGATGGCGGTGAAGGCGATCGACGACTGGACAGTCGAGGGCAGCAGGGTCAGGAACAGCAGGCCCACCGCGAACTCGGGCGGAAGGAAGGGCAGCGCACCACAGGCAAGGCCCAGCAGCGGGAACAGCACGAAGGTTGCCGCGAGCACCGCAAGATGCAGCTTCCAGTTGCGCGCGCCTTCCCAGATCGCCTCGCGCGAAAGCTTGGCGCCGTGGAGGAAGAACAGCAGCACGATCCCGGCATCCGCCGCCGCGCCGACGATCGGCACAAAGCTCCCCCGCGCAGGCAGCAGGCTCGCGAGGACCACGGTGGCGATCAGCGCCATCAGGAAGGGATCGAGCAGGGAGGCGAAGCGCCGGATCATCAAGTGGGCTGCCTTGGCAATGTCTGGTGCGGACCTCTTGGCGGCATGGAGTCGGGAGTCAAGGCGGGGCGTGTCGGAGACGTCGTCTGGCAGAGCGCCGGAGGCGACTAACCTCGCCTTCGCGGGTGGGCGCAGGATGCTTGTTTCTCGCAGAGACGCAGAGGAAGCAGATGGCGCCGGGGAAGAAGATCGGTTTCGCGCGGAGACGCGGAGGTTCATCCGCTGGCGAGTGCGGACGGTAACGCCGGTGGGAGTGTCACAGATCGCGGGACCGGTTGCGAGTGGCCGGGGGGCGGTTCCGAACCCCTTGTCGGCTCAGCCTGAGGGCGGACAATGCGAAAGGACGAAGCTTTGGCAGCGGCTCGCGGGCTGCCTTCGCTTCTTGGCAAGCGGCTGCGTGAAAAGAACTCGTCGTTTGTGCTGACACTGTCGCACAATCATGGCGGGTTCCGCATCCGCAGCGTCGCTCAGGGTTCGGCGCCGTGCTATCAGCCCTGGGGTGTCCTGTCTGTCCTTGGGTAACGACAGGGTTTGCCCGGTGGGTCTGGGCTTAACGCCCCGCATTGAACCCGTGAGTACCTGCCGCACCGATCGCGCCGGAAGCGTCAGCACACAGCATCAGCTTCCGAAGGGAGAGGAGCGGGTTGGCCTTTGGCCCTCTCCTGACCTGTGGGCGAGGCGTATAACCTATATGGTTCGTTTTGTCAAGATGAAGCGCAACACACCTCGTCAGCGCTGCTTCCGGCCAAGTTGGACCAGGCTACTTCCGGTAGGGCTTGGGCAATGCCTCGATCGGCATAAGGTCGCGATATTCGGGCAGGACCAGCAGCGCTTCGTGGATTGCCGAGGGGAGAACGCCGAGCAAGGTTACCGCGTGCCATATCTGCACCAGCAACTCTCCTCGCAACGCTTCCTCGCCGTGATCCGACCAGTAGGGATCGCACGCGCCGAAGACATGGGGAAAACGGTCACGTTGCCGTGTCTCGTCCGGCGCGGCCATGACGGCGACTTCGCCAGTCGAGTGATCGATGCCGATGATCGCGCTGGACAGGGCAATGTCTTCTGCCGGGCTTGCCACGGTTGGAGGAACCTTGTGCTTCATATGTCGCAGGTCAGTCGGCCTCGAGCGCGGCACGGATCACCTGCCCGCAGCGACGCAGTTTCTCGAGATGGTCTCCCCGGCGGCAGAACCAGAAGAAGAAGTATCGCGGATCGACGCCGTAGCTGATGTAGGTCGAATGACCGCTGAGCCTGACCCAGACCACGTGAAGGCATGTGCATTCGCCCTCCTTGCGATCCCGATAGGCGCAAAACCGCATCAGGCGGTCGTCGTTGGCTGCGATGTGAAAGCCGGCGTGCTCGAAGCGCTCGCGAATGCGGGAATAGGCGCGGTTGACGCCGACAGGGGTGAACATCCCCTGCTTCAACCAGGGCAACCTGATGAGATACCGCCTGTAGGGCTCGACGTTGTCGCGTGACATCCTGAACCTGCCGAGAGACCTTAGGGTCCAAACTCAATCAGGTCACGTTCGAGGCGTCCAAATGGCGAAGATATCGGGCGAAGCGGCCCGCCGCGAAGGCTGGCTGCCTTTGCAAGGGCCGGTTTGCCCGATATCGAAGCCATTTGGACGCCCCGAAGGGGTTCGGCCAGAATGGCCCATCGCCGCGTCGGCAGGACTGGAAATATCGACATATTCCTGCGCCCTGCCTCCTTGCGCTGAGCCATTCTGCCTCGAACCTCGAACGTGCCCTGATTGAGTTTGGACCCTAAGGACCCGGAACAAAGGGGAAATCACGCGCGCCAACAATAGCATTTTCGGCTACCGACCCGTGCGGGTTGCAGCACCAGCATGCCTTGGCGGCGATGTAACAAGCGTGAGCATGGGAGAAATGGCGCACCCGACAGGATTCGAACCTGTGGCCTTTGCCTTCGGAGGGCGGTGACTAACCAAATAGATGTTGTATTTTCAATGGGTTGAATGGCGGTATTCGGATTTGTATAGGTTTTGTAAAATCTTTTGTTCAGGTCCGATGGCCCTCATCTAGCCCAGAAACATAAGCTTTCAAGCCACTTTCCGGGCATTGACCTGTGCCTTGGCTCCGATCCCCGTTTGATAGCCATCGTGACCCTTGGTAAGCCATAAGCCAAATTGAGGGGGCGGCATGTCACTATTGGACGAGCAACTGGTCGAGGAATGGCTGAACCGCCAAGGCTTCTTCACCATGCGGGGCATCAAGTGTGGCGTCGATGAGATAGACCTCCTTGCCATCCGGGAGCGCCCCGATGGGATGGAACGATGGCACGTTGAGGTCCAGATCAGCTTCAACCCCATTGGCTACATTGGCGGTGGCCCAAGCGCGAAACGGCGGACGCCGGAAGAAGTGCGGGCTGGCGTCGAGCAATGGGTCGATAAAAAGTTCACCAAGACCATCAAGGCCGAACGCAGGCTCGGAATTCTGCCGGGTTCGGAATGGCAGTACGTCCTCGTACATGGTATTTCCCGGCACCCGGTCGAACTCGACATCATGAACGAGCTTGGTGTCCGAACCGTACCTTATAGCGAGGTGCTGACCTCTCTGCTCGAACGAGGCACGAAGGAAAGCTCCTCGCTTGCCAGCAACATCCTAGACATCATCGGCTACGCCAAGCGACAAGCGATGTTCTAGGGTGCGGCTTGATACGACGCCCTCTCATCAATGATTCTGAGGAGATGGGAGGCCAGCATGACCATTTCCCGAGCCTCGCATGGATCGTTCATTTCGACCGTCCGGTGGGAGTGCGGGTTTTTGTATGATCCGATGGCACCAGCAAAAAGCGACATGAGTGCCTCCTGCTCACCTTTGTGATCCTCCTTCCGAGCAAGGGGGCCATGTTCCGGCCTGAAGGCCAGCCTCATCAGGTCAACGCCAAGCTTGTCAGCAGAATAGCTTCCTGCCTTTCGGACCCTCTCCTCCACGGTTCGGAATGCCCGAAACACTGCGTCCGCATAGTCGCCCCGCGCCAACTTCAACCACACATCCTCCCGTATCGCAGGGTGAAGGAGCGACTTCGGAAATTCAGCGGCAGACGCATAGGACCGGAAGCCTTCCGGCGAGTTCGCCAACTCGCGCCCTCGACGTGTCAGGACCTTGAACCCGTTCTGCCCGTTGGTATCTGTAGCAGGCATAATGAGCATATTGAGTTCCAGCCAATGCCAAGCCTCGCCGATGGCGATGGATATTTCTGCCTTTCGGGTCTGCGGGTAATGCTGGCCAGCATCGAAGCTGTACGCCCCATATAGGTTCGCGTCGGATGTCACGTTGTTGGGGTGAAACATACCATTCTGAAGCTCAGAAGCGGCCACGCCCAACAGAATGCGCCCCAACTCCTCTGGCTGAAGGGCCAAGAGGGTCTCCACATCCGGGACCGATTGGATCAATGCGCTCATCGTTGGCTCGCTCTTCGGTGGTCGTCCGCGTTCAATCTGGTGGTAGCAGTTTGATGGCCGCATGGTAATAAGGCTTCAAACTGCCGCGATATTCGGGAACATTATTTCTAATGAAGTATGGAATGAACAACCAAAAAAGGCCAATAAGCCCTGAAGACAGTCTAGTACAAACTGTTGGATGCCGTCATTCCAGTCCCGACATTTGTAAAAACCACAGCACTCCCGGAAAATGTGCCTTTGTCCGAGAGGACAATTTGTGCCTGACACCGCCCCGATCTTGGGCGAAGATATTCAATGAGCTGTCAGCCTAAGCTGGTCTGAGACAATTCGATGGGGGATTTATTTTCGATGACCACTGCTGACGCCTCAAGGCTTACCCTTTCCCAGTTGGAAAGCCATCTCTGGAAAGCCGCCGATATCCTGCGTGGCCGGATCGATAGCTCGGACTACAAGCACTACATCTTCGGCCTGCTGTTTTTCAAACGGCTGAGCGATGTGTGGGCCGAGGAGTTCGACGCCCGGATGGCTCAGTACAACGATGCCGAACTTGCCGCCGATCCCGACGAACACCGTTTCGACATCCCCGATGGTGCCTTCTGGGATCAGGTGAAGAAGCACACCACCAACATCGGCGAACACCTCAACAGCGCCTTCCACAAGGTCGAAGATGCCAACCCCCGGTTGCTGGGCATCTTTCAGGACGTGGATTTCAACAACAAGCAGCGTTTCCCGGACGAAACCCTCCAGATGCTGATCCAGCATTTTGACCGCTACCGCCTGCGGACTGCCGACGTGTCGGCGGATATGCTGGGCAATGCCTATGAGTACCTGATCAAGCAGTTTGCCGACGATAGCGGCAAGAAGGGCGGCGAGTTCTATACCCCCGAGTGGGTGGTCCGGCTTATGGTTCAGGTCCTCAAGTCGGAGGAAGGCAACACCGTTTACGATCCTACCTGCGGGTCGGGCGGAATGTTGATCCAGTCGTTCCTCGACCTCCAGCGGCGCGGCCTGAATGCCAAATCGCTCCGCCTCTACGGGCAGGAGATGAACCTCAACACCTGGGCCATCTGTAAGATGAATATGTTCCTCCACGACATCGACGATGCCGTGATCGAACGGGGGGACACTTTGCGGTCACCCAAGAACCTGTTGGCTGAAGGGTCAAAGGGGTTGCGTCAGTTCGACCGGGTGATTGCCAACCCTCCGTTCAGCCTCAAGGAATGGGGCTACGAAATCTGGTCCAATGGTGACCCCTATGGGCGCGACATGTATGGTTGCCCGCCGAAATCTTATGGCGATCTGGCCTTCGTTCAGCACATGATTGCTTCGTTGAAGGCCGATGGGAAAATGGCGGTTGTGCTGCCCCACGGCGTCCTGTTCCGTGGCGGAGCAGAGGGAAAAATCCGCGAGGGTATGCTCAAGGATGACATCATCGAAGCGGTGATCGGCCTCGCGCCGAACCTGTTCTACGGCGCTGGCATCCCTGCCTGTATCTTGGTGATCAACAAGGCCAAGCCTGCCGACCGGCGCGGCGAGGTGCTGATCATCAACGGGGCCGAGGAATACAAGGAAGGTAAGGCCCAGAACTCCCTTACCGAGGCCAACGTGAAGCGGTTCGTTACGGCCTATGAGGCATGGACCGACGAGGAACGATTTGCCCGCGTGGTGCCGATGGATGAGATTGCGGGCAATGACCACAACCTCAACATTTCCCGGTATGTCCAGATTGCCGAGGAGCAGGAAGCCATCGATGTGGCAGCAGAACTCACCACGCTGATGGAACTGATCGACCAGCGCAATGAGGCAGAGAAGGCTATGCTGAGCCACCTCAAGGAGCTTGGATATGCTTCCTGAAGATTGGCGCGACACAAGGCTGATCGACATTTGCCAGTTTTTGAATGGCCGTGCGTACAAAAAGGAGGAGTTGCTCGCCTCAGGGAAGTACCCTGTGTTGCGGGTTGGCAATTTCTTCACCAACGAGAATTGGTACTTTTCCGATCTCGAACTAGACGATGAAAAATACTGTGATCATGGCGATCTTCTATACGCGTGGTCAGCATCTTTCGCGCCCAAAATTTGGAATGGCGGCAAGGTTATATACCATTATCACATATGGAAATTGATGCCCGACCGCACATTGGTCGACAAACATTTCCTTTATCATTTTCTCGAGTGGGATGTGGATCGGATTAAGGCCAGTGAGGGCAATGGATCAACCATGATCCACATCACCAAGGGGGCCATCGAACAGCGACCCTTGAACCTTCCGCCACTCCCCGAGCAACAGCGCATTGCCGAAATCCTAGGCTCGGTTGACGCCGCGATTGAGGCAACCAAGGCGGTCATCGAGCAGACCAAGACGGTCAAGCAGGGATTGCTCCAAACTCTGCTGACGCGCGGCATCGGCCATACCGAGTTCAAGGATTCATCGCTGGGCGAGATTCCCGAGAATTGGGAGGTCCATTCGCTTAACGAACTGACAAGCTTCATTACCAGCGGTTCGCGTGGTTGGGCGCAATACTATGCCGATGAGGGAGCGCTTTTCGTTCGCATCACCAACCTTAAGCGCGATAGCATCCAAATAAACTTGGATGATTGCGTGTACGTGCGCCTTCCCGAAAACTCCTCTGAAGGAACACGAACCCGTCTTCAGCAAAACGATGTGCTGATTTCGATAACGGCAGATCTGGGCATTACCGCGATTATTGATGACATTGACGCCATCGGGGAAGCCTACATCAATCAACACATTGCCTTGGCGCGCCCGCTACCCGCAAAGATTTATCCAAAGTTTCTCGCTTATTATCTCGCCTCTGACTTCGGGCAGAAGCAAATGTTGTTTTTGAACGATTCCGGGTCAAAGGCTGGGCTGAACCTCGGCAGTATCGGCAAACTGAACATCGCGTTGCCTCCCAGAGCGGAGCAGGAGGAGATTGCGCGGATGGCATACGAAATCGACCAAATGCTCGCCGGGCAAAAAGCCTATCTGACATCCCTCCACGCCCTCAAAAAAGGCACCATGGATGACCTGTTGACCGGCAGGGTCAGGGTCAACCAGCCCGAGAAAGTGGCCGCATAATGAGCGAATACCTGCTGGCCGAAAAACGCTGTATCGACGAACTGGTCGCCATCGGCTGGTCATGGATGAAGCCGTCCGAGAATGAAGCTGCCCGTGATGGGTTCAATCAGGTCATTCTCAAGGATGTGTTCAAGGCCGCAATTGCCCGGATCAACGGGATCGACGGCGATACGGCCAATCAGGTTTACGCCGATGTCCTGAACATCCGCGACAATCAGGAATGGACCAAGGTTCTCCGGGGCGAATACAGCCGCACCGTGGCGGGCGAGGCCAAGAAGCGCACCATCCGCCTGATCGATTTCCACGACACAGCCAATAACACCTTCACCGTCACCAACCAGTTCCGGGTTCAGGCGGAAAAGAACCGTATCCCGGATGTGGTGCTGTTCGTGAATGGCATTCCCTTGGTGGTGATCGAGGCCAAGACGCCGCTATCGGCCAAGGACAAAACGGGCGAGGCCTTCGAGCAGATCAAGCTGTACGAGAACGAAATCCCACGGCTGTTCTATTCCAACCTGTTCAACATCGTCACCGACGGGGCACAGCCGTCGCTCTATGGGGCGACCGGATCACCATCGCCGTTTTGGGGTTTCTGGCGCGATCCTTATCCCAAGGCCGATGCCGATTTCGTGACCCCGCTGGCGAAGGGCCTATACTGCCTGTGCGAACCATCGCGGCTGCTGGAACTCTTGGCGCATTTCGTGGTGTTCGAGGTCGATCCCGATAGCGGCAAGACCATCAAGAAAATTTGCCGCTACCAACAGTACCGGGCGGTCAACAAGCTGTTCGACCGCGCATCGGACGGACACACCCGTAAGGGCCTGATCTGGCACACGCAGGGGTCGGGCAAGTCCCTGACTATGGTCTATGCCGCGCTCAAGCTGAAGCAGCACCTGACGAGTGCCAAAGTGTTCAACCCCAACCTGTTGGTACTGACCGACCGGGTCGATCTGGACGACCAGATTTCCAAGACCTTCGTCAACTGTGGCCTGCCCAATCCCATATCCATCACGTCCAGCAGCAAGCTGCGCGAAAACCTCAACAAGAACACGATGGGGCTGGTCCTGCTGTCCACCATCCAGAAGTTCGAAGGTTCGGAAACGGCGATCCCGGATAGCGAGAACTGGATCGTGCTGGTGGATGAATGCCACCGGACGCAGGAAAAGAACCTCGGCGCGTACCTGCGGGCCACCATGCCCAAAGCCTCGTTCTTCGGCTTCACCGGCACCCCGGTCAAAAAGGGCGATCGCGACACCTACAACCACTTTTCAGAGGCGGCGGAAGGCTACCTTGATAAGTACGGCATCGACGACGCCGTGGCTGACGGGGCGACCGTTCCCATCCGCTACACCAGCCGGAAAACCGAATGGCAGGTCGATCCTGAGAAGATGGACATCCTGTTCGACCAGTGGTTCGCCCATGAATCGGATGATGTGATTGCCCGCCTCAAGGAGCGCGGGGTCAGCATGGCGGAACTCGCCAAGCACCCGAAGCGGGTGGAACTGATCACCTATGACATCTGGACCCACTTCAAGCAGTTCATCCAGCCCGATGGCCTGAAGGCCCAGATTGTCGGCATCGATCGTGAGGCGGTGATCCTCTACAAGCGCGCCCTAGACCGGGTGATTGCCGACGATTTCATCAAACAGGGGATGGCCCAGGACGAGGCGGAAGCCAAAGCCGCCGCTATGTCGGCCTGTGTGTTTTCGTCGGCCCAGAATGACGAAAAGCCCAGCGAGGACACCCATATTGAGGATATCCGCGCCGGGCTTCGGGAATACAATCTCGACAAGCAGGCCGAGAAGGATGTCATCAAGGAGTTCTGTAAGAAGGATTCCCCGCTCTCGTTCCTGATTGTCTGTAACAAGCTGCTGACCGGGTTTGACGCGCAAATCGAGGCCGTGATGTACCTCGATAATCCGCTCAAGGAACACAACCTGCTCCAAGCGATTGCCCGGACGAACCGGGTGTACAACACGGCCAAGCAGTACGGATTTATCGTCGATTATATCGGCATCACCAAACGCCTTGATGATGCTTTGGAATCCTACCGCTCTGAGGATGTGGCCGGGGCGCTGCGTGACCTCGATGGCCTCCGGGACGAATTGAAATCCGCCTTTGCCGAGGTGAAGCCCTATCTCAAGGTCGTGAAACGGGCCGAAGGAGCGCGAAAGGATGAGCTAAAGGGCGAGTTCGATGCCCTGATCCAATCGCTCGGCACCGAGGATGAATGGCTGACTTTCAAGCGGAAGGCCAAAAAGTTCATCCGGTGTTACGAGGCGCTTAGCCCCGATCCTGAAATCTTGGAATTCACGGCGGACCTCAAATGGGTGGTGGGCTTCATCGCCGTTGCCACACAGGCCTTTGAGGAACGGGAATCCATAGACCTCAAGGACTACAGCCACAAAATCCGCGAAATGCTCCACACGCACCTCGACGTGACCGGCATTTCAACGATCTGTAAGGTCCGGCACATCACCGACCCAGAATTTTGGGAGGATTTCCAGACCGAGGGCAAGTCCGAACCGGACATCAAGACGGCGGCGATCCGCAAGGGCATCGAACTGAAAAAGGTGCTGACGGAAAAGGTTGCCGACAACCCGTTGCGGTTCGGCCCATTCTCGGAGCGGGTGCTGACGATCCTCAAAAAGTTTCAGGAAGGCCAGATGGCCGCAGCTGATGCGCTCAGCGCATTGGAACAGGAAGCCAAGGACCTTGAGGCCGAGGAAAAGTCCCACATCGATAGCGGCATGAACGCGCGGGCATATGCCATCCTGCGCCTTGTCGAGGGGCTGGAACCCGATGGTAATGCCGATACCCTAAAGGCATTTGCCGCTGCGGTGGATGACCTCTACGCCAGCGACGATACTGCCCCCAAGGGTTGGCAAACCCGCGACCAGCTCAAGAAGGAACTCCGCCAGCAGGTGCGGGCCTTGGCGCACACGAATGGCCTTGCGTCCTTCAAGGAAGTGTCGGTTCCGGTGGAGGAGTACGCCGTCAAGAACTACGCGAAGTTCCAGTGATGGCCGAGATACAGGTTGGCAAGGTTGCCATTCCCTATGCGGTCCGTCGCAGCGACCTCGCCAGCCGCAAGAGCATCATCGTTACGCCGCACAACGTCGAGGTGGTTGCTCCCACGGCGGCGGAGGACGCGGATATCTGCGCCTTCGTTCAGCAGAAGCGGCATTGGGTGTTCAACAAGCTGACCGAAATGAACGAGCGGTTGGCCTACATTGAACGCCACACCTACGACCGCCTTCAATCCGGAGCGAAAATCCGATTCCGTGGTCGCAATGCCAAGGTGCTGCTGACACGGGGCGAGGTGGCGGACTTCGATATCCAGTTCAACAACGGGTTCCGCATCACCGCGCCCGTACACCTCAGTGACGAGGACATGGGGGCGATGCTGAGCGTCCGCATGGTCACTTGGTTCAAGAAGTACCTGAAGCGGGAGGCGACGGCGCTGGCCAAAGGCTTTGAGGCGAAACTCGGCCTGAAAAGCCAAGGCGTCCAGATCACCCACTCGGATACGCTCTGGGGCAGTCTGACCAAGAGCGGCGTGATCAAGCTGAACTGGCACCTCATCGAAGCGCCCAAGGCCGTGCTGGAATATGTGGTCCTCCACGAGGTTTGCCATCTCATCCATCGCAACCACACCGATGCGTTTTGGGCGCTCATCGCCCAGCATATGCCGGATTACCCGGCCCGGAGAAAATGGCTGGAAAGCCTGATGCCAAGTTTCAAGCTGTAGGGGGAGCCGATGAAGCAACCGCAGGTCAGTTCACGTCTCCAGCACATCCGCCTCTGGCTGGAGTTCTATAAGCTGGCTTTGGATAACCCAGCCTTACAGGAAAACCTATCCAAGGTCCGTGACTTCTACGAGCCTTGGGGTGATCCACGTGGCATCGACTTCCGGGATTGGTGGAAGGATCATGGCTACCTGTTTGGGGCAACTCGGGTGGAGGAGATCACAAAGGTCAGCAAAGCCCCTAACGTCATCAATCTGTCGGTGCCGTTGAACCTAGCGGTCAGCAAATCCCTGCCCGAAATCAAAGCGCTTATCGAAGCAAAGCAGCGGGACCGGCTGCTCGAATTGGGCCAAGACCCAGAGGCTGTGAAATCTCTGGCTGCGGGCTTTGGCACGTATGAGTTTAACGCCAAGGAACTCCGGGGACGGCCACTCTATAAGGCCCTTACGATGTACCAATTATGGCTGGCGGCTGGCCGACCAAAGATCGGACACGGCTTCTGTCAGTACGTAGTGGATGAACTGGCAAAACGACCACGAGCCAAGTGGCTTCCGAGTTACCTGCTCCGGGCGCCGACAACCGACAAAAAAGGAAACCTCCGCTTTGCCGAAGAGCAGCTTCGGCAAATGCGGAGGTCTATCGTCGAAGCAGAGAAGGTATGTGTTGCCGTCTCTAAGGGGCGGTTTCCCGCATAAGGCTATGAAACCTTGAGCCGTTTCGAATTCTTAACAATTAGGTTAACCCACCTCATGATCGGATAAAGAACGATTTTGTCGTGACGCTTATCCCAATTGGCAACCCATTCATTGGAGTGGATTGTATCCGTGAAATCGTTTCGATCTGCTTCATCGAAAAAATCGCCAATCGCATCCAATGTTATTTTAATTTCTTGGGGTTTTATAGGAACGTAAGGGCCGTTGTTAGATTTTATAAATTTGATCACCTCATCCTTCCATGACTCCATGGAAATTTGACCATTTTCGTGAAGATCGTTCATGGAGAGATCAAATTTCCTATATTTCGGAAATTTTTTCGAGAAAAAATCTAAAAATATATCATAAATCTCATATTTATTTAGCAGTTTAATGAAATGTTCCGTTGAACAATTGTCGTTCAATGAAATGTTATTTCCATTATTTGTATTATCGAGATTAAACATATCGCATACCCTTCATTTTCAATTTGGAGAGGAACCTCTTTCCTTTCCGTATTTTCACAATGGAGGATTCTGGAATTCAATATTAGGACAGAGGTTGTCGGAAGAATTGTCCGGATCGCCTTTCCTGCGCCAGCTTCTGACCCTGATATCCCGATACAAAAAGGACCCTCCTGACTCAGGAGGGTCCAATGGTGGAATCTGAAAATCGGTTGAACCGGGCATCAATCAGCGATTACAGGCCTCTCTGACCTCAAGCAGCCGCCTTCCATTCGGGTACGATCACGCCGTTGCGGCAGATTTCCCGGAACTCTTCGATGCTTTTGATGCCGAGGCGCTTAGTAACCGGCTGACTTTCCCAATCAGAGCAAAATTCTTCTGGCGCCGAAATGTCGTTGACGCAGAGCACCCGAAACTCAGGGTCGAATTTTGAATCATCGTCATCAGCCATCTTGCGGATAAACATGTATCCAGCGATCAGACTTTTCAGATGATCCCGCTTCTTGCGGTTCCCTCGCATCATCTCCCGAATGTTATTCACCGTGTGTTCGCCGTACTGGTCGACGAGTTTGCCACGCATGGCAGTCGACTTATCGATGGTTAGGGAGGCCCAGATGTTGGTGACAGCGCTTGCCATTTCTCGGGCGGCAAGCGGGTCGAAGGAGCCATGGTTGTGGCGGATCAGCCGCATGACAACCCCAAACCCTTCGATCAACTCAAGGCCCTTGAATTTCAAAGAGGCAGACTTTCCCTCCCTATCTGAAACTCTGTACGAAATGGTATAATCCAAATTGGGAAAAATTCCGTCAGTAGTGTGATCAAGAACAATATCTTCCCCATTTCTGAACGCATTGATGGAATGGGCAACCTGTCCATTGGCGGTGATAATCATTATATAACTCCATATTTGCGGATAAGATGAATTTCTCGTTCCGTATTTTTGTTATGGAGGATTATCGAATTTGAATTTAGGACTGAGGTTCTCCGGAGATTTGTCCGGATTTACATCAAGAGCCTTTGATCAACACCACGGTGACGGATTTGAGATCCTTGCCGATAAAGGCCTCAACCTCTCGGCCTAGCTGTCGGGCATCCGCTACCTGCTCGACCTGATAGGCAGCAAAGGAACCGGTCTTGATGCCGGTGATCACCGACCTCAGGCTGGCAAGGTTGGTCGTCGGCTTCTGGAGGGTTTTCATCTCTGGGTTAGCCACTTCGATGGACGATCCTGCGTCTGGTCCTGATCCAGCACCAACAGGATGCCACGACGAATGATCTGGCTCAGATTGAGGTCCTGTCGTTCCCCATAGGATTCTGCCCGTTCCTTGAGTGGCAACGGTAGTCGACAAGCGACCAATGTGTTCTGGATTCGATTGGATTGATTATCGTTCATTGTTGAACTCCCTTAAAATAGATGTCTTATTTATAAGAAGTTATATCTGGATAATGATCAATAGGATCATTGCCTTCGGCAACTCGAGCTGCGCTCGAGAATCATTATATTGAATTTTACGGGGTCGATTTTGAACACAATACTCCTTCCGTTAGGAGCATCATGTTCAATCGATCTTACGGTAATCGACTTTCACACATTCCATAGGGGCAACCTCGGTTGAGGTAAGGGCGGTTGGCCTGTCTCCTTTTATGCCCCGCTACATTCCAGCGGGTCCATCAACGGCGCTATGGAACGACGACCCGTCGATGGTGGCAGATGCTTGTTCTCAGAGCTGCCATCGTGCTTCACGGGCATGACCCGATCCACTTTGGTTCCCAAGCAGCCACTGGCTACGAGGAAATTCCAACCGCCCTGACCCGGAGGATTGCTCGCCACGTCTCGTTTTCGCAGCAGAGGGACTGGTATCTGGTGTCCAACCTTGGCGTGAGCCTTCAGGGTATATGATATTTATACGCCGAAAACGGGACCACGCGGGTTTCGGTGAACATTTTTTCCGATCAAACAACTGATTATATTCGTTAAATTAGATAATCAGTTGCCCTAAGCCATTGATCGAGTGAGGTTATAAATTCACCCAGCGGCGTGTACGCTATTTAGTGGTTATATTACTGTAAAAACAGGATAATTCATAACCACTAGCAGGTACCCGATGGCACTGGGCAAACAGGCAAAAATTCTCAACCGCCAGCAGATCGACATGGTGGCAGGTTACATCCGTTCACGCCGGAACGGGCTTCGTAACCAGACCATATTCCTCCTGTCCGTCCGGGCAGGACTTCGGGCCAAGGAGATTGCCAGCCTCAAGTGGTCGATGGTCATGGGGGCAGACGGCGAGGTCGGGGATTTCATCCACCTCACCAACGAGGCATCCAAGGGGAACTCCGGTCGGATCATCCCGCTCAATCGGCAGTTGAGGGCCTCGCTGGTAGAACTGTTCGAACAGGACAACGACAACCCGAGGTTCTTCGAACCCGGCGACCATGTGATCCAGACCGAACGAGCCAAGGCCACATCGGCCCAAGCCATCGTAAACCTGTTCCAGCGTTGGTATCGTGACCTGGGGTTGATTGGTTGCTCATCCCATAGCGGACGGCGGACCTTCATCACCAATGCCGCCCGGAAGATTTCGACCGTGGGCGGGTCGCTTCGGGACGTTCAGCATCTGGCCGGGCATTCCTCGCTCCAAACGACCCAGCGGTACATCGAGGGTGACAGTGAGGCGAGGAAACGAGTGGTCGATCTGATCTAAACCGCCGTCCTTGGCGGGACGCACTTTGCCGAGCTATCCTTCCATCCACGCAGAGAAATGGAGTGGGGCATCATGCGAGATTTTTCATCGTCCAAACCACTATTCGGCGGATATGCCACGCTGTTTGGCCCTGTAGCTTCCGCAGTGGTGAATCGCTCCCTGCCCATGCGTTATCACTTCATCGATAACGATCATTTTTTGAGCCTTGTTCGGGAGAAGGTCCTCTGCCCGGAGGACATCAACGAGCACGTCGTTCGGGAGCTTCTATACAACTGCCATATGTCGGCGATCTTGGGGATGATCCGCAATGCCCGATGGATTGATGCTTGCTGGCGAGAATATGAAGCCCAAAACCTTCTGGCATGGGCCAACAATATGCGTGCGCTCATAGAGTCTGTGGCGGACTCGTATTTCGATACATTTCACCTTGCCTTCTCGATTGCGGAAAACAAGAGCAGCTTCCAGTCGGCACTGGGCGGATTCTCCGGCGACGGCCTTTACAGCGTCGAGGCGTTTGAGGAGAAAATCATCCATTTCTTTCAAGGACGGAAGCTAACGAAGGCAGAAAGAGCCACGCTTCCCGCGGCACATGAGGCAAAGCCGACATGGCAATATGTAAAGACCCTCGAAGCATCCGACCTCGCAGGACTCTATGCCTTGTACTCGAGGTTAAGCGAGATTTCTCACCCATCGTCCCATTCGCTAAACCCCCTTTACCGGGAGGATGATGAAGGGGGGTGGATGATCGTTGAAGATCAAGATCTCAACATTATTCAAAACCTCGTGGCGGGAAGCAATCACATTTTCGGAAGGCTTCTCGCTTACGCCTTCATTCCAAACTTCTACCTGTTGCGGGTATTGGCGAAGTTTAAGATTTTTCCGCTTCATCCCGAACTGAAGAAATTTGATTTTTCCCCATACCCAAAGTGGCAGGAACTCAAGGATTTGATTGATCGCTAGAACGGTAAATCGGCCACGCTGGCGATTGGAATATCGGCAGGCTTCGCCTTCGTGATCTGGGCCGCCAGCGAAGTGGTGACAGTCTGACCGTAGTGCTTTTCCAGCATTTCAACCGAGGTTCCCATTTGCCGTGCGAGCAGGAATGGGCTGGTTTCCTCCGAAAGCCGCTTCGTGGCGTACAGGTGGCGCAGGGAATAGACGGTCCTATTGGCCCCCTCTTTCTCCCTTGGAACCTTGGCGAATTTGAGCAGGGACTCGAAGGAGTGCTTGTAGGAGCCAATGGCCGAACCATCCGGGTGACAGAAAATCAGGTCCTCCCGGCTAGGCGTCGGAATCTCCGTGGCATCGGGGTCGTCCTGCTCCTGCTTTTCCTTGAGTTCCTTACAACGCAGCTTGTGGAGCAGCTTGATGCTGACCTCGCTGCCCGGTTGGAACACGAATTCCCTTCCCCCGGTTTTGCCCCGCACTCGACCGGCGTAATATTCTCCGTCCTTGTCCTTTACGGTCCAAACGTCACCCCAGCGCAGGTTCCGTAGTTCGCCCACCCGAAGCCCGGTGTAGGCCAACACGATGAAGGCGTGACCGGCGAAGTAGCGATCCCGCCATGTCGCCAGATGCTTCCCTTCCGCCACCCACTCCTTGAGTTTGGTTTGGATCGTCTTCCACTCGGCAGGGGTGAAGGTCGGACGACGCTCACTCTTTGCCTTGGGTGGATTGGTATCGGGCATCTTTGAAATATAGCCCTTGGTCAGGGCATATTTGAACACCGGCATCAGGCAGGTTCGCTCCCGCCGCAGGGTATCGTTGGAGGGCTGCTTCCTGTTGAAGTTGGTTTTCCGCCATGCCCAGAAGTCGGTGAACTCAGATTCGCCTATGGCGCTGATCCGGTGGCTGCCGAAAAACTTGAGGGCGTAGGTCTCCACCCGGTCGATGGTCGAATTCCACGACCCGCCTCGATGGGTTCCCATCGTAGAGAGGTGCTTCTTCCATTCCTCAAAGACCTGTTTGAAGGTCTTGGACTGGACAGACCCGCCCGACTTCACGTGGAGGTATAGATCTTCATACAGGTCGAGGGCGAACCGCTCGGCTTCCCGAAGGTTGTCGGTCTTGGTGGTGACGATCTTATAGCCGTTTGCGTTCGGGACCCGAATGCGAGCCTGCCACTTGGGATTCTTCAACCCCTCACGCTTGTAGAGGATGATCCTGCCATCCCCACGAACGTCGTGACGTTCTTCGTTTAGCTCTACCGAGTGTCCCATCCTGCCTCCCGATCCACCTTCCCTAGATATATCAGTGGGGTGGGTCTGGAAACGCCGTTTTTGTAAAGGTTTGTATATCCCCATTTGGGGTGTTTCGGGGTCGATCCGCCCCAAAGCCATTTTCCCAAGTTATTGTTTTTATTAGGGAGAAAATGGCGCACCCGACAGGATTCGAACCTGTGGCCTTTGCCTTCGGAGGGCAACGCTCTATCCAGCTGAGCTACGGGTGCCTGGGCCGACCCGGCACCTAGCAGCGCGTTTGCGCGCTTGCCAGCGATTTTGTGCAGGCGGGAACAACGGCCAAGCGGGCTTAGCAATTTGGTAGCGCTGCTGGGCCTAATGCGGATGCATGCACGCAACGCCTTCCCCTTTGAGCGATTCGCCAGCGGCCCCGCCGGCAAAGGCCGGACGCGCCGAGTTCGGCCATGCATCGGGCAATGCGATGTCGATGAAGTGGTCTGCGCTGCACGACGCGGCGGCGGTGGTCTGCACGCTTGCCGGATTGCAGCCCGAAATCCGCAAGCCCGAAGTGCGCAATTTCCCGGCGATCATGCGCGATACCGGCGGCTGGCGCTGCGAGCTGGCGAAGCAGGGCGTCGACGATCTGGCCGCGTTCATGGAGCCGGGGCTCGCCGCGCTGCTGGCGGTCTCGGCACGGGGACAGTCACCGGCACCGGCGGCGGGAGCGCTGTGGCAGGAGTTTCTCGTTGCGCGCGCGGGATTGATCGCGCTGATCCCCCCGCTGGGGATCAAACGCAGGTCCTAACCTTGACCGCCCCAGCTTGCGCAATGGGGATCGAGACCGACCAACTGGCGGCGTAGCGAAGCGCGAGCCAGCCGTTCGACTTCGGCCTTGCGTCGTGCAGCTGCTAGCGGGATCGTTGGCGCGGGGCGGAGGATTTCGGCATCATAGCCATCGGCAACGATCACCCCGCAGGCGTGGGGCAGAAAATCCTCGGTATCGAGCACGGCGCGATCGAGATGCGGGGCGAGACCCCAGTAGAAACGATCGCAATGATCGAGATAGTCCGTCCACTTGCCATCGCCGAGCAGATCGGCGCGGGCAACCTTGATCTCGACGATTACCACCTGTCCCTTGGCATCGATGCCCATGAGATCGGCGCGGCGGCCGGAGCGCAGCGGCATCTCCGGCAGGCACCAGATATCGTTGCGCGCGAACAGGCGGCAGATCCCGCGCGCGACGGCGCGGGATTCCCGTTCGACAACATCGAGGCTGACAGCTGATTCGATCATGCCGCCAGCCTAAGAACAAATGCCGAACAGGTAAAGTCTTACCAGAGGCCCAGCGTCTGGACGAAGAGCCAGACGCCGGTGGCGACGAGCAGGGCTGCTGCGATCATGCGGACGACGTCCAGGGGTACGCGCTTGATCAGTTCGTTGCCGAAGATCACCGCGGGCACGTTGGCGATCATCATGCCAAGCGTGGTCCCGGCGGTAACAGCGATGGCATCGTTGAAGCGCGCTCCGAGCGCAATCGTGGCGATCTGGGTCTTGTCGCCCATCTCGACGAGGAAGAAGGCGACCAGCGTGGTGAGGAAAGCGCCATAGCGCGAGGGCCTGGGCGCTTCGTCCTCGTCCATCTTGTCGGGCACCAAGGTCCACAGGCCCATGGCGACGAAACCGATGGCGACGGCGAAGCGGAACCACTGGCCATCGAGGTAGGCGGCAGCGGTCGCGCCGAGCAAGGCCGCGAGGAAGTGGTTGGCAAGCGTGGCGGCAAGGATGCCGAGCACGATCGGCACCGGGCGCTTGAACCGGGTGGCGAGGATGATGGCCAGCAATTGCGTCTTGTCGCCGATTTCGGCGAGGGCGACGATTGCGGTGGAGGTGGTGAGAGCTTCGAGCATAAGCAATTCCGAGGCCGGGCGGAGCGATCAGGCCAACGACAGCGTGCCCCTCCGCCCGGCCCGGACGATGGGTTCGCTGTCATTGGTCTCGCCCGGTGGACCAGAGCCTTCTGACTCGTAGGTCCTGCCGCCTGCGCCATGGCCTCTCGACCAAGCATGTTGACGCTGAGGGCCGCTCAAAAGAAGCGGTGGCTACTCCCCAAGTGACGTGGGGGCGCGTTAGCGGCCTATGGCGCAGCGCGCAAGGGCGGGCTAAGGGCCTGCGCGTACGCCACCCGACCACGGGCGCGACGGAGACGCCAAGTGAAGAAGACTCCCACGGCGCTGGGTGTGGCGCTGCTGTGCTGCACGACGGCAGCGCGGGCCGCCGATGAAGCACCGGGGCCGTTCACCATCGCCGCCAGTGCACGGCTGCGGGTTGAATCGATCGACGGGCAGTTCCGGCCGGCACCTGCTCCTGCAACCGACACGATGGTATCGCTGCGGACGGAAGTGGCGGCGAGCTACGACACGGGACCGGTGCGGTTCAATGCCGAGATGTGGGACGCGCGGGCCTGGGGACAGGATGCGCGCTCTTCGGCCAATAGCGGCGAGGTCAACGCGCTGGAACTGGTGCAGGCCAACGTCGCGGTGAGGCTCGGCAGCAAGAGCGCGCTGACGCTCGGGCGATACACACTCGATCTCGGCAACCGGCGCATGGTGGCGCGGCAGCGGTTCCGCAATACGACCAATGCCTTCACCGGTGCGCATCTTGCGCTTGGCAGCAGCAAGGGGCGCAGGCTCGACGTCCTGTTCGCCCTGCCCCACCAGCGCCTGCCCGATGACGTGGAAGGCATTCGCGAGGATCGCGTGAAGTGGGATCGCGAGAGCTTCGACGTCGTGTTCTTTGGCGCGCATGGCACGCTGCCGCAAGTGCTTGGGGGAACGCTTCAGCCCTATGCTTTCGGCCTGATCGAGCGCGATGGCGCCAAGCTGGCGACGGCGAACCGGCGGATCGGGACGGTGGGTGCGCGGCATTTCGTTCAGGCAAAAGCTGGCGGCTGGGACCACGACATTGAAGCCGCCATGCAGTTCGGCAAGGCGCGGCGGACGGCGGGGGCGGCGGACCGGACCGACCTCGATGTCTTCGCGTGGTTCGTTCATGCCGATGCGGGCTACACCTTTGCTGGGGGATGGAAGCCGCGCTTGGTGGCGATGTTCGATGCGGCGAGCGGGGACAAGGGAAGCTCACGCAAGTTCACCCGGTTCGACACGCTCTATTCGGCGCGACGCTTCGAGTTCGGGCCGAACGGGCTCTATGGTCCCTTCCGGCGGAGCAACATCGTCTCGCCATCGCTGCGGTTGGAAGTGACGCCGTCAAAGCGGACCGACGCTTTCGTGGCTTGGCGCAGTGCCTGGGCGGAGAGCCGGCGCGACCAGTTTGCGGCAACGGGCGTACGCGATGCGAGTGGCGCTTCGGGCAGTCTGGCCGGGCACCAGATCGAAGGGCGCGTGCGGCACTGGATCGTGCCGGGAATTTTGCAGATCGATGGTGGGGCGGCGGTGCTGTTCAAGCGCGGGCTTCTGCGTGATGCGCCGAATGCTCCGGCGACTGGCAACACGACTTACGGCTACATCGATCTTACGCTGACGCTCTGACGCTCGGCAAGGTTGCGCAGGATTGCGTGCTTCTGCGCAGGCGATGCGGTGAACCATGCGGTGATTTCAGCTAGCGTGCGGTGGCAGCCGCGGCACTGCGTGGTGACCGGTTCGATCTTGCAGACGCCGGTGCAGGGACTTGGCGGATCGCTTTCGTTCATCTGGCGGACTTCTCCGCCGAGAGCCGGGTCATCAGCAGGGCGGCGCGCTTGGCCTGGGTCCAGATGCTGGGCACATCGACCGTCTCGCCGGGCGCATGGTCACCGGTCGAGTGCGGGCCGAGGCCGACGAGCCCGTCGACGTATGCAGCAACGAAGCTGATGTCGCCCGCGCCGCGCTTCATCGGATCGAGCGGCAGCATTTCGGGAAGGCCAAGCGTGGCGTTGACCGTGTTCAGCTTGGCGAGCAACGCCTTGTTGCCTTCGGTCGGGGCCATGGGCGGGTAGCCTTCACTGAACTCGATCCTGGCGGAGGTGACGCCCGGATAGCTGCGTGCGACGATCCATTCCATCTTGCGCATCGCGGCGGCGTTCTGTTCGGGGCTGAGCGTGCGCAGATCGCCGCGCGCGACGACCTTGCCCGCGATGATGTTGGTCTTGCCCTGGGCCGAGACGTGGGCGTTGTCTTCCGCCACGTCGGCTTCGGCACCGCCCGCGATCAGGCCGACGTTGAGGGTGAGATAGGGCTCGGGCAGTTCCTCGCGGAAGGCATTGATAATCTTGGCGGCGGCGTAGATCGCGCCGTCGCCCGCGTTTGCGCCCCAGACGCCGCTGGAGTGGCCGGACTTTGCCTCGACGGTCAACGACCAGCTTTGCGAGGAGCGGCGTGCGATGGAGCCCATGTCGCGCCCGTTCTCGCGGCTGAGGCCTTCGAAATCGAGCGCGACATCAGCGGCTTTGGCCGCTGCCACGAGATCGGCGCGGGCAACATCGGTGGGGGAGCCGGCCTCTTCCTCGTCGCCGGTCAGGAAGACTTCGATGTTGGCGCCCTTGAGCGTGCCAGCGGCCTGCATCGCTCGGACGGCGGCGACGATTACCGCGATGCCGCCCTTGTCATCGCCGACGCCGGGGCCGGTCGCCTTGTCGCCATTGAGAACGTAGCGCTGGAATGGGGAATCGGGTTCGAACACAGTATCGAGGTGGCCGATCAGCAGGAGCTTCCTGGCACCTTTGCGGCCCTTGTGGGTAAGCACGAGGTGCCCGGCCCGCCCGGTCTGCTCCATCGGTATCCAGCGCGAAGTGAAGCCAAGCGCAGTGAATTCGGGCACGACGATATCGCGCACTTTGCGCACGCCTTCGAGATTGCGGCTGCCCGAGTTCTGGTTGACCATGGTTTCGAGCAACCCCAGCGTGCGCGCCTGTTCGGCATCGACCGTGGCGATCATCTTGGCGTCGCTGCCTGATGGCGCGGCGTGGGCCGTGCTGCACAGCATGGCCAGACCAGTGGCAAACCCGAAGAACACACGCATGACCCGCTCCTTTGGCGGGCACGTTGGCGACCTCGTGCGGACCATGCAACCGCCTTTTGCCCGAATTTCCTTGCCTTATCGGGAACTCGTCCCTATGTGCACCGCAGCAAGACCGGCGGCGGGCAATCCGCTGCAATCCGGGTGCTGGCGTGAGATTTCGCTGTGCAAGCAGAAATCCGCCCCGGACGAACGGTCTCTGCCCCGCCCGCTTCCCCTTTCACGCATGGGTCGCACGATCGACCCCGCTCGTGCCTTTTCGGCATGAGCGCACAAGCGAACTCCCTTTGCGCGTCGGCTTTTCGCCGATGCGCTGACGAAAGCATATTCATGTCCTTTTTTGCTGAACTCGGCCTTGCCGAACCCATTCTCCGCGCCCTCGAAACCAAGGGCTACAACGATCCGACGCCGATCCAGCGTCAGGCGATCCCTGCGCTGCTGCAGGGCCGCGACCTGCTCGGCATAGCCCAGACCGGCACCGGCAAGACCGCGGCCTTCGCGCTGCCTTCGCTGCACCGCCTTGCCGCCAACCCGATCGAGCGCAAGCCGGCCTCGTGCCGCATGCTGATCCTTTCGCCGACCCGCGAACTGGCCGCGCAGATTGCCGACAACATAGAGGGCTATGCCCGCAACCTGCGCATTTCGGTGGCTTGCGTGTTCGGTGGCGTGCCCATTGGCAAGCAGGCGCGCCGCCTCGTGCCGGGCATCGACATTCTCGTGGCAACGCCGGGCCGCCTGCTTGACCTGATCGACCAGCGCGCACTGACGCTCGGCCGTACCGAGATCTTCGTGCTCGACGAAGCCGACCAGATGATGGATCTCGGCTTCATCCACGCCCTGAAGCGCGTGGCGAACCTCCTGCCCAAGACGCGCCAGAGCCTGTTCTTCTCGGCGACGATGCCCAAGGCGATCGAGGATCTGGGCAAGCAGTTCATCGTCAACCCGGTGCGCGTCGAAGTCGCCCCGAACTCGACCACGGCCGAGCGCGTCGAACAGTACGTGACTTTCGTCAACCAGGCCGAGAAACAGGCGCTGCTCACCTTGCGCATCCGCAACCTCCTGGCGACCAAGGAACTGGACCTCGCGCTGGTGTTCACCCGCACCAAGCACGGCGCCGACCGGGTTGTGCGCCATCTGTCATCCGCCGGGATCGACGCCCGCGCCATCCACGGCAACAAGAGCCAGGCGCAGCGCACCGCCGCGCTGGAAGCGTTCCGTCAGGGTTCGTGCCCGGTGCTCGTCGCCACCGACATCGCTGCACGCGGCATCGACGTTTCGGGGGTGAGCCACGTGTTCAACTTCGAACTGCCCAACGTGCCCGAACAGTACGTCCACCGCATCGGCCGCACCGCGCGCGCCGGGGCTGACGGCATCGCGATGAGCTTCTGCGCGCCGGACGAAAAGCCTTACCTTAAGGACATCGAGAAGCTGACGCGGCTGAAGATCGACACCATGGCTCTGCCTGAGAACTTCATGGCCGAAGCCGCCAAGCTCCCTGCCCCGAGCCGCAAGCCGGAAGAGCAGGAACGCGATGCCCGCCACGATGCCCGCGCCCAGCGTGGCAACGGTGGCCGTGGCGGAAGCGGCCAGCCAAGGGGTGACCAGAAGCGCGGCAACCAGAACTTCGGTGGCAAGGCGCAGGGCCGCGACGGTCGTCCGCGCGATACCTCGCCCCGCCAGGAACGCCGTGATGGCGCGCAGGGCGATCGTGGTCCCGTGCGCAATCCGGTGCTTGAGGCAACCCTCAACGGTGGCGAGCGCGATCCGAACCAGCCGCGCAACTTCCGCCCGCGCGGCGCTCCGGGCGTCGGCGCACACCGCAACAAGGTTCGCCGCGCCAGCTGAGTTGGTTGGCGCCGACAAAGAAAAGGCCCGCTTCCTTGCCGGAAGCGGGCCTTTTGTGTTTCAGCCGTATCGCAGGATCAGGCGAGTGCGGCCTTGAGGTCGTCAACCAGATCGGTGCGCTCCCACGGGAAGAAGTCGCCCTCTGCCTTGCGGCCGAAGTGACCGTAGGCGGCGGTCGGCTGGTAGATCGGCTTGTTGAGGCCGAGATGCGTGCGGATCGCGCGCGGGGTCAGGCCACCGAGCTTCGCGATGCCGAGGATCGCCTGTTCGATCTTGTCGTCGCCGACGGTCCCGGTGTCATGGGTGTCGACATAGAGCGACAGCGGCTTGGAAACGCCGATGGCATAAGCGATCTGGATGGTGCAGCGCGTGGCGAGGCCTGCTGCGACCACGTTCTTGGCAAGGTAGCGGGTGATATAGGCTGCCGAGCGGTCAACCTTCGTCGGGTCCTTGCCCGAGAACGCGCCGCCGCCGTGCGGGGATGCGCCGCCGTAAGTGTCGACGATGATCTTGCGGCCGGTCAGGCCGGCGTCGCCATCAGGGCCGCCGATTTCGAAGCTGCCAGTCGGGTTGATGAAGTATTCGGTCTCGCGCAGCAGGACCGGGGGGATCACGTCGGCGATCACGCCCTTCACATAGGCTTCGAGTTCAGCCTGCTTGGCCGGATCGTTCTCGTCGTAACCGGCCTTGTGCTGGGTCGAAACGACGATGGCGGTGGCGGCGACGGGGAGCGAGCCTTCGTAGCGCAGGGTCACCTGGCTCTTGGCATCGGGCTCGAGGAAGGGCGCCGCACCAGAGTGGCGGTCGGCGGCCATGCGCTCGAGGATCTTGTGGCTGTAGTAGAGCGTCGCGGGCATGAGGCCCGGCGTCTCGTCGGTGGCATAACCGAACATGATGCCCTGGTCGCCCGCGCCTTCGTCCTTGTTCTCGCCAGCGTCAACGCCCTGCGCGATGTGGGCAGACTGGCCGTGCAGGCGGTTGATGAATTCGAACTTTTCCCAGTGGAAGCCGTCCTGCGCATAGCCGATGCGCTTGACCGTCTCGCGCACGGTCTTCTCGATCTCTTCCTGCGCGCCGGGGGCCCATTCGCCGTTCTCGTACACGCCCTTGCAGCGGATTTCACCGGCGAGCACGACGAGCTGCGTTGTGGTCAGCGTTTCACAGGCGATGCGCGCTTCGGGGTCCTTCGACAGGAACAGGTCGACGATGGCGTCGCTGATCTGGTCGGAAACCTTGTCCGGGTGGCCTTCGGAAACAGATTCGGAAGTGAACAGATAGTCGGTGCGCATTGGAAATCCTATGCCAAGTGGGCCTATGCCAGGAAGCCAGCGATATAAAGAAACCTTTATGTCCCGTCCCGCTTAGCGTTTCCGCGTAGCTCTTGCAACCAGTGCAACAAAAAGAAGCGCTACTGCCCATGCAAGCGCGAGCATGTTGCCGGTACGCGCGAACAGGGTCGGCGCATGGGCGGGCGGCACCTTGCCGTCGAGCCGACCCGCGCGCTGTTGTGGGATGAACTGGCGCACGACGCCGTCGGCATCGACCACCGCGCTGATCCCGGTGGTCGTGGCGCGCAGGACCGGAAGGCCTTCCTCGATCGCACGCATCCTGGCCTGGGCAAGGTGCTGCGGCGGGCCCCAGGCACCGAACCAGCCGTCGTTGGATGGGTTGAACAGGTAGTCGGGGCGATGGGCGCGATCGACGACCTGGCCTGAGAAGATGATCTCGTAACAGATCTGGAAGCCCGCCTTGCCCCAGCCGCCTTGCGCGACGGGGCCGAAGTCCACCGTGCGCGGGCCCGGCCCCGAGAAGAAATCGAGGCTACCGGCGACCAGCCGCGACAGGCCGAGCGGTTCGAGGATGTCGCGCATTGGCAGGTATTCGCCATAGGGCACGAGATGGGCCTTGGCGTAGGAGCCGCGGATCATGCCGGACGAATCGAGCGCGGTGACCACGTTCCACGCGCCGATGACCTTGCGGCCCTTCATCGCAAGGTCCGTCGTGCCGGTCAGCAGCAGTCCACCGCTGCCTGCAACGCGGCCAAGGCGTTCGCGAGCGAGAGCGGGGTCGGAGGCGTAAGTCGTCTCGTCGTACCAGAACTGGGCGTAGCCGGGGCGCAGGAAATCGGGGACGCCGCTTTCGGGCCAGAGCACCAGCCGCTTCTCGCCGGGCTTGCGGGCGAGCGAGAGCACGGCGGTCTGGCGGAACTGGTTCTCGAAGTTGGCAGGATCGGCGAGCAGTTCCTGGCGCACGTCAGGCTGGACCAGGGTGAAGGGCAAGGTGCCCTCGCGCCTCTCGCCATGGAGGGGCAGGACCATCAGTAGCGCGGGGCCGAGCGCGTAGGCGCCTGCGGCCCACTTCGTCCCCTGCCGCCATGCCCTGAGCGCGAAAAGCCACCAGCCTGCGAGCAGCACGACGAGCCCGGAGAGCGCATAAGTCCCGGTCCATTGCGCCGCGAGTGCGAGGCCGGGGCGTTCGAATTCGCCGAGCGTGACCATCGCCAGCGGATTCCACGCAAAGCCGGTGAAGACCCATGAACGCAGCCATTCGGAGACGATCCAGCTTGCGGCAAAGGCGGGCAGCAGCATGGCGCGGCGGGTATTCGCCAGCCACCAGCCGGCCCATGTGGCGAGCGCCGGATAGACCGCGAGATAGAGCGCCAGCAGGAACACTGCGATCCAGCCGAGCCACGCGGGCATTTCAGCCTGATAGGTGAAAGCGGTGGCGATCCAGCCGTTGCCGACGGTGAAATGCCCGACCCCGAACAACCATCCGGCGAGCAATGCCTGCCGCCAGGTCTTCACCACGTGCAGGCGGTGGATCAGGAAGGCGAAAGCCGCCAACGTGAGGGGCCACAGGCCCAGTGGCTGGAACCCGCAGGCGGCCAGACCTCCGGCGGCGATGGTGAGCAGGGAATCGCGGGGGATCGGGCCCGAGACAGAACGGAGGGGGAAGCTGAAGCGGCTCATGCCCCTCTGCTATGGGGTGCGCCGGGAGAGACCGCAAGCAGCCTGCCCCCGGCGTCAGATTTCAGCCTTCAGCCGGTTCGCTTGCCTCGGGCAGCGGCGTCTTGCGCGGGCGACCGCGCTTCTTGGGCGCAGGTGCCGGTGCGTCCTCAGCGGCTGCAGGTGCCGTTTCCGGCTCGGGCTCGCTGCGAGCGCTGATCGATGGCGGCAGGAACGAGGCGTCGAGCGTGGCCGGTGCCTCGTCTTCGGCTGCGCGACGGGGGCGACGCTCGGTGCGCGGACGCAGGCCACGGCCGGCGCGGCTTTCGCGGACGAACGGGTTGTCGGCGACTTCGGCAATCGGCTCGCCCTCGATGGCGGGGACGCCTTCGCCGGGGAGACGTTCTTCCGTGGCGACTTCGGCCTCGGCATCGCGGCTGCGGTTACGGTCGAAGCGGCGGGGCTCGCGACGGCCTTCGTTACGGTCTTCGCGCGGCCTGTCTTCGCGCGGCCTGTCTTCACGGGGGCGATCATCGCGCTGGCGGGGTTCGCCGCGATCTTCGCGCTGCCGGTCCTCGCGGGGACGATCATCGCGCTGCCCGTCTTCACGCGGCCGATCGTCGCGCTGGCGAGGTTCGCCGCGATCTTCGCGATCGTGGCGGGTCGAGCTCGGGCGGTCGAAGGCGGGGAAATCGCCTTCGACGCTGAAGTCGTCGCCGTTGTCGTCGGTTTCCTGCTCCTGCCAGCGTTCGCCATTGGGGCGGGCGCGCTGCTCTTCCTGGCGGACGCGGGTGTCGGCGATCACGCGGAAGTAGTGGTCGGCGAACTGCAGGTAGTATTCCGCCTGCACGCGATCACCATTGAGGTGCGCGTCCTGCGCAAGCTTGCGATACTTCTCCAGCATCTGCGGGGCATTGCCCCTTGCGCGGCTGTCGATCCGGTTCAGCTGCTGACCACCGTTCTGCGGGCGATTGTTGTTGCCCCGGCCGCGACGGCGGTTGTTACCACGATTGTTATTCAACTCAGGCACTTCCTTAAATGGGGCGGCCTCTCGTAAAGCTTGAGCAACCCGTATGCCGCGCAACCCTCCGCCACCGGTCCGCATCATGCGAATCGGGGTTCCCAGCATCTGCGCTCGTCCCGACCCCGTTGGCCGATATTCCCTGCAAATGGTGGAGCTGGCCGGGACGGGAAGCCTTCGTCCGTCCCCTGCCTGAAAACACAATTAGTGGGCCGCAGGTCCCTTGCCAAGAGGAATATTGGCAATTCGCGCCATTTCGACCGCCCTTTTTCGTCCCGCCAGATCGCAATGGACCCGCGTGCTCATGCCTGAGGCCTGCCCCAGAGCAGATACGGCATCGGCCTGGGTCCAGCCGATCTCGACAATCGCGATGCCGTCTGCTGCCAGCAGGCCTGGCAGTTGCGGGATCAGCACGCGGTAGTCGTCGAGCCCTTCCGGCCCGGAGAACAGCGCCGATGCGGGTTCGTGCACGCGGACCGAAGGGTCCAGTTCAGCGGCGTCCTCGACGTAGGGTGGATTGGAAAGGACCAGGTCGAACTGCCCAAGATCGTCTGCCCAGCCGGGCTGTGTCCAGTCGCCTGCGAGGAACCGGGCAGTGGTTGCGTGTCGGGCACCATTGGCCTGCGCCACGGCCAGCGCGCCGGGAGAGCGTTCCAGCGCCACGCCTTCCGCTTGCGGCCAAAGCGACAGCGCCGCCAGCAGTAGCGCGCCCGAACCGGTGCCTAGGTCGAGGATGCGTCGGGGCGGTGCGCGATTGGCAAAGGCCTCGCGCGCGGCCTCGACGAGGGTTTCGGTATCGCCGCGCGGGATCAGCACGTCGGGCGTGACGATAAGGTCGAGCCCGTAGAACTCGGCGCTGCCGGTGATGTAGGCGACGGGTTCGTGGGTCAGGCGGCGTTCCACGAGCGGGGCGAAGCTGGCCGGGGCCTCCGCCTGCATATGCCGGAGCAGCAGATCGGTGCGCAAGCAGCCGAGCGCGTGGGCCATCAGCAGTTCGGCATCGAGGCGCGCGGTGTCGCTGGTGGAAGACAGGCGCTCGGTGGCGGCGCGAAGGGCGGCGGCTACCGTCACGCCTGCTGCCCCGCGCAGGCGGGGGCCTCGGGGTTGTTACGGAACGTCACCGCGAACCGCCTGAGGTCCCCGCCTGCGCGGGGACGCAGGGAGATCAGATCAGGCATCCATCGCCGCAAGCCGCTTGGCCTGGTCCTCGGCAATCAGCGCATCGATCAGCTCGGCGAGGCCGGGGCCTTCGAGGATTTCCGGCAGGCGGTGGAGTGTCAGGTTGATGCGGTGGTCAGTCACGCGGCCTTGCGGGAAGTTGTAGGTGCGGATGCGTTCGGAGCGGTCGCCAGAGCCGACCATGGCCTTGCGCGCCTCGGCCTCCTCGCCTTGCGCGGCATCGCGCTGGGCTTCGAACAGGCGGGCGCGCAGGACCTGCATCGCCTTGTCCTTGTTCTTGTGCTGGCTGCGTCCGTCCTGACAGGTGACGACGGTGCCAGTCGGCAGGTGGGTGATGCGCACGGCCGAATCGGTGGTGTTGACGTGCTGCCCGCCCGCGCCGCTGGCGCGGTAGACGTCGATCTTGAGGTCCTTGTCCTCGATCCGCACGTCGACCTCGTCCGGTTCGGGCAGGACGGCTACGGTGGCGGCAGAGGTGTGGATGCGCCCGCCCGATTCGGTCACGGGCACACGCTGCACGCGGTGGACTCCGCTCTCGAACTTGAGCTTGGCGAAGACGCCGTTGCCCGCGACGTTGGCGACGACTTCCTTGTAGCCGCCGATGTCGTTGGCGTTGACCGAGACGACCTCGACCCGCCAGCCCTGCTCTGCGGCGTAACGTTCGTACATGCGGAACAGGTCGGCGGCGAAGAGCGCGGCCTCATCGCCGCCAGTGCCTGCGCGGATTTCGAGCATGGCGGGGCGGCTGTCGGCTGCATCGCGCGGCAGCATCGCGATGGCGAGGCGGTGTTCGGCGTCAGGCAGTTCGGCGTTGATGCGCCGCAGCTCCTCGTCGGCCAGTTCGCGCATGTCGGGATCGTCTATCGCGGCGAGGCTGACCAGCTCGGCGCGCATGTCCGCGATCTCGCGCGCGACGCGGGCGACGGGTTCTAGTTCGGCATAGTCCCGGCTGGCGGCGATGAAATCCGCGCCTTCGAGTGTGCCCGAGGCGAGCCGCGCTTCGAGTTCGGCGAAACGGTTGGCGATCTGCGCGAGGCGGGCTTCGCTTACCGACATCAGGCCGCTCCCCGTTCCACCGCAACGCCACAAACTCCGTCGCCCCGGCGCAGGCCGGGGCCCATTACGGGGCAGTCGCGCATTGCCTGAAGGTCATGGGCCCCGGCCTGCGCCGGGGTGACGGAAAGGGGATGGCTCACGCGAAATCCGAGGCCATTGCGTCCAGAAGCTGACGCAGAGCAGCAGGCGCGCTGTCCTCGGCCTTGACGCGGGCTGCAGGCTGGCCGTCGCGCATGGCGAGGGCGAGGATGGCGTTCGCACCCATCTTGACCGCCTTGTCGAACCGCTTGCGCGCCGAACCGGACGCGACGAGTTCCGCCGAAACGCCTTCGCGACGCAGGTGCGAGACTTGCGCGATGCCGCGATTGAGCAGCGCATCGTCTTCTACGACAACGATAACGTCGGCCTTGGCCTCGCCCTTCTCCCCCACCAGCATCGCCAGCCGCTCGATCCCCGCAGCCCAGCCGACGGCAGGGGTGGCCGCGCCGCCGAGGGCTTCCATCAGGCCGTCGTAGCGGCCGCCACCCAGCACGGTGCCCTGGGCACCGAGGCGGTCGGTGACGAATTCGAAGGCGGTGTGGCGGTAGTAGTCGAGGCCGCGCACCAAGGCCGGGGCGCGGGTCCATGCAACGCCTGCGGCGTCCAGACCGCCAGTGACCTTGGCGAAGAAGTCCTGTGCTTCGGCGCTGAGGAAATCGTCGATCTTCGGGGCATCGGCGGTGAACGGCTTGTCGCGCGGGTCCTTGCTGTCAAGGATGCGCAAGGGGTTGCGTTCGAGGCGGTCCTGCGAGTCCTCGGACAGATCGCCCTTCACCGCACGGAAGTATTCGATCAGCGCGGTGCGCCATGCCTCGCGGCTGGCTCCATCGCCCAGCGTGTTGAGCTGGAGCGTCACGCCATCGGCGATACCCAGTTCCTTGAGCAACTGGTCGGCCATGACGAGGAGTTCGACGTCGGCTTGCGGTTCGGCCGCGCCGATCACTTCGGCGTCGATCTGGTGGAACTGGCGGTAGCGACCTTTTTGCGGGCGTTCGTAGCGGAACAGCGGGCCGTGGGTCGCGACCTTGAGCGGGGCATACTGCTGCCAGCCGTCGGTGAGGTAGGCGCGCGCGATGCCGGCGGTGAATTCGGGGCGCAGGGTGAGCGATTCCCCGCCGCGATCCTCGAAGCTGTACATTTCCTTGGAGACGACATCGGTCGTCTCGCCCAGCGAGCGGCTGAACACGGCGGTCTTTTCGAACACCGGCATTTCCACGCGGCGGAAGCGGTAGAGCTTGCGGACGCGCTCGAAGGTCTCGACGACGAAGGCAAACGCCTCGGCATCGGGGCCGAAGATGTCCTGGGTGCCGCGGATGGCCTGAGGGGTCTGGATGCTTGGTGTCTGTGTGCTCATGGAGCGCGCGATTAGCCCGAAAGCGCGAAAACGGAAAGCGGTCAGAAAAAGGTGTGCGCGGATGGTTGCGGATGCGACTTCTTCGCGCCATGAACGGGTGCCATGAAAAAGACGCTCGCGGTCGCCCCGCTCCTCCTCGCCCTTTCCGTTTCCACTCAGGCCCTTGCCGCCAATTCCGCGCCGATGGCCGTGCCGATCCAGCAGACCGTGCCGGACGCACAGGACGTGGCTTATCCTGGCACCATGACGCTCGATATCGACGCCAGTGACATCGTGCGCGGCGACTACAAGGTGACCCAGACGATTCCCGTGGCGGCAGGCGCCAAGGAACTCATCCTGCTCTATCCGCAATGGCTGCCCGGCAACCATGGCCCGCGCGGTCCTCTGGCCGAACTGGTGGGCGTGCAGTTCTTTGTCGATGGCAAGCCGGTCGAGTGGAAGCGTGACCGGGTCGAGGTCTATGCCTTCCACGTCATGCTGCCCGCAGGGGCCAAGGAAGTCGTCGCCAAGCTGATCCACACCTCGCCGCTGCAATCGGCCGAAGGGCGCATCACGATGACGCCCGAAATGCTCAACCTGCAGTGGGAGAAAATGAGCCTTTACCCCGCAGGCCACTACGTCCGCCGCATCCGCGTGAAGCCGACGGTGACGCTGCCGCAGGGTTGGACTCCGGCAACTGCGCTGGACGGCATGAGCATGGCGGGCAACCGCGTGACCTGGGCCGAGACGGACTACGAAACGCTGGTCGATTCGCCGATCTTTGCCGGCAAGTACTTCAAGAAGTGGGATCTGGGGCAGAACGTCACGCTCAATGTCGTGGCCGACAAGCCCGAGCAGCTTGCCGCCAAGCCCGAGCACATCGCCGCGCACACTGCACTGGTGCAGGAGGCCCGTCTGGCGTTCGGCGCGAACCACTTCGATCACTACGAATTCCTGCTCGCCCTGTCGGACAAGATCGGCGGGATCGGGCTTGAGCACCACCGGTCGAGCGAAAACCAGCTGGAGCCCGAGGCCTTTACCGAGTGGGCCAAGCAGGAGTGGGACCGTAACCTGCTGCCGCACGAATATTCGCATTCGTGGTCGGGCAAGTTCCGGCGTCCGGCTCGCCTGTGGACGCCCGATTATCGCCAGCCGATGCAGGGCGACCTGCTGTGGACCTATGAAGGGCAGGACCAGTTCTGGGGCGCGGTGCTCGCCGCGCGTTCGGGGATGCAGGGCAAGGACATGGTGCTGGGCATGCTGGCGGCATGGGCCGGTGGCTTTACCCAGCAGCCCGGCCGCGAATGGCGCTCGGTCGAGGATACCGGGTTCGATCCGGTCTTCGCCTCGCGCAAGCCCAAGCCCTACTCCTCGCTCGCTCGCAACGAGGACTACTACACCGAGGGCGCGCTGGTCTGGCTCGAGATCGACCAGATCCTTCGCGAAGGTACCGGCGGCAAGAAGTCGATCGACGATTTCGCCAAGGCCTTCTTCGGCATGAATCCGGGCGATTACGGCCAGATCCCGTTTGAGGTCGACGAGATCGTCGCCAAGCTCAACGCGCTCTATCCCTATGACTGGGCCAAACTGATCGACACCCGCATCAACCAGCCGGGCCAGCCCGCGCCGCTGAACGGGATCGAGAAGGGTGGCTACAAGCTGGTCTGGAAGGAAGAGCCCAACCCCTACATGAAGGCCGCGATCGACTTCGGGAAGGGCCTGAGCCTTGCCAACTCGATCGGTATCTCGCTCGACAAGGACGGCAAGGTCACCGGCACACGCTGGGACAGCCCGGCGTTCAATGCCGGCATCGTGACCGGCACGCAGATCATGGCGGTGAACGGTACGGCCTACAGCGCGGACGACCTGAAGAAGGCGATCACGGCGGCCAAGGGCGAAAAGGGTGCGCCATTGGAACTGCTGGTCAAGCGCGGCAGCCGCTTCGAGACGGTGAAGCTCGATTACAGGGATGGCCTGCGCTATCCGTGGCTGGAACGCGTGGCTGCGGGCAAGACGCCGACCGGGCTCGACCTGCTGCTCAAGCCGAAGCGTCCCGGCGCTGCGGTCGCGAAATCGAAGAAGTAATCGGCATGGCGCGCGGCGGCGCAACGCTGGGAAACCGGCTAGCGCCGCCCCGCTTCGTCCTGTTCCTTGTCGTGCTGGTGGCGGGTTTCTTCACGTTCCGGCACTTCGCTGCGGCACAGAGCATGACGGACACTGCCGCGATGGCCTTCGATCTGGCCGCGGTGGTGTTCCTGCTCTCGCTTATCCCCCTGCTGCGCGATCCGAGCGTGGCCGAAATTCGTCGCCACGCGGCCGACAACGACGCCAACCGGATGTTCGTGCTGGCGATCACCACGATCGTGACCATGGTCGTCCTCGCGGCGATCTCGGCCGAGTTGCCAAGAGCATCGGGCGGCGACCAGGTGGCATTGGCCAAGCTGATCGGAACGCTGGCACTGACCTGGCTTTTCGCCAACACCGTATATGCGCTGCACTACGCGCACCTCTACTATTCCGCCCGCGACGGGGCCGACAGCGCAGGGATCGACTTCCCCGGCACGAAGACGCCCGACTACCTCGACTTCGCCTATTTCAGCTTCACGCTGGGGATGACCTTCCAGACATCGGACACCCAGATCACCGGACGCTCGATCCGCCGGATTGCCACGTTGCACTCTTTCGTGGCCTTCGTGTTCAACATTGGGGTGATCGCCTTCACTATCAACGCACTCGGATAGGCCTTTCGCCATAAGTCTTGTTGCGGTGCACAAGCGGCTTCGCTAGGGGCAGGGCATTCTCTCCACCCTTAGCGAACAGGGCCAAAGATGCGCATCGACATGATTCCCACCGGTGACAATCCGCCGGAAAGCCTCAACGTCATCATCGAGGTTCCGGTCGGCGGCGAGCCGGTCAAGTACGAGTTCGACAAGGCCTCGGGCGCCTTGTTCGTCGATCGCATCCTGCACACGCCGATGCGTTATCCGGCAAACTATGGCTTCGTGCCGCACACGCTCTCGCCCGATGGCGACCCGCTTGACGCACTTGTCATTGCCCGCTCGCCGTTCCTGGCAGGCTCGGTTGTGCGTGCGCGCCCGATTGCGGTGCTCAATCTCGAAGATGAGCATGGCGGCGACGAAAAGCTGGTCTGCGTGCCGGTCGATTCGACCTTCCCGTACTATTCGGACGTGAAGGAGCGCGAGGATCTGCCCGAGATCGTGATGCAGCAGATCGAGCACTTCTTCACCCACTACAAGGACCTCGAAAAGGACAAGTGGGTCCGCGTCGGCACCTGGGGCGGTGCGGACGATGCCAAGCGCATCACCATCGAGGCGATCGAACGCGCCAAGGCCGCCAAGCCGGCCTGATCGTTCCACGCAAGATTAGGAGGGGGCGTCGGTTCGCAGGGACCGGCGCCCCTTTTTTGCGTCAGTCTCCTGCGACGCTCATGCCGTCGATGCGCAGGGTGGGCGTGTCGATGCCGCGATAGACTTCGAGGTCATTGGCGGCGGTCATCGCGGCGAACATGTCGATGAGATTTCCCGCGACAGTGAACTCGGCAATCGCCCCGGCGATCTCGCCATTCACGATCCTGAAGCCCGATGCACCGCGGCTGTAGTCGCCCGTCACGCCGTTGACGCCGTGGCCGATCAGTTCGGTGACATAGACGCCATCGGCAATGTCGGCGATGAGTTGCGCCGGGGTCATCGTGCCGGGGTGGAGCACGACGTTGCTCGAGGTGACGTGCGGTGCGCCCGACGAGCCGCGCGAGGCGTGGCCGGTGGGCGTGGCGCCAAGCTGGCGCGCGGCGGCGGCGTCCATCAGCCAGCCTGTGATCTGCCCGGCATCGACGATCTTGCGCGCCGAAGTCGGCAGGCCTTCGCCATCGAAGGGCCGCGAGCGCATCCCGCGCGCGACCAGGGGATCGTCGGTGATGGTGATCGAGCTGTCGAACAGCTTCTGCCCGTCGCGGTCGAGCAGGAAGCTGGCGCGGCGGGCAATGGAAGCACCCGACATCGCGCCAAGGAGGTGGCTGACAATGGAGTTGGCGACGCGCGGGTCGAACACCACGGGCATCGGCCCGCTCTTGACGCGACCAGGATTGAGGCGGCGCACGGCGCGCTCGCCTGCTTCGCGGCCGATTTCGGCAGGCGCGCGCAAGTCTGCGGCAAAGCGGGTGCTGCGCCAGGAATAGTCGCGCTGCATCGCGCTTCCCTCGCCCGCGACGACACTGGCTGACAGGCTGTGGCTGGAGGCGGCATAGGCGCCCGAGAAGCCGTGGCTGGTGGCGAGCGCAAAGAGGCCGCGTCCGGCGCTGGCGCCGCCACCTTCGCTGTTGGTCACGCCAGCAACCGCGCGCGCGGCGTCTTCGGCCTCTTCGGCAAGGCGGCGCAGTTCGGCAGGGCTGCGTTCGGTGGCATCATCAAGGTCGAGAGCGGGAGCGGGACCCTTCAGCAGCAGTTCTTCGGGGGCGAGCCCTGCGAACTTGTCGGCAGGGGCAAGCCGCGCCATGGCGACGGCGCGGGTTGCGAGTTCATCTAGCGCGGCATCGCCAAGGTCGGTCGATCCGATCGAGGCCGACGCGCCGCCGACGAATACGCGAAGACCGATGTTCTCGGACTCGGAGCGCTCCACTTCCTCGAGCGCGCCCAGGCGGACCGAGACGGATTCGGAGGCATTACCAAGGTACACGGCATCGCCCGCATCGGCCCCGGCACGGCGTGCGCGTGCGATCAGCGCTTCGCAGCGCTCCTGGGCATCGGCGGTTGACAGCATGGATAGACCTTTTCGCAAGCGGCAAGGCTGCGGGGTCTAGCGCCCTCGCGGGGCGGGGGCAATCGATAGGTCGTGGCGGTCAATCAGGTCGAGAAGCAGGCCGCCGATCAGGAAAGCGCGGTGAAGGCCTTGAACCCGCCGGTGATCAGGAATGGCAGAAGCGCTGCCAAGGCCCAGACCTTGATCTGATCGCGCCTGAACGCAGCGCTGTAGGCCGGATTGTGCGCCTGATCGTCGGTGAGGTGCTCCCAGCGACGTTCGAAATGGCGGAACAGCGGGATGATCGCGGCGACCAGCATGACAAGCACGAAGACCGGCAGGATCGAGGCGCTTTTTCCCTGGATCTCGTGCATGGTCACGAAGATCTGCAGGCCGGTGTATACGAGAAGACCGTAGGCAACATTGTTGCTCATCTTCTTGCGCCAATCGACCGTTGCCGACTGGCTCTTCTGCGACTGGAGGGCCTTGTTCATGGCACCATTCCTTCGGTTATCCTGCTCCGGCAGCACTAGATCATGCGCGGGGCGAACCTGCAAGATCAATTCCAATTCGGTGCGTTCTTCATCGGGACATCATCGCCCGTTCACCTTTGCAAAAAGCAGTACCATGCATAAATCCTGCCAATCGCACGCTGCGGGGTTTGCCGCGCGGCACTGAAACGCTATTGGTGGCCCCAAGCGCCTGAAACTGCAGAGCCTGATTGATGACTGTGATCGAAGAAGCTGCCACCCCCGCGAATGCCGCACCGCCCATTCCGCAAGGCGGGCTCGAGGTCGTGTCGATCGCCAAGAGCTACGACAAGCGGGCGGTACTGACCGACATCTCGCTTTCGGTCGGCAAGGGTGAAGTGCTGGGCCTGCTGGGGCCGAACGGCGCGGGCAAGACGACCTGCTTCTATTCGATCATGGGGCTGGTCCGGCCGGATTCGGGGCGCATCCTGCTCGACGGCGTGGATATCACCAAGCTGCCGATGTACCGCCGTTCGATCCTTGGCCTCGGCTATCTGCCGCAGGAAACCTCGATTTTCCGGGGCATGACGGTCGAGCAAAACATCGCGACCGTGCTCGAACTGATCGAACCGGACAAGACAACGCGCGAGGCGGAACTGGAGCGCCTGCTTGACGAGTTCGGGCTGACCCGGCTGCGGTCCAGCCCGGCGATGGCGCTTTCGGGCGGTGAGCGGCGGCGATGCGAGATTGCCCGTGCGCTGGCCGCACGGCCCTCGATCATCCTGCTCGACGAACCGTTTGCCGGGATCGACCCACTCTCGATCAGCGACATCCGCCATCTGGTAAAGGACCTTTCGGAGCGCGGCATCGGCGTGTTGATCACCGACCACAACGTGCGTGAAACGCTCGACATCGTCGACCGCGCCTGCATCATCTATGGCGGGCAGGTGCTGTTTGCCGGCAGCCCCGAAGCGCTGGTCGCCGACGCCAACGTGCGCCGACTATACCTGGGCGAGGGCTTTACGCTGTGAGACTGGCTTGCGGTCCTTCGACAGGCTCAGGACGAGCGGGGGCTGCGCATGAACTTGCCTTTCCACCGCTCATGCTGAGCCTGTCGAAGCAGGTTGGCTGATGCGGATCTCGGGGGGGATCTAGACCATGGCGCTCGGACCAAGGCTGGACATCCGGCAGACCCAGTCGCTGGTGATGACGCCGCAGTTGCAGCAGGCGATCAAGCTGCTGGCGCTGTCCAACCTCGAGGTCGAGGCCTTTATCGGCGAGGCGCTGGACGCCAACCCCCTGCTTGAAATCGGCGAAAGTTCCGCAGGCGAACCCGTGGAGGCGGTGCCCGAAGAACTGCGCCGCACGCATCTCGAATCCTCGCCGGTGGACCAGCTCGTGTCGGAAGGGCGCGTGGCCGAGGACCGGCCGCTCGACATCGACGCTTCGGCGCTAGACCGGGATCGCGACACTGGCGATGCCAGCACGTTCGAGCTGTCCTCGGCGCGCGAGATGGGCGGCAGTGGGGGCGAAGGGCCGGACATCGACGAGCGGGGACGCAGCGAGGAAACGCTGGCTGAGCACCTTCATGCGCAGATCGGTGCCGAGACGTCCGATCCGCAATTGCTGTTCGTGGCACGCTGGCTGATCGACCAGCTCGACGAAGCCGGATATCTGACGGTGCCGCTGGGCGAAGTGGCCGAAGCGCTTGGCCTTTCGGCGGTGGTGGTAGAGCGCGCGCTGGGGCTGGTCCAGTCGCTCGACCCGACGGGCGTGGGCGCGCGCAATCTGGCCGAATGCATCGCGCTGCAGGCCAAGGAAGCGGACCGCTACGATCCGTGCATGGCGCGTCTGATCGACAACCTGGAGCTGGTCGCGCGGGGCGAAATCGCACGCCTCAAGCGGCTCTGCCAGGTCGATGACGAGGACTTTGCCGAGATGCTGGCAGAGTTGCGCAGCTATGATCCGCGTCCGGGCTTGCGCTTCGGGGGAGGAATGGCCGAGGCGGTGGTGCCCGACATCCTGATCCGCAGCGGCAAGGATGGCGGCTGGGACATCGCGCTTAACCAGGCAACCCTGCCCCGGCTGATCGTCAACCGCAGCTACTACGTCGAGATGCGCGGCGCGTGCATGACCAAGGACGCCAAGGCCTGGCTGGGCGAGAAGCTGGCTGATGCCAACTGGTTGCTGAAAGCGCTCGACCAGCGGCAGAAGACGATCCTCAAGGTCGCGGCAGAGATCGTGAAGCAGCAGGACGGCTTCTTCCGCCACGGCGTCGCGCACTTGCGCCCGCTGACGCTGCGCACCGTGGCCGAGGCGATTTCGATGCACGAATCGACTGTCAGCCGGGTGACCTCGAACAAGTACCTGCACTGCAATCGCGGCACCTTCGAGCTGAAGTACTTCTTTACTTCGGGCGTGGGATCGTCGGATGGCGAAGGTGCGTCGGCTGAGGCGGTGAAGGCGGCGATCCGCCAGCTGATCGATGCCGAGGACCCCAAGGCGATCCTTTCGGACGACGCGCTGGTCGACCTGCTTAAGGCGCGCGGCTTCGACCTCGCACGGCGCACGGTGGCGAAGTATCGCGAGGCAATTGGCCTTGGCAGTTCGGTGCAGCGGCGGCGGCAGAAGGCTCTGGCAGGCGTGCGCTGACTGGGCTAGCCTCGTCGCAATTGAAACGTTTTCCGGGGCCAATCCTGCCATGAAATTCAAGCTGTTCCTCGCCGCGGCGCTCGCCAGCGCCGCATCGCCGCTCTGCGCCAGGCCCATTGAGTTCCGCATGGTGACCGAGGGCGTCGACATCGGCCGCTACGTGGTGGACCGCGAGGGCCGCAAGGTCAGCATCGACTACGACATCAAGCAGAACGGGCGCGGGCCGACGATCCGGGAAACGGTGACGCTTGATGCCGATGGTGCACCGCTCGACTGGCGCATCACCGGCAGGACCACGTTCGGCAATGCCGTCAACGAAAGCTTCCGGCGCACGGCAGCAGGTGCCAGCTGGACCGACCTTGCCGGCAAGGGCACGATCAAGGGCAAGGATGCCCCCCGCTTCTACGTCACGCAGAACGGGTCCGTCTTCGACATCGCGATCCTTGCCAAGGCTCTTCTCGCTACCCCCGGCCGCAGCCTTGCCATCGCGCCGGGCGGGACGGCGACGCTGGTCGAACGGGACCGCCGCAGCTTCGATGGTCCCGAGGGCAAGATCGAGGTCACGATCTACGAACTGGGCGGGCTGGCACTCGATCCGAACTACATAGCGCTCGACAGTTCGGGCGAGCTGTTCGCGGTGCTGACCGACAGCAACGTGCTGGTGCGCAAGGGCTATGAGAAGGTTTCGGAAGAGCCGCTCGTCGCTCTGGCCGAAAAGCTTGGGGCAGAGCGGTTCTCGCGGCTACAGGCGGAGGGCGCACGGCACTATGCCGGGCCGGTGCGCATCCGCAACGTGCGGCTGTTCGATCCCGCGTCGAAGGCGCTGACCGATCTGCGCGACGTGGTCGTGTCCGGCAACCGCATCAGCGAAGTGGTTGCTGCGGGCAGCGTGGCAACGCCGGGCGAAACCATGATCGAGGGTAGCGGCGGCACGCTGGTGCCGGGGCTCTACGAGATGCACGGGCACGTCGGGCAGCAGGACGCGCTGCTCAATGTGCTGGCAGGCGTCACCACGGTGCGCGACATGGGCAACCGCGACGACGTGCTCGACAAGCTGGTGGCGCGGATCGACAAGGGGGAACTGGCAGGCCCGCGCATCGTCCGTTCGGGCTTCATCGAAGGCAAGAGCCCGTTCTCGGCGCGCAACGGCACGCTGGTATCGACGCAGGACGAAGCCATTGCTGCGGTTCGCAAGTATGCCGCGCGCGGCTTCTGGCAGGCCAAGCTCTACAATTCGATGAATCCGGACTGGGCTCCGGCGGTGGTGGCAGAAGCCCATCGTCTGGGCATGAGGGTGGCAGGGCATGTGCCGGCGTTTTCCAATGCCGACGCGATGATCGCCGCAGGGTTCGACGAGATCACCCACGTCAACCAGCTCATGCTCGGCTGGGTGCTGAACCCCGGCGAGGACACCCGCACCCTGTTCCGCTTCACCGCAATGCGCCGCTTCCCGGCGCTCGACGTGAAGTCTGCCAAAGTGCAGGCGACGCTCGATGCAATGGTCGCCCGGCACACCGCGCACGAGCCGACGATCGGCATCCACGAACTGGGCCTTACCGCGCTGGATGGCCAGCCCAATCCGGGCGCGGTGGACTATATCGACCACATGCCACCGGCGGAGCAGCGCCAGCTGAAGCAGGCACTGTTCGGCACCGATACGCCGCAGGAGCGCGCACAGTACGTGGCTGCCTATGGCAAGGTGCTCGAAACACTGACCGAGATGAACCGCAAGGGCATCCTGCTGATCCCCGGCACCGACCTTGGCGGGGCGTTCAACTATCATCGCGAGCTGGAACTGTTCGGCAAGCTGGGGATGACGCCGGGGCAGGTCCTGTCGCGCGCCACGCTGGAAATGGCGGCCTACCTCAAGCAGGATCAGCAGCTCGGCTCGCTGGAGCGGGGCAAGCTGGCGGACTTCTTCCTCGTGCCGGGTGATCCGACGCAGGACCTCAAGGCGATCAAATCCATCGCCATGGTTGTGAAGGACGGGACGTTCTATTACCCGGCAGAGATCTACCCCAAGCTTGGCATCAAGCCGTTTGCCACCGCTCCGAAAGTCAGCGCCGCGCCATAGCGCGGACGGGCCTTAGACCTGAGGGCGTTCGGCCAGCATGTCCTGAATCATGCCCTGAAGGTTGGCGTCATAGCGCGCGAGGACCGGGTGATCCTCCGCCGTATCCCAGTGGGTGACCAGCTCGCGACCGTTGAACCAGTGCAGCGCATAGCCCGGCGGGTCGGCGATGATCAGGTGGCGCTCGTCCGGCACATCGGGATCGATCGGGCGCAGATCGAGCGCGACTTGCGGTGCGGTTGACGGACAGGTGGCGACGATGGTGCCTGCCCAAGCGGTCGTCACCGCGCGGTGGATGTGCCCGCAGACCACGCCGACGACGTTCTGGCGGCCGCGCAGGCAAGCGGCGAGCCGCTCGACCCACGGTTCGGCAGGGTCCGTGTTCATCCACGGAATGCCGACTTCGACGGGCGGATGGTGCTGCACGATAAGGGTGCGGACGTCGGGCGCTTCATCCAGGCGGGCCTGTAGCCAAGCAGCGCGCGCTTCGCAGAAGGCACCGCCGTGCCGTCCCTCTTCCAGCGTATCGAGCACGATCAGACGCAGGGGGCCGGTTTCGATCACGTACTGGAGGAAGCCGCCATCGAACCTGGCTTCGGGGAAGACCTCCTGAAACGTGGCGCGCACGTCATGGTTGCCGAGCGCATAGTGTACGGGGAACGGCAGGTCGGCAAAAGCCTCGCGCAGGCGCTCGTAACTGGCCTTGTCGCCGCGATCGATCAGGTCTCCCGTAGCGAGCAGCAGATCGGGGCGCGGCTGCATGGCAGCCAGTTCTTCCAGCACGCGGTCAAGCCGCTGCCGGTTGAATTCGCCGGGGGAATCGGGTTCGAATCCCAGGTGAATATCCGTGACCTGCGCGATCAGCATCGTCCCCCCGTCCCGGCGCTTTATCGCAGCTTGACCGGGAACCGGGGCCTTTCAGCCACGGCAACGGTTTGCGCCACGTCCTTCTTCCGGTCCTTCTTGGGCGCCCAGGGAGCGCCTGCATCCATGTGATAGGAGTGGCACATTGCGCAGGAGGAATCGACAGGGTCTTTCACGGATACGGTTGCAAGCTTCGCGCCCTCGCCGCCGACGTGGCAGGAGCGGCAACCGCCCTTGCCCTCGATACCCGGCACCAGCAGGTCAGTCGCCTTGTTCGACGTGCCTGCATTGACGTGGCAATCGGCGCAATCGCTCTTGTTGTGCGCCTTATGATCGAACCAGCCCTTGTGGTAGTAGCGATCGTTCTGGGCGACTGGCTGCACGGTGAAGCCGCCGGTCGCAGCCGAACCACCGCGCGTCACGGTATGGCAATCGTAGCACATGCCGCCCTGTGAGAAGACTTGCGCCACGGCCTGATCGGCCTGCGTCGGGTAGAAGCGCACGGCGCGGGCATAGTCCGCCGCGGTCGAACGCAGCGCGGCATCGCCGGGCACGCGGCGGGCGAGGCCTGAGAGGTTGGCCGGACGCGCCGGAGCGCCGCCGCGATAGAAGGCGCGCAGATCGGCCACGACCAGTTCCGGTTCGCCATGGCGCAGCGTGCGAAAAGTGCCGCCGATCTGGTCAAACCCGAGCGAGTGGCAGGACTGGCAGGAATCTTCCATCACCACGGGCTTGAAGCGGGTGCCGGTAGCATCGGCCTTGTGGCAATCCTTGCACTGCAGGGCATCGTTCGCGGCAAAGCGGCCGGGCATGCGGCGGACCATCTGGGCAATGCCGTTGGTCTTCGACAGGTGCTGGCCATGGGTGAACTTGAGGCCGTTGTTCTCGGTCAGCCCCGGCGTCCAGTTCGCGCGCTGGAACAGCGGCTTCTTGCCGTTCATGCCGCTGATGATCATCGGCTTGAACTGGGGGTGCATCGTTCCGAAATCGGCGGCATCGGCAAGTTTGGTATCGCCCAAGCGACTCTTCATCCCGTTGTGGCAATCGGCGCAGAATTTCTGCTGGGTGGCCGGCATAGCACCCGCGCCTTCATGCTCGGTGTGACAATCGACACAGCGACCGGCGGGGCGGTTGAAGGCATTGGCGATCGCGCGCTGGAATGCGGCCATGCCGGTGGGTGCGCCGCGAGCCTTCAGCAGGCGCGACTTGTCGGCGATGTGATCATGCGCGTCCTTGGTGTGGCAGGTGAGGCAGGCCTTGTCTGTCACCGCGACGAAGGCCTGCGTATGGCAGGCCTGACAATCGCCGCCGAGGTTCTTGTGGGCAAGGCTCAAGGGGCCGGACGACCAGGTCTGGTCGGCATGGAAGCCATCGGGCCTGCGCGCCTTTTCCTGCATCGCCAGCGGCTTGTAGGTCATGTAGTTATAGATCGGGAAGGCGAGGAACGAGATCAGCACCAGCACCGCGAAGGTCCACGCCGACATGCGCTTGCCGGGCAGGAGGCCCTTGAGCGTGTAGACAGTGGTGATGTCCTTGTCCTCGGCCGAATCGGACACGGCCTCGACGCGGCGGACGGTGAAGGTGGCGGCGCCGGTTTCCACATCGTTCGACACCGATATGCGGTGCCCGCCGAATGTGAGCTCGGCTCCGACCGCTGGATCGAGCGGGCTTTGCGTGGTGCTGCGACCGTTGACCTCGAACGGCTGCGCGCCGATCGAGGCGATGACGAGGCTGCCGTCGGCTTGCCGGCTGACCTGCGCGTGGCGCGGGTCGACGGCAAGGTCGGGCAGGTGGATGTCGCATGCGGCATCGCGGCCGATGGTCAGGACGTCGCCCTCGACCGTTGACGGCCGGACGATCTCCTCGCCACTGGACTTGAGCGCGATCTGGCGGACTAGGAAGCTCATCTCTCGCTCACCAGTAGAAGAAGACGCTGACGATATGGGCGGAAAGCGCCGCAATCAGCGCAAAGGTCACGGGCACGTGGATGTAGAGCCAGGCCTGCAGCCATGACTTGAGCTTCAAGTGCCGTCGCATTCGCCCGAGCATCGCCTCCTTGCGCGTCAGCAGCGCGTCGACCTTGTCGAGCGGGTCGTTGGCGATGCGGGGGCGGTAGGTCCGAATGCGCCGCAGTTCGGCCGCAGTGCTGCGCGTGGTGCAGTTCGGGTACTTGCCGGTGATTCGGTTCCAGAACGAGCCCGCGAAGGGATCCTCGTCGAGGCTTTTGCCTACAAGCGTTGCGGTCTCAACGTCGAGCGGCTGGGCGGCATCGTGGATCTGGCGGTCGAGCGAGCGCAGCGCTTCGATCATCTGCTTTTCGGTGATCGCACCTTCTTCGTCATAGCGGTTGGACGAGAGCGCGCGCGGCAGCGTGGCATAGACCCAGATGCCGAAAATCCCCGATCCGATCACGATCAGCATCAGTGCCCAGGCCAGGGTGTGGACATTCCAGCCGAGGTGGAAACCCGAATGGAGCGTGCCGATCACGGTAAGGCACAGGCCGAGATAGACGTGAGCCGAAGTCCAGCCCTTGAGGCTCCAGCGCCCCGGCGTGATCGCGCGCTTGCGCATGCCGAGCATGGTCAGCCACAGGATCAGCAGCGCGCCGATAGTGCCGAGCGTGTAGCCCAGCCAGCTCGAACCGAAGTGCGTGCCCGGCAGCGGCACGAAGATGTAGAGCCCGATCAGGACAGCGGCGAGCGCGGCGGAGAGCTTGCCCCAGAACAGGTTGCGGTGGGTGAGGAAGCCCTCGTGCGTGCTGGTGCGTTCGCGACTGGCTCCGGTACGCTTGCGTGGTGCGACAGATGCCATCGGCTCAGACCCCCTCGTTCTCGAGCCGCGCGACGGTCAGGAACTCGTCGGGCGATACGCGGATGGCAGCGCCCGTCGGGCAAGCGCGGACGCAGCTGGGGCCGCCTTCGATCCCGGCGCACATGTCGCACTTGATCGCCTTCTTGCGGTCGAGAAGTTCGTCCACTGCCGGATCGCCGGTGTATTTGGTGTTCTTCTTCGACCATTTGTACGGCGGCTCGCCCGGTCCCGGCCCGGAGCCGAAGAACAGCCATGACAGCAGCGACGGCTTCTTCGGCGGCACCTTGTCCATCCGGATCACGCCATAGGGGCAGTTGCGCTGGCAATTGCCGCAGCCGATGCAGGTATCGTTGATGAACACCTCGCCGTCCGGCCCGCGATGGATCGCGTTGGGCGGGCAATCGGCCATGCAGTGGGGGTGTTCACAGTGTCGGCACGAGGTCGGCACGTGGAGGTGGGCGAAGCTCTTGCCTGCCTCGCGGTCCAGCCGCGAGAGGCCGTCATGACTGTCGGCGCAGGCCTTCTCGCAATTGTCGCAGCCCACGCAAAGCCGCTCGTCGATGAGCAGCACGTCGGTCGCTTCGCCTAGACCCTGCGAAACGAGGAACTTGGCCTGTTCGGAGTAGAGGTCGACAACGCCGGAGAAGCTGTCCTTCTTCGATTCGATGAAGGCGTTGGTCGCGCGGCGGACTTCCATGTCCTTGCGCGCGCGTTCGAGCAGAGCAGGCTTGGCCGCAAGGACACGGCCGAATGCCTCGCCATCGATCTTGATGACCTCGCTCTTGATCGCGGCGCGCACCGTAGCCGTGCGGCGGCCGCCATCGATCAGCGCCATTTCCCCGACATACGACCCGGCAGGCAGGTAGGACAGGAACACCTGCTTTCCGCCGACTTCCTTTTCGACCACCATCGAGCCGACGCGGATGACGTAGATGTCCTTGTCCTCGTCACCTTCCTTGATGATCGCATCGCCCGCACGGACCTGCAGGATCTTCGAGCTTTCGACGACTTCGGCAATGTCGGCACTGGTCAGGCCCGAACCGAACATCTGCAGGATCTGGCGCTCGGTCGAGATGCGTTCGATCGCGCGCTTGGCGGTCGGCACCTGGCTCTGCAGCTTGAGCGCGGCGTTGCGGCTGATCTCGACGCAGATGGTGTCTTCGGCCGCAACGATGGTCGCGCCGCGCTTGCGGCCCGAGATCAGGCCGACTTCGCCGAAGATCGTGCCCGCCGGGATCGGAACGACCTTCGATGGATCCTTGGGATCAAGCCGGACGTGGACCGAGCCCGAGGCAATCGCGAAAAGCGAGGAGCCGGGGTCGTTCTTCTCGAAGATGGTCTCGCCCTTGGCATAGGCGCGCGCGGCGGAATCGAGCATGAATTCGCGCAGCTGCAGCGTGGTCATGCCATCGAGGATGGTGACGTTGGTACGCAGGAATTCCAGCCAGTCGTTGACCGAGCGATTGCCCGGGAGGCCTGCAAACTTGGCTTCGAGCAGGGGTTCGTCCGCCGGTTTCAAGTCGGTGTTGCCGTTGATGAACTCGACGACATCGTAGCCCTGATTCATGCAGTGCTTGATCAGCGGATAGCCCGCCAGCGCGCCGATCACGAAGATACCGGGCGCGGTCGATTCGAACTGGGGCGACAGCGTCGGGAAGGCGAGACGGTCGGCGCTGGCGAACTCGATGCCGCAGCCTTCGACGAATCCGCGCGGCGGGGCCGAGCCGATGCGGGCAATGATCCGGTCGCAGCGGATGCGCTCCTCGCCATCGCGCGTGGACAGCGTGATCCAGCCCGGCTCGATGGCCTTGGTCTCGGTCTCGTAGCGGATCGTGAGTTTGCCCGCAGCGTCGTCCTCGACCAGCGCCTTGGCGTTCGGCTCCTTGGCCGTGGCGAAGCTTTCGCGGACGTTGGTCGATTTCGGGCTGCGGTTCAGCACCGTCACCACGTTGCCCTGCGCCGGGTCCTCGACGAGGCCGCGCGCGTTCTCGATCCCTGCGTCACCGGTGCCGACCACGACGATGTGCTGGTCGAGCACGGCGTAAGGGTCATCGAGCTGATAGGTGACGTGCGGCAGATCGCCGCCGGGGCAGCGCATCAGGTTGGGGTTGCCCTGCGTGCCGATGGCCAGCACGACGTTCTCGGCCATGACCGTCTCGCCGTTGGTCAGGACGATGGCATAGGGCGGCGCATGGCGCTGGAGTTCAGTGGTGGTGCTCGAACCATCTCTCGCGCGCGTCACGATCTTCTGGATGGAACCCGGAATCGGATCGCCGGTGCCTTTGATCGACTTGACCTCGGCATTGTACATCACGTTCACGCCGAGTTCGGCGGTACGGCGGTTCCACTTGTCGAGGATGTCTTCCTTCTTGCCCGCGTCGAACTCCTGATCCGACCGCAGGATGAGCTGCGATGGTGTGGCCATCACATGCTTGCCCTTCTGGTACTTGTAGATCGTGTCCGACAGGTGATCGGTCTTTTCGAGCAGCACGTGGCTCAGGCCAAGCTGCGCTGCGCGTCCGGCAGCGCTCATGCCTGCCGGGCCCGAACCGATAATCGCAACCTTGAAAACCTCGCCCACCGGTATGCGTCCCCCGCATCGCAAGCGAACGGAGCATGTCCCTGCCCCTGCCCGCTTTCAAAAACCGATTTGCGACCCCTATCGCGCGGACTTTAGCCGAAGACCCGCGCATTGCCAGTCGCAAAATTCGCTGCACCGTCTTTGCGGCGCAATGGCTTGCGCGCCCCCGCCCCCGCACGATATGCGGCGCAGCAGACGGATGACGTGCAAGGCATCCGACAGGAGTTTGCGATGACCGATCCCGAACCTGCCACCGAAGCGCGCGAACCTGCGCAGGGTGCATTGCGAATCGGCAAGATCGCGCTCGTGGCTGCGGGCCTGATCGCACTCGGTGCGGGCGGAATCGCGATGATGCGTGGGCCGGAAACGCCTCCGCCCGCCGCCGTCCCGCCGCCTGCGGTGCCGAGCCAGCAGCCATCGGTCGACGACGTCATTGCCAAGCTCGAGGCAAAGCTCGCCGAAACGCCCGACGATGCCGAAGGCTGGCGGATGCTCGGCTGGTCGTACTTTCAGACCGAACGCTATGCCGAAGCGGCCACAGCGCTCAAGAAGGCGACCAAGCTGGATCCCGACCATGCCGAGACCTGGTCGTTCCTTGGCGAGGCACTTGTCCTGGCGAGCAAGGAAGAAGGCCGGATGCCGCGCGACGCCAAGGCTGCGTTCGACAAGGCGATCAAGCTCGATCCCAAGGACGCCCGCGCGCGCTATTTCCAGGCCGTGGCGATGGACCTTTCGGGACGGCACCGCCAGGCGATCAATGCGTGGTTCGACCTGCTTGAGGACACGCCGGCCGATGCGCCCTATGCCGAGGACATTCGCGAGGTCATCCGCAACGTCGGCGAGAAGCGCAAGATCGATGTCGAGAAGCGGCTGGCCGAAGCGAAGTTCGCAGCGCCTGCCAATGGCGTGATCACCGACGGCCCGCACAAGGCCGCCGCGGCAATCCCCGGCCCCACCAGCGAGCAGATGAAGGCCGCTGCGGGTATGCCCAAAGGCCAGCAGGAAGCGATGATCCGCGGCATGGTCGACGGGCTGGAAGCGAAGCTCGACAAGGACCCGGCCGATGTCGACCGCTGGATCATGCTGCTGCGCAGCCGGATGCAGCTGGGCGAGCCGCGCAAGGCCGCGCAAGCCCTGCAGAAGGGCCTTGCGGCTTTCCGCAACGACAGTGCGAGTGCGAGAAAGTTACGCGAAGCGGCGTCCACTCTGGGGATTGCCGGGGCCTGATTCGCACGGAGCGAATCGTTTCTGCGAAGGCCGAATGGCATTCCCGTTAACCATGGTGCGCTATTTAGCCGACCTGCGAGACCGGGTGATTCATTACGGGACACCCGGAATTCGGGCACTTTTCGTCCCGATCTGAATCACTTTCGTGCCAAAACGATTCATTGTCCGACACATGGCCGGTTAACGCGATTGAACCCTGCCTGCGGCTTTACAACAAATTAACCTTTCATGTTCATTCCTCCTATGGTTAATGGCGGGCAACCCGAATTGAAGGCGGGTTAATTGCCAAGGGGACATGGCAATCAAGGGGCGGATCAATGCGCGTACTGCTGATCGAGGACGAACCTACCACGGCCAAGGCGATCGAGCTCATGCTCACGACCGAAGGCTTCAACGTCTATTCCACCGATCTTGGCGAAGAAGGCCTCGATCTGGGCAAGCTGTATGATTACGACATCATCCTGCTCGACCTGAACCTGCCGGACATGCACGGCTATGACGTGCTCAAGAAGCTGCGCGTCGCCAAGGTGCAGACGCCGGTCCTGATCCTTTCGGGCATCTCCGAGATGGACAGCAAGGTCCGCTCGTTCGGCTTCGGCGCGGACGACTACGTGACCAAGCCGTTCCACCGCGAAGAACTGATTGCCCGCATCCACGCGGTCGTGCGCCGTTCGAAGGGCCACTCGCAGTCGGTCATCCGCACCGGCAAGCTTTCGGTAAACCTCGATGCCAAGACGGTCGAGGTCGATGGTGCCCGCGTGCACCTGACCGGCAAGGAATACGCGATGCTCGAGCTGCTTTCGCTGCGCAAGGGCACCACCCTGACCAAGGAAATGTTCCTCAACCACCTTTATGGCGGGATGGACGAACCCGAACTCAAGATCATCGACGTGTTCATCTGCAAGCTGCGCAAGAAGCTGGCCCATGCCTGCGGCGGCGAGAACTACATCGAAACCGTCTGGGGCCGCGGCTACGTGCTGCGCGATCCGGACGACATGAGCGCGATCGAAGCCGCCTGACGGCCGCACAAGCAACGCCATCCCTGAGACGGCCCGCCGGAAACGGCGGGCCGTTTTCGTTTTCAAGGACGGTGCTCTCAACCCACGCGGTTGAAGTAAGTCGTTTCCATCTTGGGCATGGTCTTGTCCGCCCAGACGATCGTCTCGGTCATGGACTGGCCGTCGCGGGCCACCGTATATACGCGGGTGGCAACGGGCGTGCCTGCCTTCCCGAGCGTCATGACAAGCGTATTCGGAGCGGGCTGACGCAGCGATGCCGCATCGTAGATCGGAATGTTGCCCGATATCGGCACGGCCACGCCATCAAGCCGTGCCGTCGAGCTTGCAGTCATCTTGTTGCCGTCGGGCGCGACGATATCGACCTGCGTGCTCCACCGCTGATCGGGGGAGACGCTGAAGGCGATCGTGACGCTGCGGGGTCGCTCGTCTGCGGGAATGCGCGCGGTGTCCAGCGACCACTTGCCGACGAGCGGCGAGGCAATTGCAGCGGCCGTGTGTTCAGCCGGTGCCTGCGCGGTTTGCTGGGAACCGGTCGAAACCAGCATGAGACCGGCGGCAAGGGGAATGAGTGTAAGCATGGCGATCTTTCCTTTCGGCCAATGACGCGCCGCATCAGCGGGCTGTTCATCGGCGTCACCCGAGAGGCCGGGCGAAGGAAGATCAGTTTTTCTGGGCCAGTTTTCCTGTCCTGCCACGAGCCGGGCCAGTTCGCGGCTGCTGCCGATCCCGGTCTTGCGCCGGGCGTCGCGCAGCCGCTCGTTGATCGAGGCTTCGCTACGGCCAAGAGAGGTCGCTATCGACTTTATCGTGTGGCCGGCGGTGAGCAGGCGAAGGACTTCGAGTTCCCTGTCGGTCAGTTCCGCTATCGCGCGGGGGCCAGGATCGATGGCAGGCATGCCTGCTTGATCACCACAGCCGCCCCATAGCGTCCATCCAATTTTCTTGTACCTTGGCGCGCGCGTGCGATCTTGGGGCCGATCATATTGACCCCCGCCCGCCCCGCTGCCAAACGCCGCCGCCATGACAGCCTACAAATCCGGCGATCCGACGACGATCAACCGCCTATATGGCCGCGCCAAGGGCAAGCCTCTGCGACAAGGGCAGCAGGCGCTGGTCGACGATTTGCTCCCGCAGATCTCCATGCCTGCCGAAGGGCCGATCACGGCAGAGGCGCTGTTCGGCGAGGCTCGTCCGCTCCACTTCGAGATCGGCTTCGGCGGCGGAGAGCACATGGCATTCCGTGCCGACATGCTGCCCGACCACGGTTTCATCGGGGCAGAGCCGTTTCTCAACGGCGTGGCGCAAGCGCTGACCCATGTGTCGGGGGACAATGGCGCCCATCCGCCGATCCCGAACGTGCGCATCCATCACGGCGATGCGTTGGAAGCGCTGCGGCGCATTCCCGATGGCGCGCTGTCCTTCCTCTACCTGCTCCATCCCGACCCCTGGCCCAAGGCACGCCACGCCAAGCGGCGGATGATGAACGACGGCCCGCTCGACCTGTTCGCAGCAAAACTCAAGCCCGGTGGCGAATTCCGCTTCGGCACCGACCACGCGATCTACCTGCGTCACGCTTTGATGGTCATGCGTCGCCACAAGCACCAGTTCGCCTGGCTGGCCAAGGACGCAAAGGACTTTCAGGTCCGCCCCGGCGGCTGGCCGGAAACGCGCTACGAGCACAAGGCACGCACGGTTTACGGGCACGAAGTGTGGTACTTCCGCTACCGGCGCCGCTGAGCGGTACTGAATGGCCTGCAGCCTGCCGCAGCAAAGCGGCATTTCGTGGCGCGCAATAAATTCTTCTGTTTTGGTAGAGATTGTTTCCGGCTAATCGTCCCGCCCGACAGGGGAAGGATTCGCGATGCATTTTCTGGCAGGCTTCGATTTCACGGCACTGCTTCCGTTCATCGCGGTCGGCTTTGCCGCGCAGATGGTCGACGGCGCGCTGGGCATGGCCTTCGGCGTGATCTCGAACACGCTTCTCGTCGGCGTTCTGGGCGTGCCGCCGGCACTGGCCTCGCAGCGCGTGCATATCGTCGAATGCTTCACCACGGCGACCTCGGGCATAAGCCACCTGTTCCACGGTAATGTCGACAAGAAGCTGTTCTTCCGACTGCTCTTGCCCGGCATGGCCGGCGGCATACTCGGGGCCTACGTGCTTTCCTCGCTTGATGCGTCGGTGGTGAAGCCTTGGGTGCTGCTCTATCTTTCGGCGATCGGCGTCTATCTGCTGGTCCGCGGCATCTTCTATCCGCCCAAGATCAAGGAAGCAGGCTGGGTTGCGCCGCTCGGGCTCGTTGGCGGCTTCCTCGATGCTGCTGGCGGTGGTGGCTGGGGGCCGGTGGTGACCTCCAACCTGCTGATTCAAGGCGCCGATCCGCGGAAGGTCGTCGGCACCGTAAACACAGTCGAGTTTTTCCTGACGCTGACCGTGTCGGCCACGTTCATCTGGCACCTTGGCGTTGCCGACGTTGCCGGGGCTACACTCGGTTTCCTGATCGGCGGTCTGGCAGCCGCACCGTTCGGCGCCTGGGCTGCCAAGCACATTCCTGCCAAGACCATGCTGATCATGGTCGGGATCGTACTCACGCTGACCAGCGCTTACGGGGCGTACAAGGCCTTTGCGTGATCCTGCCTTGCGCTGCGCATTCATGCGCAGCGCAATCGGATTGATCCTCTAACGCACCATTAACCACGATCCGCCATACTGATCCTGCCGCAAAACCCGAGTCGTGCGGCAGGAGGGCAGGACCATGGCGCATCACGGCGCAAGCAGCATGACCATTGCAGAGTTGCGCGAGTTCGCAAGCTTCGCCCCGTGCGAGCAGCGCTACATCCGCCGCAGCCTCGACATCGCGCGCGGACGAAGCGATACGCTGCGGCGCTGGGCGCGCAGTTCCGAAGAGGCCCGCGCGATCGAAAAGCAGGCGGACCTTTACCGCGAGCTTCCCCTGCTACGCCAGTTGTTGCCCGACGTGCAGGATCTTGGCAGCCTCGAGCCCTTCATCGGCCCGCTCGTCCGGCTGACTGCGTTCGACCTTTCGCAGGACCGCCTGACCGGCTTTTCGGCTTTTCGCTTCCTCTACGAACGGTTGCTCGGCGCAGAAGTCCGGCCATGGCTCCCCGGCGCGTTCTGCGGCGCAGCCGCTCTGCCGGTGATCCGCGCCGACCGCCGCCGCGATCTGCTCCAGTCGATCAGCGAAGCGGCTGCGACAGCGCAAGGCTGGTCAAAGCGGGAACCAGTGTTTTACCCCGAGTTCGTCGAAGCCGAGGCCGCCTAAGGTACGAGCACCGTATCGCGCGCCACTGCATCGGTCTGCGGATAATCCAGCGTGTAGTGCAGCCCCCGGCTTTCGTGCCGCGCCCGCGCCGAGCGAACGATCAGTTCGGCGCTTTGCAGCAGGTTGCGCAGTTCGATCAGGTCGGTCGTCACGCGGAAGTGGCCGTAGTAGTCGTTGACCTCGCCACTCAGCATCGCGATCCGGTGCGCGGCGCGTTCGAGCCGCTTGTCGGTGCGGACGATGCCGACATAATTCCACATGAACCGGCGGATCTCGGTCCAGTTCTGCTTGATCACCACTTCCTCGTCGGAATCAGTGACGCGGCTCTCGTCCCAGGGGCGGACTTCGGGCGGAGCTTCAAAGCTGTCCCAGCGCCGCTGGATGTCGCGCGCCGCGGCATCGCCAAACACGAAGCATTCCAGCAGCGAGTTGGATGCAAGGCGGTTCGCACCATGCAACCCGCTTTCAGTGCACTCACCCGCAGCATAGAGACCCGGCAGGTCGGTCCGACCGTCAAGATCGATCAGAATGCCACCGCAGGTATAGTGCTGGGCCGGAACTACCGGGATTGGCTGGCGCGTCATGTCGATGCCCAGGCCCATCAGCTTTTCGTAGATGTTCGGAAAGTGCCCGCGAACGAAGTCTTCGGGCATATGGCTGATGTCCAAGTGGACGAAGTCGAGGCCGAACTTCTTGATTTCGGCGTCGATCGCGCGCGCGACCACGTCACGCGGTGCGAGTTCAAGCCGTGCGGCGTCGTAGAACTCCATGAAGCGCTTGCCGGTGCGGGGGTTGATCAGCCGCCCGCCTTCGCCGCGCACGGCCTCGGTGATCAGGAAGTTCTTGACCTCGAGGTTGTAGAGGCAGGTCGGGTGGAACTGCATCATTTCCATATTGGAAACCCGCGCGCCCGCACGCCAGGCCATGGCGATGCCGTCGCCGGTCGCCCCGCGCGGTGCGGTGCTGAACTGGTAGACGCGCCCGGCACCGCCCGTCGCCAGAATGGTCGCACGCGCAGTATGCGCCTCGACCTTGCCGGTCGCTTCGTCGAGCGCATAGACGCCCCAGACCCGCCCCGACCCCGAATAGCGCGCAGCCTCGTGGCGACCGGTGATCAGGTCGATGCAAGTGCGCCCGGGCAGCAGGGTGACGTTGGGATGTTCTCGCGCAGCCTTGAGCAGGGCCTTCTGGACAGCGGCACCGGTCGCGTCATCGACGTGGACGATGCGGCGATGCGAATGCCCGCCCTCGCGCGTCAGATGGAGCGAGCCAGCCTCGGCATTGAACGGCACGCCAAGTTGTTCGAGGCGGCGAATCGCCTCTGGCGCATTCTCGACCACGAACTCCACCGTCTCGCGCCGGTTGAGCCCTGCCCCGGCGATCATCGTGTCGCGAATGTGGTCGTCAAAGGTATCGCCCGCATCGAGAACGGCGGCAATGCCGCCTTGGGCCCAGTTGGTCGATCCGCCGTCAAGCCCGCCCTTGGCAAGCACCAGCACCCGGCAGGTCTCGGCGAGCACCAGGGCAGCCGTCAGCCCTGCCGCGCCTGATCCGATGATCAGCACATCGTGGCTGTCCTGCATCCTCACGGACCTTTCGCCCTTGTCCTTGCCGCTCAAGCGGTTCTCCATTGCCTGATGCCGGTTCATGGCACTGCTTTGACTGGTCTGGATCTGCCCTAGCGACTGGCGATCCATCGGGAAAGTCTTGGCAGCGCCCGAGCCGCCCACGGTCGAGCCGACTTTAATACTCCTTAACCACTTTGGTCGCTTGCTTCGCAGGCGCAGCATGGTAGGTATTTCTGCGTATAAATTCCTACGCGGGATGGAGGGCCCTGTGCCTTTTGCAAGACTGCTCTGCCTGTTCGACCGACACCGTCCACAACGCGCTGGCGTGGAATGGGACGGTCGTTCCTTCGTAGGCAAATGCAAGCGTTGTGAAGCGCAGATCCGTCGTCGCGAGCGAGGTGGCTGGCGCAAGGATTCCTAAGGAACGTCGGTTTCCCGTGTATTTCTGCCGCTTCTGACAGATGTTCAGGCCGCCTCCTTGGGCTGGCTGGTCAGAGTGACGAACACGTCTTCGAGGTCCGCTTCGCGCGTCGAAACATCAACAATGGCAAACCCTTGTCCCTGTACCAGAGACATGACTTCGCCTGCGGTCATGCGGTCCTTGTCATAGCCGATCTCGACCTGCCGTTCGCCTGAAATCAAGCTCTTGAGGAAGGCTGGATGCTGCGGCGCAACATCGACGTCGCGGTCCAGCGTGAGCACGACAATCTTTTCGCGCGCCATGTCGACAAGCTCGCGCGTGGGTTTGTTGGCGATCAGCTTGCCATGGTTGATGATCGCGATCCGGTCGCAGAGTTCTTCCGCCTCCTCGAGGTAATGGGTGGTCAGCACCACCGTCACCCCGTCACGATTCAGTTCGCCGACCAGTTCCCACAACTGTCGGCGCAACTCGACGTCGACGCCTGCGGTCGGCTCGTCGAGCACAAGAACCGGCGGGGCATGGACCATGGCCTTGGCGATGAGCAGCCGGCGCTTCATGCCACCGGACAGTGACCGGGCATAGGCATCGGCCTTGTCGGCCAGATGCACCGCGCGCAGCAGTTCCATGGTCCGCCGCATCGCCTTGGGCACGCCATAGAGCCCGGCCTGGTTGTCGAGCACTTCGGCGGGCGTGAAGAACGGGTCGAACACGATCTCCTGCGGCACGATCCCGATCGAGGCCTTGGCGTTGCGCACGTCGTGGTCGATATCGTGCCCCCAGATCTCGACACTGCCTGAAGTCTTCATGACGAGGCCGGCCAGCGTGTTGATCAGCGTCGACTTGCCCGCGCCGTTCGGTCCGAGCAGCCCGAATATCTGGCCTTGCGGCACATCGAAGCTGACGCCGTCGAGGGCCAGCTTGCCTGGTGCCTTGCCCGTGGGCGCATAGCGCTTCACCAGATCGCGAATTCGAATTGCGGGGGGAGTATCGTCGGTGCTTGCCATCGCCGCTGCCTGCACCAGTGCCAGCGAAAACGCAATTGTCTCAAGCCCGCCGATTTGCTAGCCGCAGGCCAATGATTCAGGCACCCGAAACCGTCTTCACCGATCATCATCGCGTCAAGTGCGATGGCGCGTCTGATATTCGTGGCGGCGCCGCCCTCGGCCACCCCCGCGTCTGGCTCGAGATCGACGAGAAGGGCTACGTCGAATGCGGCTACTGCGATCGCCGCTTCGTGCTCAAGGGCGGTCCGGCCGATACGGCGGCGGCTGCCTGAAGGACCGTCACGGAAGCGCCTCTGGCCTTCTGTGACCCAGTGCTTATATCGGTCCCATGACCGATCCCGATACACGCTCGCTGCTCTACCGCTCCGGCCTGCTTTCTCCTGACGAGGCGCGGGCAATAACCGCCAATGCGCTGAAATCCTGCGACGATGGCGAACTCTACCTCCAGTTCATCGCCAGCGAGAGCTTCGGGTTCGACGACGGGCGCCTGAAGACCGCCGACTATTCGCGCGATGCGGGCTTCGGCCTTCGTGGCGTCTCGGGCGAGATGACCGGGTTTGCCCACGCCAACGAGATTTCCGCCGCCGCCATCGCGCGTGCTGGCGAGACGCTCAAGCTGCTTGATCCGGCAAAGGGCCAGCCTGCCCCGCCGCCGCGCAACAACAACCGCCATCTCTATACCGAAGCCTCGCCGCTCGACGCCGTGCCGTTCGAGGCCAAGGTCAAGCTGCTCGAAACCATCGACGCTGCCGCGCGCGCCCGCGATCCGCGCGTGGCACAGGTTTCCGCCTCGCTTTCGGGCTCGTGGTCGGTGGTGGAGATCGTCCGCGCCGACGGCTTCGTCGCCCATGATGTCCGCCCGCTGGTGCGCCTGAACGTCTCAATCGTGGCAGAACAGAACGGACGGCGCGAAACCGGCTCGTTCGGCATCGGCGGCCGCCGCCTCTATGACGACCTCTTCTCGCCCGAGACCTGGAACCGCGCGATCGACGAGGCACTGGCACAGGCGCTGGTGAACCTCGAATCGGTGGCCGCACCAGCGGGCGAGATGACCGTGCTGCTCGGCCCAGGTTGGCCCGGCGTGTTGCTCCACGAAGCGGTCGGCCACGGCCTTGAAGGCGATTTCAACCGCAAGGGCACCAGCGCCTTCTCCGGCCGCATCGGTGAGCGCGTGGCCGCACCCGGCGTCACCGTGGTCGACGATGGCACGCTGCTGGGCGTGAACGGACAGGGCCGCCGCGGCTCGCTCTCCATCGACGACGAGGGTACGCCGACGCAGGAGAATGTGCTGATCGAGGACGGCATCCTCAAGGGCTACATCCACGATCGTCTCAACGCGCGCCTGATGGGCGTTGCGCCCACCGGCAACGGGCGGCGCGAGAGCTTTGCCCATGCGCCGATGCCGCGCATGACCAACACCTTCATGCGCGGCGGGAGCGACGATCCGGCCGAACTGCTGTCCCGCGTCAAGAATGGCATCTTCGCCAAATCCTTCGGCGGCGGGCAGGTGGACATCACCAGCGGCAAGTTCGTGTTTTCCTGCACCGAGGCCTACCGCATCGAGAACGGCAAGCTCGGCGCTCCGATCAAGGGCGCGACCCTGATTGGGGATGGCCCGACCTGCCTCACCAAGGTCACCGGAATCGGCAACGACCTTGCGCTCGATGAAGGCGTCGGCGTCTGCGGCAAGGGCGGGCAGAGCGTTCCTGCGGGCGTCGGGCAGCCGACGCTGCTGGTCGAAGGCCTGACCGTGGGCGGGACAGCCTGACGAAGGCTTTCCCGACATGCGGCGTTGTGTGGTCAGCGCGGGTTAAGCCGATCCGTGCCAAAGGTACCAGACCGACTCAGAAGGAAGTGCCAGTCATGAAGAATACCGCCAGCAGAATCGCTGCGGCACTGGCCGCCGGATCGCTGCTCCTTTCCGGAGCTGCCGCCGACGCCAAGCCGCGTCTCACCCCTGAGCAGGAGCTCGCAAAGACCCTGGAAGGCCGCGTTGCGGGCAAGCCGCAGGATTGCCTCTATCTGCCGCGCGTGATCAACACGCGCATCTACGACAAGACCGCGATCGTATATGACTCGGGCAACACGATCTGGGTCAATCGCCCGGACTCAGGCGCCAGCTCGCTCGACGACAACGACATCATGGTGACGACGCCTTTCGGCGCACAGCTTTGCAGCGTCGACATCGTACGTATGGTCGATCGCAATGTCGGATTCTGGCGCGGGTCGATCGGACTGGGCAAGTTCGTGCCTTACACCAAGGTGAAGGACGCCAAGGGCAGCTGAGCCTCTTGGAAGACGCGGCAATTGCGGGCTAAGGCGGGGCATGACGCTCCGCCTTGCCACCGCCGCCGACACTGCTGCCCTTGCTGATCTGGGACAACGTGCCTTCATCGCCAAGTTCGGCCATCTCTACAGCGCCGGGAACCTTGCCCGGTTTCTCGAGGAATCGCATTCCGAGAGCACAGTCGCTGCGCAGCTTGCCGATCCTTCGATGAAGATCGCGGTAGTTGAGGAACAGGGTCGACTCACCAGCTTCTGCAAGATCGTCCGCACCAGCACCCTGCCCCCGAAGACCGGTGCCGAACGGCCGATGGAGCTCAAGCAACTCTATACCGATCCCGACCTTATCGGTCGCGGCCACGGCGCGCGGCTGATGGACTGGGCTATTGCCGAGGCACGCGCCTGGGGAGCCGACGAGATGCAGCTCTCGGTCTATGCCCACAACCCGGAGGCTCAGCGCTTCTACCGCCGCTACGGCCTCGAAAAGGTTGCCGACATCGAATTCTGGGTCGGCGATCACTGCGATCCGGAGTTCATGTTCGCAGGGCCACTTTAGAAGCCTTCCGGACGGGCGCGGGACACCCTATAGAGGGTGCATGTCCTCGATCCGTCCATGGCGCGATATCGCGCGTCGCAAGAGCCGCCAGATCATGGTCGGCGCGGTCCCCGTCGGCGGCGATGCCCCGATCACCGTGCAGACGATGACCAACACGCCAACGTCCGACCCGGTGGCCACGATCAACCAGATCCGCCGCTGCGAGGATGCGGGCGCAGACATCATCCGCGTTTCGTGCCCCGACGTCGAAAGCACGGCGGCGCTTGGCAAGATCGTCAAGGCAGCGCGCATCCCGATCGTTGCGGACATCCATTTCCACTACAAGCGCGCCCTCGAAGCGGCTGATGCTGGCGCTGCGTGCCTGCGCATCAATCCCGGCAACATCGGCAGCAACGAACGCGTCGCCGAAGTGGTCCGCGCCGCCAAGGCCAACGGCTGCGCCATCCGCATCGGCGTCAACGCCGGCAGCCTCGAGAAGGACCTGCTCGAGAAGTACGGCGAGCCCTGCCCCGAAGCGCTGGTCGAATCCGCGCTCGATCACATCAAGCTGCTGCAGGATCACGATTTTCACGAATACAAGGTGGCGGTGAAGGCCAGCGACGTATTCCTTGCGGTTGCGGCCTACATGGGCCTTGCCGAAGCGGTCGACTGCCCATTGCACCTCGGCATCACCGAAGCAGGCGGGCTGATCGGCGGCACGGTCAAATCCTCCATCGGCATCGGCAATCTGCTCTGGGCGGGGATCGGCGATACCTTGCGCGTCTCGCTCTCGGCAGAGCCGGAAGAGGAAGTGCGCGTCGGCTTCGAGATCCTGAAGTCGCTCGGCCTTCGCACCCGCGGCGTCCGCGTCGTCTCGTGCCCGTCGTGCGCGCGACAGGGATTCGACGTGATCCGCACCGTCGAAGCGCTCGAAAAGCGCCTGACCCACATCAAGACGCCGCTCTCGCTCTCGGTGCTGGGCTGCGTCGTTAACGGCCCCGGCGAAGCGCGCGAGACCGACATCGGCCTCACTGGCGGCGGCAACGGCAAGCACATGGTCTATCTCTCGGGCGTGACCGACCATACCGTGCAGTCCGAGGAAATGCTGGAGCACATCGTCGCGCTGGTCGAAGCCAAGGCGGCGGAAATCGAAGCGGCAACCAGCGACGCGGGGAACGTGACCGAGGCGGCGGAGTAGCTTGGCTGCCCGATTACCGTCGACAATCGAAGCAGGGGGCAGATCATGGGAGTAAGGGCGTTCATCGCGGCCGGAGCATTGTTGTTGCTTGGCCTCGGCTCCAGCCCCGTGCTGGCCAAGGAAAAGGTCGATCCTGCCGCCCTCTCTGCCATGGTCGAGAAAACGAAGGCGAAGGACCCCGCTGCCGACGTAAGATGGCTGCGGCAGGAAAACTCACGCCGCTTCTCCTACATGGCACCACGCTGGGAGGACGGCCGCAAGGCCTTCGAGACGCTTGAGAAGAACCCCGAAAAAGCACTGGAGGTTGCCGCAAAGCAACTTGCGGAAAACCCCCTCGACATGGATGCAAACCTGCTCACCGAGATTGCGCTGTCCAAGCTGGGGCGCAAGGACGAGGAAGCCCGCCAGCACAACCTGCTCATGGCGCTGCTTGAGTCGGTTATGGACGGCAAGGACGGACAGTCTCCAAAGACAGCATGGAATGCGGTCAGCATCGACGAAGAGTATCAGGTACTGCGACTGATCGGCTTCGAGCCGAAGATGCAGGCGCTCGTGATGGAAGATGGCAAGAGATTTGACGCAATGACGGTAACGAGCTCCGAGACGGGCAAGGAGTTGACGCTTCACTTCAACATCGACTTCTTCTTCGGCAAGCAATTCGAAGGGCTGGGACTTTGACAGGGATGCAGACGACCATACGCCCTGCCACCTCCTCTGACGTCCCTCTGATTGCCAACCTGATCCGCGCATTGGCCGAGTATGAAAAGCTCGCCCACGAAGTGCGGTTCGACGAGGCCGTGCTTGGGCAGAAGCTGTTCGGACCGCGCCCCTATGCCGAAGTCGTGATCGGCGAGATCGACGGCACGCCGCAGGGCTTTGCCTTGTTCTTTCACAACTTCTCGACCTTCGAGGGCAAGCCGGGGATCTATCTCGAAGACTTGTTCGTAAAGCCTGAGGCGCGCGGGTCGGGCCTTGGCAAGGCGCTGCTCTCGCATCTGGCTGCGCTGGCTGTGGAACGCGACTGCGCGCGGCTGGAATGGTCGGTACTCGACTGGAACGAACCTGCCATCGGCTTCTACAAGTCGCTCGGCGCCAGGTTCATGGACGAATGGACCGTAATGCGCGTCGATGGCCCGGCCTTGAAGCAGCTTGGCGCGAATGCTGGAAATTCGGTCGAAAACGCATAGAATGGCAACCGTTCACGCCCGATACGGGGGCGGCGTGGTACGGGACTTGGCATGACACATCGAGTCGACAGGCGAACGGTACTGGCAGGCGTTGCGGCAAGCGCTGCTGCAGCTGTCTTCCCTCCGCGCGTTGCGGCCGCGACCTACTATCCCAATGAGCAGCACCGCGAAGTCCTGCGCATCGCGGCCGAGCAGGTCGAAAAGCACCGCGCCTCGCTGTGGCGGACGGACATCGTCGGCATCGCGGACTTCGCACTGCCCTCCTCGCTGCCGCGGTTCCATTTTGCCAATCTCGAACGCGGCGAGGTCCGCTCGTTCCTCGTCGCGCACGGTCGCGGGTCTGACCCGGAACATGACGGGTTCCTCAAGACCTTCTCGAACGATGTCGGCAGCCTTGCCACCTCGCGCGGGGCCTATGTCACCTACGAATGGTACAAGGGCAAGTACGGCACCTCGATCCGGCTGGGCGGTCTTGGCCCTGAGAACAGCAACGTGCTCGACCGTGCGATCGTGCTGCACCCGGCATGGTACGCAAACCCGGACATGCTGGAGAAATGGGGCAAGCTCGGCCGCTCGGACGGATGCTTCGCCATGAGCGAGGCGGACTTCAACGAGGCGCTGTGGCACCTTTCGGGCGGCCGCCTGATCTATGCGGACAGGCTTGGCCTAGGTTAACAAAGGGCGGGGCTGACGACGCCCCTTGGTCCGGCTCGTCAGGTGCCAGCGAAAGCACCGGTCACATTTATAGGGATGGAGCACGAGGCCGCTCTTTGTCGCGGCCTCGACGGCATCTTCCACGCTGACATAGCGCGCCTTGCGCTGGCAGACGCTGAGCCTTGTCCTCATCTCGCCCGCGTCAAAGCGGATTATCGAGCTTGATCACCGCTTCGTTGCTCTTGCGCTGCGTGGTGTGCAGCTGGCGCGGCTGGGCAAAGCTTGCCAGCACCGGCGCGTCACGCCCGTAGATGTCGGGGAACGAACGCAGCATGCCTGTCACGTCGCGCGCCACGGTGAAGTAGGTGAGATAGACCGGGAAGGTCTTGGTCATCGGCACCTTGGTATAGACTTTCGAGGTGTGCGCGGTGACCGCGTCGTCCGGCGTCATGCCTGCCCCGAGAATCGCCATCGTCATTGCCAGTTCGGTCGCCCGCTCCACGCGCACGCAACCATGGCTGAGCGCACGGGCGGGGAGGTTGAACAGGTTGCGGTTGGGCGTGTCGTGCAGGAAGATCGCGTGTTCATTGGGCATGTCGAGCTTCATGCGGCCCAGTGAATTGGTGTCTCCGGGCTGCTGCACGACATAGATCGTGCCATCAGCGGCCTTGGTCACCTTGTAGCCCTCGCGCTCGGCCTGCTTGGGGTTGCCGACAAGTCGCGCGCCGAGCCCTTCGCCCACCACGATCGACTGCGGCACGGTCCACGTAGGATTGAAGATCACGCCCTCGACCGTCTCGGCCAACTGCGGCGTCGCCGTCTTGCCGGGCTTGCCGACAATGACCTTGTAGGTGCTGATGATCTTGTTGCGCACGGTCAGGCGCAGCATCTGTTCCGGCACGTTGGCGAGCAGATACTGCGTGCCGAGATCGCGAGCGAGCCAGCGCCAGCGGTCCATGTTGGCGCGGATCAGTGCGGCCTGCTTCTGTGTCTGTGCCTTGGGCAGTGCGGCCTTGAGCGCGGCATAGTCGGGCACGGTCGGCAGGAGCGCCATCAGCGCACCCTTCACGTCATGCCTTGCCAGCGCGTCGGCGAGGATCAGCGAGGTCGGGTTGACGTCCTGATCGGGATCGACTGCGAACCACTGCACGCGCGCGGTCATCGGCGTGCGTCCGTCGCGCAGGTCTTCGGCAAGCCAGCCGAACAGGCGGGTCGCGGTTTCGTCAAGCTCCGGCCCCTCGCCCTTGACGATGGCAGCGGAGAGCACTTCGGGCTGATAGTCGCGCGGGAACAGACCCTCGGCGCCAATGCCCTTGATCGTCACGAGCAGGCTCTGCGCGTCGCTCTGCGTCCAGTGCGGTGCAGGTGCAGGCAAAGCCTCTGCAGGGGCGGCGGTAGCAGCGGCAGCAGGAGTCGGCGCAACAATCGGGGGTGCAACGGGCGCGGGCTTGGCCTGCTTGGTCAGATCGACCGGCCCTGCCGAGGCAGCGCTTTGTGCAGCCAGCGGCTGGGTCGCGATGGAAAGCGCCAAGAACGCCACGCCAAGCTTGCCGGAAAGGCCGGTCCCTTCGATCGCACGCTTCACGCTTTGCATTTCCCTGTTCACTCGCACCCACGTTCGCAAGGCCTGAGGCCTCACCTTCATGTCCTGCCTCAAGCCCCATCGACTATCAAGCCACGCATCTATCGGACCTCGGGCCTGTCTGGAGGCTTAATCATCTGCTCGCCCTACAAGATGGTTTCAAGTCGCAACCAGTTTGCCTATGGCACATGGATGAACGACGTGCGCTTTCCCCTGTTCCCCGTGCTGGCGGCAATGCTTGGCCTGGCGCTTTTCTCGGTGATGGACGGGGTGATGAAAGCCGCCTCGATTGCGGTCGGTGCCTATGCCGCAATGTGCTGGCGCGGCCTTGCCGGGTCGCTGCTGATGCTGCCGCTGTGGTTATGGCGCGGACAGGGCTGGCCTGCATGGAGTACGCTCAAGGTCCACATCCTGCGCGGCACCGTGGCTTCGACCATGGCGGTCCTGTTCTTTTACGGCATCGTCCGCCTGCCGCTGGCCGAGGGCATTGCGCTGTCGTTCATCGCCCCGCTGATCGCGCTCTATCTCGCCGCCATCCTGCTGGGCGAAAAAGTGCGCCCTGCGGCGATTGGTGGTTCGCTGCTGGCACTGGCAGGGGTGGCGATCATTGCGGGCGGGCAATTGAGCGGCCCTTCCGATACCGAGGCGGTCAAGGGCCTGGTCGCCACGCTGGTCTCGGCCGTGCTCTATGCCTGGAACCTCGTGCTGCAACGGCAGCAGGCGCTGCTCGCCAGGCCCGAGGAAGTGGCGTTTTTTCAGGCGCTGGTCCAGTTCGGCTTTCTCGGCCTTGGCGCTTGGTGGTTCGCTCCCTTTCCCACGGCACCAGTGTGGGAACTGCTGGTCGTCTCGGCGATCCTGTCTGCCGCCTCGCTGATGCTGCTGAGCTGGGCCTATGGCCGCGCCGAGGCGCAAGTGCTGGTCCCGCTCGAGTATACCGCGTTCATCTGGGCCGCCATCGTCGGCTGGATTGCCTTTGCCGAGCCGGTCACGCTGACCATGCTGACCGGCGTTGCGCTGATCGTGGCAGGGTGCCTCTATGCCACGCGAAGCAGCACACCGGCAGCGTGAAGCAGTCATTATTGCTATTGATAATCAATACGGCGTGATGCGCGGCAAATTGTGCCGCACCTGCGCAGATTGGCCTCTTCCCGCCCTTGACGCATGGCCGGTTTGCGCGCATCGCGCTCGGGCTTTCAGGCCGCATTTCGTCGCGCCGCCTATGGGCCACGAGCCCTTCGGCGATTCCCCGCGCGACACAATCGCGTTGCGGCCGCGACAGGAGGGAAGACGCACAGCCATGACCCAGGTCGGACAGGATACGCTCGGCACCCGCAGCACGATGAACGTGGGCGGCAAGGAGTTCGCCTACTATTCGCTCAACAAGGCTGCGGCCAAGTTCGGTGACATCTCTCGCCTGCCCTTCTCGATGAAGGTGCTGCTCGAAAACCTCCTTCGCTTCGAGGACGGCGGCTTCACTGTCTCGACCGACGACGTGAAGGCGGTGGTCGACTGGCAGAAGAACCCCAGCGAATCGAACAACGAAATCCAGTACCGCCCGGCGCGCGTGCTGCTGCAGGATTTCACCGGCGTGCCCTGCGTGGTCGACCTTGCCGCGATGCGCGATGCCATCGCCACGCTCGGCGGTGATACCAGCAAGATCAACCCGCTGGTGCCGGTCAACCTCGTGATCGACCACTCGGTCATGGTCGATGAATTCGGCCATCCCAAGGCGTTCGAGCAGAACATGGAGATCGAGTACGAGCGCAACATGGAGCGCTACGACTTCCTCAAGTGGGGTTCGAAGAGCCTCAACAACTTCTACGCCGTGCCCCCGGGCACCGGCATCTGCCACCAGGTCAATCTGGAAAACATCGCGCAGACGGTGTGGACCAGCACGGACCAGAACGGCGCGACCGTGGCCTACCCTGACACTTGCGTCGGCACCGACAGCCACACCACCATGGTCAACGGCCTTGGCGTGCTCGGCTGGGGCGTTGGCGGGATCGAGGCCGAAGCCGCGATGCTCGGCCAGCCCGTCTCGATGCTGATCCCCGAAGTCGTCGGCTTCAAGTTCACCGGCGAGCTCAAGGAAGGCGTCACCGCCACCGACCTCGTGCTGACCTGCACCAATCTGCTTCGCAAGCACGGCGTGGTCGGCCGCTTCGTCGAATACTACGGCCCCGGCCTTGCCGCGCTGTCGCTGGCCGACCGTGCGACGCTCGCCAACATGGCGCCTGAATATGGCGCGACCTGCGGCTTCTTCGGCATCGACGAAAAGACGCTCGACTACCTGCGCCTGACCGGCCGCGAGGAATCGCAGATCGCGCTCGTCGAAGCCTATGCCAAGGAGCAGGGCTTCTGGATCGATCCCTCGGTCGAGCCGATCTTCTCCTCGACGCTGGAACTCGACCTTGGCACAGTGGTGCCCTCGCTCGCAGGCCCCAAGCGCCCGCAGGACCGCGTCTCGCTTCCCGAAGTCGACGACGTGTTCAACGCCGACATGGCCAACACCTACAAGAAGGCGCAGCAGCGCGTTCCGGTGGCAGGCACCGACTACGACATCGGCGACGGTGACGTGACCATCGCGGCGATCACCTCGTGCACCAACACCTCGAACCCGGGCGTGCTGGTGGCCGCTGGCCTGGTGGCCAAGAAGGCAAACGAACTCGGCCTCAAGCCCAAGCCGTGGGTCAAGACCTCGCTGGCCCCCGGCAGCCAGGTCGTCACCGACTACCTCGTCCGTGCAGGCCTGCAGGAACATCTCGATGCGGTCGGCTTCAACCTCGTCGGCTATGGCTGCACGACCTGCATCGGCAACTCAGGGCCACTGTCCGAACCGATCAGCAAGGCGATCAACGACAACGGCCTCGTTGCTGCCGCCGTGATCTCGGGCAACCGCAACTTCGAAGGCCGCGTATCGCCCGACGTGCGCGCGAACTTCCTCGCCTCGCCGCCGCTGGTCGTCGCCTATGCGCTCAAGGGCACGGTGATCGAAGACTTCACCACCACTCCGATCGGCAAGAGCAAGGATGGCGTTGACGTCTACCTGAAGGACATCTGGCCCTCGAACAGCGAAGTCGCCACCACCATGGCCGGCTGCATGGACCGCGCGATGTTCCAGGCCCGCTATGCCGACGTCTACAAGGGCGATGCGCACTGGCAGGCAATCAACGTCACCGGCTCGGAAACCTACCAGTGGCGCGCCGGGTCGACCTATGTCGCCAACCCGCCGTACTTCGAAGGCATGAGCATGACGCCTTCGCCGGTGAACGACATCATCGAGGCCAAGCCGCTGCTGATCCTCGGCGATTCGATCACCACCGACCACATCAGCCCTGCAGGCTCGATCAAGGCTGACAGCCCGGCGGGCAAGTGGCTGATGGAACATCAGGTTTCGAAGGCGGACTTCAACTCCTACGGCGCGCGCCGTGGCCACCACGAAGTGATGATGCGCGGCACTTTCGCCAACATCCGCATCAAGAACGAGATGGTCCCCGGCATCGAAGGCGGCTTCTCGCGCTATGGCGATGAAGTCGGCTCGGTCTATGACGTCGCCATGAGGCACAAGGCCGACGGCACGCCGACGGTCGTGATCGCGGGCAAGGAATACGGCACCGGCTCCTCGCGCGACTGGGCGGCCAAGGGCACCAACCTGCTCGGCGTTCGCGCCGTGATCGTCGAAAGCTTCGAGCGCATCCACCGCTCGAACCTCGTCGGCATGGGCGTGCTGCCGCTGCAGTTCAAGGAAGGCCAGAACCGCACCTCGTTGGCACTCTCGGCTGACGACACCTTCACCATCAAGGGCGTTGCCAACCTCCAGCCGCGTCAGGACGTGGAAGTGGAAGTCACGCGCAAGGACGGCACCAAGCTGACCTTCACCGCACTGTGCCGCATCGATACCGCCAACGAAGTCGAGTACTTCATGAACGGCGGCATCCTGCACTACGTGCTGCGCAAGCTCGCTTCGTAAGACGCGGCTTCAAGCCACACAGAAAGGGCCCGGGACTTCGGTCCTCGCGCCCTTTTCTGTTTGTACGGCAAGGTCAGGGAATGCCCACCCCCAACCCCTCCCGCTTGCGGGAGGGGAGTTAAGCGCGCTGCTCCAGCCCTCCCGCAAACGGGAGGGCCGCGAGACTTACTGAACGCAGTGAAGTTAGTCGCAGCGGGGTGGGCTGCCTGCGCCGCCTCAGAGGCGAGAACCACACCCGCGGCACTCCGTGTCGCGCGCAATGCGCATCGTGCGCAGGGAGGGCTTCAGGCCGTCCACAACGTGCAACTGCCCCCACTGCGGATCGCCGAGCGTCGAGACGCCCTCCAGCAGCACCCGCATCGCAGCCATCGCGCCAAATGCGCCGACCATGCCGACCATCGCGCCCAGCACGCCAAGATCGGCACAGGTATCGCAATCCTCGGAATCGAAGGCATCGCCCACGAAGCAGCGATAGCAGGCATGCCCTTCACGATGCCCGGCAAAGTTCGCCACCTGTCCCTGGAACCGCCCGAGCGCAGCACTGGTGAGCGGTACGCCCGCCTTCACGCAGGCATCCGAGACGGCAAGGCGCGTGGCGAAGTTGTCGCAGCCATCGAGCACCACGTCAGCTCCGGCAATCAACCCGGCGGCGTTGTCGCGCATGATGCGGGTGACATGCGCCGTGACCTGCAGCGCTGGATCGAACGCGGCCACCCAAGCCGCCGCCGCCTCTGCCTTCGGTTTGCCGATGTCAGCCTCGGTATAGATCGTCTGGCGCTGCAGGTTGCTCGCCTCGACCACATCATCGTCGACCAGCGTCAGGTGCCCCACGCCAGCCCCTGCGAGATACTGCAAGGCGGGCGAGCCGATGCCACCCATGCCGATCAGCACGACATGGCTCTGCGCCAACCGCGCCTGCCCCATCGCGCCCACTTCGGGCAGGACGATATGGCGGGCGAAGCGGTCGAGGCGGTCTGGCGTCATGATGTGCAGTTAGGGGCTGCGGGGCAGAAGAGGAAGGGAGTTCACGCAGAGACGCAGAGAAGAAGTGGAGGCGCGGAGAGACGTTGCCCTTGCGGCAAAGCCGCTCGATAATCTCTGCCCGGACTCTGACGTGATCATTGATGGACAAAGCGGCCTATCGGCCGCGCCCGACCTCTCTGCGCCTCCACTTCTTCTCTGCGTCTCTGCGTGAACCGCCCCTAAACTTCTCAGTCTTCCAGCTGCCGCAGCAGCGTGCGCACGTCGCCGTCCATGTCGGCATCGCGGGTGCGCAGTTCCTCGATCAGGCGCACGGCATGGATCACCGTCGAATGATCGCGCCCGCCAAACTTGCGGCCGATTTCAGGATACGAGCGCGGCGTCAGCACCTTGGCGAGGTACATCGCCACCTGGCGCGGGCGCACCACAGCGCGCGCGCGGCGCTTGGAAGCCATCTCCGTGCGGTCAACGCGGTAGAACTGGCAGACCGTGCGCTGGATCTCGTCGATGGTGATGCGGCGACGGTTGGCCGAGAGGATGTCGGTCAGCTGCTCTTCGGCCAGCTGCAGCGAGACCGGCTGACCGGTCAGCTGCGCATAGGCGATCAGCTTGTTGAGGCCGCCGACCAGCTCGCGCACATTGCGGTTGATCGTGCGGGCAAGGAACTCGACAACGTCTGACGGCACTTGCGTGTTGCCGAAACGGTTCAGGCGATGTTCGAGGATCTTGCGGCGCAGTTCGATGTCGGCCGGCTGAATGTCTGCCACAAGGCCCATCGACAGGCGCGAGAGCAAGCGCTGCTCGACGCCGTCCAGTGCCTGCGGTGCGCGGTCGGCAGCGACGACAAGGCGCTTGCCCGCGCTCATCAGCGCGTCGATCGTGTGGAGGAATTCCTCCTGCGTGCTCGCCTTGCCGATGATGAACTGGATGTCGTCAACCAGCAGCATGTCGAAGCCGCGCAGGCGGGCCTTGAACTCGATCATCTCGTTGGAGCGCATGGCCTGGACGAACTCGATCATGAACCGCTCGGCCGAGCAGTAGAAGATGCGCGCGCCGGGCTTGTTGGCGGCAAAGGCGTGGCCGATGGCGTGGAGCAGGTGCGTCTTGCCCTGTCCGGTCGATCCCTTGAGGTAAAGCGGCGAGAACTGCGGGGTTTCGATCGCGGCCATGCGCTGGGCGGCGTTGACCGCCAGCACGTTGGCCGAACCCGAGACGAATTCGGCGAATGTCAGTGAGGGATCGAGACCCGAAAGCGCCGAATCGATCATGGCCGGAGCAGCGCTCATGTGGGCTGGCACGCGCGCCTGGACCGGCGATTCACCGCCGATGCGCAGCTCGGGCATCGAGCGACGGCGCGGGTGGACGGTGATGCGCACCTGGCGCACTTCCGAACGGGCGATCTTCCACGCAAGGCTCAGCCGGTCGGCGAAACGGTCGGCCACCCAGTTCGCGGAGAACTCGGTCGGCAGGAACAGGTCCAGCGTGCCGGTTTCCTTGCAGAACGATCCGAGCTGGATCGGCTTGATCCACTGCGCATGCAATTGCGGGCCGAGATCCTTCTTCAGCCCCTGGCTGATGTCGGCCCAGTCTGCTGCAAGATCCAGCGCTTCCTGGTCCTCGATCATCGTGCTGTCTTTTCCCTTCCTGCCCGCTATAGTCCGCTCGTTGCCGATCCGGTCGGCTCCGGCCACGGCCGCCACGTCGTGGCTGCCGGCCCCCCCTGCGAAATCATCAATCTTCACGCGTCGCTGCCCCGACTTCCCTACCCGCACGCTGTCCGGCATGCAGGCACAATTAACCTGCCGCCCCGCCACGCACGCGCGCGGCAGACCCCGTTCGAAGAATTTTCTTGTGACGCCGATGAGCAGTGATTCCCGCCCCCGGTCCGCATTGTCTATTGGTGTTGGGGGGCATCACGCAAGCGGGGCGAGCGCAAAAAAACTGAAATAAATGCCCTTGACTCGCCCTAACCCGCAGAGATGCATCAAGTTACTGAAAAATAGGGATTTTTACTTATGCATTGGGTTGGAGCCAAGCGAATCGCGTAGATTCCGTGACTTGTTGCGACTGCACACTGTAACAATGCGCAGACGGCTGCGTGACATGCCGCAGAAACGAAAACGGCCGACGGGAAACCCGTCGGCCATGTTCCGTCTTTGTGCCCGAATCTGCGGGATATCCCTTAGGCCCAAAGGGGCAGGAGAGAATCATGCGCAGATCCGAATCTCCCGTCCCGACCTCCGGTCAGGCAGAGAGCAGCCGAATCAGAGCGCGGCGACGCGCTTCGACAGGCGGGACATCTTGCGGGCAACGGTGTTCTTGTGAAGCACGCCACGGGCCACGCCACGCGCCAGTTCAGGCTGGGCTTCCTTGAGCGCCGCAGCAGCAGCCGTCTTGTCGCCACCAGCGAGCGCCGATTCGACCTTCTTGACGAAGGTGCGGATGCGCGAAAGGCGGTTGCCGTTGATTTCGGCGCGACGATCATTGCGACGGATACGCTTGCGGGCTTGCGGCGTGTTGGCCATGGTTTTCCTGTTTCTCGTGCCTTAGCGGGCGCACGGGGCGGCCGCATGAATTCTCGTGGAGTGACGGGAAATCCCGTCGGAAAGCGCGCCCCTTAACTGCGAGTGCCCGAATCGTCAACAGATTCGGCGCAGTTCCACGCGCAGCCCGTCGCGCGGCTTGGGGATCGGCCAGGCCTGCCACGAAGGCTCGGCCCCCGGTTGCATCCGCACCTCGAAGCGGGTGAGGATGTGATTGGCGAGCAGCTTGACCTGCATATAGGCAAAGTGGAGCCCCAGGCACATGTGCGCTCCGCCGCCGAACGGCGCCCAGGCATACTTGTGCCGCGCCGCCACCTTGTCGGGCGTGAAGCGCAGCGGATCGAACACTTCCGGCGAATCCCAGTGCGCCGGGTCGGCATGAACGGCGGCCGGGCTGATGCCGACGGGCGTGCCTGCCGGAATGCGAAAACCCCCGAACTCGAAATCGCGCAAGGCGCGGCGCGGCATATTGGGCACCGGCGGCATGAAGCGCAGCGCTTCCTTGAATGCCATCTCGGTCAATTCCATCCGGCCGAGGTCCTCGTAGGCCAGCGGCAAGCCATCACCCCCCGTCACTGCCCGCGCTTCTGCGCGCAGCCTGTCCTGCCATTCGGGGTTCTTCGCCAGTTGCCAGAACAGCACCGTGGCAGACGAAGTGATCGTATCGTGCGCGGCCATCATCAGGAAGATCATGTGATCGACCACGACGTCTTCGGGCAGCAGCGATCCGTCGTCGCGCGTGGCGAGCGCGAACTGGCTGAACATGTCCTGCCCCGGATTGGCCCGACGCTCGCGCACCAGCCGTCCGAAGTAGTCGACCATCAGCCGCCGCCCGGCCACGCCCTTGCCCATCTTGGTGAACGGCAGCGGCTTGCGCACCACGCCGACCGAGGCCTGGACCATGTCGACGAAGGCCTTGTTCAGCCGGTCCGCCTCCGGCCCCAGCGGCAGGCCGAGGAAGCTGGACGCGGCGGTATCGAGCGTCAGCGCCTTGATCGCGTCATAGAAGCGCATCTTGCCGCCCCAGCCTTCGATGGCCGAGGCAATGCCGCTGTTGAGCACGGAGCAATAGGCGCGCATCGGCTCGGGCTTGAACGCGATCGACAGCGCGCGGCGGTCCACCCGGTGCGCCTCGAAGTCCATCAGCATCAGCCCGCGCGGGAACAGCAGGTTGAGCACCGGACCCCAGCCCTGCTCGTTCGAGAACAGCTTGTCGCGGTCGAACAGGACCAGTTCGTTGGCGTCGGCCCCGATCAGGTTGACCCCGCGCCGCCCGAAGCTGCGCGTCCGGAACACCGGGCCGTAAGCATCGACCATGCGCTTCTGGAAGCCGATCGGGTCGGCCAGCTGCATCAGCGTGGTGCCGAGCACCGGCCAGCCGTCCTCGCCCGGAATGTGATCGAGCTTATGGTCGCCGCCCAGCCGCACCCAGTGCGGATTGGCGCGTTCTGTATGAAGGTCGTTGCGGATGTCCGGCGCGAGGCTGGCCATGCTATCTCCCGGTATCGTGGTTTAACCGGTCAATTAACATGGCTGTCAGCAGCAGCCAAGCGGGTTCTTCAGATCCAGCCCGAAAGCTCGCGCCGCGCCAGCGTCTCGAGCAGGTCCATGCCCTCCGCCCCGGCATTGAGGCATTCGAGCGCGGCAAAGTGCGTGCCGCCTGCCGCCTCGAAATCCTCCTTGCCGCGGATCGCCAGTTCCTCGAGCGTCTCGAGGCAGTCGGCCGAAAAACCCGGCGCGGCAATCACCACGCGCTTGGTGCCCTTGCCCGCTTCCTCGACCAGCACGGTATCGGTCGCAGGCTCCAGCCACTTGGCCCGCCCGAAGCGCGACTGGAACGTGGTTGCCAGTCGCAGCTCGGGATGGCTCTGCGCAAAGCGTTCGGCCAGCAGGCGCGACGTCTTGCGGCAGTGGCAATGATAGGGATCGCCCAGAAACAGCGTGCGTTCGGGCATGCCGTGATAGCTCAGCATCAGCACTTCGGGCGCGAAGTCGAGCGCGCTCATCTGCCGGCTCATGTCCGCATGGAGGGCACCGATATAGGCCGGATCGTCGTGATAGGGCGGCAGCGTGCGCAGCGCGGGCAGACGGCGGCGCGCCTTGATCCAGTCGGCCACGGCATCGAGCGCCGAGGCAGTCGTTGCGCCCGAATAGTGGGGATAGAGCGGGGCCACCAGAATGCGCTCGCACCCTGCCTCCAGCAGCGCATCGAGCTCCTTGGCCATCGAGGGCGACTGGTAGCGCATCGCATGGCGCACGATCGCGGCATCGCCCAGCCGCTGCTGCAGCGCGCGCGCCTGCGCCTTGGTGATCGCGGCAAGCGGCGAGCCGTCCTCGCTCCACACCTGTGAATAGGCGTGGGCGGACTTCTTCGGCCGGGTGTTGAGGATGATCCCGCGCAGGATCGGCTGCCAGATCAGCTTCGGAATCTCGACCACGCGCGGGTCCGAGAGGAACTCCTTGAGGTAGCGCTTCACCGCGTTCACATCGGGCGCGTCAGGCGTGCCGAGGTTGACGACAAGCACGCCGACTTTGCCGGTAAGCACAACAGGATGGTCGGCTGGGCGTTCCATTACGGTCCTTAAAAGAGGGCCTAGAGGCCTTCGGAAATCAGCGGCAGGCGGCGGAAGCGCACGCCCGTGGCAGAGAACAGGGCATTGGCGATGGCAGGGGCCACCGCAACCATGCCCAGTTCGCCGGGGTCGAACGGGTCTTCGTTGCTGTCGGCAAAGGCAATATCAACCTTGGGGCAATCGGCAAGCAGAGGAAGGCCCAATTGCGAGAGTCTGCCCGAAAGGGGGCGCCCTCTGGCATAGCCACTGGCCCCGCCGACAGCATGGGCGAGCCCGAACATCAGCCCGCCTTCGATCTGCTGACGCGCGATGTCGATATTCACGATGCGGCCGATGTCGACGAAGGCGCTCAGCCGCTCGACCCGAACCACGCCCGCTTCGTTGCGCGCGGTGGCGACGACGGCGATCAGGCCCTTGGCGACCCTGCCGCCACCAAGCGCAACCTCCATCTGGTGGCAGGCGATGCCCTGCCCCGAAGCGTCGATCCCGCCGCCCCATTGCGCCAGACGGCCTGCGCCCTGCAGGCAGGACACCAGCCTTGGTTCGCCCTCCAGCATGCCGACGCGGAACGACAGCGGCTCTTTACCCGCCGCATGGGCCAGTTCATCGACGAAGCATTCTGTGAAAAACGCGGTGTAGCCATGTGCCTGCCCGCGAAACCGGGCGGTGGGCTGGCGCAGCGCCAGCGGCACCTGCTCCACCGCCTTTTCCGGAATGCGGTAAAGCGGCATGGCGCCTTCGCAGGCCATCGGATCGGCCTTGTTCTGCAGGTCGAGCGCATCCTTCACGCCCCAGCCATCGAGCAACCGCGCGCCGGATTCGATCGCGGTCGCAGGCACCGCCAGCCGCGCCCGCCAGCCGAGCACCCGCGTCTTGTCCGGGCTCAGCGCGCCGTCGAGCTGCGCCGAAACGGGCGTGCGGGGAATACCGGCCAGCGCTTCCTGCCAGCGCGAGTACGTGAGTTGCACCGGCTTGCCGATGGTCTTGGCAATGGCTGCGACTTCGGCGGCGATCCGCACATCGAGCCGCGCATCGAAGCTGCCGCCCGCGTGCAAGGGATAGACGATCACGTCACGGCGCGAGAGCCCCGCCGCCCGCGCCGCCGCGCGCCTTGCCCGCTCGGGTGCCTGCGTTGCGATCCACAGTTCCAGCAAGCCATGGCGCAATCGCGCCGTCGCGCTCGCCGTCTCCAGCGGAGCGTGGAAGGCCGGCTCGACATCGTAGCGCGCGGTCAGCGAGGGCTTGGCGAGCATGGCATCGGGATCGCCCTCGGCCAGCAGGCGTTGCGGCTCACCCTTGGTCAAGGCCTTGTCGAGCGCGAGCAGCACCTTTTCGCTGTCTGCAATCGGCCCGTCCGCCTTGAAGCGCGGCTCCATCGCCCGCACCGCCTTGTCCGCCGAATACCAGTCGGTCGCCACGGCGGCCAGCCAGCGCTTGGCATGGACCACGCCGACCAGACCGCGCACCTGCGCAGCCGCCTGCTTGTCGTAGCTCGACAGCACGCTGGCTCCCAGCGGCCCATGGGCAATCGCGGCAAACACCATGTCGGGCAGGCGCAGATCGCCTGCAAAAGTGAAGCTGCCATCGACCTTGGCGGGAAGATCGAGCCTTGGATGGCGCGCAGGGGCACCTTCGGGAAACTGCCCCGGCTTCTCCCGGGGCGGTTCGGCGCGCAGCACCGGTACGGCGGGCGGATCGTAGTCCACCGCGGTATCGAGCAGTTCGGCAAAGGACAGGCGCTTGAACCCATGCGTCACGAAACTGTCCTTCGTCTCGCACTCCTCCCAGCCCACGCCCCATTTGTTGGCAGCGGCCTGCGCCATCATCGCCCGCAGCGCAGCGCCCGCTTCGCGCAAGGGCGCTTCGAAAGCGGCCAGCGCAGTGCCATCGGCCGTGATCATCAGCGGCCCACGCTCGGCATGGAGCCTGGCCAGCATTCCTTCGGCATCGGCGCCGAGCGAGGCAAAGGCGGGCATCCACAGTGGCGCCCATTTCGCCGAAAGCACGGGATCAGCATAAGCCGGGCTTATCGGCGCGGCTTCCACTGCCACCTTGCGCCAGTCTGCGCCTGCCTCGTCAGCCACGATCTGCGCGACGAGCGTGGTGATCCCCTGCCCCATCTCGCAGAAGGGCACGGCGACCGTGAGGATACAGTCCTTTCCGCCCTTGACCCGCCCCACTTTCAGGAAGGCATCGACGACATGTTCGTCCTTGCCTGCTTCAAGCGGCACGGGATAACGGCGGGGGATCAGCGGGAAGGCGATGAGCAGCGCGCCGCCCCCCCCCGCTCCCACCAGCATCCCTCGCCGGGTGAGGCGCATGGGCCTCAGCGCTTCCCGTCAAGCCAGGCGAGCACCGCCCGCGCAATCGAGAGGAACGCCTCGGCCTGCGGGCTGTCGCCTGCGGCAGGCGGATTGCCCGCATCGCTCTCGCGCCGGATCGCCATGTCCAATGGCACGCGGCCAAGGAACGGCAGGCCCATCGTCTTCGCCGCCGCTTCCGCTCCGCCCACGCCGAAGGGATCGCTCTCCTCGCCGCAATGCGGGCAGATGTACCCAGCCATGTTCTCGACCATTCCGACAATCGGGACCTGGCCCTGCTCGAACAGGCCGATGGCCCTCGTCGCATCCATCAGCGCCAGATCCTGCGGCGTCGATACGATCACCGCGCCTGCCGGCTTGTGCTTGGACAGCATCGTCAACTGCACGTCGCCAGTGCCGGGCGGCAGGTCGACGACGATGATCTCGGTGTCGCCCCAGTGCGCGTCGATCAGCTGGCCCAGCGCATTGCCCGCCATCGGCCCGCGCCACGCAATCGCCTGCCCGGGCTGCACGAGGTGCCCCATCGACAGCATCGGCACACCCCACGGGCTTTCGATCGGGATCATCTTGTTGCCCTCGGCCTCGGGCTTGCGGCCCTCGGTCAGGAGCAGGCGCGGTTGCGAGGGGCCGTAGATGTCGGCATCGACCAGCCCGACCTTGCGCCCGAGCCGCGCCATCGCCACCGCGAGGTTGGCAGACAGCGTCGACTTGCCGACGCCGCCTTTGCCCGATCCCACCGCGATGATCACCCGCGCCTTGCGTTCGGCGGTCATGCCGATGCGCACTTCGGCCACGCCAGCCTTCCGCGCCGCATCGCGCAGCGCCATTTCCAGCTTGTCACGGTCGAGCCGGTCCAGCCCGCCCACTTCCAGCACGATCGTCGCGGCCTCGCCCGCCAGCTTGACCGACTGAAGGCGATCCCCTGCCACTGCGTTCAGCGCCTCGCGCAGCGCCTGTTCTTCGATGCTCACGCCATTTCCCTGTTCTGCTCCGCCTCGGAGCCTTCTCACGCCCCCTAGCAGATGAATTTTCGGGAATGGACACTGTTTTTCGCGCCCGGGCTTCCTATAACGAATGCATGACAGACTTGGGCGGATTGATCGCGCGTTTTGGCCGGGGCCTTTACATGACCGGAAAGAAAAGCCCCTGGGGCTCTGGCGGAGGCACCGATGTGCCGCCCGCTGGCGATGGCGAAGCATCCCCGCCTCCCTCTTCACCGCCTGCCGAAGGCCCGCGCAACCCATGGCTCCCGCCGCAATCGGGTGAGCCTGCCAAGGATCCTGCGCGCCGTGGCCCCAACATCGAAGACCTGTTCCGCAACCGCAAGGGCGGTGGCAACGGTGGTGGTGGCGGGCGCGGTCCCAACATGCCCCGCCTGCCGCAGCGCCCCGATGGCAAGTCGTGGGCGCCGGTCGGCATCGCGCTGATCATTGCGGCCTGGCTCGGCACTTCGATGGTCCACCGCATCGCCCCGCAGGAAAAGGGCGTGGTCACCACCTTCGGCTCCTACAGCCGCACCATCGACAACGGCATGGCGCTGACCCTGCCCTGGCCGATCCAGTCGGTGAAGGTGGAGGACGTCACCTCGATCCGCCGCGAATCGATCCCCGAGGGCGATGGCGAAAAGCTCATGCTGACCGCCGACCAGAACCTCGTCGACCTGACCTACCTCGTCCGCTGGAACATCAAGGACCTCAAGCTCTACATGTTCCAGCTCGCCGATCCGGACCAGACGGTGCGCGAAGTGGCCGAAGCCGCGATGCGCCAGTCCATTGCCGAGGTGAACCTCAACGACGCGATGGGCTCGGGCCGCCAGCAGATCGAACAGAACGTCCGCGACCGGATGCAGCGCGTGCTCGATGCCTACCGCTCGGGCGTGCTGATCCAGGGCGTCGACATCAAGAAGACCGATCCCCCGGCCAAGGTCGTCGATGCCTTCAAGGAAGTGCTCGCCGCCCAGCAGGACGCGCAGAGCGAAATCAACCGCGCGCAGTCGTGGGCGCAACAGCTCACCGCCCGCGCAGGGGGCGAGGCAACCGCGTTCGACAAGGTCTACGAACAGTACAAGCTTGCGCCCGAGGTGACCCGCCGCCGCATGTACTACGAAACCATGGAGCGCGTGCTGAGCCAGACCGACAAGGTCATCCTCGAAACGCCCAACACTCAGGCCTACCTGCCGCTTCCCGAGATGAAGCGTAATCAGAAGCCGCAGGAAGGGGGCCAGTAAGATGAGCGCAATGCAGACACTCTGGCAGGAACGCAAAGCCCCGATCATCGCCGCGTTGATCGCGCTTGCCGCGGCCGCCAGCTGCCTCAAGGTCGTCGATGAGAAGACCCAGGCCGTGATCATCCGCCTCGGCCAGCCCGAACGCGTGGTCAACCGCTTCAAGCCCGATGCCGATTTCGGCCAGACCGGCGCAGGCCTGATCTGGCGCATCCCGTTCATGGAACAGGTGGTCGAGGTCGACAAACGCATCCTCGATCTCGACATGGAGCGCCAGCAGGTCCTCTCGGCCGATCAGCGCCGCCTCGAGGTCGACGCTTTCGCCCGCTTCCGCATCATCGATCCGGTGCGCATGGTGCAGACCGCGGGGACGACCGAGCGCGTCGCCGAACAGCTCCAGCCGATCCTCAACTCCGCGCTGCGCCAGGAATTGGGCAAGCGCACGTTCGGCTCGCTGCTCACGGCCGATCGCGGCCGCGCGATGGAACAGATCCGCGAAGGGCTTGACCGTGAAGCCCGCGAATATGGCGCGCAAGTGATCGACGTGCGGATCAAGCGGGCCGACCTTCCCGAAGGCACGCCGCTCGAATCAGCGTTCACCCGCATGGCCACCGCGCGCCAGCAGGAAGCCGCCACGATCCGTGCGCAGGGCCAGAAGCAGGCGCAGATCATCCGCGCCACCGCCGAAGCCACCGCCGCCAAGACTTATGCCGATGCCTTCAACAAGGACCCGGCATTCTATGACTTCTACCGCGCAATGCAGAGCTACGACGCAACCTTCGCGCAGAAGGGTTCGAGCACCTCGATCGTGCTCTCGCCCGACAACGAATACCTCCGCCAGTTCAAAGGTAAGTGACTCGGGGAAAGTGAAACCGCAACCTGAACGATACGGAACATCGTCATTCAAAGTCCGTTCATCGCAAGACGCGTGAATCGACTGCGGCACAAGTCAGCCGCGCCGCATTCGGCGCTTGATAGAAAAAGAGGACCAGGCCACGTGCGATACGCTTATGGTGTGACTTCGGCGCTGCTGCTCGCAGGCAGCGCACTGACCCTGGTGACAGGCTTTCCCGCAGGCGCGCAAGTCGCGCAGAACGACCAGTCGGAGATGCGCAGCGTCGTCCCGCGCGCGGGCGCCCCGTCAAGCTTTGCAGACCTCACGCAGCAGCTCCAGCCTGCGGTGGTCAACATCTCCACCCGCCAGCGCGTGAAGGTGCAGCCCAACAACCCCTTCGCCGGAACGCCGTTCGGCGATCTGTTCGGCGGCGGTCAGGGCGGCAGCCCGCAGACGCGCGAGGCGCAGTCGCTGGGCTCGGGCTTCATCATCTCGGCCGACGGCTACGTAGTGACGAACAACCACGTCATCACCGCCGACGGGCAGGGCGAGGTCGAATCGATCACCGTCACCACGCCGGATGGCACCGAATACCCCGCCAAGCTGATCGGCAAGGACGCAGCATCCGACCTCGCGGTACTCAAGATCAGCCGCCCGACACCCTTCCCCTTCGTCAAGTTCGGCGATTCGCGGAAGGCCCGGGTGGGAGACTGGGTCATCGCCATCGGCAACCCGTTCGGCCTTGGCGGGACGGTCACGCAGGGCATCATCTCGGCTGTCTATCGCAACACCGGTTCGGGCTCGGCCTATGACCGCTATCTGCAGACCGACGCGTCGATCAACCGGGGCAACTCGGGCGGCCCGATGTTCGACATGGCGGGCAACGTGATCGGTATCAACAATGCGATCTTCTCGCCCACCGGCGGCTCGGTCGGCATCGGCTTTGCCATCCCGGCAGAAATCGCCGCACCCATCGTCGACAAGCTGCGTGCGGGTCAGGCGATCGAGCGCGGCTACCTCGGCGTGCGTATCCAGGGCCTCTCGGAAGACCTCGCCGCCTCGCTCGGCCTGCCGAAGAACCGCGGCGAATTCATCCAGGCGGTCGAACCCGGACAGGCAGCGGCCAAGGCCGGCATGCAGGCAGGCGACGTTGTGGTGAAGGTCGATGGCAAGGAGGTCACCCCTGACCAGACCCTGTCGTTCATCGTCGCCAACACCACGCCCGGCAAGCGCATCCCGATCGAGCTGATCCGCAACGGTCAGCGCCTCACCGTGCAGACCGTCGTCGGCAAGCGCCCGAGCGAAGAAGAACTCGCCCAGCAGACCTTCGATCCCGATGCGCAGGACGATGACCAGTTCGGCCCCAATGGCAAGCCGCAACAGCAGCAGGGCCCGAGCGTCCTGCAAGGCTCGCTCGGCATTGCCGCCATCCCGCTGACCCCGCAGATCGCCCGCCAGCTCGGCGCAGGCGAGGACGCCAAGGGCGTGGTGATCACGGCAGTAGATGCTTCCTCGGATGCGGGGACCAAGGGCCTGCAGCGTGGCGACATCGTGCTCTCGGCAAACTATGTGAGCGTCACTACGGTCGCCGATCTTGAACGGATCGTGCGTCAGGCCAAGACCGAGGGTCGCGAGGCCGTGCTCCTGCGCATCCAGCGCCGCGGCCAGCCCCCACTCTACGCCCCGGTCCGCATCCGCTGATCCAGGCAAACAACGAAAAGAGAAAGGGCCGCCCCAGCGATGGAGCGGCCCTTTTCTGTTGGGCCCCGCCCCACCTCTCCCGTCAGTCCCACCTCTCCCAACCGTCACCCCGGCGTCGGCCAGGGACCATAACCTCTCGCAAAGCGCAAAGTCTGCGTCTCAACGAAGGCCCATGGATCCCGGCCTGCGCCGGGATGACGAGGAAGTGGTAGGGTCACCATTCAGCAGATCATCAGCAGAATGCCGACCAGAAAGCTCCATCCTCCACCCACCTCAAACCGTCGCCCCGGCGAAAGCCGGGGCTCACAACCTCTCGCCAAACACAACTATCGTGTCTTAACGAAGGCCGATGGATCCCGGCCTGCGCCGGGATGACGGGAGTTGTTAGGGCGGCCATTCAGGATGTTGGCCGCAGAACACCGGCTAGATGTAACTCCATCCTCCACTCACCCCAACCGTCACCCCGGCGAAGGCCGGGGCCCATAACCTCTCGCAAAGCGCAATGTTTGCGTCTCAACGAAAGCCCATGGATCCTGCCCTTCGCCGGGATGACGTAGGCAAGGTAGAACCGCGATCAATACGTCGACGGCGGATCGCTGGCCGGGAAGCTTTCGTCCGAGGCCTGATCTACCGCATCCCAGCGCTTGGGATCCGACCGCATCCCTTCAACTCCGGCGGAGCGCACTTGCGCAAAGTTGCCGCCGGTCTCTTCCCCTTGCGCGAACGCGGCCGGGGCCTGTTCGGTCTTGTTCTTCTGCACCGCGCGATAGATCGCGTATCCGGCCGCACCAGCGACCGCCCATTGCAGCAGGCTCATGGTTCATCTCCTCGTTCGGGAGGCGAGGGCGCCTCCCATCGAGCAGCCAACGAACGGACAGCCAAATGGTTCTGGCAAAAGGTTCAGGCCGCAAAGGAATCAGGGAGAGGTCGCAGGCCTCGTGCTGGTAGGCCTCGGACGCGTTCCGGCGGCGGGCGGCGCAGTTTCCGGATCGCGCCGACCGGTCGCCCGGTTGAGGAAGTCATCGTTTGCGGCCTGCGGCACGTCCGGCGGCACACCTTCCGGTGGAGCCTCGGGATCGAGCCCGTCAGGATTGACCGCCTGCCTGCGCGAAGGATCTACCAGGTTACCCTGCTCGTCGACGTAGAAGTAGTCGTCGGGATTGCCCTGCATCGCCTCGCCATCGGGCTCCAACTGCCATTGCGGCAGCTTCAGCTCGGTGTCGAACTGCTCGACCGGGCGCTTGCGCGTGGCGACCTTCATGTAGGCGGCAAAGGCGCGCGCCGGGGCCGCACCGCCCTGCAGGCCGGGCACGGCCTTTGCATCGTCGCGGCCCATCCACACGCCGGTGGTGATCCCGCTCGAAAAGCCGAGGAACCAGCCATCCTTGTTGGACGAGGTCGTGCCGGTCTTGCCCGCCACCGGCCTGCCGATCTGAGCGGCGCGGCCCGTGCCGATGTTGACGGCAGTCTGCATCAGGTCGGTCATGGCCGCCGCGACATAGGGCGGCACCAGCTGTTGCGAGCTGTCGGGCCGATGCTTGTAGAGCACTTCGCCGTCGGTCGTGGTCACCTTGCGGATGCCATAGGGCGTCACCGACATGCCCTTGGCCTGGACCGAGGCGAAGGCGCGGACCATGTCGATCACCCGCGCCTCGGATGATCCCAGCACCATCGAGGGCAGCGTGTTGATCGGCGTGGTGATGCCAAAGCGCCGCGCCATGTTGGCCACGGTGCCAAAGCCCACTTCGTTGCCAAGCTGCGCCGCCACGGTGTTCTTGGAATAGGCAAAGGCGGTGCGCAGGTCGATTTCACCGGCATAGCGGTTGCCATCGTTGCGTGGCGTCCACCCATCGATGGTGACCGGCTCGTCGACCACGCGGTCATCCGGCGTATAGCCTGCTTCAAGCGCGGAGAGATAGACGAACAGCTTCCACGCCGAACCCGGCTGTCGCACGGCGTTGACCGCGCGGTTGTAGTTGGAGGTCACGTAATCGGTGCCGCCGACCATCGCCAGCACCGCACCGTCGCGGTCAAGCGAGACCAGCGCCCCTTGCGCGCCCTTCGGAGCAAATCCGGCAATCGCGCTCGTCGCCGCCTTCTGGGCGATCGGATCGAGCGTGGTCCAGACCTCGATCGGCTTGTCGTTCTCGGGCAGGATCAGGTCGAGCTGCGGCAAGGCCCAGTCGGTGAAGTAGCGCGCCGAGTTCTGGCTGGCGCGATCCTCGACCATCTTCACGGCCTTGAGGTCGATCCCCTGCACTTCCTGCGCGGTCAGCACGCCTGCGTTCTGCATGGTCTGCAGTACCACGCCTGCGCGGCCCACTGCGGCATCGGCATCGGCGGTCGGTGAATAGCGCGACGGTGCCTTGACCAGACCCGCGATGATTGCGGCCTCGGGCAGGGTGATCTCCTCGCCCGAATGGCCGAAGAACTTGCGCGCGGCGCTGTCGATCCCGTAGGCGCCGCCGCCGAAATAGACCTTGTTGAGATAGAGTTCGAGGATCTGGTCCTTCGAGAACTTCTGCTCCAGCGCAAGCGCCAGGACCCACTCGCGTCCCTTGCGGGCGAAGGTCTTGGTGTTGTTCAGAAAGATGTTGCGCGCCAGCTGCTGGGTAATGGTCGAGCCGCCCTGCTTCCACGTGCCGCTTTCGACGCGGACCATCAGCGAACGGACGATGCCGATGGGATCGACGCCCCAGTGGCTGCGATAGCGCCGGTCCTCGACCGAGATCATCGCATCCTTCATGGCCTGCGGAATGCGCTCGTAGGGCACCCACTTGCCGTAGCTCGGGCCAAGCGTGACGATCTCAGAACCGTCGGCGGCGCGCACCACGATCATCTGGCCGGTCTGGCTCGACTTCAGCTCGCTGTAACCGGGGAGCGATCGCGCGGTGACGGCAACCGCCACGACCAGCGCGATCGTGCCGAGCAGCGCGAAGCCTGCGCCCCACGCCACAAGACGGCGAAACCACCGTCCGAGCGTGGACCTGCCTTTGGGTTGCGGTTCGGACCTGCCGCCGTCGGGGCGGCGGGGAATGTCCCGTCTGGCCATCAGTCTTGTACCGCTTCCCTCAATATCGACCCGTGACGCAGTGGTCCGCAGGACCGGATGCGACAACGGCAGATGGCGCCACGCTCACCGCGCCTGTGCATAGGGCAATCGCAACGCCGGGTTAACTGCAAATCGGCGAACCGGCGCTGGCAATCTGCCAGCGTCGGTCAGGCCTCAATCGTCCGGCGTGAAATCCAGCGAGGCGCTGTTCATGCAGTAGCGCAGGCCGGTCGGATTGGGACCATCGGGAAAGACGTGCCCGAGGTGCCCGTCGCAGCGCGCACAACGCGCCTCGATACGGACCATGCCGTGCGAGGTATCGCGGTGCTCCTCGATCGCGTCAGGGGCGACCGGGGCATAAAAGCTCGGCCAGCCCGATCCGCTGTCGTACTTGGTTTCGGACGTGAACAGCGGCGCTCCACAACCGGCGCAGTGATACTCGCCGCTCGCCTTGTTCTTCTCATAAGCCCCTGTAAAGGCGCGTTCCGTGCCGCCCTGGCGCAGGACATGGTATTGTTCGGGCGAGAGGCGTTCGCGCCATTCGGCATCGCTCAGGTTCATCTTGTCGGGCATCTGGGGGATCTCCTTGGCCGCGAATATGGGGAGCGCTGCCCCAACGCTCAATAGTGCGACTTCTCGGCAGGTTTTGCGAGGTCGTAGCAACGGGCGAGATCGTACTTCTCGGCCTGCGCTGTCCCGTCGGGGTCCATGACGCTCATCGCCGTGCGTGCTTCGGCCAGCGCGCGGTCGGCATCGTCACCTGTGCCTCCAGCCGCGATCAGCGCCTCGCGTTCGCGCGCTGCCAGCACCGACGCGAGTGTCTTGAGGTCCTGCGCCGCAGGAGTCATGCCTTCGCGGCCATGGACTTCGTCATAGGCAAGATCGAAGATGGCGGCGCATTGCTTGAGGTTCGGCGTGGCCAGCGGGGCGACCGTTTCGTCGAGCCGGGCGACGCAGGGTTTTGCAAGCGCGGCCAAGGCCTTGTCGGGATCGGGGGCGCTCTGCAGGGCGGTCACGTCGGCGGTGATGAGTTCGCGCACCTGTTCGCGGGTGAGCGCACCTTCGGCCATCGCCTTCTGCCCGGCATCGGCGAAGAAACGCTTGCCGCGCACCGCCAGTAAGGGCCACCCGGCAAGCGCATCGCCGCCCGCCTGCTCCAGCGCGACCACCGCAAATGCAGCCGAACAGCGCAGGTCCTCGCGGGTCTGCGAAGATAGCGCAGGAGTGGCTGCGGCAAGTTTCCAACTCTGGGGGGGCAAAGGGGCAACTCCGCCGAGCAGAAGGGCAACTCCGCCGAGCAGGGGGGTAACTGTGGAGGGCATTCGCATGGCGCGACCATAGCGAAAAAAGGGGCCGCGAACAGGCGTCCCGTTCGCGGCCCAATGACCTTCACGGTCAGGGATTGCACCCCCGGCAGGGTATCGTTCCGGGAATGCGCTGGAGATCGAAAGTCGGATTTATCCGGCAGCCGCTTCGTTGCAGCGGGCGAGGTCCTGTGCGGCGAGTTCGCCTTCGGGCGTGGCGAAGCGGGCGACAGGGCCGACCTTCTGGGCGAGGCGGGCGCAGACGATCACCGGGCGCGAGGTGTCGCGGGCGGCGGAGCATTCTGCGCCGTCGCACTTCCACAGCACGCCCTTCTGGACGAGCTTCTGCGTGCCATCCATCGGACGGGTCAGCGTGACCGAATAGAACGGTCCGTTGCTGGCAGCACGAGCGGTTTCAGCCGTCACGGCGAAGCTGACCGTGGTGCCGACGAGGGCAAGCACGGCCGGGAGGAGCTGGCGCAGGGCGCTGTTGGTCTTGAGTGCAAACATTGTTCTTCCCCTGGATTACCTTGTTTAGGGCTTCGGAAATTGCGGGGTTCTGGAGAGGATGCTATTTCCGTTGCGAATCGCTACCTATCAATATAGGTTTCAGGTTGCAACTAGAAACTTAAACAGGTCCTGCAAATGGGCTATGCAAAGGATGACATGGATAAGCTTCGTGAACCTTTGGGTGAAATCGCCCAGTGCGGCCTGCCCTGCGCGCTTGAAGCGATGGGCGAGCGATGGTCCTTCATGATCCTGCGCGCGGGGTTCAACGGCGTGCGCCACTTCGAGGATTTTCTCGAGCAGCTCGGCATTGCCCGCAATATCCTGTCCAACCGCCTGTCGCGTCTGGTCGAGGCGGGCATCCTCAAGCGCGAACACTGCGCCGATGATCGCCGCCGCATCGAATACCGCCTGACGCCCAAGGGCATCGACCTTCTCCCCGCCATGCTGGCGCTGCGCCAGTGGGGCGAGAAGTGGGAACTGGGCGTTCCGGCCAATCCGGTGCTGTGCGACGCGCGCGACGGGCAGCCCATCGCACCAATCGGCATCCAGTCGCATGACGGTCGCAGGCTTTCGCCCGAAGACCTGACTTGGCGGGATCGCGCCGAGCTTGAACAGCAGGCACCCAGCCCCGCGCTGCGCGAGGTGAGCTGAGGAAAAAGGGGCCGCCCGTTTCTGGACGACCCCTCAAGTTTGACCCGGTGGGGGACTGGATCCGCCGGGTTGTGCAAGCTGCCGGGATCAGCGGACAGCAAGGTCGGACTTGGATTTGGCTGCGGCAAGCGCTGTGGCCTGCACTGCGCCGGACTTGGCCTTGCGGGCATCGGCGAGCGACTTGGCGAAGCACTGGCGGGCCGATTCCCATTCGGACGAGGGCAGATCGGGCTGGCTCAGTCCGCAAACGTCCTTGGCGGCCTTGCGCAGACGGGCATCGAGCTCCTTGCTGCCGTCCTTGGTGGACAGATCGAGATCGTGGTAGCGCACCAGCTTTTCGGCGGCCTGGGCAGGCTGGCTGGCGGCGAGAGCGAGGCCGAGGAGGCCGGCGGAGAACAGGGTCTTGGCGAACATGGCAACTTCCTTCGACGGGGTGCCGGCGAGGGAACCGGCTGGGGGGCGTTTCAGCGGCTGTCCGGCTCTTCCGGTGCACCGCATGCATTCTCGCTACGCCCGACCGGCGATGAAATCTTGCGCGCCTCGACCAGCTTTCCGTTACGTCCGACAAGTGCTTAGCCCGTCCGACGAAATGCAATTCCAACTCCACGAACTGCAGGTGTGACAATTCGATGGTGATTCCCTAGGGTCATCGCCGTTCATGGCGATTCTGATCACCTTCCTCCTCGGCATCGGCAACTTCGCCCTTCATCGCGCGGTGATGGACAGCGGACACCCGATGATCGGCCGCATGCCGTGGATCGTGCACAGCCTCGGCGGACGGTTCACCATGCTCGTGGAGTTCGCGCTGCTGCTAGGCGCGCTGCTCTTCGCATCGGAAGGCAATGTCGGCGGCCCGATTGCCTATGTGGTCTATTCGATGCTCAACAGTTTCTCGGCCTGGCTGATCCTGACCGACAAGGTGTGACGCGAAACCCTGGGCCGGAACTTTGGCCCGGAACTTTGGCCCGGAACTTTGGCCCGGAACTTTGGCCCGGAACTTTGAATGGCGCCACCGGTTCTGGGCGTGATGGAACTCTCCCCTCTCTGGCTTCTCACCAATGCGGCAAGCGGCAGCAACAGCGATGCCGCCGTCGACGACCTCGCCGCATCGCTTGCCGCAGCAGGTTGCGCCCCGGAACGCGTGATCCGCTTTCCCGATGAGGACCTGCCGACGCGCAAGGCGCTGGACGCCGCAGGCGTCGCAACGCTCGCTGTCTTTACCGGCGACGGCACGGTCAACGCGGCCGCTTCTGCGCTGGAAGGCTGGGGCGGCGCGCTGCTGGTCCTGCCCGGCGGCACGCAGAACCTCCTCGCCAAATCGCTCCATGGCGACGTTCCGGCCGAGGCGATCACCGGCGCGCTCCCCGGCGCGCGCAAGATCCGTCGCCCCGCCATCCGCACCGCGCAGGGCGCAGGCCTGATCGAAGTGCTGGCAGGACCCGGCGCGATGTGGGCCGACGTGCGCGAAGGCGTGCGGGACCTTGATCTCGCCGCGATTGCCGAGACCTTCGGCAACGCTCTTCGCGAAACCCGCGACGGCCCGGGCGTGCGCCTGACCGATCCGGCCGCTGGAAAGGCCGAAGGCTATCGCGCGGTCCGCATCGGCTGCAGCGGCGATGAGCTGGAAGCCGACGGCTATGATTTCTCCGACATTGGCGAGTTCGCCGCGCAAGGCTTTGCCATGCTGGTGAAGCGCGATTTCCGCCAGGGACCGCATGACGAACTCGGCAGGTTCCGGGCGGTCACGCTGGCCAGCGAAGGGCCGATCGCACTGATGATCGATGGCGAACGGCGCGAAGGCGGGCGGGAAGAGCGGATCACCTGCGATACCTTTGCGCTGGACTTCATTTCCACCGCGTCCACGGGACCTTGACCGCCGCGCCCGCAGCGACGATCAACCGGCGCGCATGACCCGCATCTTTCACATCAGCGACATCCATTTCGGCCTTGAAGACCGCCGCGCGCTCGATTGGGTGGCGCAGTGCATCGCGCGCGAGAAGCCCGATGCCGTGGCGATAACTGGCGACCTGACGATGCGCGCGCGGCACCGCGAGTTTGCTGCCGCCTGCCACTGGATCAAGGCGCTCGACGTGCCGGTAACCGTCGAGGTCGGCAATCACGACCTGCCCTACTTCAACCTGATCGAGCGCTTCACCGATCCGTATCGCCGCTTCCGCTCGATCGAGGGCGTGCTGGAGCGCGAGCTGCCGATTCCGGGTGCGAAGATCGTGCCGCTCAAGACTACTGCACGCGCGCAGTTCCGTCTCAACTGGTCGAAGGGCACGGTGGGCAAGGCCGCACTGGCTCATACCCTGTCCGCCATCGACGCGCTTCCTGAAGGCACACGCGCCATCGTCGCCTGCCACCATCCGCTGGTGGAGGCCGGAACGCGCGGCAAGGCGCTGACCCGGGGCGGCAACCATGCACTTGCCGAACTCGCCAGGCGCAATGTGCTCGCCGTGCTTTCAGGCCACGTCCACGACGCTTTCGACCTCATCCACCCGACGCCCAACGGCCCGGTGCGGATGATCGGCGCCGGCACGCTGAGCCAGCGCGTCCGCTCCACTCCGCCAAGCTTCAACGAACTGACCTTTGAAGGCGAAACGATCGCAGTGCGCGTGCGCAACCTCGAACACGTATCCTCGCGCGACATGATGATCGAAGACGTGCCGGAGAACGCGTTGCCGCCACGGACCGAAGGTGAGCCGGTTGCACCGGTTGGAGCGGTGCCGGCGGTTGATCCGCCGGTTCACTAAGAAGATGCGGCCCAAACCCTAGTGCAAATCCTTATGCACCTTTGGGCATTGTTTGGGCACTTCTCCCACATTCTGCGATGACAAGGCAGGCTCGCTGCGAACCTTTACGCGCAGGTGGTCGGGCAAAGGTGCAGGATGAGTTGCAATGCTGACATGGTTCGAACGTGATGCTCCTATCCGGCAGAAGTTCACGATACTCCTGATCGCCTACAGCACGCTGTCGAGCGTGGGGCTGATTGCAACCATCCTCGGGGTTTACAATCTGGCATCACCAACAGTGCCAATTGGCATTGCCCTGGCATCGCTCGTCGCAATCATCGTCACGACGCTGATCGCCAAGGAGCGCATCTGCACGCCCTATGTGAACACCGTGGTGCGGATGGAAGCGCTGGCCGCCGGGGATACCCGGAGCCAAATCCATCATACCGACCACCGAGATTGCGTGGGCCGGATGACCAAGGCCATGGCGATCTTCACGGAGAACGCCCTGCAGGTCGAAAGAGCGAAGGTCGCACAGGAGCTGGTCGTGTCGGCGCTCAAGACATCGCTGGGTGCACTTGCCGACAACAGGCTGAACTGCGCCATCGAGCAGCCTTTTCCCGGTGGTTACGAAGATCTCCGCCTCGACTTCAATCGCGCCGTCGATGCGCTGAGCAAGGCCATCAGCAGCGTCAACCACACCGCGCAGAGCGTCATGAACGGTTCTGAGGAGATCAACACGGCATCGGACGATCTTGCCCGGCGGAACGAGAAGCAGGCTGCAAGCGTCGAGGAAACTTCGGCTGCGCTCAATCAGGTTACGCTCGGCGTCGAGGCCATGGCAAGATCGGCAGACGATGCGCAGAACTCGATTACGCGGACGCAGGAAGAGGCCAGCAACGGCGGCGCAGTCGTGGACAAGGCCGTCGATGCAATGGCCGCGATCGCCAAATCTGCCGATGAAATCAGCCAGATCATCGGGCTGATCGATGGCATTGCCTTCCAGACCAATCTGCTGGCCCTGAACGCCGGTGTCGAAGCGGCGCGGGCCGGCGATGCCGGAAAGGGTTTTGCCGTTGTCGCCACCGAAGTGCGGGCACTTGCCCAGCGCTCTGCCGACGCGGCACGCGATATTCGCACGCTGATCTCGACCTCGAGCGAACAGGTCGCCTCCGGCGTGAACCTGGTGGGGCAGACCGGCCTCGTCCTGACCGGAGTCCTCAATCGCGTAGGCGAGATCAACACCCTCGTCTCGGAGATTGCGGCCTGGGCGCAGGAGCAGGCCGTCAGCCTGCAGCAGATCAACACGGCGGTGGCAGAGGTGGACCGCGTCACCCAGCAGAACGCAGCCATGGTCGAGGAATCCACGGCGGCGGCACGATCATTGTCGCAAGAGGCCGCAGAACTCGTTGGCGTTGTACAACGGTTCGAGACAGGCAGGCGCGGTGCAACGCCGCTTCGCTCCGCAGCACCGGCCCCACAGCCGATCTACCAGAGCCGGGGCAATGCCGCGCTGAAGGCGGTTCCATCGCATGACTGGTCGGAGTTCTGAACAACCCCGGACGCGTCTTTGCTACTTCGCGAGCACCGTGATCTCGAGTCCGGCGGCATCGACGGCCAGCAGGCGATCGATGTTCGGATGCGCGCCGGGACGCGCCATGGCATCAGGCGTATGCTCGCCGAACACCGCCAGTCCATGCTTCGCCGCAGCTTCATCAAGCTTTCCGAAGCACAGCTTGAGATAGTTGTAGACCTTGAGCGAACCCTGCTTGCCCGGCTCGTTGGCAATGCTGGCGACAACGGCGCCTGTGGCATCGATCAGGTCGATGCGTGCAATGCCCTCGATCGAGGGCAGCAGGGCAAGGTTGTCCTTGAACGAGGCGGTAGGGTGAATCGGGTTCATTGCGGTCCTACGGGCATGTTGTCGATCAGGCGGGCCGCGCCGATGCGCGCGGCGACGAGCAGGCGGGCGGGTTGCCCGGCATAGTGTTCCAGCGCTTCGAGCGAGGCGGCGTCGCGCAAGTCGGCATAGTCGACCGAGGCAAAGCCGGTGGCGAGGATGTCTGCGTTCAGCGTGGCGAGCGTTTGCGCGACATCGGCACCACCTTCGATTGCGGCGATGGCACGGCGCATGGCAGCCGAAAGGCCTGCGGCCTGCGTGCGCTCGTCTTCCGTCAGGTACTGGTTGCGGCTGCTCATGGCGAGGCCGCTCGGCTCGCGCACAGTCTCGACGCCGATGATGTTCGAAACGTGGGGCTGGGTCAGGTCGAGGTCGCGCGCCATGCGGCGGATGATCGCGAGCTGCTGCCAGTCCTTCTCGCCGAACAGGGCAAAGTCGGGGCGGACCTGGTTGAACAGCTTGCACACCACGGTCGCCACGCCATCGAAATGGCCGGGGCGCGCGGCTCCGCAGGCGACTTCGCTCACGCCCGAGACGCTGATGTTGGTGGCGTAGCCGTCCGGATACATTTGATCGACTGTGGGGGCCCACAGGATGGCGACGCCCTCGGCCTCGAGCAGGGCAGCATCGGCGGCGAGGCGGCGCGGATAGGCGTCGAGATCCTCGTTCGGGCCGAACTGGCGCGGGTTGACGAAGATCGAGGCAATGACGTGATCGGCGCGTTGGCGGGCCTCACGTACCAGCGTCAGGTGGCCTTCGTGCAGCGCGCCCATGGTGGGGACGAAGGCAACGGTTTTTCCCCCGTTTTTGAGCGCGTCGACCGCTTTGCGCAGGTCTTCCAGCCGGTTGATCGTTTGCACCTTGGCAGCCACTCCCCTAAGTCTGACCCGACGGGCGATACGGGCGGCGAACGCCTCTCGCAAGCCTGACGCGCCAACAACCGAGAGAGATTCCAGCCTTGTCAAATGGCCCGCACCGCATTGTCTTCGCCAACGAAAAGGGCGGCACCGGCAAGTCCACCACGGCGGTGCACGTCGCCGTGGCGCTGGCCTACCAGGGCGCCCGGGTGGCAACGATCGACCTCGACCACCGCCAGCGCACGATGCACCGCTATTTCGAGAACCGCGCCGAGACGATGAAGCGCCGCGAGATCGCGCTGCCGACGGCGACGTTCGAAGTGTTCGGCGGGGACAATGTCGAGGAGCTGGACGCGCTGAGCGAGCGGCTGGCCGAAACCTGCGACTTCATCATCTACGATACGCCGGGGCGCGACGACGTGATGGCCCGCCACGTGGCGACGCGTGCGGATACGCTGGTCACACCGCTCAACGACAGCTTCGTCGACTTCGACCTGATCGGGCAGGTGGACGCCGAGACCTTCAAGGTGCGCCGCCTGTCGTTCTATGCCGAGCTGATCTGGGAAGCGCGCAAGAAGCGGGCAATGGCGACGATCAAGGATTCGCGGCGCGAGATGGACTGGGTCGTGGTGCGCAACCGCACCGGCTATACCGAAGCGCGCAACCAGCGCCGCATCGACCAGGCGCTGACTGAGCTGTCAAAGCGCGTCGGCTTCCGCGTGGCGAGCGGCCTTTCGGAACGCGTGATCTATCGCGAGCTGTTCCCGAGCGGGCTGACCCTGCTCGACAAGGGCCATCTGGGCGAGCTGGGCACCAGCCATCTGGTGGCGCGGCAGGAACTGCGCACGCTGGTCATGGGGCTGAACCTGCCTGTGCCGGCCAAGAACGCGCCCGAACCCAAGCTGGAAAGCGCAGCCTGATGATCAAGCTGCTCACGCTTGCCGCCCTTGTCAGCATTGCCTGCAAGCTGCTGTCGGGGCGCTGGCCGTGGGAACTGCTGCAGGGCGATCCGCGCGCGGCAAACGAAAAGCGGGCCCGCAATCTCCTCGGGCTTGGCGAGGCGGCGGGCTATGACGAGGTGATCGAGGCACATCGGCGGCTGATCCAGAAGGTCCATCCGGACCGGGGCGGCAGCAACGAGGCGGTGCATGAAGCCAACGCCGCACGCGACCTGCTGCTGGCACGGCTCTCGGACCGGCGCGGCAGCTGAGGCGGCGGGCAAATTGGCCCACGAGTTCCACCCCTCGATCCTGCGCGAATATGACATTCGCGGGGTGTTCGGCGAGACGCTGAGCGCAGACGATGCGCGGGCGGTTGGACGCAGCTTTGGCAGCGTGGTTAGAGCGCGTGGTGGATCGCGGGTCGCGGTGGGCTATGACGGGCGTGTCAGTTCGCCCGTGCTCGAACACGCGCTGGTCGAAGGGCTGACCGCCAGCGGCGTGGACGTGGTGCGGATCGGACTTGGCCCCAGCCCGATGCTCTATTTTGCGGCGACGCCTGCAGCGGGCGCCCTAACCCCAGAGGTGCAGGGCGGCGTTCACGTAACCGGCAGCCACAATCCCGCCAATCACAATGGCTTCAAGATGGTACTTGAAGGGGCTCCTTTCTTTGGCGGGGACATAGAGGATCTCGGGCGCATCGCCGGTGAAGGCCACTGGACGTCCGGCCGGGGCAGCATCGAGAACGCCGACATTGCCACCGCCTACGTCGATTGCCTGATCGGCGCCCTGGACGGGATCGATCCGGCTGCCCTCAGCCGCATGGGCATCGGCTGGGATGCCGGCAACGGTGCTGCCGGCCCCGTCATCGAGGCGCTGACGGCGCGACTGCCTGGACGGCATGTCCTTCTTTACACGAGCGTGGACGGCCATTTTCCCAACCATCATCCTGATCCGACTGTGGAATCCAATCTCGCCGATCTGAGAGCGGCTGTCGTGGCGGGAAACCTCGACTTTGGACTGGCCTTCGACGGAGATGGCGACAGGATCGGAGCGGTGGACGGCAAGGGCCGGGTGGTCTGGGCGGATCAGCTGCTGGCAATCTATGCGCAGGAACTGCTGCACGAGCAGCCAAACTCCACGATTATCGCGGATGTGAAGGCCAGTTCGACCCTGTTTGCGCGCATCGCCGAACTGGGCGGCGTGCCGCTGATGTGGAAGACCGGACACTCTCCGATCAAATCCAAAATGAAGGAAACAGGTTCACCACTGGCCGGGGAAATGAGCGGGCACGTGTTCTTTGCCGACAAGTACTTCGGCTATGACGACGCGCTCTATGCCGCCGTCCGCCTGATCGCGGCGACAGTCCGAATCGGACAGTCGCTTACGGATTTGCGTGATGCGATGCCGGAAATGGTCGCCACGCCCGAACTGCGCTTTGCCGTGGCGCGCGAACGCAAGGTGGCTGCGGTCGCGCAAGTATTGGCGGCGCTCAGGGGTGACGGGCGGCAAGTCAACGATACCGATGGCGTTCGCGTGGATACGCCGGACGGCTGGTGGCTGCTGCGATCCTCGAACACCGAGGACGTGCTGGTGGTGCGCGCCGAGGCCCGCGACGAGGACGGGCTCGACCGGCTCCTGGCCGAAGTCGATGCCCGCCTTGCCGCGGTGGGGATCAAGCGTCCGGCGTAACCGAGCGGTCGCCATTGCCCCAGCCGAGCGTTCCACCCTGCCCTTCGAGACCGCTGCCGGTCTTTACCCGAAGGTTGTTCTGCACGTGCTTCACGCCGCTGATCGCCTCGACGATGTCTTCGGCGCGGCGCTTGTCCATCCGGCTGGTGACAGTGCCCGAAAGAGTCACTTCGCCCTCGGTCACGGTGACCGATATCTGGCGAGCATCGATCCGGGAATCGTCGGTCAGGTGATCGTTGGCGTCCTCGCGAATGCGTTCGTCCGACCGCGTGTAATCGCTGGGGCCGCGCCCGCGATGGTCTTCCTCACGCCTTTCGAGCGCATCTTCGTCGCCGAACCAACCGCGCACCTCGTCGACAGCGCGGTCGAAGAAGCCGCGCGGATCGCGACCGGTATAGGCCCCGCTGCCGCTGTAGCCGTAAGACGAAGGATAACCGCCGCTGCTGCCGGTGCCGTAGGCGCCCTGTCCGGTCGGACCGTTCCAGGCCCGCCTTCCCTCGCCATAGTCTTCAGCGGTGAAGTAGTCTGCGGTGTCGCTTCCACCGAAGCCGATGTCGCGGTAACGCGGGCGACGCTGTGCGGCCGATTGCCCCGTACCGGCATAATTTCGGTCACCCACCTCCCAGTCATGCGTGCGGCGATCGCCGCGCATGTCGCGGCCCTGCCATTGCGACGGAGGATCGTTGCGCGGGGTGGCGGCGCCGGTCGAGCCCGAGCGGCTCCACTGGTCTCGATCCCGGTCGTTGCGATCAAGACGGTCGCGCGCAAACTCGGGCGCGAACTCGCCGGAATAGTCGCGGCTCGGCCGTCGCTCCTCGTCCTGCCAGCGGTCGCGCGAATTCCAGTCCGTGCCTTGGGCCATGGCTCTTCTCCATTCAAAATGATTGTCGTGAAGAGGAAACGGACCGGAGCGCTCCCTGCCCCCGCATCCTGACGCATCCAGCGGCCATCCCGTCGCGCGACAGGATGCAGCGCTTTGCGCTTGCCAAGCGCGCAAGGCCTGTCGCATCACGCCGCTTGACCAGAACGGGAAGACGAATGCTCATCGGGATCGATCTGGGGACCACCAACAGCGCGGTGGCCCTGTGGCAGGCAGACGACAATGGCGGGGGACAGGCGCAGCTGGTGCCCAATGCGCTGGGCGCACTGCTGACGCCTTCGGCCGTCTCGGTCCTGCCCGATGGCACGACGCTGGTCGGCGCCGCCGCGCTCGAGCGCGTGGGCCTGAAAGACGGGGCGACCGCGACCAGCTTCAAGCGTTACATGGGCACCGACCGCAAGGTGAAGCTGGGCAAGAAGGAGTTCTCCGCCGAGGATCTTTCCGCGCTGGTGCTGATGGCGCTGCGCGACGATGTGACCGCGCTGACCGGCACGCGCCCGACCGAAGCGGTGATCACGGTTCCTGCCTATTTCAACGACCGCCAGCGCAAGGCCACCCGGCGCGCGGGAGAGCTGGCGGGGCTGACCGTCCGCCGCCTGATCAACGAGCCGACCGCCGCCGCGCTCGCCTTCGGGCTGCAGGACAAGGAGGAGCGCGAGCCGTTTCTGGTGTTCGACCTTGGCGGCGGCACGTTCGACGTCTCCATCGTCGAGATGTTTGAAGGCATCGTCGAGGTGCGCGCCTCTGCAGGCGACAACCGGCTGGGCGGCGACGATTTCAACTCGGCACTGGCAACGGCGGTACGCGGGCGGCTCGATCCTGACGGGCTGCTCGGCAAGCTGGGCGAGCAACGCGCGCAGGCGCTGCTGCTGCAGGCCGCCGAGAAGGCCAAACGCGCCCTGAGCGAGGCGCAGGAGACCGAATTCGCGCTGACCGTGGACAACCAGCGACTTTCCACCACGGTCACCACCAGCGAGTTCGAAGCGCAGGCCGAAGGGCTGATCAAGCGCTTGCGCGATCCGGTGGTGCGCGCGCTGCGCGACAGCCAGATCGATGCGGCAAGCTTGAGCGAGGTCGTGCTCGTCGGCGGGGCGACGCGCATGCCGGTGGTGCGCAAGGCGATCACCCGGCTGTTCGGGCGCTTCCCCAATTCCTCGGTCCACCCCGACCATGCCGTGGCGCTGGGCGCGGCGATTCAGGGCGGGCTGATCGCGCGCGACGGGGGCCTTGAGGAAATCCGCATCACCGATGTCTGCCCGTTTACGCTCGGCATCGAGACTGCGGAGCATTCGGCGCGCGGCACGGTGCAGCAGGGCCTGTTCTCGCCGATCATCGAGCGCAATACCCCGGTCCCGGTCAGCCGCTCCGGGCTCTACAGCACGATGGCCGACAACCAGAAGCAGATCGAGGTGAAGATCTATCAGGGCGAGGCGCGCGAGGTTTCGGGCAATGTCCACCTCGGCCAGCTCAAGGTTCCCGTGCCGCCGCGTCCCGCAGGCGAAGTGTCGATCGACGTGCGCTTTTCCTACGACAGTTCGGGCCTGCTCGAGGTTGACGTGGAAGTGCCGCTGACCGGCGCGAAGCACAACCTGGTGATCATCGACGAGGAAGATCGCCGGGCCGCGAACGATCTGGAATCGCGGCGCAAGGCGCTGGCCGCGCTGAAGCATCACCCTCGCGAGGAAGCGGGCAATCAGGCGCTGCTCGCGCGGGCGGAGCGCTGCTACGAGGAGTTCCTCGGCGACATCCGCGCCGTAGTCGGCGACCGGACGCGCATGTTCGTGGCCGCGCTCGACAGCCAGGACCCCCGCCGGATCACCGATGCGGCGGCAGGGCTGACCGAACTGCTCGACATGCTCGAAGCGAACCCGCCGCTTTGACACCAACGACATGACACCGACCCAGGCCTGGAAAGTCCTCGGGATTGCCAAGACGCCCGAAGTGGCGGCGATCCGGCGTGCCTATGCCGAGCGCCTGAAGGCGATGGACGTCGACAAGGACGTCGATGGCTACGCCCGGTTACGCGAGGCGCGCGATGCGGCGCTGCGTTGGGCAAGGATGCAGGCCACCAAGCCCCCTGCCGAGGACGACTTCGATCCATTCGCGGGCGTGACTCCGCTTGAAGAAACGGAAGCTTCTACTGAGCCGGAACCTGAACCCTCCAACTGGCTCTATGCCGCGCCCGAGGCCAAGGGCGAATCCGACCCGAGTCTGACGACACGGCTGGGCGGTGCGGCGCCAAAGCTTGACGTGGTCAGCGGCTTCTCGGCGGCGCAGGCTCCGGCGGATCAGGCCATTGCGGTGGCGCGCGATCCGTTTGCGCGCCCGGTGCTGCTGGGCCTTGAGGCGACATCGGATGCCGTAATGCCGGCATGGGCGCACGAACAGGCGCTCTATCGCCTGCTCCTGCCCGAAGCCCATGACGACGAGCTTCCCCCGCTGGAAGGCTGGGAGGAGGCGATGGCGCTGGGCCATCTGAAAGCCGTGCTGCGTCATGCCGAAACGGTCAGTGTGACCGCCTTCGACGAGATCGACAATTGGCTGGCGCGCATTCTCGCCGATGCCTGGCCGCGCTCGGCCCCGCTGCTCGAACCTGCTGCCGCGCTGTTCGGCTGGGAAAGCGAGCGCGGGCAGGTTTCCGAGCGGCCTGCGGTGGCTTTCCTCAACGCCCGCCTGCGAGGCCTGCGCTTCCGCGAGAAGGTGGAAGACCCCAAGCACCCGCTGCACAAGGCGTGGAGGGAACTGACCACGCCCGCGCAACAGGGCAGCCGCCGCGGCTGGTTCGTCAAGCGCGCGGAAGTGGAGCAGTTGCTCGAAGGAATACGGCGCAATTTTCCCGAACTGGAGCACCACTTCGATCCCTGGCGGGTCGCGCTGTGGGAGAAGTCGTCGGGCGGCAACGTCGGGCAAGGCTGGTTCAGCAACGGGCGGCTGGTAATCTTCGGCGTGATCCTGCTGGTGCAGGTGCTGCGCTTTGCCTTCAGCGACAGTGACCGGAACAACGCGCCGCCGCCGGTGCCACCGATCGAGCTGTCCGCTGCCGATACGGCGCGCGAGCAGGAGATCATCAACCGCGCAGTGACGACGGTGTTCGGGCCGGAGATCACGTTTGACGGGTTGCAATCGCTGCAGCCCGATCTCGCCGCGCTGTTCAGCGCCAACCGCACCATCGCGCGCAGCGACGGCAGCAGCGACGAGGTCTATGTCTCCAAGGTCCACGATCTGGTGCGCGAGCGCATGTACATGACCGCGCTGGTCGAGAAGGGCCAGCTTCTGGCCGACGTACAGCGCATCCGCGCCGATATCCTGCGCGCGGCGCGCAAGGCAGGTGATGCGCAATGCATGGCCTACGTCCGCACGCGCAGGCTGGCGCCTGAAGTGTCGATACCTGTGGCGCTGCAGTTGCGTGAGCGGGATCTGGCAACGCGCATGCTCGATGCGCGCCAGCTCGGGCCACCAAAACGGATCGCGCCAGGAACGGCGAGCGTGCCGGGAGCGCTGGTCGAAAAGGTCATGACCGCCACCGGCCTTCCGGACAAGCGCGTGAGCCAGGCGATGGGCAACAAGGGATCGGACGCCGACCAATGCGCCGTGACCATTGCCCTGCTCGACGCGACCCTTGCGTGGAAGGGATCGGCCAAGGAGCGCGAGGCAATCCTTTCGGTTCTTTGAGGCGATCCCTATCTTGAGGGTGATGACGTTGCCCGCCTCCATCACCGACTGGTTCACCGCTCGCGGCTGGCGCGTGCGGCGGCATCAGAGCGAGATTCTTGAGGCCGCGCGCGAGGGGCAGCATGCGCTGCTGGTAGCCGATACGGGTGCGGGCAAGACGCTGGCGGGGTTCCTGCCGACTCTGGCAGACTTTGCGGGTGACGATCCACCGGAAGACGGGCTGCACACCCTCTACGTATCTCCGCTGAAAGCGCTGGCGCATGATGTGCAGCGCAACCTGCTCACCCCGATTGGCGAGATCGGGCTGAATGTCCGGGTCGAGACGCGCAGCGGCGATACGCCGTCCGACCGCAAGGCGCGGCAACGGGCCAAGCCGCCGCATGTGCTGCTGACCACGCCTGAATCGCTTTCGCTGCTGCTGAGCTATCCGGAAGCTGCGACGATGTTCGCCTGGTTGAAGCGGGTGATCGTGGACGAGGTGCATGCCTTTGCCACGGGCAAGCGCGGCGATCTGCTGGCGCTGTCGCTGGCGCGTTTGCAGGCGCTTGCGCCAGACATGCGACGCGTGGCGCTTTCGGCGACGGTGGCCGATCCGCAGGACTTCTGCGCCTGGCTCGCGCCCGATGGCGATGCCGCTTCGGTGCGGTTGGTGGAGGGGGAGGAAGGCGCGAAGCCCGAGCTTTCCATCATGAACCCCGAGGACCAGCGTGTGCCCTGGGGCGGCCATGCAGCGGCATGGGCGGTGCCGCAGCTCTATGACGAGATCCGCCGCAACAGGACCACGCTGATCTTCACAAACACGCGGTTTCTGGCGGAATACATCTTCCAGCTGCTGTGGGACGTGAACGACGATCACCTGCCCATCGGCATCCACCATGGCTCGCTGTCCAAGGAAGCGCGGCGCAAGGTGGAAGGGGCGATGGCGCGGGGGGAATTGCGCGCTCTGGTCTGCACTGCCAGCCTCGACCTCGGTGTCGATTGGGGTGACATCGATCTGGTGGTGCAGATGGGCGCGCCCAAGGGCTCCTCGCGCCTGTTGCAGCGGATCGGGCGGGCCAACCACAGGCTCGACTGCCCAAGCCGCGCGTTACTGGCTCCCGGCAACCGTTTCGAGTTTCTCGAGGCCCTTGCCGCACAGGAAGCGGTGCATGAGGGCAAGCGCGATGGCGAGGACTTCCGCCCCGGCGGCCTCGACGTGCTGGCACAACACGTGATGGCCTGCGCCTGCGCGGGTCCGTTTGACGAAGACGCGCTCTATGCCGAGGCGCGTTCGACCCATCCCTATCGCTGGATTGACGAGGCGCAGTGGCAGCGGGTCTTGGCGTTCGTCGCGACGGGCGGGTACGCGCTTAGGGCCTACGACCGGTTCAAACGCATCGTGCGGGACCGCAACGGCACCTGGCGGCTGACCCATCCCGAACATGCTGCACGGTTCCGGCTGAACGCGGGGATCATCGTCGATTCCGAAATGCTCGAGGTGCGATTCCGCAACGGCCGCTCGCTGGGCAAGGTGGAGGAGAGCTTCGGCGCGACGCTCTCGCCGGGCGACACGATCCGCTTTGCCGGCATGGACCTTGAGGTCGAAGGCGTGCGCGACCTGGAACTGATCGTGCGCGCGGCGAAGAAGCCGGGACAGATCCCGAGCTACATGGGCGCACGCCTGCCGCTGACGACGCACCTTTCGGACCGGGTACGGGGCCTGCTGGTGGACCGCGCGGGCTGGTCGCGCTTTCCCGATGACGTGCGCGAGTGGCTGGAAATGCAGGACTGGCGCAGCAGGTTGCCGGGGCCGGGAATGCTGCTGGCGGAGAGTTTTCCGTATCAGAACAAGCACTACACCGTCTATTACACCTTCGAGGGGTGGAACGCGAACCAGTCGCTCGGCATGCTGATCACGCGGCGGATGAACGAGCGCGGGCTGGTGCCGCTGGGGTTCGTGGCAAACGACTATTCGCTCGCCGTGTGGAGCGCGCGGCCGGTGGAGGACCCGGCGCCGCTGCTTTCGCCCGATATTCTGGCGCATGAGTTCGTGGAATGGGTGCAGGAATCGCACCTCCTGCGCCGCGCCTTCCGCGAGGTGGCTGTGATTTCCGGGCTGGTCGAGCGGCAGCATCCGGGCAAGCGCAAATCGGGCAAGCAGGTGACCTTCTCGACCGACCTGATCTACGACGTGTTGCGCAAGTACGAACCGGACCACCTGCTGATCGAAGCCGCCTGGGCCGATGCGCGGGCGCGGATGACTGATGTCGGCCGTCTGGGGGATTTGCTCGACCGGGCACAGGGGCAGCTGGTCCACGTGGAGCTGGACCGCGTCAGTCCACTGGCGGTGCCGGTGCTGGTGATGATCGGGCGCGAGACGACGCCAGCGGGCGCTGCTGATGACGAACTGCTGATCGAGGCCGAGAGTCTTGCATCGGCGGCGATGCGGGCGGACTAAAACTATCCCACATTTCCGTCATCCCGGCGCAGGCCGGGATCCATGACCTGTAACGAGAGCACATGGGCCCCGGCCTTCGCCGGGGTGACGGTCAAAAGCTGCGGGTCAATTCGTCTCGCGCGTTAGCCGGTCGGCCAGTTCGGCAATCTCCGAAGGATCGAGCAGCCACGTGCGCGTCGCCCGGCCTTCGCGATGGATCGGCTTGGTCAGCAGGACGCGCGCATTGCCGCGCGCATGGGGCTTGTAGAGGCCATAGTGCAGCGCGCAGTCGCGGATCGTGCCGATGATCGGGGCGCGACCTTCAAGGTCGATCATCGTGGCGGGCTGATCCCACGGGATATCGTCGGTAAACGCCATCCTCAAACGTCCAGATTGGCCACGTTCAGCGCATTTTCCTGAATGAATTCGCGGCGCGGTTCGACGATGTCGCCCATCAGGCGGGTGAAGATTTCGTCGGTAATGTCGGCGTCCTCGACCTTCACCTGCAGCAGCGAGCGGTTGTCGGGATCGAGCGTGGTTTCCCAGAGTTGCTCGGCGTTCATTTCGCCAAGACCCTTGTAGCGCTGGATCGACAGGCCCTTGCGGCCACCGGCGAAGACCGCGTCGAGCAGTTCCGAAGGCCGGGTGATCGCATCCTTGACCTTGGCGGCAGGGGCGGCTGCGGGAGCATCCTCTTCCCCTTCGGCCACAGCCACGGGCTCGGCATCGACCGGCGCGGAGCTGGCGCGGACCAGACGGGCCATACCGGCATAGACTTCGGCGTTTTCGGCGGCGAGCTTGGCGAGCTTGCGCGCTTCGGCACTGACGAGGAACCCGGCTTCGATCACGTGATGATCGGTCACCCCGCGCCACACGCGCTTGACGTGGTAGCCGCCTTCTTCGGCAAGCTCGACGGTCCAGCGCGCTTCGCCATCGCCGCGGTTCAGCCAGTCGGCGGCGCGGGCCAGCGCCGCATCGCGCTCGGCCCCGGCAATGGCGTGCTCGAGCGAGCCGGACAGGGCCAGCGCTTCGATGATCGCCGGATTGTAGCGGCGTGGCACGAAAGCCATCAGGTTGCGCAGGCGCAGCGCGTGTTCGACCAGTGCTTCCAGATCGGGACCGCTGCGCGCGCCGCCGGTGGTTTCCAGCACGCGCCCGGAAAGGCCGGCTTCGACGAGGTAACGATCGAGCGCGGCGTTGTCCTTGAGGTAGACCTCGCTGCGGCCCTTGGCGACCTTGTAGAGCGGTGGCTGGGCGATGAAGAGATGGCCGGCCTTGATGATATCGGGCATCTGGCGGTGGAAGAACGTCAGCAGCAGCGTGCGGATATGCGCGCCGTCGACGTCGGCGTCGGTCATGATCACGATCTTGTGATAGCGCAGCTTTTCGAGGTTGAACTCGTCGCGCAGGCCGGTACCCATCGCCTGAATCAGCGTGCCGACTTCCTTCGAACCGATGATCCGATCGAAGCGGGCGCGCTCGACGTTGAGGATCTTGCCCTTGAGCGGCAGGATCGCCTGCGTCTTGCGGTCACGCCCCTGCTTGGCGCTGCCGCCTGCCGAGTCACCCTCGACCAGGAACAGTTCGCACTTGGCGGGATCGCGTTCCTGACAATCAGCGAGCTTGCCCGGCAGCGAGGCGATGTCCATCGCGCCCTTGCGGCGGGTCAATTCGCGGGCGCGCTTGGCCGCTTCGCGTGCGGCGGCGGCATCGATCACCTTCTGGATGATCGCCTTGCCGTGCGCGGGATTTTCCTCAAGCCATTCGGCCATCTTGTCGGCCATCAGGCTTTCGAGCGGCTGGCGCACTTCGGAGGAGACCAGCTTGTCCTTGGTCTGCGAGGAGAACTTCGGGTCAGGCAGCTTGACCGAGACGATGGCGGTCAAGCCCTCGCGCATGTCGTCACCGGTAAGGGTGACCTTCTCCTTCTTGAGCATGCCCGAACGCTCGGCATAGCCGTTCAGCGTACGGGTCAGCGCCGCGCGGAATGCGGCCAGGTGTGTGCCGCCATCGCGCTGCGGGATGTTGTTGGTGAAGCACAGCACGTTTTCGTAGTAGCTGTCGTTCCATTCCAGCGCGACGTCGATGCCGATGCCATCGCGATTGGCCGAAATCGCCACCGGTTCGGGCATCAGCGCCTGCTTGTTGCGATCGAGGTACTTCACGAAGGCCGCGATGCCGCCGACGTAGTAGAGATCGTGCTCCTTGACCTCCTCGTGGCGCTTGTCGCGAAGCAGGATGCGCACTCCCGAGTTGAGGAAGGCGAGTTCCCGGTAGCGGTGCTCAAGCTTGTCGAAATCGAACTCGAGCACGTTCTTGAAGGTGTCGTGGCTGGCCTGGAAGGTCACGCGGGTGCCCTTCTTGCCTTCAGGAGCGGGCCCACGCACTTCGAGCGGCGCAACGGCATCGCCGTGCGCGAACTTCATCCAGTGCTCCTTGCCGTCGCGCCAGATGGTCAGCTCCAGCCATTCGGACAGGGCGTTGACCACCGAGACGCCGACGCCGTGCAGACCGCCCGAAACCTTGTAGGCGTTGTCGTCAGACGTGTTCTCGAACTTCCCGCCCGCATGGAGCTGGGTCATGATCACTTCGGCGGCCGAGACGCCCTCTTCGGCGTGAATGTCGGTCGGGATGCCGCGGCCGTTGTCCTCGACCGAGACCGAGCCATCGGGGTTCAGTTCGATCAGCACCAGATCGCAGTGCCCGGCCAGCGCCTCGTCAATCGCGTTGTCCGAAACCTCGAACACCATGTGGTGCAGCCCCGAGCCGTCGTCGGTATCGCCGATGTACATGCCGGGGCGCTTGCGGACCGCGTCGAGGCCCTTGAGAACCTTGATGGAATCGGCGCCATAGGCGTTGGTGTTCGGGGTGTTTTCGTTGGTGCTGGCCATAGTTTGCACATAGGCACGAAAGGGCAAAAACCCAAGCGAATCCGCCCTGTTTTACACAGCGACGGGCGTGAAATCGTCGACTTCGGAGCGAGCACGGCACAAGGCTGTATGCAAGGGCGCGCAATCTTGCTGATATGCCTCTTTCGGGGCCTCACGCTGCCCCGCCGACAGGGGTTCCACAATGCGCAAGATTCTCGCCCTCGGGGTCGCCACCGGCCTCCTTTCCACCCCCGCACTGGCGGCTGAGAACGCGCTCCGGCCGGACCAGCTGGCCTATCGCGAGCTGCTCAAGGAAATGGTCGAGACCGACACTTCGATCACCACCGGAAGCTGCACCGCGCTCGCCGACAAGATCGAGGGCCACTTGCGCAAGGCCGGTTTCACCGATGCCGAAATCCATCGCTTCGCCGTGCCCGAAGCGCCCAGGGAAGGCGGGATCGTGGCGATCCTTCCGGGCACTTCGAAGACCGCCAAGCCGATCCTCCTCCTCGGCCACCTCGACGTGGTCGTCGCCAAGCGCGAGGACTGGACCCGCGATCCCTACACCTTCATCGAGGAAGGCGGCTATTTCTACGGGCGCGGCGTGGCCGACATGAAGGCGCTGGACGCGATCTGGGTCGACATGTTCATGACCCTGCGCAAGGCAGGCCAGAAGCCCAAGCGCACGCTCAAGCTGGCGCTGACCTGCGGCGAGGAAACCAGCACCGCGTTCAACGGGGTGAAATGGCTGACCGAGAACCGCAAGGACCTCATCGCCGCCGAATTTGCGCTCAACGAAGGCGGCTCCGGCCGGACCGACAAGCGCCTCGACCAAGGCGGCAAGGTCGTCGTCCAGACCATTCATGTGGGCGAGAAGACGCCGGTCAACTACCGCATCGAAGCCACCAACCCCGGCGGGCACAGCTCGACCCCGGTGCGCGACAATGCGATCTATGAACTCGCCGACGCGCTGGTGCGCATTCGCAACTTCGAATTCCCGCTGATGCTCAACGATACGACCCGTGCCTTCTTTTCCAAGGCCGGAGCGGCGCGCGGCGACGACATGGGCAAGGCCATGGTCACCATCGCCGCCAACCCGCAGGACAAGGCGGCAGAAGCCCTGCTCAACACCGACCGTTCGTTCCACTCGATGCTGCGCACGACTTGCGTCGCCACGTTGCTCGACGGGGGCCACGCAAACAACGCCCTGCCCCAGCGTGCCGGCAGCAACATCAACTGCCGCATCTTCCCCGGCGTCTCGGCGGAAGCGGTGCGCAAGACGCTCGAGGAGGTCATCGCCGATCCGCGCATGACCGTGGCCCGCACCGACAATCGCGGGCCCGATGCCGTGGCGCCGCCGCTTGATCCGAAGATTACCGGGCCTGCCGAGAAGCTGGTGGCGAAGTACTATCCCGGCGTGCCGATGGTGCCGATGATGTCGACCGGCGCCACCGACGGCGTCTTTCTCGGAGCGATTGGCATCCCCAGCTATGGCCCGCCGGGACTGTTCGGCGATCCTGACGGCAACGGGACGCATGGCCTCAACGAACGCCTCGCGGTGAGTTCGGCCATGACCGGTCGGGACCTGCTGAACGAACTGGTGCGCGCTTACGCGTTCTGAAACAACGTCCTGTGGAAACCCTGCGCGAGAGCCTCTTGACGGCAGACTCGCGCAGGTGTCTCTTGGGCCCATGCGTAACACTGCGGTCACGAGGCTCAGCCATGACTGCCCCTGCGGAGGCGCGATTGCCTTTGCCTGCAGGGAAGCGATCCGGACGTGCTCCATAAGGCGCTGATCGATCGGGCGGCTTCGGCCAGGCCCAACAGCGGTGACAGCACCGCCTTCAACGACGTTTTGCAAAATGACCGGCATCTGGCGAACTGCCCCGCGCTGGTCCTCAATGCCGATTACACGCCGCTCAGCTACTATCCGCTCAGCCTGTGGTCATGGCAGACTGCGATCAAGGCGGTGTTCCTCGAACGCGTCGACATCATCGAGACTTACGAGCGTGAGGTGCACAGCCCCGGCTTCGGCATGAAGCTGCCCTCGGTGATCGCGCTACGCCAGTACGTGCGGCCCAGCGAATATCCCGCCTTCACCCGATTCAACCTGTTCCTGCGCGACCGTTTCCAGTGCCAGTACTGCGGCTGCCACGAGAACCTGACCTTCGACCACATCGTCCCGCGCCGCCTTGGCGGACGCACGTCGTGGGAGAACGTCGCGGCGGCCTGTGCGCCGTGCAATCTCAAGAAGGGCGGACGGACACCCGAACAGGCGCACATGCGGCTGATGAACCGCGCGATCCGTCCGACAACGTGGCAACTGCAGGAACGCGGCCGCGCCTTCCCGCCGAACTACCTGCACGAAACCTGGCGCGACTGGCTCTACTGGGATGTCGAGCTGGAAAGCTGACTGCGGTCGAGCAACGACGCACCCTTCAGGAACAGGGCAAGAGTAACCACCGAGATCGCCGCCGCCAGCAGGATCGGCATGCCCGGCAGGTGCAGCACTGCGTGCGGGCCGCTGAAGCGCTCGAGCACTTGCGTGTACATCGGCGGGCCGACAATCGCCGCGATCGAGCCGATGGCCTGGACCACGCCCTGCAACTCGCCCTGGCTGCGCGCATCGACCGCGCGGCTGTTGAACGCGGCGATCGGGGACTGGACGAACCCCTGCAGCGCGCCGACGGCGATGGCGAGATAGACCTGCCACGTTGTGTGGGCGGTGGAATAGAGCACCGCCGAAACGCACAGCCCTGAAACACCGAGGATCACCGCGCGCCTCTCGCCCAGCTTGGGCAGGAGCATGCGCAGCCCCACGCCCTGCACGAGCGCGCTGGAAAAGCCGACCAGGGCGAGCGCGACGCCCACCTGCCGCACGCTGAAGCCATAGGCGGCAATCGCGAAGTAGGACCACACGGCGGGATAGACTATGTGCGCCAGTTGCCACGTGCCGAGCGCCGCCACGAACCACAGCACGGTCGGGCTCTGCCCCTTGAGCGCGCGCAGCGATGTGAGCGCGTTGGCGCGGCGCCAGTCGAACGGGCGGCGGTTCTCTTTGCCGAGCGATTCCTTGAGGAAGACGAACCCGAACACGGCATTGGCCAGTGCCAGCCCTGCGGCGGTGTAGAACGGCAGGCGCGCGTCGATGGAGCCGAGCAGACCGCCCAGCGCCGGGCCGACGACAAAGCCGATGCCGAACGCCAGCCCCATCATGCCGAAGTTTGCCGCGCGCTTTTCCGGCGGGGTCACGTCGGCGATATAGGCATAGGCAGGCGAGAAGCTGGCCCCGGTCACGCCTGCAATCAGCCGTCCGGCAATCAGCCAGCCGAAGTTCGGGGCCATCGCCTGCAGCAGGTAATCCAGCCCGAGCACGAACACCGCCGCCAGCAGCACCGGCCTGCGCCCGTAGCGGTCCGACAGGTTGCCCAGCACCGGCGCGAAGACGAACTGCATCAACGCATAGCCCGCGCCCAGCCAGCCCGCGTACCCCGCCGCCGTGCCGACATCGACATGCTTGAGCGACATGATCAGCCCGGGCAGCACCGGCGTGACGATGCCGAAACCGAGCATGTCGATCAGCACGATCGCAAAGACGATCCCGAACGAAGCGCGATTTGCCGCCATCGGATCAGCGCCGGGTAAGCGCTTCCTCGCTTTCCGCCATGAGCTGGGCGATGATCTCGGCCACAGGCTCTTCCTTGTTTACCATGCCGACCGATTGACCGGCCATGACCGAGCCACGCTCGACATCGCCGTCGATCACCGCGCGGCGCAGGGCCCCTGCCCAGAAGTGCTCGATCTCGAGCTGCGCCTGCGCCATGTCGACCTTGCCCTCGTCGAGCATCTTGGCGACTTCGACCTGCTTGGCGGTAAACTCCTCGGTGCCCTTGTTCTTGAGCGCGCGGACCGGAATCACCGGCAGGCGCGGATCGACCTGCACCGAAGCCACCGCATCGCGGGCATTGCCCCGGAAGAACGCCGCCTTGAACGCGGGGTGCGCAATCGATTCGGTGGCGCAGGCAAATCGGGTGCCGAGCTGCACGCCGCTCGCGCCCATTTCCAGATAGCTGGCGATCATCTCGCCCCGACCGATGCCACCGGCCACGAACACCACGTGATCGGCAGCCAGCGCAGGCAGGAATTCCTGCGCCAGAACGGAAGTGGACACCGGCCCGATGTGCCCGCCCGCTTCCGATCCTTCGATGACCAGTGCATCGGCGCCGGAACGCAGCAGCTTCTTCGCGAGCGCCAGCGTCGGCGCGAACACCAGCACCTTGGCCCCGAACGCCTTGATCGCCTCGACGCTGCCCTTGGGCGGGATGCCGCCTGCCAGCACGACATGGCCGACCCCATGCTTCGCGCAGACCGCGATCAGATCGAACAGCGCGGGGTGCATGGTGATCAGGTTCACGCCGAAAGGCTTGTCTGTCAGCGCCTTTGTAGCTGCGATCTCGGTGTCGAGCAGTTCGGGCGTCATCGCCCCGCAGGCAATCACGCCGAAGCCGCCCGCGTTGCTGATCGCCGAGACCAGATTGCGCTCCGAGACCCAGCTCATCGCCCCGCACAGGATCGCGTGCTCCGTGCCGAGGAACTCGGCGCCGCGGCGCATCAGGCCAGATGTCTTGGGTGTTGCGGTCATAGCTTGAGAGTCCCGTCCGGTAGTCCGGCGCGCGCTTTAGGGCCGCATCGTGTCGGCAACAAGGCCGGACTTGGGCCATATGATCGCCAAAAGCGATATCTCTGCCCAATTTAACCCGTTTTACCGATTGTTATCCGTGGCGTAGAAGGATTGCAGCAAGTGGGTTCCCCCTCACCCACCGAGCCCCTGAGCCGGTCTTCTCAATCTCCTGACTGGCCCGGGTCGCGCCCCGCCTCTCGGTTCCGGATCGGACCGGGAGGTGGGGTTTTGCTTTGGGATATACGCGGCGCTGGCCTATGCGCTGGCGATGACCGCAGCAACCGCCCCCATCGTTTCCGACCGAACCCTTGCTCGCGCAGACCTCCTGGCGATGGCTCCAAAAGGCGCGCATCACCTGACCGACTGCGATCTGGATGAAGCCGACCTCTCGAAGCTCGACCTGACCGGCTGGACCTTCGAGCGCTGCTGCCTGCGCCATGCCGACCTTTCGGGCACGAAGCTGATGCGGACGACGTGGCGCGGGTGCAAGGCGCCCTTCGCCAACCTCACCGGCGCAGACCTCGAGGAAGCCCGCGTCTCGGCCTGCGACTTCAACAATGCCGCCTTCCGCCGCGCCAACATCGGCTCGGCCCGCTTCGTCTCCACGCGCATGACCGGTGCAGACCTGCACATGGCCAAGGGCATGGGCTTCGTGTTCGAGGAAGTCCTGCTGGTCGGCGCGCGCCTGCCTGGCCTGTCGTTCCGCAAGGAAAAGCTGGTGCGCCTCGATCTGGCGCAGGCGGACCTCACCAAGGCCGACTTTCGCGGCGCGGTGCTGGAAGGCTGCAGCTTGCGCGAAGCCAATCTCGATGGCGCACAGTTTGCGGGCGCAGACTTGCGCGGAGCGGACCTTGGCGGTCTTCAGCTCGAAGATGCGCGGGTGTTCAGAGGCGCGGTGATCTCGCGCGAACAGGCCGAACAGCTCCTGTCCGGCTGGGGCCTGCTGATTCGCTGATGGCGGCTCCCCTCCCGCAAGCGGGAGGGCGCCACCTGCTTACTCCCCTCCCGCAGGCAGGAGGGGTGGGGGGTGGGCATTCGGCGATAGCCGAAGCTTACTCCGCGTCCATCTCGTAAGCGGTGTGCAGCACGCGCACGGCGAGTTCGGTCTCGTCCTCGTCGATCAGCACCGAGACCTTGATCTCGCTGGTGGTGATCGCCTGGATGTTGATGCCGCGATCGGCCAGCGCGCGGAACATGGTGCTGGCAACGCCTGCGTGGCTGCGCATGCCGACACCGACGACGCTGATCTTGGCGACCTTGCTGTTCGCCAGCATGCGGTAGTAGCCGATCGTGTCCTTGCGCTCTTCCAGCAGCGCCTGCGTGCGGGCGAGGTCCGAGATCGGCACCGTGAAGGTCACGTCCGTCTCGCCCTTGTCCTTGGCGATGTTCTGGATGATCATGTCGACGTTGATGTTGGCGGCCGCCAGCGGACCGAAGATCGCGGCGACGGCACCGGGGCGGTCGGCGATGCGGGTCAGGGTGACCTTGGCCTCGTTCTTGTCGGCAGCGATGCCGGTGATCAGCTGGCGTTCCATATCAAGTCCTTCAAGTTCCTCGTCGGAAACGATCATTGTACCGGGAATCGTGTCGGCGGCAGGGGCATCGTCGTCGATGAACGAGGACAGCACCTGCACGCGCACGCCTTCCTTCATGGCAAGGCTGACCGAACGGGTCTGCAGCACCTTCGAGCCGACCGAGGCCAGTTCGAGCATTTCCTCGTAAGTCACGTTCTTCAGCTTGCGCGCCTTGGCGACGATGCGCGGGTCGGTGGTATAGACCCCGTCGACGTCGGTGTAGATGTCGCAGCGATCCGCCTTGACCGCTGCGGCCACGGCCACCGCCGAGGTATCCGAACCGCCACGGCCCAGCGTGGTGATGCGGCCCTTGTCGGACAGCCCCTGGAAGCCGGGGATCACCGCGATCTCGCCAGAAGCCATCGAAGCCAGCACGGCTTCCGAATCAATGCCTTCGATGCGCGCCTTGGAATGGGCATCGTCGGTATGGATCGGCAGCTGCCAGCCGAGCCACGAGCGCGCCTTGCAGCCAAGCGCCTGCAGGTGCATCGCCAGAAGGCCCGAAGTCACCTGCTCGCCACTGGCCACGACCACGTCGTATTCAGCCGGGTCATAGAGCGGGTTCGCCTCGCGGCAGAAGTTGACGAGGCGATCGGTCTCGCCCGCCATGGCCGAGACGACCACCGCAACCTCGTGCCCCGCGGCCTGCTGGCGCTGCACGATGCGCGCCACGCGGCGGATGCGCTCGGTTCCGGCCATCGAGGTGCCGCCGAATTTCATCACGATGCGGGCCAAGGGCTTGCTCCTGAAGTCTTGCGCGTAAGAATCTTGCCCGCAAGGCCGGTGGACCTTGCAGCGCGGGCGCTTTAGGGACGTGATATGAGCAATGCAACCTCTGCGAATACCATTCGTCCGGTCACCATCAGAGATTCTGAGGCCACCCACTTCGGCAAGCTGGCGGCAGACTGGTGGAACCCCAAGGGCTCCTCGGCCATGCTGCACAAGCTCAACCCGGTGCGCCTCACCTTCATCCGCGATGCCATCGATGCACACTTTGGCACCGATTCGCGCGGGGTGAAGCCGCTGGCGGGGCGCCGGGCGCTCGATGTCGGCTGCGGCGCGGGGCTGTTGTGCGAACCGCTGGCCCGTCTCGGTGCCGAGGTGACCGGAGTCGACGCCGCCAAGGAAAACATCGCTGCGGCAAGCCTCCATGCCCAAGGGTCAGGCCTTGCCATCGACTATCGTTGCGGTGACGTCGGCCAGCTCGGACTTGCCGGATACGATCTGGTCACCTCGATGGAAGTGATCGAACACGTCGCCGACAAGGCCGCGTTCATCGCTGCGCTCGAAGCCGCGCTCGCCCCCGGCGGGCTGATGATCCTCTCCACCCCCAACCGCACCACGCGCTCGCGCCTGCTGCTGGTCGAGGGGGCTGAAAGCCTCGGCATGGTGCCGAAGGGCACGCACCACTGGGACGATTTCATCACGCCGGTCGAACTGCACGACCTGCTCGATGCTGCGGGCCTGAAGATGGGCAATCCCCTCGGCATCGCGTGGAGCGTGTCGAAAGGCCTGCACCTCTCCGACGATCTTGCTCTCAACTACATTGTCACCGTGACGCGCCAAGGCTGATCGCGGGATGGAGCAGGCGATCCTCGGCATCGGGATTTCGCTTTGCCTGTTCGCATTATGGGCCATGCTACGGCAGGATTGGCCCCGGCTGACACAGCCCTCGCGCGAAGCAGACGCCGTGGTCAGCGGCCATGAGCAAGGTTGGGACAGCGGACGTCCGCTCTATGCCATGCGCCTGCACTTCGAGGCAGAAGGGCGCGAACACCACGTCATCGACCAGGTCTGGAGGCGCAAGCCGAAGCCACCGGTCGGCACAAGGGTCATTGTCTGCTTTCCCGTCGGACACCCCGAACTGGCCCGGGTGCCGCGCCCGTGGATGTGGGCTTTCGTTTATGGTTGCGTTGTGCTCATGGTCGGCATGCTCGTCGCCAAGGCGCTTGGCCTGATCGGCAACTGACGCAGCGCATGGAATGGCACATGGCCGAACGCTTCGAACGCCACAAGCAGGCCTGGACTGCCGATGAAATCAGCAAGCTGCACACGCTTGCCAAGAAAGGCATGGCCTTCAAAGCCATCGCCAAGGCGCTGACCCGCAGCGAGGAGTCGGTGAAAACACGCGCCAAGAGCGACGGTTTGAGCATCGCCAAGCTGCGCTGAGTCTCACTTTTCGGAAGGCAGAAACTTCTCGACCAGATCGCGCGCCAGCCGTGCGGGGCGCAGGGTCTCGGCATCGAGGCAGCACCAGCTGGACTTGACCTCGGCCAGCACTTCCTCGCCGCGCTTGATGATGGTTTCGTAGAACGCGCGCGCGCCCTGCACTTTCTCGAGGATCACGTGAGCGATCACGGTGTCTTCGAGGAAGGTCGGGCGGCGGTAGGTGATCTCGTGCTTCAATGCGACCCACAGGTGCGCCGCTACCGCATCGGCAGGGGCAAGCGCGCGCCAGTGGTCGATCACTGCGTCCTGCACCCACGTAAGGTACGAGGCATTGTTGACATGGCCCATGAAGTCGATGTCAGCGGGCTTTACGGCGATAGGGACGAGATGGGGGATCACATTGCTCACATCAATGTAGGTAACATGATTCGCACGCCAATGACAGGCGCCGTGTCACCCTTTTCAAGCCAGCAACACTTTAACTGGAAAGCAATTCCTCGACCCAGGCAGGGACGACCTCGGACGCCGGGCCAAGCCGGGTCTCGTGGAACCACGCCGAGCCCTGGCTGCGCTCCAGATTGAGCTCCAGCGTATCCATGCCAAGCTCGCGCGCATTGCGCACAAGACCCGCCGCCGGATAGACCGCGCCCGACGTGCCGATGGAAACGAACAGGTCCGCGCCACTCAGCGCCTGATAGATCTCCCCCATCCGGTAGGGCATCTCACCGAACCAGACGACATCGGGACGCAGCGCGGCCATGCCGCAGGTGGGGCACGGCGGGCGATGGAGCATCGGCCCGGTCCAACGGTGGCGCGTGTCGCAGGACGTGCACCAGGCCTTGAGGTGTTCACCATGCATGTGCAGCACGTTCAACGCGCCGCCGCGCTCGTGCAGATCGTCGACGTTCTGCGTCACGATCAGCACCTCGCCACCTGCCTTCTTCGGCCATTCGCGGTCCAGCCGGGCGAGTGCGTGATGCGCCGCGTTGGGCTCCTTCGTCTGGATCGCCTCGCGGCGCATGTCGTAGAAGCGCAGGACAAGGTTCGGATCGCGCGCAAAGGCCTCGGGCGTCGCCACGTCCTCGACGCGGTGATTTTCCCACAGCCCGCCTTCGCTACGAAACGTATCGATGCCGGATTCGGCGGAAATTCCTGCTCCTGTCAGGATCACGATATTGCGCGCGCGTTTCATCGCGACCATGAAGCACGCGACGCAAAGGGTAGGCAATGGCAAGAATCGGAATCATCGGCAGCGCTGGACGAATGGGCAATGCGCTGCAGGCAGCAGTGGCAGCGGCAGGGCACGAATTCGCCGGCGGCATCGACAAGGGCGGCGACCCGCTCGTGCTGGCACAGGCGAGCGACGTGCTGGTCGACTTCTCGGCACCCGGCGCGCTCGAGTTCAATCTCGATGCGGCGATCCACACAGGCGTGCCCATCGTCATCGGCACGACCGGGCTTGAGGAACGCCACCACTGGCTGATCGATTCCGCCGCCGTCAGCATCCCGGTGCTGCAGACCGGCAACACCTCTCTGGGCGTGACCCTCCTCGCCCATCTGGTGCAGGAAGCCGCCTCTCGCCTCGGCGAGGACTGGGACATCGAGATTGTCGAGACGCACCATCGCATGAAGGTGGATGCGCCCTCGGGCACCGCGCTGCTGCTCGGCGAAGCGGCGGCCAAGGGGCGCGGCGTTCACCTTGCCGACGAAGCCGTGCGCGGTCGCGATGGCATCACTGGCGCACGCAAGGCCGGCACCATCGGCTTTGCCGCGTTGCGCGGCGGCAGCGTGGCAGGCGACCACTCGGTCCACTTCCTTGCCGACAACGAACGGCTGACCTTCTCCCACCTCGCCGAAAACCGCGGCATATTCGCCAAGGGTGCGATCCGCGCGGCAGAGTGGATCATCGGCAAGGGACCGGGCCGCTACACTATGCCGGCAGTGCTTGGTTTGTGAAGGTATTTGGGGCTCTGACATGAAGAAGGCGGACATCTTCGAATTCTTCCGCCGCCTTGCCGAAGCCAATCCCTCTCCCGAAACGGAGCTGGAATACGGTAACGTCTACCAGCTGCTGGTCGCCGTCACGCTCTCGGCGCAGGCGACCGATGTCGGCGTCAACAAGGCCACGCGCAAGCTCTTCGCCTTGGTCAAGACGCCGCAGGACATGCTCGACCTCGGCGAAGAGGGCCTGAAGAGCCACATCAAGACCATCGGCCTGTTCAATTCCAAGGCCAAGAACGTCATGGCCATGGCCGAAATTCTCGTGGCGAAATATGGCGGTGAGGTCCCGGCCGACCGCGATCTGCTCACCGAGCTCCCCGGCGTCGGCCGCAAGACCGCCAACGTCGTGATGAACTGCGCGTTCGGCGCGGAAACCTTTGCGGTCGATACGCATATCTTCCGCGTCGGCAATCGCACCGGCCTTGCGAAGGGAAAGACGCCGCTCGCCGTTGAGAAAGGGCTGGAGAAAAACGTCCCCCAGCCGTTTCGCGTCGGCGCCCACCACTGGCTGATCCTCCACGGTCGCTATGTGTGCAAGGCGCGGACGCCGGAATGCTGGCACTGCGGGCTGGTTGACCTTTGCGGTTTCAAGGGCAAGGTTCTGGAAAAAGGCGAAAAGGCACCAGCAAGCCGCAAAACAAGGAAGGAGAGCAAGGCATGAAGCGCATGACTCCGTTTCTGATCGCAACACTTGCACTGGCCATTGCGGGTTGCACCGCAAGCGCCAAGGGCGGCAATGACGGCCACCGCGCCGACATTCCCAAGGCCAAGATCGTCGGCAAGCCGGTGAACTGCATCCCCATTCAGAACATCCGCGAAAGCCAGGTGCGCGATGACTGGACCATCGATTTCCGCACCAACGGCAACCAGTGGTATCGCAACACCCTGCCCAACCGCTGCTTCAGCCTCGGCTTCGAACGCGCCTTCGCCTATGGCACGTCGCTGAGCCAGCTGTGCAACGTCGACATCATCACGGTGATCACGAACAACGCTGGCCCCGGCCCGGTCAACCGTGGTGCCTGCGGTCTGGGTGAATTTACCCCGGTTGAACTGGAGAAGTAGGGCCTACTTCTCGTAATTGACAGGATCGAGGTTCAGACCCGCCCGCCCGTCGGCCACGGTGTGCGCAGGCGCGTGCGGCGGCTCGGCATCAGGATCCAGCGGTGGCTGGAGCATGCCTTCCCACTTGGTGATGACCGAAGTCGCCACCGCGTTGCCGACGACATTGGTGGCGGTACGCCCCATGTCGAGGAACGTGTCAACGCCCAGCAGCAGCGCGATGCCTTCGAGCGGCAGGCCGAACTGCGTCAGCGTTGCCGCAATGACCACAAGGCTGGCGCGCGGGACGCCCGCAATGCCCTTCGACGTGACCATCAATGTCAGCAGCATGGCAATCTGCTGCCCCATCGACAGCTCGATGCCATAGGCCTGCGCGATGAACATCGTCGCAAAGCTGGTGTACATCATCGAACCATCAAGGTTGAAGCTGTAGCCCAGCGGCAGCACGAAGCCCGAGATGCGGCGCGGCACGCCGAAGCGGTCAAGCTGCTCGAACAGCTTGGGCAGCGCGGATTCGGAACTGGCGGTCGAAAACGCCAGCAGGATCGGCTCGCGGATGTAGCGCGCCAGCATGATCACGCGGCCCTTGAGGAAGATGCCGCCCAGCGTCAGCAGGATGATCCACAGCAGCAGCAGGCCGAAGTAGAACTCGGAAACGAACACGCCGTAGGTAATGACGATGCCAAGGCCCTTGGTCGCAATCACCGAAGCCAGCGCCCCGAACACCGCGAGCGGAGCAATGCGCATCACATAGTCGGTAATCTGCAGCATCAGATGCGCCAGCGCTTCGCACCCGCGCACGATCGGCGCACCCGTCTCGCCGATGGCAGAGAGCGCCACGCCTGCAAACAGCGAGAACACGAGGATCTGCAGCACATTGTTCTTGGCCATCGCATCCAATGCGCTGGTCGGGAAAATCTCGAGCACGAAGTGGCGCAGCGTGAAGTCTGCCGTCGCCAGATCAACGGGTCCGGCAGCGGTGAACTCAAGGTCCACGCCCGGCTTGAACAGGTTCACCAGCAGCAGACCGAGCCCGATGGAAATCAGGCTTGCCGTGATGAACCAGGCCAGCGCCCGCCCGCCGATGCGCCCCAGCGCCGCGCTGTCGCCCATCCCGGCAATGCCCGTCACCAGCGTCGCCAGGATCAGCGGCGCGATGATCATCTTGATCAGGTGCAGGAAAATGTCGGGCAGCAGCTTCAGCGTATCGGCGATCTGCGCCAGCGTGGCGTCACCCTTGGGATAGCTGGTGTTGAGCAGATACCCGACGAGAATGCCAAGCACCATGCCGATCACGATGTAGAGGGTAAGGCGCTTGGCCAAGAAACGTGCTCCCGCAATATTGTTGCAGGGGAGACTAACGACGTTTCAGGCGCGGCTCAACCGCCGCCCGCCGCTTTTAACCGACTTGCCCGCGATGCAACAGCTTCTGGTCTGCCAGAACCAGCGCCATCATGGCCTCGACGACCGGAACCCCGCGAATGCCGACGCAAGGATCGTGGCGGCCCTTTGTGAGCAATTCGGTCGCCTCGCCTTCTCGCGTGATCGTCGGCATGGGCGTCAAGATCGAGGAGGTCGGCTTGAACGCCACGCGCACCGTCACCGGCTGCCCGGTCGAAATGCCGCCGGCGATGCCGCCCGCATGGTTGGCAAGGAATTCGGGAGCGCCCGAACCGGGCCGCATCGGATCGGCATTGCCCTCGCCCGTATTGCGCGCGGCTTCGAAACCGTCGCCGATCTCCACGCCCTTGACCGCGTTGATGCCCATCATGGCGTGCGCCAGCTCGGCATCGAGCTTGGCATAGAGCGGCGCGCCCCAGCCTGCCGGAACGCCGGTCGCCATACATTCGACCACCGCGCCCAGCGACGAACCCGACTTGCGCGCATCATCGACCAGCTTCTCCCACCGCGCCGCCGCCCACGAATCCGGGCAGAAGAACGGGTTGCGACCAATCTCGGCGGCATCGAAATGATCCATGTCGATCCTGTCGCCACCGATCTCGCTCACCCAGGCGAGGATCGAGACTTCGGGGATGACCAAACGTGCGACCGCACCTGCCGCCACACGCGAGGCGGTCTCGCGCGCAGACGAGCGGCCCCCGCCGCGATAGTCGCGAAAGCCGTACTTGGCGTCATAGGCATAGTCGGCGTGGCCGGGGCGATAGGCCTTGGCAACATCGCCATAGTCCTTGGAACGCTGGTCGACGTTCTCGATCATCAGGCTGATCGGCGTCCCGGTAGTCTTGCCTTCGAACACGCCCGACAGGATGCGGACCTGATCCGGTTCCTGCCGCTGCGTGGTGAAGCGCGACTGGCCGGGGCGGCGCGCGTCGAGGAACGGCTGGATCTGCGCCTCGCTGATCGCAAGACCGGGAGGGCAACCGTCGACCACGGCACCAATGGCCGGCCCGTGGCTTTCGCCCCAGGTGGTGAAACGGAAGAGGTGACCGAAGCTGTTCAGGCTCATGGGGCACGCCTTTGCCGGGGATGCGAGGAAAAGTCCACCTTTCGGCGCATCGCGCGCCGCGCTATCGCAAGCTCCATGTTCCTCGTCGTATTCCGCAACCGCAAGCGCGCCGATATCGATGCCGCCGCCTATTCGGTCGATGCCCACGCAATGGAAGTCCTCGCCGGGCGGCAGCCGGGCTACCTCGGCTTCAAGAGCTACACCGCCGACGATGGCGAAGTCAACGCCCTGTCGGAATGGGAAGACGAAGCCGCCGCTCTGGCCTGGCGGCGTGTCGCCCATCACGCCGAGATGCAGGGCAAGGGCCGCGCCGAATACTACGAGAGCTACACCCTTTTCGCAGGCACGCCCACCCGGGTGCACCGCTTCAACAGGCAGGACACATGAGCATCACCCTCTACGGCATCCCCAACTGCGACACGGTCAAGAGGGCCCGCACCTGGCTCGACGGCAAGGGCATCGCTTACACCTTTCATGACTACAAGAAGCAGGGCGCCGACCCGGCTAGGATCGCCCGGTGGATCGACGCCGCCGGGCTGGACAAGGTCGTCAACATGGCCGGGACGACCTACCGCAAGCTTGACGACGCACAGAAGTCTGCGCTCGCTGGCGAAGGCGCTCCCGCCGTGCTGTCCGAGAATACCTCGGTCATCAAGCGGCCGATTGTAGAACACCCCGGTGGCTTGCTCGTCGGCTTCAAGGAAGCGGAATGGGCTGCGGCATTAGGCTGAACGCCATCCGTTGACGCGACCCCATACGCACCCTCTGCTACCCGACCGTCGCCCCGGGCTTGACCCGGGGCCCCGCTTTTATTCAGCGCCACCCCTGCGAAAAGAGCGGGGTCCCGGATCAAGTCCGGAACGACGACAAGTAAGACGGCGCGTTCCAAACGCCTGCGATCGCAACCCATCTTGACAAAACGAACCATATAGGTTATACGCCCCACCCACAGGTCAGGAGAGGGCAAAAGGCCAACCCGCTCCTCTCCCTTCGGAGGTCAGGCTGTGGCCGAAGCCTTCGGCGCGATCGGTGCGGCAAGTGCGCGTGGGTTCAATGCGGGGCGTAAAGCCCAGACCCACCGGGCAAAACCCTGTCGTTACCCAAGGACAGACAGGACACCCCAGGGCTGATAGCACGGCGCCGAACCCTGAGCGACGCTGCGGATGCGGAACCCGCCATGATTGTGCGACAGTGTCAGCACAAACGACAGGTTCTTTTCACGCAGCCGCTTGCCAGAAGCCAAGGCAGCCCGCGAGCCGCTGCCAAGGCTTCGTCCTTTCGCATATGTCCGCCCTCAGGCTGAGCCGACAAGGGGTCCGGAACCGCCCCCCGGCCACTCGCAACCGGTCCCGCGCCCTCCCCGCGCGTGCCACGACGGCACCGCACCGGTCGCGCGATCTGTGCTTTCCCACCGGCGTGACCGTCCGCATTCGCCAGCGGATGCTTTGCTTTATCGCGTATCCGCGATGCCCACCCCCAGCCCCTCCCGCTTGCGGGAGGGGAGAGACACGCAGCGCTTCATCCAGCCCTCCCGCAGGCGGGAGGGCCGCGAGACTTACTGAACGCAGTGAAGTTAGTCGCAGCGGGGTGGGCAAACAGCGCAACAGAATAATCGCACGCAAAGCCGCTAAGACGCAAAGACGTCGCGCCCGCCGCAGGCTTCCCGCTCCTCAACCACCTGCCAACCACACGCACCCTCACCCCAAAGCGCAACACCTTCGCGCCTTTGCGGCTTTGCGTGAGAATTCATGCGTCCCCGCGAGGCGGGGACCTCGGTGGTCTTACGGACCCTCACAGCAAACCGTCCGAGGCCCCCGCCTTCGCGGGGGCGCAGGAGAGGGTTTCGCGCGAGGAAGAAAAGAGTATCTCACGCAAAGACGCCAAGATGTCGTGCGTGCGACGAAAAGCCGCCTTGGTCTGCTGCCGTTTCATCCGAATGACGCTGAAGGCCTGCAACGCGCACAACTTTTTTGCGTCTTCGCGTGAGTCACCCCGGGCGAAGCCCGTAACCTTCTCTGCGCCCTCTGCTCCCTCTGCGTCTCTGCGAGAACAAGAGGGGTGGGCGCCCCGGCGCACTGCCAGACACATCTCACGCCAAACCCCGCAGCGTTACCCAAACAAAAAGGGAGCCGGCTCGCGCCCGCTCCCCTTTCGTCTCAGCCAGTTCCGGCAGGGACCTTATGCAGGACCCTTTTCGAAGGTGGCGAAGTTCTCGTTTCCAACGAAGCCAAACTTCGTGACCTTGGCGTCCGTGATGATCTTCATCATCCGGTTCGCGATCTCGTAGCTGGCGTATTCCTCGGGCTGGAACTGCAGTTCCGGCTCGGGATCAATCCCCTTCGTCGAAGCGATGATCGAGACCAGTTGGCCTTCGTTGATGGCTGCACCGTTCCAGAGGATCTGGTTGGTCGCCGTCAGCACCAGCTTGTTCTTGATCGGATCGATCTTGACGTCGTTGGGGATGTTCGTCGGCTGCGGGAGGTCGATGTTCACCGCATGCGTGGCCACCGGGATGGTGATGATGAACATGATGAGGAGAACGAGCATGACGTCGATCAACGGCGTCGTGTTCATTTCCATCATCGGCGAGCCATCATCCTTGCCGCCGCTCATTGCCATGGTTGGTACTCCTGTTCGCTCTCTGGCCCGGTCGGAACGGGGTTAGCCGTTCGGATCGACCGGGGTCGAGATGAAGCCGACTTTCGGATAGCCAGCGGACTGGACGTTATAGATCGCACCAGCGATGCACTTCCAGGGGACATTCACGTCGCCGCGGATGTGCACTTCGGGGATCTTTTCCGGATCCATGTTGGCGGCGCCGCCTTCACGCTTCACGATCGCATCGAGGCGATTGAAAGCCTGCTGGTACAGCTCCTGGTTGTCCACCGGACTGATGTTGTTGAAATAGACGCGGCACTGGCCGGTGCGCGAAGAACCCTCGTAACCGGGCTCCCTCGGGCTACGGCCTGCAGCGTCCGTCGAGACGACCGAGAGCATCAGGTTTTCGACCTTGTCCTGCGATTCCTCGCTGACAAGAACAGGAACCTTGAGCTTTTCGATCGACTGGATCGCGACGGGCACCGCGATGAGGAAGATGATCAGCAGCACCAACATCACGTCCACGAGCGGCGTGGTGTTGATGTCCGACATCGGGCGTTCTTCTCCGCCAGCGCCGCCTACAGACATTGCCATGGGTTACATCCTATCCGTTCTGAGCCGCGAGGGAGGCCGGAGATATCCGGAGATCGGCTCCGGCCCGAGACTCGCGTTTCCGGAAAGGGGCCGGACGTTGATCCGGCCCAATCCTGATTACTTCTTGACGGGTGCTGCCGGGGTAGCCGGAGCAGCCGGAACGGCCGGCTTCACAGCGCCCTTCGAGTTGATGTTCGCCAGCAGATCGGTCGAGAAGCCCGAGAGCAGTTCGGCGATCTTCTTGTTGCGAGCCTGCAGCCAGTTGTAGGCAAGCACGGCCGGAACAGCGACGAGCAGACCCAGCGCGGTCATGATCAGAGCTTCACCGACCGGACCTGCGACCTTGTCGATCGAGGCCGAACCGGCGAGGCCGATGTTGATCAGCGCGTTGTAGATGCCGACCACGGTACCGAACAGACCAATGAACGGTGCGGTAGCGCCCACGGTTGCGAGGAACGGCAGACCGCCAGCGAGGCGAGCGTTGATGAACGCTTCCGAGCGGGCGAGCGAACCGTGCAGCCAGTCATGGGCTTCGAGCGAGTCGGTCATCTTCGAGTGCTGGTCTTCAGCAGCGAGGCCGTCGTCGACGATCTGGCGCCATGCCGAGTTCTTCTCGAGCTTGGCAGCGCCTTCACGCAGCGAACCGGCGCGCCAGAAGGTGCCGATGTTCTTGTACTGGCCCATGATCTTGTTCTGCTCCATGAGCTTGGTGAACAGGATGTAGAACGAGCCGAACGACATGATCGCGAGGATCACGAGGGTGGCGATACCGATCCAGTTGGGCTGGCCGTTGGGAAACAGCGCTTCCTTGATGCCGAAGGACTTCTGCGGCGCTGCGCCAGCGGCGGCGGCAGCAAGTGCGTAGATGGACATTGCGAGTCTTCCTCTTCAATTCAAATCAAAGTGCGTGAAAGCCGTCAGGTGCCGGACTTCCGTGTCAAATCCGTGAGCCGAATCAATCCTTCGGGATAACCCAGCGGATCGAGTTCGAGTACGATCCGGTCGTCGGCTGCCCTTCGCCATCGGTCGCGGGCTGGAAGCGCGCGCGGCGACGGACGTTGGAGCACGTGGCCTCGTCAAGATCGGGGCTGCCTGAAGACCTGGTGATCTGGCAGTCCGTGACCTTGCCATCGGTGCCGATGGTGACACGGAAACCCGTGGTGCCTTCACGCTCTTCGCGAAGCGCACGCGATGGGTAGTCGTTCGACGTTGCCCAGTTGCCCGGCTGACCCTTGGGGACAGCTGCCTTCGGCGTAAACCGGGGCGGGGGCGGAGCTGCAGGCGGCGCAGGAAGCGCAACCGGTGCCGGCGGAGCAGGCATCGGGGGAGCTTCGTTGACCGTCTGCACCTGCGGAGCAGGCGCGTTGAAACTGATCGGCGGCGGAGGCGCGACGATCGGCGGCGGCGGCGTGTTCTCCTTCGGAGGAGGCGGCGGCGGCGGTTCCTCCGGCGGCTTCTCTTCCTCGATGTTGACCGCCGAGGTCACCTCTTTGACCTTCTTGAACGCCTCTTGAGCCAGGCCCGTAACGAGCGCGTAGCCAACGGCGACATGAAGAATCGCAACGACGATGAGCGCGGTGATCTTGTTACCGCTCATCTGTTGGTCAGCGTATGCCATTCAGCTCCAATACTCCTGATCGCCCACCTGAGCCCGGAGCACGCGCAATACGGCCCTGACCAAGGTGGAGCCCGCGCGCAGGATCACCGTCCTGCCCGAAGGCCAATCCAGCAAATTTCAATCCACCCTGCCGGCAACCCGGTCCGCCGACATCAAACCAGGGGGTTTGGCGGCGGCAAGCGTCGGGCTGCTTGTTTTTGGATTGCCCGAACGGGCGCATCTTTAACGGCGAAGCCAAAGGCGCGCAAATGCTTTATCCGTTAACTGGTGATTCAGGGTTGCACTGCCTGAAATCAGCCAGAAACGAAGGGCCCATGCTAGCCTGCGTGGTGCCGGAGATACCGTAATGCCTGCATTCCCGTTCAAGTTCGCCCTCATGACGGCCGCCGCCTTGACCTTGGCCACCGGATTCGCTGCCAGCACCGCGATCGCGCAGGAAGCCCCGATTCGGGGCTCTGCCAACGGTGTCACCACCTCTGCGGCCGGGGCGCTCACTTACGCCGATATTGCCTCGATGGCTGACGCGGCAGAGGTCGTCCTGCGTGCACAGGTCAGGAAAGTCTCGCGGCTGAAGCCCGAACAGGCGCCCGGCCTTGCCCCGGGCATGGCGCGCCTTCTGGTCGAAGCGAGGACGCAAACGGTGCTGACCGGCCCGGCAATGGGCGAAACCGTGCGCTATCTCGCCGACATCCCCCTTGATGCAAAGGGCAAGGTGCCCAAGCTGTCGAAGGCGGTTGTCCTGATCTTCGCCCGCACGGTCGCTGGCCGGCCAGGCGAATTGCGTCTCGTCGACGGCGGCGCACAGATCGCCTGGTCCGGAGAAACGGAGATGCGCACCCGTGCAATCCTCACCGAGATGCTCTCGCCCGAAGCCCCTCCGCGTGTCAGCGGAGTGCGTGAAGTGCTTTACGTTCCCGGCAACCTTGTCGGCGAAGGCGAAACGCAGGTCTTCCTCCAGACCGAGAACAATGCGCCGGTCTCGGTCTCGGTCATCCGCCGGCCTGGCATGAACCGCACCTGGGGCGTGAGCCTGTCCGAGATCGTCGATCAGGCGGCCCGCCCGCCCGCGCGAGATACGTTGACCTGGTATCGCCTCGCCTGCAGCCTGCCCAGCTCGATGCCGCCGGGCGCGAGTCTGTCGGGCAGTGCATCCCAGGTGCGCGCTGCGGCAGAGGACTACGCCTTTGTCGCGGCCGAGCTTGGCGAGTGCACGCGCAGCCGTCCGGCAGTGGAGCGCTGAGCGCCAAACCGGCTGTTGCCCGCGTGCCCCTTGTCCCCTAAGGCCCGCCGCGCACAGATAGCAGATTCCAGCGGACGGGAATGACATGAGCGAACCATTGCGCATCGCACTGGCCGGGCTTGGCACGGTTGGCGGCGGGGTGATCCGGCTGATCGAGGCCAACGCCGACCTTATCGCAAGGCGCGCCGGTCGTCCGATCGTGATCACCACGGTCAGCGCGCGCAATCGCCACAAGGATCGCGGGTTCGACGTCTCGCGCTATGCCTGGGAAGACGACATGGTCATCCTGGGCGAGCGCCCGGACGTCGACGTGGTGGTCGAGCTGGTCGGCGGGGCTGATGGACCCGCGCTGGCGCTTGCCCGCACCACGTTCGAGGCTGGAAAGGCCCTCGTCACCGCGAACAAGGCGATGATTGCCCACCACGGTGTGGAACTTGCCACCAAGGCCGAGGCGGCCAAGGTCGCGCTGAAGTTCGAAGCTGCGGTCGCAGGCGGGATTCCGGTGATCAAGGGCCTCAAGGAAGGCGTCGCCGCGAACGAGATCGCGCGGGTCTATGGCATCCTCAACGGCACCTGCAACTACATCCTCTCGACCATGGAAGACACCGGCCGGGACTTCGCCGACGTGCTCGCCGAAGCACAGGCCAAGGGCTATGCCGAGAGCGACCCAACCTTTGACATCGACGGGATCGACGCGGCGCACAAGCTCTCGATCCTGTCCTCGATCGCGTTCGGGACCGCGGTGGACTTCAAGCCGGTCATCGCAACCGGCATCCGCCGCGTGCTTGCCGCCGATATCGCGCAGGCCGATGCGCTGGGCTACTACATCCGCCTGATCGGCATGGCCGATACCGAGATCGACGCCGAGGGCAACCGCCGCCTGTTCCAGCGCGTCCACCCGCATCTGGTCCATCGCGATCATCCGCTGGCGCACGTCGATGGCGCGACCAATGCAGTGGTTGCCGAGGGCAACTTCGTCGGTCGCCTCCTGTTCCAGGGTGCAGGCGCGGGCGATGGCCCGACTGCCAGCGCGGTCGTTGCCGACCTCATCGACATCGCCCGTGGCGACATCGGCGCACCCTTCTCGATCCCCGTGGCCGAGCTTGACCGTGCGGCCCCTGCCGAAGTCGGCCACCGCACCGGCAAGGCCTATATCCGCTTCACCGTGGCCGACCGCCCGGGCGTGCTGGCCGAAATCACCGCCGCCATGCGCGACGCTGGTGTCTCTATCGAGAGCCTGATCCAGAAGGGCGGCGCCGATGCTGCCCCGGTGATGGTCTCGATGGTTACGCACGAAGGCCCGGAAAGCGCCATCACCGAGGCGCTGCGCCTGCTCGAAGGCTCACCGGTTCTCGCCGAACCGCCGCTGGTCATGCACATTCTCGGAGAGTGAGATGGCTTGCGCCTCAGGGCGCAGGAATCTCGCCCTTGGCGATACGGTCTGCGTCCGATCCCGGCGGGGGCGGCGGCAGCGCCTTGATGTCGAAGAGGTAGATCTCGTTCGGCTTGCCGCCCAGGCCGATGCAGCCGCGGCTGCAATCGCGCAGGCCCGAGACGTTCGGCGCGCGCGGCAATCCGTCGGCGGTCGATTTCGCGCTGTCGGTCTCGTCGCGCAGGGGGATGCGCTCGCGCTCGCTTGCTTCCTTGCCGCCGCAGACGACGATCGTGCCGTCCGAACGCTGCATCGGCCTGCACCGCTGCGTCTGGGAGTTGGTCAGGAGATTGCGCGCGACATCGGCATCGCTCTGCGCAGCGCCGGTGACCGTGGGTCCCTGCATCGGGGCGGCAGGCGCACCGGCTGAATCTTGCGCAGCAAGCGGTGCAGCGCCAAAAAGAAGCGCAATGCCTGCCAGAACTGCTACTCTGCGTCTCGACAAAACCCTTCCCTCGCGTCTAGTGCCAGGTCACACCCGCGTCACCCGTGCCATGCAAAGCTCTTTGCGCGACACAGTGATGTTTGCGCATACGTTTGCACAGCTTGGGGGCTGCGTCGAGCCGGTCTTGCCGGTGAGATCATGCACACTGGCTGAACCGATCTGGTAGTAGAGCACTACAGTTACCACCCGTCTGAGCTGGAGCCATCGTGACCGAAAAGACCAAGAACCCCGCCCCGTCCCAGGTCCTCGACCGCGTACTCGTGCTTGAGATGGTCCGTGTGACCGAGGCCGCCGCAATCGGTGCGTCGCGCCTGATCGGCCGTGGCGACGAGAAGGCCGCCGATGCCGCCGCCGTCGAAGCCATGCGTGCTGCTTTCAACGAACTGTATATGGACGGCACCGTGGTCATCGGCGAAGGTGAGCGCGACGAGGCCCCGATGCTCTACATCGGCGAAAAGGTCGGCGCGGCACCCGGCAAGGGCCCCAAGATCGACATCGCGCTCGATCCGCTCGAAGGCACGACGATCACCGCGAAGGACGGCCCCAACGCGCTGGCGGTGCTGGCCGTTGCCGAAGAAGGTGGCCTGCTCAACGCGCCTGACGTCTACATGGACAAGCTCGCGGTCGGCCCCGGCTATCCCGAAGGCATCATCGATCTCGACAAGTCGCCAAGCGAAAACGTCAAGGCTGTCGCCGCCGTCAAGGGCGTGGCTCCGGGCGACATCAACGTCTGCGTGCTCGACCGTCCGCGCCACTCGGCCCTTATCGATGAGCTGCGCGCCCTCGGCTGCGGCATCAAGCTGATCCCGGACGGCGACGTGGCCGGCGTGATCGCGGTGACCAACGAGGACACCGGCGTCGACATGTACATGGGCACTGGCGGCGCTCCCGAAGGCGTGCTGGCAGCCGCCGCGCTGCGCTGCGTCGGCGGGCAGTTCAAGGGCCGCCTGCTGTTCCGAAACGAGGACGAGAAGGCCCGCGCCCGCAAGTGGGGCATCGAGGACCTCAACAAGCAGTACGACCTGATCGAACTGGCCAAGGGCGATTGCATCTTCGCCGCCACCGGCGTGACCGACGGCTCACTGCTGGCCGGCGTCAAGGTCCACAAGAACGGCACGATGACCACCGAAAGCGTCGTGATGCGCGCCTCTTCGGGCACCGTCCGCTGGGTCAAGGGCGAGCACCGCAAGGGCCGCTGATCGTCGGCATCAGACACATGGAAGGCCGGGTGCTCGTGGGAGCATCCGGCCTTTCTTGCGTCATGTCCCGTATCGGACGACGGAAGGCATGGCGCGTTCGGTCTGGAGGGCAGAGGTCCGGCGCAGGTTCTGCGGGTTGCTGACCTGGCCGGGGCGATGATCGACATCACGCGTCCGGAACGACGAAACCAGAGTGGTCAGGCGCTCGGCTTCGGCTGACAGGCTGCGCGTGGCGGCGGACGATTCTTCGACCATCGCCGCGTTGGCTTGCGTCATCCGGTCCATGGCGGCGACTTCGGCGTTGACCTGCTCGAGGCTTTCCGCCTGTCGCGCAGCGGACTGGGCGATTTGTGACACCAGCACGTCGACCGCTGCGATCTGGTCGACGATGCCGGTCAGTCGGGTGCCGGTCTCGCCGACGAGGCGGACGCCTTCGCCGACCTGGCTGGTGCTGTTTTCGATCAGCGTCTTGATGTTCTGCGCAGCTTCCGCCGAGCGCTGGGCGAGCGCACGGACTTCGGTCGCGACGACGGCAAAGCCCTTGCCCGATTCCCCGGCGCGGGCCGCTTCGACTCCGGCGTTGAGCGCGAGAAGATTTGTCTGGAAGGCAATCCCGTCGATGACCGAGATGATACTGCCGATCTCCTGCGCCGAGGCTTCGATCGCAGCCATGGCGGCTACGGCCTGACGCACCACCTCCCCGCCGCTGCTTGCCTCTCCATGCGCGGAGTTGATCGCACCGTGGACGTTCCTTGCCCCCAGCGCAGTCTCGCGCACGCTGCCGGTGACGCTCTGCATGGTTGATGCCGTCTGCGCGAGGCTCGCGGCTTGCTGTTCGTTGCGGTGGGCAAGGTCGTCACTGGCGTCGCGGATCTCTGCGATCGAGGTCAGCACGCTGGCCGCGCCGACCCGCACGGTGCGCATTGCAGCTGCGAGGGACTCGACCGCGCTGTTGTAGTTCGTCCTGAGTTCCTCGTAGCCCTCAGGAAATGCCTGCTCGATGCGATATTCGAGGTTCTGCCGGGCCATGCAGTCAAGCCCCGCCGAGAGCGCCGCGACGACGGCCTGCTGCTCTTCCTGAGCCTTCTGGCGGGCAAGGCCATTGCTGCGGAAGACGGCGATCGCGCGGGCCATGACGCCGATCTCGTCTTTGCGATCGGCTCCGCTGGCTTCGCTCCGGTAGTCGCCGTCCGCCATGCGCTGCATGGTTTCCGCCGTTTCGACGAGCGGCCCGACGATGCGCTGGCGGACCATCCGGACGGCGAGGAGGATGATGGCAAAAACAGCCAGCGCGATCACCGCAAAGGCGACGATCATACCAAGGACCAGACGATCTGCGCGTTCCATCAGCGACGTGCGGTAGGCGGTCGACCGTTCGACCAGGCGCTCCACCGCGTCGTGTTGCTTCTGGTAGGCGGGTGCGAGCTCGTCGTGGTGGACCTGCTTCATCACCTCGAGATTGCCGGCATCCAGAGCAGGGAGATAGCGCTTGTCGATGGCCGCCCAGAACGCGTCGGCGGTCCCGATGGTTGCATCCACTTCGCCGCGCAGTTCCTCCGGGATCGGCGCGGTCTTCCAGTAAGCCTTGCGCTGATCGAACAGGGTGCGCTCCTCGACAAGCTCTGCCCGCGCGCGGGCGGCATGGCCGGGATCGGTCAGGACCCACGTTGCGTGCAGGTATGGTTCGACGACAAAGGCTGGTGGCGGAAGGATGTCGGCCAGCAGCTCGTCCTGAAGCAGGTTCTGGCGATGTAGCGGTCCGCCGAAGCAGATATAGCTGACGGCAATGCTCACGATTACGATCGCGGACAGTATCAGACCCACGACCAGTTTGGCGCCACGCGAGGTCTGCTCGCTGATCATGCCGGTGCTCCTCATGACTGTAGTGGATATGGCATGAAGCAGCCGGGTTAATTTGGCCGGTGGTGCAGTATAGTGATGTTTACGGTGAGTTGTCGCAGAACTGCATGAAAAAGGCCCCGCCGGATTGTTCCAGCGGGGCCCTTCGTTTTGTGTTACTTGTAGTCGAGGTGGTGAAACTTACGCTTCGTCGCCTTCGATCAGGTAGTCACCGGCGTCTGCGTCGAGCCCATGGGTTTCACCCTCGACCGCTGCCAGCGGATCGTCGCCGATGGCAGCTTCCGGACCCTGCGCCAGTTCCGCCGCATGCTCTTCGGCTGCCGTCGCCGGAGCGATCAGCGATTCCTGAAGCTTGCGATAGGACGCGCGCAGCGCGGCATCGCGCGAGGAGGCGGCGACGCGCAGGCGGTTCATGCCCGCACCGGTACCGGCGGGGATGAGGCGGCCGACGATCACGTTTTCCTTCAGACCGATCAGCGAGTCCTTCTTGCCTTCCACGGCCGCCTGCGTGAGCACGCGGGTGGTTTCCTGGAAGGACGCGGCCGAGATGAACGAACGCGTCTGCAGCGAGGCCTTGGTGATGCCGAGCAGGACCGGCTTGCCTTCGGCGGGCTGCATGCCCTCTTCGAGCTTCGCGTTGGTCTCGAGCATTTCCTCGTAGTCGACCTGTTCGCCCGGCAGCAGGGTGGTGTCGCCACCGTTGGTGATCTCGACCTTCTGCAGCATCTGGCGAACGATCACCTCGATGTGCTTGTCGTTGATCTTCACGCCCTGCAAGCGGTAGACTTCCTGGATTTCCGCAACGAGGTATTCGGCCAGAGCCTCAACGCCCATCACTTCCAGAATGTCGTGCGGATCGGGCGAGCCCGAAATCAGGTTGTCGCCCTTCTTGACGTAGTCGCCTTCCTGCACGTCGATCACGCGGCTCTTCGGCACGAGGTACTCGACCGGTTCACCCTCTTCCGGGATGATCGCGATCTTGCGCTTGGCCTTGTAGTCACGCACGAATTCGATGCGCCCTGCGATCTTGGCGATGATCGAGTTGTCCTTCGGCTTGCGGGCCTCGAACAGTTCGGCAACGCGCGGCAGACCGCCGGTGATGTCGCGGGTCTTGGCGGCTTCGCGCGAAGCACGGGCGAGAATGTCGCCCGCTTCGACGCGCTGGCCGTCCTCGACCGAAAGCGTCGTGCCCGGCGCCATCAGGTAGCGTGCAGCTTCGCCCGAATCGTCGTCGAGCAGGGTCAGGCGAGGACGCAGGTCCTCCTTCTTGCCCCGGCCGGCGGCACGGTTCTCGGTGACGACGCGGCTCGACATGCCGGTGGCTTCGTCGGTCGCCTCGGTCAGGGTCTTGCCATCGACAAGGTCCTGATAGCGCACGATACCGGGCTTTTCGGTGATCACCGGCAGGGTGAACGGGTCCCACTCGGCAAGGCGGTCGCCCTGCGAGATGATCGCACCGTTCTCGTGCAGCAGGTGGGTACCATAAGGCACGCGGTGGATGGCGCGCTCACGGCCCTCGGTGTCCATGACCACGATTTCGCCGTTGCGGGCCAGCGACAGACGACGGCCGCGCTTGTCGGTGATCGTCGGGATGTCGCGATAGACCACGGTACCATCGGAGATCGCTTCGAGGTGCGACTGCTCGTTGACCTGCGCCGCACCACCGATGTGGAAGGTACGCATGGTCAGCTGGGTGCCCGGCTCACCGATCGACTGTGCGGCGATGACGCCGACAGCTTCACCGATGTTGACCGGCGTACCGCGAGCGAGGTCACGGCCATAGCACTTGCCGCAGACGCCCTGCTGGGCTTCGCAGACCAGCGGCGAACGGATGCGGGCCGACTGCACGCCAGCGGCTTCGATCTTGGCAATCGCGGCTTCGTCGAGCAGTTCGCCCTTCTCGGCGATCACTTCGCCCGACTTCGCCTCGATCAGATCTTCGGCGAGGGTACGGCCAAGGATGCGCTCGCCAAGCGAGGCAATCGTCGAACCGCCCTGAACGATCGCGCGCATTTCCAGCGCCCGTTCGGTGCCGCAGTCTTCCTCGATCACGACGCAGTCCTGCGACACGTCGACCAGACGACGGGTCAGGTAACCCGAGTTCGCGGTCTTGAGCGCGGTGTCCGCGAGGCCCTTACGAGCGCCGTGGGTCGAGTTGAAGTATTCAAGGACGGTCAGACCTTCCTTGAAGTTCGAGATGATCGGGGTCTCGATGATCTCGCCCGAAGGCTTGGCCATCAGGCCGCGCATACCGGCAAGCTGCTTCATCTGCGCCGGGGAGCCACGAGCGCCCGAGTGCGACATCATGTAGATCGCATTGATCGGCTTCTGACGGCCGGTCTCGGGATCGATCGGCGAGGACTTCAGCTCTTCCATCATGGCGTTCGCCACCTGGTCGCCGCAACGGCTCCAGGCGTCGATCACCTTGTTGTACTTTTCCTGCTGGGTGATGAGACCGTCCTGGTACTGCTGCTCGTAGTCAGCAACCAGTTCCTTGGTCTCGGCAACCAGCGCATCCTTGCTGTCGGGGATGATCATGTCATCCTTGCCGAACGAGATGCCGGCCTTGAACGCGTGGCGGAAGCCCAGCGCCATGATGGCGTCGGCAAACAGCACCGTGTCCTTCTGGCCGGTGTGGCGATAGACCTGATCGATCACGTCGCCGATTTCCTTCTTGGTGAGAAGGCGGTTGACGATCTCGAACGGAACCTTGTGGCTCTTGGGCAGGCATTCGCCGATGAGCATGCGGCCCGGCGTCGTCTCGAACCGCTTGAGGTACTGCTTGCCGTCCTCGTCGGTCTGCGGAACGCGGGCGATGATCTTCGAGTGCAGCGTGACGGCCTTGGCCTCCAGCGCCTGGTGCACTTCGGCCATGTCGGCCAGCATCATGCCTTCGCCCGGCTCACCGGCACGGTCCATCGACAGATAGTAGATACCGAGAACCATGTCCTGCGAAGGCACGATGATCGGCTTGCCGTTGGCGGGCGAGAGGATGTTGTTGGTCGACATCATCAGCACGCGCGCTTCAAGCTGGGCTTCCAGCGAGAGCGGCACGTGGACGGCCATCTGGTCACCGTCGAAGTCGGCGTTGAAGGCCGAGCAGACGAGCGGGTGCAGCTGGATCGCCTTGCCTTCGATGAGGACCGGCTCGAACGCCTGGATGCCAAGACGGTGCAGCGTAGGCGCACGGTTCAGCATGACCGGGTGTTCGCGGATAACCTCGTCAAGGATGTCCCAGACTTCCTTGCGTTCCTTTTCGACCCACTTCTTGGCCTGCTTCAGGGTCATCGACAGACCCTTGGCATCAAGACGCGCGTAGATGAACGGCTTGAACAGTTCGAGCGCCATCTTCTTCGGCAGGCCGCACTGGTGCAGCTTGAGTTCGGGACCGGTCACGATGACCGAACGGCCCGAATAGTCGACGCGCTTGCCGAGCAGGTTCTGGCGGAAGCGGCCCTGCTTGCCCTTGAGCATGTCGGACAGCGACTTCAGCGGACGCTTGTTGGCGCCGGTGATCACGCGGCCACGGCGGCCGTTGTCGAACAGCGCGTCAACGGCTTCCTGCAGCATGCGCTTTTCGTTGCGTACGATGATGTCCGGCGCGCGCAGCTCGATCAGGCGCTTGAGGCGGTTGTTGCGGTTGATGACGCGACGGTAGAGGTCGTTGAGGTCCGAGGTCGCGAAGCGGCCACCGTCGAGCGGCACCAGCGGGCGCAGTTCGGGCGGAATGACCGGCACGACGTCGAGGATCATCCATTCGGGGCGATTCCCTGAATCGATGAACGATTCCACGACCTTGAGGCGCTTGATGATCTTCTTGGGCTTCAGCTCGGACTTGGTGGTCCGCAGCTCTTCCATCAGATCATCGCGCTCCTGCTCGAGATCGAGGTTCATCAGCATGTGCTTGACGGCCTCGGCACCGATGCCGGCCGAGAAGGCGTCTTCGCCATACTCGTCCTGCGCATCGAGCAGTTCGTCCTCGGTCAGCGTCTGGTACTTTTCGAGCGGGGTCAGGCCCGGCTCGGTGACCACGTAGCTTTCGAAGTAGAGGATGCGCTCAAGGATCTTGAGCTGCATGTCGAGCAGCAGGCCGATGCGCGAAGGCAGCGACTTGAGGAACCAGATGTGCGCGACAGGCGCTGCCAGTTCGATGTGGCCCATGCGCTCGCGGCGCACCTTGGTCACGGTGACTTCGACGCCGCACTTTTCGCAGACGACGCCCTTGTACTTCATGCGCTTGTACTTGCCGCACAGGCACTCGTAGTCCTTCACGGGGCCGAAGATGCGCGCGCAGAACAGGCCGTCACGCTCGGGCTTGAACGTGCGGTAGTTGATGGTTTCCGGCTTCTTGATCTCGCCGAAGGACCAGCTGCGAATGCGCTCGGGGCTCGCCAGACCGATCTGGATCTGGTCGAAAGTCTCGGGCTTGGCGATCTGGTTGGTGAATTTGGTCAGGTCGTTCATTTGGTGCCGTTCCCTTGCCTCATGACGAGGCGTTGGACGTGAATTTCTTTGCGAAGGGGAGGGCGGCGGACGAGCCGCCGCCCATGATCCTTACTCCGCCGCCTGCGCGAGACCGTCGTCATCCGTGTCGTCGATCGACGACAGTTCGACGTTGAGGCCGAGCGAGCGCATTTCCTTGACGAGCACGTTGAAGCTTTCGGGAATGCCGGCCTCGAAGGTGTCGTCGCCCTTGACGATCGCTTCGTAGACCTTGGTGCGGCCGACCACGTCGTCCGACTTCACCGTCAGCATTTCCTGCAGCGTGTAGGCCGCGCCATAGGCCTGGAGCGCCCAGACCTCCATTTCGCCGAAGCGCTGGCCACCGAACTGCGCCTTACCGCCCAGCGGCTGCTGGGTGACGAGCGAGTACGGCCCGATCGAACGTGCGTGGATCTTGTCGTCGACAAGGTGGTGCAGCTTGAGCACGTACTTCATGCCCACGGTCACCTTGCGGTCGAACGCATCGCCGGTGCGGCCGTCATAGAGCGTGACCTGACCCGATTCATCGAGCCCTGCCAGACGGAGCATGTCGGTCACGTCCTTCTCGACCGCGCCGTCGAACACCGGCGAGCCCATCGGCACGCCGAGGCGGACCGACTGGGCGAAGTCGATGATCTGCTCGTCGTTGCGGGCGTCGATCTCGTCGGTGTAGTTCGAGCCGTAGATCTCCTTGAGCAGCTCGCGCACCGCTTCCGGCGGCTGGCCGGCTTCGGGGTTCGGGTTAGCCTCGCGCCATGCGTCGAGTGCCTCGCCGATGCGCTTGCCCAGGCCGCGGGCGGCCCAGCCAAGGTGCGTTTCGAAGATCTGCCCGACGTTCATGCGCGAAGGCACGCCCAGCGGGTTGAGCACGAAGTCGACAGGCGTACCGTCCTCGAGGAACGGCATGTCTTCCTGCGGCAGGATGCGGCTGATGATGCCCTTGTTGCCGTGACGGCCGGCCATCTTGTCGCCCGGCTGCAGCTTGCGCTTCACCGCGACGAAGACCTTGACCATCTTGAGCACGCCGGGGGCGAGTTCGTCACCACGCTCGAGCTTTTCCTTGCGGTCCTCGAACTTCTCCTGGATCGCCTTCACCGCAGTATCGTACTGCGCCTTGACCGCTTCCAGCTGCTGCTGGCGCGCATCGTCGGCCACCGCGAACTTCCACCATTCGTAACGCTCGACATCGGCAAGCACCTGCTCGTCGATGACTTCGCCCTTCTTGATGCCCTTGGGCGCTGCTGCCGAAACCTGTCCGAGCAGCATGTCACGCAAGCGGTTGAAGGTTGCGCGGTTGAGAATGGCGCGCTCGTCCTCGCGGTCCTTGGCGAGGCGTTCGATTTCCTCGTTCTGGATGGCGCGGGTACGGTCGTCGATCTCGATGCCGTGACGGTTGAAGACGCGAACGTCGACGATCGTGCCGGCAACGCCCGGGGGCAGGCGAAGCGAAGTGTCGCGCACGTCGCTGGCCTTTTCACCGAAGATCGCGCGGAGCAGCTTCTCTTCCGGCGTCATCGGCGATTCACCCTTCGGGGTGATCTTGCCGACGAGGATGTCACCGGGGTGAACTTCCGCGCCGATATAGACGATGCCCGCTTCGTCGAGGTTGCGCAGGGCTTCCTCGCCGACGTTCGGGATGTCGCGGGTGATGTCTTCAGGCCCGAGCTTGGTATCGCGGGCCATGACCTCGAACTCCTCGATGTGGATCGAGGTGAAGACGTCTTCCTTGACGATGCGTTCGCTGATCAGGATCGAGTCTTCGTAGTTGTAGCCGTTCCAGGGCATGAACGCGACGAGCACGTTGCGGCCCAGCGCCAGTTCGCCGAACTCGGTCGAGGGACCGTCTGCGATGATGTCGCCCTTCTCGATCAGATCGCCCACCTTCACCAGCGGACGCTGGTTGATGCAGGTCGACTGGTTCGAGCGTTCGAACTTCTGCAAGCGGTAGATGTCGACGCCCGACTGGCCGGGTTCGATGTCACCCGAAGCGCGGATCACGATACGGGTCGCGTCGACCTGGTCGACCACGCCCGAGCGCAGCGCCGAGATCGCGGCGCCCGAATCGCGCGCCACGGTTTCTTCCATGCCGGTGCCGACGAACGGCGCATCCGCCTTGATCAGCGGAACGGCCTGACGCTGCATGTTCGAGCCCATGAGCGCGCGGTTGGCGTCGTCGTTTTCCAGGAACGGAATGAGCGAGGCGGCAACCGAGACGAGCTGCTTGGGCGAAACGTCCATCAGCGTGACCTGATCGCGCGGGCTCATCACGAATTCGCCGTTCTGGCGAGCCGAGACGAGTTCCTCGACGAACGAACCGTCCGGGTTCAGTTCGGCCGAAGCCTGCGCGACGGTGTGCTTCTGCTCTTCCATCGCCGACAGATAGATCACGTCGCCGGTGACCTTGTTGTCGATGACCTTGCGGTACGGCGTTTCGATGAAGCCGTACTTGTTGACGCGCGCAAAGGTGCTGAGCGAGTTGATCAGACCGATGTTCGGGCCTTCGGGCGTTTCAATCGGGCAGATGCGGCCATAGTGGGTCGGGTGAACGTCGCGGACTTCGAAGCCTGCGCGCTCACGCGTGAGACCGCCCGGCCCGAGCGCCGAGACGCGACGCTTGTGCGTCACTTCCGACAGCGGGTTGGTCTGGTCCATGAACTGCGAGAGCTGCGACGAACCGAAGAACTCGCGCACGGCAGCAACCGCCGGCTTGGCGTTGATCAGGTCGTTCGGCATGACGGTCGAAACGTCAACCGACGACATGCGCTCCTTAACGGCGCGTTCCATGCGCAGCAGGCCGACGCGGTACTGGTTTTCCAGCAGTTCGCCCACCGAACGCACGCGACGGTTGCCGAGGTTGTCGATGTCGTCGACTTCGCCCTTGCCGTCCTTGAGGTTCACCAGCTCCTTGACCACGGCGAGGATGTCCTCGGTGCGCAGCGTGGTGATGGTGTCCTCGGCATCGAGGCCGAGACGCATGTTGAGCTTGACGCGGCCCACGGCCGAGAGGTCGTAGCGATCAGGATCGAAGAACAGGCCGTCGAACAGCGCTTCGGCGGTTTCGCGCGTCGGCGGCTCGCCCGGGCGCATGACGCGGTAGATGTCGGCCAGAGCGTGATCGCGATCCGGGGCCTTGTCGGCCTTGAGCGTGTTGCGGATCCACGGACCGGTCGAAACGTGATCGATGTCGAGCAGTTCGAGCGTGTCGATCCCGGCCTTGTCGAGCAGGTCGAGGTTTTCCGGCGAGACTTCGTCACCGGCTTCGATCCAGATGCGGCCGGTCGATTCATCGATCAGGTCGCGCGCGGCGTAGCGGCCGAAGATTTCCTCGGTCGGGATGAGCAGGGCTTCGAGACCGTCCTTGGCCGCCTTGTTGGCAGCGCGGGGGCTGATCTTCTGACCAGCGGGGAAGATCACTTCGCCCGACTTGGCATCGACGATGTCGAACATCGGCTTCGACCCGCGCCACTGCTCGAGCACGAAGGGCACCTTCCAGCCACCTTCGGCGCGCGCCCAGTTCACGGTGTCGTAGAAGTGGTGCAGGATCGCTTCGTCATCGAGGCCGAGCGCGTGAAGCAGCGCCGTGACCGGCAGCTTGCGCTTGCGGTCGATACGGACGTTGACGATGTCCTTGGCGTCGAATTCGAAATCGAGCCACGAACCACGGTAAGGGATCACGCGGGCAGCGAAGAGGTACTTGCCCGAGGAGTGCGTCTTGCCGCGGTCATGGTCGAACAGCACGCCCGGCGAACGGTGCATCTGCGAGACGATCACGCGCTCGGTGCCGTTGATGAAGAACGTCCCGTTCTCGGTCATGAGCGGGATATCGCCCATGTAGACGTCCTGCTCCTTGATATCGATGAGCGACTTGGTCTCGGTCTCGGCGTCAACCTCGAACGTGGCGAGCTTGAGCGTCACCTTCATCGGGGCAGCATAGGTGATGCCGCGCTGGCGGCACTCGTTCACGTCGTATTTCGGAGCTTCGAGGACGTAACCGTCGCGCTCCTTGATATCGAGGCTGGCGGTGCCGGCGAAGTCCTGGATCGGGAAGACCGAACGCAGGGTCTTTTCCAGACCCGAGACGTAGCCCGTGGCGGGATCGGAGCGGAGGAACTGCTCGTACGATTCGCGCTGGACCTCGATCAGGTTCGGCATCTGCACGACTTCGTGGATGTCACCGAAGATCTTGCGGATCCGCTTCTTCACGCCGGGACGGCCGGGCGCCTTGGTAGACGTCGCCTTGGTAGCCATAAAGGTTACGAGCCTCTTCTCAAAAACTGCCGGAAAACCGGCGAAAATCCTGCCACACGCAAGGGGTGCGCCACCAAACGGGAAAAGGCCGCACAGCGCACAGCACCCCGTTCAACGGAAGCCATGGCCCGCAGCCTTTTGCGTCAGATGGATAGCCCTTCCGCTTCCTTCCCGAGCCATCCCCTGCGCATGGGACGGCCTTGCTCGAAGCGTCAGACGTGAGCGCCATATAGGAGCGCGGGTCTATTAAGTCAAAGGTGCAGACATCGCCGGTTTGCACCACGGTCCGGATAGCTTGGTCCGCATCACCATTTTGCAAAGCCTAAGGTTGGTACAAGCCCGCAAGAAATACATCACTGCGATGAATCGATGTTCAGAATAGATGAAACAATCTTGCGCAGTTCGCAAATGACTGCAGCTCACGGGCATCAACGGCTCGCTTCGTCGACAATACTGAACCCGAATCGCATTTCGTCGCGTTTTCCGGACATGACCAGACTCCACACCATATCGCCCCGCAACACCATGGCGATTTCAGCCATGCTGATGCTTTCTGCAGGAATGGCGCATGCACAGGACGTGAACCCGCCCGTTACGGACGCACCTGTCGTTGCGATTCCTGCGCCAACCCTGGCTACGCCATCGGCGGCCCCAACGATCGTCATCCCGACAGTCTCGCCGGAGCCCGTCGCAGCACCGGCAATCGCAGCGCCAGCCCCCGCTGCCCCTGTCCGCGCGGAAACTGCGCCGACGAGGCGCGCCACCACGCGAGCGGTGAGGCCTTCGGCCGCCCCTTCGAGCGAAGCGCGCGCGCCGGTGGCTCCTGTCGCACAACCTGCCAAACCGGCGCCGGTGGCTGAGGAGGTGCCTGCTGCGCCCCCGCCAACAGCGACTCCGGCAGTGGCGCAGGACAATTCCGATAACGATTGGGCCGTGCCGGTCGGCGCTGCAGCGACCCTGCTCGTCGTGGGTGGCGCGGCACTGGCCATGCGCCGTCGCCGCCGCCCCTATGAGGAAGACGTGGACTTCGTGCCGCCCGTCGTTACGCGTCCGGCAAGTGGACCGGAGCGTCGGATCAGCGAACCTCTCGCCCCACCGCGCCCGACCGACCCAGCCCATGGCGTCACGCCCGCCCGTGTGGCGACGCAGACTGAGCGCGAAGCGCTGATCGAGCGCATCGTCGCCTCGCCGCCGGATGCGGCCAATCCCTTCACCTCGCGCAAGGCCCGCCGCCGTCGCGCCCGGATCATGGTGCAGTCGATGGCCGCCCGCAGCGAGGTTCCAACAACCACGCAGGCTCCTGCCTCAAGCGAGAACGCGCGCGCAGACCAGATGCCCGAGTACGCACACGTCTGAGGCTTGCGAAGCATACTTCACCCGTCCGCCACGTCGCGGTGAAGGGGAGCGGTTCCGTCCACCCTCCAGGACGGAACCGCTCCTTTTTTTGCGCCTCCTGCATAGCCTCCTTCGAGAAACGATAAGATTCATATCGTTTTTCAATATTATTGATTGAAGATATGGCGAATCGACATTATTGAACTTCGATATCGACCATATCGGAGAACGATTAATGCCCCGCTTCATCCCCCAGACCGCTGCCGCGATCATCTCGCTGCTGCTGGCCGCCACGCTGTGGCTGCCGACTGTGGACACGGCATCGCTTGCTCTCGCCGATGGTCCGGTCATGGCGACCTACCAGCTCCCGCTGGCCGCCTGACCGTCTCACACAACAGGAGGGTATCCAGATGTCCACACTTCGAACCGATCCGCTGCTGGGATTTGCCAAGGCCCTGCTCACCTTCATGATGGTAATGATCGTGATCGGCATAGTCGGCATCGGCATTGGCGTCGTCGCCGTTGCCGTCATGCACGCCAGGGTCGTTGCCGAACTGGTCGAGAATGGCGCCGATCCATCGAGCTACTGGCTCATTCTCGCCATGCTGCCCATTGTCGCTGTCATGCTCGCCGCCAGCTATCGCTTCGTCGAGAAGCTGCGCGCCATCGTCAGGACGGTCGAGGAAGGCGAGCCGTTCACGCCTCTCAATGCCGAGCGCCTGCGGGTGATGGCTTGGCTTTCCGTGGCCATCCAGGCGATTTCGCTGCCCGTCGGCATTATCGGGTCGATGCTCGAAGAGGCGACCGGAGATGCCGGTTCAGTGAACATCGATGCCGGTTTCTCGACCAATGGCCTGCTGCTCGCGCTGGTCCTGTTCATCCTGGCCCGCGTGTTCCGCACCGGCGCGCAGATGCGCGAAGAGCTGGAAGGGACCGTGTGATGCCGATCAATGTCAAACTCGACGACCTGCTCCACGCCCGCCGCATGACCCTGACCGAGCTGGCCGACCGCATCGACCTGACGCTGGCCAACGTCTCGATCCTCAAGACCGGCAAGGCCAAGGCAATCCGCTTCTCCACGCTCGAGGCGATCTGCCGGGAGCTGGAATGCCAGCCCGGGGACGTGCTGGGATATGAGGCGGAAGGGGCAGACACCCCCGAAGCTTGACTTCCAGAGCCGAATCCGCCAGAGGCCCGCCCCGACCGGTGGGCCTCTTTTGGTTTTGCCGATCATCCGTCCGAGACAGTTGGTGTGCGGAATTCGTCCGCACTTAATCTCCAACCTAGACGGGGAAAAGAGTTTCTGGCCCCTCGCTCCTCGATGGAACGTGGCGCCTCCCGCGCCTTCGGGCGCATCTCCTTCCCTTGTCACGGACTCGCCGGTGGTCTTCGGGCCATCGACAAACGTAGCCGACCGCACCGGTATCCGGTTCGGTCATTTGTGAAGGAGTTAGGCATGGATCGTTCGCAGAAAGCCGAATCGGTCGCCTTCCTGAGCGGTGTCTTCAACGAGGCCGGCGCGGTGGTCATCACCCGCAACCTCGGCATGACGGTGGCCCAGTCCACTGCCCTGCGCAACAAGATCCGCGAAGCGGGCGCGACCTACAAGGTTGCGAAGAACAGTCTTGCCAAGCTTGCCGCCACGGGCACCGATTACGAAGGTCTGGTCGACTTGTTCACCGGCCCGACCGCAATCGCTGCGTCCGTCGATCCGGTTGCTGCCGCCAAGGCAGTGGTCGAGTTCGCCAAGACCACCGACAAGATCGAAATCGTCGGTGGTGCAATGGGTTCGCAGGTTCTCAACGAAGCCGGGGTCAAGGCGCTCGCCTCCATGCCCAGCCTCGACGAACTGCGCGGCACGCTCATCGGCCTCATCCAGGCTCCGGCCACGAAGATCGCCCAGCTCACGACTGCTCCGGCAGCCAAGCTGGCTCGCGTCTTCGGCGCCTACGCCAAGGAAGCCGCATAAGATTGTTCGAATTCCGCCCGGCGGCGCAGTCGCCGGACGCCACCAAATCAGGAGTGAAATACCATGGCTGATATCGCCAAGCTCGTTGAAGAACTTTCGAAGCTGACCGTCCTCGAAGCCGCTGACCTTGCCAAGGCTCTCGAAGAAGCATGGGGCGTCAGCGCCGCTGCTGCCGTTGCCGTCGCTGCAGCTCCTGCTGCTGCTGCCGAAGCGGTTGAAGAGAAGACCGAATTCGACGTGATCCTCACCGGCGACGGTGGCAAGAAGATCCAGGTCATCAAGGAAGTCCGCGCGATCACCTCGCTCGGCCTGACCGAAGCCAAGACCCTCGTTGAATCGGCTCCCAAGGCGATCAAGGAAGGCGTGTCGAAGGCTGAAGCCGAAGACATCAAGAAGAAGATCGAAGAAGCCGGCGGCACCGTCGAAATCAAGTAATCTTCTTTGCAGGTTTCGCGGGCGTCTTGAAGCGTTCGCGGATGGGAAGGGCGGGGCTTCGGCTCCGCCTTTTTCGTTTCAGTGCGTCAGGTCGACAGCCGATCAGGCGTCCGGCGCTTGCGGTACCAGCACGGTAACCGACAGCCCCCCACCCTCGGCCCGCGCGAACGACAGCGCGCCGCCGAAGCGCTGCAGCAAACGGTGTGCCGTGGGGATGCCAAGGCCGAAGCCGGCGGTATCTCGCGCCCGGGCTTCGTCGATCCGATAAAACGGGGCGAGGATGCGCTCGAACTGGTCTTCCGGAATGCCGGGCCCCGAATCCGAAATGGTGATCGTCCAGCGCCCTTCGGCATCGGGCCGCACCGCAATCCGCGCGCTGCCGCCATGATGCACCGCGTTCTCGACCAGCGGACGCAGCGCCATCAGCAGCGGCTCGCGCCATGTGCGCACCACCGCACCGGGCGCGACATCGACATCCACCTTCCCGTGATATGTCCCCAGCGCCAGATCGGTGACGGCAAGGCCGAGGTCCATCGTCAACGGCTCGGCGGCAAGGTGCTGCGCCCGCAGGTAGAGCTGGAGCGACATCAGCATCGCTTCCATCTCGTGCGTGGCGTCGCGGACAAGACCTGCGATCTCCGCGTCATCGATCAGGTCTGCGGCAATGGTAACGCGCGAAAGCGGGGTACGCAGATCGTGGCTGATCGCTTCGAAGGAGCGCGCCTGATCCTCAAGCATTCCGGCGATGCGCGCCTGCATTCCGTTCATCGAACGGGCGAGGCTGCGCAGATCGTCAGGCCCGCTCTCGCGCACGGGAACCACCTGGCCCATGCCGATGGCGTCGGCTGCATCGGTCAGTTCGCGCAAGGGACGGGTGATGATGCGCAGAGACCATAGCGCCAAGGCAAAGCCGACCACCGCAGTGATCAGAGTCAGAATGGTCGCGCGCAGGGCAATCGGCCAGCCCGAGGTAACGTCTCGCGAGCGGAAATTGAGCCAGTGCCCATCGGACAACTGCATGGCCCCGACGAGATTTCCGTAGCCGAAACGGGAGGGTTCGAGCCCCAGCATGATCCGTTGCCGCCCAAGATCTGGCTCCCAGCGCAGGATATAGCGGCGAATTTCCTCCACGCCCTCCTCTTCGCGACCCGGAATCGCTTGCGGCCGATCGGCAAGTGCGACCTCGAGATGGCTCGTGCTCATCGTGGTACCCAGGGAATCGGGCGATAGCTCGTGCAGCCGATTGCTGACCACCAGCAGCTCGGCCACGCGGCGTGCGTGGTCCTCGCGCAGCGTTTCCTTGTCGATCACATCGTAGAAGGCGAGGCTTGCAACGGCCTGGACCGCCGCCAGCACGAGCAGCAGCGTCGCCGCCCGGACCGCGAGGCGCGACAGGTTCGGGCCGTGGGGGGGATGTGTCTCGACAAAGGCGCGCAGGCGGCTCCAGCCACCGGCCGCTTGCCCTCCCGACTTTCGCCCCACGCGCGGCCTGGTTGCCAGATCGGCGGTTCCTTCCATGGCGCGGACGCTGTCACCACCTTGCAGGGCGGTCAACCGCCGCGGCACCTCGGACATCATTTGTGACATTTGTAACGACAAAACGTCGCAAATCAGAGGCTTGCCGCTATCCGTCGCACAAGTTGCACTTGATGCACCACCCGAGAATCGTCGCGCTGGACCGGTCAACGCACGACTCGAAGACGCCTTCCCTTGTCGCGCCGCCCGCCCTATGCCCCGCACGATGTTCGAGAAGCCGCCCCACCGCTGGATCGATGAAATGCGCGCGATGCTGCGGCTCGCCGCGCCGCTCGTCGGTGCCAACCTGCTGCAGATGGCGGTCTTCGCGGTCGACGTTGTCTTCGTCGCAAGGCTGGGGCCCGAAGCCCTTGCCGCATCCTCGCTCTCGGTGTCGCTGTTTGGCCTGCTGATCTGGTCGATGACCGGTCTCGTTGGCGCGGCCTCCCCCCTGATTGCCGCCGAGCTGGGCAGCCGCCGCCACGCGGTTCGCGAGGTCCGCCGCACAGTGCGCATGGCAGGTTGGGCCGGGCTTCTTGCGGCCCTGGTCGCCATGGGCGTTTGCATGCTGGGCGGAACGCTGATGCGGATCACCGGGCAGGACCCCGGCGTGATTGCCCGCGCGGTCCCCTTCCTGCAGGTGCTGATGTGGGCATCCATTCCTGCGGTGCTGGCCGCGCTCCTGCGCACGGTGGTAGCAACGCTCGGGCGGCCGGGCATCGGCACGGCGATCACCGGCATGGCCGTGGCGATCAATGCGCTCGGCAACTGGATCTTCGTTTTCGGCCACCTTGGCGCACCCGAACTGGGCCTGCTCGGTTCGGCGATCTCGAGCGTGGTGACGAGTACCGCGATGCTGGCGGCCTTCGTGCTCGTCATCCAGTTCGACCGCCGCCTGCGTCGCTACCGTTTCTTCGGACGCTGGTGGAAGCCGGAATGGAAGCGCTTTGCCGATGTCCTGCGCATCGGGCTGCCGATCTGCGGCACGATCATTGCCGAGGCAGGCATGTTCAATGGCGCGGCTTTCGCGATGGGCCGCATCGGCGAAGTCGAGCTTGCCGCGCACACGCTGGCGCTGCAGTTCGCAGCCATCGCCTTCCAGGTCCCGTTCGGCGTCGGACAGGCGGCAACGATCCGGGTCGGCCTTGCCTATGGCGCGCGCGACAACGCGGCGATTGCGCTGGCCGGAAGGGTCGCCACGCAGCTCGGCATCGGCTTCATGGCGCTGTCGGCCGGGATCATGCTGCTGTTCCCGTTGGAATTGCTGAAGTTCTACATCGATCCTGCAGCGCCCGAGAATGCGCGCGTCGTCGTGCTGGCCGTACAATACATGATGGTTGCGGCTGCCTTCCAGCTGTTCGACGGAGCGCAGGCGGTGGGCGCCAGCCAGTTGCGCGGCCTTCAGGATACGCGCGTGCCCATGCTGATCGCGATCTTCGGTTACTGGGTGCCCGGTGTCGGCACCGCGCTGTGGCTGGGTCTGTTCACGGACATCGGCGGCCTTGGGGTGTGGATCGGCTTGCTGGTCGGCCTGATCTTCGTTGCCGCGCTGCTGCACTGGCGCTGGAGCATGAGGGCAAGGCTCGGCCTGCTTCCCGCCTGAGCGGACGGGCGCCCCAACGATTGGCAGTCGATCTGTTCATCAGCGTGAAAAGAATCTCGCGCAAGACCATTGACGCCCCTCAGGCCTGCTCCCATATCCCGCCCGCTGGCACTCTCCCACTGAGAGTGCCAAGCCCCGTTTTTTTAGTATGGAAGAGGGAGAAACCCATGTCGTTCCGTCCGTTGCACGACCGCGTGCTGGTACGCCGCGTCGAAGCCGAGGAAAAGACTGCTGGCGGGATCATCATCCCCGACAGCGCCAAGGAAAAGCCCGCTGAAGGCGAAATCGTCGCCGTCGGCACCGGTGCGCGCGCCGAAAACGGCACGATCACCCCGCTGGACGTCAAGGTCGGCGACCGCGTCCTGTTCGGCAAGTGGTCGGGCACCGAAGTCAAGGTCGCAGGCGAAGACCTGCTGATCATGAAGGAATCGGACATCCTCGGCGTGATCGGCTGATCGACGCTGCTGTCCTGAACTCCACTCAAGAAATTCAAAGGAACACATCATGGCTGCCAAGGACGTAAAGTTCGGCCGCGACGCCCGCGAACGCATTCTGCGCGGCGTCGACATTCTCGCTGATGCCGTGAAGGTCACGCTGGGCCCCAAGGGCCGCAACGTCGTGATCGACAAGAGCTTCGGCGCACCCCGCATCACCAAGGACGGTGTTTCGGTCGCCAAGGAAATCGAACTCAAGGACAAGTTCGAGAACATGGGCGCCCAGATGCTGCGCGAAGTGGCCTCGAAGGCCAACGACGCAGCCGGTGACGGCACCACCACCGCGACCGTTCTCGCCCAGGCGATCGTTCGCGAAGGCATGACCGCAGTTGCCGCCGGCATGAACCCGATGGATCTGAAGCGCGGCATCGACATCGCCGTGACCAAGGTCGTCGAGAACCTCAAGGCACGTTCGACCCCGGTGACCGGTTCGTCGGAAATCGCCCAGGTCGGCATCATCTCGGCCAATGGCGATGCTGAAGTCGGCAACAAGATTGCCGAAGCCATGGAAAAGGTCGGCAAGGAAGGCGTGATCACCGTGGAAGAGGCCAAGGGCCTCGAATTCGAACTCGATGTCGTTGAAGGCATGCAGTTCGACCGCGGCTACCTCTCGCCCTACTTCATCACCAACCCGGAGAAGATGACGGTCGAACTCGAGAACCCGTACATCCTCATCCACGAGAAGAAGCTCTCGTCGCTCCAGGCGATGCTGCCGATCCTCGAAGCGGTTGTGCAGTCGGGCCGTCCGCTCCTCATCATCGCCGAAGACATCGAAGGCGAAGCGCTCGCAACGCTCGTCGTCAACAAGCTGCGCGGTGGCCTGAAGATCGCTGCCGTCAAGGCTCCTGGCTTCGGTGACCGTCGCAAGGCCATGCTGGGCGACATCGCCACGCTGACCGCCGGTGAAATGATCTCCGAAGACCTCGGCATCAAGCTGGAGAGCGTCACGCTTGCCATGCTCGGCCAGGCCAAGAAGGTCACCATCGACAAGGACAACACCACGATCGTCGATGGTGCCGGTGCTGCCGAAGACATCAAGGCCCGCGTCGAGCAGATCCGTGCGCAGATCGAAGTCACCACTTCGGACTACGACCGCGAGAAGCTGCAGGAGCGTCTCGCCAAGCTTGCTGGCGGCGTTGCCGTCATCAAGGTCGGCGGTGCGACCGAAGTCGAAGTCAAGGAGCGCAAGGACCGCGTCGACGACGCGCTGCACGCAACCCGCGCAGCCGTTGAAGAAGGCATCGTCCCCGGTGGCGGTACCGCGCTGCTCTATGCCACCAAGGCTCTCGAAGGCCTCAAGGGCGCCAACGACGACCAGACCAAGGGTATCGACATCGTGCGCCGCGCGATCCAGACCCCGCTGCGTCAGATCGCCGCGAACGCCGGGCACGACGGTGCGGTTGTCGCCGGTAACCTGCTGCGCGAGAATGACGAGAACCAGGGCTTCAACGCCTCGACCGACGTCTACGAAAACCTCAAGGCCGCTGGCGTTATCGACCCGACCAAGGTCGTGCGCACCGCGCTTCAGGACGCAGCTTCGGTCTCGGGCCTGCTGATCACCACGGAAGCTGCGATCAGCGAACGTCCGGACGACAAGCCCGCGATGCCGCCGATGGGTGGTGGCATGGGCGGCATGGGCGGCATGGACTTCTAAGTCCAAGCCAGCTCTCGCTGACAGAAATCGGGCCGGAGGGAGCAATCCTTCCGGCCCTTTTCGTTCACCGGGCAGAAAGTATTCCGGGAACCGGACGCGACGGACTGCGTTTGGCAAGCGATGAATTGTGCCTGCGATACGACTCCGGCCCCGGTCCACCCGTGAAGAACGGGTTTGCGGCAGCGACACTCCCGGCCTCGGGTCCTTCCCGAGGCGCGGCAATCGACCGTGAGATATACCGTATCCTGTTCGAAAACATGGAAGACGGCTTCTGTGTGATCGAGTTCGTCGATGGTCCGCATGGACCGTTGAGCGACTACGTCCATGTCCTCGCCAACCCCGCCTACGAGCGTCACACCGGCATCCCCAATGTGGTGGGCCAATACTTGCGCAAAATGGTTCCGGACGAGGCGGATGACTGGATCGCCTTCTACGGCAAGGTTCTCCATACTGGTGAGCCGATCCGGTTCCGCAATGAACTGGTGGCGACTGGTCGCTATCTTGAAGTGTCATCCTTCAGGATCGGCCGCTTCGAGGACCGGCTCGTTGCGGTGTTGTTCAAGGACGTCACTGAACGTGTCAGTGCGGAAGGAAAACTGCACCAGCTCAACGAAACGCTCGAACAGAGGGTTGCCGATGCTCTCGCACAGCGCGAGCTTGCAGAAAGCGCACTGCGCCAGGCGCAGAAGATGGAGGCTGTGGGCCAACTGACTGGTGGCCTCGCGCACGATTTCAACAACCTGCTCGCGGGGATCACCGGCTCGTTCGAACTGATCGGCCGCCGCGTGGAGCAGGGCCGGACCGGCGAGGTTCCGCGCTATGTCGAAGCCGGTCTCGGGGCCGCGCAGCGTGCGGCCGCGCTGACCCATCGCCTGCTGGCCTTCTCCCGGCGCCAGACTCTCTCCCCGCGTGCCACGCCTGCCAACCGCCTTGTCGAGGACTTCATCGATCTCGTGCGCCGCACCATGGGGCCGGCAATCACGGTCGAGACCGAACTTGACCCTGCGCTCTGGCCTGCTCTGGTTGATGCCAACCAGCTCGAGAATGCGCTGCTCAACCTGTGCATCAACGCCCGCGATGCCATGCCGGATGGCGGCCGCCTGTCGATTTCCACGCTCAACGTCACGCTGTGTGACGAGGAAGCCGACAAGCGCGGCCTTGCTGCGGGCGACTATGTGACCATCACGGTCGGCGATTCAGGCGTCGGCATTCCGGCCGAAGACCTCGACCGCGTGTTCGAACCGTTCTTCACCACCAAGCCTACCGGGCAGGGTACGGGCCTTGGCCTTTCGATGGTCTACGGCTTTGCCCGGCAGAGCAACGGGTTGGTCCGCCTTCGTTCAACGCCAGGGCTTGGCACGGAAGTGCGCATATACCTCCCGCGCCACGATGCCGAGGCAGAGGCACCCGTTCCTGCGAGTTCGCGCCGTTCGCCTCATGCGCTACCGGGCGCAACCGTGCTGGTGGTGGACGACGAGCCGACTGTCCGAATGATGATCGTCGATGGCCTGGGCCTGATCAATGTCAACTGCATCGAGGCCAGTGATGGCGCGGCGGCACTGGCCTTGCTGGACCGTCAGGACGGGATCGACCTGCTGATCACCGATGTCGGTCTGCCCGGGGGGCTCAATGGCCGTCAGATCGCCGACGAGGCCCGCCGCCGCATCCCCGGCCTCGGCGTCCTGTTCGTCACCGGCTATGCCGACAGCGTGGTCCTGCAAAAGGATTCGATGGAGCAGGGGGTGGACGTCCTGACCAAGCCCTTCCCCATCGACGAGCTTCAGCGCCGCGCCGCAAAGCTGCTTGGTGGTGACGGAGGGCTCAACCCCGAGGGCTGAACCTCTCGAACAGGTCGACGACCACGTCTTCGGCGATCTCGTGCTCGCCGTATCTGACGAAACCGAGCCGCTCCGCCAGTGCAACCGAGGCATCGTTTCCACGCTCGATCATGCAGGCGACCCGCGTGATGCCATGCATCTTCTCGACCCAGGCCAGCGCCGCTTCCATGGCCTCGCGCGCAAAGCCTTTGCCCCAGTGCTCGCGCGCAACGATCCAGCCCGCTTCAACCATGTCGTCCATGCCCTTGCCGAAGCCACGCATGGAGTGGAACACGCCCAACTGTCCGACGAAGCTCCCGGTCGCCTTCTCATGCGCAAGAAACAGGCCGTAGCCGTAGAAATGCCAGGAGCCTGCCGCCCGCAAGGCCCGCGAGAACATGTCGGTGGTGGGTTCTTCCGGCCGCGGGCCGAGGAAGCGGTGCACTTCCGGATCGGACACCAGATCGCGCAGGAGCACGTAGTCCTCGCGTCCGGGTTCGGAAAGCGTCAGGCGAGTTGTCTCGATCACGGGAGTCACAGCGCAAGATCCAGTGCGTGGAGAGTGAGGCCAACGAGCCCGCCGACTAGCGTGCCGTTGATGCGGATGAACTGGAGGTCGCGACCGACCGCACCTTCGATCCGGTCAGTAACCGTGCGCGCATCCCAGCGCTTGACCGTCTCGGACACCAGCCTGACGATCTGGGCACCGTAGCGCGTGGAAACGCCAACCATGGTCCGGCGGGCGAAGCGATTGACCACGCGCTGCAGGCGCACGTCATCCTTCAGCGCGCTACCAAGCTCGGCAAGGCTTGCGCCGAACTGTCCGCCCAGCGCCCCGCGCGGATTGCGCACGATCTGCAGCAGGCGCGTGCGACCCCGCTCCCACAAACCGTCGAGCCACCGTCCGAATGCGGGATTGGCAAGAACCTCGTGCTTCATCCGCTCGACCTTCGCGCGCATCTCTGCATCATGGACGAGATCGTGCGCGAGGGTTTCGAGCCCTTCCTCGATCTTGCGGCGCAGGGGATGGTCGCGGACCACCAGCGTTTCGGCCAGCAGCTTGTAGAGCCCGTCGAGAATCGCGTTGGCGAGCTTCTCGTCGAGGCCAGTCCAGCGCAGGATGGTGTTGGCACGCTCGTGGATGGTGGCCTGGATCAGCGGTTCGTTGGCCTCAATCGTTTCGGCTGCCTTGCGGATCAGGCTCTCGATCACCGGCATGTGCCGCCCGTCGGCAATCGCCGCGCCGAGCAGCTGGCCGAGCAGCGGCGCGAGTTCGATCTTCTCCAGCTGCGCCCGCAAGGCGCCCTTGGCGAGGCCGCCGAGCTCTTCCGGATCGAGCGATTCCAGCACGTCGGCCAGCAGTCCTGCCGCACCGTCGCGCAATCGGCTCTCACCGGTGCGGGGATCGGCAAGGAAAGTGCCAGCGGCGGCGGCAACGTTGACCGCCCCCATCCTGCGCGCGACGACTTGCGGCGTGAGGAAGTTGGCCTGCAGGAACGCCGCCATCGTCTCGGCGATGCGGTCCTTGTTCTCGGGGATGATCGCGGTGTGCGGGATCGGCAGGCCCAGCGGATGGCGGAACAGCGCGGTGACCGCAAACCAGTCAGCCAGGCCGCCCACCATCGCGGCTTCGGCAAAGGCGCGGACGAAGCCGAGCGCGGGATGAAGGCCTTCGTAACGCCGGGTCAGAGCGTAGACCACCGCCATGGCCAGCAGCAGGGATGTTGCCACTACCCGCATCCGGCGCGCCCGATCCACCGGGCCTGCAGGTCGAGAAGCAAGGCGGCCGGACGTCATGCGGTGAAATCCGCGCTGGCCCGGAGTCTTGCCCCGGCTGGCTCGGGCGTTGTTGCAATCACTCCGCCGGTAATGCCTCGCGCACCGGTTCGTTCCGCTCGGAGTCCGCCCGGTCGTTCGGCTGGTAGCCGAGAACCTTGCGGGCAAGCCATGGTCCGATGCGCTTCTCGACGCCATCGGCAAGGCTGAAACCTGCCGGAACGATCAGCAGGGTCAGCGCGGTCGACAGAGTCAGCCCGCCAATCACGACGATGCCCATCGGCGCGCGCCATCCGCCATCGCCGCCGACGGAAACGGCGGTCGGGATCATGCCCGCCACCATCGCGACCGTCGTCATGATGATCGGTTGCGCGCGCTTGTGGCCGGCCTCGGTAATGGCGGCGAGCTTGTCCTTGCCTGTGGCCATTTCCTCGATCGCGAAGTCGATCAGCAGGATCGAGTTCTTCGCGACGATGCCGAACAGCATCAGGATGCCGATGAACACCGGCAGCGACAGGGCCTCACCCAACAGCCAGATCGCAAGCAGACCGCCCAGCGGGGCGAGGAACAGCGAACCCATGTTGACCAGCGGCGAGATGAAGCGATGGTACAACAGCACCAGAACCGAGAACACCAACAGGATGCCTGAGGCCACTGCGATGCCGAAGTTCTTCATCAGTTCGGCCTGGAACTTGTCTTCACCGGCCGCCGTGTTGGAAACGCCCTGCGGCAGGTTCTTCATGATCGGCAGCTTGGCAATGGCGGCCATGGCATCGCCCTTGACCACGCCGGGCCGCAAGTCGGCGCCAACGAAGACGCGGCGGCTCTGGTTGTAGCGCTGGATCTGGGTGGGACCGGAGCCGAACCCGATCTCTGCCACGCGCGATAGCGGCACCGAGCCACCCGAGGCTGTCGGCACCGGCAGATTCTCGATTGTCGAAAGATCGCGGCGCGAGGATTCAGGCAGCTTCACGCGGATCGGAACCTGACGGTCCGACAGCGAGAACTTCGCGCTGTTCTGGTCGATTTCACCCTGCGTCGCGATGCGGATCACCTGGCTGAGTGCCTGTGTCGTCACGCCGAGATTGGCCGCAAGATCAAGCCGTGGCTTGATGATCACTTCGGGGCGGCGCAAGTCGGCGCTGATGCGCGGGGCAACCAGCAGGGGCAGCGTGCCCATCTGGTCCACCAGCGTCTGCGCGGTCTTCTGGAGCAGTTCCGGATCCGACCCCGCCAGCATGATGCTGATCGGGCGTCCCGAACCGCCACCTGGACCACTTGGTCCCTGCGCCTGGAAGTTCGCGCGGATATCGGGGACCGCCTGCAACTGCGGGGTCAGCTCGCGCTCGAAATCGAGGCTGGTCCGCACGCGATCGGGCCGGAGGTTGACGTAGATATTGGCCCGCCCCTCGCGCACCGAAGCAAGCTGCGATTCGACCTCCTGCTGTTTTGCCAGCAGCGATACGACTTCCGAAACCTTGCGCTCGGTCTGCTGCAGCGTCGTCCCCGGCACCATTTCGATGGTCACGGTGCTGGAATCGCTGTCCGCATCGGGGAAGAACTGTGCCGGGATCGAGGCGAACATGACGATCGTCAGGGCGAATGCGCCTATGCCGATGCCCATCATCCACATGCGATGATCGCGCAGGCGCGCGCGGAAACGGCGGCGCGGATGCTCGGCGCGGTAGGCCGCGGCTTTCGAAGTGTCGAGCGACCAGCCCAGCACCTTCATGTACTTGTCCATCCACGGCCCGCCGCCATGCTCGGCCTCACCATGGGCCTGCAGGAAGTAGGCCGCGACCATCGGCGTGATCATGCGCGCGACGAGCAGCGAGAACAGCACGGAAATGACCACAGTCAGGCCGAAGTTCTTGAAGAACTGGCCGGAAACGCCGGGCATGAGCGCGACGGGGAAGAACACCGCGACGATCGAGAAGGTCGTGGCCACCACCGCCAGGCCGATCTCGTCGGCCGCGTCAATGGCGGCCTGATAGGCGCTCTTGCCCATTCGCATGTGTCTGACGATGTTCTCGATCTCGACGATCGCATCGTCCACCAGCACACCTGCAACCAGGCCGAGGGCCAGAAGCGACATCTGGTTGAGCGTGAAGCCCATCAGGTCGAGAACCCAGAACGTGGGGATCGAGGAAAGCGGAATGGCCAGCGCCGAAACGATCGTCGCGCGCCAGTCGCGCAGGAACAGGAACACCACGACGACCGCGAGCACCGCGCCCTCGACCATGGCGTTCATCGACGAGCGGTACTGGTCCTTGGTGTAGGTGACCGAGGTGAACAGCAGTTCGAAGTGGATCTTGCCGCCCTGCTCCGCCTCGATCTTCTTCATTTCCTCCAGCGCCCCGTCATAGACGGAGACGTCGGATTCCCCGCGAGCGCGCGAGAACGAGAAGGTGACCACGCCCTTGCCGTTGAACTTCGCGACCGAAGTGAGCTCGCTGTAGGCATCGCGCACATCGGCGACGTCGGCCAGACGCACGGTGCGGTTGCCCGAGAGCGAGATTTCGGTCTGCGAGAGGTCATAGGCCGTCTTGGCATTGCCCAGCACGCGCACGGACTGGCGCGATCCGGCAACTTCCGTCTTGCCGCCCGCGGCGTTGATATTGACCTGTCGCAGCGCGGCGTTGACCTGGCTTGCAGTCACGCCAAGCGCGGTCATCTTCGCCGGGTTGAGCGTGACGGCAATCTCGCGATTGACCCCGCCAGAGCGGCTGACTTCGGCCATGCCCGGCACGGTCAACAGACGTTTGGCGATGGTATCGTCGATGAACCACGAAAGCTGCTCGATGGTCATATCGTCGGCCACGACAGCATAGTACGCGATCGGGTTGGACGATGTTTCGACCTTGAACACCTGCGGCTCGAGAATGCCTTCAGGCAGGTCCGAACGGATCTGGTCGACCTGGTTCTTGACCTCGTTGACCGCCGCGTTGATGTCCTGGCCGATTTTGAACTGGACCTGCGTCTGGCTGCTGCCCTCCGACGCGGTCGAAGTCAGCGTGTCGACGCCGGCAATCGACCGGACGGCAGATTCGACCCGCTGGGTGATCTGGTTCTCGATCTCGGTCGGCGCGGCACCGGGCTGCGAGATCTGGACGATGACGACAGGGAACTCGATGTCCGGGTTGTCCTGGACCTTCATCCCCATGAACGAGACAATGCCCGCGAGCGTCAGCCCGATGAACAGGACGATGGGGACGACCGGGTTGCGGATGCACCAGGCCGAGATGTTCTGGAAGTTCATCGCCAGCCCTTACTTCTGAACGACCGGCTGGACCTTGTCGCCCGGATTCAGGAAGCCGCCGGCCCGCAGCACCACGCGCTCGCGACCCGAAAGCCCCTCGATCACCGTAATGCCCCGTGCGCTCACTTCCCCGGTCTTTACAGGGCGGCGCTCGGCCTTGTTGTCGCTGCCAATCACGTAGACGAAGGTACCCTTGTCATCGCTCAGGATCGCCGATTCAGGCAGAAGCGGCGCGGTCACGGTGCCCGAAGCCAGCGTGGCCGTGGCAAAGCCACCCGGACGCAGCGCAAGGTCATAAGGCAGGGCAATGCGGACAATGCCTTCGCGGCTGGTCTGGTCGATGGTTGGGGAAAGCTGCCAGATCTGGCCGTCAAACGTGCGCTCGGAGCCGACCGGGACGACCTTGGCAGAGGCGCCGACCGCGAGCCTGGCGAGATCGGATTCGGCAAGGCGGGCCTGCATTTCCATCTGTCCATCGCGCGCCATCGAGAACAGCACGCCGCTGCCGGGGCTGACAATCTGGCCCGGCTCTGCCGCACGGGTCAGCACGAGACCGGCGGCAGGTGCAACGATGTTGAGCCGCGCCGCACGCGCACCCAGTTCACCGAGACTCGCCCGCGCCACACGGACCCGGGCAACGGCGGCATCGCGCGTGGCGGTCAGCCTGTCGACGTCAGCCTTCGAAATGAACCCGCGCTCGACCAGTTTGAGCGCACGGTCGAGATTGGCCTGAGAGAGGCGTGCATCGGCGGCTGCGACTTCGACGTTGGCGGCCTGGCTCGCGATTTGCTGGCTCTGCACCGAGCGGTCGATGACGGCGAGCACCTGCCCTGCCTTCACCCAATCGCCCGCGTCGACCAGTACGCTGACGATCTGTCCGCCTTCGCCTGCCACGCCGACCGGCATTTCGCGACGGGCCGCAATCGTGCCGCTGGCCGTGATCGTGCCTGTGATCGTCGTCGCGCCCGGAACCACCACGGTCACGACCTGCGCCTGCGCTGCCTTGTCGCCTGCACCTGCATCACTGCCACGGTGCATCAGGAACCATGCAGCGACCACAACGGCAGCGACAAGCGCACCGATGATCCAGAAGCGGCGTGTGTTGCCCGGCCTGCCCTCGTCTCCCGAAAACTGGGGCGAAAGCGGTCCTTCGGCATTGATGGTCGTTTCGTAGTTCATGTTCGTCACTGCCTTCGTCCCTTGGCGGGGCGAGGGCCGGCCCCTTCAAAACTCGAGTAGGTGTGTCACATCCGCAACGCACTCGCCGCAAACACGCGGCCCCGCCGTATTGGCAGGCCAAGCCGATGCAATAGACCTGCTTCCGACGAGGTGCAATTCCGTCTCGACGAAGGACTTATGCCCAATTCAGGACCGTGTCTTTCTTGCACCTGTAACTTTTTGTAACGCTTTTGCCGCAGCAAGGATGCCGCTGTGCAATGACCGGGCGGTGCAGAACAGACGCCCAAAAGAACAACGGCCGCTTCCGGGTGGAAGCGACCGTTGCGGATGGAGCTGGTTGGCGCAATCAGTACTTGAGCTGGCGCTCGTACAGATCGCGGTAGTGCTGGATGCGGGTCACGCGCAGGCCCTGCATGCCCGAACGGTCAACCGCTCGCTGCCACGAGGCAAACTCTTCGAGCGTCAGGCCGTAGCGTTCGCAGACTTCGTCGATCGTCAGCAGTCCGCCGTTGACCGCCGCCACGACTTCGGCCTTGCGCCGAACGACCCAGCGGGTTGTGTTCGGCGGCGGCAGGCTGTCGATCGTCAGCGGCTCTCCGAGCGGGCCGATCACTTGTGCCGGACGGATTTTCTGGTTCTCGATCATAGGAATCTCATGCTTCGGCGCGGCTGGACCGCACCCCTGTATTCAGGTCTTCCGGTGTGCCCGGGTTCGCTTTGCCATTCGCTGAAGAGTTTGGGTTAACGATGTGTTCACCCGCGCTCAGGTGCGGCGGAACGCCCGGAATTCCCGATGCGATGAACGCGGCAGCCTGCCGGTGGAAACTCCCGGTGGCAGGAACGGAGCTGCCCGGCGCACTTGCGCCAGAGCTTGCCCCGACAGCCGAGAGTGCCCGGCGCAGATCCTGGGCGGCAGAAATGCGCGCGCACAGTCCGTGCCACGTTAAAGGGCGCAGCCCGATGGCGCCCTCTCCTGTGGCAAATCCGCCGGGATCGTTGAAGCTCATGTCCATGCCACGCTTCTAGGCAGGAGATGGCTAAGGTCCGGTAAAGGAGCAATTTAGCTTTTGTTCATGGAGCAAGGACCGATTTATCCCCAGTTGGCCCCGGCAACACAGGCACTTTGCCCTTCTTCGCGAAAACGCCTATGGGCGCGCGATGCCTGATACTCTCGCCCAGACAGACCTTTTCGACCTGCCCGGACCACTTTCGGCCCGGCGAATCGTCGTTGCCATGTCGGGCGGAGTCGACAGCTCGGTCGTGGCCGGACTTGCGGCTGCGACCGGTGCCGAAGTCATCGGCGTGACGCTACAGCTATATGACTATGGTGCGGCAACCGGCCGCAAGGGTGCCTGCTGCGCCGGTGACGACATTCGCGATGCCCGAGCCGTCGCCGACCGCCTCGGTATTGCCCATTATGTATTCGACCACGAGTCGAGTTTCCGAGAGGAAGTGGTCGAGCGATTTGCCGACGACTATCTCAACGGCCGCACACCTATCCCCTGCGTCCGCTGCAACATGGGGCCCAAGTTCACCGACCTGCTGGCCATGGCGCGCGAACTGGGTGCCGATTGCCTCGCCACCGGGCACTACGTCCGCCGGGTGATGGGCCCCGCCGGCGCCGAACTGCACCGCGCCTTCGATCCCGCGCGCGACCAGTCGTACTTCCTCTATGGCACGACCGAGGCGCAGCTCGATTTCCTGCGCTTTCCGCTGGGTGGCCTGCCCAAGAGCGAAACCCGGCGAATGGCCGAGCAGATGGGTCTTGTCGTCGCGGCCAAGCCCGACAGCCAGGACATCTGCTTCGTGCCCGATGGCGACTATGCCAAGATCGTGCGCGCGGTCCGTCCCGAAGGCGCTGCGCCGGGTGACATCGTCCATGCGGCCAGCGGCGAAGTGTTGGGACATCATCGCGGCATTATCCACTACACCGTGGGCCAGCGCCGTGGCCTCGAGATCGGGGGGCAGCCCGAGCCGCTTTACGTGGTCGGTCTCGACGCGCCGTCGCGTCGTGTCCTCGTCGGCCCGCGCCCGATGCTGGCCGTGAGCAGCGCGCTGATCACCGAGACCAACCGCATCGGCCCCCTTCCGGAAGGCCCGCTGACGGCAAAGGTGCGCTCGCTGGCAAAGCCAGTGCCGGTCACGCTCGAAGGCTCGTTCGGCGATGGCGCCAGCGCGCGCATCCGCTTCCTCCAGCCCGAATACGGTGTCGCACCGGGGCAGGCCGCCGTGCTCTATGCCGGGGAGCGTGTAGTCGGCGGCGGCTGGATCGATTCGACCGAACGCTGGGACAGCTAGGGGTCAGCGCTTCCACGGCTCCAGCACGCAGCCCGAGCCTTCGCGATAGGTCGCGGTCTGGCCGAACATCAGCGCGAAACGTGCGGTCACGCTCTTCGCCTCGGCGTCCTCGCTCAGAGTAACCAGCTCCATTCCCGGCTCGAAATCCTTCTTGCAATCCGAAAGCGTGCGGCCACCGGCATAGCGACAGGAGCAGGCAACGCGTGCGCCGTAGCTCGCCCCGGTCTGCCCGTAGCCCCGGATCGAGGACCAGAACGTCGCGAGCAGTGCTGCCAGCAGCACGACCACGATCAGCGCAGCGCGAAGCCGCCAGCTGCGGCGCGGGGCGATGGTCAGCGACGGAGCTGTGGGGGAACTGTGGTTGCCGGTTGCCATGGATACCGATTCTGGACGAAAGGACAGGCCCGATGGCCCGCCGCTCGCTCTCCCTTATCCTCAGCCTTGCGCTGCTGCCAGTCCTGGCAGGATGTTCGCAGGGGACGAATGCGCCCGATGCTCCGCCGCCGGTTTCCGAAGCCGCGCTTAAGGCGGTAGTCAAGGACCCCGGCGTCAACCGCGAGAGGCTCGCCCGCGCAGTCGATGCCCTGTTCGCGCCCGAAATGGGCGAGACGCGCGCGGTGATCGTGATGAAGAACGGGCGGATCGTGGCCGAGCGCTATGCCGAGGGCTACCACGAGAACACGCGCTTCGTCAGTTGGTCGATGGCCAAGTCGGTCACCGGGGTGATGATCGGCATGCTGGTTTCGGACGGACGCCTGCGGCTTGATCAATCAGCCCCGGTTCCCGCCTGGCAGCGCCCAGGCGACCCGCGGGGCGAGATCACAGTGCGCCAGCTCCTGCAGATGCGCTCGGGCCTGCGCCACGCGGAGGCGATCGATCCCGTCTACGAGGCGGACGAAGTGCGGATGCTGTTCCTTGACGGGCGTGACGACATGGCACGCTATGCCGAGGACCAGCCGCTCGAGGCGGAGCCGGGGCGCAAGTTCGAGTATTCCACCGCGACCAGCGTGATCCTCGCAGACCTCGCCGCGCGCGTGCTCAGCCCGGCGAGCGATCCCGAAAGCCGCCGTCGTGCAGTAGCCGATTACTTGCGCACGCGCCTGTTCGAACCGGCGGGGATGAAATCCATGCTTCCCGAATTCGACGCCTCGGGCACGCTCGTCGGCGGATCGCTGATCCACGGCACCGCGCGCGACTGGGGCAGGTTCGGCGAGTTCCTGCGCAACAAGGGCTCGGTCAAGGGCGCGCAGATCATTCCGCGGCAGTGGATCGAGTTCATGGTCACGCCTTCCCCGCGCGAGGCGCAGTACGGTGCGCAGATCTGGCTCAATCGTAACCCTACGAACGGCGATGCCTCGCTCTTCCCGGATCGCGGCCCCAAGGACCTGTTCGCGTGCATCGGCCATCTCGGCCAGTACGTGATGGTCAGCCCGAGCCGCGGCCTTACCGTGGTCCGCCTCGGCAAGACGCTGGACGACAAGCTCCCGCCGGTTGTCGACGGGCTTGGCGATATCGTGGCGCTCTACCGCTAGGGCCAGACCGGATCAGGGTAGACGGAAAAGACCCTCGACCACGGTTACGCAATCGCCGCCCAGCAGCACGCGGCCCCCTTCGAGACGACAGGCAAAATCCGCGCCCCGCGCCGATGCCTGATGGGCGCTGAAGGTGTTGCGGCCGAGCCGGGCCGCCCAGAACGGTGTCAGCGCGGCATGGGCAGACCCGGTCGCCGCGTCCTCATCAACCCCGCCTCCGGGCACGAACACGCGGCTGACGATATCGGCACCCGATACGTGGCCCGATCCGGCAGCGGTGGCGATGAATTGCACGTCGCCGAAGGCAAGCAGCGCCTTGAAATCCGGAGCAAGCGCTAGGACTTCGTCGGCGGTGGCATAGTGGAACAGGTTGTAGCCATCGCCCTGCCACACCTCTGTCGGCTGGCCCTGACCGAGCAGCGGCACCGCTTCGTCGAACGCGCCCGGTGCGGTCGGCACCGCTGGCAGCGACAGCACATAGCGTGCGCCATCGCGCGCCACTTCGAGAATGCCGGCCTTGCGCGTGGCAAAGGTGACCCGGCCACGCATCGGGTCTTGCGCAAGCACCACATGGCCAGACGCCAGCGTGGCGTGGCCGCACATCGCGACTTCGACGGCCGGAGTGAACCAGCGCAGCTCGAAGTCCGCCACCCCGGTGTGGTCGGGCACGAGGAACGCGGTTTCGGCGAACATGTTTTCCGCGCCGATGGCCTGCAGCGTCGCGTCGTCGGGCCAGGCTTCGAGCATCATCACTGCGGCCTGATTGCCGCCAAGCGCTCGGGCAGTGAAGGCATCGACGTGGAAGTAGGGGACTCTGGAATCGCTCACGTTGCAGGCGCTCCCGTGCTTGGCGAACCTTGGGCAAGGATGGCGGGGCTGGTGCCGTCAGGACCGGGATTGAGCAGGTTCTCCGCCCCCATCATGTCCTCGTCGACCAGACCTTCCGGATCGGGGTGGATGAGGATTTCGACGCCGGGAAACTCCGCCGTCAGCTTGTCCTCGATCTCATCCATAACACGGTGCGCCTCGGTCACGGTCATGCGTCCGTCGACCCAGACGTGGAACTGGACGAAATCGCGGTTGCCGCTGGTGCGGGTGCGCAAGTCATGCAGGCCCTTGAGTTCCGGGTGCTGGGCCACGACTTCAAGGAAGCGCTCGCGCTTTTCCAGCGGCCATTCGTGGTCCATCAGCTGCTCGATCGCTTCCTGCGACGCGCTCCATGCGCCCCAGCCGAGCCACAGCGCGATGCCGAAAGCGAACACCGCATCGGCACCCTTGATCCCGACGTAGGTATCGATGACGAGGGCTGCGATCACCGCGAGGTTCAGGAACAGGTCCGACTTGTAATGAACGTTGTCGGTGCTGATCGCGAGGCTGCCGGTCTGGCGGATCACGTGGCGCTGGTAGGCCAGCAGCGCGAAGGTTGCGGCCAGCGCGATGGTCGAGACAATCACGCCCGATTCGGCCTCTGCCACCTCAGCCTGCCCGACGAACTGGCCGACCGCGCGGAAGGCGAGGCCGATGGCCGAGATCGAGATCAGGACGACCTGGAACATCGCCGCCAGCGCCTCGGCCTTGCCGTGTCCGAAGCGGTGGTTGTGGTCATCGGGCTGCGAGGCGATCCAGACGCCGAGCAGGGTGGCAAGGCTCGCAACGAGATCGAGCGCAGTATCGGCCAATGACCCGAGCATTGCCGTTGACCCGGTCGAGAGCACCGCCCAGACCTTCAGGCCGACAAGAAGCACTGCCACCGAGGTGCTGGCAAGCGCGGCCTTGCGGTTGAGGTCGTTGTGCGTGTCGGCGCGGGTCATGTCCATGGCGGGCGCCTTAGGGGTAAAGCAGGGTGCTGGTCCAGCCACCTGCGCCATCGCTGACGAAGCGGCGGCGTTCGTGCAGACGATAGTCGCGGTCCTGCCAGAACTCGATGGCCACAGGCGTCACGCGATAGCCTGACCAGTGCGCCGGGCGCGGCACGTTGCCATCGGGGTATTGCTCGCGCAGCGCTGCCACGCGATCGAGATAGGCCTGCCGGTCCGGCAGAGGGCGGGACTGGTCAGACGCTGCCGAACCCAGCCGCGATTCGGGATGGCGGCTGGCGAAGTAGGCGTCGGCTTCTTCCGGTGTGACCTCGGCAATCGCACCTTCGATGCGGATCTGGCGGCGGAGCGACTTCCAGTGGAACAGCAGCGCGACGTTGGGGTTCGCGGCCAGTTCCCCGCCCTTGCGGCTGTGGAAGTTGGTGTAGAACACGAAGCCGTCGGGGCCGTGGCCCTTAAGCAGCACCATGCGCACCGAAGGATGGCCATCGGGCGTCGCCGTTGCGAGCGCCATCGCGTTGGGGTCGTTGGGCTCGCTCGCTTGCGCCTGCGAAAACCATGATTCGAAGATCGCGAAAGGATCGGCGTGGGGAATAGCGTCGGAATTCTGTTCAGACTTCACGGGAGTTTCCTGAAAGGGTTTACGCTGTTTACACTGTCCAGAGAGGAACCGTCATGGGGCCTGACGGGCGTTGATTGACGCTCGCCGAGGTCCCCGCCTTCGCGGGGACTCTGCGCGAATTCGGGCGCTTCTCCATGACCGGGATCAATTGCATGGGTCCGGCCTACTCTTCTCGCGCAATGTAGGAAAGCCAACCTTGCGGGCAGGCCCTGCGCGCCCTAGCTAGGATGCCATGGCAGATCCGTATTCGATCCTGGGAGTTCCGCGCAGCGCGAGCGAGAAGGACATCAAGTCCGCTTACCGCAAGCTGGCCAAGGAACTGCACCCGGATACCAACAAGGACAATCCCAAGGCCACGGAGCGCTTCTCCGAGGTCACCCGCGCCTATGACCTGCTGTCGGACAAGGACAAGCGGGCCAAGTTCGACCGTGGCGAAATCGACGCCGACGGCAATCCGATGGGCCCGTTTGGCGGCGGCTTTGGCGGCTCTCGCGGCCCCCAAGGCGGTTTCCGGCACGATGGGGGTTTCGAGGGCGGCTTCGGCGGAGGGCCGGAAGGCATCGACATCGGCGATATCTTCGAGGGCCTGTTCGGCGGGCGCGGAGGTATGGGAGCCGGTGGCATGGGCGGAATGGGCGGCGCGCGCCGTGGCCCCCCACCCAAGGGTGCCAACGTCAACTACCGGCTGCAGGTCTCGTTCGTTGACGCAGCGACCCGCGCCAATCAGCGCATCACCCTGTCCGATGGCAAGACGGTTGACCTCAAGCTGCCTGCCGGCCTCGAAAGCGGCCAGCAGATGCGCCTTGCCGGCAAGGGCGAGCCGGGCCCGGGCGGCAATGGCGATGCCATCGTGACAATCGAGATCGGCAGCCACCCGTTCTACGAGCGCGATGGTGACAACATCCGGCTCGACCTGCCGGTCAGCCTCGCCGAAGCGCTGAACGGGGCCAAGGTGAAAGTGCCGACGGTCGACGGCGCCGTCATGCTCACCGTCGCGCCGGGAAGTTCGAGCGGGCGCACGCTTCGCCTCAAGGGCAAGGGTTTCACCCGCAAGGACGGCACGCGCGGGGACCAGCTGGTCACGCTGCAGATCGATCTTCCTGCCGATGACGGGGACCTGAAAGCGCGTCTCGAGGGTTGGGCGGACATGCGCAACCTTCGCGGCAAACTTGGTGTCTGAGGACACGCTCCCGTCATGAGCGCTTCCGGCCAGACACCGCCGGGGGCACGTCCTCTCGTCGACCTTCCCGACCTGTCGCCGGAAGCCCGGCGGCGTGAAGCGCTGCGCTGGCGTTCAGGCCTCTCCGAAGCGCGCCAGCGGCTCGGGCCGGGAAGCCGGGCGTGGGAAGTGATCAAGCGCGTGTGGACCGGCGTGTTCAACGATGGCTCGATCCATGCCGGAAACCTTGCCTACATGATCGTGATCGCGCTGTTTCCGTTCTTCATCACCGGGGCAGCGCTGTTCTCGTTCATCGGCGAGGCGAGCCAGCGGTCGGCCGCGATCGACACGGTGCTGATCGCCCTGCCCCCGGTTGTCGCCACCACGATCGAGCCGGTGGCGCGCAGCGTGATCGAGGCGCGCACCGGCTGGCTGCTGTGGATCGGCGGTGTGGTCGGTCTGTGGACTGTGGGCAGTCTGGTCGAGACGATCCGCGACATCCTGCGGCGGGCCTATGGCACGCGCTGGGAACATGCCTTCTGGCGCTATCGCCTCGCTTCTACGGGAATCACGCTGGCGTCGGTCGTGCTGATCCTGCTGGCGATCTTCGCGCAGGTGCTGATCGGTGCGGCACAGGAAGTGATCGAGGCCTTCCTGCCGCAATTCGGTTCGTTCGTGGGCAGCCTGTCGCTGTCACGCTTCGTGCCTGCGGTGGTACTCTACGGCGCGCTGTGGCTGCTGTTCATCTCGCTCACGCCGGGCGCCTATCGCGGTCGGGACTATCCGAAATGGCCGGGCGCGCTGTTCGTGACGGCATGGTGGATCGCGGTGACCACGGCGCTCCCAACTGCGTTGCGCACCTTTTTCTCCTACGATCTGACCTACGGCAGCCTTGCCGGGGTGATGATCGCCCTTTTCTTTTTCTGGCTGGTCGGCTTAGGGATGGTCGTGGGGGCCGAACTCAACGCCGCACTTGCCGAAACGCCGGAAGAGCGCGACATGCTGGGACAGGCCGACAATCGCGCGCGCGCTCAACAGGGCCGCGCCGGGAACGAGACAAGAAGCGAGAACGAGAACGCATGACCGGACTTATGCAAGGCAAGCGCGGGCTGATCATGGGCCTCGCCAATGACAAGTCGCTCGCCTGGGGCATTGCCAAGCAGCTGCACGAACATGGCGCGGAACTGGCCTTTTCCTATCAGGGCGAGGCGCTGGAAAAGCGCGTGCGTCCGCTGGCCGCGAGCCTTGGCAGCGATTTCCTGATCGAATGCGACGTGTCCGACATGGCCGCGCTCGACCAGACCTTCGAGACGCTCAAGGCGCGCTGGCCGACGATCGACTTCATCGTCCACGCCATCGGCTATTCAGACAAGAACCAGCTGCGCGGAAAGTTCTACGATACCACGCTCGACAACTTTCTGATGACGATGAACATCTCGGCCTACAGCCTGGTTGCCGTCACCAAGCGCGCGGTCGAGATGATGCCCAATGGCGGTTCGATCCTGACGCTGACCTATTACGGCGCGGAAAAGGTCGTGCCGCACTACAACGTGATGGGCGTGGCCAAGGCGGCGCTGGAAACCAGCGTGAAGTACCTCGCCAACGACTGCGGGCCGCAAGGCGTGCGCGTCAACGCGATCTCGGCAGGCCCGATCAAGACGCTGGCTGCCAGCGGCATCGGCGACTTCCGCTACATCCTCAAGTGGAACGAGCTGAACAGCCCGCTGCGCCGCAACGTGACCATCGAGGACGTCGGTGGCGCGGGGCTCTATTTCCTGTCCGACCTGTCATCGGGCGTGACCGGCGAAACGCATCACGTGGACGCGGGCTACCACACCGTCGGCATGAAGCAGGAAGACGCGCCGGATATTGCCTTGGGTTGATTTACCGGCTGTCGCCGGTGCCCACCCCCAACCCCTCCCGCCTGCGGGAGGGGGGAACAAGGCACAGCGCCTGCCCTCCCGCAGGCGGGAGGGCCGCGAGACTTAGGGAGCCGTAGGCGAGCTTAGTCGCAGCGGGGTGGGCAATCAGGGTTGAGCTGGCGTCGCCACGGGCGGAGTAGCCTGTTCGCCTGCCTGCTCACGTTCGCGCTTCAGGCGGGCTTCGTATTCCTTCTCGATCTGCTCAACCCGGCCCTGTTCGGCAGCCGCATCGGCATCGATCGTTTCAAGGCGCTTGGCGCGCTCTTCCTCGATCAGCTTGCCGAACTGAACGTCGGAGCTGTTGCGCTTCTCGGCATATGCGCGGTCGATCAGGCGAGTGAGGCAGCCCGTGGCACCACCCGCGCCGACGGCTGAGCAAGAGTTCGTGCCGAAGTTGCCGACCGTTTCATAGGCGCGAACCTTTTGGCTCCACGCCTGATTGACCAGCGCGTTGGGATTGTCGCGCAGCGGCTTGGGGATGCGAAAACGCTCTTCCTCTTCCTTGCGCGCGCAGACGGTGATCGTGTTGCCTTCGGACTTGGGACAGGGATCGTCGCCATAGACGATCAGCTGATTGACCTTCTCGCCGGCCGGATCGATGAGCCCTTGGTCAGCGCCTTGCGCAAGGGCAGGGACGGCAAGCGCGCTCGAAAGCAGCAGGGCGGCAGGGATCAGGCGCTTCATCATCGGTCTCCGGTCAGGCTCTGCCCGATATAGGGCGCGCCTGCAGTGAATGGTAGATGAAGCGCGGTCGTTGCGGGGAATCAAATCCGCTTTGAAAGTGCGATGGCAGCGCGGCAACCGAGGCGGATGGCGTGGAACATCAGCGGGTAAGCAGGAGCCTTCTCCGCACCCGCCGCAAGCGCAGCGTCGCGGTGCTCGCGTTCGTCGTCGCGGAATTCGCGGATCATGTCGGCGAGTTCGGGGTCTTGGTCGCCCAGTTCTTCGAGCTGTTCGGTATAGTGCCGGTCGATCTCTGTCTCGATCGCGGCGGTGCAGGCCATCGCCGCTTCAGGGCCGATCAGCGCGGTGGCAGCGCCCAAAGCGAACCCGGCAGCGGACCATACCGGCTGCAGCGCGGTGGGACGGACGCCGCGACGGGCAAGCAGGGCATCGAACTTGGCGCGGTGCCCAGCTTCCTGTTCGGCCATCGCGGCGATCTCTGCCGAATGAGGGCCACGATTGCCCATGACCGCAAGCTGGCCTGCATAGATGCGGGTCGCACCGAATTCGCCGGCCTGGTCGACGCGAAGCATTTCGGCGGTTTTGGACATATCAGGTTCCCTTGCGGCCTTTGCCGAGCAGCGCAAGCACGAGGATCGCGCCGGTGATCGAGATCAGGAAGTTGAACCCGGCGAGGCTGATTCCGAAGAGGTCCCAAGGGGCAACATCGCAGCGGACGACCGGCGCATTCATGATCGCATCAAGCGGATTGCCGCCGCCTGCCACGGTCGAACAGGCGGTGACGCCTTCCCACCAGCCATATTCGACGCCTGCGTGGAAGCCCCCGATCAGGCCGGAAATGCCGATGGCAATGGCGGCGAGCGTGACCGTGAGATCGCCTGATCCTTTGCCCTTCATCGTGCACGCCAGAAGCGCGAGCACGATTGCGGCGATATGCGGATAACGCTGCCACCAGCACATCTGGCACGGATAGAGCCCGAACACGAACTGCGAGATCAGTGCCCCGCCCATCAGGGCTGCGGGTACGATCAGGGCGAGCGCATAGGCGGCGATCCGGGACTGATGCGAGGTCATGGGCCGTGCCCTATTACCGCTTCAGCTTTGCGGCAAGAGCGCTCCTCGGGACGGTGCGGCCCAGCGTCTGTACCGCGTAGTAGAGCTGGAAATCCTTGATGTTCTTGGCCTTCAGCTCTTCCGGCGTCATCTTGAAGCGTGGGTCTTCGACCTTGTCCTTTTCGAGATCCTTGTCGTCCAGCTTGATCTCGTTGATCAGGTGGCCGCGCAAGTCGCTCTCGCGGTAGGAGCGCAGCTGGCGCTTGCGCAGGTCGGGGTCGGAAATCTGCGGCACGGCAATGTCGGGATCGATGCCGCCTTCCTGCACGCTGCGGCCCGAAGGCGTGTAATAGCGCGCGGTGGTGATCTTTACGGCGGTATCGCGGGTCAGCGGGATCAGCGTCTGCACGCTGCCCTTGCCGAAGCTGCGCTGGCCCATGACCACGGCGCGGTGCTGGTCCTGCAGGGCACCCGCAACGATTTCGGAAGCCGAGGCCGAGCCCTCGTCGATCAGCACAATCATCGGGACGCCCTTGGCGATGTCGCCCTTGGTGTCGATCTCGGCGGGATAGACTTCGGTATCGCGCGCATAGCGGCCGCGCTGCGAGACGATGGTGCCGTGATCGAGGAACAGGTCAGACAGGGCCACCGCTTCATCAAGCAAGCCGCCCGGATTGCCGCGCAGGTCGAGCACGAGGCCAGTGACCTTGCCGCCAGCCTTGGCCCTGGCATCGTTCCACGCCCTTTGGACCGAGGCACCGACGTCGGCGCTAAAGCTGGAGACAGAGATCACCGCGACGTTGCCCTGGAGTTCCCACTCGACCGGCTTCAGTTCGATGATCTTGCGGGTGATCGTCACGTCAAACGGTTCGTCGCGGCCGGGGCGGAACACGCTGAGCTTGATCTGCGTGCCGGGAACGCCGCGCATCTGGTCAACCGCCTCGTCGAGCGAGCCGCCATAGATCAGCTTGCCATCGAGGTGCGTGATGAAATCGCCAGCCTTGACCCCGGCGAGGTCAGCCGGGCTGCCCTTGGTCGGCGCGATCACCTTGACCGCGCCGTCGTCCATGGTCACCGACAGGCCAAGGCCGCCGTAGGAACCTTCGGTCTGTGTGCGCAGGTTCTCGAAATCGCGGGCATCGAGATAGGCGCTGTGCGGGTCGAGCGTGGCGAGCATGCCGTCAATCGCGCCCTTGAGCAGCTTGTCGTCGTCAACCGGCTCGACATAGTTGGCCTTGATCCGCTCATAGACGGCCATCAACTTCCCGAATTCTGGGCCGGACTTTGCATCGACCGCGGCAAGGCCGGTGGTCGCCACCGGAATCAGCGCGACGGCAGTGACGAGCGCGGTTGCGCGCAGGAAGGGGGCGAACTTCATGTGCCCGGGGGCCTTTCGCGAAGAGGCATTCATTGCAAGTGTTCTATAACCGGCGATGAATTAACGCCAGATGAGGTTTTGGGACAGGGCAAGCGCCATGAACCGCCGATATGCTTCGACCAGCGCCGACTTCAGCCGCGCAGATCGAGTGGATTGACCGGGGTGCCATCGCGGCGAAGCTCAACCGTCAGCACCGGGCGTCCAGGCCCGGCCGTGCCGATGGGCGAGCCCTGCACCACCTTCTCGCCCACGCTTGCGGCGATCTGGCCAAGATTGGTGACGAGCGTGGTCCAGCCGCCCGCATGCTCGATGATCACGATCCGCCCGTAGCCGCGATAGGGGCCGGCAAAGGCGATGCGCCCGTCGGCGGGGGAGATGATCTGCGCGCCGCCCGCCGGAGCGAGAGCTACGCCAGTGGTGAGCCCGGTCGAGGACTTCTCGCCGTAGCCGGCCACGAGTTGGCCGGAGACGGGCATGATCCATGGGAGCTTTGGCGATCCCGTTGCCGCCAGCGGTGTGGGCGCGTCGATCACGCGGAGGACTTCACCGGGGCGAGAGGGTGGCAGCACCGGGCCCGGGAGTGCGGCAAGGCTCTGGCGCAGGGCACCATCGGCTTCGAGGCGGGACATCAGCGCCGAGAGGTCGCGGGTCTGTTCGGCCAGCGCGAGGGCGCGGTCGGTCTCACGGCTCGCCACGCCTTGTGCGGCGCGCGAGGCGAGGCGCTGGCGGCTTTCGAGTGCGGCAAGCTCTATGCGGCGCGCGGCGAGGCCCTTCTCTCCCTCGCGCCGCTGGTTGGCGGCAAGGCGCGCTTCGTCCTGCAGGCGGCGACCGCGCAGGATTTCGGCGCGCAGGCCTGCGGTGCGGCGGCGGACTTCGGGGAGCATGGTCTCCATCACCGCGCGCAAGTGCACCGTATCGCGCAAGCTTTCGGCGCGGACGAGGCTGAAAGCGAGCGGGCGGCGGGCCATCATCTGCAGTGCTGCGGTGAGCCGCACGACCGGCTCCTGCCGCTCGGCCATGCGAGCGCGCAAGCGTTCGCGCTGGCGGTCGATCAGAGTGATCTTGGCCTGCGCGAGCTGGATCTCGGCTTCGGACTGCTGAATGCGTGCGGCGACGGCGGCGGCTTCCTGCGCGGTACGATCCGCTTCGGCGCCTGCCTTGCGCGCGGCCAGTTCGAGCTGCTCGGCACGGGTACGCGACTGGGCGAGGGCCTGCCCTGCCCGGCGCAGGACCTCACCGGCCTCGCCCGCGTCGGCATAGGGCGTGCCCTGCTGTGCGGTGGCCTGCCAGCCGACAATCCCGGCGAGGGCCAACAGGCTGGCGATGAACAGGAAACGTGACGTCATGCCGCCAGCTATCCCTCGCGATGGTAGGGATGGCCAGCAAGAATGCTGGTTGCCCGCCAGAGCTGTTCGGCCAGCATCGCGCGGGCCATCATGTGCGGCCAGGTGGCCTTGCCGAAAGCGATCAGGAGATCGGCGGAATCACGCAAAGGGTCATCATGGCCGTCCGCCGCACCGATCAGGAACCGCGTCTCGCGCACGCCATCGTCGCGCCAACGCCCGAGGATCGCGGCAAACTCGCTGGAGGTGAGTTGCTTGCCCTGCTCATCAAGCGCCACGGTGCGCGATGGGGTTTGCGAGGGTTGCGGGACAGTGCCGCCCCGATCAGGCAGTTCGCTGACCTTCCAGCCCCACGAAATGCGCTTGGCATAGCGCTCGACCAACTCCGCCTCGGGCGAACGGCCGATCTTTCCGCGAGCGATGACGTGGAGCAGCATGGGGCTGGTCTAGCCGGGAATCGGCGACAAGAGAATCCCTTGGCGAAAAAGCAGCGGCACCAGTCCGCTCCCCCGGCACGATCACCTCACCGGGTAGGCTCTGGGTGGTCGGGCCGGGGAGTGGGCCAAAAACAGAAAGCCGCGCCGCAAGCCCTTGGCGGATGCCAAAGGCGTACCGCAAGTTACGCCGCGCCCGCGTCTCCGAAGGCCCACATGCGTTCGAGGTTGTAGAACGTGCGCACTTCCGGGCGGAAGAGGTGGACGACAACGTCGCCGGCATCGATCAGCACCCAGTCAGCCGCCGGAAGCCCCTCGATCCGCACGTGGCCGAAGCCGCCGTGCTTGATGCGCTCGGCCAGCTTCTGCGCCATCGAGGCGACCTGACGGGTCGAGCGGCCCGAGGCGATCACCATGTAATCGGCCACAGAGCTTTTGCCCTCGAGCGGGATCGAAACGACCTCCTGCGCCTGATCATCGTCAAGCGACTGCAGCACGAGATCGTGCAGCGCGGCGGGCGTGTAGGGGGTCTTTTGGGCTGTGTCGGCCTTGGCCGACAGCGGTTGAACGCTGGTCATGTCGCGCGAAATGGCCTCCGTGGCTCAAGAGTCAAGGAATAACGGTTGGAACGCGCAAGAGTTTCACCTCTCCACCCCATGGTGGAAGGGCAGCAAAGGCATTGCGCGGTCAGGATTTTCCTCGCTTTACAATCGATCCTTTTACCTGACGATGCGTGACGGCATCGCGCAGGACCGCAGCGGACATGCGGTGCGACCAATCAGGATCATAGGCGCGAATCGCGCTGGCGGACCGATGGTCAGGATCGAAGCGAAGAATGGTCAGCGCCGGAGCGCTCCGCATTGCGCCGGAAACAAACTGTCCGGGCCGCTGACGCCAGCGGCGCAGCCAGGCCATGGCAGGACTTGCCAAGGCAGCCGAATCATAACCCGGACGCGCGATCACCGCAATCGGCATCTCGCGCGCGATCTGTCGCCAGTGTTTCCACTTGTGGAACTGGGCAAGGTTGTCCGCGCCCATCAGCCAGATGAACCGCCGCCGAGGGTATCGATGCCTGATCGCGCGCAGTGCGTCGACGGTGAAGCGCGTTCCGAGTTCGCGCTCGATTGCCGTCGCGCGGATCGGCGCATTGCGGCTCATCGCCATGGCTGATGCCATTCGCGCTTCGAGCGGGGCCATACCCTCCACCGGCTTGAGCACGTTGCCGGGCGAGACCAGCCACCACACTTCATCAAGCCCGAGCGCCTCGATCGCAAACAGCGTGACCCGGCGATGGCCGCCGTGCGCAGGATTGAAGCTGCCGCCGAACAGGCCGGTCAGGGGAGCCGCAGGCGCTTTCAGGGGCGGACCTGCCCCGAACCGCGCACCAGCCACTTGTAGGTGGTGAGACCTTCGAGCGCGACCGGACCACGAGCATGCAGGCGGCCCGTAGCAATGCCGATCTCCGCGCCGAGGCCGAACTCGCCTCCGTCCGCAAACTGGCTTGAGGCGTTATGCATGACGATCGCGCTATCGACCTCGGTGAGGAAGCGGTCAGCCACGGCCTGATCCTCGGTCACGATGGCGTCCGTATGGCCCGAGGCATGGGCCGAGACATGGGCAAGCGCTTCATCAAGGCCATCGACCACGGCAACCGAAAGGATCGCGTCGAGATATTCGGTGTCCCAGTCGTTAGCGGCGACCGGCACGATGCGAGGATCGATGGCGCGGGCGCGGGCATCGCCACGCAATTCGCACCCGGCATCGAGCAGCGGTTCGACGAGACCGTGCGGATCGGGATAGGTCGCGTCGATAAGCAGCGTTTCCATCGCCCCGCAAATGCCGGTGCGGCGCATCTTGGCGTTGAGCACGATGGCCTTGGCCATGGCAGGATTGGCAGCGGCGTGGACGAACGTGTGGTTGATGCCATCGAGGTGGGCCAGCACCGGCACGCGGGCATCGGCCTGCACGCGGGCGACGAGGCTCTTGCCACCGCGAGGCACGATCATGTCGATCAGCCCGGCAGCCGCCAGCATCGCGCCGACAGCGGCACGGTCCTGCGTAGACATGAGTTGCACCGCCTCGGCGGGAACGCCGCCTTCAACGAGTCCTGAAACCAGCGCCTTGTGGATCGCCCGGTTTGAATGAACCGCCTCGGACCCGCCGCGCAGGATCGTGGCGTTGCCCGAGCGCACGCAGAGCGCGGCGGCATCGGCGGTCACGTTGGGGCGGCTTTCGTAGATGATCCCGATGACGCCCACAGGAATGCGCAGGCGCTGCAGGACCATTCCGTTGGGACGCGAGCCTTCCGAGATCACTTCCCCGACCGGGTCGGCAAGGCTGGCCACCTGCTCCACCGCATCGGCAATACCTGCAAGCCGCTCGGGCGTAAGCTTCAACCGGTCGAGCAGTGCGCCGGTCAGGCCGTTGGTCTCGCCATTGGCCATGTCGCGGGCGTTAGCCGCCAGAATGTCTGCCTCAGCCGCGCGCAGGGCTGCGGCGGCAAGCTTGAGCGCATGTTCCTTGGCTGGCGAATCCATCCGCGCCAGAACGCGCTGGGCTGCGCGGGAAGAACGGGCGAGACCTTCGACAAGATCGGTCACGGATTCGGGCTGGGACACGGATGCAGTAGACATGCGATGCGCCCTAGCACCGGGGGCAAGGCCTGTCATCCGGATGGATTACGGCGCGAGCGCTTCGGAGAATGGTGCACATGCGGCAATGCGGTGCATCACAAGAATGCAAACGATTCATCGGGGGACTCACACGACTCGGCGCACTTGGCGGGATTCCGATTCGCCAGCCGGGAACCCGGCGGCTAGTCCGCGCCGCGACGGGAACTGCATTAACCAAGCCACACGAATAACGACTCGGGGGTCGCCTGCCTGTGCCATCCATAAAGCCTGCCCGCTTTGCGGCTGTGCCAGCCGTGGCTGATGCGATAGCGCGCGTCCGCGTCTGGTTCCCCGAACGCGAATTCTTCATGCGCTCGCAAGGGCAGGTCCGGTTCATCCGCATATCCTCGCGCCTGCAGATGACTGTGGCGGGAGCCGTTGCCGGGGCCGTGCTGCTCTGGCTCGTGGTCATGGCGGCAACGCTGATTTCCCAGTTCACCGCATCGCGCGACCGCGCCGCATTGCTTGAGCGCGAAGCCGCCGTTGCATCGGCAGAAAGCCGCGTTGCGAAGTATCGTGGCGGGCTGGAAGGCGTGGCGGACGATCTCAACCGCCGTCAGGACTTCATCGAGAAGGCCATCGAAGGGACGATCGGCGAACTGCCCAAGGACCTCCCGCAAGGCACAGTGTCCGACAGCAGCGCCGAAGCGCAGAAGACGGTCCGCAAGATTTCGATGGAACTGCCCGAAGCCAGAAGCCTCGCCGAAGTCGAAGCGCGCCAGCTCGCCTTTATCGAACGCCTGACCCGATTTGCCGATGCCCGCTCGGCACAGGCCGAGACGGCAATCCGCCGCGTCGGGCTCAACCCCGCGATGCTGCGCGCCTCGGCCCGCGAAGGTCAGGCCAAAAACGGAATGGGCGGCCCGCTGATCCGCCTGTTCACCGGCAGCGACGACACGGTCGATCCGCGCTTTGCCCGCCTCGGCGCGAGCCTCGAGCGCATGGCCGCACTGGAAAAGGGCCTTCGCCGCATCCCCAACACGCTGCCCGCGAGCCTCGAATACATCTCTAGCGGCTTCGGCTATCGTTCCGACCCGTTCACCGGTGGCCCTGCGTTCCACGCAGGCCTCGATTTCCGCGGTCCGGTGGGCGCTCCGATCTATGCCGCAGCAGCAGGGACGGTCAGCTTTGTCGGTCAGCGGCAGGGTTATGGCAACGTCGTCGAAGTCAGCCATGGCAACGGCCTGATGACGCGCTATGCGCATATGTCGCGCACCGAAGCGCGCTTTGGCCAGAAGGTCGAGGCCGGCAGCGAGATCGGCAAGATCGGCAATACCGGGCGCTCCACGGGCCCACATCTCCATTTCGAAGTGCGGATCAACGACCGTCCGGTCAACCCGCGCCCGTTCCTTGAGGCAAACAGGCATGTTCAGGAAATCCGCGCCGGAAGCACCGCGCACACCAACGGGGAGTAACACGACGATGGCCGCGACCTTCTCCGTTCTGGGTCCCGATGTTGCCGTAAAGGGCGATCTTTCGGCCAGTGCAGATCTGCACATCGACGGCACGGTCGAGGGCGACATCACCTGCGCCGCGCTCGTTCAGGGCGAGAAGAGCACGGTGACCGGCGCGATCAAGGCGCAGAGCGCGCGGCTTTCGGGCACGGTCCACGGCTCCATCGAGGCGGGCGAACTGGTGATCCTCAAGACCGCGCGCATTCATGGCGACGTGTCTTATGACGCGCTGACGATCGAACAGGGCGCGCAGGTCGATGGCCGCTTTGCCCATCGCGTCCATGCGGGCGAAGAGCCCTCGCTCACGCTGGTCAGCTGAGGGGTTCCAAAACAAAACTTGCCGATTCGCCATTCCCGTCTTACATCGACCCCGTTCAAGGCCGCTCCGCAAGGGGCGGCCCTTATTGTATCCGCTTTTCAGGTGACCCGCATTTGCGGCGTCCCTCTTCCGGGAGATTGTCCGTGAGCACCCAGCCCACGTATCCGCTGATGCCGCACGCCACCGCGTCGTGGCTCGTCGACAATACCGCACTCACGTTCGAGCAGATCGCCGAGTTCTGCGGGCTGCACATCCTTGAAGTGCAGGCGATGGCCGATGATCTGGCCGGCCAGAAGTACACCGGGCGCGATCCGATCCACTCGGGCGAACTCAACCAGGCCGAGATCGACAAGGGTCAGGCAAACCCCGAATACAAGCTCAAGATGCAGCGCGCGCCGATCTCGGTCAGCCGCACCAAGGGGCCGCGCTACACGCCGGTCTCGAAGCGTCAGGACAAGCCAGACGGCATTGCCTGGATCCTGCGCAATCATCCGGAAGTTTCGGATGCGCAGATCGGCAAGCTGATCGGCACCACGCGCACGACCATCGCCGCGATCCGTGATCGCAGCCACTGGAACATCTCGAACATCAACCCGAAAGACCCGGTGACGCTGGGCCTGTGCTCGCAGCGCGAACTGGATTCGCTGGTGGCCAAGGCCGCGAAGAAGGCCGGCATCGAGGACGACGGCCTTGCCGCCGTGCGCCTGGGTTCGGATCGCGATGCCCTGATCGAGGAACTGCGCGCCGAGCGCGATGCCTCGGCCAAGGCCGCATCGGAAGCCGCGCAGGAAGCCGAAGCCGCCGCCTGGCTCGCCGCCCGCCGCGCCGAGGGCATCTCGGACAGCTGAGGCTGGGCTGATTGCTGGTTTGAAAGGGCCGCCCTTGCGAAGGGGCGGCCTTTTTCATTGGCTATCGCCATTTCCCACCCCCGACCCCTCCCGCTTGCGGGAGGGGGGATGACGGCACTGCGCTTTTACTCCCCTCCCGCAGGCGGGAGGGGCTGGGGGTGGGCATCGCGCGCAGCGCGACTATCGACTGCAGCCTAAACCGCCAGCACAATCTTGCCGATATGGCTGCCCTGCTCCATCCGCGCATGGGCGGCGGAGGCTTCTGCCAGCGGGAAGGTCTGGTCCATGATCGGGCGCAGTTCGCCTGTGGCGACCAGCGGCCAGACGGTCTCGCGGATCTCGGAAGCGAGCGCCGCCTTGAACGCCTTCGAGCGCGGGCGCAGGGTCGAGCCGGTCAGGGTGATGCGGCGGCGCATGACTTCGGCCATGTTGATCTCGGCCTTGAGACCGCCCTGCACCGCGATGGTGACATGGCGGCCGTCGTCAGCCAGACACTTGATGTTGCGCGCCACGTAATCGCCCGCGACCATGTCGAGCACCATGTCGACACCCCGGCCTTCGGTAATGCGCCGGACTTCCTCGACGAAATCGCTGGCCTTGTAATCGATCGCGTGGGCCGCGCCGATGGCCAGCGCCTGCGCGCACTTGTCTGCGCCACCACAGGTGACGATGACCTTTACATCGAACAGCTTGCCCAGCAGCACCGCCATCGAGCCGATCCCGCTGGTGCCGCCGTGGACGAGGATCGTCTCACCCGGCGCCGCCATGCCGCGCTCGAACACGTTGTGCCAGACGGTGAACAGCGTTTCGGGAATCGCCGCCGCCTCTGCCAGCGAAAGGCCGGTGGGAACCTGCAGGCACTGGGCGGCTTCGGCGATGCAATATTGCGCATAGCCGCCGCCTGCGACAAGCGCGCAAACCATCGTGCCGGTGAACGGCCAGGTCACGCCTTCGCCCATGGCGACGACTTGCCCCGAAATCTCCAGTCCCGGCAGGGGCGAGGCATCGGGCGGGGGCGGGTAGAAGCCCTGACGCTGGATCACGTCGGGCCGGTTGACCCCGGCAAAGGCGACCTTGACCAGCACCTGACCCGGCCCCGGCACGGGCACCGCCACCTGTTCGGGACGAAGCACGTCCGGCCCGCCGGGCGCATCCCAGCCGATTGCCGTCATAGTTGCAGGAATGCCGCTCATCCAAAACCCTCGTCCGCGCGAATACCAATTTGCGTCTGGCTAGCCCACGCTAGGCGTTGACAGCAAGGCACTGCAATGCACAAACTGCCCGCAATGGACATTGACGAGCGCCCTCGCCCGAAAGGGGATCTGGCCAGCCAGCTGGCAACAGAGCTGCTCGACCCCTATTCGCACGATGAACTGAACGAGCGCATCCGCCTGCTCGAGCTGGAAATCATGCGCACCGTAGCGCATCGCGACAAGGCCAGCGCCCATCGCGCCGCCGCAGAAGCCCTGTTCGGAAAGCCCCCGCCTTCAGGTGAAGCGGGATGATGTGCGACGCCCTTCCTTTTGCCGGAGGGCGTCACCATATCGCCGGATATGACGATGTCTTCAGGACATCTGTCTTCACCCTCACACGTGGTTTAGCCACGGTTAATAACGCGTGTGCACTCTCCCCTTCAGGGAACCCATCGGCGCCAGCCAGAAAGTAGCCGCAACATGCCCAGTTTCGCCCAGAGCCTCGAGAAAACGCTGCACACCGCGCTCGCCAATGCATCCGAGCGCAGCCACGAGTACGCGACTCTCGAGCATCTCCTGCTGGCCCTGATCGACGATCCGGATGCGGCGCAGGTCATGCAGGCCTGCGGCGTGGACCTTGGCGATCTGGGTGACGTGGTGCGCCAGTACCTCGATCAGGAATACCAGTCGCTCAAGACGCAGGAAAAGGCCGATCCGCAGCCGACCGCCGGGTTCCAGCGGGTGATCCAGCGCGCCATCCTTCACGTGCAGTCCTCGGGCAAGGACACCGTGACCGGAGCGAACGTGCTGGTCGCGCTGTTTTCCGAACGCGATTCCTACGCGGTCTATTTCCTCCAGCAGCAGGACATGAGCCGCCTGGATGCCGTCAGCTTCATCAGCCACGGCATCGGCAAGGGTGGCCGTCAGGTCGAAGGCCGCACGCCCAAGGGCGCCGAGGAAGAGGCCCCCAAGCAGCAGGAGGAGAAGGCCGACGCCAAGGGCCAGAAGAAGGAAACCGCGCTCGACCAGTTCTGCGTCAACCTCAACGAGAAGGCGCTGAACGGCAAGGTCGATCCGCTGATCGGGCGTGGCCCCGAAGTGGACCGCACGATCCAGATCCTGTGCCGCCGCTCCAAGAACAATCCGCTTTATGTGGGCGATCCGGGCGTGGGCAAGACGGCGATTGCCGAAGGCCTTGCGCGCAAGATCGTCGAAGGCGACGTTCCCGAAGTGCTGTCCGAGGCGGTGATCTACTCGCTCGACATGGGCAGCTTGCTCGCCGGCACGCGCTATCGCGGTGACTTCGAGGAACGCCTCAAGCAGGTCGTTTCCGAACTCGAGAAGATGCCGCACGCGGTCCTCTTCATCGACGAGATCCACACCGTGATCGGTGCCGGCGCGACCAGCGGCGGCGCGATGGACGCCTCGAACCTGCTCAAGCCCGCGCTTTCGGGGGGCACGATCCGTTGCATCGGCTCGACCACCTACAAGGAGTTCCGCAACCACTTCGAGAAGGACCGCGCCCTGCTGCGCCGGTTCCAGAAGATCGACGTGAACGAGCCGACCATCGAGGACACGATCAAGATCCTGCGCGGCCTTCGCACCGCGTTCGAGGAGCACCACAAGGTCAAGTACACGCCCGATGCGATCAAGACCGCAGTCGAGCTCTCGGCGCGCTACATCAATGACCGCAAGCTGCCCGACAAGGCGATCGACGTGATCGACGAAGTGGGCGCGATGCAGATGCTGGTGCCGCCTTCGAAGCGCAAGAAGACCATCACCGCCCGCGAGATCGAGCAGGTCATCGCGACGATGGCGCGCATCCCGCCAAAGTCGGTCAGCTCGGACGACAAGAAGGTGCTTGAGCATCTCGACCGCGATCTCAAGCGTCTGGTGTTCGGTCAGGACAAGGCCATCGAGGTGCTGTCCTCGGCGATGAAGCTCAGCCGCGCTGGCCTGCGCGATGCAGACAAGCCGATCGGCTCGTTCCTGTTCTCCGGCCCCACCGGCGTCGGCAAGACCGAAGTCGCGCGCAGCCTTGCCCAGATCATGGGCATCCCGCTGCAGCGCTTCGACATGTCGGAATACATGGAGCGGCACTCGGTCTCGCGCCTGATCGGTGCGCCTCCGGGCTATGTCGGGTTCGATCAGGGCGGGTTGCTCACCGATGCCATCGACCAGCAGCCGCACTGCGTCCTGCTGCTCGACGAGATCGAGAAGGCCCACCCCGACCTGTTCAACATCCTGCTGCAGGTGATGGACAATGGCCGGTTGACCGACCACCACGGCAAGACCGTTGATTTCCGCAACGTGGTCCTGATCATGACCACCAATGCGGGCGCATCGGACATGGCGCGGCAGGGCATCGGCTTTGGCGACGTGTCGAAGGCCGACGCGGGCGATGAGGCGGTGAAGAAGATGTTCACGCCTGAATTCCGCAACCGTCTCGATGCGATCGTGCCGTTCAGCTACCTGCCAACCGAAGTCGTCAGCCGCGTGGTAGACAAGTTCATCCTGCAGCTCGAACTCCAGCTGGCCGAACAGAACGTCCACATCCAGTTCGATGCCGACGCGCGCAGCTGGCTGGCGAAGAAGGGCTATGACAAGCTCTATGGCGCCCGCCCGATGGCCCGCCTGATCCAGGAAAAGGTCAAGAAGCCGCTCGCTGAGGAACTGCTGTTCGGCAAGCTGGCCAATGGCGGCGAGGTCCACGTCAGCCTGAAGGAGGATGCGCTCTCCTTCGAGCTGACCCCGGCCGCACCCAAGCTGGTCAAGAAAAAGGCGAAGAAGGGCAAGGCGGGCTCCGCCGCGACTGAAGAGCCGAGCGCCGACGAAGCCGAGTAAGCTTCTTCCTCGCGCAAGAGATCAAGGCCTGCCCCATCAGGGGTGGGCCTTTTTCTTTTTCGGAAGGGGTTTCCCGCAGAGATGCAAAGTTGCGCAGCGCAACTTCACGGCACGAAGGGCACTGGAACCCAAAGGCCGAACCGTCCATTTCACGATGATGGCGCTGCACTTCTCCTGGCTGAGACCCGAACCGCACGGGCTTTACGTTGCCCCCGCCGATGCGTGGATCGACCCGGCGCGGGCGGTGGATACGGCGCTGGTCACGCACGGCCACGCCGATCACGCACGCGGTGGGCATGGGCTCACCATCGCCACGCCCGAGACGCTGGCGATCATGGCGCTGCGCTATGGCGTACTGGAAACGGCCGCGACGCCTGTGGCCTATGGCGAGACGGTGCGGCTGAAAGGTGGTGTCAGCGCAACTTACGTCCCGGCAGGCCATGTCCTCGGCTCGGCGCAGATCCTGCTCGAACATGCGGGTGAGCGTGTGGTCGTGACCGGCGACTACAAGCGCCGCGCCGATCTTACCTGCCCGCCGTTTGCGGTGACGCCCTGCGATGTCTTCGTGACCGAGGCGACCTTTGGCCTGCCGGTGTTCCGCCATCCGCCGATTGCCGACGAAATGGCCAAGCTTCTCGCCGCGCGCGAGAATGACGCTGGGCGGTGCGTGCTGGTCGGGGCCTATGCGTTGGGCAAGGCGCAGCGGGTAATCGCGGAGCTTCGCGCCGCCGGGTATCATGAGACGATCTGGCTGCACGGCGCGATGGAGCGGATGTGCAGGCTCTATGAGGAGCACGGCGTCGATCTTGGCGATCTGAGGCAGGTGGCAGGGGTGGCAAAGGCGGCGCTGGAAAACGCCATCGTGGTCTGCCCGCCCTCTGCACTCAATGATCGCTGGAGCAGGCGCCTGCCCGATCCGGTCACCGCCATGGCGTCAGGCTGGATGCGCGTGCGGCAGCGGGCGCGGCAACGCGGCGTGGAACTGCCGCTGATCATCTCCGACCATGCCGACTGGGACGAGCTGACCCAGACCATCGCGCAAGTAAACCCGTCCGAAACGTGGGTCACCCATGGCCGCGAGGAAGCGCTGTTGCGCTGGTGCGAACTGACCCAGCGCAAGGCCCGCGCGCTGGCGCTGGTGGGGTATGAGGATGAGGACGACTGATGGAGCGCTTCGCCGCCCTGCTCGATGCGCTCGTGCTCACCCCATCGCGCAATGCCAAACTGGCGCTGCTGGCCGACTACTTGCGCGAAACGCCCGATCCGGACCGGGGCTGGGCGCTGGCCGCACTGACCGACGGGCTGGACTTTCCGGCAGTGAAGGCCAGCCTGATCCGCAGCCTGATGGCCGAGCGGGTTGATCCGGTGCTGTGGACGCTCAGCCGCGATTACGTGGGCGATACTGCCGAGACGGCAAGCCTGCTCTGGCCGGAACCTGTGGGTGTTCAACATCCCACGCCGACTGTCGCCGAAGTGGTCGATACACTGCACGCCACCACACGCAGCACCGCGCCTGCCGTCGTGGCAGAGCTCATGGACCGTCTTGACGTCAATGGTCGCTATGCTTTTCTGAAGCTTGCGACTGGCGCCATGCGCATCGGCATCTCCGCAAGGCTGGCGAAAGTGGCATTTGCCCAAGCCTTCGACGTCAGCGTGGAAGACGTCGAGGAGTACTGGCACGGGCAGGCCCCGCCCTACATTCCGCTGTTCGACTGGGCGGCAAATGGTGCGGCCCCGCCGCGAACCGATCTGCTGCCGTTGTTCCGGCCGTTCATGCTCGCCCATCCGTTGGAGGCGGAAAGCCTCGACCTGTCGGAATTCGCGGCGGAGTGGAAGTGGGACGGGATTCGCGTGCAGATCGTCCACGTTGCGGGCGAAACGCGCGTCTATTCGCGCGGTGGCGACGACATCTCGGGGACATTCCCGGAAGTGACCGCCGCGCTGACAATCCCTTGCGTGCTCGATGGCGAATTGCTCGTGCGTGGAGCACATCAGGGTGGCGAGATCGGGGGGGCGGCGAGTTTCAATGCGCTCCAACAGCGCCTGGGCCGCAAGACGGTGTCGAAGGCAATGCTCGCCGATTATCCCGCCTTCGTGCGCCTCTACGATCTGCTGATCGACGAGGGCGAGGACTTGCGCGAGTGGGCGTGGGAGCAGCGGCGGGCACGGCTCGAAGCGCTGGTGCCGCGCCTCGACTCGAGTCGGTTCGACCTCTCACAAGTGATCGCGGCCAAGGACTTCGATGATCTCGCCGAGATCCGTGCGCGGGCGCGGGATGACGCCATCGAAGGCGTCATGTTGAAGCGGCGCGATTCGCCTTATGTGGCGGGGCGGCGGACCGGGCTGTGGTACAAGTGGAAGCGCGATCCGCTGCTGATCGATTGCGTGCTGATGTACGCGCAAAGGGGCAGCGGCAAGCGCTCATCTTTCTATTCCGATTTCACCTTCGGCTGCTGGAACGGCGATCCCGATGCGGGCGCGGAACTGCTGCCGGTGGGCAAGGCCTACTTCGGCTTCACCGACGAGGAACTGAAGTTCCTCGACCGCCACGTCCGTCAGCACACGATCGCCAAGTTCGGCCCGGTGCGCGAGACCGACAAGTCGCTGGTATTCGAGGTGGCGTTCGATTCGGTCCATGCCAGCAAGCGCCACAAGTCGGGCGTCGCCATGCGCTTCCCCCGCATCAGCCGCATCCGCACCGACAAGCCAGCGCATGAAGCGGATCGGCTGGAGACGCTCAAAGGTCTGATTGCGGACTGAGCTTTCACGGAACCACGCGCGCGCCGTGCCGTTTCCCGGTAACTATCCGGGAGAGAACGATAATGGCAAACCTTCTGCTCGCCGCGCCCGCCTATGCGCTGGGCCGCCTCGCCTGGGCATCGCTGCGCACCGGAAGCGAGTGGACGCGGTATCGGCAATGGGATGCCGTGGCGACGAACTGGGCGATCGGTGCCGTGCTCGGTGGCATGGCGGCAGGGCTTGCCGCAAAGGCGCTTCCTCACCGGGATTGATCCCGGTCAATGCCGCTTGGACAACGGCAGGGCAGGACCGAGGCTCCAGATTCCTTCCCCCGGAGCCCGACCCTTGGCCACCCAAGCACCTGCAACGAGTCCCTATGAGCGCCTTGGCGGTATCGACGTGCTGCGCCAGATAACCGACCGCTTCTATGACCTGATGGATACGGACCCGGCCTACAAGGCGCTGCGCGATATGCATGCAGCCGATCTTGGCCCCATGCGCGAATCGCTTCCCGGCTTCCTTGCCGGATGGAGCGGCGGCCCGCGCCAGTGGTTCGAGGCCAATCCCGGCAAGTGCATGATGTCGATGCACAAGCCCTTCCCGATCACGCGAGAAACGGCGACGCAATGGGCCGATTGCATGGCCCGCGCCATCACAGATGTCGCGCCGGACGATCGCGAGATTGCCGAAGGGCTGAGCCAGGTGCTGGGACAGATGGCGCGCGGCATGGCACGCAACTGATTCCCAGCCGGGCACAGGCCCGCTAGAAGGCCTGCGTGATCCTCAATGACCGACAGCGCCGCGCCTTTGCCATGGCCCTTGCCGCGATGGCCGGCTTCGTCGATTCGGTCGGCTTCCTCTCGGCGCACGGCTATTTCGTCTCGTTCATGTCGGGCAACACCACCCGGCTTGGCGTAGCGCTCGGTACGGCACCAGCGGATGCTCTGGTGCCCGCCCTGCTGATCCTCGGATTCATATCCGGCGTGACCGGTGGCGCTCTCGTTTCGGAGCGCGCGGGCGTCTTGCGCAAGCCCGCCGTGCTGGCGCTGGTCACATTGCTGCTGCTCGCCGCATCGCTCGCCCGCGCCCTTGATCATGACGCGATGATGATGGGCGGCCTTGTTCTCGCCATGGGTGCGCTCAACAACACGTTCCAGCGCGATGGCGAAGTGACGGTGGGCCTTACCTACATGACGGGAGCGCTGGTCAAGCTCGGCATCGGGCTGGCGGGGCAGCTGGCAGGCAAGCGGCAGAGCGGTTGGACATCCTGGGCACAATTGTGGATGGGGCTGCTGGCCGGCGCGGTGCTGGGCGCATTCCTGCAGGACCGCCTGCCTATGGGCTGCCTGTGGATCGCCAGCGCATGGTCCGCGCTGATGGTAGCCATTGCGTTCAGGGTTCCAGAGGAATCCTGAACAGCTTTTCGCGCGAAGTTGCGCCGCGCAACATTTCCACTTTCGACGGCGCGACTTCCAGCGCCAGCGCCAGCAGTTCGAGAACGGCGGTCGTGGCCTTGCCGTCCTCAGGCTTGGCCCGCACCTTGACCGATACGCGGCCCTCTTCGATCTCGATGCCTTCGCTGCGCGCGCCTGGCGTCACCCGCACGGCCAGCCGTCCTTCACTGTCCGCAAGCGCCCGCAAGGCAGCGGGCGACGGGAGGTCAGCCTTCGGTCGTGCCAAGGACAGCTGCCTTATGCGCCTGTCCGTTCTGGACGTAGTGCTGCACGCCGCGCTGCATCTCGGTGATCGCAACGTCGTTGAGATCGCGCATGTACGCTGCGGGGCGTCCGCTCCACAGCTGGCGCGAAAGCACGCGCTTGCCACCGGTCAGCATCGCGCCAGCCGCCAGCATGCCATCGCTCTCGATATGCGCGCCGCTCATCACGATGGCGCCGAGGCCGACGAAACCGCGATCCTCGATCACGCAGCCGTGGACCATGGCAAGATGGCCGACCAGCACGTCCTCGCCGATGATCGTCGGGAAACCGTCGGGTTTGTTCGGCGCCGGACTGTCGACATGGATGACGCTGCCGTCCTGGATATTGGTGCGCGCGCCGATGCGGATGGCGTTCACGTCGCCGCGCAGCACGCAGTTGTACCAGATGGATACGTCCGGCCCGATCTCGACATCGCCGATGATCCGGCAGCCCGGCGCAATGAACGCGGATTCGTGGACGCGCGGCATCTTGCCATTGAACGGAATGATCGAAACGTCGGGATAGGTCATTTACTTGCTCATCAGGCGCGCCGCATGGGCAGCATGGTAGGTCAGCACGCCAGAGCAGCCCGCGCGCTTGAACGCCACTAGCGTTTCGAGCACCATCGCGTCGCGATCGGCAGCACCCGCCGCCACAGCCGCCTCTATCATCGCGTATTCGCCGCTCACCTGATAGGCGAAGACCGGCACGCCGAACGTTTCCTTAACGCGGCATGCGATGTCGAGGTAAGGCAGGCCCGGTTTGACCATCACGCTGTCCGCGCCCTCGGCCAGATCCATCTCGACCTCGCGCAGCGCTTCCTCGGCATTGCCCGGGTCCATCTGGTAGGTCTTCTTGTTGCCCTTGAGCAGCCCGCTTGACCCCACGGCGTCACGGAACGGACCATAGAACGCCGAGGCGTACTTGGCCGCATAGGACATGATCTGCACGTTGGCGTGGCCAGCACCTTCCAGCGCCTCGCGGATCGCACCGATGCGGCCATCCATCATGTCCGATGGCGCGATGATGTCAGCGCCCGCCGCCGCCTGGTTGAGGCTCTGGCCGACGAGCATCTCGACGGTTGCGTCGTTCAGGACATAGCCCTGCTCGTCAATCAGCCCGTCCTGGCCATGGCTGGTATAGGGATCGAGCGCGACGTCGGTCAGCACGCCGATGTCGTCGCCACAGGCGTCCTTGATCGCGCGGATGGCGCGGCACATCAGGTTGTCGGGGTTCAGGGCTTCCTTGCCGTCTTCGCTGCGGCGGTCAGCCTGCGTGTTCGGAAACAGCGCAAGGCAGGGAATGCCGAGCGCCACCGCTTCCTTTGCCCGCGCCACGATCCCGTCGACCGACCAGCGCGATACGCCGGGAAGCGAAAGAATCGGGTCTTCGACGCCTTGCCCTTCGGTCACGAACAACGGCCAGATCAGGTCGGCAGGCGTGACGAGCACCTCGCGGTGCATGGCGCGGCTCCACGCGGTGGCACGGGTGCGGCGCAGGCGGATCATCGGATAGCTGGTCATGGTTGCAGGCGTAGCGAACCAGCGATGCGGCTGCAATCACCGGCTGCGATTTGCCGGGATCGCCGTGATCTGGGCAAGCTTGCTGCGGAACGCCGCCAGTTGCGCCGGGTCAACCGCGGCGCGCTGCACGATCGAGGTCATCGACAGCGGGTTCACCGTCTGCCCGCCACGATACATCTCGTAATGCAGATGCGGGCCGGTGGAGAGGCCGGTCGAGCCGACATAGCCGATCACCTGACCACGCCGCACGCTCATGCCCGGAGCCACAGCGATGCGGCTCATGTGACCGTAACCTGTGCCAATGCCACCGCCGTGATCGAGCCGCACGTAGTTGCCGTGCCCGCCGTGCCATCCGGCAAAGCTCACGCGCCCGTCGGTGGCAGCATAGATCGGAGCGCCCCAGCTGGCGGCGAAGTCTATCCCGGCATGCATGCGGACGTAACCGAGGATCGGGTGGCGGCGTGCGCCGTAGCCCGAGGTGATGTGACCATTGACCGGCGCGCCAAGGAAGCCGGTGGTCTCCTGCGCGCCCTCAGCCATGCCCTGCGGCGAATAGAACGCGCCGTCATTGCCCCAGCGCAGCAGTTGCAGAACCGGCTTTCCGGCGCGGACCACGCCTGCATAAAGTAGGTCGCCCGCCTGCTCCTCGCCGGTTCCGGCACGGCGGTTGGCAAAGACGAGGTCGAACTCGTCGCCCGGGGCAATTTCCTCGAAGGCCATGTGCTCGTCGATGGTGCGCAGGTAGTCTTGCACGGCCGACGGCGGTGCACCTGCTGCGCGGGCAGAACGATATAGGCTCGCCCCGACGATGCCGCGAATGCGCATGGGCGAAGTGTCCACCGCAATGGCGTTCGACGCCAGCACCAGCCCGCCGCCACTGCGCCGGATATCCAGTGCAAGATCGAAGCGCGGACGGAACGAGAGCTGTTCCAGCGGACGTGGCTGGGCCGGACTGGAGCGCGCGCCGAGCCTGATAGCAAAGCGTGTACCCTCCGGGATTGCGCCGGGCTTCACCTGCCCGCCCACCAGATCGATGACGCGGACGATGTCGGTGCTGGCAAGGCCTGCGCGCTGCAACATGCGCGGGAAGCTGTCGCCGGCACCGAGCGTTGCAGAAAGATCGATGCTGGGCCGCTCAGGCGCCGCAGCCAGCGGGATGACGGCAGAGGTCGCGGTCATGTGGCGGCCATTGTCGGCGCCGAGCGCGAGTGGACGGATGCCCTGCACGCGCATTTCAGCCTGCGCCGCCTCATCGAGAACAGTGAGCGGCGCAGCCTGCAACGGCGCGAAGTCGGGCCACATCAGCACAGCCGCTGCGCCAAGACCGAGCATCGTTCCAAACCCGCGGAACCAGCGGGCGCTACCGATGTCCTCAGCAAGATCGGGCGCAAGATCGACTTTCGCGAACCAGCGTTCGACCGGTGCGATCACGCGGGGCCAATGATGTGCTAACCGCTGCTCGAACGTACGAAGCAGACGCTGCGCACGCGAGGGCAGGACAGGCGCACGCGGCGGGGCAGTGCGCTGGCCGAAGCCGCTCCCCCCACCCGCTCCGGCGAGCGCCATCATCTGATCTCGTGGCGTGAACACGTGTCCTGCTTACCCTCTTGGGCTCCGGACTGCACGTTCAAGGTTAATGTTCGGTGAAATCGTGATGTCTCAAGGGTGTGGCAGGGCAAGCCCGGGGTCGTTATGCTGAGAGCGCAACAGGGGGAATGGCATTGAGCGGAACCGAGACACTCGGCGACATGGCAGGGGCATTGGCAGCGGCACGCACCGTCGAGCCGACGGCTGGAGAATACCGGAGCGATGGTCACACCCATGAATCCGCCTGCCTGAACTGCGGCACGGCACTTGTCGGCAGCCACTGCCACGCCTGCGGGCAGGCCGCACACGTTCACAAGACGCTTGGCGCGTTCTTTCACGACCTGCTGCACGGCGTATTCCACTTCGAAGGCAAGATCTGGCGCACGCTGCCGATGCTCGTGGCCAGGCCCGGAAGGCTCACCCGCGAATACATTGACGGCAAGCGCGCCTCTTACGTCTCGCCCATCGCGCTTTTCCTGTTCTGCGTGTTCCTGCTGTTCACCACGATCAATTCGCTGGGCGGGGACATCGGCGCCAACGTCAACGTAACCGTGGATCAGGCGCTGAAGAACGAACGCAAGGACCTCGCCGAGTTGGTGGCCTCGCGCAAGGAAGCCGCTGGCGATCCCGAACTGCTCGCCAGGATCGACAAGGGCATCGCCGAATCGAATGACAACATCGCCGCAATGGAAAAGCTGAAAGCGAGCGGCGTCAGCGTTTCGAACATCGACACCAGCGGCCTCGAGACGGCGAGCGACATCGGCTGGATCAACGAGGCGGTGAAGAAGGCAAAGGCCAATCCCGGCCTCGCGCTCTACAAGGTGCAGACCTACAGCTACAAGCTGAGCTGGGCACTGATCCCGATCTCGGTACCGTTCCTGTGGCTGCTGTTCCCGTTCAGTCGCCGCTTCGGGCTCTACGATCACACCGTGTTCGTCACCTATTCGCTCTGCTTCATGACCCTGCTTGGCATCGTGGCGACGATCGGGAACACTCTCGGCATCGCAAACATCGGCGTAATCGCCATCCTTCCGCCGATCCACATGCTGCTGCAATTGCGCGGGGCCTATGGACTTTCGTGGTTCGGCGCGTGGTGGCGGACGTGGTTCCTCAGCATGTTCGCCTTTCTGGCGATGATGCTGTTCGCGTTGGTAATCCTGGTTGAGGCGGGCGGATAAGGCTGTCGCGCAAACGAAAAGGGCGGAGGTTTCCCCCCGCCCTTTCGCATTTCGATCAAGCTTGAATCAGGCCGGCTGCGGGCTGGCCGAACCGCCGAACTTGCGTCCGGCGCGGGGAACGGCCGAGCCCTGTGCCGAGACCGGACGGGCCGGGCCACTCGGGCTTTGCGGACGGTCGAGCTTGCCGCTTTCGAGCAGATCCTTGATCTCGTCGCCCGTCAGCGTCTCATACTCGAGTAGCGCCTGGGCAAGAAGGTGGAGCTTGTCCTCGTTGGTCTTGAGGATGTCGGTCGCCCGCGCATGGGCACCGTCGACAAGGCCACGGATTTCGCTGTCGATCAGCTTGTTGGTCTCGTCCGAGGCGAACAGGCGGGCAGATCCGCCCATACCAAGGTAGCCTTCCTGCTGATCTTCGTACTGCAGCGGCCCAAGCTTGTCGGACATGCCCCACTTTGTCACCATCGAGCGCGCCAGCGAAGTGGCGTACTGGATGTCCGACGAAGCGCCCGACGACACCTTGTCGTGCCCGAAGATCAGCTCTTCGGCGACGCGGCCACCCATGGCGACCGAGAGGTTCGCGTGCATCTTGTCGCGGTGATAGGAATAGCTGTCACGCTCAGGCAGGCGCATGACCATGCCCAGCGCGCGGCCGCGCGGGATGATCGTGGCCTTGTGTATCGGGTCGGATGCCGGTTCCTGCACCGAGACGATGGCATGGCCAGCCTCATGATAGGCGGTCATTTTCTTTTCGTCGTCGGTCATGACCATCGAGCGGCGTTCCGCACCCATCATGACCTTGTCCTTGGCGTCCTCGAACTCCTGCATGGCAACAAGGCGCTTGTTGCGGCGCGCGGCGAGCAGGGCGGCCTCGTTGACGAGGTTGGCAAGGTCCGCGCCCGAGAAGCCCGGCGTGCCGCGCGCGATGGTGCGCGGGTTGACGTCGGGCGCGAGCGGCACCTTCTTCATGTGCACCGAGAGAATCTTTTCGCGGCCCTCGATATCGGGGATCGGCACGACCACCTGACGGTCAAATCGGCCGGGACGCAGCAGCGCAGGGTCGAGCACGTCAGGGCGGTTGGTTGCCGCGATGATGATGATGCCTTCGTTGGCCTCGAAGCCGTCCATCTCGACCAGCAGCTGGTTCAGCGTCTGCTCGCGCTCGTCATTCGAATTGCCGAGGCCGTGGCCACGGTGGCGGCCGACGGCGTCGATTTCATCGATGAACACGATGCATGGCGCGTTTTTCTTGGCCTGCTCGAACATGTCGCGCACGCGGCTTGCGCCGACGCCGACGAACATCTCGACGAAGTCCGAGCCCGAGATTGTGAAGAACGGCACGCCTGCTTCACCGGCGATCGCGCGGGCGAGCAGGGTCTTGCCGGTGCCGGGCGAACCGACCAGCAGCGCGCCCTTGGGGATCTGACCACCGAGCTTGGAGAAGCGCGATGGATCGCGCAGGAACTCGACGATTTCCTCCAGCTCCTCACGCGCTTCGTCGATGCCGGCAACGTCATCGAAAGTGACGCGGCCCGACCGTTCGGTGAGCAGCTTGGCCTTGGACTTGCCAAAGCCCATCGCGCCCGAACCGCCGCCCTTCTGCATCTGGCGCAGCGCGAAGAAGGCAACGCCGAGAATCAGCAGGAACGGCAGCGAGTTGAACAGAATGTACATCAGCATGTTCGGCTGTTCTGCCGCCTTGCCCGCGTACTGCACGTTGTTGTCGGCCAGCAGCTTGGGCAGGTCCGAATCGCCGGGCACCGGCACCGTGGCGAACTGGCCACCGTTCTTGAGCGTGCCCGTGATCCGCTCCGGCGCGATCTCGACCGAGCGGACCAGACCTTCGCTCACCTGGCTGCGGAAAGCGGAATAGGGAATGGTCGTCGCGGTCGTATCGACGCGCGAACCGAACATCGAGACGACGAGCAGGAGTGCGAGGAATATCCCGCCCCAGACGAGGAGGCTCTTGATCCACGGATTGCCCTGGGGCTGGTCGTCGTTCATCGCTGTCTTTCCGCAATCGCCCGGGGACGCGGGCGGGTATGAAGCCAATGTAGGATTGGCCTTCAGAATCTCAATAACGCCTGAATCGCTATATAAAGCAATTGCGGTTTTTCAGCGACCTGTCCCGCTAGGGCAGGTTCAGGCGTCGCGGCGCTTTGGCGCAAGGGTAAAACGCCATGCCCCGTCGCGGCCATCGGCCTTGATTCCGCCAAGCGTCGCCACCCCTTTCGCTTCAAGCGACTCGAGCCAGCGGACGAGCTCGCCCCCGCGCGGGGACGGGGCGTTGAAATGCGCCATCACACGTTCCAGCAAGCGTAGCGCCAGCACCCGCGGCAGGTCTGGCGGCGGGGTGATGTGAATGGCGGATGCGTCGACGGCAACTTGCGTCCACAGCTGCGCCAGTGCCCAGTCGAGCGCCACATCGGCCTGCGCCAGATGCGCGGCACTTGTCGCAAAGCCATTGGCGTCGAAAGCTTGTGTTGACGTCATGGCTTCACGCGCCCGCACCCGCTCATAGCTGGCGTCGTGATTCGATGGATCGAGTGCCGGGGCGATTCCGGCGGCTTCGACTACCGCGCCAAGCTCTGCCCGCCGCCACCCCAGCAGCGGGCGCAGCAGGGGCAGTTCGGCCGCGCCCGGCACCTGAGCCACGCTGCGCATTGCGGCAAGTCCGCGCAGGCCTGCACCACGGTTCAGGCGCATCACCATCGTCTCGGCCTGATCGTCGGCGTGGTGGGCGGTGACGAGGGCGCACAAGTCCTGTTCACGCATCCATCCTGCCAGTGCGTGATACCGCGCCGCCCGCGCCCGCTCCTGCACGGCACTGCCCTTGGCGAGCGAAATCGTCAGCGTCGTGTGGGCAATGCCGCGTTCCGCGCAGAGGCCAGCGACCATCGCCGCCTCATTCGCGCTTTCCGGGCGCAGACCATGATCGACCGTCGCCACGGAGAAGTCGCGCGGCGCAACTTCGTGGAACAGCAGCAGCATGGCGAGGCTGTCCGGCCCGCCCGATACGGCAAGCCCGACGCGACCTTCAGGAGCAACCGCTGCCCACTGCGCGGCAAAGCGCGCAGCCGCAGCGGTCAGGCTATTCCCGAGACCATTACTTGCACTTCACCGAGCCGCGCGCGGCATCATACTGGCCCTTGAGGCGACCGGCGATCTCGTCCGGGTAGGTCGAGGCGAGTTCGGCGAACGCACCGCAGGCCTTCTCGGTGTCCTTGAGCTTGACCATGGCAATGCCGAGATAAAGCAGGCTGTCAGGTGCACGCGCGCCCTTCTTGTCGGCAAGGTAGTTCTGCAGGAAGAACTGCGCCGCGGTGCCTGGTTTTCCATCATCGAGCCATGCGCGGCCGAGCAGGTTGCGACCGAAGCTGATCATGCTGTGCTTGGGATAGCGATCGACGTAGATCTGCAACTGCTGCTGCGCCTCTGGATAGAACTTGGCTTCCCACAGCCGGAAACCGTAGTTGTAGTCGTCCATCCCGGCATCGGCAGTGGCGGGCTTCTCGATCGCCTGAACGGCGGCGACGCGTGCTGCCGAGGGTGTGAGAGGCTTGGCGGCAGGCGCTGCGGCAGGCTTGGCCGGAGGTGTTGCAGCGGGCTTTGCAGGTGGTGTCGCGACAGGCTTGGGCGCTGGCGCGGCAGGCGTTGCAACTGGCGTGGCCTGGGGAGCCGGAGACTCTGCCACTGGCTCGGCAGCCGACGCGGCAGCAGCCTCAAGCTTCGCCAGCCTTTCCTCGAGCTTGGCGGTCCGGTTCTGACCTTCCTCGACCTGCGCGGTCAGGCGCGACATCTGCGCTTCGACCGCGTCCATCCGCGCAAGGATATCGCTTACCGCCGACGAGGCTGGGGCAGTCGCAGGGGCGGCAGCAGCCTGGCCGGGCGTGATTTCGGGCACGAAAGTCTTGCCCGCGCCATCGGGGAAGACCTTGCGCTGCATCGCGCGGATTTCCGCCTCGATCCGGCGCAGGCGCATTTCCGGATCGACCGGCGCGGCAGAGGCCTTCGGAGCAGCCGACTGCGCAAACAGCGGCGTGACGGCAGGGACAGTCAGTCCCATCAGTATAGCAGCAAGCGGCGCGGCGCGCCGGAGAGTCATCGTCATGGTCATTCCCGTACTGCGGCCCGGTACAGCGGCGCTCGCACGATCCCGCGAACGCTGTTCAGCCGTTAACCGAAGATTGCCCGATCAGGGCCGCCAAGTCGAGACGGTGTCAGCGCAAGGCCGTGGATGCAGGTGCAGTCGTCGCCGCAGCGGGTGTCGGCGCAGCGACCGGCGCCGATCCTTCGGCCGGAGCGCTTGTCGCTGCCGTATCCGCACGACGGCGTGCAGTCGTCCGCCTTGGTGCCGCAGGCTGTCTGGTCGCCGACACGGCATTCTCCGTGACCGTCGGTGCAGGGACCGCCGCGCGAGCCAGCAGCGCCGACGCCGTCACGGGCACGTCCTTCACGATGCCTTCCTTCTCGGCAATCCGTGGCACTGCCTGACCACCGATCGTGATCGACAGCGCATCGGGCCGCCCCGTCCAAAGCTTGGGGTCCAGGGCATCGGCCGGAACAGTGAAACTTTCGCCCTTGGCCAGTTCCTTTTGGAGGATCTGCTTGCCCTGGCCGTCATAGAACTTGACCCAGATACGGTCCTCGGTCGCCGTGAAGACAACCGGTCCGGAAGGTATCGGCGGGGTGACCGGGGCAGCCGCAGCAGAGGGCGCAGCCGCAGGCGTGGCTTCCTCAGGCCCGACCAGCGAGGGCAGTTCGGCAGAGGGCAGGTAATAGCTGCGCCAGAACACCAGCCCAGCGAGCGCTATGGCAAGAGCAAGGCCCGCCGCCAACCAGCCGGTCAGCCGTGTAGGCGTCTTGATCGGATCGCCGACCTCGAACTGGTTTATCACCCGTGGCGGTGGCGGTGGCGCATGGGTGTCGAGTTCGGCGCGTACCGCATCGGCAATCACTCTTTCGTCCAGTCCGACTGCCTTTGCATAGCTGCGGGCAAAGCCCAGCGCATAGGGTCGACCTGGCAGCGAAGCGTAGTCACCCGCTTCGATCGCCTCAAGATGGCGTGAAGTGACGCGTGTAAGCTGGGAAAGCTGCTTGATATCCAGACCTGCAGCCTCGCGGGCCGCGCGCAGAGTGTCGTTCACGCGCGGCCTGCCAGGTTCTCCGGCGGGCGTGAGCGTGGTATCGTCATTGGTAATGTCCTGCAGACCGCCGGCTTCAGCCAAGGCGTGGCTCCCGTCTTCAACTTGTGCTTAGCAACCCTTTAACAAGGCTTCGCTGCAATGCCGTGAAAGTCAACGCCCTTGGGTGAAAAATGGCGGAATTCGGCGACGAAACGCACTTTTGCCGGTGCCAGCCGCGCACGCGTCAAATCACGATCATGTGTCAATCACACTCTATGCCACGGTAGAACGCCCATTCGGCTATGGCGGAGCGCAAGTCGGCAGGCGGTTCGGAAAGCCAGCCGTTCATCGCGGCGCGAATCTCGTTCACGTCAATTTTGCGAACCAGTTCCTTGACCGGCCCGACTGCGGCAGGCGTGATCGACAACCGGGTTATGCCAAGGCCTAGCAAGGCCAGTGCCTCGAGACGGCGTCCGCCCATTTCACCGCAGACGGTCACATCCGTACCGAACGGGGCAAGCGTGTTCACCACGCGGCGCAGGAAGCGCAGGATGGCGGGGCTGAGCCAGTCATAACGCTCGGCCAGCTTGGGATTCGCGCGATCGGCGGCGAACAGGAACTGCGTCAGATCGTTCGTGCCGATCGACAGGAATGACAGCCTGGGTGCCAGGATATCAAGGCATTCCGCCAGCGCCGGAACTTCGAGCATGGCGCCATAGCGGATCGCCTCGGGCAGGATCTTCTTGCGCTGGCGCAGGAAAGCCAGCTGACTTTCGAACACGGCGCGAGCCGCATCGAACTCCCAGGGCTCGGTCACCATCGGGAACATGACGTTGAGCGTGCGCCCGCCCGCAGCTTCGAGGAGCGCGCGCGCCTGTACCTTGAGCAGACCATCGCGTTCGAGCGCAACGCGAAGGGCACGCCAGCCCATCGCCGGGTTTTCCTCGGCCTCGCCATCGTTGTGGCGAAGATAGGGCAGGACCTTGTCGCCGCCGATGTCGACCGTGCGGAACACCACCGGCTTGTCTCCGGCGGCATCGAGCACGTCGCGATAGAGCCGCGTCTGGCGTTCGCGCGACGGGAGCGTTGCCGAGACGAGGAACTGGAATTCGGTTCGGAACAGGCCGATGCCGTCTGCCCCGGTCATCCCCAGCATCGGCGTATCGTCGCGCAGGCCTGCGTTCATCAGCACGGTGATTCGCGTGCCGTCGCGCGTGAACGGCTCCACCTCGCGCATCGTCGCGTAATGGGCCTGACGTTCGCGGTTCTTGGCAAAGCGGGCCTCGAACGCCTCGATCAGGCTGGGTGAGGCGCGTACGTCCACCACGCCCTGATCGCCGTCGAGCAGCAGGTGATCGCCCTCGCGCACCTTCCCGCGAAGCGCACGCATCCGCCCCACGACGGGAATGCCCATGGCACGCGCCACGATCACCACGTGCGCGGTGAGCGAACCTTCCTCGAGGATCACGCCCTTCAACCGGCGGCGATCGTATTCCAGCAGTTCGGCAGGGCCAAGGTTGCGGGCGATCAGGATGGCATCGCCCTTCAGCCCCATGCTCGCCGCCGTGCCGACCTGCCCGGACACCGTGCGCAGCAGCCGGTTCGAGAGGTCTTCAAGATCGTGCATGCGATCGGCCAGCAGCGGATCGTCAATCTGACGCATGCGCATGCGGGTGCGCTGCTGGACCCGCTCGATCGCGGCTTCGGCAGTGAGCCCTGAATCGATCGCCTCGTTGATGCGGCGCGACCAGCCCTCGTCGTAGGCGAACATGCGATAGGTCTCGAGCACCTCCTCGTGCTCGCCACCCACGCCGAACTCGGCCTGGCTGGCCATCCGGTCGATCTGCTCGCGCATCTTGTCGAACGCGAGATAGACCCGCTGGCGCTCGGCCTCGGTATCCTCGGCGACCACGTGCTCGATCGTCACGCGGGGCTGGTGGAACACCGCGACCCCGCTGGCGAGACCCTTGACCAGCGTCAGCCCCTTGAGCCGGTCCGGCCCGGTGAGGTGCGCGGGAACGCCGAGCGTTTCCTCGTCGTCGATCAGCTCGGCATTGGCGATGAGTTCCGAAAGCACCATCGCCACGGTCTGCAGCGCCTCGATCTCGACTTCTTCGTAGCGGCGCGGCTCGACATGCTGGACGGCGACCACGCCTACGGCCCGTTCGCGCCGGACGATGGGCACGCCTGCGAAGGAGTGGAACTTTTCCTCGCCCGTTTCGGGGCGGAACGCGAAGTCCGGATGAGCGGCCGCTTCGGCAAGGTTCAGCGTCTCGACATTGCCCGCGATCGTCCCGACCAGACCCTCGCCCACGGCAAGGCGCGTCACGTGCACTGCCGCCTGGTTGAGGCCACGCGTGGCGAAGAGTTCGAGCATGCCCTCGCGCAGGAGATAGATCGAGCAGACCTCGGAATCGAGGTTGTTGCCGATCACTTCGACGATCTGGTTGAGCTTGGCCTGCGCGCCGGCACGCGAGGCCATGACCTCGTGGAGGGAGGTGAGAATCTGGCGGGCGGCGGTCACGGCGCTGAGCATGGGACACGGATTAGCCTAGTGCGCGCGCTTTGGGAATGTTGCGCACAATCCGATACGTCCACCATTGTGGAGCGGATAGCTATTCACCTGCCATGACGCAAAAGAGCCGCCCTTGCGGGGCGGCTCTGCACTTGCCTCTTGGATGGCGCTCAATTGAGCCGGGAAAGCTCTTCCTTGAGTTTCAGCTTCTTTCTTTTGAGCTGGGCCACCAGCGTATCATCGGGGAGGGGCCGGGACATTTCCATCTGGATTTGCCTTTCAAGTCCGGCGTGCTTCATCTGGAGTGCGCTGAGATGCGTCGATTCCATGCGTTGTCCTCCTAAGGGGAAAGCCCCCGTCAGATACCCGCACAGGCCTGCCCCGTGCGGGGGCGGCGACGCCTTGATCGGTGTTGTGCCCGACTCGTTCAGGCGGCGCGTTGTCATGCTCCCACAATCGCCGTATCTTGCAAGTCAAACCGCGTCGGAGCGTGCAGGTTTACGGGTTTGACCGTAAGACTTGCGCAAGCACCGGTTTACCGGGTCGAAGGAGTTTGGCGTAACGTGACCGAAGAGGAAATGCGCAAGCGGCTCGCGGCGCTGCGTATCGAACACCGCGATCTCGACGCCGCCATCGATGCGCTGTCTCTCAATGGCGTGCGCGACCAACTGCAGATCGCCCGCCTCAAGAAGCGCAAATTGCTGCTGAAAGACCAGATCGCGATGATCGAGGATTACCTGATCCCGGACATCATCGCCTGAAATCAAAGACTTGAATCGAAAGGTCCGAATTGGTGACCTGTCCCGTTAAGAAACGTTCAGGTTTTGGGACAATTGCACCGGCCAAGCGGTGTTGGCGAAAGCCCGATCGCAGGACTATGCGCTTGTCATGCCCCTGATGCAGAGCCTCAACCCGCGCATTGTCGAAGCGCTTCATGCGCAGGCCATCGGCCTTGCCGATGCGGTGCGCGTGCGCTTCGAACGGCTGCGCCAAGAAACGGCTGGCTCGGGCCTTGCCGACGAGGACCTGCAGCGCGTGCAGGTCAGCTGCGAGGCGCTGCGCACGACGACGCGCGTGATGCATTGCCTCGCCTGGCTGCTCAATCACCGCGCCCACTTCGCCGGCGAACTGTCCGAACTCCAGCTGCGCCGCCATGGCCGCTTGATCGCCAACTTCCCGGCCAGCGATCCCGATGTAGTCGCCTCGCTGCCCGATGACGTGCAGACCCTGGTTCATGAGAGCGAGCGCCTTTACGAACGCATCCAGCGTCTGGAGCAGGCCTGGCGCTCGGAAAGTGTGGCAAGCGCCGGGGCTGTCCAGCGATTGCGCGAACGGCTTGCCCGCGCCGTCGAGGAAACGACAAGCGCTGCCTGATGTCCGTGCGTCCGTGGTTGCACGGACCGCGCACAATCCCCATAGCACTCGGCATGGCGCAGATGCCCCCCATACCCGATCGTAGCGAATGGCCTGTCGGCCTTGCCGAGCAGCTCGAACCGCTGGTCCGCCGCGTGCTTGCTCCCAACCCATCGCCCTATACCTTCACCGGCACGCAGACCTACATCGTCGGCGCAGGCGCTGACGTTGCGGTGATCGATCCCGGACCGTTCGGCATGGACGACCGGATCGGCATGGAAAGCGAGGGGCATGTCGATGCGATCCTGCGCGCGGTGGGCGATGCCCGGATCGCGGCCATCGTCTGCACTCACACCCATCGCGACCACAGTCCGGCCACGCGTCCGCTCAAGGCAGCCACCGGCGCCCCCATCATCGGCTGCGCCCCGCTCACGCTCGACGATGACGGCCCGCGTGCCGACGCTGCCTTCGATGCCGACTACAGCCCCGACCGCGTGCTCACCGATGGCGAGCGCATCTCGGGCGATGGCTGGACGCTCGAAGCCGTTGCCACGCCCGGCCACACCTCCAACCATCTGTGCTACAGCGTGGTCGAAAGCGGCGCGCTGTTTACCGGCGATCACGTCATGGGCTGGTCGACCTCGGTCGTCTCCCCTCCCGATGGCGACATGGCGGCCTACATGGTCAGCCTGCAGAAGCTCCATGACCGCGACGACCGCGTGCTCTACCCCGCACACGGCCCGCAGATCGACAATCCACGCCAGCTGGTGCGCGGCATGCTCGGCCACCGCCGCCAGCGCGAGCGCCAGATCCTGCGCCTGCTCGGCGACGGCGGTCCGCACGCCATCCCCGAATTCGTCGCCGCAATGTACAAAGGCTTAGACCCGCGCCTTCACGGTGCCGCAGGCCGTTCAGTCCTTGCCCACCTCATCGATCTGGAACAGCAGGGCCGGGTGCGGGTTGAGGACGAGACATGGATGATCACCGCCTGACCGGCCAACCACCCCAGACCCGACCCGCGCCATCGCTGGCCCGCGCATCGCTCCTGCCGTGGGGCCTGTTCATCGTGACCCTGGCCGCTGCCGCGTTCTTTGCGTGGAAGTGGTGGCAACCCGAAGACCTCGGCGATCCCCTAGCCACCAGCCTCGTCGCGTTCGAGAAGCAGGACAAGCTGACGGTGTTCAGCGCCGAGCTGGCTCCGGTCGTATCGAGCAACGATTCCCGCCTGTTCGGCCTCGTCAATGCCAAGCAGATTGCGGTCATTCCTGCGCGCGTCGACTACACGATCAACCTCGCCGCCGTCGGCAAGGACCGGCTGTCGTGGGATGCGCAAGGCCAGACTCTCTCGGTCCGCTTGCCCCCGCTGACGGTCAGCCGCCCCAATCTCGACGAAGCGCGCGCCCAGTACCTGCGCGACGGCATCTGGATCAGCCGCGACGCGCAGGACAAGCTGACCCGCGACAACACCCGCCTTGCCGAAGCGCAGGCGGTGCAGCAGGCGGCGAACCCTGTGCTGATGAACCTCGCCCGTCAGGCCGCGAAGGAAGCCATCGCGCAGAACCTGTCGATCCCCTTGCAGGTCGCGGGCTACGGCAAGGCCAAGGTCGACGTCACGTTCGACGCGCGCTAGAGCGGTTTCCACCCATTCCGGAATAGTTGCAAGTGTGACTGGCGTCACCGCCGATCATGTGCGAATCTCCTAGCGGGCGCACCGGGACTGGTGGAGACTCGAAATGGCTACCGCCGCAATCACTTACGCTTATCCTTACTCGCGCGACCAGCGCTTCTTTACCCGCATGGCCATCGGGATGGCTGTGTTTGTCGTCTTCGCGTTCGGCCAGTGGGCCCTGCGCGGCTTCGTTTCGCCCAGTACCGCGCCGATCTGGGTGCATCTCCACGGCGTGGCGATGCTCTCGTGGCTCGGCATGTTCGTGCTTCAGAACCAGCTGGCACTGACTGGCAACATCGCCCTGCACCGCAAGCTCGGCTGGGTTTCACTGGCCCTCGTCCTGTTCATTGCCGGGCTCGGCATGTTCACCGGCCGCATGGCGATCGAACTGCACCGCGTGCCGCCCTTCTTCAGCAACGCCTACTTTCTGGCGCTGACGCACATTGGCACGACCTTGTTTGCAGCCATGGTCATCTCTGCCATCGCCATGCGCAAGGAAACGCAATGGCACCGCCGCCTGATGATGGGCGCGATGATCCTGGTTCTCGAACCTGCCATCGGCCGCCTTGTGCCAGCACCCATCCTCGGGCCGGTATGGACGCCGGTCACCGAAGCGTTCTTCCAGCTTTGCGCGGTCGGCATCATCGCCCTGCACGACCGGAGCGAAACCGGCTCGGTGCATCCTGCCACCCGCATCAGCGCACTTGCCGTGATCGTCCTGTTCGGCGTCGTGATGGGCCTGTCGGTCTTCCCCCCGTTCGTTTCGCTCGCTGAAGGTATTGCGGCAGCGGGCTGAGGACCCTAAGTCCCCCTCTCGCCCGCAGGCCTCAAGCGGGCGGGAGGACGTGACGCGATGACTGCCCAGCCCCTGAACCTTTCCGGCCTTGACCTGCGCGCCGAGATCGACCGTTTGCGCAAGGAGCGCAATGCGGTGATCCTTGCGCACTATTACCAGCGCCCGGAAATTCAGGACCTCGCCGATTTCGTGGGCGACAGCCTCGAACTCTCGCGCAAGGCAGCCGCTACCGATGCTGACGTCATCGCCTTCTGCGGCGTCAAGTTCATGGCCGATACCGCCAAGATCCTCAGCCCTGAGAAGATCGTGGTCCTCCCCGACATGGACGCAGGCTGCAGCCTCGAGGACTCGTGCCCGCCCGACAAGTTCAAGGCGTTCCGCGAAGCCCACCCCGATCACATCGCGCTGACCTACATCAACTGCTCGACCGAGGTGAAGGCGCTGTCCGACGTCATCGTGACGTCATCGAGCGCCGAGACGATCCTCGCGCAGATCCCGCCCGAACAGAAGATCATCTTCGGGCCCGACCGTCACCTCGGCGGCTATCTCAACCGCAAGTTCGGCCGCGACATGCTGCTCTGGCCGGGCGTCTGCATCGTGCACGAGGCGTTTTCGGAAACCGAGCTGCTCAAGCTCATGGCGCAGCACCCCGGCGCGCCGGTGGCAGGCCACCCCGAATGCCCGCCGCACATCATCGACCATTGCGACTATGTGGGCTCGACCAGCGGCATCCTGCAGTTCGCCAAGACCTTCACCGGCGACACCCTGATCGTGGCGACCGAGCCGCACATCATCCACCAGATGCAGCTGGCGATCCCGGAAAAGACCTTCATCGGCGCCCCCGGCGCGGACGGCAACTGCAACTGCAACATCTGCCCCTACATGGCACTCAACACCATGGAAAAGCTCTACCTCGCCCTGCGCGACCTGCAGCCCCGCATCGAGATGGACGAAGACCTTCGCCTCGCCGCCAAGAAGAGCCTCGACCGCATGCTCGACATGGCCAGCGGCACGGTAGGCATGGGCGATCTCGGGGCGAAGCCGTTCGGTAGCTGACCGATCAACCAGCCATCACTCGCCGCACCATTTCCGGCTCTGCCTCGATCACCTTGAGGTAAGCGCGCACGGCGGGCGGGGGCATGTAGCGCCCGATCTCGTATTGGCGGATGCTGTTGGCGGGGATGCCGAAAACGGCGGCGAATTCCTTCTGCGTCATCCCAAGGCGGTTCCGCAGCTTGCGCACGCGACGGCCCATCAGCCCGCGTTCCAGCGCGGCGACGGTAACATCGAAATCCTCCGGATCGTTCGGATCGGCCGGAATAGCGATCGTAGTCTCTTTGTTCACTCGCGTTGCTCCGTCTGGTCGAAATCAGCCGCACCTTGTCGCCCCGCCAAACGTGGACGACGGTATAAAGCTTTCCGTCAACAAGCCCGATGGCCTTGAACCGGTCCTCACCATCGATCGCGCGGTGCGAGGCCACGACCACATGGTCGTCGCTCAGAAACACGCGCACCCCGAACGCCAGCTTCAGCCCGTGCTTGAAACGGTTGGCTTCGTCCTTGGTCGGATCGAACTCGAACTCCATTGCCTCTGACTATGTGATTCACACATAGCAGACGAGCGGAGACGAGTCGATATTGGCACTATCCTGCGGGTTTCCCCTCACCCAGCCGCGCCAGCACCAGCGCCGCGCCGACGAGCGCCATGCCGATGGCATCGGGAAGGGCCAGAACCTCGCCGAACGAAATCCAACCGACGATCACCGAGACCGCAGGCTGGGTCAGCAGCACGAGCCCGATCACCAGCGGGGGAAAGTGGCCAAGCGAATAGACCAGCAGCCCCTGCCCGACGATCTGGCTTGCCAGCATCAGTCCGATCAGCGGCCACCAGTTGTGCGCCAGCACGGGCTCGCCCATCGCCAGCGCCGTGCCGAGCATGACCGGGCACCCCGCAAGGCTCGACCAGAACAACAGGCTCCACGGCTTCAATCGTTCGCGCACGTTCTGCACCAGCAGGATGTAAACGACGTAGAACAGTCCGGCGAGGATGCAGAACAGGTCCCCGGCAAGCGTGCGCGCGTCGATCTCCATCGAGCGGCCAAGCAGCAGCCCCGCTCCGCCCAGTGCCATCGCCACCGCTGCAAATTCACGCAAATGCGGGCGGCGGTGCATGGTGAAAAGGCCCAGGACCATCAGGATCACGCTGCCCGAATTGCCAAACAGGGTCGCGTTGCCGAGCTTGGTCCGCTCGATCCCGACATGCCAGCTGGCAAGGTCGAGCGCAAAGACCACGCCCGCGCCTGCGATGAACCACCAGTCCTTCGCGCGGTATCCCCACAAGGTTTCGCGGCTACGCACCGCAAACAGGCCCAGCAGCGGAAGCGCCAACGCCAGTCGCCAGAATCCGGCCGAGACCGGTCCGCTGTCGGCAATGCGCACGAACCAGGGTCCCAATGCCAGCGCAACGTTTCCTGTCAGCAGGGCAAGGAAATGCTTGGGACTGGGGCGAAATGACAAGGTTGCGTCACTTGAATTCGTCATCGGCGCTGCTTAATCCAGTTGCAAAGCGAAACCTAGAACGTTCGCCGACCTTTTCACGAAAGAGGCCCCTAGCATGCACGAGCCCCTGTTTCAGCCCCTGAACCTTGGCGCGATCGAAGCGCCCAACCGAATCATCATGGCTCCGCTCACCCGCGGCCGCGCCAGCGGTGACAGCGTGCCTACGCCGATCATGGTCGAATACTATCGCCAGCGGGCCAGCGCAGGGCTGATCATTTCCGAAGCCACCGGCATAAGCCGCGAAGGCCTTGGCTGGCCGAGCGCGCCGGGCATCTGGACCGACGAACAGACCGAAGCGTGGAAGCCGGTGACCGAAGCGGTTCACGATGCGGGTGGCCGCATCGTGCTGCAACTCTGGCACATGGGGCGCGTCGTCCACTCCGTCTTCAACAATGGCGAACCGCCGGTTTCCGCTTCGGCTACGCGCGCACCGGGCCATGCCCACACCCCTGAAGGGCGCAAGGACTATGAAACCGCGCGCCCCCTGCGGCTCGACGAAATCCCGCGCCTGCTCGATGATTACACCCGTGCTGCGCAGAATGCGAAGAAGGCCGGGTTCGACGGCGTGCAGCTCCACGCCGCCAATGGCTACCTGATCGACCAGTTTCTGCGCGATGGTACCAACCTGCGCGATGATGACTATGGCGGCAGCCCGGCCAACCGCGTGCGCCTCCTGCGCGAAGTGACCGCGCGCCTGATCGATGTGTGGGGCAAGGAGCGGGTCGGTGTCCGGCTGTCGCCAAACGGCGATTCGCAAGGAACGGACGACAGCAATCCCGAGGCCACCTTTGGCGAAGCCGCGCGCGCCCTGCAGGCTCTGGGCATCGGCTTCCTCGAACTGCGCCAGCCGGGTCCTGATGGTACCTACGGTGCGACCGAGGTTCCCCAGCAGGACGCACTTATCCGCTCGATCTATACCGGCCCGCTGGTGCTCAACAGCGATTACACTCCGGAGAAGGCGGCTGCGGACATCGCCTCTGGCCGTGCTGACGCGATAAGCTTCGGCCGCCCGTTCATCTCCAACCCCGATCTCGTCGAGCGCATCCGCACCGGTGCCCACCTCAATCCGAACAAGGGGGTGCCTCAGACATGGTATTTCCCGGGCGAGGTCGGCTATACCGACTATCCGACGCTGGCGGAGGAGACCGCTCTGGCCGGCTAGAAGCGCTCTTATGGAGTAATGCCGCATGCCGCCAAGATCATGGCTCTTCGTTCCCGGTGACAACGAGAAGAAGCTGGGCAAGGCCATGACGACGGGTGCGCATGCGGTGATCGTCGATCTCGAGGACGCGGTGGCTCCTGCGGCCAAGCCGCAAGCCCGCGTCCTCGCCCGCGACTGGCTCGCGATCCACCGTCAGCACGTGACCGAGAACCGCCCCGTCGCGCGCTGGGTCAGGATCAACGCGATCGACACCGGCATGTGGCGCGACGATCTGGCTGTGGTCATGGCAGGCGCGCCCGATGGCGTCATGCTGCCCAAGTGCGAGGGGCCCGAACAGGTCCGCATGCTCGCCGCCGAGATCTACGAGCTCGAACAGCGCAACCGAGTGCCCAATGGTGCGACGAAAATCCTCCCGCTGGTAAGCGAGACGGCCAAATCGGCCCTCACCATCCCCTTATACGTCGATGCACCGATGCCTCGCCTTGCAGGGCTGACCTGGGGTGCAGAAGACCTGTCCGCCGTACTCGGCGCCAGCCGCAAGCGCGATGCGGGCGGCGCATGGACCGATGCCTTCCGTTTCATCCGCGCACAGTGCCTGCTGACCGCCCACGCCAAGAGCGTCTGGGCTATCGATACCCTGCATGATGATTTCCGCGATGAGGAGGGCACGCGCCGCGCTGCCGAAGCCGCCAAGGCTGATGGCTTCACCGGCATGCTTGCGATCCACCCCTCACAAGTGCCGGTGATCAATGCCGCCTTTGCGCCGACCGAGGAAGAGCTGGCCGAAGCGCAGGCCATCGTCGCGCTCTTTGCCGCCAATCCCTATGCCGGGACGCTGCAGTACAACGGCCGCATGGTCGACCAGCCGCACCTCAGAATGGCAAAGCAGCTACTGGGTATCGGCTGAATCAGCAGGCGCGGCCTCGGCTGCGGGTTCTGCGGCAGCTTCGTCGGGTGCCGCCTCGCTCGCATCGGGCGCGGCCTTCTTCTTGTCTGCATGAACGGCGGCCATCGGCGGCGAGGCCGTCGACGTGTCGAGGTCGATCATCGCGTCCGAGATCGAGCCGGGCAGGACTTCGCCCCCCGCGGCACTCGTGGTGGCCTCATCGGCCTTCTTGCCGCAGGCGCAGGTCATGAGGCACAGGCCGAGCGCGAGGGAGCGAATGATCATGCGGCCTCCGGAGGCGGACAGGCGGTGTCCAAGCGTTCGAGAAAGCGGTCGAAGTGCGCCAGCAGCGCCTCGTCCCACTGCGCGGGTGTAACATCGCGGCCGAGCGCGGCAAGGCTCGTCACGCCGAACTCCTCGATCCCGCAGGGCACGATGCCGCCGAAGTGCGCGAGATCGGGCGAGAGATTGACCGAGAAACCATGCATCGTCACCCAGCGACGGATGCGCACGCCGATCGCGCCGATCTTGGCCTCGCGCCCGTCCGCACCCTTTGTCCAGATGCCCACGCGGCCTTCCGCGCGCCACGATTCGACGCCGAAGTCTGCCAGCGTGTCGATCACCCAGCCCTCCAGCGCGTGGACGAAACCGCGCACGTCCCGAGCGCGCGTGCGCAAGTCCAGCAGGACGTAACCGATGCGCTGCCCCGGCCCGTGATAGGTATAGCGCCCCCCGCGCCCGGCCTCGACCACCTCGAAGCGCGGGTCGAGCAGTTCGTCGGGCGAAGCGCTGGTGCCGGCGGTATAGACCGGCGGATGCTCGAGCAGCCAGATCAGTTCCTGCGCGCTGCTCTCGGCAATTGCAGCATTGCGCGCGGCCATGGCGTCAAGCGCCTCGCGATAAGGCACTTGCGCGCTTTCGCGGCGGATTTCGATCATATCGCGTGAGGCCATGGCCTGCGAGATGGCGCAGCGCTTTGCCACTGGCAAGAGGCGCAACCGGCAAAAACTGACGTTCGACGCCAAGCCACGACGCTGCTATTGACCCGCTCATGACCCCCCGCCTCGACAGCAGCCTTGCCTGGAAGACCGCCACCCGCCTCGTCGCCACCAACCGCGACGTGCTCATGGCCATTGCCGGGGTGTTCTTCCTGCTCCCCGCCCTCGCCTTCTCGATCTTCGTGCCCGAGCCGCAGATGGCCCCCGGCACGCCTCCGGGCGAGATGATGGAAATCATGGCCGAGGCGTGGACTTCGTCGCTGCCGCTGCTGATCATCGTCACCCTGCTGCAGATGGCAGGCACGGTGACCATGCTGATCGTGATGACGGACCCTGCCCGCCCCACTGTGGCCCAGGCGATCGCGCGCGGCTTCAAGGCGCTCGGGCCCTACGTCCTCGCCCAGATCATCGTCGGCGGGGCGCTCGGCATGGCATTCCTTGTGCTGGTGAGCGCCGCTGCGCTGACCGGAGTGCAGGCGATTGCCGCCATCGTGATTCTCGCCGTGTTCGTCGCGATGCTGTGGTGCAGCCTGCGCATGGCGCTGGTCGCCCCGGTGCTGGCAATCGAGGCCGAGCGCAATCCCATTGCCGCCCTGCGCCGCTCATGGGAACTGACCCGGGGCAATTCCGGCCGCCTGCTTGCCTTCTTCATCCTTGCAGGACTGGTCTTCGTGGTGGTCTATGGCCTCGCCATGATGCTTGTCGGCGTCGTGCTGGTGCTGACCACAGGCGGCGAATTGCAGCGCGTGCTGACCGCCGCGGTCTCGAGCGCGATCACCGCTGCGGCGCTGGTCTATTTCATTGCGATGCTGGCGGCGGTCTATCGCCAGATGGCCGGAGAGCCGACCGCGGAAATCACGTCAGTTTTCGATTGAGCGGTCTTCGACTGGAGACCTACTCCTTCCAGCCCCAGCTGATCACGCAAGGGGGCACGTTGACCGGCTCGAAGCCCTTGTCGATGCGGCGGAAGAACTGGCCCATCAGATCGCGCGCGCGGGCGGTGTACTGATAGACGAGGAACGCGCCGCCGGGGCGCAGCACGCGATGCGTCGCGCCCATGATCGCGGGGCCGACGCCTTCGGGCAGGTTCGAGAACGGCAGGCCCGACAGCACGTAGTCGGCATGGTCGAAGCCGTGTGCCTTGACGATCTCTTCCACGTCGCTGGCAGAACCGTGGACCGCGATGAAGCGGCTGTCGCCGATGGTCTTCTGCAGGTAGGCGATGAAATCGGGGTTGGTGTCGATCACGATCAGCCGGCCATCGCGGCGCAGCTTTTCCAGCACCGGGCGGCAGAAAGTGCCCACGCCGGGACCATATTCGACGAAGAGGCGGCATTCTTCCCAGTCCACCACCGAGAGCACGCGCTCAATCGTGCGGTTCGACGAGGGCACGATTGCCCCGACCATGGCCGGGTGCTTGAGGAAGCCCTTGAAAAAGATACCGGCCGGGCCAGCCAAGCGCGCTACCTTGCGTTTTGCCCGCTGAAGAAGAGGCTCACGCGCCACCTGGGTCGAAGTCATTGCAGGAAATGGTCCTCTGCCGGTCAAGCTGGCCCAAGCGGGTCGCAAATTTGGCCTGCCATTGCAAGCACCGTTAGCCGACACTAGTCAGGATTGGATGAACCAGTCGTGGACAATGGCGAACCGCCGCGAAAGCAACCCGGCATGACCGAAGGGCCGATTCGCCTGCCGAAAGAGCGCATGGCACTGCTCTTTGCGGTCATGCTGGTAACGGCTGCGGGCAATACCGCAATGCAGTCGGTCATGCCGTCGATCGGCACGCGGCTCGGCATTGCTGACGTCTGGGTGAGCCTTGCCTATTCATGGTCGGCGCTGCTGTGGGTGATGATGGCGCCGTTCTGGGCGCGCCGTTCGGACCGGCGAGGGCGCAAGGCCATGATGGCGCTGGGCGTGCTGGGGTTCATTTCCTCGTTCGCGCTGTGCGGCGCGGTCCTGCACTTCGGGCTCGATGGCTGGTTGAGCGCGGGCATGACGATGGGGCTCTTCGCCATTGCCCGCTCGCTCTATGGCGGGTTCGGATCGGCGGCACCGCCAGCCGTGCAGGCCTATGTCGCCAGCCGCACCGGCCGGGCGGACCGCACCAAGGCGCTGTCGCTGGTCGCCTCGAGCTTCGGCCTGGGCACCGTGCTCGGCCCGGCGCTCGCCCCGCTGCTGATTCTCCCCGGCCTTGGCCTTGTCGGCCCCTTTGCCATGTTCGCGGTGTTCGGCCTGGTCGTGCTGGTCCTGCTGCGCACGCGCCTGCCCGATGACGATCCGCGCTTTGCCGGACGGGGAGAGGTCATGGCAGCCCCCTTCAGTGCCTCGTCCAATCCGCGCATGGTAGAGGAGCAACCCGACGGTTCGCCCGACGAACTGCCCGAAGCCGAACCACAGCACGCCGGTGCCGACCGTCTGCGCTGGACCGACCGCCGCTTGCGTCCGTGGCTGGCAGCCGGTGTCGTCGGTGGCCATGCCCAGGCCATGCTGCTCGGCGTGATCGGGTTCCTGCTGCTTGACCGGCTTGGGCTGCGCGGCAATCCCGATGCAGGTGCCGGACCCATCGGTCTCGTACTGATGTCGGGCGCGGTAGCCACCTTGCTCGCGCAATGGGGGCTCATTCCGATGCTCGGCCTCGGCCCTCGAACCTCCACGCTCTGGGGCATGGGCCTTGCAACCGTCGGCATCATCCCGGTCGCCACGGGCAGCGATCTCCATACCATCGCGGTCGGCTTTGCCATTGCCTCGATAGGCTTCGGCTTGTTCCGCCCCGGTTTCACTTCGGGCGCGAGCCTTGCCGTCTCGCCTGCCGAGCAGGGCCAGTCCGCCGGCATCGTCGCCTCGGCCAATGGCGCGGCTTATATCGCCGCGCCTGCCATCGGCGTCTGGCTCTACAACCACTCGCAATGGCTGGCATGGGGCGTGATGGAAGCGCTGGCACTGACGGTCGTCGTGCTGTGCATCTTCACCGTGGAGAAGGACAAGATCTGATCCCCGGCCTGACGCCGCCCGTTTCGCCATGACCTGCACGCTCTTGCCAATCCGGGCATAACCCGCCAAGCGCCGCAGCGAAATGACCGCGTCCCGAGGCTCCCAGACGGTAATTGCGCGCGGCGCAGGCTCCAACGCGCTGAGCTTCGTCATCCGTTTCGCCGCGCGCGCCTCGTTCCTCTATGTCGGTGCAAGGCTCTATGGCGCGGCCAGCTATGGCGTGTTCACCATGGCCAGCGCCATGGTCGAACTGGCCGTGCCGGTTGCCAGCCTTGGCCTCAAGCGCATGATCTTCCCCTGGCTGGAAGAAGCGACGACGGGCGAGAACCCGCGCCCTGCCACCCATGTCCTGCTTGATGCACTGCTGCTTGCGCTGGTGGCGGGCGTGATCGTCTCGGCGATTCTTGTCTTTGGCGCGCAGGCCCTGCCCGGTGGATTGATCTCGAACGAGCTGCGCCTTGCCCTCGCCTTGATCGCGCCTGCCGTGCTCGGCCAGATCTTCGGCGATATCGCGCTCGCCGCCACGCGCTGGACCCACAAGATGCGCTATGAGGTGATCGCGCGCGGTCTGGTCGAACCATACGTGCTGACCGCGGTGGCGCTGGGCGCATGGTATCTCGGCCTTGAACAGACCGGCATGGTGCTGGGCTACTGGGCAGGCTCGATAGCGCTCGCGCTGTTCTCGGTGTGGAGCGCGCGCCATTGCCTCGGCTCGCTGCAACTGCGCCGCTGGAGGCCCGACCCTCCAGCGCTGCTGCGTCGTGCTCGCGCCCTCCTGCCCGCCAGCGGCAGTGATTTCCTGACCACGCTCGCCCAGCGCATCGATCTCTATCTCGTCGGCTTCCTGCTCGGCGATGCGGCGGTCGGCGTCTATGGCGTGCTGCGGCAGTTGCGCACGCCGATCCTGCAGGTGCGGCAGGCTTTCGACGGCATCCTCACCCCGCTCACCGCGCGCACGATGATGGCGGACGGCGATGTCGCCACCGGCAAGGCGACGGCGGCGGCAACCCGCGTGATCCTCACGTTCCAGCTCGCCGTCGTCCTGCTTATGGCGGCAACCGGCGAGGCGCTGCTCGACCTGTTCGGCGCGCACTATGCCGGGAGCTACGCCGCGCTGCTGGCGATGGTGCTGGCCGAGACGGTCAACGGCGCGTTCGGCGTGTCCGAACTGATCCTCTATTACCGCCGCCCTGCACTGGCCCTCCAGGTCAACCTGATCCTGATCGTTATCGCCGGCGTCGCCATCCCGTTGCTCACCCCGGAATACGGCATCTTCGGTGCAGGGCTGGCGATGCTGCTGGCCGCGCTCGTCGCCTCGTTCATGCGCAGGCATTGGCTGTCGGGGCTTGGCGTGCGCCCGCACCCGTTCCACGCCGGCATCCCGATGCTGGCGGCAGGCGTCTCCGTCCTGCTCGGCATCTGGCTTGGCGGACTTGTCGAAGGCACGGCGCTGGCAGGCGCGCATCCGATGGTGATCAAGGCACTCGCGCCGCTGATCGCTCTTGCCTTCTATGGCGCCTTCGTTGCGCTCTGGCGCAAGGCGCAGCCCGGCGTGCTCTCGCTCAACCGCTACCGCGTCAGCTAGATTCTCGAAGCTGTCGCTCGCGCCGCGCGATTGTGTAGCTGGACTGAGATCAGCAGCAGCAGGTTCAGCACCACCACCTGATAGAAGAAGTAATAGACCGGGCTACCCGCGATCATCGCAAGACCCAGCACGATCGCGCGCGGATTTGGGCCGAGCAGCTTGAGGAAGTTCAGCAGCGGCTTCTGCTCGCGCGCCACTTCGGCACGGATCGCTTCGAGCCGCGCCTTGTCTCCGCTCGCCAGCGCCGTGCGCACCGCACCATCAACCTGATGGGCATGCGGCGTCATCCCGGCGGCGAGGAACAGGTAGCCCTTGGTGATCACCTCGAACAGCCGGGCAATCGGCCCGCGCGTGCCGAACACGCCGTCGCTGTTGTCCTTCGCGTTGTTCAGCCAGGGCACGGCATAAGTCCAGTACTGGTAGAAGCGCCGCTGCACTTCGACGTGGTTGGACTGGACGATGTGGCTCGCACCCGCACCCAGCGTCCACGCCCAGGCCTCGCCCGACCCGACCTGCCGGGTAAGCACGAAGGCGAGCAGGACGTAGAGCACGATGTGGCTGACATAGTCGCACACCCCGTCGACCATCTCGCCGATCGGGCTGGACTTTCCGGTGATGCGCGCCAGATCGCCGTCTGCGCCATCGACCACGTGCCAGCTCATGTGCAGCGCCATGCCCAGCATCGCGCCCATCGGCCAGCCCAGCGCCCATGTGCCGCCAGTCGAATCCATGTTGTAATAGACCACGCCCGCCGCAACCACGAGCAGCCCACCGAAGACCGAGACCATGTTCGGGGTCAGCGGCGTGTGCGCCAGCAGCCTCGCCAGCCGCCATGCCAGCGGATGATAGAGATGATAGTTCAGCCCGTCCTGCAATTCACGCGGACGCTTGGGCCGCTCGATTGCCCCGGTCCGATTTCCCGCGTTCACCAATGCGACCCCTTGATCCCGTGTCCCGGGACACCGCTGCGAACAGTGGTGCAGCCCCGCCGATGCCGTCTTGGCGCAACAGGTAGCCGTGTCTATAGGCCGAGGAAAGGGCCTGAAGTGCTCTCGGTAAGGCAGACGCGCTTGAATACCTCGTTTTCTGTCGCAATTCCAGCGAGTTCCTATCTGCGCCGACGCATCGGCGGGATCAGCGGAATCGCACGCGGGGTGATTCTGGCAGATCTTGTCGGTGCACAGACGATCACGATCTTCGCCGATGCGCCGGTCGATGAGGACTGGCGCCGCAGCTTTTCGATGCGCGCGCGACCTTTGCCGGACGTCTCCGTGGTTGCACCCGGCACGCCCGTTCCGGCCGGAACGGCGCATCTTCCAGCCGAAGCTCAGCCGACCAAGGCCGCGCTAGAAGCATTGCGCGACGATCCTTCACTGGTTCTTGAGGCAGACGATCCACGCCTTATCCGCGGGGCCTCCGATCACGCCACGGTCATGGCGCTGTTGCGTGCGACGTTGAAGCCCACCGAGGGCCCGGTGGGTCGCTGGATCAACAGACCGATATCGTTCCGCATGTCGGCCGTGGCCATGAAGCTTGGCCTCGGGCCCGATCCGATCACCTGGTTCACGCTGGCGCTGGCCATGGTCATGGCGGTGATCCTTGGCCAGGGCGGAGCCGAATGGCTGGCGCTCGGCGGCTTCCTGTTCCAGGCCGTATCGGTCACTGATTGCGTCGACGGCGATATTGCACGCGTTTCGTGGGCGATGAGCCGGCGCGGCGCGCTGTTGGATACGGCGTGCGACATGGTCGCCAATCTCGGCTTCGTGATCGGGCTGATGACCGGAGTGATCCGGACGTATGGTACTGAATATGCATGGATTGCGCTGGCCTGCGTGGTCCTGCTGCTCTGCGGCATCGCGGCCATGAGCATCCTCGTGCGCATGGGGCCCAAGCGCGGCAGCTTCGACGTTCTGCGCGCCGCGCTCGAGCGCAAGCTTGAAGGGCGGCCAGTGTTGCAAGCCGTGACGCTGACGCTGGAGCGGCTGTTCAAGCGCGATGTCTATGTGCTTGTGGCCTGCGTATTCTGCCTCATGGGGCTTTCGTGGGTGCTCCCGGAAATGCTGTTGGGCGGCCTGTGCATCTGGCTTGGCGCGGTGGCCTGGTGTGCGCCGCTGATCGCCAGTGACAGCGAGGGATTGCTGCTCCCGCCGCACATGCGGCAGCTGTAGGACGCCATTTCCAACTCCCCCCCAACTCTCCCCTGACTCCCAGCGAACTCTCTGAGGCAAAGCGGCAACTCTTGCCCGCTTCGGGCATGCACGAAAGGGGCAATTGGCCCCACCCCTTGCGCGACGCGCCACCTTCCCCCAAATTGAACCTATCCGACCGCAACAGGGAACCGAGGGAATCGATGAAGGGTGTTATCCTGGCTGCGGGCCGCGGAAGTCGGCTCGGCGATGCGACCGAAACCTTGCCCAAGCCGTTGATGACCGTTGCAGGCCGCACTTGCCTCGATTTCGCGATTGAAGCGCTCCTCGCCGTGGTCGAGGAAGTCATCGTCGTCACCGGATACCGCGCGCAGCTGATCGAGGACCACATCGCCGCCGAGTGGCCGACCGCGCCGGTGCGCACCGTCCGCAACACCATGCTCGAGGCCGGGAACCTGACCTCGCTTGGCGCGGCGCGTCCGCTGATCGGGGATGCCCCGTTCGTCCTGACCAACGCCGACCACCTGTTCCCCGCCGACATGTACACCCGCCATTTCGCACCCGGCGCTGATGTCGGCATTGCGATTGCCTGCGAGCGCGAGCGGCCGGTGCTGCACGACGAGATGAAGGTGATCGAGAAGGATGGCGCGCTCGTCGCGATCTCGAAGACGCTGCCGAAATACGATGGTGCCTATATCGGCACGACGCGGATCGGACCGGATAGCCAAAAAACTTACTGGGCCGGGTTCGACCATGTGCTCGCCAGCCACGACCTTGCCAGCGCCTCGGTCGAGATGGTGCTTCACGAACTGGCGCAGGACCCGCAGAGCGCGCCGCGCGTCTGCTGGCTGTCTGGGCTCAGGTGGTTCGAAGTCGATACGCCCGAAGACCTTGCCGTCGCCCGCGAAAGCCTCACCGCGTGAGCCTTGAAAGCGATGTCCGCGTTCTCGTGTTCGATCTCGACGGGACGCTCGTCCCGACGATGGACGACTATGCCGACCGCGCCGCGCAACTGATGGAAGTGGCGTTCGGCACGCCGTTTGACGAAGCCCGCCGGTCCTATTTCGCCACATCGGGCCTGCCGTTCGAGCGGCAGTTGCGCCAGCTCTATCCCGGGCAGGATACCGATCCGGTGGCCGAGCGCTTCGAGCAGTGGAAGGACGGCTACCTGACCGGGATCGCGATAGCGCCCGAAACCGCCGCGGTGCTGCAAGGCTGGCGCAATGCAGGCTTTCTTGTCGCGATCTCTTCCAACAATCTCGAATGCTATGTCGAGCGTCTGGCGCGTGACTGGCCGGTGGATTGCGCACTCGGATATCGCGCCGCAAGTGCGAGCGACCCGGGCTTTGCCAAGGGCGAAGCGCACTTCCAGGCGCTGGAACAGCGCTTCGGCCTGCCCCGCGCATCATTCCTGTTCACCGGAGATTCACCGAACGACGCCCACATCGCGGCCGCCGCAGGAGTCCGGTTTCGTGCACTCCTGACCGACGCGTTCTCGCAAGAGGATTTCGAGAGGGCGGTTCCGGGCACCCGGACCTTGGCCTCGCTGGAAGAACTTGGTGACCATATTGCCACGGTCGGGGCATCGGTTGCCGTGATCTGAGCCCTCTTGCGGAAACGCACTATCGCAGGTCGCATTTTTCGGTTAAGGGCCGCGTCCCATCGGAACTTGCTGTAGCCTGCGCGCCCGTACTTTGGTGCAGTGCAGGTAGCGGGATTGCGAGTAGGGAGCGAGGATCAAGGTGGGTTTTATCGGCCTGCCCTTCCCCGCTTCGTCGTGACGGACTGAGGAATCGGCTTGCATTCGACGGCATTTCGGTATTTTGAGTCAGTTTGATTACAGCCGCCTCAGGGCGCCTGTCTGAAGGGATCGTTATTCATGAAGCCAATCAAGGTCGCCGTGATCGGCGTGGGCAACTGCGCTAGTTCGCTGGTGCAGGGTGTAGCCTACTATCGCAACAACAATTCGTCGCAGGGCCTCATCCACGACCGCATTGGCGGCTATGGCGCCGGTGACGTCGATTTCGTGCTCGGCGTCGATGTTGACGCCCGCAAGGTCGGCAAGGACATCGCCGAAGCCATCTTTGCTGCTCCGAACAACACCACCGTGTTCCAGCCCAACGTGCCGCAGACCGGCGCCAAGGTGATCATGGGCCGCGTGTCTGACGGCGTTGCCGCGCACATGACCTCGGTCGGTGAAAAGGGCTTCATCGTGGCTGACCAGCCCGAAGCCACCCAGGCCGACATCGTCAAGGCTCTGAAGGATTCGGGCGCAGAAGTGCTGCTCAACTTCCTCCCCGTCGGGTCGCAGGAAGCCACCGAGTTCTACATGGAATGCGCACTTGAAGCCGGCGTTGCCGTCGTGAACTGCATGCCCGTGTTCATCGCTTCGACCCCGGAATGGGAAGCAAAGTTCCGCGAGAAGCGCATCCCGATCGTCGGCGACGACATCAAGGCGCAGGTCGGTGCAACCATCGTCCACCGCGTGCTCTCCAGCCTGTTCGCCGCCCGCGGCGTGAACGTCGAGCGCACCTACCAGCTCAACACCGGTGGCAACACCGACTTCATGAACATGCTCGACCGCCAGCGTCTGGGCAGCAAGAAGGAATCGAAGACCGAGGCAGTGCAGGCCATGCTCGCCACGCGTCTCGAGGACGAGAACATCCACGTCGGTCCTTCGGACTATGTTCCGTGGCAGAAGGACAACAAGCTGTGCTTCATCCGCATGGAAGGCCAGCAGTGGGGCAACGTTCCGATGAACCTGGAACTGCGCCTGTCGGTTGAAGACAGCCCGAACTCAGCCGCTTGCGTGATGGATGCGATCCGTTGCTGCAAGGTTGCGCTGGATCGTGGCGAAGGCGGCGCGCTGATCGGCCCGTCGGCCTACTTCTGCAAGCACCCGCCGCAGCAGTTCAACGACGACGTCGCCGCCCAGATGGTTGACGAGTACGCTTCGGTGGAGAAGCTGGCCGCCGAATAAGCGACCGCTTCACGCACGAGATATGGGGCCGGCCGGACGCAAGTCTGGTCGGCCCTTTTTCGTTTTCGGAGCTGGCGATCGCGACAGGTTGACGCTTGAACCGGTATTTCTCGCAGAGACGCAGAGGAAACAGAGAGCGCAGAGAGACCGTTTTTGCGGCGAAGCCGCGCTCTCATCATGGCTTGGTCAAACCCTGAAGGTGCCGGGATAAGCTGTCCTTCGGACATGCCCGCCTTCTTCGCGCTCTCTGTTTCCTCTGCGTCTCTGCGAGAAACCTCCTTCTACCCCCTTCCGACGGGCACTCTTTTCATTTGGCTTCGAAACCTTTACCCGGAGCGACCATGGATGCCCTGATCATCGCTGCCGGATACGGCAGCCGCCTTGCCGAGCTCTCGCCGTCGAAGCCGCTCACCCCTGTTGCGGGCGTGCCGCTGATCGAGATCGGCGTGCGTCAGGCGATGCTGGCGGGCGTGACCCGGGTCGTGGTGGTGACCGGCCATCATGCTGACATGCTCGAAGCGTTTCTGGCCGATCTTTCGCTGCGTGCAGGGATCGAGATCGTGCCGGTGCGGCTGTCCAACTGGTCGACGCCCAATGGCCATTCGGTCATGGCTGGCGCAACGCGCTGCGATGGCAACTATCTCTTGATGATGGCCGACCACATGTTCGATGCCGACATTCTCGAGCGGCTGATGCTGGAGGATCGCCCGGATCGCGGGGTGACGCTGGCGGTCGACCGTCGCATCGACAATCCGCTGGTCGATCCCGATGACGCGACCTGGGTGCGGATGGACGATCAAGGCCGCATCACCGCCATCGGCAAGACCATCGCGCCCTACGACGCGGTCGATTGCGGTGCGTTCCTCGCGACGCCTGAGCTTGCGCTGGCGATCCGCGATGCGATTGCCGAGGGCAAGCCCGGAAGCCTGTCCGACGGCATGCAGCGCCTTGCCGATGCAGGCCGTGCCGGGACGATGGATATCGAGGATGCGTGGTGGATGGACGTGGACGATCCGCGTGCCCATGCGCTCGCCGAAGAGCTTGCGCCCTGGCACCTTGCGCGGACCTTTGCCGATATCGGCGTGCCTGCTGGCGAATGAGCTGATTTTTTGCTTTTCACGCAAAGGCGCGAAGAACTCGCGCTGGTCTCGACTCCACGTGATCAAATGACCGCCGGACTTATCGCGAGCGCACGGTCGCGCTTACGGCGCAACATCTTCGCGCCTTTGCGGCTTTGCGTGAGGAACTGAAGGGCTCGCCCCTCCCGCCTGCGGGAGGGGCCCAATGCCTTCACACTGCGATCAGGGATACTTGAGGTGAATCCGGGTCGACAGGCCTGACTTCGAGATGTTCAGGCGCACCGAGCGGAACGAGGGAATGCTCGCGATCGTCGGCGGGTTGTTGGAAAAGCCGAAGCCTTCCTCAGGCAGACCGAGAACGCCGCTGCGCTTGATGTTCCGGCTGGCGTCCTCGTCATGATAGACGGCAAGCGCATAGACGCCGGGCTTGGGCACGTAGAGGCACATGCGCGTTTCGGGCGCAGTGGCATCGACGCGGCCGACGTACATCGAGCCCTTCTTGACGAGGAACTTGCGCGGCTCGTCGGCATAGAGCGTGACCGCCATAAGCCCGTTGCCGTTGCGCACGCCATCGACCGTCACGTTGATCCAGGTATCGCTCACCGGCCCGGCGCAATTGGGGCCATTGGCGCTCGCAGCCGTGCTTCCGCCGATGATTGCGGCAAAGGCAGTGGCAGTAATGGCGGCCGCGGCGCGCAACCGTCTCGGCTTGGTCATGTTCAAAAGCCCCGATATCGATGTGTCTTTCAGGTAATCCGCGTTTCCGGATAGCTCCTTGCTGCACCACGGTGCAGCGCTGCTTACCTGCCCCACCGGACCATTACCGGCAGATTTCTCATCCGTTAAGTACGATTCGCGGCGTGAATAACGGCTGAATTTGCTCCGCGCCAAGCATTCAGGATTCCAACCCCATCCAATCCGGGACATTCCGTGTGGATAAGGACCTGCAAAACGCTTGTTCGGCCGATTCGCGAACGGTAAGCGCAAAGCGTGGGGTGGCCGTGCCTTGGCGTTTTTGCGCACGCAATCTGCCTGCCACCCGTCGCAGGAAGAACCAGATGACTCCGCTGATTTCGCCGTCGATCCTTTCCGCAGACTTCGCCAGGCTCGGTGAAGAAGTGCGCGCCATCGACGCGGCCGGGGCCGACTGGATCCATGTCGACGTGATGGACGGCCACTTCGTGCCCAACATCACGATCGGCCCGATGGTGGTGAAGGCGCTGCGCCCGCACACGGCCAAGCCGTTCGACGTGCACCTGATGATCTCGCCTGTCGATGCCTACCTGCAGGCCTTTGCCAATGCCGGGGCGGACATCATCACCGTCCACCCCGAAGCAGGACCGCACATCCATCGCACCGTGCAGGCGATCAAGGGCCTGGGCAAGAAGGCGGGCGTCTCGCTCAATCCGGGAACGCCTGCGAAGATGCTGGATTACCTGATCGACGATGTCGACCTGGTCCTGATCATGAGCGTGAACCCCGGCTTTGGCGGGCAGAGCTTCATTTCAAGCCAGCTTCGCAAGATCGAAGCAGTGCGCAAGATGATCGACAAGTCGGGCCGGGACATTCACCTTGAGGTCGATGGCGGTGTGGACACGCGCACCATCCGCTCATGCGTCGATGCAGGCGCTGATGTGCTGGTTGCCGGAACGGCCTCGTTCAAGGGCGGGCCTTCGCAATATGCCGCGAACATCGCAGCGCTGAAGGCGCTGGGCGAGGGCGAAGGCTGAGATGGCGACCCGCGGCTTCCCCGACCTTGGAAGCCGCCCGGCGGACCGTCCGCCTGCTGCTGGCTCATCCGCCATCCCGCTCGATGCGACGAAGGAGGAACCGCTGGCCGAAACCCCGCCTGTCAGTGACGAGCCGACAGTCCGCTACGTTGCGCTGGACGACGACCGCCCCGATCCTTCGATCATCGAGCCGGGACGCGCACTGGCGCTGACCGATTTCGCGCCGCCTTCGCTGGGCGCGGGCGACAGGCTGGTGCGCTTTGCCTACGGGCTCGGGCTTCCGGCAAGCGCGGTCCATCCGTTCCGCAAGCGGGGCAAGACCCGGCTGACCGCCACCGTCACGCCGCCCCTGCCGGGCGATCCTGCTGCCGGCAAGGCGCTGCGGGCCGGACATTTCCTGGTCCACGGCTTCAAGTCTCCGATTGCCGACACCGCGTTCTCGGGGCCGCGCCTGCCGCCCGCGTTCGAGCGCATGGTTCACGGCTTCCGCTGGTTGCGCGATCTGGAATCGGGCGGCACGCGGGCACAGTGCGCGCAAGTGGCCGAGCGCATCCTTGCCACCTGGCTTGCCGCCAATCCCAAGCCTGACCCGACGCCTGCGTGGGACGTGGGCAATGTCGGGCACCGCTTGCTCAACTGGATGGTCCATGCACCGCTGGTGCTTTCGGGGCAGGACCGCGCGTTCCGTTCGAAAGTGCTGCACACCATCGAGGATACCGCGCGCTGGCTCGACCGGAGGGTCACCAAGGCGGATGACCGGCTTTCGGAAGTGGCGGGCTGGTGTGCGCTGGTGGCGGTGGGCCTGCTCATGGCCGATGGCAAGCCGCGCTGCCTCTATGGCGAAGCCGGGCTGGTGCGCGCGCTGGGTGAGCTGGTGGGGGATGATGGCGGGGTGCTGTCGCGCAGCCCGCTCTGCCAGATCGAGGCGATCGAGCTGCTGGTTTCCTTGCGCGCCTGCTACGAAGCGGTGCGATCCGAACCGCTGCCGCAGATTCAGACGATGCTGACGCTGCTGGTGCCGCCGCTGCTGGCGCTGCTCCACGGCGATGGTGCGCTGGGCAACTGGCAAGGCGCGGGCGCGGTTTCGGCGGAGCGGATCGAGCAGGTCGTACGCGCAAGCGGCGTCCGCACGCGGCCTTTGCGCGATGCGCGGCAGTGGGGATACCAGCGCGCGAGCGCGGGCAAGGCGGTGCTGCAGTTCGATGCAGGGCCCCCGCCGGTCGCCCGCCACACCCGTGATGGCTGCGCCTCCACGCTGGCCTTCGAATTCAGCCACGGGGCGGAGCGGCTGATCGTCAACTGCGGAGGCGCGGCCTTTGCGGGCGGGCTGATCCCGCTGCGGCTCGAACAGGGCCTGCGCGCAACGGCGGCGCATTCGACGCTGACCATCGACGACTTCAACTCGACCGCCGTGCTGATCAACGGGCGCCTCGGCTCGGGCGTGTCCGAAGTCGAGGTCGACCGGCGCACGCTCTCGGCAGAGGGCACCGGGCCGGGGGCAACACGGATCGAGGCGAGCCATAACGGCTATGTCGGGCGCTATGGCCTGGTCCACCGCCGCATCCTGATCCTGCGCGACGATGGCACCGAGCTTCGCGGCGAGGATCTGCTGGTGCCTGCCGGGCGCAAGGGCAAGCGCGGCATGATCGGGGTGGCGCTGCGCTTCCACCTCGGCCCGCATATCGAGCTGGCCGCAAGTGCCGATGGCAAGGGCGTCACGCTCTCTTTGCCCGATGGCAGCCTGTGGCAGTTCCGATCTGGCCGCGATGCGGTCGGAATCGAGGAAAGCCTCTGGGCAGACGGGCTCGGAAGGCCTATCGGCACGCGGCAATTGGTCGTGACGGCCAAGGTTCCCCGCAGCGGAGAGAGCTTCTCCTGGCTGCTGAAGAAGATGCGATAGATAGGAATTCCCACGTGAGCGAGGTTACGATCAAGCGGGCGCTGCTTTCGGTGTCCGACAAGTCCGGTCTTGTGGATCTTGGCAAGGCGCTGGCAGCGCGCGGCGTCGAGCTGCTTTCGACCGGCGGCACGGCCAAGGCGCTGCGCGATGCAGGGCTTACGGTGAAGGACGTGTCGGAGCACACCGGCTTCCCCGAAATGATGGACGGCCGCGTCAAGACGCTGCACCCCACGATCCATGGCGGGCTGCTGGCGGTGCGCGACAATCCCGAACATGCCGCCGCGATGGCCGAACACCAGATCGGCGCGATCGATCTGGTCGTGGTCAACCTCTATCCGTTCGAAGCGACTGTGGCCAAGGGTGCCGAGCGCGACGAGGTGATCGAGAACATCGACATCGGCGGGCCTTCGATGGTGCGCTCTGCCGCCAAGAACCACGATTACGTGACGATCCTGACCGACGCTGCGGACTACGCCACGTTCCTCGGCGAACTGGAGAAGACCGGCGGCGCGACGACGCTGGCGTTCCGCCGCAAGATGGCGGCCAAGGCCTATGCCGCGACGGCGGCCTATGACTCGGCGATCTCGCAGTGGTTCGCGACCGTGGATCAGGGCGAGCACTTCCCGCCCGTCCTCGCCGCCGCGCACACCCGCGTGACCACGCTGCGCTATGGCGAGAACCCGCATCAGGACGCGGCGCTCTATGTGCCGCGCAACCCCGCCGTGACCGGGCTGCCGCAGGCGACCCAGGTTCAGGGCAAGGAGCTGTCGTACAACAACTACAACGACGCCAATGCGGCGCTGGAACTGGTGGCAGAGTTCGCCGGCGCCAAGCCGACCGTCGTCATCGTCAAGCACGCCAATCCTTGCGGCGTCGCCACGGCGGACACGTTGCTCGATGCGTGGAAGGATGCGCTGGAATGCGATTCGGTCTCGGCATTCGGCGGGATCGTGGCGACCAACGTGCCGCTTGATGGCCCGACCGCGAACGCGATCTGCGAGATCTTCACCGAAGTCGTTGTTGCGCCGGGTGCCGATGATGCGGCGAAGGAGGCCTTCGCGCGCAAGAAGAACCTGCGCCTGCTGCTGATCGACAGCCTGCCCGACGCCAACCGCAAGGGTCTGGTCACCGTGCCGATCGCGGGCGGCTTGCTGGTGCAGGATCGCGACGCAGGCAAGATCGAAAAGGCCGACCTCAAGGTCGTGACCAGGCGCGCACCGACCGAGCAGGAGCTGGAAGACGCGCTGTTCGCCTGGACCGTGGCCAAGCACGTCAAGTCGAACGCCATCGTCTATGCCAAGGACGGAGTGACGGCAGGCATCGGCGCTGGCCAGATGAACCGCCGCGACAGCTCGCGCATTGCCGCCGCCAAGGCCAAGGAAGCGGCCGAGACGCACAACTTTACCGAAGTGCGCACGGTGGGCTCTGCCGTGGCTTCGGACGCGTTCTTCCCGTTCGCCGACGGCCTGATGGCCGCAGTGGAGGCGGGCGCGACTTGCGTGATCCAGCCGGGCGGCTCGATCCGTGACGAGGACGTGATCAAGGCGGCTGACGAAGCGGGACTTGCCATGGTCTTCACCGGCATGCGCCACTTCCGGCACTGAGGCACAGCAAGTGCTGCTTGCCCACCCCCAACCCCTCCCGCTTGCGGGAGGGGAGCGAGACTTGTCGAGCCGCAGGCGAGATTAGTCGCAGCGGGGTGGGCATCGCGCCAACGTTGCAGTCAGAAACATAGAAAAAGGGCCGGCCCCGCGGGGGACCGGCCCTTTTTTCCTGCCGTCCAGGCTAGCCGAAATTCAGCGATAGAAGATGTGGCTGTCCACGCGGGCCATGCGCGTCTTGGCCCAGCGGGGCGAGACGTGCGCGGCGTGGAAGAACATCGCGCCTTCGACCGGGCTCTTCCACAGGCCTTCATCGGCAATGCGGGCAATGCGGACGGCGGTCTGCCAGGCGCGGCTGTCGCGGTTGATCGCGGGCATCGCGTGCCCGCGAATGAACGAGAACTGCGAGGGCTGGTACACGACACCGCAGTACGACGAAGGGAAGCGGCCCGAATTGGCGCGCGCGACGATCACGCGGCCCACGGCCAGCTGGCCTGCAAGGGTTTCGCTCTTGGCCTCGAAATAGACGGCGCCTGCAAGGCACTCGAGCTCGTTCGAAAGCGTAGCGGGAATCTGGGTTTCCTCGACCAGCTCGACCAGCGAATCCGCATTGGCGGTATCGGCTTCGGCGGTGGTTTCCGGCGTTGCAGTGGCAACGGGCTGAACCACGGGCTGGGAGATGAAAGTTGCGGCGGAGGCAACCGGGGCATTGATGCCCTGTGCGGCGGCATGGGATCCGCCCGTGCTGAGAAGCGTTGTGATGAATGTCGCAGCGATGCTCAGCGATGCTGCGTACTTGAACTTGTTGCTCATACTGTATCGTCAATGGGCGGTGAGCTTCCATCCATGGCGCGACAAAGGCCGTGATCCGCAGAAAATCCGCATCGCGGCCGGATGTCGAAGGGCCATGTTGGTTACCCCCCGTCTGCGTGCCAGTGCGATTGGCTTCAATGCCGCCCGTCACCGCCTGCGCAAAAATCGGTAGCGCGCCTTTATTGTGCGCTGCGGCAAAGTCAACCCATGTTCAGGCTGGGGACAGGTTGTCCCGGACGAACCGTTCGCGATCCGCGACAGTCAGTTCAACTATCCACAAGTCGCGGTCCTGGGACTTGCGGCGTTCCAGATAGTCTTCAAATTCCTGTTTATTGTCAATTACTTGAGACTTGGAAATTCGCCATTTCCGGGTGCCGTCGATGTCCGGCATCCGTTCGTAGAGCGTACCAAGGTCCTGATTATCAAGGAAAACTATCAGGATGGTTCCGGCATCCCGTTCACCCTTCTGCAGGACCATGGCAAAGCCGCCGACAGCTTGCGCGGCGCGGACCAGACCATTGACTTCGATGTGGGCGGGAAGGCGCGTGTCCATCACTTTGACGGACTGGCGAGCGCTTCGCGCAGGCCGGCGTTGTAGCCGTCAAGGCTCGAAAGCGGGATGCGCGAGCGCTGGAACGTGCCGGTGCCGCGCCCCACTTCCTCGCCGTCCTCATCGATCAGTCGCGCTTCGGCGACGAGCACGCGGCGGCGGCCCGAGACCCAGCGACCTTCGGCGATAACGCGTCCGCCCTTGATCGGGCGACTGAAAAACAGGTTGAACGAAGTCGTCAGCAGGAAACGGTCGGTGACGAGGGTATTGGCCGCGTAGAAGGCGGCATCGTCGAGCATCTTGAAGTAGATCGTGCCATGCGCCGCGCCGGCAGCGTGGAAACAGGCCGGAGTCACGTCAAAATGGATGCGCGAAAGGCCTTCACCGACAATCTCGAGCCGCGATTCGAACAGCGTATTGACCGGGGCCGAAGCATAGAGACCTTCGAGCGCGCGCCAATGCAGGCTGGCGCTGTCCCCCGCTGGTTCAGGCGGCATCGCGATCGATGACGTTGACGAGCAACCCGTAGAGCGCCTCGGCATCGGGCGCGGAGACGAGGCGTTCGTGCATCCGCTCGTCCCGCATCAGCCGCGAGATGGCGGCCAGCGCCTGGAGGTGCGTTGCCCCTGCCTGCGAGGGCGAGAGCAGGCCGAATACGCAATCGACCGGCATGCCATCGGCAGCGGCAAATTCGACCGGATTTTGAAGGCGGAAGAAAGCCGCAACCGGACGCTCGAGCCCATCGATCCGGGCGTGGGGAATGGCAACGCCACGTCCGAAGCCGGTGCTGCCGAGCTTTTCGCGATCCTCGATCCCGTCAATAACCACGCCTTCGTCCAGCCCGTAGACCGACGCGAAGCAGCGCGCGAGATCGGTAAGGATCTGCTGCTTGGAATCCGCGCGCACCACGCGGACGGCCTGAGGATCAAGGGTGAAGATAACCGACATACGGATGACGTATCACATGAGTGCAAAGGCACGGTGAATTGGGGCGCGCAATGCTCCCGATTGGTTAGGAACGCAAGCGCAAAGCATTTGGAAACGCTTTGGCGAAGACCTGCGATAAACTTTCGTCATTGCGAGCAGGGAAAAGCGATCAGGCGCCTTTGCAAGGCCGCTCCGGATTGCTTCTCCCGCTTCGCGGGCTCGCAATGACGAAGGTAGAGTGTGAGGGTCCTTTACTTGGGCTCAACCCAGCCGATCGAGCCATCGCCGCGGCGATAGACCATGTTGTGGACGCCGGTGCCGGCGTTCTTGAACAGCAGGGCGTTGGTGTTGCGCAGATCGAGCATCATCACCGCATCCGAGACGCTTGCGGTAGGCACGTCGACGCGGGTTTCGGCAATGACCAGTGGTGCGTCGGCGGGTTCTTCCTCGCCAGCATCGTCATGCGCAAAGACGGTGTAGGCCGCTTCCTGCACGACGAAGTTGGCCTCGTCCGCCTTGCGGGCGTGATCGGCGCCTTCGTGGCGATCCTTGATGCGGCGGCGATAGCGGCGCAGCTGCTTTTCGATTTTCTCGGCCGACTGGTCGAGCGCGATGTGCGCGTCCTGCGCGATGGCGCTCCCTTTCAGGATCAGGCCTTGAGTCACATGCGTGACGATATCACATCGGAAGCCGCCGTGCGGGGCCTTGCCCATGGTCACGTGCGAGGAAAGCGCTCGGGAAAAGTGCTTGTCGACGATGGCGCCGAGGCGCTCTTCCGCATGGGTCTGCAAGGCAGCGCCGGTATCGACCTGGTGTCCCGAAACGCGAATATCCATAAGCCACTTCTCCTGTCATTCGGGCAAGCAGACCCGTTGCACTTTCGCCCTGCGGCGTCAGCGCGACCAGATCGGCTCACTGAAACCCGCCATGAATTCGGCATGGCGGGCCAGCTCCTCCGCGCTCGCGGCATGCGGGCGCGGGGAACGGGGTGTGCGGATCAGGCGCGAGGAGGCCAGCACGGTCTCCTGCGTCACGATGATATCGACGCTCGCGCTTGCGGCATCTGCCGCAAGCTCGAGGCCGATCTGCCTGCCGCCCATAAGCTCAACATAGAGCTGGGCGAGCAGTTCCGCGTCCAGTAGCGCCCCGTGCTTGGTGCGGTGGCTGCGGTCTATGCCGTAGCGCGTGCACAGGGCATCGAGGCTGAGCTTGGCGCCGGGGTGCTTGCGGCGGGCGATGGCCACCGTATCGACCATGCGGTCCCGGCTGACGGGCTCAAGCCCGCACATTTCCAGCTCGTTGTTGATGAAGCCGAAGTCGAAGCCCGCATTGTGCGCGACCATCGGCGAATCGGCGATGAAATCCAGCAGCTCGCCCGCCCTTTCGGCGAACTTGGGCTTGTCGGTCAGGAACGCGATGGACAGGCCGTGGACGGCCTCGGCCTCTGCCGGCATGTCGCGCTCGGGGTTGAAGTAGCAATGGTAAACCGCGCCCGTGGGCACCCGGTTGACCATTTCGACGCAACCGATCTCGACCAGCCGATCGCCACTTCTGGGATCAAGCCCGGTCGTCTCGGTATCGAAAACGATCTCACGCATTGAAGAATATGTGGACCCGCAAATGGGGGCTGGCAAGGGGCGCAACGGTTACCGACGCGGGTTTTTTTCCCGTATCGCCGCAACCAGCGCAGCCACCTGTCGTTCCGTCTCGGCCAGAGTGACGCCGGTGTCGATCACGTGATCTGCCCGCGCGCGCTTTTCGGCATCGGGCACCTGCAGCGAGAGGATGTGGGCGAACTTTTCCGCCGTCATGCCGGGGCGGGCGAGGACGCGTGTCCGCTGCACGCTGGCGGGCGCGGAGACAACCATGACCGCGTCGAGATCCTTGCCGTGGCCCTTCTCGTAAAGCAGCGGAATGTCGAACACGACGAGCGGTTCGCCCATGTGCTCGATCATGAAGGCCTCGCGCATCCGGGCGACGGCGGGGTGGACGATCTTTTCGAGGCGCTTGAGGGCTTCAGGATCGCCAAACACCTTGGCCCCGAGTTCCTGCCGCTTCACGCCTTCGGGGCCGGTGGTGCCGGGGAAGGCGGCTTCGATGGCAGGGAGCAGTTCGCCGCCGGGGCCTTGCAGGTGGTGGACCGCGGCGTCGGCATCGAACACCGGCACGCCCAGCTCGCGCAGCATCAGCGCGACGGCGGACTTGCCCATGCCGATCGAACCGGTGAGGCCGATGACATAGGGGCGGCTCATGCCAGTATCCTTGCGCGCAGCTCTGCGTCCGCCTGCCCGCGCGGCGGAGTGGCGCCGAAGAAGCGGCGGAAGGCGTGGTCGGCCTGACCGATCAGCATCGACAGGCCATCGACGGTACGAAAGCCTGCAGCCTTGGCGGCTTTCAGGAAATCGGTTTCCAGCGGGCTCGTGACGATATCGTAGAACACCGAGCCCGGCGGGGCGTGGGTCATGTCGAAGGCGAGCGGGGGTTGCCCGGTCATGCCGAGTGACGACGCGTTGACGATGAGGTCATAGCAACCTTCGCGGTCGTCGAAGGCGAAATCGGTGGCGTCGGCGAAGTGATCGAGCGGGGCGACGTGGTGCTCGCCATGCGGGTCGAGTTCATCGAGCAGCGCGCGCGCCTTGTCCACGTTGCGACCGGCGAGAACCACGATCATGTGCTCATCCGCCAGCGCTGCGATGATCGCGCGGGCAGCGCCCCCGGTGCCGAGCACGCGGGCCATGCGGAAATAGTGCGTTTTCGCCAGATCATCGCGCAGGGGTTCGAGGAAGCCGGGTGCGTCGGTGTTGTAGCCCACCAGCGCGCCGTCCTCGGGCACGATGGTGTTTACCGCACCGATGCGTTCGGCAAGCGGATCGAGCCGGTCGAGCAAGGGGATGACCGCCTGCTTGTGCGGCATCGTCACGTTGCAACCGCGCCAGTCGGAATCGGCGCGGCGCGATGCGAGGTAGTCGACCAGCCCCTCGCCCTTCACATGCGCGCGGTCGTAGCGGCCTTCCAGGCCCAGCTTTTCGAGCCAGAAGCCGTGGATCACCGGCGATTTGGACTGTGCGATCGGATCGCCGATCACTTCGGCATAAGGTACACTCAAGACGGCAGCTCTCCCTGGCCTCGCAAGGCGTCGAGCAGCGCCAATAGCGGCATTCCCAGCACGGTGAAGTGGCTGCCGTCGATCTGTTCGAACAGTTGGACGCCCAGCGCCTCGATCCGGAACACGCCGACGCAGCCCGAAACGGCAGGCCACTCCCTGTCGAGATAGCTCTGGATAAACTGGGGAGAAAGCTCGCGAACCTGCAGTTTTGCGGTCTCGCAGGTTTTCCACACCACCTTGCCATCGCGCATCAGAACGGCGGCGGAATGGAGGTGCATCTCCTTGCCGGAGAAGAATTCGAGATGTTCGGCAGCATTCTCGCGGCTTGTCGGCTTGTCGAACTGGCGGCCACAGACTTCGACCAGCGAATCCCCACCCAGGACGAGACGGCCTGGCAGACCCAGCGAAACCGCCAGTGCCTTGGCCTCGGCCAGCACGGTCGCGATCTGGCAGCCGGACACGCCGATCAGCTCGCGCTTGATCGCACCTTCATCGACATCGGACGAGCGCGCCTCGAACGGCACGCCTGCGGCTTCCAGCATCATCTTTCGCGAGTAGCTCTGGCTCGCGAGAACGAGTGTCATATCGGTTTTGCTCCATCGCCGCCGGCGCCAGCGGTGCGTTCGTTGTAGAGATTGATCACGGCGGCGGCCGTTTCCTCGATCGAGCGGCGCGAGACGTCGATCACCGGCCAGCCGTTGTCGGCAAACATGCGCCGCGCGTACTGGACTTCGCGCGTCACCTGATCGTTGTCGACATAGGCGGTCTCGGGCGCCTGGTTCAGCGAGAGCAGGCGGTTGCGGCGCACCGCGATCAGGCGTTCGGGGCTGGTGGTCAGGCCCACGACCAGCGGGCGGCGCAACGAGAACAGCATCGGCGGGGGCGGGCTTTCCACCACGATGGGGATGTTCGCCACCTTGTAGCCACGGTTGGCAAGATAGATCGAGGTCGGCGTCTTCGAGCTGCGCGAGACGCCCGCCAGCACGATGTCGGCCTCTTCCCAGTTCTCCCAGTTAACCCCGTCATCGTGCGCGATGGTGAACTGGATCGCGTCGACGCGGGCGAAATAGGCTTCGTCCATCATGTGCTGGCGACCGGGACGCCCCTTTGCCTGAACGCCCAGCTGCTGCTGCAGCGCGTCGGTCACGGTATCGAGCGCGGCGACGCTGGGCAGGCCAAGGGCGATGCAGCGCTGTTCGAGCCGTTCGCGGGTCTCGGCATTGACCAGGGTATAAAGCACGAGGCCGGGATTTGCGGCGATTTCACCCATGATACGATCGAGGTGCTGCATCGAGCGCACCATCGGCCAGAAATGGCGCACGACATCGGCCCCATCGAACTGCGCCAATGCCGCCTTGGCGATCATTTCCAGCGTCTCGCCGGTGGAATCCGACAGCAGGTGCAGGTGCAGGCGCTGCATTTGCGGGCTTTCTGGTGCGGGTGGACCCTCATGGGCATGACCCTGTGGACAGTGGCCTGATAAACCACGGGAGAGGACCGGGGACAAGTTTGGAGGCCAATTTCACACCCGATCCGAGTCCGCTTGCAGTCCAGTTGTGGACAAGTGGACAGGGTTTTCCCCAGCCTGTGGAGAGCGGTGAGAACTTCGCGTTGACTCATGGTCTGTCCAGAGTCGCGAACACCGAAAAGTGTGGAAGGTGACTCACAAATCGGGCAGACGAGTGCAATCCCCGGTTTCCACAGGGCCAACTAACACCATCAACCTGATTCTAAGAATCTAGTTTAAGTAGAATGGATCGACGCACGATGTCCGAAACCCCGGAAGCTGGCCCTCTCCTTCGGACTCTGCGCGGCGAGAACCTCGCACAACGCCCGATCTGGCTCATGCGCCAGGCTGGCCGCTACCTTCCCGAATATCGCGAGTTGCGCGCCGAGAAGGGCGGATTTCTCGCGCTGGTCTATGATACCGATGCCGCCGCCGAAGTGACCGTGCAGCCGATCCGCCGCTTCGGCTTCGATGGCGCGATCCTGTTTTCCGATATCCTGATCGTGCCCTATGCGATGGGGCAGGATCTCAAGTTTCTCGTCGGCGAAGGCCCAGACCTTTCGCCCCGCCTGCTCGACGTGGCGCTGGACAGCCTTGTGGCGGTGCCTGAGCGCCTGACGCCGATCTACGAGACGGTGGCCAAGGTGAAGGCGCAGATCAGCCCTGAGACGACACTGCTGGGCTTTGCAGGCTCTCCGTGGACGGTTGCGACCTACATGGTGGCAGGCGAAGGCAGCCGCGATCATCACGACACCCGCGCGCTGGCCTATCGCGATCCGGGCGCGTTCCAGGCGATCATCGATGCGATCAGCGCGGTGACCATCGAATACCTGTCGGGTCAGGTCGAAGCAGGCGCACAAGGCCTGCAGCTTTTCGATTCATGGGCAGGCAGCCTCTCGCCCGCACAGTTCGAACGCTGGGTCATCGCCCCCAATGCCAAGATCGCGGCCGAAATGCAGCGTCGCTATCCGCACGTTCCGGTCATCGGCTTCCCCAAGGGCGCGGGCGAAAAGCTTGCCGCCTATGCCCGCGAAACCGGCGTCAATGCGGTGGGCGTGGACGAGACCATCGACCCGCTGTGGGCCGCGCGCGAACTGCCTGCAGGGATGCCGGTGCAGGGCAATCTCGATCCGCTGCTGCTGCTTTCGGGCGGGCCGGAGCTGGAAACCCAGACGATCCGCGTGCTCGAAGCCTTCGCCGACCGCCCGCACGTGTTCAACCTCGGCCACGGCATCGGCCAGCATACCCCGATCGCCAACGTCGAAGCACTGCTGAAGGTCGTGCGGGGCTGGTCGCGGTAAGATTCCTCCCCGGCCTGTCCTGGCGAAGGCCGGGAAGGAGGGGGACCATCCGCAGGATGGTGGAGGGGCACCCGCAAGTTTTCAGGACATCTTGCAAACCACGGTTTCCGCGCCGAAATAGCCCACAGCAGGGGCGCATTGGCAGGCGGAAACGCACATCATGCAGCAGGTATTGGCGATGCTCTATCTCTGGCTCAAGGCGGGCCATGTCATCTTCGTGATCTTCTGGATGGCCGGCCTGTTCATGCTGCCGCGCTTCTTCGTCTATCACCAGGAAGCGCCGGAAGGTTCGCCCGAGAACGCGATCTGGATCGACCGCGAGCGCAAGCTGATGAAGATCATCATGTGGCCGGCGCTGGTGGTGGTCTGGGTGCTGGGCCTTGCGCTCGCCATGGACATCGGCGCGTTTGCCCAAGGCTGGTTCCACCTCAAGCTGGCGTTCGTGCTGGTGCTGACCGCCTACCAGTTCTGGCTGGCAAGCTATGCGCAGGCACTGGCGCAGGGCGTCCGCAAGCTTTCGGGCAAGAAGCTGCGCATGCTCAACGAGATCCCGGGCATGGCCGCCGCGGTGATCGTCATCATGGTGATCGTGAAGCCGTTCTGATTTTTGGTCTCACGCAAAGACGCAAAGGCGCAAAGAGGTAGCGATTGCCGCAGGCCGTTTGTGCCGATCAAAGTCTATTGCGAAGATTCAACAGGCTTCGCTCACGCGCAACATCTTCGCGCCTTTGCGTCTTTGCGAGAGAAATCCTTTTTCAGCCGCGCAAGGTCCGCAAGCCTTCGCCCATTGCAGTGCGCACCAGCGTCATCGGCGAACGCGGCAAGTGCTTCCATTGCGAGCCCCAGGCGTTGGCCCGGGCATCATGGGCTTGCGGGCGGGGGAATGTGCCCGAGTGGCGGGGCAGTCTGATCATTGCGATGGTCCTCTCGTTCCGTCTGGCCGGTTTCCGGCTCGATGGACGCAGGATACCACCCGAACGCCCCCATCGACAATTGACTATCGCCCGCCTGAGGCATATCTGCCGATGAACCGGAAGATAGATGCGCTGCCGCTGATGCAGCCGCCCTCTTGCTTTCTCCAAGCCCTTCAGAGGTTTCCGGCCATCTACCTAACCCTTTGGAAATTCAAGAAATGCACCTGAAGGAACTCAAGAAGAAGACCCCCGCCGAGCTGGTCCAGATGGCCGAAGAGCTCGAGGTCGAAGGCGCCAGCACCATGCGCCGCCAGGACCTGATGTTCGCGATCCTCAAGGAAATGGCTGAAGACGGCGAGGAAATCCTCGGCATCGGCACGATCGAAGTCCTGCCCGACGGCTTTGGCTTCCTGCGCAGCCCCGAAGCGAACTATCTGGCCGGCCCTGACGACATCTACGTCTCGCCCAACCAGGTCCGCAAATGGGGCCTGCGCACCGGCGATACGGTGGAAGGCGAAGTCCGCGCGCCCAAGGATGGCGAGCGCTATTTCGCGATCACCCGCCTGATCAAGGTGAACTTCGACGAACCGGAGGCCGTGCGCCACCGCGTCAACTTCGACAATCTCACTCCGCTCTACCCGAACGAGCGCCTGCGCCTCGACACGCTTGACCCCACGGTCAAGGACAAGTCGGCCCGTGTGATCGATCTGGTCAGCCCACAGGGCAAGGGTCAGCGCGCGCTGATCGTCGCCCCGCCGCGCACCGGCAAGACCGTGCTGCTGCAGAACATGGCCAAGGCGATCACCGACAACCATCCGGAAGTCTTCCTGATCGTCCTGCTGGTCGATGAACGCCCGGAAGAAGTCACCGACATGCAGCGCTCGGTGAAGGGCGAGGTCATCTCCTCGACCTTCGACGAGCCCGCCACGCGCCACGTCCAGGTTGCCGAAATGGTCATCGAGAAGGCCAAGCGCCTTGTCGAGCACAAGCGCGACGTGGTGATCCTGCTGGACTCGATCACGCGTCTGGGCCGTGCCTACAACACCGTTGTGCCAAGCTCGGGCAAGGTGCTGACCGGTGGTGTCGACGCCAACGCCCTGCAGCGCCCCAAGCGCTTCTTCGGCGCGGCGCGCAACATCGAGGAAGGCGGCTCGCTTTCCATCATCGCCACCGCGCTGATTGATACCGGCAGCCGCATGGACGAAGTGATTTTCGAAGAGTTCAAGGGCACCGGCAACTCGGAAATCGTGCTGGACCGCAAGGTTGCCGACAAGCGCATCTTCCCCGCGCTCGACGTTGGCAAGAGCGGCACCCGCAAGGAAGAGCTGCTCGTGCCGAAGGACCAGCTCTCGAAGATGTGGGTGCTGCGCCGCATCCTCATGCAGATGGGCACGATCGACGCGATGGAATTCCTGCTCGACAAGATCAAGGATTCCAAGACCAACGAAGACTTCTTCGCGACGATGAACCAGTAACAGGAAAGGCCCGGAGCGATCCGGGCCTTTTTGTTTGCTCCTTCGGGCAGGGGATAAAATTCCCCTCCTCGCTTGTTTCCGACGATCATGCCCGCCACATTCCCCTCCATGGCCCAGCGTCTTCCCGCCCAGCCTCGGAAAACCGGCCATACGGGCGTGGTCAAGGCGGTGCTCGGGCCGACCAACACCGGCAAGACCCATCTGGCCATAGAGCGGCTCTGCGCCCATTCCTCGGGCGCCATCGGCTTTCCGCTGCGGCTGCTCGCCCGCGAGGTCTATGACCGGGTCTGTGCGATCAAGGGGGCGGAAAACGTCGCCCTGATTACCGGCGAGGAGAAGATCGAACCCAAGGGTGCGCGCTGGCACCTGTGCACGGTCGAGGCCATGCCTTCGCGCCCCGATCTCGCTTTCGTCGCGCTGGACGAGGCGCAACTGTCCGCCGATCCCGAACGCGGCCATGTCTTCACCGACCGCCTGTTGCACACGCGCGGGCGCGAGGAGACGATGCTGCTTGGCTCCTCCACGTTGGAGCCGATGATCAAGGCGCTGGTGCCCGAGGCCGAAGTGGTCACCCGCCCGCGCTTTTCCACGCTGACCCATGTCGGCGCCAAGAAGCTCTCGCGCATCCCGCCGCGTAGCGCGATTGTCGCGTTCAGTGCCGAGCAGGTCTATGTCATGGCCGAAATGCTGCGGCGGTTCCGGGGCGGTGCGGCGGTGGTGATGGGCGCGCTCAGCCCGCAGACGCGCAATGCCCAGGTGGCGATGTATCAGGCCGGAGAGGTCGATTATCTCGTCGCCACCGATGCCGTTGGCATGGGGCTCAATCTCGATGTGCATCACGTCGCGTTCGCTGGCCTCTCCAAGTTCGACGGGCATCGCCAGCGCCGCCTGACGACGGCGGAAATGGCGCAGATTGCCGGGCGCGCCGGACGCCACCAGCGCGATGGCACCTTCGGCACGCTCGCCGGAATGGGCGGGACCAATCCGGAGTTCACCGACGAAGAAATCTACGCGATCGAAGAGCATCGCTTCCCGCCGCTGACCCGCCTGTTCTGGCGCGAGGCGGAACCGCGGTTTGACAGCATCGCGACGCTGATTGAGGACCTTGAGAGCCTGCCGCCGCGCCCGGAACTTGTGGTGCCGCCCCAGGCCATCGACCTTGCCGTGCTCAAGCGGCTTGCTGAAGAACCCGAGACAGCCTCCAGCGTTCGCGGCCAACGCGCCGTGCAGCGCTTCTGGGACGTATGCCGCCTGCCCGATTTCCGCTCGCAGGGGGAGGAGACGCACAGCCGCTTCGTCAGCCGGCTTTGGCAGGATCTGCGCCATGGCTATCTCGGCGCGGATTACGTGGCGCAGGCGATTGCGCAGCTCGACAACCCTTCGGGCGACATCGACACGCTGCAGGCCCGCATCTCCGCGATCCGTTCCTGGGCCTATATCGCGCAGCGGCCTGACTGGGTGCTGGCGAAGGAGGAGATGTCGGCCCGCTCCCGCGCGGTCGAGGCGCGGCTTTCGGATGCGCTCCACGCGCGCCTGACCGAACGCTTCGTCAACCGCCGCACCACCGTGCTGATGCGCAAGGCCGGGGCTGACGCGGGACTGCTGCCGGTCCGTCTGTCCGAGGAAGGCGCGCTGCTGGTGGATGACGAGCCCATCGGCCACATCGAAGGCTTCCGTTTCGTCGTCGATCCCCTCGCCCGCGCCGAGGATCGCAAGCTGCTGCTGGCAGCGGCCGAGCGGCATCTGCCCGGCCTGCTTTCGGCACGCGCGAGGGCACTGGTCGCCGCTGCGGCTGAACCCGGCGCCCTGGAGTTCGAGGACACCGCGCTCATTTGGCAGGACACCGTGGTCGCGCGGCTTGAGCGCGGTCGCACGATGCTCAGCCCACGCCTCAAGCCCGATCCCGCGCTCGACCGCCTCGCACCCGATGACAAGGCGGCGGTCGTCGCCGCGCTCGAAGCGTGGCTTGGCGCACAGCACAAGCGGCACCTGAACGCGCTGCTGGCGCTGGACGAGGCCAGTCGCGATCCGGCGTCTGGTCCGGAACTCAGGGCCCTGTTGCTTCACCTCGTCGAAGCAGGCGGGGTTCTTGTGCGCGAGGATTCGGGGCTGGACCGGCTTGACCCTGCGCAGCGGCATCGCCTGAAGAAGCTCGGCGTGCGGATCGGTTCGCTCGATCTGTTCCTGCCCAATGCCCTGCGCCCCGGCGCGATGCAGGCGTGGCATCGCCTTGCCCGCATCTGGGGAAAGCCTGCTCCCCTGCCTCCCGAAACGATGCAGCCGGTGGTCCACACGAAGATCGCGCCTGCCGGATACCGCCGCCTCGGCAACGAAGCCCTGCGGGTCGATCTCGCAGAGAAGCTGCTCCACCACGCCCACGCCACACGGATGGGCACCAAGGCGCGGCGCGTGTTCCTTGATCCCGCCATCGCGCGATCGATGAATCTTTCGACCGCCGCTTATGCCGCGCTGCTGCGCGCCGGGGGCTTTCGCGTCCACATGGGCCGTGCCTTGCCCGAAAAGGCATTCGGTCCGCCGCAGCCGCCGCTGTGGGATTGGCGCCCCACTCGCAATGTGTCGCAAGTCGATGCACCGATGCCGCCCCGTCCTGTCAGTGGCGCTTTCGCCGCGCTGGCCGAACTGGTCGCACGATAGAACGGGGAGAAACGCTGCTTGCGGATCGACAAGTTCCTCTGGTTCACCCGTTTCACAGGCAGCCGGAGCCTGGCGCAAGGCTGGGTCGAGGACGGCCACATCCGCCTCAACGGCCGTCGGATCGAACGTTGCAGCGCCGATGTCAGGCTGGGCGACGTGCTGGTGCTGCCGATGCGCACAAGGGTCATGGTGGTCGAGGTTCTGGCGCTTCCACACCGGCGTGGACCTGCCCCTGAGGCACAGGCCTGTTATCGGGTGCTTGACGGGCCGGGTGCAACGCCTCTAGCACGGCCTCAAACAGATACCTGAGGGATCAATTCGCCATGACCTATGTCGTCACCGACGCCTGTATCCGCTGCAAGTTCATGGACTGCGTCGAAGTCTGCCCCGTGGATTGCTTCTACGAAGGCGAGAACATGCTGGTGATCAACCCCAGCGAGTGCATCGACTGCGGCGTGTGCGAACCGGAATGCCCGGCCGAGGCGATTCTGCCCGACACCGAATCTGGCCTCGAGCAGTGGCTCGAACTCAATGCCAAGTTCTCGGCGGAATGGCCGAACATCACCGCCAAGAAGGATGCTCCGGCCGACGCCGACGAGCACAAGGGCGAAGAAGGCAAGTTCGACAAGTACTTCTCGGCAGAGCCCGGCGAAGGCGACTGATTCCAGCGCTTTGGGAGCGTTTGCGCGGCGAACGCTCCTTACGCTCTGCCTGTCCGACCCACAGCTGAGAGGGTCCTGCTACCCCCTGTTGCTTCCACATCGGAGGCAGCAAACGATTTCTGCTGCGCTGCAGTGCGTTCAGGGGTGGTAATTTTGTTGCCGAGATGTTATATGGGCCGCCAAGCGCCGGTGGGCTTTGTCCTGTCCGGCGTCTTTTCACCACGAAAACGGCAGGACGAAAAAAGCAATCGGATCGCAAGCCTTGCATGACCGTCGATCCGGCGGGCCCATGCCCTTTTCCCCCAAAAGGCTTCGCACTGTCCATTGCCGGTCCTGCCCGCGTCGAAAGGATTACCAATGGCAGGTAAGGCTCTCGCCTTCGATGTTGGGGACTACGTCGTTTATCCGAAGCATGGTGTCGGCCGGGTGGTCGAACTTCAGGACGAAGAAATTGCTGGCATGAAGCTGCAGCTCTATGTGCTGCGCTTCGAAAAGGAGCGCATGACGCTGCGCGTTCCGGTGAACAAGGTCGAAGCCATCGGCATGCGCAAGCTGTCCTCGGACAAGACGCTGCGCGAAGCGCTCGATACGCTCAAGGGCAAGCCCAAGGTCAAGCGCACGATGTGGTCGCGCCGCGCCCAGGAATACGAAGCGAAGATCAATTCGGGTGACCTCGTGTCGATCGCCGAGGTGACGCGCGACCTGTTCCGTGCCGACGATCAGCCCGAGCAGTCCTATTCGGAACGTCAGATCTTCGAAGCCGCCTCCTCGCGCCTCGCGCGCGAACTGGCCGCGATGGAAAAGACCGACGAGCCTGCCGCACTCAAGAAGATCCTCGAGATACTCAACGAACACGCGCCGAAGTACTACGAAACGGCCTGATCCGTTTCCGCCGCACTGGCGCTGCAACGAGGCCTCCGGGAAACCGGGGGCCTTTTTCGTATGTCCGCCGGAGGCTTTGAAAGATTGAGGAGGGTTTCTCGCAGAGACGCAGAGGAGAAGAAGACCGCAAAGACAAAGAGCTGAAATCCTCTTTGCGTTCTCTTTTCCCTCTGCGTCTCTGCGAGAAACCCCATCTTCCTGCCTGCGGCGCAAAAGCGGTTTCCCCAGACGACCAACCCCCGCTACCACTCCACGAACGACTTGGCCCTGATCGTATCACCGTGTTATATCGGCAATACAGTTAGGAGTGACTTCGTGATGCTCAAGAATTTCGTTCGTGCCTTGGCAGGCGTTGCAGTCATGGGTCTCGCCACCGCGCTCGCCGGGTGTGACGGGGCGAATATCTCGTTCAATGGCAAGAAGGGCGTGCCTCTGTCCGAGCTCGACTTGAACGGCCCTGCCCCCACCACCATTGCCCTGCTTGGCCCTGACAACGTCCGCGTGACGCGCGGCGACAAGCTGGCGATCACCGTCGACGGCGAAGGGGCCGACAAGCTGCGCTTTGCGCTCTCCGAGGGCCAGCTTGGCATTACCCGTGATGACTGGAAGCTTGGGCAATCGACCCAGGCTGCCACAGTCAACGTCACCTTGCCGATGCTGAGCGAGGTCATGCTTGCCGGTTCCGGCAACCTCACCACCGATCAGATGGGCGGCAACGAAGCCAAGATCACGGTTGCCGGTTCGGGCGTGGTCGATGCGCGCGCGATCGACGCGCAGAAGCTCGGGATCGACGTGGTCGGTTCGGGCAAGCTGAAGGCCGCAGGCAAGGCCAGGGAACTCAAGATGACCATTGCCGGCAGCGGCGATGCCGAGATGGACGGGCTCAACGTCGACGAGGTCAAGGTCGACGTCGCCGGATCGGGCAATGCCCGCTTTGCCTCCAATGGCCACGTCAATGCCAACATCATGGGCTCGGGTGAAGTGCGCGTGTTCGGCCGCGCGACCTGCAAGGTCAGCGCAATGGGCTCGGGCAAGCTGGTTTGCGAAAACGGCGTGACGCCGCAAAGCGATGCCAGCGAACCTGCTGAAGAACAGTAAGCCGATCAGGCTGCGGCGCGGCGGAGGCGGTCATTGATCGCCACGCCGATGCCATGGTCCGGAATTGGCGCCACGGCAATCCGGGGCTCTGCTGCGGCAGCGCCATGGTGCAGGCAGGCATAGAGCCGCGCTGCCGCCTCGGCGAGATCGCCCGAGGCCGAAAGCGTGACGTCACCCATGACATCGCCGAAGCCGATCAGGAATTCCCCCGCTTCGGCACGTGCTGCATCGAGCCGAACGGGCTTTCCCGGCGCATAATGGCTCGCCAACTGCCCCGGAGCTTCGATTTTTGCTGACGTCATGGCGGCACTGCTGCCACCCAGAACGGCGGCAATCTGTGCTTCGGTGATCGGTCCGGGACGCAGCACGCTCCACGAACCATCGGCGCGCAGGCCGACGATGGTGGACTCGATCCCCTGCTGCGTCTCGCCCCCGTCGAGGATCAGGTCGACCCTGTCGCCCAGCGATGCCGCGACATGGGCCGCGCTGGTCGGACTCACCCCGCCAGAGCGATTCGCCGATGGTGCGGCGAGCGGCAATCCACAGGTTTTCAACAGTGCCTGCATCACCGGATGGGCGGGGCAGCGCAGCGCCACGGTGGGCAGGCCCGCGCTCACTGCCGGGGCAAGACCGGCACCCGCGCGCAAGGGCAGGACCATGGTCAGTGCGCCGGGCCAGAACGCCTGTGCCAGAGCCCTCGCCCGGTCATCGAACACGGCCAAGGCCTCGGCTGCCGTAACGTCAGGCACGTGTACGATCAGCGGGTTGAAATCGGGCCGACCCTTGGCGCGATAGATGCCTGCAACCGCAGCATCGTCGTCCGCGCGGGCTGCTAGGCCATAGACCGTCTCGGTCGGCACGGCGACAGTTCCGCCCTGCACGATCACCCGCGCGGCTTCATCCAGACCCCGATCATCGGACAGGTGCACCTTGGAAGGCTTTGTCGGCTCCATCAGGGTCGCTATAGGGAGACGCAAGCCCCGCGCCAAGCGCACATGCCCTGTGCCTGGATTTGCGCGAGACAGGAGAGGACAATGACTTTCACCCCGCCCACTGCCGACCAGCTTCTCGCCATCCGCGTGAGCGCCGGGATCGACGAGCTGGCCCAGAGCGAACGCTTTGCTGCCGCCACGCCCGATCTGGTCGAGGCGATCGTCGAAGGCATCGGCGCATTTGCCGCCGGCGAATGGGCACCGCTCCACCGCGCGGGCGACCAGATCGGTGCGAAGTGGAAGGACGGTGACGTCACCCTCCCCCCTGGCTACGTCGATGCCTACAAAGCCTTCGTCGAGCAGGGCTGGAACTCCATTGCCGGGTCGACCGAATTCGGCGGCCAGGGCCTGCCCTTCACGCTGGCGACGGCCACGCTCGAAACGCTCGGCGCGGCCAACATGGGCTTCACGCTTCTCCCGATGCTGACCGTCGGCGCGATCGAGGCGCTGGAGCATCACGGCAATCAGGAGCAGAAGGCCGTCTACCTGCCCAAGCTGATTTCGGGCGAATGGTCGGGCACGATGAACCTGACCGAGCCACAAGCCGGGTCCGACGTCGGCGCGTTGCGCACCACGGCCACCCCGGTCACTGAAGGTCCGCACGCGGGCAAGTACCTGATCAAGGGCACAAAGATCTACATCACCTTCGGCGAGCATGACGCGGCCGACAACGTGATTCACCTCGTTCTCGCCCGCACGCCGGGTGCGCCAGAAGGTTCGCGCGGCATCTCGCTCTTCATCGTGCCGAAGTTTCACGTGGAACAGGACGGATCGTTCCGCGCGCGCAATGACGTGCGCTGCGTCTCTATCGAGCACAAGCTCGGCATCCACGCCTCGCCCACTTGCGTGATGTCCTATGGCGACAATGACGAGTGCATTGGCGAAATGGTCGGCCACGAAAACGGGGGCCTGCGCGCGATGTTCACGATGATGAACTCGGCACGCATCAACGTCGGCAGCCAGGGGGTCCAGATTGCGGAACGCGCGCTGCAGCAGGCGCTGGGCTACGCCCGCGACCGCGTGCAGTCCGCCCGCGCCGGCTCGCCCGACAAGAGCCCGGTCGCGATCATCGAGCATCCCGATGTCCGCCGCATGCTGATGCGCATGCGCGCCCTGACCGAAGGCAGCCGCGCCCTGCTCTATTACACGGCGGGACAGGTCGATCGTGGGAGCCTTGGCAACGAGGCCGCGCAGAAGCGTGCCGAACTGCTCGTGCCCATGCTCAAGGCCTGGGGCACCGACATCGGCTGCGAAGTCGCCAGCCTTGGCATCCAGGTCCACGGCGGCATGGGCTTCATCGAGGAAACCGGTGCTGCCCAGCACTTGCGCGATTCGCGCATCGCGCCGATCTACGAAGGCACCAACGGCATCCAGGCGGCCGACCTCGTTACCCGCAAGCTCGGATACGATAACGGCGGCGTGCTGCAGGCACTGATGGCCGAGATCGCGTCCGAGATGGAAGACGTTCCTGAAGTCGCGGCCTTGGCCAAGGATGCCGCCGCCATCGGCCAATGGATGAGCACGACTGCATCGCTGGACGACAAGCTGGCAGGCTCGGTGCCGTTCACCACGATGTGCGCGGTCGCCGTCGCCGGATGGCAGCTTGCCCGCCAGTCGCGCGCCTCGGATCTGCACAGCAAGATCGCGGTGACCAAGTTATTCAACCGTGTGATCGTGCCCGAAGCGCGCGGGCTCGGCTCTTCGGCCATGGCCGGTGCGGCCCTGCTCTACGATCTCGACAGCGAGGCGCTGGCCGGATAACCCCCGGCTCCATGGCCGACGATATCCTGCTTGCCCGCATTGCCGACGCGCTCGAGCGTCTTGCCCCGACGCGTGCCGAAAGCGCCGACTGGCGCGCCTTCCCCGCCTATGTCTGGGATGGCAAGTCAGCGCGCGGGATCGATCCGCTGGAGGCGCCTGCGCTTGACCTGATGCAGGGGATCGACAAGCAGAAGACCGCCGTGGTCGAGAATGTCGTCCGCCTTTCGCGTGGCGCTGCGGCGCATGACATGCTTCTGTGGGGCGCGCGCGGGATGGGCAAGTCCGCCCTGCTCCGCGCGGCAACGCTGGCGGCGCAGCAGGCCAATCCCGGCTCCATCGCGTTGGTGCAGGCCAGCCCCGACGCGGGCCTTGCCGACTTGTTCAGTGTGCTGCGCAAGGTCGAGCGCCGCTTCCTCGTGTTCCTCGACGACCTCGGCTTCGATGCCTCGGACAGCGATGGGGCGCGCAAGCTGCGCTCATGGCTGGAGGGTGGCGTCGAGGCGCGTCCGGCCAACGTGCGGCTCGCGGTCACGTCCAACCGCCGCGCCATCGTCGAGCGGCACCTGTCCGAGCAGGATGACCCGATCAACCCGCGCGACGTGGTGGACGACCGCCTCGCCCTGGCCGACCGCTTCGGCCTCAGCCTCGGCTTCCACAATTGCACGCAGGACGATTACCTCGCGATCATCGCCGGATACGCCGCGCATTTCGGCCTGACCTACGACGAAGGCGACGCGCTGGAATGGTCCAAGCGCCGCGGTGGTCGCTCAGGCCGTGTGGCGTGGCAGTATGTCAACGAGCTGGCAGGGCGTGCCGGACGCAGTCTCTAAGCCTACAGTCGTCATTCCCGCGAAGGCGGAAATCTATGCGGCGCGGCGCTAACTGGATTCCCGCCTTCTCGGGAATGACGAACTCTCAGATCACTGCTCCGGCTTCATCAGATCCGAATCCGCATTGGGCTTCATGATGAACTTGCCCGTGCCCTTGGGCTGCGGCGGAGCCGTGCGTGTCGGTAGTGGGGTGATCGCGGCTGCCGGCTTCGCGCCGGGAGCCGTCACGCGCCAGATCACGCCACCGGTATCGTCGCTCACCAGCAGCGCGCCATCCTTGGCAAATGTGACCCAGGTCGGACGCCCGTGCGCAGTGTTCTCGTCGGCAAGGAACCCGGTCAGCACCGGCACCGGCGGATTGGGCAGGACATTGCCCATCGTGTCGAACTTGACGAAGACCACGTCATAGCCCGAGAGCGGACGGCGGTTCCACGAACCGTGCCGCGCGATGAAGGCGCCCTGCTGGAACTTGTCGCCCATCAGATTGCCACCCTTGGCAAAGGCAAGGCCCAGCGGTGCGGTGTGGGCACCGAGGCCGTATTCCGGCTTGCGCACGTAATCGAGCAGATACTCGGGCATTGGCGCGGTTACCCGCTGGTCGATGTTCTTCTTCCAGTAGACCCACGGCCAGCCATAGTTCGCGCCGAACGGCACGTTGGTCAGGTAATCGGGAACGAGGTCCGAGCCGAGCATGTCGCGCTCGTTGACCACCGTCCACAGCTCTTCGCTGTAAGGGTTGAAGTCGAGCCCATTGGGATTGCGCAGGCCGCCTGCAAACTCGAACGATTTCTTCTTGGCGAAATCGTACTGGTGGATCGAGGCGCGGCGGTATTCGGCGTCGATGCCATCCTCGGCGATGTTCGAGGATGACCCGACCGTGACGTAAAGCTTCGAACCATCCGGCGAAAGCAGCAGGTTGCGCACCCAGTGATTGCCCCCGCCCGGCAGGTCCATCAGCTTTTCCGGCTTTCCAGTCAGCGTCGTCTGGCCCAGTTGATAGGGGAACGAGAGCACAGCGTTGTGATTGGCCACCAGCAACCGGCCTTCACGGAAGGCCATGCCGAAGGGCGAATCGAGCGCCGGGTTCTCCATCACGAAGCGCTGCTCGGCCTTGCCGTCACCATCGCCATCGCGCAGCAGCACGATCTTGTTCGGCGAGGGATCGCCAGCGCCGACCGCCTTCATCAGATAGCCCATGACCATCCCCGTGATGCCGCTCATATCGCGCGGGGGCGAGTTGGTCTCGGCTACCAGCACGTCGCCGTTCGGCAGGGTCACCACAGTGCGCGGATGATCGAGCTTGTCGGCAAAGCGCGTGACTGCAAGGCCCTGTGCGGCGACGGGCGCCTCGCCGTCCTTCCAACCGATCGGATCGGCGGTCTTGATCGTCGGGATCGTCTGGCTGTCGGGCATCGCCAGCTTGGGCTTGGGGCCTGACGTTTCGTTGAGTGTGTACTCAGCAGACGAGCCGTGGATCGACCAGGCGACCCAGGCGGCGATGATGGCGACGATCACGAGCAGCGCGATCAGGATCTTCTTGATGACTTTCATGGGCCCGAATCTAGGCCCCCCTGCCTCTCAGGGCAATGGCGGACCGCATGAAGTTGCGCGGCGCGACTTTTGGGCGATGATGGGCTAAGGCGCTGTCCATGTTCACATTCGCTCCCATGCAAGGCCAGCCGAAGGCCGAACTCCACGCCGACCTCCTCGCTGCCGCCAAGGCCCTGACCGAGGGCGAACCCGATGGCGTTGCCAACATGGCGAATCTCGCTGCGCTGATCTGGGAGTACCTGCCCGATCTCAACTGGGCGGGCTTTTACCGCATGGTCGGCGGCGAACTCGTCCTCGGACCGTTCATCGGCAAGCCCGCCTGCATCCGCATTGCGCTGGGCTCGGGCGTCTGCGGCACCGCTGCCGCAACCGCGAAGACGCAGCTGGTCCCCGACGTCCACGCCTTCCCCGGCCACATTGCCTGCGATGCGGCAAGCCGTTCCGAGCTCGTCGTGCCGGTGATTCGCGATGGCGCGGTGATCGCCGTGATCGATCTCGACAGCCCCTCGCCCGCAAGGTTCGACGCGGAAGACGCGCGCGGAATCGAGGCTCTTGCTGTGGCGATTGCCTCGCGTATCTGATTCCTGCCCCGATTCGGGACAGGCGGGACTCAGCCGCGCCCGAAACCTTGGTTTTGTGCGGGCCATGATGGTAAGTTTGCGGTTAACGAACCTTATCTGGGGCAAACCGCATGCTTCGTCGTCTAACACTCGCAGCGCTGGCGCTCGGTGCCATGTCCCCTCCCGCGCTGGCCGGGGACTATCACCACTCCGGTCAGGTCGGCGGCAGCTGGCAGGGCGGATACCAGGGAGGTTCCTATGGGGGCGGCTATTACGGTGGCGCTTCGGGGCCGATCTACTACCCGCCGATGATCGGCGCGCCCTACCCTACGGTCATCATGGCGCAGCCGATGCCCGATGCGCCACCACCACCGCAAGAGGCCTATCGCCCGAACAACTACCGCCCTCAGCCCGATCCGCGCTGGGCCGAAATGAACGAGCGCTGCGCAAAGGTCTATGGCGACAAGGGCGTGGGCGGCGCTGTGCTGGGTGGCTTGCTCGGCGGCGTGGCGGGCAATCGCATCGCCGGCAAGGGTGACCGCGTTCTCGGCACGGCGGTCGGAGCCGTCGCCGGGGCCGTCGCGGGCAATGTGATCGACAAGGCCGAAGACAAGGGCCTGCGCCGCGAATGCGACGACTACTTCGCCTCGCTCCCGCCGCAAGGGTATCCGGGCGCAGCCTATCCCGGATACTACCCCGGCTACGCGCCCTACGGCTATGTCATGGTCCCGGTCATGCTCCCGCCGCAGAAGCCGTGCGTGGAAACCACTGTCGTCACCGAAACCTGGGTCGAAACACGCCGCAGCCGCGTGATCCGGCCGCGCCCGAAGATCATCAAGGAAAAGCGGGTCAAGGAAAAGCGCGTCTATACGGGCTGAACCTCGCCAACACGCAAATGAAAGGGCCCGCCCTCCAATCCGGAGAGCGGGCCCTTTCACAATCGACCTTCGTCATTCCCGCGAAAGCAGGAATTCTGCGAGCCTGAGCCTCAGAGCTTGCGCCCGATCAGCTCCTTCATGATCTCGTTGGTGCCGCCGAAGATGCGCGTCACGCGCGCTCCGCGCCAGGCGCGGGCAATCGCGTACTCGTTCATGTAGCCCGCACCGCCGTGGAGCTGGAGGCACTTGTCCATCACTTCCCACTGCAGTTCAGTGTGCCACAACTTGGCCGCCGCGCCTTCCTCGGCAGTCAGTTCGCGCTTGAGATGACGAGCCAGCGCCCAATCAAGGTGCGCCCAGCCCACCTGCAGCTTGGTCTTGAGATCGGCCAGCGTGAAGCGGGTGTTCTGGAAGTCGAGGATCGGCTTGCCAAAGGCCTTGCGCTCGCGGGTGAATTCCACGGTGTCATCAAACGCCTTCTGCGCCGAAGCCTGCGCGCTGACGGCGATCGACAGGCGCTCCTGCGGCAATTCGCTCATCAGGTAGATGAAGCCCTTACCCTCTTCGCCCAGGCAATTGGTGATCGGAACGCGCACGTCCTCGAAGAACAGCTCCGAGGTATCAGCCTCGTCCTGGCCGATCTTGTCGAGATTCCGGCCGCGCTTGAAGCCCTCGCGATCAGCTTCGACCAGCACGATCGAGACGCCCTTCCACGCCGGCTGCACCTCGGTGTCGGTCTTGCAGCACACCAGGATCAGGTCGGCGTTCTGGCCATTGGTGATGTAGGTCTTCGACCCGTTGATCACGTAGTGGTTGCCGTCCTTCTTGGCGGTGGTCTTCATGCCCTGAAGGTCGGAGCCGGTGCCCGGTTCGGTCATGGCAATGGCGGTGATCACCTCGCCCGAGACCATCTTGGGCAGCCACTTCTTCTTCTGCTCTTCCGAGCCGTAGGAGACGATGTAGTTGACCACGATGTCGGACTGCAGCGAGAAGCCCGTGGCGACGCGGCCGTAATAGGCGCTCTCTTCGTCGACGATGGCGTTGTAGCCGAAGTCGAGGCCAAGGCCGCCGTATTCTTCCGGAACGGTCGGGCACAGCATGCCGAGTTCGCCCGCCTTGGGCCAGATGCTCTTGGGCACGATCCCGGCTTCGGCCCACTCGTTCGAATGGGGGGCAACCTCATCCTGCAGGAAGCGGCGGACGGTCTGGCGGAAGGCTTCGTGGTCTTCGTTGTAGGCAGTGCGCGGGATCAGGTCGAGCGACATGGCCAATCTCTCCGGTCTTGAACTGTTATCGCGCCAACCTATGCGCACAGCCCGGTTCCGGTCAACGAATATTTAATCGACCAATTAATGTACGTTGGTGCAGGAGACATGACGCCGTGACGTCAATGAAATCCCTTTATGACCAGAGGCTTAGAAGTCTCCGCCGGTCAACCGGCCGCAGATCAGGTCCAGCTGGTCAAGATTCTTGTAGCGAATCGTCACCGCACCGGTCGTAGGATCGGAGTCTGGCTGGATCGTGACCTTGAGCCCGAGGAAATCCTCGAGGTGCTGCTCGATCGCGGCGAGATCTGCAGCGCCCACGGAATCCTTGCCGGCACGCGCCTGACGCCGCTGGCCTTCGGGCCGCGTTGCCTTGCGCGCGAGCTTCTCGGTATCGCGCACGGACAGGTCCTTGGCGATTACTTCGCGTGCGAGCGAGACCGGATCGGGCGCATTGATCAGCGCCCGCGCATGGCCCATCGACAGCTCGCTGCGCACGACCATGTCGAGCACGTCATCCGGAAGCCCGAGCAGGCGCATCATGTTCGCCACATGGCTGCGCGACTTGTCGACGAACTTGGCGATGTCGTTCTGCGTCAGCCCTTCACTGTCGGCGAGGCGCTGATAGGCGCGGGCTTCTTCCACGGGGTTCAGGTCTTCGCGCTGCAGGTTCTCGATCAGCGCGAGCGCCGCCACATCGCGATCATCGAGCTTTCGCACGATGGCCGGGATTTCGTGAACCCGCGCCTTCTGCGCCGCGCGCCAACGCCGCTCGCCCGCGACGAGCTGATAGCGCCCACTGCCAAGTGGTCGCACGACGACCGGCTGTATCACCCCGCGCGCCGCGATCGACTGCGCCAGCTCCTCCAGCGCATCCTCATCGAAGTGACGGCGCGGCTGTTCGGGATGCGGTTCGATCGAGGCGACAGTCAGCAGCGCCAGACCGCCATCGCGCGACGCTGCGCCTTCCTCGCCAGAAACCGAAATGCGCGCAATCGGCTCCTCCCGCCGGACTTCGCCCATGAGCGCGCCGAGTCCGCGACCCAGCCCAGTCCTGCGCGCCGGTGTCTTGACTGCTTCGTCGCCACTCATGCCGCAATCCTCCGTTCGGGCAGCCGGCCGATCAGTTCGCGGGCCAGCTTCATGTAGGCCTGCGATCCAGGGCAGGCATGGTCATAGATCAGCGCGGGAAGCCCATGGCTCGGCGCTTCGGACAGGCGCACGTTGCGCGGGATCACGCTTTCGAACACCAGATCCCGCAGGCACGAACGCACGTCGTCCGCCACCTGGTCGGTCAGGCGGTTGCGCCGGTCGTACATGGTCAGGACGATGCCGAGGATGCCGAGATCGGGATTGAACCGCTCCTGCACCCGCTCGACCGTCTGCAACAACTGGCTCAGGCCTTCGAGCGCGAAGAACTCGCACTGCAGGGGAACGAGGATCGAATCCGCTGCCGTCAACGCATTCAGCGTCAGCAGCCCGAGCGAGGGCGGGCAGTCGATCAGGCAGATGTCGTGCCCGGTCTCAGCCGTCAGCACCTTGCGCAGACGGTGCGTGCGGTCTTCGACGCTGACCAGTTCCACTTCGGCGCCCGAAAGGTCCACCGTCGCCGGCACGATGTCGAGCCCCGGAATGCGCGTCGGCATCATGCAATCGGCAACCGATGCCTGATCGATCAGCAAGTCATAGGAAGACCGCTCGCGCTCGCCCGATGAAATGCCGATGCCCGTCGAGCAGTTGCCCTGGGGATCGAGATCGATCAGCAGCGATTTCCACCCCGTCGCGGCCAGCGCCGTCGCGATGTTGATCGCGGTGGTGGTCTTGCCCACTCCACCCTTCTGGTTAGCAACGGCGACGGTGATCATTTGCGCTTGCCTTTGGATTGCGTCGTTCGCGGTGCGCTCCCGCCGAGCAGGCGCCCGACGATGATCCCGGCATTCTCATCGGTCAGGGATTGTTCCACGTGGAACAGGTGATTCCATGAGTCGGGGAGCACCTGCAATTCATGCGGTGCCCCTGCCCCTTTCGGCAACAGCCAGACCGTGTCGGGTGTGGAAAAGCGGGCGGAAAGCGTAACCAATTTGTCCAATGGCGCAAACGCGCGCGCCGAGATCACGGCATGCGGACCGTCAGGGAGATCTTCGACTCGCGAAAGGACGACACGCACGCGCTCCAAACCGAGGGCATCAGCACAGCGCTGAAGCCACTCCGTCCGCAGTCGGCGCGAGTCCACGAGCTTGACCGGGCGTTCCGGTTGAAGTGCGGCGACCACCAGCCCAGGGAAACCGGCTCCAGTCCCGAGATCGAGCCATTCCCCTTCAGGGAGTGTTTCACGTGAAACATGGAGCAGCTGCGCCGAGTCGACGATGTGGCGTACCCAGACGTGCGGCAGCGTCCCGCGCGCGACAAGGTTCTGCCGCTCGTTCTCTTCGAACAGCAGTGAGACGAGCCGCGACAGGCGCTCAATCCCGGCGTCATCGACCTGCAGAACGTTGCGGAGCCAGTCCTGTGCTTCGGCCTCGGTCACCAACACGCTCATGCCGCCAGCCTCCGCCGCGCATGGACCAGCAGGCTGGCCAGCGCCGCAGGTGTGATCCCCGCGATCCGTCCCGCAGCGGCAAGCGTATCGGGCTGCGCCTTCTCCAGCCTCTCGACCATCTCGCGCGACAGGCCCGGCACTTCGCCAAAGGGAAAGCCTGCGCCAAGCGGCACGCTGTCCGATGCGCGCAGATCGCGAAGCTCGGCATCCTGCCGTGCGAGATAGGGCGCGTAAGCGGCGTCCTCCTCGACCTCTTCGGCCAGCAGCGGATCGAAGCGCTCGTCCCCAATCCAAGGCTGAAGCGTGTCCAGCGTGACCTCGGGAAAGCGCAGCCATTCCTTGAGCGAGCGCCGCGAACCATCGGCGCGGACCGGCATCTCCGCCCGGTTCAGTTCAGTCGGCGTAGCCTCCTGCGCGAGCAAGTCTTCCAGTCGCTCACGCTGAGCAAGCCGATCCTCGAACCACTGCCTCCGCTCTGCACCGATGCAGCCCACCGCCAGCCCGACCGGCGTCAACCGCGTCGAGGCATTGTTGGCGCGTAGCCGCAGGCGGTATTCGGCGCGGGCGGTGAGCATACGATAAGGCTCGCTCACGCCATGCAGCGTCAGGTCATCGATCATCACCGCCATGTAGGAGTTGGCGCGGTCCAGCTCGGGGGCTTCGCGGCCCAGTCCGGCAGCCGCGGCATGCATCCCCGCGACCAGCCCCTGGGCTGCGGCCTCCTCGTACCCCGTCGTTCCGTTGATCTGACCGGCGCAATAGAGGCCGGGTATCGCCTTCACCTCCAGCCCGCGATTGAGCGCGCGCGGATCGATATGGTCGTACTCCACGGCATAACCCGGCACGGTGATCTCGGCCTGCTCCAGCCCTTCCATCGAACGGATCATCGCCACCTGCACATCGGTCGGCAGCGAGGTCGAGACACCGTTGGGATAGACGGTGCTGTCGTCGAGACCTTCTGGCTCGAGGAAAACCTGGTGTCCGTCGCGGTCGCCGAAGCGGTGGATCTTGTCCTCGATCGAGGGGCAATAGCGCGGACCCTGCGCGCCAATCGCACCGGTGAACAATGGCGAACGGTCAAGCCCTGCGCGGATGATGTCGTGCGTCCGCTCGTTGGTGCGGGCGATGGCGCAGAACACTTGCGGCAGTGGCCGCGCCTTGGTCAGCGGAGACATCGTCCAGGGATCGGCATCGCTCGGCTGCTCGGGCAAACGTGCCCAGTCGATGGTGCGCCCATCGATACGCGGTGGCGTCCCGGTCTTGAGCCGCGCCATCGGCAGGTCCGCCGTGCGCAACTGCTGCGCCAGACGATGCGCAGAGTCCTCGCCGATGCGTCCGCCGTCCATGCGTTCCTCACCCCGGAACAGCCGCCCGCCAAGGAATGTGCCGGTGCATAGCACGACCGCCCTTCCCGAGAGCCGCGAGCCATCGGCGAGGTCGATCCCGGCGACGCGTCCCTGCTCCAAATGAAGCGCAGCCGCCTCTCCCCCAACGACGGTCAGATTCGGCTGCGCGGCAATCATCCGCTGGATCGCCGCCTTGAAGCGCTTGCGGTCGGCCTGAACGCGCGGCCCCTGCACGGCGCTGCCCTTGGAGCGGTTGAGCATCCGGTAGTGGATCGCGCCCGCATCTGCCGCGCGCGCGATCAGTCCATCAAAGGCATCGACCTCGCGCACCAGATGGCCCTTGCCGAGTCCGCCAATGGCCGGGTTGCAGCTCATCGCCCCGACTGTTGTCGGATCGAACGAAACCAGCGCCGTGCGCGCGCCCATCCGCGCCGCAACGGCCGCCGCCTCGACGCCGGCATGTCCGCCGCCGACCACGATGATATCGAACTGGTGCATGAGCAGCGCGATACGCGAGTTGAAGATTCGCGTCAAAGTTTCAGATAGAGTGTTTCACGTGAAACACGCCGTCCCCCACCACCACTTCGTCATTCCCGCGAAGGCGGGAATCCATGTTCACGCGCCGACCTACTTGGATTCCCGCCTTTGCGGGAATGACGAAGTAGATGTTCCACGTGAAACACCTACTTCCCGATGCAGAACCGCCCGAACAGTGCATCCAGCATGTCCTCCGTGCTCGCCCGCCCAACCAGCGCATCAAGCGCAATGCGCGCGAGGCGCAGGTTCTCCGCCGCCAGCAAGGGATCACTCTCACGCTGCGCCTGATCGAGCGCCGCCGCCACTTGCCCAAGTCGCTCATGCTGCCGCTGGTTGAGGGCGGCCTCCCCAGGAGCAGGCAAGGACTTCCGGGCATGCGCGATCAACGCCTCACGCAGTTGCGCCATCCCCTCGCCCGTGCGTGCCGATAGCTGCAAGGCTGCATCCGACTTGCGCGGTGCACTGGCATCATCCGAGCGCGCAGCCACTTCCCACAACGCCCGTCCCTCCGGCCCCTCCCCTTCAGGCCCCAGCCACAGGATCAGGTCCGCCTTCTCCGCCGCCGCCCGCGCGCGGGCAATGCCGATCCGCTCGATTTCGCCCGCGCCTTCGTCGCGCAGACCAGCGGTATCAACGAAGGTGAACGGTACGCCATCGAGCGAGGCGGCGAAGGTCAGGACATCGCGGGTCGTCCCGGGCTCCGCAGCGGTGATCGCGGCTTCCTGCTGCACGAGCGCGTTGAACAGGGTCGACTTCCCCGCATTGGGCGGACCCGCCAGGACCACACGAAAGCCCTCCTTCAGCGGCTCAGCGCGCGGGCGGGTGAGCCATGCTTCGAGGTCTTGCGCCAGCGCCGCGCAGTCCGCAGCAAATCCCGGCGGAAGCGAGTCTTGTCCCGCCCAGACATCATCCTCGTCGGAAAAATCCAGAGCCGCCTCCAGCTTCGCCGAAATGCCCAGCAAGGCATTACGCCAGCGGTCCGTTTCACGTGAAAGCGCACCCTCGGCCATCGCCAGCGCAGCGCGGCGTTGCAGTTCGGTCTCGGCAGAAAGCAGGTCGGCCAGCCCCTCGGCCTCGGCCAGATCGATCCGCCCATTGGCAAATGCGCGGCGGGTAAACTCCCCGGCCTGCGCACGCCGCAAACCGGGCAAGCGCCCAATCGCCGCTTCCACCGCTGCAACAACAGCACGCCCGCCATGCAGATGCAGTTCCGCGCTGTCCTCGCCCGTCGCCGTGCCGGGACCGGGCAGCCATAGCACCATCGTCCGGTCGAGGTGTGTGTCGTCGCGCGGATCAGCCAGCGTCGCCAGCGTCGCGCGGCGCGGCGTGGGCAACTTGCCCGAAAGCGCCTCAAGCGCCGCCCCTGCCTGCGGGCCGCTGATGCGGATGACGGAAATGCCCGCGGGTGGTGGGCCGGAGGAGAGGGCGAAGATCGTATCGGTCACGCCCCTCCCCTACACGATCATTGGAAGAGCGTCAGTCCTTCGGCTTCTTGGAACCCGACCCGGTCATCGCACCGAGACCGCCCTGCTCCATGAAGTTCTGGAACAGCTTAAGCCCGATCTCGCCCATCGGCGCGACCTGCTTGGCGAAGCTCTGCAACTGATCGAGACTGCCCGCGCCCTGCATCGCCTTGGCGACGCTTTCGACATAGACGTCGTTCGCCTTCGAGACATCGGGCAGCCCGAGGAACCGGCGGGCCTCTTCTGGCGTGCAATCGACTTCGACGGTGACTTTCATGTGCGCCTCTCCCGGCATCCGCTTGGCTTGCAAGACTGTCATGCACGCTTGGCAAAGTCCATGGGCAGGGCCAACATGGATCCAGACCAACTCCATTGAATCGCAGGATGAACGACATGGGCGAGAAGATCACATTTGCAGCACTCGACGGCGAAGGGGATATACCGGGCTATCTCGCAACGCCGGACGGTCCGATCCGCGCGGCGATCATCGTCATCCCGGAGATCTTCGGAGTGAATCCCGGTATCCGTCACAAGTGTGAGGCCTGGGCCGATCAGGGCTACATGGCGCTCGCGCCCGACATCTTCTGGCGCTTTGCTCCCGGCGTCGAACTCGATCCCGATGTGCCGGAGCAGATGCAGGAAGCCTTTGGCTATTTCGGCCAGTACGATCCTGACAAGGGTATCAAGGACATCGAGGCGGCAATCCGTTTCCTGCGCGGCTACGAAGGCATCGACAAGGTCGGCCTCGTCGGCTTCTGCCTGGGCGGACGCATGGCCTACATGGCGGCGGCGCGCACCGATATCGATGCTTCGGTCGGCTATTACGGCGTGATGATCGACCAGATGCTGAACGAATCGCACGCCATCGCCAATCCGCTGATGCTGCACATTCCGACCGCCGACCACTTCGTTGGCCCCGAAGCGCAGAAGGCGATCCACGACGGGCTCGATCCGCACCCCAAGGTGACGCTCTACGATTACGAGGGCCTGGATCACGGCTTTGCGGCCGAGATGGGCGACCGCCGCGACGAGGAAGGCGCGCAGCTTGCTGACCGCCGCACGCGCGATTTCTTCGCGCAGCACCTCGGCTAAGTCTTCGGCGTTGCGCGGGATCAATGCCCGCGCAACGCCCCTGCCCTAACCACAAGAAGAACAACGGGAGAAGCGCATGAAACTCGGCCTCGCAGCATGGCACCGGTACATGATCAGCGGAGATATCACGCTGCTCGAGGAACTCGTCGCCGATGACGCCGTGTTCCATTCTCCCGTCGTTCACACCCCGCAAGCGGGGCGCGAAAAGGTGCTGATGTATCTCACCGCTGCAGGCCAGGTCTTCGGCAACGGCACCTTCCGCTATGTGCGCGAGCTGGTCGACGGCCCCGAGGCCTGCCTCGAATTCGAGTGCGAGATGGAAGACGTGCGCGTCAACGGCATCGACCTGATCCGCTTCGACCTCGAAGGCCGCATCGTCGATTTCAAGGTCATGGTCCGGCCCTTGAAGGCGATCAACAAGGTTTGGCAGCTGATGGCCGAGCGGCTGGAGAACACCTGAGCGGTTGCGTGTTTAGGGTTTCTCGCAGAGACGCAGAGGGAAAGAAGAGCGCAGAGAAGGCGCTCCTGTGGTGAAACCGCGTTGAATTTCATGTGTCGCGGCTTGGATGAAATGACCGTAAGTCGAGCGGCCTGACGGCCAGGCGCAACCTCTCTGCGATCTCCCTGTTTCTCTGCGTCTCTGCGAGAAACGAAAAAAGCCCGCAGCGCGAACTGCGGGCCTATTCTAAGCCATTGATCAGCCGACAAAATCAGCCGTCGTAATCAGCACCCAGCGAGGTGTTGCGCACCGGTGCCGCAGCGGTGATGCGCAGCGCTTCGGCCGACTGCGACAGCGAGCCGATTTCATCGACTTCATCATCATCGTCAGGCAGCACGCGCTGGAGCGACTGGATCACGTTTTCCTTGAGCACGGCAGGACGCACGGTCTCTTCGGCGATCTCGCGCAGGGCGACGACCGGGTTCTTGTCGCGGTCACGATCGACGGTGAGTTCGGCACCGCCCGAAATCGCGCGGGCGCGTTCGGCGGCCAGCAGGACCAGATCGAAACGGTTGGGAACCTTGTCGACGCAATCTTCGACGGTAACGCGCGCCATCAGGGCACTCCAATCACTTGAGAATTACGGAAAGGACGGCAGCTAGGCCGGGGGTGTGGAAAAGTCAAGGATTCGCGCGTGGCGTCCGACTCAGTCGTCCCCGCCGCCATAGGCTGCGCGCATGTCGTCAGGCGCAAGGTCGCTGAACCGGGTGATGCGGGCTTCGAAGCGCAGGCGGACCTTGCCGGTCGAGCCGTGGCGCTGTTTTGCGACGATCAGTTCGGCAAGGCCATAGACCCGCTCCATTTCGGCCTGCCACGCGGCGTGGGCTTCCTGGATCTTCGAATCGTCATTCCCTTGCGGAACCTTGGGTTCCTTGGCGGCGACGTAATAGTCCTCGCGGAACACGAACCAGACCATGTCGGCGTCCTGCTCGATCGAGCCCGATTCGCGCAGGTCCGAGAGCATCGGGCGCTTGTCGTCGCGCTGTTCCACCGCACGGCTGAGCTGCGAAAGTGCGATCACCGGGACCGAGAGTTCCTTGGCCAGGGTCTTGAGCCCACGCGAAATTTCCGAGATTTCGTTGACGCGGTTGTCGCTGCGGCCGGACCCCTGCAGCAGCTGAAGGTAGTCGACGATGATCAGGCCGATGTCGTGGCGGCGCTTCAACCGGCGCGCGCGGGCGCGAAGGCTGCCGATGGTCAGCGCCGGGGTATCGTCGATATAGAGCGGCAGTTCGGCCAGGCGCTGGCTGGCGAAGGACAGCTGCTGGAAATCCTCGCGGCTGATGCGGCCCATGCGCAGCGATTCGGAGCTGATGCCCGATTGCTCGGCCAGGATACGCGTGGCGAGCTGGTCCGCGCTCATTTCCAGGCTGAAGAAGGCGACCCCTGCCCCCACCGAATCCTTAAGCGCAATGCCGTCGGCCAGATCGCGCCGCAGCCGGTCGGCCGCGTTGAATGCGATGTTGGTGACGAGCGAGGTCTTGCCCATGCCCGGGCGTCCGGCAAGGATGATAAGGTCGGAATCGTGCAGGCCGCCGATCTTCTCGTTTACCGAGGTCAGGCCCGTGGTCTTGCCCGAAATGTGGCCGCCTGAAAGCAGCGCCTTCTCGATCATCTCGAGCGAGGCGCGCGTGGCCTGCGCAAAGCTCTGCGCTTCGCTGCCGGTCTGCGCACCTTCGGCCACGGAATAGAGCGCGGCTTCGGCCTTCTCCACCTGTTCGAGCGGGGCGACCGAATCGCTGGTATCGAGCGCACCTTCGACAAGGTTGCGCCCGACCGAGATCAGCTCGCGCAAAAGTGCCAGGTCATAGATCTGCTCGGCCAGCTCGCGCGGATTGAGCAGGCCCTGCCCGTCCGAGGTCAGCCGCGCCAGATAGGCGGTGCCGCCCAGTTCCTTGAGGCCTTCGTCGGTCTCGAAATAGGGCTTGAGCGTGACCGGCGTGACCACCGCCTTGCGATCGATCAGCGCCTGGATGCGTTCGAACACGCGGCCATGGACTGCGGCGAAGAAGTGCTCGGGCTTGAGCGGGGTCTGCAGTTCTTCAAGGATGCGGTTGTCGATCAGCACCGCGCCCAGAAACGCCGCTTCGGCTTCCACGTTTGAGGGGAGCGCACGAATCTCTGACGGTTCGCGGGTGAGAATGGCTTCGCTGGCGGACATGCTTTGCATAGTGCCCGAAGCGGCCCGATCCGGCAATGCATCGCCCCTGTGGATAGCGGGGACCGAGTGGCCAAAACCCTTGCCCGCGCCCCACGCGTCTGCAACACAGAAAGCCCAATGGCAGACCCGCGCATCTCGCATATCGAGCTGGACGAAGCGACGATCATCTGGCGCAACGCCGATATCGAGCAGGAGCGGCGCATCGCCATTTTCGACCTGATCGAGGAAAACACGTTCAAGCCGCTGCGCGCGTTTGAGGCTGGGCACGAAGGGCCTTACCGGCTCAAACTTTCGGTTGATGACGGGCGGCTCGTGCTGGCGGTCTCGGACGATGGCGGCGCTCCGCTTGAAACCGTGATTCTCGGCCTTGGCCGGTTCCGCCGTCCGATCCGCGAGTATTTCGCCATCTGCGACAGCTACTATCAGGCCATCCGCAAGGCGACCGCAGCCGAGATCGAGACGATCGACATGGCCCGACGCGGCATCCACAACGATGCCGCCGACACCCTGCTCGAACGCCTCGAAGGCAAGATCGAGACGGATTTTCCCACCGCCAGACGCCTCTTTACCCTGATCTGCGTGCTGCATATCAGGGGCTGAATCAGAACTCGGGTCCCAAGCGAATCTCATCATGCCGAAGAAACGGAACACTGCCCGCCCGCATACGGGGCGCAGGCGCCTGCTGGCCGCCCTGCTGCTGGTGGTCCTCGTCGGCCTCGGCATCGGCTGGTGGAAGGCGCGCACCTGGATGCCCGACCGGCGCGACTATCCCGTGCAGGGCGTCTGGCTGAGCGATGACAGCGGCGCTGTCGACTGGCGCCTGCTGCGCGCTGCCGGGGCCGATTTCGCCTATCTGACTGCCAGCGAAGGTATCTCGACACGCGACACCGCCTTTGCCGATGGCCTGATCGCCGCGCGCGAGCGGGGCATGCAGGTCGGCGCAGTCCACGTCTATGACCTATGCGCGCCCGCAGATGCTCAGGCGGCGAACTTTGTCACCGTCGTCCCGCGCGACAAAGACCTGCTGCCGCCCGCGATCCGCTTCGACATCGATTCGCGCACCTGCCCGCAGGTCCCCGGCGAAGCACAGATGCAGAGCGAGCTGACCACGTTCCTCAACCAGGTGGAAAAGCACGCCGAAAAGCCGGTGATCCTCATGGTGTCCCGCGCACTCGAAAAGCAGTACCATCTCGCCGCCCGGATCGACCGCAACATCTGGGTCGAACAGGATTACCTCGAGCCCGCCTATGCCGGCAGGCCATGGGTGATGTGGACCGCGAGCGACCGTCTGCGGCTGGACGCAGCCAATACGCCGCTGCACTGGGTGGTGGTGCAACAATGACCGACCTCGTGGCCGAGCTTCGCGAAGACCTGATCGCCGCCGCGCGTCGCGCGATGGACACGGCTTACGCGCCCTACTCGGGCTTCCACGTCGGCGCGGCGCTGCTGTTCGATGATGGCGCAATCGTCACCGGCGCGAACTTCGAGAACGCCAGCTACGGCCTTTCGCTCTGCGCCGAAACCGTGGCCGCATCCATCGCCTCCCATGCCGGACGGCGCGGCGGATTGCTCGCCGTGGCGGTACTCGGAGGCATGGGTGGCGCGGTGGAAGCTGCGATCAGCCCTTGCGGCCGCTGCCGACAGGTGCTGAACGAACTGGCGGCATTGGGTGGCACCGATCCGCTGGTGATCTGCGTCGGCGCGCAGGAAGTCGTGGAAATGCGCCTCTCGGTACTCTTGCCCAACGCCTTCGGCCCCGCCAATCTCGCCTGACGATATCTGGGGACATCAATTGGCCATTCTTTCCGACAAGTGGATCCGCGAAAAGGCGCTGAACGAGGGCATGATCGAGCCTTTCGTCGAGAACCAGCGCCGCGATGGCTGCATCAGCTACGGCCTCTCGTCCTACGGCTACGACGCCCGCGTCGCGCGCGAGTTCAAGATTTTCACCAACGTCGATTCCGCGGTGGTGGACCCCAAGAACTTCGACGGCGCCAGCCTGGTCGACCGCGAGACCGACGTCTGCGTGATCCCGCCCAATTCCTTCGCGCTGGCCCGCACGGTCGAATACTTCCGCGTGCCGCGCGATGTGCTGGTGATCTGCCTCGGCAAGAGCACATATGCCCGCTGCGGCATCATCGTGAACGTCACGCCGCTCGAACCCGGCTGGGAAGGCCACGTCACGCTCGAATTTTCGAACACCACGCCGCTGCCCGCCAAGATCTACGCCAACGAGGGCGCGTGCCAGTTCCTGTTCCTGCAGGGCAACGAACCCTGCGAAGTCAGCTACGCCGACCGCGCCGGCAAATACATGGGCCAGCGCGGGGTGACGCTGCCGCGCCTCTGACAACTACTCCCCCACCGTTACCCCGGCGCAGGCCGGGGCCCACAACCTCTCGCCGCCATCGCACCTGACGACCCTGCGCCGCCTTTCCGGCAACGTGCTAGCCGGCCAGCGCCATGGGTCCCGGCCTGCGCCGGGACGATGGAGTGTAGGGCGGAGGAGTGGGTCGGTGCCGCATGCCTGATCGGTTCTCAAACCCGCTCATCCTGAGCCTGTCGAAGGATGTTTGCACCACGCCTTAACCCCCCGCTTAAATCCGGTTGCAATCGCCACCGAACTCGCCAAGCTTGCCGGACAACGAGAACAGGCGGAGAGGCTGATGGAGAAGTCGGAGAGGCCCTATGACATTGTCGTCTATGGGGCGACGGGGTTTACCGGGCGATTGGTCGCGGAGTATCTTGCGCGGCATTACGGACAGGAAGGCCCGCGCTGGGCCATGGCCGGGCGTTCGGCGGCCAAGCTCGCAGAGGTGCGTGCCCTGATCGAGGCGCCCAAGAACACCCCGCTGATCGTCGCCGATGCCGCCGATCCCGCCAGTCTCGAAGCGATGGTCAGCCAGGCCAAGGTCGTCATCACCACTGTCGGCCCCTACCAGCTCTATGGTGAACCCTTGCTCGCTGCCTGCATCGCAGCGGGCACGGACTATGCCGATCTTTGCGGCGAGCCGGTCTGGATGCGCCAGATGATCGACAAGTATGGTGAGGGTGCCAAGCAAACCGGCGCGCGAATCTGCTTCTCCTCTGGCTTCGATTCGATCCCGTTCGATCTGGGCGTGCTGATGCTGCAGAAGGAAGCCGTGGCGAAGTTCGGCCGCCCTGCCCCGCGCGTGAAGGGCCGCGTGCGCGGTTTCAAGGGCGGCGTTTCGGGCGGCACCGCCGCGAGCCTCGGTGCGACGCTGCAGGCGCTGGGCAAGGACCCTTCGCTCATTCCGCTGATGCAGAGCGCCTTCTGCCTCACTCCCGGCTTCGCAGGCCCCGAACAGCCGCGCGGTGACAAGGTCCAGTACGACGAGGCCATCGGCAGCTGGGAAACGCCGTTCGTCATGGCCGCGATCAACGTCAAGAACGTCCACCGCACCAATGCCCTGCTCGGTCACGCCTGGGGCACCGACTTTGTCTATGACGAGATGATTCTCACCGGCCCTGGCGATCAGGGCAAGGCCGCTGCCGAGCACATGGCAAAGACGCCCAGCATCGGCCGTCCCGATGATCCCAAGCCTGGCGAAGGCCCCTCGAAGGAGCAGCGCGAGACCGGTTACTACGATGTCCTGTTCCTTGGCACGATGCCCGATGGTCAGGAAATCCGCTACGGCGTGAAAGGGCGCTACGATCCCGGCTACGGCTCGACCAGCCGGATGATCGCCGAGACCGCCATTGCCCTGCTGTCGAGCAAGGCTGGCGGCGTGGTCGGAACCCCCGGCGCGATCCTCGGCGAAGCCTTGGTAGACCGCCTGCGCGCTCACGCCGAGATCAGCTTCGCGGCGGAGTAGCGCCTGCGTTCTGCCCACCCCCAACCCCTCCCGCCTGCGGGAGGGGAGTGACAGCGCACTTCTTTGCCCTCCCGCAAGCGGGAGGGCCGCGAGACTTACTGAACGCAGTGAAGTTAGTCGCAGCGGGGTGGGCCCTCGCTCAGGCCGCCGCCGCGTAAGCCTCGGCTTCTTCACCGATGAGAATATCGGCGAGCATCCAGTAGGCCTCGCCCCAGGCCGCCAGCACTTCGTCGGTGGCCACATCGGCCCCCACCACGTCGCGAATCGCGGGCAACAGGGCCTCGGCGACATAAGGGTAATGCTCGGCCTTCACGCCGCACTCGACATGGCGCTGCACCATCCGCGTCACCGCTGGTCCCAAGTTCTCGAGCTTGTCGATGTTCCTGGCATAGGCAAGGATCGCGGCGGCCAGACGGCGCGGCTGCTCGCCGCTTTCCTGCGCGGCGGCATCGAACATCGCCTTCACATCATCGTTCTGGAACAAGCGCTTGTACATGGCGGTGGTGATGTCCACGCCGTGCTTTTCGATCACCGGAGCGGTGGCCTTGACGATGGTCATTGCGTGTTCGGAAGCGGTGCGCATGGGTATCTCCAATCAGGTATTACAAATACCGGTATTTTATCTGCTTGATTCTCGCAAGCGGAAAAACGATGGTTTTTGAATGCAGTTGACCCAGCACACCGATTTCGGCCTGCGCCTGCTGATCGTGCTCGCGCGCAAGGACGGGGCGGTCAGCCTGCCCGCGTTCTCCGCGCAGCAGGGCCTGAGCTATCACCACGTCGCAAAGGTCGCGCAAGCGCTGGTACAGGCAGGCTTTGCCATGTCGCAGCGCGGGCGCAGCGGCGGCATCGCGCTCGCCCGCCCCGCGCACCAGATCACCGTGGGCGAAGTGGTGCGCAAGCTCGAACGCGGCCTGCGCCTTGCTGATTGCGCCACCTGCGCCCTGCGTGAAGATTGCGCGCTGAGCAGCGTGCTGGCCGAAGCGCTCGAAGCCTTCCTCGCCGTGCTGGACCGTTACACGCTGGCCGATGTCTCGCGCGAAGGCGTCGCTGCCTTCGCACCGTGGGCCACCCTGCCCCCTGCCCTGACCTGCGCGGTTACGGAGCCTTCCTGAGCGCCGCCACGCAGGCCGCGCGATCAACGTCACGCCCATCGCCACGCCTTGCATCGACGTACGTTGCAGTCGGCTTGCCGCCACTGGCAGGTGGGTAGAGATAGACGTCGAGGATGCAGGCTGTCCCCGACCATTGCATCTTGCGCGCGTCGTCCTCGATCACGTCGAGACGCGGCGTGCCGAAGGTGCGGCCAAGCTGCAGCGCGTCAGACCCGATCACGCCTTCAAGGCCGGGGATCATCTGCACTTGCGCGACAGGCTTGCCCACGGGCGCAGGGCGCGGAACCGTGGTGCGGACCGGCGCTGTCGGCGCAGAGCGCACGACCGGGGTCTTGCCGCCCGCTGGCAGCCCTCCCCCGCCGCACGAGGCAAGGAGGAGAGCGAGAAGCGGAATGGCGGCAGCGCGGAATGTCACCGCGCGGGGATGCCCCGCCAGCACCGCCGGGTCAACCGCAGGCGGCGCGATACGGCGCACAGGCCAAGCGTTCTGACGCACCCTTCCTGCTCTTGCTGCAACGCGGCATAGCGGCTAGGCCATCGCGCAATTGCCCAAGATACGGAGCCTGTCCCGCATGTCCGAACCGCTTTACGACGTCATCGCCATCGGCAACGCCATCGTCGACGTGATGGCCCCCTGCGATGATGCGGACATCGAGCGGCTCGGCCTCGCCAAGGGCGGCATGACGCTGGTCGACACCGACCGTGCCAAGGAACTCTACGACGCCATGGGCCCCGCGCGTGAAATCTCGGGCGGTTCGGCGGCCAACACGCTGGCAGGCCTTGCCGCGCTCGGCGCGAAGTGCGGCTTCATCGGCCAGGTGGCGGACGACCAGCTCGGCGAAGTCTTCGCGCACGACATCCGCGCAGGCGGCATCGCTTTCGAGACCCCGTCGCGCACAGACGAACCGCCAACGGCGCGCTGCCTGATCTTCGTCACCCCCGATGGCCAGCGCACGATGAACACCTTCCTCGGCGCCTCGCAGTTCCTGCCTGCCGAAGCGCTTGACGACGCTACCATCGCTGCGGCCAGCGTACTCTATCTCGAAGGCTATCTGTGGGACCCGGAAGAGCCGCGCAAGGCCATGCGCCGCGCCATTGCCGCTGCGCGCAATGCCGGCCGCAAGGTGGCCTTCACCCTGTCCGACGCTTTCGTGATCTCGCGCCATGGCGATGATTTCCGCGCACTGATCGAAGCGGGCGAGATCGACATCCTCTTCGCCAACGAACACGAACTCGCCGCCCTCACCGGCATCGAGGACTTCCACGCAGGCCTCGAACAGCTCGCCGCCAAGGTGCCCACGGTCGTCGTCACCCGCAGCGAAAACGGCGCCCACGCGGTCAGCCACGGCGAACACGCCCAGGTTCCCGCCGAGCCCATCGACAAGGTGGTCGACACCACCGGCGCAGGCGACCTCTTCGCCGCAGGCTTCCTCTACGGCTACGTCCGCGGGCGACCGCTTGCGGAGAGCCTGACGCTGGGCGCCATCTGCGCCGCAGAAATCATCTCCCACTACGGCGCCCGCCCCGAGGCCGACCTGCAGGACTTGGTGGCCAAGCGCCTGGGCTGATCTCATTCCAACCACCAACCCGCACCACCCGTCACCCCGGCGAAGGCCGGGGCCCATGACGCCGGTGTCCGGCTCGACGGCGAGGTAATGGCCCCCGGCCTGCGCCGGGGTGACGTTGGTTGAAAGGTTGAGCAGTACGCGATGCTCAACACCTAACGCAGTGCGGTTGAGCATCGGGTATCAACAGAGTTGCGAACAGGATCGCACAAACCGCCAGAGCAAGGACAACTCCGGCAATGAGTTGTTGCCTGACAGCCCGCCCATGAAGGTCTGTAGCCTTGTAAGTGATAACCCTCGCTATCATGAAAATGATCGCGTCTGGTAGACCGAAGAACAGTAAGTCGCCTTTCGTCGCTGGCGTTTGGGAGGAGGGCGAAACGAGGAGCGCGATGTTGAAAGTCGCCGCTACGAGCAACGCCCTTCTGGGCCACCGTTCGCCCGCATAATCTTGAGCAATTTTTGCAAAGAACCATAGCGGCACTGCCGCACAGGCGATGCGATATGTCGTCCAGAATGAGACGCCTGCTTGCTCTTCGAGAAAAATACCGAAAGCAACGAAAGTGGCAACGCCGCCAAGCCCTATCGCCGCACGCTTCAGGCTCTCCTTCATGATCTATCCACCACTCGTCCGCCTTCTCACCGCCCCATGAACGCCTCGATTTCCGCCACCGTGCGCGGGATGCCGGTGCTCAGGCGTTCGCAGCCCGTGGGGGTGACGAGGTAGAGGTCCTCGATGCGGATGCCCTGGTTCATCTGCTGGTTGTAGAGCCCCGGTTCGATGGTGATCACCGCGCCTGCCGGGATCGGCTTGGCATAGTCGCCCGCGTCATGGACATCGAGGCCGACGAAGTGTCCGAGGCCGTGGGTGAACTCGTCAATCCGGCCTGCCTTGCGGAACAGGGCATAGACCGCCTCGGTCATGTCCTCGTGAATGACGCCCGGTTTCAACAGCTTGGCCGCAGCATCCTGGGCCGCCATGACCAGCTCGTAGTCCGCCCGCTGCTGCGCTGTGAACTTGCCCGAGGCGGGGAAGGTGCGGGTAATGTCGCAGGCATAAGTGCCGACGCTGGCCGCAGCATCGATCAGCACGAGGTCCTGTGCGCCGATCACGGCATTGCCATGGGCATAGTGCAGCGAGGCGGCGTTGCGGCCGGTGGCGACGATCGAATCGTAGGACAGGCCCTCGCCCCCGCCCTGCCGGAACCCGTCCTCCAGCACCGCGGTCAGCTGGCGCTCGGTCATGCCGGGGCGCACCGCCTTCATCGCGGCGAGGTGGCCAGCTTGCGTCGAGCTGAGCGCCCGGCGCATCAGCTCCAGCTCGCGCGGTTCCTTGACGGTGCGCAGGGCGGGGAGGAGGGCGCTCTGGTCCTTCAGGGTGCAACCGGGGACGCGGGCCATCACCCGGCCGTAAAGCTCCATCGCGGGCGGAACCGGGGCCGAGGCGCTGGCGATCGGGCCCATGAAGTGCAGCGTCCGGCTGCGCGCGGCGAGTTGGGTGACGAGGCCATCGAGCCCTGAAATGCGCCTGACCCGCTGAATTCCCGTGCGTTGTTCGATCACCGAGCCCAGCGGCAGGCGCTCGACGTCCCAGCGCTCGGTCTCGATATCGCGCGAGGGGAGCAGCAGGAACTCGCGGTAGGTCCGCTCTGCAGGGGCCAGCACCAGCACCGCGCCGGGTTCGTCGACGATTCCGGTCAACCACGCAAAATCGCCCGACTGATAGAACGGTGGGCTCACCGGGCCGCTCGACCGGTCGCGCTCGGCGCCATGGATCACCGCCACGCCATCCTTCAGCGACGCCATCAGCTTCGCCCGCCGCTCGCGATAGACCTCGGGCGCGAAGGGGGTGGTGCCCGACGGGGTGGCGAAGCCGGGGGGTGGGAGGACTTGCGCGCGGATCGAGATCGAGAGCGATGCGGTCGCGGCGGCAGCTCCGGCGAGGAGGGAGCGGCGGGTCATGGTCATGGCGGAATCCCCTTTTCGAAGGGGAAGCCTAGATGGTTTCACGTGAAATGGGAATCACCTGCGCGTGCATGGACGGCGTGCGCGCGAGTTGTGCCTTTGCCCGAGAGAGTTGGGGGGGAGTTGGGGGAGAGTTGCCGTTCTGCCCCCGAGAGTTGGAAACGTCCTTAGGCCTGCTGGATGTAGACCCGCATCGCGTCCGCCTCGGCCTCGATCTTGTCGAGCCGGTGCTTCACCAGGTCCCCGATCGAGACGAAGGCGACCATGCGATTTCCTTCTACTACAGGGAGATGGCGGAAGCGGCGCTGGGTCATCAGGGCGAGGGCCTCCATCACCGAAGTCTGCGGGGATACGGTCACGACCGGCGCGGTCATCATGTCGCGCACCTTCATGTGCAGCGCCGCCTCGCCATGCTTGTGCAGGCAGCGGATCATGTCGCGTTCGGAGAAGATGCCGGCAACGCCGCTCTCCCCATCGCTGACGGGCAGGGCGCCGATGCGGTGGTGGGCGAGCATGTCGATCGCGTCCGAGACTTGCGCGTCGGCATCGACGCTCCACACTTCGCCCCGGCCTTGAATCACGTGCGCAATCGTCATGGCATCCTCCTTCGTGATGCGGCCGATGCGCCTTCGGGCGTCTTTGCCGACCGCCTGATCTCCCATAGGGATCATGCCATCTTGGCGGCCATTGTCAAAGCCGTTGCCACCACCACTTACGATCGGCAAAGGACCGCAGACGATGGCCGGACACTCTCCTCTCGATGATCCTGAAAACGCTCGATTTGCCTGGGCGCGATACTGGCTGATCATGCGCTGGATGGCGCTGTTCAGCACCGCTGTCGTCGGGGTTGTTCTCTCCGTTCTTTACCTCCAGATCGGCATGATCTCGATCCACCTGTTCATCGCCTCGGCGCTGGGCGTCTGGCTGACGATCATGCTGATGGCGGCATTGATGGGGCTGGTGTTCCTCTCCAGCGGGACGGGCCACGACGAATCAATCGAGGACCGGCTGGAGGACGAGCGGAATCGCTGATGATCGGACGTTGAGGTTGGCGCGCTTAGTCCCTATCTTGTCGGAATGAGCGAAACACAGGTCACCCTAGCCCCCAGCGCCGCCGCGCGCGTTGCCACGATTGCCGCCAAGCAGTCAAAGCCCGCGATCCTGCGGCTTTCGGTGGAAGGCGGCGGCTGTTCGGGCTTCCAGTACAAGTTCGGCCTTGCCGACGCCCCCGAGGACGGTGACCTGATTGCCGAGACCGACGGAGTCCGGCTGGTGGTCGACGAGGTCAGCCTCGGCCTGCTCGAAGGCAGCGTGGTGGAATACGTCGAATCGCTGGGCGGCGCGGCCTTTCGGGTGAGCAATCCGCAGGCGGCATCAGGGTGCGGTTGCGGCGCTTCGTTCGCCATATGATCAAAGTCGCATCGTTCAATATCAACGGGATCAAGGCCCGTCTGCCGCGTCTGCTCGAATGGCTTGAGGAAACTCGGCCCTCGGTTGCATGCCTGCAGGAGATCAAAACACAGGACGAGGGGTTCCCGGCGGCCGAGTTCGAGAAGATCGGCTATCACGCGATCTGGCACGGGCAGAAGGGCTTCAACGGCGTGGCAATTCTGGCCGATGGGCAGGCACCGGTCGAAGTGCAGCGCGGGCTGGCGGGCGAGCCCGAGGACGAGCATTCGCGCTATCTCGAGGCCGATGTTTTCGGCATTCGCGTGGTGTGTATCTATCTGCCCAACGGCAATCCGCAGCCGGGGCCGAAGTTCGATTATAAGCTGCGCTGGATGGAACGCCTGCGCCAGCGCATGGCGCAAATCACCGCCGAGGACGTACCCGCCGTGGTGATCGGCGATTACAACGTGATCCCTGAGGACAAGGATACCTTCTCGGTCAAGGCGATGGCCGACGATGCGCTGATGCAGCCCGAATCGCGCGACGCCTATCGCCGTCTGCTCAACGACGGCTGGACCGACGCGATCGACACGTTCAATCCGCAGGGCGGGGTGTGGACGTTCTGGGACTATCAGGCCGGTGCCTGGCAGCGTGACCACGGCTTCCGCATCGACCACGCACTGCTTTCGCCCGAGCTGGCCGACCGGCTGTTGGCAGCAGGCGTCGACAAGGAATATCGCGGCCGCGAAAAGGCCAGTGACCATGCACCGATCTGGGTGCAGTTGCAGACCTAACCGTTCGTCGCACGCGGTGAACGGTTCGCAGAAACGCTGATGGCTTGCGCGTATGACTGTGCAGGGCGTCACCACACATTCAGGCGACTCGGTGCAAGGCCGACGCCAGACAAGATCGTGAAAGCCAAAACCGATGGGCCTGTTCAAGCCTGATTTCTTCCGCGCGCTGGCCTTCGGGTTCCTGATGGGCGCTGCCGTCATGGGCATCAGCTCGGGTACGACCGCGCTGGCGACCCCCGATACCGAACAGGCGTCGCACTAAGATGCGCCGCCCGCTCCTGACCGCACTCATGGCGGTGGGAGTTCTGACCGCATCGTGCCAGCAACCCGCGCAGGCCGAAGGTGCGGTGTCCACCCCCGCAGCGGCGGTGCAGGCCAATGAAGCGCCGGGCAAGAAAGTGGCCGTCTTCGCAGGCGGCTGCTTCTGGGGCATTGAAGCAGTGTTCAGCCATCTGAAGGGCGTGAGCAGCGTCGTTTCTGGCTATCACGGCGGAGCGCAGAAGACCGCGATTTATGATGTCGTGGGCTCGGGCAATACCGGACACGCAGAAGCGGTGCGGGTGACCTACGATCCCGCCAAGATCCGTTACGACCAGTTGCTGCGGGTGTTCTTCGCGGTTGGCGCGGATCCGACTCAGCTGAACTATCAAGGTCCCGATCACGGCACGCAGTACCGCAATGCGCTGGTGCCGATGGACAAGGAGCAGGCGCGGGTGGCGGCGGCCTATCTGGGTCAGCTGAGGAAGTCGGGCCTGTGGAAGCAGCCGATCGTGACGGCGGTGGAATCCTACAAGGCGTTCTATCCGGCCGAGGCCTATCATCAGGACTTTGCCGACCGGAATCCCGACCACGGCTATATCCGGCGCTGGGACGCGCCCAAGGTGGCGGCGCTGAAGAAGCTGTTTCCCGATCTCTACAAGCCGACGTTCACGCGGAACTGATTTGCGCCTTTGCGCAGGCGTGCCTATCTAGGAACGATGTCCGGGCACAATCATCACGACTTTGCAGGCGACAGGCTGATCGAGGCCGCGCGCGATGCGCTCACCGCGTCCGGCGAGCAGTGGACCGAGATGCGCGCCGACGTGTTCGAGGCGCTGGCCGAGCGCGAGAAGCCGGCATCGGCCTATGACATTGCCGAAAGCGTGGGCACGCGGCGGGGCAAGCGCGTCGCGGCCAATTCGGTCTATCGCATCCTCGACCTGTTCGTGCGCACCAATCTTGCGCGGCGGGTGGAGAGCGCCAACGCCTATGTGGCCAACAGCCATCCCGGCTGCCGCCACGACTGCATCTTCCTGATCTGCGACTTGTGCGGCACTGCCGTGCACATCGACGACGACAGCCTGACCGGAGCGCTGCGCAAGGCCGCGCAGGACGCGGGCTTTGCCGAAGTGCGCCCGGTGGTCGAGATTCGCGGTCATTGCGCGGAGTGCGCCAGCGGGGAATAAGGTGCCTGACGGGGGGAGGGCCGCATGAACGATCTGAGCGAAGAGGCGCGACATCTGCCGAGCAGACGGCAATTTGCGGCGGTCATTTCCGGAAATGCGCTGGAATTCTACGATTTCCTGAGCTTCAGCTTCTTTGCCGCCAATGTCTCGCGGGTGATGTTTCCGGCGGGCGTTCCGGGCAGCGCGTTGCTGCTGACGCTGATGACGGCGGGCGCGGGGTTCGGCGCAAGGCCGCTGGGTGCGATCCTGTTTGGCCTTCTGGGCGACAAGCTGGGTCGCCGACCGACCATGCTGGCAACTTTCGCGCTGATGGGCCTGAGCGCCATCGGGCTCGCCCTGACGCCAAGCTATGCGACGATCGGCGTGTGGGCGCCGATCCTTGTCGTTGCCTTCCGCCTGTTGCAGGGCCTTGCCGCCGGGGGTGATGTCGGGCCGACCACGGCTTTCCTTGCCGAAAGCGCGCCGCCCGAAAAGCGCGGGCTGTTGATCGCGCTGCAACTTGTCGCCATGCGCATCGGCGTGCTGGCGAGCGGTATGGTGGGGCTGGTGCTGGCGAGCCTGCTGACGCCGGAGCAGCTCGATGCCTTCGGCTGGCGCATCGCCTTCGGCATTGGCGCGGCCATCGTACCGCTGGCCTTTGCACTGCGGCGGCGGCTGGACGAGACGCTGCATCTGCCCGAAACCGGGCCAAACGTGGTGACCGAGCTTGATGTGCGGGCCTATGTGGTGGCGCTGATCGGGGTGACGGGGTTCCTGCTGGCAGGCGCTGCCGGGGATTACCTGTTCGTCTATGCGACGACGTTCCTCAAGATTCCGGTGACCAACGGCTATCTGCTGCAGATGGCGGCAGCGGGGACGCAGATCGTGGGGCTGCTGTTCGGCGGATGGCTGGGCGACCGGATCGGGCGGCGTCAGGTCATGCTGGGCACTTCGGCGCTGGCCGCACTGGTTTCGCTGCCGCTGTTCCGCTGGGGCATTGCCGAGGCTTCGCTGGCGCAGCTGGCCCCAGCTGCGGCACTGCTGTTGCTGATGGCGACGATTTCGGCGGCTGTGGCTTATGCCTCATTCGTCGAGATTACGCCCAAGCGCCACCGCGCCGGGCTGGTCGGCATTGGTTATGGCGTGATCGTGGCGGTCACGTTCGGGGTGACGCCGGTGCTGCTGACGCGGCACATTTCAGCCACAGGCGATCTTGCAGCGCCGGGATATGCCTTTGTGCTGGCGGCGGTACTGCTGGTGGTTTCGGCCTTGCTGACGCAGGGGCGTGCGGCACCGACCATGGGGAAGGGTCAACCTGCATGATCATGTTCGACAGCACAGAAGCATCGGTGTAAGGGCGGTTGGATGAGTTCAGAACCGGCAACGCCGCTGCTAGACACGGTCGATACCCCTGAGGATCTTCGCAAGCTCGCGCCTTCGCAGCTTCGCCAGCTTTCGGACGAGCTTCGTGCCGAGATGATATCCGCCGTCGGATCGACGGGCGGGCATCTCGGATCGGGGCTTGGCGTGGTCGAGCTGACCGTGGCGATCCACTATGTGTTCAATACGCCGCAGGACAAGCTGGTGTGGGACGTGGGCCACCAGGCCTATCCGCACAAGATCATCACCGGGCGGCGTGATCGCATCCGCACGCTGCGGCAGGGCGGGGGTCTTTCGGGCTTCACCAAGCGCAGCGAGAGTGAATACGATCCGTTCGGCACGGCGCATTCGAGCACGTCGATTTCGGCCGCACTGGGCTTTGCCATCGCCAACAAGCTCTCTGACCGGCCCGGCAAGGGCATCGCGGTGATCGGCGACGGCGCGATGAGCGCAGGGATGGCCTACGAGGCGATGAACAATGCAGGGCTTGCGGGCAACCGGCTCGTGGTGATCCTCAACGATAACGACATGTCGATTGCGCCGCCGGTTGGCGGGCTTTCGGCCTATCTCGCGCGGCTGGTGTCGTCGCGCCAGTTTCTGGGTCTGCGCGAGATCGCGCGCAAGCTTTCGCGCAAGCTGCCGCGTCCGCTGCACACGGCGGCGCGCAAGACCGACGAGTTCGCGCGCGGCATGGCGATGGGCGGCACGCTGTTCGAGGAGCTGGGCTTCTATTACGTCGGGCCGCTCGACGGGCACAACATCGACCAGCTGATCCCGGTGCTGGAGAACGTGCGCGATGCGGCCGAAGGGCCGTGCCTCGTTCACGTGGTGACGCAGAAGGGCAAGGGCTATGGCCCGGCCGAGCAGGCGGCGGACAAGTACCACGGCGTGCAGAAGTTCGACGTGGTGACCGGCGAGCAGGTCAAGGCCACGCCGGGTGCGCCGGCCTACCAGAACGTGTTTGGCGAGACGCTGGCGAAGCTGGCGGACAGCGATCCCACTATCTGCGCGATCACGGCGGCGATGCCCAGCGGCACCGGCGTCGACAAGTTTGCCAAGGCGCACCCGACACGCACGTTCGACGTCGGCATTGCCGAGCAGCATGCGGTGACCTTTGCGGCAGGCCTTGCGGCAGAGGGCATGCGCCCGTTCTGCGCGATCTATTCGACCTTCCTGCAGCGCGCGTTCGATCAGGTCGTGCACGACGTGGCGATCCAGAACCTGCCGGTCCGCTTTGCGATTGACCGCGCCGGGCTGGTGGGGGCTGACGGGGCGACGCACGCGGGCTCGTTCGACGTTACTTATCTTGCCACACTGCCGAATATGGTGGTGATGGCGGCGGCCGACGAGGCGGAGCTGGTCCACATGACCTACACCGCCGCAAAGCATGACAGCGGCCCGATTGCGTTCCGCTATCCGCGCGGCAATGGCACCGGCGTTGCGCTGCCGGAGGAGCCGGAATTGCTGGAGATCGGCAAGGGGCGCATCGTGCGTTCGGGCAGCAAGGTGGCGCTGCTATCGCTCGGCACGCGTCTGGCAGAGGCACTGAAGGCGGCGGACCAGCTGGAGGCCAAGGGGCTTTCTACCACGGTGGCAGACCTGCGCTTTGCCAAGCCGCTCGACACCGACCTGATCCGCCAGCTGATGGCGACCCACGAGGTCGTGGTGACGATCGAGGAAGGATCGATCGGCGGACTTGGCGCACACGTGCTGACCATGGCGAGCGACGAGGGTCTGACCGATGCGGGCCTCAAGATTCGCACCATGCGCCTGCCTGACGTATTTCAGGACCATGACTCGCCGGACAAGCAATACGACACGGCTGGGCTCAATGCGCCGCATATCGTCGATACGGTGCTGAAAGCACTGCGGCACAACTCTGCGGGTGTGAGCGAGGCGCGGGCCTGACCGCGCGCCTGCGGGCGTTGCGCTAGATCAGGTCAGCCACAGCCACAGGCCGGCAGGGATGCCGAACAGGTGGTAGTGGATCCAGGTGGCGATGAACCACACGAGGAAGGCGATAAGCAGGATCGTGTGAAGCCGCAGCAGTTCGCCGAACTTGGGCCAGAACGTGGTGCGGCGCTGCCAGGGTCCGAACTCGCGCTTGTTGCCGGCGACCTTGCGCTTGTCCTGAAAGTGCGAGCCGACCAGCGCCAGGAGGATGATGCCGGTCATCAGCACCAGCACGCGAGCCGAAGGTGCAGCGATCATGTGGCCGAGCGCCCAGATAGCGATGCCCCACATCATCGGATGCCGCGTCACGCGGAACACGCCGACGGGAATCACCGTGCCAAGCCCCGCGGCCGTCTTGCCGGGCAGGGCAGGGTTGCGCGCGAAGGACGGGATGAGCAGCGCAAGCCCGGTAAGGGTCAGCAGGCTGGCCAGCGCCCACGGCACTGGCGCCATGCCGTTCCATGCCTGCCAATCGGCATCGGTCCGGTCGAAAACGACGACGGCCCAGGCCAAGGTCCCGATCGACACCAGCGAATACAGCAGGAGGAAGCCCTGGGCCCCGAGTCTTGAAACGAGCGGTTGCCTGAGCGGACCGGACATCGCGAAATGCGTAAACACGAACGCGGCTGTCGCGATGACGAGGTGTATCAAATCTGCATCCATCTCCGCCCCCCTGCTGCGCCTCGAATGGCGCGGGCATTTATATTGATTAACATCCCTTCTAGCTTTTGTAACAAATCTGACAACAGATGCCTTCAGGGTTAGGCCAATAATCCGAAGGTGGAAATTTGTTCCCGAACGCCTTCAGGTCACCCCATGCATAAGCTTCCTGAGCGGAATCGCTATGACCAGAAGCACAGCACCAATGCCCACCGATATCCAGCCAATCGTCGTGAACACGCCGACGTAGGTATCAAGGCTGACCTTGAGGTTGGTAACCTGACCGCCGACCGTTTCGACGCTGGCGACCTGCGCGACCATACCCGCGACGTACTGGGCGACGGCAATCGACAGGAACCACACGCCCATCATCATGCCGACGATGCGGGCCATGGACAGCTTGGTGATCATCGACAGGCCGACCGGCGAAATGCACAGCTCTGCCATCGAATGAACCAGGTAGAGCCCGGCAAGCCAGACGAGGCCGACCTTGAACTGCGCGTCGGCGAACTGCGAGCCCCAGACCAGCAGGAGAAAACCGCCGCCCACGCCCATCAGGGCGAGCGCGAACTTGACCGGGATCGACGGCTCCACGCCGCGCCGAGCCATGCCATTCCACATCACGCTGAACAGCGGGGCCAGCGTGACGATGAACAGCGCGTTGAAGATCTGCGTCTGGCCTGCGGGCATGACATAGACTTCTTCGCTGCCGAAGCCCTGGCTGCGGGCATAGACCATGCCGAAGAAGCCTGCGAGCATGACCACGCCGAAGCCGAGCGTCATCTTGCGCTTCGTTTCGGGAGCTTCGCCATTGCCGAAGAACCATGCGAGCGCCAAGCCCAGCCCGCCCAGCAACAGGGCGAAGAACACATAATAGCTGGCAGGCGTTGAACGGAACATCGCGAAGAGCGGGCGCGTCCACGCGATCTCGAGCTGGGTGTTGCGCTCTGCAAAGAGGGTGAGCGAGGAGCCGGCCTGTTCGAACAGGGTCCAGAACACGGTGTTGAACACGATCAGCACCATGGCGGCGACCATCATCTGGAATTCGACCCGGTTGCCCGCCGCCAACGCCCAGATCAGGATGCCGGGGATCGCGATCAGGAACGTGCCGAACATCAGCTTGCCCATGATCGGCAGGCCGAGGAAGTAGCCGACGAGGCCTTCGCCAGCTTCGGGCGGGACATAGGCCATGAGATTGGTGAACAGGAAGAAGAACAGCGGCACGCAGACCAGCGCCGCGCCATAGATCAGCCAGTCCTTGCGCGGATCGGCACCGGCCGGGCGCTCGCCATATCCGTCGAGCCTGCCGCCATCGAACTGGAACAGTATCCATGAGAAGGTCATGCCGATGGCGGCAAGGCCGAAGCCGGCCCACCAGCCCACGCTTTCGGCCAGGATCGGGCAGAAGAACTGCGAGATCAGCGAGCCGAGGTTGATGCCCATGTAGAAGATGGTGAACCCGGCATCGCGTCGCCGGTCGCCCTCGGCATAGAGCGTGCCGACAATGGTCGAGATGTTGGGCTTGAAGAAGCCGTTGCCCACCGTGACGAGCGAGAGGCCGATCAGCAGGATGGCGATGTGGAACGAGGAGCGTTCGCCGTCGGACTGGAACGCGCCGGGGGCAATGCGCTTGGCTTCGCTGCCGTCAACCGCCTTGAGCGAGACCGACTTGTCGTCGTTGCCGACGATTTCAAGCTTCTGGCCGCCCATCTCGATCGAGCGCAACTCGCTGCCGTTCGCCTCGCTGACCGTCACGTCATAGCGCTGGCCTTCGATCACGGCATAGGGCTTGGCCGCATCGCCGCCGAAGCAGAGCATGAAATAGCCGATCGCCATCAGGATCGCGCCGAACTTCACCGAGCGCTTCGAGCCGAGATAGCGGTCGGCGATCAGGCCGCCGATCAGCGGGGTGAGATAGACCAGCGCAGTGAAGCCGCCGTATATGCCGGTGCTGGTGGTATCGTTGAACAGGAAATGCTTGGCGAGATAGAGCGTCAGGATCGCCCGCATCCCGTAATAGCCGAAGCGTTCCCACATCTCGGTGGTGAACAGGCGCTTGAGTTGCGCAGGATGGCCGAACCACTCGCCGGTCGCGGGGGTTCGTGCGGGATTCGTGTCGATCTGGGCCATGCGGGCGAGCGTTCTCGTCGTTATCCGGTTTACGGGTCGGGTTCGTGCAAAGCAGCCGCGCCTCTCCCGCGCGGCAGGACTTTCGCCTTAGTGGCACGATCCCGCATGGCAAGAAACTATTTTCAATCGCAACCGGTTGACCTTGATGGCGCGATGGAAGCGGGCAGGGAGCGAGGTCATTGTGTCATGCGGTGAGGTTGTGGGCCACGGCCTTCGCCGGGGCGACGGTTGAAGTAAGACTCCCAATTGCAGCCTCATCCCGGCGAAGGCCGGGATCCACGCGTATTCGGGCTGCGCGCTGTTGTGCGCTTCGCTGTATTATGGCAGTGCATCACCATGACCCAGGCCAACCGTCCCGTATATCTGCGCCTGCGCGACGAAATCTGCGCCGCCATCCTCGACGGGCGACATCCGGAAGGCGAAATGCTGCCCTCGGTGCGCGCCTTTGCCGTGGAGCAGGGAGCCAATCCCTTGACCGTGGCGAAGGCCTACCAGCAGTTCCAGGACGAAGGGCTGGTGGTGGTGCAGCGGGGCGTCGGGATGTTCGTCGCCCCCGGTGCCGTCGAGGCGCTTCGCCGCCGCGAGCGGGAACAGTTCCTGCAGGAAGAGTGGCCGATGGTTGCCGCCCGGATGCGGCGATTGGGTCTGAAACTGTCGGACCTTGAGGCAGACGCTACGGAAATGGCCTGAAACGGTCCATTTTTGGCCTCATTGCGTAATATGAAACGATTGTCATGCCGGTTCCGGCGTGGCAGGATCACTTCTCGCGTCCTTACGGGGGTTGGGGCGCTGGGATCGTCAATAATGGGGGGCGTCCGCAAGGTCGCCTGGCGGAGGGATTACATGATCAGATCGGAGCTGCTGCAGGCACTCACCAAAGAGAGCCCGGGAATGCGCAGCGAAGAAATCGAACGCGTCGTCGACGTGTTCTTCGATGAAATTGCCAAGCGGCTGGCCGAAGGCGGCCGTGTCGAACTGCGCGGCTTCGGTGCCTTCTCAACGCGAGAACGCGATGCCCGCAAGGGCCGCAACCCGCGCACCGGCGAAACCGTCGAGGTGCCGGGCAAGCGCGTGCCCTATTTCAAGGCTGGCAAGGAAATGCGCCAGCGCCTGAATGCGGACTGATTTGCGCTGATTGATCTGCCGAGTGGATGATTGAGGCCTGCGGCTGTTCGGCTGCGGGCCTTGTTCTGCTTGCGTCTTGCCGAAAGAGGACGGAGAGGTCGCGCTGCAACAGTCGTTGCAGCGCCGTTGCTGCTGTGGCAGGCGCGCGGCAGCTTCAGCGCGGGCAAAGTCGCGCAGGCGATGCGGACGTGGCGGAATGGTAGACGCCGGGGACTTAAAATCCCTTGATCCTTGATCGTGCGGGTTCGAGTCCCGCCGTCCGCACCAATGCTGTCGTCTTCGTTGCGAAGTCTTGGGCGATTCTTCGGGCCAAGCAGATCCCGGCCCAAAGCCAAGTCACGTGAAGTCACAGAACGTGACGATTAACTTACAGCACTGTAAAATATTAAATTATTGCGGCGGTTTGCTTGGTAACCCGGCGGTAGGACTTACGCATTTATACTGCACCCGCTCGGGATTTGCGTGCGTCCCGGCGCTTGGTCGACGAAGAGTCGATTTCAGCGAGCACGCAAGGGGAAACGGGCTTGGCCCAGGCAGACGACGATCAGGTGCCAACGGCGCAAGGCCGTGACGCGGAACAGCGCGCTGCGCCGCGCTTTACGCTGCTGATCCGTGCCGCCAAGCTGATCGCCGACGGCGAGAGCGAGTTCCTTTGCGTGATCCGCGATGCCTCTGCGTCCGGCCTCAAGATCCGCCTGTTCAATGCCCTTCCGCCGCACCGGGAGCTGGCGATCGAGATGAGCAATGGCGATCGATATCCGGTGGAGCAGATCTGGAGCGAAGGCGAATACGCGGGCTTTCGCTTTACCGGCGATGTCGACATCGAACGCCTGCTTGACGAAAGCCATGGCACATTTCCCAAGCGACAGGTCCGTTTGCGCATTCATCTCGATGCGATTCTTCACTCTGGCGGCGAGGCCGTGCGGGTATCGTTTCAGGACATTTCGCAGCAGGGCGCCTGCATCGAGAGCGATAAGTGGCTGCTGATGAACGAGCTGGTCCGGCTCGAGACCGGCGTCATGCAGCCGATCTACGCCAAGGTGCGGTGGCGCAGCCATCCGCGCTATGGTGTGCTGTTCGAGCAGACCTTCAAGCTTGACGAACTGGCACACCTGACTGCGTCGCTGCAGCCTACGGACCAGCCCGACGCCCCGCGCGGACCCCGTTCGGAATCCGGAGTCTCGGGTCCAGGGAATGAAAGCTTCAAGGGCGAACGCTTCGGGCGTCCGTGATTTGCAGACGGCCTGATTCGCGGACGACCTGATTCGCAGAAGGCCTGATTCGTCAGGGGTCCTGGCCAGATCGCGAGGGACCCGGGCGATTTCGCGAAACCGCAGACGCTCGTTAACCATCCTTTATCCAATTTCCTTCACCTCTGGTCATGCGAACAGCGCTTCAGACGGGGGTTTTGATGGTTAACGGGACGATTCGCGCAAAGGGTGCGACGGATGCAGGCTCAAGCCGCAAGGTTGACGTTGCGATCATTGGCGCAGGGCCTGCTGGCCTGACCGCCGGCTACCTCCTGACCAAGCGCGGCTTCACGGTGGCGATCATCGAGAAGGACCAGACCTACGTCGGCGGGATCAGCCGCACCGTGGAGCATGAAGGCTACCGCTTCGATATCGGCGGGCACCGTTTCTTCTCCAAGTCGCAGCAGGTGGTCGACCTGTGGAACGAGATCCTGCCCGACGACTTCATCCAGCGTCCGCGGATGAGCCGCATTTATTACGAGGGCAAGTTCTACTCCTATCCGCTGCGCGCGTTCGAAGCCTTGTGGAACCTTGGCCTTGTGCGTTCGACGCTGTGCATGGCGAGCTTTGCCAAGGCCAAGACGTTCCCGAACAAGAAGGTCAAGAGCTTCGAGGACTGGACTGTCAACCAGTTCGGGCAGAAGCTCTATTCGATCTTCTTCAAGACCTATACCGAGAAGGTCTGGGGCATGCCCTGCGACGAGATGAGCGCCGACTGGGCGGCGCAGCGCATCAAGGGGCTTTCGTTGTGGGGTGCGGTGACCGACGGCCTCAAGCGCAGCCTCGGGCTCAACAAGCGCCCGAACGACGGGATGCAGACCAAGACCCTGCTCGAAACCTTCCGCTATCCGCGCCTCGGGCCCGGCATGATGTGGGATGCTGCGCGCGACAAGATCGTCGCCAGCGGCAAGGGCGAAGTGCTGATGGGCCATGCCTTCAAGCAGCTGGCTGCCGACGGTGAGGGCGGCTGGCGCCTGTCTGCGACCGGCCCGGACGGCGACGTGGTGATCGAGGCAGGCCATGCAATCAGTTCGGCACCGATGCGCGAGCTGGCAGCACGCCTGCACCCGCTTCCGGCAACGACGCTCGAGGCGAGCCGTCTCAAGTACCGCGACTTCCTGACCGTCGCGCTCAAGATCCGCTCGGAAGAACTGTTCCCGGACAACTGGATCTACATTCACGACAGCAAGGTGAAAGTCGGCCGCATCCAGAACTTCCGCTCTTGGTCGCCCGAAATGGTGCCCGACGAGAGCGTGGCCTGCGTCGGTCTCGAATACTTCTGCTTTGAGGGCGACGATCTGTGGGATTCCTCGGACGACGATCTGGTCGAACTCGCCAAGAAGGAAATGGCGATCCTCGGACTCGTCAGTCCCGAGAAGGTGATCGGCGGCGTGGTGGTGCGTCAGGAGAAGGCCTACCCGGTCTATGACGACGAATATGCCGCCAACGTGGCCACGATGCGCAGCGAACTCGAAGCGCGCCATCCGACCCTGCACATGGTCGGCCGCAACGGCATGCACCGGTACAACAACCAGGATCATGCAATGATGACCGCGATGCTGACGGTGGAGAACATCGCCGCCGGTGCCCGCGTCTATGACACCTGGTGCGTGAACGAGGACGCCGAGTACCACGAGGCCGGCAACGAGGGGGCCGAGCAGTCGATCCCGGCCCGCGCCGCGCTGAGCGAGGACCAAGCCGCAGCGCTTGCATCGGTGCGCGACGTGCCCGAGCGGATTGCGCCTGCAAAGGCCGCCTGAACGCAAGTCTGGACCGCCAAATGACCGGGATGATCCTGCCGATGATCGATCGTCTGCGCCGTGTGATGCTCTTGCGCTACCTGCTCGCCAGCGTCGGCGCGCTGGCGGTGGACATGGGCTCGTTCCTTGCGCTGCTGGCGATGGGGACCGCTCCCGTCATCGCTTCGGCGAGCGGATATTCGCTTGGCATCGTGGCGCATTGGTTGCTGTCGAGCCGCGCGGTGTTTACCGACTCGGTTGCCGCCGAGCGTGGAGCGCGCAACCGCCAGAAGGCGCTGTTCGTCGGCTCGGCGCTCGTGGGGCTGGCGCTGACCACGCTGATTGTCGGGGCGGGTACTGCGATGGGGCTTGATTCGCGTATTTCCAAGCTGGTCGCCATCGGCGCGAGCTTCACCGCGACATGGCTGCTCAGGAAACGGGTCGTCTTTCAGTGATGCACAGCATTTCCGGCCCACCGCCGGGAGAACGCCGCGCTAGCCTGCCGTTGACCGGCGTGCTTGTGGCATGGATTGCGGTCGCCGCGCTGATGCTGCTGGTGAGCGGCGGCAGGCTGACGCCGGCTGCCTTCGTCGACGGCGACGACGCCTTGCGTTTGCAGCAGGTGCGCGATCTGCTGGCGGGGCAGGGCTGGTTCGACCTGCACCAGTACCGCATCGCGCCGCCCGAGGGCGTGGCAATGCACTGGACCCGCGTGGTGGACCTGCCGATTGCAGCGGTGATCCTGCTGCTGCGGCCCTTCATCGGCACTGCACAGGCCGAAATCTGCGCGATCGTGATCGTGCCTCTTCTGAGCCTGCTGGCCGCGATGGCGCTGGCGGCGCGACTGGCGGCGCGGCAGTTCGGGCGCAATGTGGGTATCGTGGCGACCCTGCTGGTCGCTGCCGCCGTACCAGCATCGTTTCGCATGATGCCGCTGCGCATCGACCATCACGCCTGGCAGTTCGTGTTGGCGCTCGTCGCGCTCAATGGCCTGGCCGCGCGCGTGCCGAAGAGCGGCGGGGCGGTGGCTGGCCTCGCGCTTGCATTGGCACTGTCGATCTCGCTCGAATCCCTGCCGCTGACGGTCATCGTGGCGGCGGTTTGCACGCTGCGCCTGTTGCGGGGGCAGGGCGACTGGCTGGTTGCCTATATGGCGAGCCTTGCGCTGGGCAGCGTGGCGCTGTTCCTTGGCACCCGGGGCTTGAGCGACCTTGCCCAGCATTGCGATGCGCTGTCGCCGGTGCACGTGGCCGTGCTGGTGTGGACCGGCGCCGGATGCGCCCTGATCCTGCCACGCCTGCGCAATCGTCCGCCGATGCTGAGTCTGGCGACGCTGGCTCTGCTCGGGCTCGGCGCGATAGCGATAGCGGGACTTGCTGCGCCGCAATGCCTTTCGGGCGATGCCTTTGCCGAACTTGATCCGCTGGTCCGCAAGGTCTGGCTGGGCTCGGTGCGCGAGGGATTGCCGGTCTGGCGGCAGGGACTGGTGCTTGGAGGGACCATGGTGCTAGTGCCTCTCATCGGCCTTGTGGCGTGCTGGCGGCTTTGGCGGGGCAGCCGCGATGCGGCCACGCGTGACTGGTGGCTGGACATGGGGCTGCTGCTGGCCGGCGCTATGCTGGTGGGCGTGATGGTGGCGCGCGCCTCGGGCGTCGCCTGCCTGTTCGCGGCCGTGCCTGCGGCGTGGCAGCTAGAGGACTTGTTCTTGCGCTGGCAGGCCGATCGTCTGTTATGGCGGCGCCTTGCACGCGTGGGCGGCATGATCGCACTACTTCTGCCGGGCGGTGTGATCGGCATGGGCCAAGCCATCATTGCTCCGCCCGAGGCGACGACACGGCCATCGACACAGGCTTGCGATTTTCAGGCGCTGGTTCCGGCCATGGCGTCCATGCCGCGCGCAACCGTGCTTGCCGGGCTGGACATCGGGCCGACGCTGCTGGTGACCACCGGGCACACGGTCATTGCCACGGCTCACCATCGTGCGAGCGCCGCGATGCGCGATGAACTCGTTGCCTTCCTCGGCCCGGACATGGGTGCGCGGGCAGTGATGGCCAGGCGCGGGGCGACGCTGGTGGCGGTCTGCGCTGCGGGAAGCGAATCCCGTGTCTATGCGCACCTCGCCCCGGACGGGTTCATGGCACACCTGATAGAGGGCAAGGTGCCTGAGTGGCTGGAGCCCGTGCCGGTTCCGGCGCAGAGCGGGGTCAAGGTCTGGCGGGTACGCGCACCCTGATCAGGAGGTGAGAGCGCGATAGCGCTCCGTGAAGGGCGTCAGGTGGTCGCGATAGGCCTCCGCTGCGCCGATGGCTCCTGTATTGATCGGCTCGCGCACCTGCATCACGCTGGCGGTGGACACGATGCGCTTGGTTTCGTGAGGACGGAACACCTGCGGCTCGGGCGCCAGACCGCAGTGGTCCAGAATCCGGGGAATCTGCGTCTCGGGCGTGCGGACCAGTTCCTGATAGTCCACGACGAGGATGCGCTCCGGGAACATCCGCGACCAGTGGTGGAACAACTGGTCTTCAAGCGCGAAGTGGGTGGCGATGTCCTCGAGCTTCCACGACCAGTCGAGACCCTGGATGAAATAGGTGCGGAATGCCGACCAGGCACAGTCCACCGGGTCACGCCGCAGCCAGATTACCGGGGCCTGTGGCAGCAGTGCAGCGATCAGGCCCATGAAGCGGCTGGTGTTGAGCGCCTTGTCGACGTAGCGACCGGCCTTGCCGAAACGCTCCTGTCCGAGGTGGAGATAGAGCGCGGCAAGATCATCGGCCTTGCCGCCCTTGCCGAGGTAGTTCTTGAGACCAGCGCCGGAAAGCGAAGGCAGATCACGGCTGACGATCGCCATGCGGCCCAGTTCCTCACCACCTGAAACGGCCGAATGGCTGACCAGGATCTGTTCGACCAGAGTGGTGCCCGAGCGCGGCAGGCCGGTGACGAAGATGGGCTGGCTGGTGTCGATCGTGACCTGGCGGTTTACGCCTGCGACGAACTCAAAGTCGAAGCCTTCACGGCACAGATCGACTTCGCGCGCATCTGCCTTGGCATCATAGGGGCGCCATCCCGGCACGAGGGCGGCGCCTGCGCTGAAATGGCGGAATGCGGCCTGGGCCTCCCCGCGGTCGAAATGGACGCGTCCGGCGGCGTAGTGGAAATGGGCACGCTCTAACGCAGGTGCGCCCGACATGCGCGATTCCGCTGTGAGAATACGGTCGCCGACAGGGTCTCCGCTCTTGCGCTTTCGTGCCGCAGCGAGCGCAAGCATTGCCTGACCCAGTGCAGGATTGGCGTCGAGCGCGGCAAGGAGAAGATCTTCGGCTTCCTGCGTCCGTCCGAGATTCACCGCAATGGTGCCGCGAATGTAGCGGTTGCCGGGAACGTCCGGGACCGCCGGGGGCACTTTTTCCATTACCGCCCAGGCCTGTTCCAGACGGCCGGTCTGGGCGAGCATGGCTGCCCGAAGAAAGGCGGCCTGAGGATCGCCTCGGCGATGGTTGGCGTAGTTCTGCATGGCCGCGTTGGCGGCGGAGATCTCGCCGTTGGTCTGCATGACCCGGGCGATGGAGTGCCACTTGTCGCCCAGCGGCGCGCGGCCGGCAATCAGGGCGAACGCTGCAGAATTGGCATCGCGCCGACTGTTGGATTCCAGCGCTGCAACGAAGCGGCGCAACTGGGTGACGGCTTCGTCTTGGGTCATGGCGATCAGGGACATCCGCAGGTGCTACAGCATGGGCACGGGCAAAAGAATAGGTCGCGTACCGCAGACAAAAAGAAGGGGCGACCGAAGCCGCCCCTTCCCATTTTGCTCGAGACTTCGTTCCAGATCAGAAGTTCACGCCGAACTGGAAGCGGAAGTAGCGCGGCTGCTGGTACGACAGCGGGGTGCCGTAGTCGCCGCGCGGACGACCGTTGCCCTGGGTGCCGACTTCGCGAAGGTCGAGGACGTTCTTCTGGTTGAAGACGTTGAACACGTCCACGCGGAAGGTGGCTTCGACCGCATCGGTGGGCAGCGTGAACACGGCCGACAGGTTGGTGAAGATGTTCCAGTCCGACTTCAGCTGCGAACCACGCGGGGTCAGCTGCAGCGACGTGCTAGTTGCGCCGTTCGAGAAGCCCTTGAACGCCGGGTTGGTGATCACGTTGCCGTCAGCGTCGAGGTTGCAGTAGAAACCTGCAGCGCCGTAGGCACCCGCATAAGGATCGATGCTGCGCGGCACGCGACCGATACAGCCGAACTTGCGCGGTGCGATCGCCTGGAACTGCGCACCGAGCGTCAGCCAGTCGGCAATCTTGTACGAGCCGAACACCTTGAACTTGTGACGCGAATCGTTCGGCAGGTAGCCATAGGCGCCGTTGACGAGACCCGGCTGGTCGAACGCGGTGGTCAGGCCGGAGTCGGTCTGGCCGTTGTCCGAACGGATACCGCCTTCGATGTTACCTTCCGACTTCGACCAGGTGTACGAACCCGAAAGGCTCCATACGCCGTCGAATTCGCGGTCGAAGGTGAAGGTGATTGCCTTGTAGGTGCGCTTTGCACGCGGATAGCCCAGGTCAGCCGCGGAGAAGTTGATCGTGCGGAGAGTGGATTCACCGTTGACCGGGTCCGACAGGGTGATCGTGGCATCGCGACCCGGGTTCGCCAGAACGTACTGGTGGAAGCCGGACCAGATCGGGCTGCCCGAGGCCGTGGTGCAATCGATGTTGTTGTCGTCGCAGTACTTGTTGACGGCAGCGTCGATTGCGATGTCTTCGAGCGAGTCGTTCAGCTTGCGGTACTGGCCAAACAGACCGAGGCGGATACGGCTGCCGATCTGCTGTTCGACGCCGAACACGAACTCGTCAACCGACTGCGGACGCAGGCTCTTCGAGACGGTGGCTTCCGTGGGAGTGGCCACGCCGTCAGAGATGATGTCGCAGTTGCGGATGCTGTTGTCCGGGCAGGTGGTGGCATCGGCAAAGCCGAGCACCGGAGCACCGAGGATCGGCGTGCCGTCGGGGTTCACGCCGTTGACATAGTTGTAACGGGTGTAGTCGAGTTCCGCGCCAGCAAGGCGGATGTTGGTGTTGGCAACGATCGGCAGGAAGTAACGGCCATACGAACCGTAGACCTTCGTGCGCTTGTCACCGAACGGGTCGAGAGCGAACGACAGGCGCGGAGCCCACTGGTTGCCCGACTTGTAGTAGGTGACGCCGTTCACGTTGTTGTTCGAGAAGCGGTCGTTGCGAACGCCCAGGTTGAGCTGGAGACGGTTGTCGAACAGCGACCAGCTGTCCTGCAGGTAGAATGCCTCGTTCTTCGACTTGAACACGCCACCGTTGATGAACGTACGGCCCGTCACGTAGAGCGTGTTCGGGGTCGAAACGTACACGTCGCCGCTCGGACCCGAGTTCACGTACGTGTAGAACACGTTGCCGGTGTAGCTGCTGGTCGAATCCGTGGTCAGGTTTTCGCGGTCGTAACCACCCTTGAAGTGGTGCTCGCCCATCAGGTTGACGAACAGTTCGGCGTCCGCACGGTAGAACTCGCGGGTGTCGAGGTTGGTTTCGACCACGTTGACCGGGTTGCCGGAAAGCGCGGGGCTGAAGTTACCCGAAGTATCCGAGATACCGGGATAGTTCGGCTGCGTCGAACCAGTGATCTGGCGGTTCTTGTTCTTGCCGTATGCGCCCGAGATCGTGAGGAAGTCGGTCAGCTGGCCGGTGTAACGGGCAACGTAGTTCTCGCCGCCGTCTTCAAGCTGCGCCGTGCTCTGGTAAGCGCCGCGAACCGGAGCGCCGAGGTCGTCACGCGTGTCGTAACCACCGCCGTTTTCGTCGGTGATCCCGTAGGAGTTGCGCAGGGTCTTGGTGGTCGAGTTGAAGTAGGTGAACTCGATGCGGTGACCGTCAAACGGCAGGAAGTCGATCTTGCCGCCGTAGAACGGGGTCTTGGTCGTGTCCTGAAGGCGACGCAGGCCGGTGCTGTAGGGCTGGACCTGAAGGCGGTCGGCCGGATCGGCGCTGTTGGGATCGTCAATCGTGGTATTCGGGTTGACGGTCAGCAGCGTATCGCCCGACTTGATGTAGTTCGTCTGGTAGAAACCGTAGAAGAACAGGCGGTCCTTGATGATCGGGCCCGAGAGGCTGAAGATCGCCTGCTGGGTTTCGCGGGTGTCCTGATCGTTACGGTCGATGAGGGTGTTCGGACGGTCTTCGGTCAGGCTGTCGGGCTGCCAGTTGAACAGCACGCCGCCGTGGAACTGGTTCGAACCCGACTTGGTGATCGCATTGATGAAGCCGCCGGTGAAGCGACCGAATTCTGCCGGGACGCCACCGTTCTTGACTTCGACGGTCTGGTAGAACTCGAACGGAACCGCAACCGAGCCGAGGCCTTCGCGGAAGTCGGTGATGTTCAGGCCGTTGACGAAGAAAGTGTTTTCGGAAACCGACGAACCCGAGATGGCTGGCAGGTTGCCGAATGCGCTGTCGCCCTGGCTTGTGCCGGGAGCGAGCAGGATGACCGAGGTCAGGTCGCGAGCGACGGGAACGCGCTCGGCAATGTCGGCGACCGAGATGACCTGGCCGGTGGTGGTGCGGTCGAAGTCCGAAACGCGGATGCGCTGACCGGTAACGACGATCGAACCGTCAGCCGAAGTGGTGCCGGCACCGGTGCGAACCAGGCGGAACGAGTTGCCGCCTTCGGACTGGGTGATGCGGACGGCGGGGTCGCTGAAGGTCTGGTAGCCCTCGGCCGTGATCGTGAAGGTGTAGGTGCCCTGCGGCAGGGTCGGGATGCGGTAGCCACCAGCCGAATCGGTGGTCACCGAACGGGTGAAGCCCTGATCGTTCGACTTGATCTCGACCGTTGCACCTGCGAGCGGAGCATCGTCCTCGCCGACGATCTGGCCGCTTGCGGTTGCGTAGGTGAAGTCCTGCGCCATGGCAGGCGCGACGAAGGCGGCCGAGCCGGCGAAACCGGCGACGACCAGCGCAAGAGGCGCGGCGCTCGCACGGAGCGCAGAGAAGGTTTTGATGTTCACGTTTCCAGTCCCTTTTGTCCTGTAGCCCACGCGCCGGTGAGGCTGTCGCAGGCACTTTCCCGTTTCACCAAACCTTGGCGACGTGCTGTTGCACATCGCGTTTGGCCCCCTGGTTGACGGGCAAGATGAGCCTGTGTGGCTGAAATGTGTCGGTCCATCAAAACACGATTGTAAGTTGTGAAATGAATTCGAAGCATGTGTAGCGAAAGTGCCACACCGCCTTTGGGGCAGGGATGTTGCCCCGCGATTCCGGCCATTTAGAGGTGATGCACGGAAATTACAGTTACCTTCGGTTCACTTGCCATTAATTTCAACGGCGACGGTTTCGGTTGAAACAACCGTGTCTTGTGAACGCTAAATGGGTTGCAGAGGATACCGGAATCGGGTTGATCCCGTACGCTTGCCGCCCTCAATGTTGCAAACTGTGCAAGAAAGCGCCTGGTTCCGCAGGGTGACCAGCGGTCAGGAAGCGGAGTCGATCAGCAGCAAGGGGTCGATGCGGTTTTCGCGCCATTTGACCGACCAGTGGAGGTGCGGCCCCGTGGCACGGCCGCTGCTGCCGATTCGACCAATCGGCTCGCCTCGCTGCACGTGCTGCCCTTCGCTCACCAGCAATTCCGAGGCGTGCAGGAAGGCGCTGTTCAGGCCCATGCCGTGGTCGAGCATGAGCAGGCGACCCTCAAGGCTGAAAGGCGTCTGCGCTGCAAGGAGGACCACGCCGTCGGCCGGAGCGACGTAAGTCGTGCCAGCGCCGCCGGCAATGTCGAGGCCGGAGTGATAGGCGGCAGGTTCACCCTTGTAGATGCGCTGCGAGCCGAAGAAGCCCGAGAAGCGGCCCGGAGCAGGGCGGATGAAGTCCTGTCGCCAGCCTTGCGCGCCAGTATCGAGTGCGCGGGCGGCGGAGATGCGGGCAAGTTCGGCGCGGCGCAGGCGCAGATAGTCCTCGTCGGTCACGCCGCCGGGTTTGCGGGCGACGTTGATATGCTCGATCCGCCAGGCGCGGGGGGCGATGGCGATGTCGCGGGTGGACTGGGTTCCGCCAGGCGGCGTGACCGTGATCCGCGCCAACGCGCCGGCGTCCCGGTCGAATGCCAGCAGGAAGGCACCATCAGGCGCAAAGCTTAAGGGCTTGCCGTCCAGCATCAGTGCCGTCGAGCCGGGCTGGACCCGGCCGCGCAGCCATCCGCCCTGCATCGCCCTGCCGCCGGGTTCGATCGTCAGCGCGGACGTAGGTACATTGCCGCCCAAGGCCATGCCCGCCAGCGTGGCGGCGGACCCGGTGAGGAACGCGCGCCGCTGGAGGATCATCGGCAGGTCCTCAGCCTTCGAGGTGGCGGCGCGTCGAGATTTCGGCAGTGGCGTAGGCTTCCTGCCGCTCTGCACACCAGTAGCGCAGGGCATCGAGCGGGATCTGCTCGCCGCTCACCGCGCAGACGACATGGTCGCCGCCCGAAAGCTGGCGGAAGGAGCCGGAAAGATAGTGCAGGCGCGCGAGGCGGCCGGATTGGGACATCAGCATGGGGGCAATGTAGTCGCTTGTGCGCCTCAGAACAATTCCTGCTGATTGCCCGGCGTCGCAGGGGAGCGTGGTTTGGGCGCGGGGCGTGGCGGCGGCGTGGAGCCTGTGCTCACGTCGAGCGTGCCATCGGCGAACTTGAGTGTGAGTGCGGCGCGCTGGGTAGCGGTGGCCTTGTCCTTGATCAGGTGGCCGTCGCGGTCGGTCACCAGCACATAGCCGCGCGCAAGCGGGGCCTCGGGATCGAGCGACTTGCGCAGACGATCGAGTGCGTCGACCTTGCTGCGCGCATGCTCGATGCGCTGGAGCAGCACTTCAGGGCGCAGGCGGCGGGCAGCAAGGCGCTCAGCTTCGCGCTCGACGCGGGCGGAGAGCAGCGCAGGGCGCAAGGCTCCGGCATGGCGGGCGAGGAGCGACCCTGCGATTTCGGTGCGGTGGAGCAGGGCGCGGCGCAGGCGCTCGGCCAGATCGTCGACGCGCTGGGCCTGGCCCTGCAGCAGGGTCTGCGGCTGGGGCAGGCGCTGGCTGCGCGCCTCGAGGCGTTCTTTCGATTGTGCGAGCTGGCGGACAAGCGCGCGGCGCTGGCGGGCGTTTAGATCGGCGACGAAGGCGGCAAGTTCGGCCTGCACCGGCACCGCGAGTTCGGCGGCAGCGGTGGGAGTAGGGGCGCGCAAGTCTGCCGCGAAATCGCACAGTGTGGTGTCGGTCTCGTGGCCGACGGCGCTGATGATCGGGATGGTGCAGTCGGCCACGGCGCGGACGACCTCTTCCTCGTTGAAGCACCACAGGTCTTCGATAGAGCCGCCACCGCGCGCGACAATGACAAGGTCGGGCCGGGGGATCGGACCGCCTTCGGGCAGGGCGGAGAAGCCGCGCACTGCGTTCGCCACTTGCGCGCCCGCGCCCTGACCCTGCACCAGCACCGGCCAGACGACGACGCGGGTGGGGAAGCGGTCGGACAGACGATGCAGGATGTCGCGGATGACAGCGCCGGTGGGCGAGGTGACCACGCCGATCACACGGGGCAGGAAGGGCAGCGGCTTCTTGCGGGCAGGATCGAACAGGCCCTCGGCTTCGAGGCGGGCCTTGAGCTTGGCGAGCAGCGCCAGCAGCGCGCCTTCGCCCGCGATCTCCATTCGTTCGATCACGATCTGGTAGTTCGAGCGCCCGGGATAGGTGGTGAGCTTGCCGGTGGCGATGACTTCGACGCCGTCTTCGGGCCGGAAGTTCAGGCGCTGCACGTTGCCGCGCCACATCACGCCATCCAATCGCGCGTTCTCGTCCTTGAGGCTGACATAGAGGTGGCCGGAAGCGGCGCGCTTAACGCCCGAAAGCTCCCCGCGCACGCGCACGAAGCCGAAGCGATCCTCGACCGTGCGCTTGAGCAGCGCCGAAATCTCGGAGATCGACAGGGCCGGAGCGTTGTCGCCAGCCGATTCCCTCGCTAGGAGCCCGCCCGAGCCATTTGTATCGTCGTCGTCATAGGGCGCGGAAGGGAATGCCATGAATATCCTGCTGCTGGGATCGGGTGGGCGCGAACATGCCCTCAGCTGGAAACTGGCCCAATCGCCGCTGACGGGCAAGCTCTATGCGGCACCCGGCAACCCGGGCATCGCGCAACATGCGGAGCTGGTGGCGTTGGACCTGACCGACCATGCCGCCGTGGTGACGTTCTGCGAGAGCAATCGTATCGGACTCGTCGTGGTCGGCCCTGAAGCGCCGCTGGTCGATGGCCTGACGGATTCGCTCCGCGCTGCGGGCTTCTCGGTGTTCGGGCCCAGCCGGGCGGCGGCACAGCTTGAAGGGTCGAAGGGCTTCACCAAGGATCTTTGCGCGCGGGCCGACATTCCGACGGCGGGTTATGTGCGCACGAAATCGCTGGAAGAAGCGCATGCGGCGCTGAAGGATTTCGGCGCGCCGGTGGTCATCAAGGCCGATGGTCTGGCCGCGGGCAAAGGCGTCGTGGTGGCGATGACCATGGCCGAAGCCGAAGCAGCGGTCGACGACATGTTCGATGGCGCGTTCGGCGCTGCCGGTGCCGAAGTCGTCATCGAAGAATTCATGACTGGCGAGGAAGCGAGCTTCTTCGCGTTGACCGATGGTGCGACGATCGTGCCGTTCGGTTCGGCGCAGGATCACAAGCGCGTCGGCGATGGCGATACCGGCCCCAACACCGGAGGCATGGGCGCCTACAGCCCGGCGCGGGTGCTGACGCCGGAACTGGAAGCGCAAGTGCTCTCGCAGATCATCGCGCCCACGGTGAAGGCCATGGCCGACGAAGGCATGCCCTATTCGGGCGTACTCTATGCGGGGCTGATGCTGACCGAACAGGGCCCCAGGCTGATCGAATACAACGCGCGCTTCGGCGATCCCGAATGCCAGGTGCTGATGATGCGGCTGGAGAGCGACCTCGTCGAACTGCTGCTGGCCTGTGCCGACAACAAGCTTTCGAGCATCCAGCCCCCGCGCTTTTCCAATGACGTGGCGATGACTGTGGTCATGGCGGCGGAAGGCTATCCCGGTACGCCGAAGAGGGGCGGGCGGATCGACCACATTCCCGCGGCCGAGGCGACAGGTGCGAAGGTGTTCCACGCAGGGACCTCGCTTTCGGCGGACGGCGTGCTTTCGGCCAGCGGCGGGCGCGTTCTCAACGTGACGGCCAAGGGCCCGAGCGTAAAGGCGGCGCGCGACGCGGCCTATGCGGCAGTCGATGCGATCAGTTTTCCGGAAGGCTTTTGCCGTCGCGACATCGGCTGGCGCGAGATCGAGCGGGAACAGGCGGGGGGCTGAGCACTCAGCTTGAGGCAAGAGGCTCACCTGTCGGCGAATGCCCACCCCTGAGCCCTCCCGCTTGCGGGAGGGGGAATGATAGCGCGGACCTTTGTTCTCCCTTCCCGCAAGCGGGAGGGGCTGGGGGTAGGCTTCCAGCGCTGCCTTAAATCACCCCGTTCGCGGCCATTTGAGCAAGTTCCGCTTCGCCCAGCCTCAGCAGTTCGCCGTAGATCTCGGCGTTGTGCTGGCCGACCTTTGACGGCGCGGCGCGCCTTACGGTGCCCGGTGTTGCCGAGAACTTGGGGAAGCTCGACTGCATCTTGAGCGGGCCGAAGCGCTCGGTTTCGACCTCGATGATCGCCTCGCGCGCCTGGAAGTGCGGGTCGGCCAGCATGTCGGGCGCGCGATAGACGCGGCCTGCGGGGATCGAATATTCGATCATCAGCGCGTCGACCTCGTCCACTGTCAGGGTGCGGGTCCACTGGTTGATCAGCTCGTCCAGCTCGTCCTGATTCTCGCCGCGGGCAAGGTGCGTGGCATAGCGCGGATCGTCGCCGAGTTCGGGGCGGCCCATCGCCGTGGCGAGGCGCTTCCACAGCGAGTCCTTGTTGGCCCCGATCATGAACTCGCCGTCCTTGCACTTGTAGACGTTGGACGGAGCGATGCCCTTGAGCACCGAGCCTGAGCGTTCGCGGATGTAGCCGGTACGGTCGTATTCGGGGACGAGGCCTTCCATGACCTGCAGCACGGATTCGTAGAGCGCGGCGTCAATCACCTGCCCGCGCCCGGTCTGCGCGCGTTCGTGCAGAGCTGCCAGAACGCCCATGCAGCCGTATGTGGCAGTGAGCGTATCGCCGATCGAGATGCCCATGCGGCTGGGCGCGCGGTCGGGTTCGCCCACAATGTAGCGCCACCCGCCCATGGCCTCGCCAATGCCGCCAAAGCCCGCGCGGTCGGAATAGGGGCCGGTCTGGCCATAGCCGGACATGCGCGCGATGATCAGATCGGGCTTTGCGGCGAGGAGCACGTCAGGGCCGAGGCCCCACTTCTCCATCGTGCCGGGCTTGAAATTCTCGATCACCACATCGGCGTGGGCGATCAGCTTCTTCACCAGCGCCTGACCTTCTGGAACGCGCAAGTTGGCGCTGACCGAGCGCTTGTTGCGCGCGATCACTTCCCACTGGACCTTTTCCGAGCCCTGCCCCCAGTCGCGCATGGGATCTCCGGTCACGGGCGGCTCGACCTTGATCACGTCTGCGCCCATGTCGCCCAGCAACTGGCCGCAGAACGGGCCTGCAAGGAGCTGGCCGAGTTCGACGACGCGGATATCCCTGAGAGCGCCGGGGTTATTGGTAGCCATGGTCATTCTGCCGCCTCCAGTAGCGGCCATTCTGGTTGGACGGGGGCAGGCAGGCCGGTTTCCGCTTCGCAGTTTGCGCGAAGCGTCTCGATGCCCGGTCCGTAGTTGAACAGCGGAAGCTCGCCCCGCTCGTCGCGCAGGCGCGCGCGCAAGGCTTCGGTATCGGCGAGATTGACCGCTCCACGGTCATCGGCGACCACGCCGTAAGCGAGCGCGCCTTGCGCGGTGACGAGACCCTGCACGATCTCCTTGCCGACCAGCGCGGGATCGCGCTCAAGCGGATCGCCCCAGCCGCCGCCGCCCCAGGTGATGAAGTGGAGCATGTCACTGGCTTCGACTTCAAGGTCTTCCACCTTGTTGCCGACGATGGTCTGCATGCCATCGGGCTTTTCGAGGATCTTGCGAGCGCGAGCACCCGGCTCGCCGCCGTTGACGCCCCAGGGCGGCACGAACCAGCGGTCATCGTGGATCGCGATCGTGCCCTTCGACAGGAAGCGGTAGGTCATGCGGATGCCATTGCCGCCGCGATGGAGCCCTGCGCCACCCGAATCCGGCTCGCACTCGTAACGCTCGATCACCATCGGGAAGTAGCGTTCAAGGAATTCGTTGGGCACGTTGGTGAAGCCGGGCCAGAGCGAGTGGCCATCGGGCCCATCGCCCATGGGACGGCCCGGAATGCCGCCAAAGCCGATCTGGAAGAGCTGGAACCACTCGCCGTTCTTGCCGGGACGCTCGTCGTTGCCCGCGTAGAACAGGTGCGGTGAAGAGGAGAACCCGGCAGCGTTGAGGAATTCCGGGGTCTTCTGGCCGAGCAGTCCGCCGAGGATGTCGAAGATCCGCCCCAGCGCGTGGGTGCGGCCCGAGAGCGCGGCGGGGAACTTCGGCTTGAGCAGCGAGCCTTCGGGAATGCGCACGTCGATCAGGTCGTAGAACCCGTCATTGAACAGGATCTGCGGGTCGAAGACCATGATCATGTAGATGCCGAAGAACATCTTGAACATGTTCTCGTTGAGGAAGAAGTTGATCGAGGCGACCGACTGCGGATCGGTCCCTGCGAAATCGAGGATGACCTTCTCCCCCTCGCGCCACATCGTGCATTTGATCTTGTACGGGCCGAAGCCCATGCCATCGTCGCAGATGTAGTCCTCGAAGCTGACCGGCTCCTCGGCAATTGCCATGCCGACCAGCGCCTTCATCGCGCGGTGGTTGCGGGCGAGGAGTTCCTGCGTCGCCGAGACATAGACGTCGTCGCCGAAACGGGCGGCCATTTCGATCACGCGGCGGGCGGCCACGCGGCAGGCGGCGATCAGGGCATTGAGGTCGGCTGCGCACCAGTCGGGCTTGCGCGTCTGGTGCATGACGAGGCGGATGAGGTCCTCGTTGTATTCGCCCTTCTTCCAGATCTTCACCGGCGGAATGCGCACGCCTTCCTCGAAGATCGAGCGGGCGTTGATCGGCATCGAACCGACGACCTTGCCGCCGATGTCGGACTGGTGGCCGAACATCGAGGTATAGGCGATCAGGCGGCCATCCTTGAACACGGGCAGCAGCACGAGCCAGTCGTTCGAGTGGCTGACCGCTCCGCCGACCGAATAGGGGTCGGACAGGAAGATCATGTCGCCGTCCTCGAGCGTGCCCTCGTAGTTGTCGAGGAAGCCGCCGATAAACGAGCCGAACTGGCCGACGATCATCTTGCCGGTGTGATCGGCGATCAGCGGGAAGGCGTCACCCTGTTCGCGGATGCCGGGCGACATCGCGGTGCGCACAAGCGTCGCGTCCATCTCGATGCGCGCGTTGCGCAGGGCGTTCTCGATGATGTCGAGCGTGACGGGATCGATCGGCACGCGGTTGAAGGGCGTGGCGTTGGTCTGGACGATGGTTGCAGGCATGGGTTCGCGCTCCGTCAGGCCAGATTGATCAGGATGTTGCCGACATGGTCGACAGTGCCGGTGCAGCCGCTCTCGATCAGCGTCGTCGAGTCCATCTCGCAGACGATGGCGGGGCCGGGGATCACGTCTCCGGCGCGCAGCTTGCTGCGGTCGTAGATCACGGCGGGCTGTTCGCGGCCGTCCATCCACAGGGTGTGGTCGCGCATCTTGGCGGCGATGGGGTTGCCGTCGCCCTTTTCCAGCTCGGCAGCGGGCAAGTCGAGCGCGCGGCCCATGGCGACCGCCCGCAGGTTCACGATCTCGTGCGGGGTGTCCATGTTGAAGGTGAACAGGCGTTTGTGCTCGGCATCGAAGCGGGCGAGAATTCCGGCGATGCCATCGGTGGTCAGCACGTCGGCAGTGATCGTCAGTGGCACTTCGAAGGCTTGTCCGGCATAGCGCACGTCGACTTCAAAGGCGGTGCTGATCTCGTCTTCCGGCACGCCATCGGCGAGCAGTTCGGCGCGGGTCTGCGCTGCCATTTCGTCGAGGATGGCGATGAGGTCTGCCGCCTCGGTCTGGCTGGCGAGACGGCTGAACGAGCGTGCGGTTTCGGTGCGCATCCGCGTGGTGGCATCGCCGAGCGCACAGAGCACGCCGGGGCTGACCGGCGAGATCGCGGGCCAGCTGCCCATGAGGCGGGCGACGGCGTTTACGTGGAGCGGACCCGCCCCACCAAAGCCCATCAGCGCGAAGTCGCGCGGATCGTAGCCCTGCTGCACCGATATCATGCGCAGCGCGCCGAACATGTTCTCGTTGACGATGTCGATGATCCCGCGGGCAGCGGCCATCAGGTCGATGCCCAGCGCGTCTGCGATGGTCTGCACCGCCTTCTTCGCGCCTTCGCGGTCAAGATTGAATGTGCCGCCCAAGAGGTTCTCGGGAAGGTAACCGAGCACGACGTTCGCGTCGGTTACCGTGGGCAGGGTGCCGCCTTTTCCATAGGCGACCGGCCCCGGCACTGCTCCTGCGCTTTGCGGCCCGACCCGAAGGGCTCTTGTCAGCTCAGGAACATAAGCGATCGAACCGCCGCCCGCGCCAACCGTCTTCACATCGAGCGCGGAGGCGCGGACCGAGAGATGGCCCACTTCCGTAGTGCGCTGGCGGCGGGCTTCGAGGTTCTCGATCAGGGCAACGTCGGTGCTGGTGCCGCCGACGTCCAAAGTGAGGATGTTCCTGATCCCGGCATTGCGGCCCACCCAGATCGCGCCGGTGACGCCACCGGCAGGTCCGGACATCAGGATGTTTACGGGGTGCTCCTCGGCCTTCTGCGCGCTCATCAGACCGCCGTCGGAGCGCAGCAGCGAGAGCTTGCCGTTCATGCCGGCTTCGGCAAGGCGCGAGCGCAGGTTGGAGACGTACTTGCCGACGACCGGACGCACGGCGGCGTTGGCCACGGTGGTCAGGGTGCGCTCGTACTCCTGCATTTCGGGCAGGACTTCGTGGGAGAGCGAGACCGGCACGCCGGGCAGGATTTCGGCGGCAAGCTGGCCGACGCGCGCTTCGTGGGTGCCATTGGTGTAGGCGTTGATCAGGCTGACGGTGATGGCTTCTACGCCATTGGCCTTGAGCACCGATAGCTGGGCGCGAATGTCGGCATCGTCGATGGGGCGGATTTCGGTGCCCTCGGCGCTCATCCGGCCCTTGATCGTCACGGTATCTTCAAGCGCGGCGAGTGGCTGGGGCTTGGGCCAGACGATCCATCCGGCAAGGCCGCCGGGCACGAACGAGCGCGCGATCTGCATGACATGGCGATAGCCTTCGGTCGTGACGAGGCCGACGCGCGAACCCTTGCCTTCAAGCACGGCATTGGTGGCGACCGTGGTGCCATGGAGGAAGTAATCCACGTCACCGGGCGTGATCCCGGCCTTCTCGCAGATCGCGGTCACGCCATTGAGAATGCCTTCCGAGCTGTCATGCGGGGTGGACGGCGTCTTGTGCCGCCAGAACGCGCTGCTGCTGGTGTCGAAAAGCAGGAGGTCGGTAAACGTGCCACCGACGTCCACACCAAGGCGATAGCCCATCTTGTTATTGCTCCTGCGGTATCTTGGGGAAGGCGGGCGCTTGCGCCACCATTCCGGGAAGTTTGCGATCCATGACAGCGGCCAGCCAGTGGTTGGCCTCGATCAGCTGCAAGAGGTCCATGCCGGTTTCCACGCCTGCGCGGTGGAGCATGTAGACGACGTCCTCGCTCGACACGTTGCCTGCAGCACCCGGTGCAAAGGGGCAGCCGCCGAGGCCGCCCAGAGCTGCGTCGACCACCGTCGCTCCAGCTTCTACCGCCGCCCACACATTGGCGATGCCGGTGCCACGGGTGTTGTGGAAATGGACGCGCACCGGCAGCGGTGCCACGGCTTCGACCACGCGGCGCACGAGGCGCGAGACATGCGCGGGGTCCGCCACGCCAATGGTGTCGGCAAGGGCAACCTCGATCGGGTTCGCCTCTGCCAGCGAGGCTGCCATCGCGACAACGCGGTCCTCGCTGACCTCGCCCTCGAACGGGCAGCCGAATGATGCGCCGATGGTGGCCTGACCCTTGAGGCCTGCGTCCTGCGCCATGGCAACGATTGCCTTGGCCGAGGCGACCGATTCGTCGCTGGTCTGGCCCTGGTTGGCAATCGCGAAGCCATCGGTTGCCACGCAGACCGCGCCGAGTTCGTGCAAGGTTCCGGTGGCAATTGCCCGCTCCGCACCCTTGCCGTTCAGGACCAGGCCAATGAAGCTGACGCCGTCGGCTGATGGCAGCCGGGCGCAGACGTCCTCGGCGTCAGCCATCTGCGGCACCCGCTTGGGATTGACGAAACTGGTGACTTCGATGCGGCGGGCACCGGCCGCGATGCTGCGGCGAATCAGTTCAAGCTTGTCCGCCGTGGAGACGATCGTCTTCTCGTTCTGCAGCCCGTCACGCGGGCCGACCTCGACAAAAGAGATTGCCCGCGCGCTCACGCCGGGAAACCGCAATGACAGGGAAGGTGGCCGGGAATCATCAAAATAGGTCTCGCTTCGTATTCAATATAACTGTGGGGCTATCTCTGGCAGCGCCGAAACCTGCCCGTAGGTGCAGGTATTCAAGCGCCTTGACCATGACGGTTTGTATACAATAAGCTGCACTTGCCGCAAGCGAGCGTCAAGAGGGTGGGCTCAAGGCCCAGCGCTCGCTGCACAGATCGGATTTCGAACGCACCATGGCCTTCGGGCCAAGACGACATCGAACCGAACAGGGAGGTTTGAGAATGCGTGCCAGCCGTCTTCTAATGAATGCATCGGCCCTGGGCCTGGTGCTCGCCGCCATGCCTGCGCTTGCGCAGGAAGCCCCGCAGGATTCGGCCAAGGCGGACGAGACCGGCGAAACGATCATCGTCACCGCGCGCCGCCAGAACGAGCGTCTGCAGGACGTGCCGGCTTCGGTCTCGGTGCTCACAGCATCGGCTCTGCAGAACACCGGCGCGGTCAAGGCCGAGGACTTTACCCAGCTCACGCCGGGCGTCACCATCGTGACCGGCACTGCAGAAGCGGGCGACACCCAGATCAACATTCGCGGCATCAACGGCGCGCGTGACGCCGAAAGCTCAGTCGCCCTCGTTGTCGATGGTATTCTCAAGACCAACACGGCGCAGCTCAACCAACCGCAAGGCACTCTGTCGCAGGTCGAAGTGCTGAAGGGTCCACAGGGCGCACTCTATGGCCGCAACGCTGCCGCTGGTGCGATCGTGCTGCAGACGCTCAAGCCCACCGATACGCTGACTGGGGGCATGCGGGCCTCCTATGCCAATGAAGCCACCTACGAGGCGACCGCGCACATTGCAGGCCCCTTGGGCGACAACGTCGGCTTCGTCGCATCGGGCTATTACTTCAGCACCGATGGCTGGTGGCGGAACAAGTTCCTCAACAACTCCAAGACCGTGGACGACAAGGAGAACTGGGCAATCGACGGTCGCGTCATGATTGGTCGCGGCACTGCCACCCAGATCGACCTCAAGGCCCGCTACGCCGAATTCCATGGCGCATCGCTGCCGTTCAACGCCTCGTTCCACCTGCCGCTGTTCGGCACGGTCAACCCTGCGTTCTACGAGGACGTGAACAAGCACCAGTTCAATTTCTACAACAACATCCGCGCCAGCAACGATCAGAAGAGCGTCGACTTCTCGGCCAAGCTCGATCAGGAATTCGGCAATGGCATGAAGCTGGTGGCCTGGGCGCTCTACTCCGACGTCAAGCAGGACCTCGTAGCTGACGGCACTTCTGCCGACTTCGCACGCTATATCTCGAACGCCAATCCAGCGGTGAACTCGTCGGTTGCCAGCTGCTTCTCGAGCACGGCTGCGCTTACCGGCTTCCCGGTCAACCAGCCCGGCAACATCGGGCAGATCCCGGTACCGTTCCTGTTCGCACCGGCGAACGGATCGACCTTCGGCCCCTACAGCCCGACGACCTGCGACGGCATCCAGTACCAGCTGCGCAACCAGAAGGACTTCAGCACCGAAGTCCGCCTGCTGTCGAACACCGACGGCCCGCTCACCTGGCAGCTTGGGGCATACTACCTGCACATCGACCGCAAGACCGGCGTCAGCCTCGGTGCCGATACCGGGCAGGGCGTGATCAAGCAGCTCTACAACGCGCCCAATACCGCTAACCCGACCTCGCTGCTGCTCGCCGACAAGTTCCGCACCAACGTCTATGCGGCATTCGGTTCGGCTGAGTGGAAGCCTTCCGAAGTCTTCACCGGTGGCATCGCGCTGCGTTATGACATCGAAGACCGCGCGGCCAATTCGCTGGTCCCCAATGCAGTCGATCCGTTCACAGGCGGGCCGATCAATCCGGGCCTCGCGTTCGGGGCCTTCACCCCGCAGAACGCGACGTTCAAGCAGCTCCAGCCCAAGGTGACGCTGAGCTATCACCCGACGAACGCCCTCAACATCTATGCAAACTGGGGCATCGGCTTCAAGTCGGGTGGCTTCAACAACCAGGGCTCGTCCGCGGTGGTCAACACCCGCTTCAACAACGGCGTGACCCCGGGCACGATCGATGCCGACGTGACGATCAACGACCAGTACCGCAAGGAAAAGTCGAGCGCGTTCGAGGCCGGCATCAAGGGCGAGCTGTTCGACGGTCGCATCACCTACGATCTCGCGGGCTACTACACCCGCGTCACCGACATGCAGTTCTTCGAATTCTTCGTCGGCGATTTCGGCTTGCTGCGCGTGGTTTCGAACATCGACCGCGTCGACATCAAGGGTGCCGAAATCAATCTGACCGGCAAGGTCGTGGACGGCTGGAAGGTGTTCGGCTCGTTCAACGTGACCGACAGCGAGATCAAGAAGAACGCCTCGCGCCCCTACACCGTCGGCAACAAGTCGCCCTACACGGCCGACTGGACGCTGAACCTTGGCACTGAAATCACCGCACCGCTGTCGGACAGCGCCAAGCTGCTGTTCCGTGCCGATTACCGCGTGACCGGTCCGACGTGGTTCCACTCGGTGCAGGATCAGGAGCGCCCGACGATCTTCTCGGGGCTCCTGCCGATCTCGCAGCTGCCGTTCCTGCCGCCGGCCTTCGGCAACGCGCGTTATGACGAGGCCAAGCGCGATGCCTTCGGTGTCCTGAACCTGCGTGCGGGCATCACCACGCCGCGTTATCGGATCGCGGTGTTTGCCGACAACCTGCTCGACCGCAAGTACATCGCCGAAGCGATCCCGGCGATCGAGTTCGGCGGCTCCTTCATCTCGCCGGGCGCGCGCCGCCTGATCGGGGTTGAAGTGGGCGCCTCGTTCTGATGAGGGCAGCGGGGAGCAGGCTAGGTCCTGCTCCCCGTTTGATTCAGGAGCATACGTGTCCAAAGCCTCGCAAGAAGCCTATCGCAAGATTCGCGCCGGCATACTTTCGGGGCACTTTCCTGCCGGGCAGTTCGTGCCCGAAGACGAGTTCGCGCAGTATTGCGGCCTCTCGCGCACACCGGTGCGCGAGGCCATTGCCGAATTGGTCGCCGAGATGCTGCTGCAGCGTTCCGGCACGAACCGGGTATTCGTTCCCGTCTGGTCGGACGAGGATGAGGAAGAGCTGTTCACCCTGCGCGCCATGCTGGAGAGCCACTGCGCCACGCGTGCGGCAAGGCTGATCACGGACGAACAGATTGCCGAACTACGCGCGCACTGCGATTTCATCGACAATGCGATTGCCGCGCCGGAAGGACCGGACGTGTCGGGTTTCGTCGAAGGCAACCGCCGCTTTCACGCCGTGATCCTTGCGGCGGCACAGTCCGAACGGTTGGGGCAGCTCATGCGCTTCGTGGTGAGCCAGATCGTGGTCCACCGCACGGCCGAGCAATACTCCCGCGCCGACATGGAACAGAGCCAGCGTGATCACCGCGACCTCGTCAGCGCATTCGAGATGCGTGACGAGGACTGGGCGGGTGCGGTGGCAAATACGCACATCCGCCGCGCGGCGAACGCTTACCGCACGATGCGGCAGGGCGCGGAGGCGGCGCAGGCCTAGGGTCAGGACCTATTAATCGCGCCTTCGAGGCGCTGGAATGGCGAACATATCGGGCGGAAATTCGCGCCGGGAAGGCTGGTTGCCTTTCCAAGCGGATTTCCTTTCGAGATGAAAGCCATTCCAGCGTCCCGAAGGGATTTGACCAAAATGGCCCATCACTGCGTTGGATGGCCTTGAAATAGAACCACTATCCCTGCGCCCATCCGCCTTGCGCTGGGCCATTTTGCCTCAAACCTCGAAGGCGCGATTAATAGGTCCTGACCCTAGAGCAAGGCCTCAGGCCGAGGTCTGGACCACGCGCAGTTCGGCTTCGGGGAGCGCGCTCGCGGCAGACCCCTTGCCGATCTGCTGCATAAGCTCCTGCTTGCGCGCCATCATCGCATCGCGCAGCGCCACCATGTCGACGCCGGAATCGCGCGCCTGAGAGAACATGCCTTCGGAGCGGGCTTCCTCCTCGTGGACGTGGTGCTTGATCTCTTCGCTCAGCACCTTGACCTTGGCATCGAAGAACTCGTCCTCGGGCGAGCTTGCCATGATGTCGTTGATCAGAACCTTGGCGGCGTCGTGCTCGACATAGGCCTCGGTCCAGGTCTCCTGTTCGATCTTCCCCTGCAGGGCGGGGTAGAAGATCTCTTCCTCAATGATCGTGTGGATCTTGAGTTCGTTGCAGATCTGCAGCGCAATGGTCTGCTTGCGGTCATCACGCGCGTTCTCGAACTTTTCGAACAGGTCCTCGACGGCGCGGTGGTCTGCCTTGAGCATGGCTATGGCATCGGTGAATGTGGTCTGGGGCATGTCAGGTATCCTCGGGTCAGTGTCTTGCCCGAACAAACCCCCAACGGCGCTTGGGTTCCGCGACCGCCTTTCGGAACCTAACCGCATACCGTTCGCTTGAAGCGGCATGAGCGACAACGAAACCTCTGACAAATCAACGCATCAGCCGCGCGAACGCTGGCCCGAAGTCCTCTGGCTGATCCGCCATGGACAGAGCGCTGGCAATGTTGCCCGCGATGCGGCGGATGCGGCTGGAGATCTGCGTATCGCGCTTGATCATCGAGATGTGGACGTACCGCTTTCGCAACTGGGCTGCCGACAGGCCCGCGCGCTCGGGCACTGGTTTGCCAGTGGGGAGGAAGGCCAGCGACCGGAAGTAATCCTTGCCAGCCCCTATGTTCGCGCGGTGCAGACCGCCGAGTTGTTTCGCGAGGCAGGGGGCTGTGCGCCTGACCTGCGCATCTGCGTCGATGAGCGATTGCGCGAGAAGGAGTTCGGGATTCTCGACGGTCTGACCGCACCCGGCATCCGGAACTACCAGCCCGAACAGGCGGAGTTTCGCCGCGTGCTGGGCAAGTTCTACCACCGTCCGCCAGGTGGCGAGAGCTGGGTGGACGTGATCTTCCGGCTTCGCGCGCTGCTCGACACCGTGTCGCTGCACTACGCGGGCAAGCGGGTGATGATCGTGGCGCATCAGGTGGTGGTGCTGTGCACGCGCTACGTGCTTGAACACATGTCCGAGGCCGAGATTCTCTCGATCGACAAGGCCGGTGATATCGCCAACTGTGCGATCACCCAGTATCGGCTGGACCGTTCGGGCGAAGGCGACGGCGAACTGGTGCTCGAGCATTACAACTTGGTGGCCCCCATGGTTCGCGAAGGCACCGAGGCAACGCGGGCACCGGATCGTATGGTGGCCGCCCGTGGCTGATCCGACAGTTCTCGACGGAGCGTGGTTGCGTGAGAACCCTTTGCCGCAGCCCCATGAGGAAAGCGACAAGAACGCACGGGGACGCGTGTTGGTGGTCGGGGGCTGCGCGATGGTGCCGGGCGGCGTGCGGCTCACCGCCGAAGCGGCGTTGCGGGCGGGCGCGGGCAAGGTGCGGATCGCGACTGTCGAACCTGCGGCGTTGACGATCGGCGCCTTGATGCCGGAAGTTGCCGTCCTGCCACTCGCTATCGATGCAAAAGGCGAGATCGATGCTGCGCGCGCCGCACTGGCCGACGAGGCAGGAAAGAGCGATTGCCTCGTGCTGGGCCCCGCGATGAGCTGTGCGGATCAGGCATCGGCGCTCGTCGGTGGTCTGTTGGAATCATCGGACAATACTGCCCTGGTGCTCGATGCGGCCGCACTCATGGCGATCTGCGATCACGCGCCGCGCCTGCGCCGGAGACCGACGCCCGCAGTGCTGACGCCCCATCTGGGCGAGATTGCCGCATTGCTGGGTGAGGATGCCTCGACAATTGCGCAAGACCGTGAAGGTGCGGTCAAGCGGTGTGCCGACCGGTTCGGTGCGGTTGTCGTCCTCAAGGGAGCAATCAGCCTCGTGGCCGCGCCCGAGGGGGTTCTGTTCGCTTACAGTGGTGGCAATGTGGGGCTTGCCACAGGTGGATCGGGCGACGTGATGGCCGGCATTGCCGGTGCCCTGCTGGCGCGGGGCGCGCAGCCGCTTCAGGCCGCCCTGTGGTCGGTCTGGCTCCATGGCGAAGCGGGGCGGCGCTGTGCCGAGGAGGTCGGCCCGCTGGGATATCTCGCCAGCGAGCTGCTTGCGTTCATCCCGCGGGTGATGGCGCGGGTGGGGTAAGCATGAAATCTTCCACTGGCACGCCGCCGATCACGTGTTCCTGGATGATCCGCTCGAGCACCGGCGGGGTGCAGGAGTGGTACCAGACGTTGTCAGGATAGACGACCGCGACCGGCCCGACGAGGCATACCCGCAGGCAGCCGACCTTGTTGCGCAACACCCCTTGCGCCCCGCCAAGCTTCAGCTCGCCGAGGCGCTTCTTGAGGTAGTTCCATGCCTCGTCGCCCACTGCGCGCGGGGCGCACTTGTCCTTGTCCGGTCCTGCGCAGAGCAGGATGTGGCGTTGCGGATTGAACCCGCCGAGCTTTTCGAGCGCAATCTCGGCCTGGCGTATCTCTTCTTGGCTTGCTGTCACTTCTCGCTCTTCTTCAACCAGCGATCGAGCCAGTTGAACGAGGTCTGGTGCCACTGCAACGAATTCTTGGCCTTGAGTACCCAGTGGTTTTCATCGGGGAACACCAGCAGCTCGGACGGAATGCCCCGGCGCTGCAGGGCGGTGAACGCGGCGAGGCCTTGCGTGTAGGGAATGCGGAAGTCCTTCTCGCCGGTGATGACCAGCATCGGCGTCTTCCACTTGGCGACGTGGTTTACCGGGTTCCACTTCTCGAACTCTTCGGGCGCCTCGTAATAAGGGTGCCCGCCGTGCTCCCATTCGTCGAACCACAGCTCTTCGGTCTCGTAAGCCATGGCACGCGCATCGAACACGCCGTCATGCTGGACGAGACACTTGAACCGGTCGGACCAGTTCCCGGCGATCCAGTTCATCATGTAGCCGCCGTAGGAGGCGCCTGCCGCGCAGGCATTGTCGCCATCGATCTGCGAGTCGAGCGTGATGGCGGCGGCAAAGCCCTTCTGCAGGTCTTCCAGCGGCTTGCCGCCCCATTCCCGGTTGATCCCGTCGGTGAACTTCTGCCCGTATCCGGTGGAGCCATGGAAATCGACCGAGACGATCGCATAGCCCTGGCTCGCCCAGACGCGCGGGTTCCAGCGGTTGGACCAGCTGTCGTTGTAGGAGCCCTGCGGTCCGCCATGGACGAACAGGACCGAAGGCATCTTGCCCTTCACCCATGACGGCTTGGTGATCTGGCCCCAAACGGTATCGCCATCCGCGCCCTTGAAGCTGAAGCGCTGCGTCACGACCGGCGCGCGCTGCGAGAGCGCGGTGGCGGCAACGTCGGTCAGGCGCGTGCCCGCTTTGCCGGGCTTGCCGATGAACATCTCCGCCGGGTTGTCGATTGAATCGCGCGTATAGGCAAAGCGGCCGTCCTTGAGCGGCACGACATTGCTAACATGCCCTTCCCGGCCGGGATTGAGCACCAGCCGGGTGACCGTGCCGTTCATCGGATCGATGCGGAAGGCGGGCGTATCGAGCACGTCTTCGGCCGTCGCGATCAGCGCCTTGCTGTCTGGCGTCCAGGTCAGCGAGGCGACAGAACGGTCCCATGCGCCGGTCAACTCGCGGCGTTCCCCGGTCTGCAGATTGATGAGGTTCACCACCAGCCGGTCGGCCTCGTAACCAGGCCGTGCCATCGCGGCATAGGCCAGCCACTTGCCATCGGGCGAAGGCGCGGGCGTGTTGTCGGTAGCCTTGTTGGCCTCGGTCAGGTTCTTCGGGGCTGCGCCATCCAGCTTCGATTGCCAGATGTCGAGATTGGTCGAGGTCGGCTCGTGGCGATCGGCCTGCCGCGCGACGAAGAACAGCGACTGCGAATCCGCGCTCCACGCCACGTCCTCGCCACCGCCGAACGGCTTGCCCGGGCTGTCGCCGGTAAGGGTGCCGACAGGTCCGTCAGCCGCCTTGCCTTCGCCCATCACCTTGCCGTCTGCGCCCAGATCGAAGGCGAAGACGCGGCTGTAGTTGCCGGGCGTTTCCCATGCGTCCCAGTGCCGCACGAAGCCCGCACCGTCCTTGTAGTGGCGGCCAGTGCCAGGGCCGGGGAGCGCGGTGTTGCCATCGCTGTCGCAGCCGAAGGTCGCGCAATCGCGCGCGATGTCGCCCCACACGGCAATGCGCTTGCCATTGGGTGAAAGCTCGAATCCGGAAACTTCGGCCTGGAACGCGGTCACCTGCGTGGTCACGCCCGAGCCTACGTCGACTTTCCAGACCTGCGTGGTCTCGGCCTCGCCCACCTTGCGATCGGAGAGGTAGTATAGCGTGCCGTCGGGCGCAAAGGCCGGATCGCTGGCACTGCCGCCGGTGTCGATGCGGCGTGGCTCGCCCTTGCCGTCGGCGCTGCGGACCCACAGCGACGGGGTACGCTGGTAGCTGGCAGGGTCAGTGCTGGTGACGATGTAGGCGACGGTCTTGCCATCGGGCGAAACCGCCGTGCCGCCGAGGCGGCCAAGCGTCACCAGATCCTGCGGCGAGAAGGGAGCGGCCTGCTGGGCAAGGGCAGGTGCGGCGAATGCAACGGCCAGAGAAGCGGCCGCCAGCAACATCGAGTTGGTTTTCATGGAAACCGGATTAGCGCCGTAACCTCACGACGCAAATCGGAATTTCAGCCGCGTTTCCCGGCGATGCGGGCGATTTCTGCAGCGACCATCTTCTCGACCATCGCGGGCAGGTTCTTGTCGAGCCATTCGGCCAGCATTGGCTTGAGCAGGTCGCGGACCAGACCTTCGAGCGAAGTCTCGCCCGAGCGGACGATCTGCGGCGCGACACCGGGCTGTGCCAGCATCGAAAGGGCGGCAAGCGATTCGCGCATCGAGGCGGCTGCGGCATCGGCGATCAGGCCGCCGGGTGCGTCATCGTCATCCTCTTGCGCAGTCTCGGTCAGTTCGAGCACGTCCGGGCGCAGCGAAGGGCGGGGCTCGGCCCGCAGACGCGCCTGCGCCTCGGCCTTGTTGTCACGCGCGATCACTTTCTTGATCGATTCGAGGATTTCCTCGACGGACGGTTCGCCGGCCTGACGCATTGAAATCTCTACCCCCACATACCCCTGCAACGCCGATTCCCTTACGGCCGCGATGAGGCCCCGATTGTCGCATCCTGTGCGGGCGTGTCAACGGTGCGCGTCGAGACGGCCTTTGGGGTCGGATCGCGGTCCCAGTCCCAGATGCGGCCCTTGACCCGGTCGTAGTTGACCTGCGGGTCGTAGAGTGCGCCGCCGTCGAGGCCGAGATCATTGGCATCGGCCTTGCCCATCGCCGAAAGCAGGTTGAACCCGGCGACATAGGCGTTGCGCCGTGCCGCAACGAGCTGGACTTGGGCGCGGAGCAGTTCCTGCTCGGCGTCGAGGATGTTGAGGATCGTGCGATTGCCCACGGTGTTCTCCGCGCGCACGCCTTCAAGGCTGAGGGCGGCGGCATCGACTGCCGTCTGGTTCATCGCGATGATCTCGTTCGCTGCCTGCCACGAGGCATAAGCTGAGCGGACGCTGGCAATGACCTCGCGTTCAACGCCGATTTCCTGTTCCAGCGTAGCGCTCTCGCGGGCCTGCGCCTGTCGGGTCTGCGCGGCCGGACCGCCACCCTGGAACAGCGGGACCGAGACACTGATGCCAGCCTGGGCTGTCGTGTTCGCCTGTTGCAGCGTCTGGTTCGACCCGAGAAAAGTTCCCTTGAAGGCCTGACGGCTGCCACTTGTGGAAAGCGATACCGTGGGCAGCTTGGCAGCATCGGCAACCTTCACGTCGAAGGCGGCCGCCTTGCTGCGCTCGCGCGCAGCGATCAGATCGGGATTGTTCTCGAGCGCGAAGTCGACCGCATCGTCCGGATTGGCCGGGAGGCCGGGGAGCGGCGGTGGCGGCTGCAACTCGGTCGGCGCCTTGCCCACAACCTGGATGTACCGTTCGCGACTGGCGATCAGGTTCGCCTGCGCCGTGCGCAGATCGCCACGGGCCAGTGCGAGCCGGGAGTTCGATTGGGCAACGTCGGTACGGGTCACGTCACCGATCTCGAAACGGTCGCTTGTCGCCTTGAGGTTCACCTCGAGAACTTCGACGTTGCTCCTGTTGAGCCCGACGATCGCGGAATCACGGATGACGTCCATGTACGCAGCCACGACCTGCGAAAAAATGCCCGATTCGGTGCCGCGAAGATCCTCCTGTCCGGCTTCGACACGGGTCTTGGCGGCGCGGACCGCGTTCTTCACCGATCCGCCTGAATAGAGCGGCACGCCCAGGTTCAGATCGACGCTGGACGACCAGTCGGTGATGAGAAACGAATTGGGGTTGGCTCGCAGGATCTTGGTGTAGCTGGCCTGTCCTTGCAGGCTCGGCAGGCCCCGCGCTTTCGCAAGCGGCACGCCTTCGTCCGTTGCGCGCTGGTTGGCGCGTGCTGCCTGGAGCGTCGGGTTGGTGTTGTAGGCGCTGGTCAGCGCCTCGCGCAGGTCATCAGCCAGGGCAGGCGATGCGAGCATGGTGGCTGCGCCCGAGACGAGCAACAGCCGCAGCGCCTTTGCATTGGGCATGAGGCTCAGAAGCTCCACTTCTTGGGCGCGGCAAATTCCGGCAGAACGGCGAAGTCGGCGTCGGACACTGGCGTTGCGACCACGTGGCCAAGCGCCTTGGTTGCAACGGCCAGCCGGGTAACGCCACGGTCGACCAGACCAGTAACCACGCGCCCATCGTCGGCCAGCAAAGCGGCCAGCGAATCGGGCAGGACCTCTGCGGCGCCGTCGATCAGGATCAGCGAGTAGGGACCACCCTGTGCCGCAGCGAGGTTGTCAGCACGCGTCACGTCGGCCGCAAGCTGGCCAGCGAGAGCAGCAAGATAGCCGTTCGTGGAAATGACCAGAATGCGATCGTCGCGTACGGTGGCAGCAGCTTCGAGCATCTGGCCATAGGTCAGCGCCGGGGAAAGCACTGCGCCATTGCCCAGCGGCAGCGCGCGGTCAGCGTAGGCCACGGCGCGGCGCTCGGCAGGCACGAAGTCTTCGCGTGGTACTGCGTTGAATGCAGCCAGAACTGCAGGCGAGTTCACGCCGCTCACGCGGAGCTGGCTATCGATCATCGCACGCCGGGCGACCAGCATCTCGTCTGCAGCCGGGCGATCTTCAACCACGGTCATTCGAACCCTCATATCGCTTGCGCTGCATCACCGCACCGATGCAGCCTGAATGTTGCCAAGTGCCTGTAGATTATCGATCTGCCGTTTCCAAGGGATTTGCATGTCGATTGTCGAGGCGTAAGGGGCGTTCGCAGTTTCTCAGGCTTTGGAGGGATTTCCGGATGGCCGACATGGTGACGATCAAGGAAGCGGACCTGATCGAAAGCGTTGCCGATGCGCTCCAGTACATCAGCTATTTCCACCCGATGGACTACATCCGTGCCTTAGGCGAAGCCTACAAGGCGGAGCAGGGCCCGGCGGCAAAGGATGCCATCGCCCAGATCCTGACAAACAGCCGCATGTGCGCCGAAGGGCACCGTCCGATCTGCCAGGACACGGGCATCGTCAATGTTTTCATCAAGTGGGGACAGGACTGCCGCCTCGAATCCGACCTGTCGCTGCAGGACGTGGTCGATGAAGGCGTGCGCCGGGCCTATCTTAACCCGGACAACAAGCTGCGCGCTTCGGTCCTGGCTGACCCCGCCTTCACTCGCCGCAACACGCGCGACAACACGCCCTGCGTGCTCCATGTCGAAATGGTCAAGGGCTCCAAGGTCGTGGTCGACGTTGCCGCAAAGGGCGGTGGCTCGGAGAACAAGTCCAAGTTCAAGATGATGAACCCCAGCGATTCGATCGTCGACTGGGTGATCGAGATGCTGCCGCAGATGGGTGCCGGCTGGTGCCCGCCGGGCATGCTTGGCATTGGCATCGGCGGAACGGCGGAACACTGCGTCCTGCTCGCCAAGAAGGCGCTGATGGAGCCGATCGACATGGCCCAGCTCAAGGAGCGAGGTCCCCAGAACGATATCGAGAAGCTGCGCATCGAGATCTTCGACAAGGTCAACGCGCTCGGCATCGGAGCGCAAGGGCTCGGCGGTCTTTCGACCATCCTCGACGTCAAGATCATGGATGCGCCCTGCCATGCCGCTGGCAAGCCGGTGGCGATGATCCCCAACTGCGCCGCGACCCGCCACGCCCACTTCGTGCTCGACGGTTCGGGGCCGACCTACCTCGAGCGCCCCAAGCTCGACGAATGGCCTGAAGTGCACTGGGCGCCCGACAGCGCGGCCAAGCGCGTCAACCTCGACACGCTGACGCAGGAAGAAGTGCAAGGCTGGAAGGCGGGCGATCGCCTGCTGCTCAACGGCAAGATGCTCACCGGCCGCGATGCCGCGCACAAGCGGATCAAGGACATGCTGGCCAAGGGCGAAGAACTCCCCGTCGATTTCAAGGGCCGTGTGATCTACTACGTCGGCCCGGTCGATCCGGTGCGCGATGAAGTCGTGGGACCAGCAGGGCCGACCACGGCGACGCGCATGGACAGCTTCTCCGACACCATGCTCGACCTCGGCCTGCTCGCCAGTGTCGGCAAGGCTGAGCGTGGCCCTGCAGCGACCCAGTCGATCGCCAACCACAAGAGCGCCTATCTCATGGCCGTGGGCGGTGCTGCCTATCTCGTGGCGCGGGCGATCAAGCAGTCCAAGGTGGTCGGCTTCGAGGATCTCGGCATGGAAGCGATCTACGAATTCACCGTCGAGGACATGCCGGTGACCGTGGCCGTCGATAGCGAAGGCGAAAATGTCCACAAGTCCGCACCACTGGTGTGGAAGAAGAAGATCGCGGACGAGAAGCTCCTCCCCGCGTAACCTTTCGCTTCGATGAACGACCTACGCCGCCCGACCGCCGTTATGGCGTGTCGGGCGGTTCGCGTTTAGACATCGTGCGATGACGTCGTCGCAAATCGATCCGGGTATCCCGCGCGTACCGGCCCGGCAGGTGATCCTGTCGGCGGCTGCGCTGTGGTTGTGCTATTTCCTGCTGATCACCGTGCGCGGACTCGTGGTCGAACTGGGCGACTTTTCCGACCTGCTCTGGCGGCGCGCGCTGGTGACGGCGGCGGGGATCGTCGTGACAGTGGCGTGCTGGCCACTCCTGCGACGCTTCGATGCAAGACCGCTCGCTACCCGCGTTGCCGCCGCTCTCGTCATCATGCTCCCTGCTGCCCTGGCACTGGCTGCAGTGAACCAGTGGGCCTTTGCTCCGGTCGAAAAGCGGATGATCGAACGGATCAGCACCGACCCGCAGCAGCAGACCGGCGAAAAGACCACCACCCAGACCACCGTCACAACCGGCAATGGCGTGGGTGACCAAGGCAAGGGCGGCACAGTCAAGATTCGCCACGACATGGCCGGAAACGTGCTGGTCGATGTGCTCGATGAAGGCTTCGTCCCACCGCCGCCGCCTGCTCCGCCGCCAGCCCCCAAAGTTACTGCGCCAAAGGCTCTTCCCGTCCCCGAACCGCTGTTGAGCGAAGAGGACATTGCCGAACTCAAGCGGCTGGGCGATGAAAAGACGTTCGAGGCGCTGAAGAACACCGGCATCGTCCAGAATGAGGATGGAAGCACGGTCATCACCCAGCCGGGTCTCTACGTTCGCCAGTATGCCGATGGGCGCTCCGAAGTTCGCACCGGCGGCAAGATCTATTCGGTGGACGAAGATGGCGAGGTCGCCTCGATTCGTGAAGACGCGGCCCCGCCCGAACCGCCTGCTCCCGCGGCCAGTATAGCGCCGCCTGCCCCTCCAGCCCCGCCTGCACTCTCTGCCGCCGCGCAGGAGAAAATCCGCGAAACCGCGCGGCGCGAGGCGGAGAAGGCGCTCGCCCGGGCACAGACCTTGCGCGCTGCCGCGCTGGAGAAGGCCAACGCCGCGCGCGCTAAGGCCTCGAAAGCGCAAGCGACCAAGGCTCCGACCACCGGCAGCTCCGGCAAACCGCAGCCCTCACCGTCCGACATCGTCACCGAGGACTATCGCGGGCCTGACCACGTCACGATCATCCGCCAGACGGTCGAGAACGAGGGGTTGTGGCGGCAGCTGACCGATGTGGCACTCGGGCGCTACTTCCTGCTGATCGCCTGGGCCGCGCTCTATCTGGCGCTGGGCAATGGCGAGCAGCTGCGCGCTGCCGAATATCGCGAAGGGCAATATGCGCGTGCCGCCAAGGCAGCTGAGCTGCGCAGCTTGCGGTATCAGGTCAACCCGCATTTCCTGTTCAACACATTGAATTCCTTGTCGGCTTTGGTCATGGTTGGACGAACCGAACAGGCCGAGCGGATGATCCAGTCGATTTCCCGTTTCTATCGCCACAGCCTTGCCGGCGATCCGACCACGGACATGCCGCTGGAGGACGAGATCGCCCTGCAGCGCCATTACCTCGAGATCGAAGCGGTGCGCTTTCCCGAACGGCTGCGCTGCGAGTTCGACATTCCCGAGGAGCTGATGAGCGCCTGCGTCCCGGGGATGATCCTCCAGCCGCTGGTCGAGAATTCGATCAAGTACGCGGTCTCGACCACGATCCGCCCCGTCACCATCCGCATCACTGCGCGGGAGGCCGGAGGCTTCCTCGTGCTGACCGTGGCCGACGATGGTCCGGGTGAAGGCTTTGCCAACGGCGGTACCGGGATCGGCATCGCCAACGTGAAGAGCCGCCTTGCTGCCCGTTTCGGCGAAGACGTGGCCAAGGTCGAAAGCGGCCCGCTGCCGGCCGGCGGATACGCGACTGTGCTGACGATGCCGGTCGTCCGGAATGAATGCTGAGGGGGACTTGTCGTTGCGGACCTTGATTGTCGATGACGAACCACTGGCGGTCGAACGGATGCAGATCCTCTGCGCGCGAATACCGGCGTTGCAGGTGGTCGGCACTGCCAGCGATGGCGCTGCGGCGCTGCGCCTGATCGATGCGTTAACCCCCGATCTGGTGCTGCTCGACATGACGATGCCCGAGTTGGATGGTCTGGGCGTGGCACGGGCGCTGGCCGGACAGGCCAATCGCCCGGCCGTGGTCTTCGTCACCGCGCATGACGATTTCGCGGTCGAGGCCTTCGATTGCGACGCGGTCGATTACGTGCTCAAGCCCGTCGCGCAGGAGCGGCTGGAGCGTGCAGTGGAACGGGCGCAGGCGCGCCGCAGCGCTCCCGTCGAAACGCCACTTACGCCCGAGAAACCCGCCAGCGAATGGATCGAGGAATTCTGGGTGCCGCACCGCTCCGAACTGATCCGCGTGGCGGCGGCCGACCTCGAACGCATCGATGCCGAGCGCGATTATGTGCGGCTGCATGTGGGACAGCGCAGCTACATGATGCTGCACACCATTGCGGGATTGGAGGCGCGCCTCGATCCCGAACGCTTCATCCGCCTCCACCGCTCGACCATCGTCCGCCGCGATCGGATTGCGGGCCTCAAGCATGATGGCCTTGGTGTATGGTCAGCGGAACTGGCCGACGGATCGTTGCAGCGGATCGGCCGAACCTACCTCGCGCGGGTTAAGGCGATGGCGGGGCGGTGATCTCTCACCCCTTGTAAAGCGCATCCACCCGCGCGCCATAGCGTTCCTTGATCTTGTGGCGGCGGATCTTGAGGCTGGGCGTCATCTCGCCGTTGTCGATGCTGAACGCCTCGTCGGCAAAGGCGAACTGGCGGACTTTCTCGATCACCGAGAGATCCTTGTTCACCCGGTCCACGGCCGCGCGGATGGCGCTCTTGAACGCGGGCAGGTCCTGCAGTTCCTTGAAGTCGAAGTGTTCGCCCTGCGCGCGGGCCCATTCTAGCGACCATTCCGGATCGGGCACGATCAGGCCGACGATGTAGGGCCGCTTGTCGCCCGAGACCATCGCCTGCGCGATCTCCGGCTGCAGCGTCAGCATGCCCTCGATCTTCTGCGGTGAGACATTGTCGCCCTTGTCGTTGACGATCATGTCCTTCTTGCGGTCGGTGATGACGATGCGGCCCTTTGCGTCGAGATGGCCGATGTCGCCGGTGTGCAGCCAGCCCGCGTTGGGACCCTCGGTCGGGATCGCGCGGGCGGTCTCGGCATCGTTGTGCCAATAGCCATGCATCACCAGCTCGCCGCGCACGAGGATTTCACCGTCCTCGGCGATCTTCACTTCCACGCCCTTCATCGGCGGGCCGACGGTATCCATTCTCAGGCCTACCTTGGGCCGGTTGCACGAAATCACAGGGCCAGCCTCGGTCTGCCCATAGCCTTGAAGCATGGTCAGGCCCATCGACTGGAAGAACACGCCGACATCGGGATTGAGCGGCGCACCGCCCGACACCATCGCCTTCATCCGGCCGCCAAAGCGGGCGCGGATCTTTGGTCGCAGGGTCTTTTCGAGGATCAGGTTCATCGGTGCATCGAGCAGGCGCCCCCTGCCCGCTGCCTTGCGCCCCCCGATCGAGAGCGCGCGGTCCATCAGGTAGTTCGCGACCTTCCCCTGCTTCTCCACCTGCTTCATGATCCGCGTGCGCAGCACCTCGAACAGGCGCGGCACGACGACCATGATCGTCGGCCGCACTTCCTCGATGTTGGACGCGAGCTTCTCGAGCCCTTCGGAATAGTAGATCTGCGCGCCCATGCCGATCGGCAGGTACTGCCCGCCGGTGTGTTCATAGGCGTGGCTCAGCGGCAGGAACGACAGGAACACTTCCTCGCCCCAGCCGAAATCGTTGGCGAGGATTTCGGCGGCACCTTCGACATTGCACAGGATCGAGCCATGATGCAGCCGCACCCCGCGCGGGCTTCCGCCGGTGCCGCTGGTGTAGATGATGCAGGCAAGGTCATCCCGGCCCGTCGTCCGCAGCCGTTCATCGACCGCCGCACGCGCCTCTGCGCCGTCGCCGCTGGTCATCGTCTGCCAGTCATGGAACGCAAGCTTGCCCGCCTGCATCTGGCGCAGCGGCTCCATGCCGATCACATGCTCGACGCAGGGCGCGGACAGCGCGGCTGGAAGCAGCGGCTGCGAGAGCTTGGCCGTCGACACGATTACTGCCCGCGCGCCCGAGTTCTCGAGAATGTGCAGGTGATCGCGCTCGGTATTGGTGATGTAGGTCGGCACGGTGACGAGACCTGCCGCCATGATCGCATGGTCGGCAATGCACCATTCGGGCCGGTTTTCCGAAACGAGCGCCACCCGGTCGCCGGGATTGAGGCCAAGCGCGCGCAGTGATTGCGCAAGTACGCAAACCTGCCGCGCCGCTTCCGCCCAGCTCAGCGAATGCCACTCGCCCTTGCTCTTGGCCCACAGGAACGGCGCATCGCCGCGCTTGCCCGCGCGGTCGAGGAACATCGAAACCAGATTCGGAAAGCCTGCGAAATCCGTAAGCTGCACGTCGTGACCCTCGCCCCTTTGTCGGCAGGAAGAGGCAAAGCTTCCCGCCAGTTGGAGGGGAACCTAGTGACGCAGTTCCTTCACGGCAACCGGTGAGGGCATTCGCCGGGAAGATATGCCCGAACGGGCCGGGTCACGGAGCAATGGCGGCGCCCTCGCTGCGCGGATCGGCGGCTCCACGCCAGCGATCGCCAACGCGTTCGATGGCATTGGCCTTGAACGATGGCGAGCGGGCGACGACCTGCGCATGGCCCAGTTGCTGGAGAGCGGGGATCATCGCCTCGAGGCTGGTGCCCTTTTCGACGAAGACCATATCGCCGCCGGGCGCGAAGATCACCGGCAGGGCAATCGCCTCGCGCGCCGAAAGGTTCCAGTCGAGCACGCCGATGATCGCCTTGGCGACTTGTGCCGGAATCGTCACCCCGCCCGCCGCGCCGACCGCGAGCCGAAGCTTGCCGTCGGGGCCGTAGACCAGCGTCGGCGCCATCGAACTGCGCGGGCGCTTGCCACCTTCGACCCTGTTGGCGGTGGGCTTGCCATCGCGGTCGGGCACGATGTTGAAGTCGGTCAGCTCGTTGTTGAGGTAGTACCCGCCGACCATCAGGCCCGAACCGAACGGTCCTTCGATGGTCGAGGTATAGCTCGCGGCATTGCCCCATCGGTCGACGGTGACGAAGTGCGTGGTGCCATTCTCTTCCTGACGCGGGGCGGGTGCGAAGGCGAGCTTTGCACCGGGCGGCGTGCCGGGCTGGACGCCCGGCAACGTGCTGCCTTCCGAGATCAGCGCCGAGCGCCCCGCAAGATAGGCCGGGTCCGTCAGCCCCGCGACGGGGACCGAGACGAAATCGCTGTCGGCCAGATACTGGTCGCGATCAGCGTAGGCGAGACGCTGTGATTCGGCGATCAGGTGCCACGAAACCGGGTTCGCCGGGCCGAGCGCTTTCATGTCGAAGCGTTCAAGCTGCTTGAGAATGGCAAAGACTGTCGTTGCGCCCGACGAAGGCGGACCCATCCCGCAGATGCGGTAAGCGCGGTACTGCCCACAGACGACGGGCCGGGCCACGGCGCGGTAGGCTGCGATGTCTGCCGTGGTCATCGGCGCAGGATTGCGCGGCGCCGTCCCGACCTTCGCGGCAATGGTTGCGGCGTTGTCGCCCGTGTAGAAGCTGTCCGCGCCACGGGCCGAGATGGACTCGAGCGTTGCTGCGAGTGCCGGATTGCGCACCACCGTACCGATGGGAAGCGGCTGTCCGTCAGCGCCATAATAGAGCGCACGCGCATCCGGATCGAGCGCGCCGGTGCGGCTGGCGGCAGCGAGTATGGCATTGAGGCGCGGGGTTATCGCATAGCCTTCGCGGGCAAGGCGGATTGCCGGCTGGAACAGCGTGCGCCAGGCCAGCTTGCCCTTGGCGTTGTGCGCGCTTGCCGCAAGGCGCAGGTTCCCGGGAATGCCGACGCTGCGGCCGCCGGGGATCGCCTCGCCATATGAGAGCGGTTTGCCGTCCACATAGAACCACTGCGGGGTTGCCGCCTTGGGTGCGGTCTCGCGTCCGTCAATGGTATCGACGTTGCCCACCGTATCGCCCAGCACGAGGAAGCCGCCACCGCCGATGCCTGAACTCTGCGGCTCGACAACCGTCAGCGCCAGCATCGTCGCGATGGCCGCATCGGTTGCGCTGCCGCCAAGGCGCAGCATCTGCGCTCCGGCTTCGGCTGCACGAGGATCAGCCGCAGAGACCAGGCCCGGTCCCTCGATCGGCACCCCTTGCGCTGCCGAGGCAACGGGCGAGGCGGCAGGCGGTGTGATCGCCGCATTGGGCGGCGGGACGCAGGCGCTGGCGCAAAGCGCGGCGGCGAGGGGGGCAATCCGGAACGGGAGAGGCAGGGTCATGCCTCCCTTGCTATTCGCTGCCGACTGCCTCGGCAATGGAGGTCATGCCCGCTTCGCGGACCTTGCGTTCAAGACCTGCGACGATGCGCTTGGCAAGGCCGGGACCTTCATAGACCATTGCGCTGTAGATCTGGATCAGGCTGGCGCCTGCGCGGATGCGTGCCCAGGCATCGTCCACCGTGCCGATCCCGCCAACGCCCACCAGCGAGATCGCCCCGCCGCTCGCCTTGCGGAAATCGCGCAGGCGCTGCAGCGCCAGCTCGCGCAAGGGTTCGCCCGAAAGTCCGCCTGTTTCTGCAGCATGGGACGAGCGCAGGGCCGGGCGGGTGATCGTGGTGTTCGAGATGATCAGCGCGGCAAGGCGCTTTTCCAGCGCGATGCGGCAGATCGCATCGATGTCCGAAGATTCGAGATCGGGCGCCAGCTTGAGAAATACCGGCACGTTGATGTTGCCTCGCGCCTCGATGACGGCATCGAGCAGCGCGGAAAGCGCGCCTTCGTCCTGCAGCGCGCGCAAGCCCGGCGTATTGGGCGAGGAAATGTTGACGGTAAGATAGGACGCCAGCGGCGCCATGATCCGGGTCATCTGTGCATAGTCGGCGATCCGGTCGGCCGAGTCCTTGTTCGCGCCGATGTTGACCCCGACGATGCCGGGCAGCCCGTGCTTGCCGGTTTCAAGCCGCTTGACCAGCCGGTTGGTGACCGCCTGCGCGCCTTCGTTGTTGAAGCCCATGCGGTTGATGACGGCGCGGTCCTCGACCAGCCGGAACAGGCGCGGCTTGGGATTGCCTTCCTGTGGCAGCGGAGTGACCGTGCCGACTTCGACAAATCCGAATCCGAGGCCGAGCATGGCATCGGGGACTTCGGCGTTCTTGTCGAAACCCGGTGCCATTCCGACCGGGTTGGGAAAAGCGATCCCGGCAATGCGCTGGGCCAGTGTCGGCGTGGGCGCGACCGGGCCGGAAGGCTGGCTCAGCGCCAGAGCCTTGATCGTCAGCCGATGGGCCGGTTCTGCAGGAATGCGGAAGATCAGCGGGCGCAGCAGGGAATAAGGCGTCAAGGGCACAAGGTTCCGGATTGGCGATTCAGCAGGTTCGATTCGGGCAAATTCGCGACGCTTCAAGACCGCGCACGCCCCTGACCGCTGTCTTTGCGACGAGATTGCGCAATGGCCAAGCCGGAACTTCTCGATTCTGACAGCATTTGTAATTGATTGCTCTTGGTATGTTGCGCCTTTGCCACCGAAATTGTCGAATCCATACAATTCACCTTACGGCCTTCTGCGTAGGAAAGCGCTGCGACCCGAAGGGCTCGGTGCAGCAATGCAACGGGTTCTCGACTTTCAGGCGGCCGGTGACCCATCTGGGTTCGGCCGCCTTTTTTTGTGCCATCGCGAAGCGCCTCAGCCTCTTGTGCCGCCAGACACGCGCGCCTAGATAACCGGAGTGATTCGGTCCGATTTCGCGGACCATTGCCCGGGACCTTCGCCAATGCGCCTTTCCAGCATGGCCGATTACGCCGTCGTGACGATGACCGCCGCTGCGCGCCACTGCGGCGGCCAGCGCGTCTGTGCCCAGCAACTCGCCGATGAAACCGGCCTTCCGGTGCCGACCGTGCAGAAGCTGGTGAGCAAGCTGTCAGCTGCCGGGCTGCTCAAGTCGGTGCGTGGCGCGCGCGGCGGGCTGAAGCTTGCCCGTCCGGCTGCAGCCATCACTTTGGCGGATATCGTCGAGGCGGTCGAAGGCCCTATTGCTCTTACGCCCTGCAGCGAGCATGGGCGCCACGATTGCACGCTGGAAGCTGCGTGCACTGTCCGTCCGCACTGGCCTGCGGTCGATGCCGCCCTGCGCGGCGCGCTGGCCGGAATACCGCTTACCCAATTGTCCCGCCCCGCCGTCCCGGCGGTCCCGGTGGCGGAGGTTATGGCATGACCGAGAACATTGAAGTAAAGGATCAGGCTGCACGCGAGGCGGCGGCAAAGGTGGCCGAGTACGAGCACGGCTGGTCGTCCGATATCGAGCAGGAGTATGGGCCCAAGGGCCTGTCCGAAGATACCGTCCGCTATATCTCGGCCAAGAAAGACGAGCCTGAGTGGATGCTCGAATGGCGCCTGAAGGCCTATCGCCACTGGCTGACCATGCCCACGCCCGACTGGGCCAAGCTCAACGTGCCGCCGATCGACTATCAGGACGCCTATTACTGGGCCGCGCCCAAGGCCAAGCCCAAGCTCGGCAGCCTTGACGAAGTCGATCCGGAAATCCTGCGCATCTACGAAAAGCTCGGCATTCCACTCGAGGAGCAGAAGGTGCTCGCGGGCGTCGAAGGCGCGCGCAAGGTCGCGGTCGATGCCGTGTTTGACAGCGTCAGCGTCGCCACCACCTTCCGCAAGGAGCTTGAGGCCGCAGGCGTCATCTTCCGCTCGATCTCCGAAGCGATCCGCGAATACCCTGACCTTGTGAAGAAGTGGCTCGGCAAGGTCGTGCCGATGCACGACAACTACTTCGCCACGCTCAACTGCGCGGTGTTTTCGGACGGCACCTTCGTCTACATCCCCGAAGGCGTGCGCTGCCCGATGGAGTTGTCGACCTATTTCCGCATCAACGCGGAGAACACCGGGCAATTCGAACGCACCCTGATCGTGGCCGACAAGGGGGCCTACGTCTCCTACCTCGAAGGCTGCACTGCCCCGCAGCGCGATGAGAACCAGCTTCACGCCGCCGTGGTCGAACTCGTCGCGCTCGACGATGCCGAGATCAAGTATTCCACCGTCCAGAACTGGTATCCCGGCAACGCCGAGGGCCTTGGCGGCATCTACAACTTCGTCACCAAGCGCGCGCTGTGCCAGGGTGCCCGTTCCAAGGTTTCGTGGACGCAGGTCGAAACCGGCTCTGCCATCACCTGGAAGTATCCGTCCTGCGTGCTGAACGGTGAAGATTCGGTGGGCGAGTTTTACTCGGTTGCCGTCACCAACAACCACCAGCAGGCCGATACCGGCACCAAGATGATCCACAACGGCAAGGGGTCGCGCTCGACCATCGTGTCGAAGGGCATCTCTGCGGGCAAGTCGAACAACACCTATCGCGGCCTCGTCCGCGTCGCCCCGCAGGCCGAAGGCGTGCGCAACTTCACCCAGTGCGACAGCCTGCTGCTGGGCGCGGAATGCGGCGCGCACACCGTGCCTTACATCGAAGTGCGCAATCCCAGCGCCACGATCGAACACGAAGCCACCACCAGCAAGATCAGCGACGACCAGCTGTTCTACGCCATGCAGCGCGGCCTCGATCAGGAAAGCGCCGTCGCCCTGATCGTCAACGGCTTCGCCCGCGAAGTGCTGCAGCAGCTGCCGATGGAATTTGCCGTCGAAGCGCAGAAGCTGCTCGGCATCAGCCTTGAAGGCAGCGTGGGGTGATTATTCCAATCATCATGCTCGCTGCGGCTGCTCCGGCGGTTGCACCTCGCATCCCGCCTGCGTTGATCGGTCGATATGAGGCGGAACCGAGTCTTTGCCGCATTCCTTGGAACCGTCGTGACGATGGCGAGGAAAGTGGGCAAGGCGCTGGACTCTTCGTTGTCGAACCGCGCGAGTTGTACTTTGTCGAATGGATATGGCCGGTTCGATCAGTCAAAGTGATCGACAAACATTCAGTCGCGGTTGAACTCCTCAATGATATCAATGGTGATGGGAAGAATGTGGAGGTCATGAATATGCGCCTGATTCTTGAGGGCAGTATCTTGACGATCTCCGATACCTCAGGTTCGTCACGCTATTTCCGTTGCTCGAAGCGCGGCTTTGAAGGGAGCGGGAGGTGATGACCTCGTGTATCTCCTATCGTCACCCTGAACTTGTTTCAGGGTCCATCTCTCGTCCAGCAACGTTGGCTTCGGTCGCAAGATGGATGCTGAAACAAGTTCAGCATGACGGAGTGGATTTCGCATTGGACTTGCTGAAATGAAAAAGACCCTTTCCCTCCGCCCCGTTTCGGAACGTGCCGAGGCGCCGAAGATTCAGAAGAAGGGGCGTGGCTGGGCCATTTCGGGCTCGCGCCTCGATGCGATCCATGATCGCGCGCGCCAGATGCGCCGTGAACCGGACGAGGCGCATCTCGCGCTGGCCGAGGAGCTGGCGAAGGAAGACCTCGGCAAGTACAAGTTCAAGCGCTACGCGGTGATCGGCTCGGCCCTCGTCGATTTCGCCTGTCAGCCGCTGAAGCTGGTCGTCGCGCTGGACCGTGGCGATGCACCCGAGATCGAACGCCGCCGCGACGCCAGCCTTGCGGAAGTCGGACTCAAAGTCCTGCGCTATGACGCCGCTGAAGTGCTCGGCGATCCCGAAGGCGCCTGCGCTGCCGTGTTGGCCGCGATGAAGGCCCGCTACGACGAATTGCGCGCCGCCTCGCGCCCGCAGCGCCCCTCCTATTCGCGCTCCGGCGCGCGCCCGCAGCGCAGCCCTTACCCACGGGCTCGCGACTGAGAGAGATGACCATGCTCGATATCCAGAATCTCCAGGCCAGTGTTGCCGACAAGCCGATCCTCAAGGGTCTTTCGCTCACCATCAACGCGGGCGAAATCCACGCGATTATGGGGCCGAACGGCGCGGGCAAGTCGACGCTGGGCTACACGCTCGGCGGGCGCCCCGGCTACGAAGTGACCGGCGGCACCGCCACGCTCGATGGCACCGACCTGTTCGAACTCGAACCGCACGAACGCGCCGCCGCCGGCCTGTTCCTTGGCTTCCAGTACCCGGTCGAAATCCCCGGCGTTTCTTTCGTCCAGTTCCTGCGCGAATCCGCCAATGCCCAGCGCAAGGCGCGGGGCGAGGCTCCGCTCTCTGGCGGCGAATTCCTCAAGCTGGCCAAGGAGAAGGCGGGCCTGCTGCGCATGGACATGGACATGCTCAAGCGCCCGGTGAACGTTGGCTTTTCGGGCGGTGAGAAGAAGCGCGCCGAGATGGTGCAGATGGGCATCCTCGATCCCAAGATCGCCATTCTCGACGAGACCGATTCCGGCCTCGACATCGATGCGCTGCGCATCTGCGGCGAAGGCATCAATGCGATCATGCGTAAAGCCGACAAGGCCGTACTGCTGATCACCCACTATCAGCGCCTGCTCGATTACGTGAAGCCCGACTTCGTCCACGTCCTCGCCGGTGGCCGCATCGTGCGCAGCGGCGGGCCGGAACTGGCGCTAGAGCTGGAAGAACACGGCTACGAGGCCGTCGCAGCATGACCCTCAATGCTTCCGTCACCCCGGCGAAGGCCGGGGCCCATGACGTCGGAGGTCGCGCTCCGACTTCGGCCATGATGTCCGGCCTGCGCCGGGGTGACGTGGAATGGGAGTGGGCGCTGTGACCAGTCTCGCCCTCCCCACCCGCAAGGACGAAGCGTTCCGCTACGCCGATCTTGCGGCGCTTGAAACGCTTTGGCCCCTGCCTGTGCAGGAAATCCGCGTCGTGGCGGGCCAACAGGGGGCAAGCGCAGTCGTGCTCAATGGCGCGAACGATGCTGCGCAGGATATCGTCATCACCCTGGAAGACGGCGCGGAATATGACCTGCGCCTGCTCAACGCCGGTTATGCCTATGGCCGCATTGCGGTCAAGGTCAAGCTCGGCAAGGGCGCGAAGTTCCACCTGGGCGCGGCGCAGATCGCCGGCGGCGATCAGACCGCCGAGATCGTCACCGAAGTCGTCCATGCCGAACCTGACGCGGTCTCCAGCCAGATCGTGCGCTCGGTTCTGGGTGGCCACGCCACGGGGACATATCTTGGCAAGGTCGCGGTCGCGCGCGGCGCCATCGGCACCGATGGTTCGCAATCGATCCGCGCCATGTTGCTCGATCGCACTGCCACTGCCAACGCCCGCCCGGAACTCGAAATCTACGCCGACGATGTGAAGTGCGCGCACGGTTGCGCGGTCGGCGAACTCGATCCGCAAGGGCTGTTCTACCTTGCCCAGCGCGGACTTCCGCCCGCCGTGGCCAAGAAGCTGATGCTGCAGGCCTTCATCGCCGAAGCCTTCGTCGGTGCCGCTGATGAAGAAGCGCTGACCGAGGCTGCCCTCAAGGCGCTGGAGGCGGTGCTGTGACGGTCGATGCGCTCACCCGCGCCTCGCAGTGGCCCGGCCTCGTCAACCCTGACGGCAGTCGCTGGCACTACCTAGATACGGCTGCCACCGCTCAGAAGCCGCAAGTCGTCATCGACGCCATCACCCGCGCGCTGGGCAGCGATTACGCCACCGTTCATCGCGGCGTCTATGCCCGCTCGGCCGACATGACGCTGGCCTTCGAAGCCGCGCGCCGCAAGGTTGCGGGCCTGATCGGCGGCGCGGAGAACGAACTCGTCTTCACCCGCGGTGCGACCGAGGCGATAAACCTCGTTGCGCAGACATGGGGCGTGCAGAACCTCAAGGCCGGTGACCGCATCCTGATCTCCACGCTCGAGCACCACGCCAACATCGTGCCCTGGCAGATGCTGCGCGACCGGACCGGCGTGGACATCGACGTCTGCCCGCTCACCGAAGACGGGTTGATCGATCTCGACGCTGCAGAGCGCATCATCACGCCTGCGCACAAGCTGGTAGCCTTCGCGCATGTCTCGAACGTGCTCGGCTCGGTGCTCGACGCGCCCCGCGCCGTGGCGCTTGCCCGCAGCGTCGGCGCAAAGATCCTGCTCGACGGCTGCCAGTCGGTCGCCCGCCTCGCCGTAGACGTGCAGGCACTAGACTGCGATTTCTACGTCTTCTCCGCGCACAAGCTCTATGGCCCCACCGGCATCGGCGCGCTCTGGGCCAAGGCCGAAATCCTCGATGCCATGCCGCCATGGCAGGGCGGCGGTGCGATGATCGACAAGGTCACATTCGAGCGCACCACTTATGCCCCCGCGCCCCAACGGTTCGAGGCTGGCACGCCTGCCATCGTCGAAGCCATCGGCTTCGGCGCGGCAGTGGATTTCGTTCAGGCGCAGGGCCTCGCCTCCATCCATGCCCACGAATGCGCGCTGGTGGCCAAGGCGCGTGAAGCGCTCGGGCGCATGAATTCGGTCAAGCTGTTCGGCCCTGCCGACAGCGCCGGCATCCTCAGCTTCGCGCTCGAAGGCGTGCACCCGCACGATCTCGGCACAATTCTTGACGAGGAAGGCGTGGCGATCCGCGCCGGGCATCACTGCGCCCAGCCCTTGATGGCGCACCTTGGCGTTCCCGCCACGGCGCGCGCCAGCTTCGGCATCTACAGCGATGAAAGCGATATTGCCGCGCTCGTGCGCGGCATCGAGAGGACCAAGAGGATCTTCGGATGAGCGAGAACGAATCCAAATTCGTGGTTGAAGAGGTCGAGGCCGTGACCGCCCCCAAGCGCGCCTTCGTGGAAGACGCGCCCGAGGAAACGCCTGCCGAAAAGCTCGAGCGCAAGCGCGATTACCTCGAAGGCTTCCTCGCGGCCAAGCCTGAAGCCGTCTCTCCCGCCGAGCCGGGTGGCGACATCTATGAAGGCGTCGTCGCCGCGCTCAAGGAAATCTTCGACCCGGAAATCCCGGTCAACATCTACGATCTCGGCCTGATCTACGGCGTCGAAGTTTCGGATGAGTCGGATGTGACCGTCACCATGACGCTGACCACGCCGCACTGCCCGGTGGCGGAATCGATGCCCGGCGAAGTCGAACTGCGCGTGTCTTCGGTCCCCGGCGTTCGGGATGCAGAGGTAAATCTCGTCTGGGACCCTGCATGGGACCCGGCCAAGATGAGCGACGAAGCCAAGCTTGAACTGGGAATGCTCTGAGTTTCCCCCCTCCCGCAAGCGGGAGGGGTTGGGGGTGGGCAGCGGCCAAACCCATCCCTATATTCAACAGGCCCTCCCCCGACCCCTCCCGCAAGCGGGAGGGGGGAGATTTTGAAATGACCACCGAAACCAAAGTCCGCCGCCCCCGCCCCGCCGCCGTGATCCTCACGGCCAGCGCCGAAGCGCGTGTGGCGCACCTCATGGACACGGCCCCCGAAGGCGCGATCGGCGTGAAACTTTCCACGCCCCGTCGCGGCTGTTCGGGTCTGGCCTACTCGGTCGACTACGTGACCGAAGCCAACCCGCTCGACGAGAAGATCGAAACGCCCGGCGGCCTGTTCTTCATCGACAGCGCCTCGGTGCTCTACCTCATCGGCAGCACGATGGACTGGCAGGAAGACGATTTCACCGCCGGCTTCGTGTTCCAGAACCCCAACGCCAAGGGGTCGTGCGGCTGCGGCGAAAGCTTTACCGTCTAACCCTCAGCCAGGAACTTCAGCAGCGCCTGCTCAAGCGCATCGACTTGCCCATCGGCATCGATGCGTGCCTGCAACCACAGGTTCTCGGCATCGGTCACCGCGTGATCGGCAGCGGCTTCCCCCGCAATGTCGCGCGCCGGCTGCTTGCGGCCACAGCCCACCTCACGGATGGCTTGAGGCAAAGCCCGTCCCGTTGACCCGGGCCATGCGCCCGAAGAACTTGCCGATATGGCTGGTCCGGTCGTCCATGAAGGTTTCGAGCTCGCCCGCCCGTTCGCGCGTGATGCCCTTGGCCCCGTTCCAGCCCTGCAGGTAATTGCCCACGCCCTGCACGAACAGGCGCTCCCACGAAGCCGCGTTGTCTGCGCCCAGCGTGGCGTCCTTAAGGCGGAACAGCATTTCCGCCTCGCGCTGGCTCACTCCGGCCGGACGATCCCCGCCTGAGGCAAAGATCGTGCGGCGGATCAGGGTGCACTCGGCCTCGGTAATGCTGCCGGGATCGAGCGTGCCACCGCAGCGCGTCGGTCCCTCGCCGGTCAGCACTTCACGCTCGATCTGCTCCAGCACGAACATGCGCAGGTCATCGGGTGCGGACAGCGCCTTTTCCAGCACGCGCACCAGCAGTTCCAGTTCGGTGAGGCTTTCTACCTTGCCATCGTGCGAGACGCGCTCGATCAACCAGCGCGCATTCCCCTCCGATACATGGCCCCTGGGCTGGCTTGCGTTGACAACGAAATCGACCAGGGCTTCGACGAAGAAGTCGGACCATTCGGGCGTCGACTCGGCGATCTTGTCGTTGAGAATGAAGATCGCTTCCGCTTCTTCAGGGTCGATCCTGCCGTCGGGCCATGCGGAACGGCGCAGCTCGAGGATTTCCTCCACGGAGATTGCGCTGTCCTTGGCGGCCTGCTCTGCCAAAGCGCGGAAATGCAGGGTCATGCGTCTTCGGTCCCTCAAGCGTTCAATCGCAGGCGGGTTTACGGGAAACCGCTTAACTTGGGGTTATCAGCCTGACCACGGCCATCAGTCCTGAAATGGCCAGCAGGAAGCCGACAAAGCCGCGCCACGCCGCATCGCTCACCTTGCCGAAGGCGAGAGAGCCGAGGTGGTTACCTGCCAGAACCGGCAGGAACAGAAGTAGCGCGAACAGCGCGTCGCGCCAGGTTGCAAGACCCAGCGCCAATGCCGCGACAGTGCTCGCAATCGAGGTCAGCAGGAACACCGTGAGCATCGATGCGCGCGCCACGTCTCGTGGGATCGGGCGGCGCAAGTAGTAGGGCACGACCGGAGGCCCCGGCATTCCGGCAAATCCGGTGAGCAGGCCCGCCGAGACGCCAGTCAGGCCGGTCTCGATCCGGCCCGGTGCATGGCCAGGCTTGGCGGGCAGAAGAACCAGCAGGAACGCGCCGATCGCCACCGCCGCAATCAACACGCGCGCCACTTCGGGGGGAGTCGCGAACAGTGCCAGTAGCCCGACAGGCGTGAGCAGCATTGCAAACCCGCCGATAACGCCCGCGCTCTTCTCGCCCGCGTTCCACACATTCCGCGCGCCAACGAGGCCAATCAGCAGCCCCAGCATGTTGGAAACAACCACCGCCTCGCCCGGCGGGATCACCAGCCCGATCAGGGGCACCAGCAGGATCGCCATGCCAAACCCCGCCAGTCCGCGCACGAAGGCAGCGACAAATGCCGCCATCGCGCAGAGGGCGAGCGACAGGATTGGCAGGTCGAGCAGCATCAAACGTCCTTCGACAGGCTCAGGACGAGCGGATCGGGATATTCAAATCCCACCAAACCCGCTCACGCTGAGCTTGTCGAAGCATCACTTCAGATCCGGCGGCGTCGTTTCGCTCTTCAGCAGCGCAATCGCCTCATCCAGCGACATCACCTTCTGGTGCTGCTCGCCCAGTGTGCGGATCGCCACGGTGCCTTCCTCGGCCTCGCGCTTGCCCACCACCAGCAGGTAGGGAACCTTCTGCAGCGAGTGTTCGCGCACCTTGTAGTTGATCTTCTCGTTGCGCAAGTCGGTATCGGCACGGATGCCGGCTGCCTTCAGCTTGGCCAGCGCATCCTTGGCATAGTCGTCAGCGTCCGAAACGATGGTCGCGAAAACCGCCTGCACAGGCGCCAGCCACGCGGGCAGGCGCCCTGCAAAGTGTTCGATCAGGATGCCGATGAAGCGTTCGTAGGAACCGAAGATCGCGCGGTGCAGCATGACCGGGCGGTGCTTGTCGCCATCCTCGCCGATGTAGGTGGCATCAAGGCGATCGGGCAGCACGCGGTCCGACTGGATCGTGCCGACCTGCCAGGTGCGGCCAATCGCGTCGGTCAGGTGCCATTCCAGCTTGGGCGCATAGAATGCACCTTCGCCAGGCAGTTCCTCCCAGCCGTATTCTTCCGTTGCAAGGCCAGCGCGGACCACGGCGGCGCGCAGCTCGGCTTCCGCCTTGTCCCACATCTCCTCGGTGCCAAAGCGCTTTTCGGGGCGCAGCGCCAGCTTGATCGAGTAGGTGAAGCCGAAGTGCTTGTAGACGCGGTCGGCCAGTTCGCAGAACGCCTGCACTTCATCGACGATCTGGTCTTCGCGGCAGAAGATATGCGCATCGTCCTGCGTGAACTGGCGCACGCGCATCAGCCCGTGCAGCGCGCCGTGCGGCTCGTTGCGGTGGCAGCAGCCGTTCTCGTAGAGGCGCATGGGCAGTTCGCGGTAGGACTTGATGCCCTGCCGGAAGATCAGCACGTGCGCTGGGCAGTTCATCGGCTTCAGCGCCATCCAGTCGGCCTCGCCGCTGATGACCGGACCCTCGTCCTCGACGTTCGGCACCTCGTCGGGGATCACGAACATGTTCTCGCGATACTTGCCCCAGTGGCCGGACTGCTCCCACTGCCGCGCGTCCATGACCTGCGGCGTCTTCACCTCGCGATAGCCCGCGCCGTCGATGGCGCGCCGCATGTAGGCTTCCAGCTCGCGCCAGATCAGGTAGCCCTTGGGGTGCCAGAACACGCTGCCGTGGGCTTCGGCCTGAAGATGGAACAGGTCCATCTCGTTGCCCAGCTTGCGATGGTCGCGCTTGGCCGCTTCCTCAAGCCGCGTCAGGTGCGCATCGAGCTGCTTCTTGTTGAGCCAGCCGGTGCCATAGACACGCGAAAGCATCGCGTTCTTCTGGTCGCCGCGCCAGTATGCCCCCGAAACCCGCGTCAGCTTGAACGCGTGCGGATCGAGCTTGCCGGTCGAAGGCAGGTGCGGCCCGCGGCACATGTCGAGCCAGTCGTCGCCCGACCAGTATACCGTCAGCGGCTCGTCGCCGGGAAGTTCCGCCGCCCATTCCGCCTTGAAGCTTTCGCCCTGCTGCTTCCAGCGGCTGATCAGCTGCTCGCGGCTCCACACTTCGCGGCGCAGCGGCTTGTTGGCAGCGATGATCTTGCGCATCTTCGCTTCGATCGCGGGCAGGTCTTCGTCGGTGAACGGACGATCCTTCGGGGCGAAGTCGTAATAGAACCCGTCGTCCGTGCTCGGCCCGAAGGTGATCTGCGTGCCCGGAAACAGCGCCTGCACTGCTTCGGCCAGAACGTGGGCAAAATCATGCCGCGCAAGATCGAGCGCTTCGGCCTCGTCCTTGGCCGTCACCAGCGCGAGTTGCGCGTCCGCCGTGAAGGGCCGCGAAAGGTCTACCAGTTCGCCATCGACTCTCGCCGCCAGCGCGGCCTTGGCAAGGCCGGGGCCGATTGCGGCGGCAATGTCCGCAGGCGTGCTGCCGGGTGCAACCTCGCGCACGGAGCCATCGGGCAGGGTGATCTTCAGCAACTCGGACATGCGGGTCTCTCTGCAATCTCGTGGCAGCGCTTTGGCACAGGAGCGCCGCCATCGAAAGGGCGCGCATCAGGCAAATCGTTCGGTTCGGGAGGCGATGCGCAAAGCCACCCGAACCGGGCGGCGGCATCGCTCAGGCGCTAGGCCAGCAGCGACCGCCCCCGGCTCGCGGGGGTAGTGGTTGTAGTGAAGGTGGTGGTGCGTTGCGCCATGATGGGCGGCTTTTAGCGGGGTTGATCCCAAGAGTCATCCCGCCTGTTAGGTCAAGCGAACCCGTCACAATGACAATGACACTTGACATTATCCCGAATCTGGTCAAGTAAGCTTGTCATCAGATCAAGGAGGCTTGACCAATGCCCGCCAATATCAAGAACCCTGCCGCGCGCCGCTACACCCTGCGGCTCTTCGTGCTCATGACCGCCTATGTCCTGTTGCTGCTCTTCGCCAAGTGGATGTTCAAGCGCGGCTTTGCCGAAGGCACGCTCGGCTATGTTCTCGCCGTTCTGCCCGCTCTGCCGATCATCGGCGTGTTCTGGGCCGTCATGCGGCTGCTGGTCGAGCAGACCGACGAATATCTGCGCATGCTGCTGGTGCGCCAGTGCCTCTTCGCCACCGGCTTTGCGCTCGCCGTCACCACGATCCGCGAATGGCTGCAGAACTTCGACATGATTCCCTCGGGCGATGCCGGGTTCGGCGCCGCATTCTTCTGGTTTGCAGGCCTCGGCCTTGGTGCCTTGTTCAACAAGCTCACCATCGGTGACGCGGGCTGGGACGGAGGCTGCAAGTGAAGAACCGCCTCAAGGTCCTGCGCGCCATGCGTGACTGGAGCCAGGCAGACCTCGCCGAAAAGCTCGAAGTCAGCCGCCAGTCGGTCAACGCGATCGAGACGGGCAAGTATGACCCTTCCCTCCCGCTCGCCTTCCGCATCGCCGACCTGTTCGGCCTTCCCATTGAAGAGATCTTCGAAAGAGGAGAGTGAACATGCCCTGCAAGAACCCAGCACGCCGGTTCGGGATGTGGGCGGCCATTGCCGTGGCCATCACCGCAGCCTCGATGTCCTCCAGCAAACCCCACAAGCAGGACCGCCCGACCGCTACCGCCGCCGAACACGCGCCCGCCCGAATCACCCTCACGTTTCCGCTCAACTGAGCTTGCCGCGCCCGCGCCTGCGGGCCATGAAAGGGTATGACAGACGTAGCGCGTTTCACTCTGCCCTCAGGCCAGGCCATGGCCTACCGCCATCTCCCCGGCCAATCGCCGACCATCGTTTTCCTCCCCGGCTACATGTCCGACATGTCGGGCAGCAAGGCGCAGGCCGTGCTCGAATGGGGGGGCCAGCAGGGACGCGCCTGTCTGCTGCTCGACTATACCGGCTGCGGCCTGAGCGATGGCGATTTCGCCGATGGCCGCCTCTCGCAATGGCGCGATGAAGTCGTCGCCCTGATCGATCATCTCGGCATCGGCACGGTCCAGCTGGTCGGCTCCAGCATGGGTGGCTGGCTCATGCTGCTGATCGCCGAATCGCTGGGCGAGCGCGCGCAGGCGCTGGTTGGTATTGCACCCGCGCCCGATTTCACCGAATGGGGCCTGTCACAATCGCAGCGGATCGAACTGGCCGCCGGTCGCACGATCTACGAAGACAACCCCTACGGCCCGGAACCCACCCCGACCCACGCCGGTTTCTTCTCCGATGGGGAGCGGCACAAGCGTCTGCGCAGTGGCGTCGCCTTCGATGGTCCGGTGCGTCTCATCCACGGTCAGGCAGACCCTGACGTGCCGTGGGACATATCGATCCAGCTGGCAGGAGCCCTGCGTTCAGCCGATGTGCAGGTGCATCTGATCAAGGACGGTGACCACCGGCTTTCGCGCCCGGCCGACATCGCGCTGCTCTTGCGCGAACTGGCCGGGCTTGATGCTGCCTGATCATACTGAAGTGCCGAAGGACAATCCTGCGATGATCGATCTTCCTGGGCCGCTGTTCGCCGTGGAGCACAGGCTCGAACAGGGCGCGCCCAAAGGCACCGCGCTCATGCAGATCGGCCCCAGCCCCATGCCTATGCGCCCGTCCGACTTGCCCATCCCGCGCCGCCGCGATCCTGAAAAGCAGAAGCAGGTGGAAAAGGAAGCCGGTCTCGTGCGTCCCGATCTGCCTCAGCAGGATCGGTTGGCCTACTGCCTCCAAAAGGCCGCCAACGATCCCGATGCCGCGATGGTCGAAGTGCAGACCTGGCTTGGCGAAAGCCGCGATACCGGCCAGCAGGTCCGCGCCAACCAGTGCCTCGGCATGCTGCGCTCCAACGCGGGCGATTTCGACGGTGCGCTCGAGGCCTTCGCACAGGCAGTTGCTGGCGTGCCGAGCCAGCAGGAAGTGGCCGCCGTGCCACTCATGGCCATGGCAGGCAATGCCGCGCTGGCTGCTGGCAAGGCCGAGGTCGCCACCAGCTGGTTCGACCGCGCGCTCGCCGTGAAGGATGGCACCGACAACGCAGGCCGCGCGGCCATCGAGATCGACCGCTCGCGTGCACTCGTCGCTCTTGGCCGCAATGCCGAGGCTGCAGGCGCGCTCGATGAAGCGCATCGCCTTGCGCCCGAAGACCCCGAAGGATGGCTGCTGTCCGCCACGCTGGCCCGGCGCGGCGGCGATCTCGATCGTGCCCAGCGCGACATCGAGGTCGCAGCCCAATACGGCCCGCGCGATCCGCGCATCGGGCTGGAGGCGGGCGTCATCGCCGTGCTGTCCGGGCGCGACGATGCCGCGCGCAAATCGTGGGACTCGGTCGTTCTGGCCGACAAGGACGGCGAGGCGGGCAAGACTGCCAAGAGCTACCTTGAACAACTTGGCCCTGCGCCTAAATCTGAAGCTCCGGCAACCGCAGGAAAGCCGGAAGCCGCAGCAAGGAGCGCGCCATGAAAATCTCGGTCCTCGATCTGGTCAGCGTGGTCGAGGGCGGGACGGCGCGGGAAGCGCTCGACAACTCCGCCGCCGCCGCGCGCGTGGCTGAGGAATGCGGCTACCAGCGTTACTGGGTTGCCGAACATCACGGCATGGAAGGCCTTGCGGGCGCGGCCACTGCAGTGGCTCTCGCCCACATCGGGCAGGCCACGTCCACCATCCGCATCGGCGCGGGTGGGATCATGCTGCCCAACCACAATCCGCTGGTGATTGCCGAGCAGTTCGGCACCCTTGACGCCCTGTTCCCCGGGCGCATCGACCTCGGTCTTGGCCGTGCACCCGGCGCCGACCAGCGCATCATGCGTGCCCTGCACAAGGACACCAACCGCGCCGCCGAGGACTTCCCGCAGGACGTCGTCGAACTCCAGCTCCAGTTCGCGGGCGATCCGCGCGTGCCGTTGCAGGCCTATCCCGCCAAGGGCGCAAAGCCGCAGTTGTGGATTCTCGGCTCCAGCCTGTTCGGCGCGCAACTCGCCGCCATGCTCGGCCTGCCCTATGCTTTCGCCTCGCACTTCGCGCCCGATCACCTCGACGCCGCGCTGAAGATCTATCGCGAGCGCTTCCAGCCTTCGGTCACGCTCGATGCCCCTTACTGCGCCGCCGCAATCAATGTCGTGGCTGCTGAAACCGACGAGGAGGCGCAACTGCTCGCCTCGTCGATGGATCAGGCGTTCGTCGCCCTGCGCACCGGCAATCCGGGCAAGCTCCGGCCTCCGGTGCCGGGCTATCGCGACACTCTCCCGCCGCCCGCACTCGCCATGCTCGAACATGTGCGGCAGGTCAGCGCCTGCGGATCGGTCGAGACGGTCCGGGCGGGTCTGGCCGCATTTGCCGAGCGTACCGGCGCTGACGAACTCATTGTCGCCGCATCGATCTATGACCAGCCATCGCGCCTGCGCTCGCTGCGTTTGACAGCAGAGGCCGCGCGGGAACTGGCAGCGGCTTGAGAGTTTGACCGTCAGACGGCGCGAATCTCACACCCATTGTTACCGGCAGGCAATGCTGCGGCACCAATTTCCGACCACGTGGATTACAACGGCAGGTTAAGTCGGAAGCGACGATCAACCGGACTTGAGCCTCCGCAACGGCTGGATTACCATCTGGAAGAATGATACAAGATCGTATTCGATAATTACAAGAGAGGGTAACATCCTCTTTCGCTGGAGAGCCGGGAAAACGCCATGGCGTCGAAGACCGCAATTGATCGCTCACCCCTCCCCGATGCTTCGGAGGCCCCCTCAGACCCGTTGGCGTTAGCCCTTGCAGAGCGCTTTGCCGCCGCGCTGCTCCCTGACGAGGCTCGCGATTTCGATGTTTCCCGTCTCGCCGAAGCGGCGCGCTTCGCGGCAGGCGCGGCAGCGCTGCGCAAGGGCAGCGAACCTGCCATCGCCATCGAAAGCGTCAGCGGTTCGGACTCCGGCGGACGCCACTTGCGCATCGCCGTGATCAACGACGACATGCCCTTTCTCGTCGATTCGATAACCGCCACGATTACCGCGCAGGGTCTCGCCATCGATCGCCTTGTCCACCCCGTCGTTGCCGTGCGCCGCGATGCCGAAGGGCGGCTGACAGAATTTCCCGAAGGCGATGCCAGCGGCGAACGGCGTGAATCCATCGTCTATCTCGAAACCGAACGCGCAGACGCCCGCCAGCGCCGCAGCCTGATCGCCGCGCTCGAAGAAACTCTTTCCGATGTGCGCGCCGCCGTCGCCGACTGGCCGATGATGCAGGCCGCCATGCGCGACGATGCCACGCTGCTCGCCGATCCGGAGGGTGCCGCCCTGTTGCGCTGGCTGGCTGACGGCATGCTGACCCAACTCGGCAGCGTCACCCGCCTGCGCGATGGCACCGAGGAACGCCCGCTCGGCATCTGCCGTGCCAGCGAACGCAGCCTGCTCGCCGCCTCATCATTTGAACGCGCCTTCCGCTGGTTTGAAAGTGGCACGGGCCGCGCGCCGCTGATCGTCAAGGCGAACCGCATCGCCAACGTCCATCGCCGCGTTCCGCTCGATCTGTTCATCGTGCCGCGCGTCGAAAGCGGCAAGGTCGTCGCGCTTTCCGTCCACGCAGGCGTCTGGACCAGCGCCGCGCTGGCCGCAGCGCCCGATCGCGTGCCGCGCCTGCGCACGCAGCTCTCCGGCCTGATGGACAAGTTCGGCTTTGCGCCCAACGGCCATGCCGGCAAGGCACTCGTCCACGCGCTCACCGCGCTGCCGCACGATCTTCTGGTCAGCTTTGCCGAAGACGATCTTGAACGCGTCGCCACCGCGATGATGAGCCTTGTGGATCGCCCACGCCCGCGCCTTGCGCTGGTCGAAGCTCCGCTTGCCCGTCACCTCTTCGCCTTCGTCTGGCTCCCGCGTGACGTGCTTTCCACCGAGGTCCGCCTCGCCATCCGCGCCATGCTCGAAGCCGGGGCCGGGGCGCAGGTGATCGACTGGTCGCTGCAGGTCGAAGGCAGCACGCTCGCCATGCTGCGCTTCGTGCTCGATGTGCGCGATCAGGGCGGCCACGCCGATGAGGTCGCGCTCGATCACCAGCTGCAGGGTATGGTCCGCGGCTGGGCGGGCGCGGTCGAGGCAGAGCTTGGCGCCACCGAAGAACCCTCCCGCGCTGCCGCCATCGCCGCGCGCTATGCCGATGCCTTCCCGATTTCCTATCGCAACATCTCCGGCCCCGCCGAAGCGGCGCAGGACATCCGCGTGTTGCGCACGCTTTCGGGCAGCAATGCCCCGCGCCGCGCGGCCCGCCTCCACCGCCACCCCGGCGAGGCCGCGCTGCGTCTCAAGCTCTACCAGCGCGAAGGCGCCATCGTCCTGTCCGATGCCGTGCCGGTTCTAGAAAACTTCGGCTTCCGCGTGCTTGAGGAAGTGCCCACCCCGCTCAATGGTGGCCGCCTCGGCTTCATCCACGATTTCCTCGTCTCGCACCCGGCTGACAGCTCCATCGAAGACCTGATGGCGCGTGCCACGTCGATCGAGACTTCGCTCTCCGCCGTGCTCAACGGCGCAGCAGAGGACGATGCCTTCAACCGCCTGATCGTCGGCACCGGCCTGACTGCGGTCGAGGCCAACTGGTTGCGCGCGTTCTACCGCTACCTCCGCCAGGCAGGCATGACCTTCGGCGTGCCCACCGTGGTCGAAGCGCTCAAGAATGCCCCAGCGGTCACGCGCGGGCTGATCGAAAGCTTCGTCGCGCGCCACGATCCCGCGTTCAAGGGCGAGCGCGATACCGCCTTCGCCGCTGCCGACGAGCGCATCAGGACGGGCCTCGCAGGCGTTGCGGCGATCAACGACGACCGCCTGCTGCGCAGCTTCCGCGCTCTGGTCGGCGCGATCCTGCGCACCAACGCCTTCGCGCCCGCCGCTGCCGAAGCGCTGGCGTTCAAGATCGATTCCGCAAGCGTTCCCGGTCTGCCCAAGCCGCTGCCGTGGCGCGAGATCTTCGTCTATTCCCCGCGCGTCGAGGGCATCCACCTGCGCGCTGGACCCGTCGCTCGCGGTGGCCTGCGCTGGTCCGACCGGCGCGACGACTTCCGCACCGAAATCCTCGGCCTGATGAAGGCGCAGCGCGTCAAGAACGCGGTGATCGTGCCGACCGGGGCCAAGGGCGGCTTCTATCCCAAGCAGCTCCCCGATCCGGTCCGCGACCGCGAAGGCTGGCTGGCCGAGGGCAAGGCGAGCTATCAGGTCTTCATTCGCACCCTGCTCTCGCTCACCGACAACATCGTCGAAGGCAAAGTCGTCCACCCCGCAGGCGTCATCGTCCGCGATGGGGAAGACCCCTACTTCGTCGTCGCCGCCGACAAGGGCACCGCAACCTTCTCCGACGTTGCCAATGCCATCGCCGAATCGCGTGATTTCTGGCTCGACGATGCTTTCGCCAGCGGTGGCTCGAAGGGCTATGACCACAAGGCGATGGGCATCACCGCCAGGGGCGCGTGGCTCTCTGTCCGCCGCCACTTCCTCGAACTCGGTGTCGACGTGCAGTCCGAGCCTGTCCGCGTCGCAGGCTGCGGCGACATGTCGGGCGACGTGTTCGGCAACGGCATGCTGCTGTCCAAGGCGCTCAAGGTCGTCGCCGCCTTCGATCACCGCCACATCTTTCTCGACCCCGATCCCGATCCGGCGCGCAGCTGGGAAGAACGCGCCCGCATGTTTGCGCTGCCCCGCTCCAGTTGGGACGATTACGACAAGAGCCTGATTTCGAAGGGCGGCGGCGTGTTCCCCCGCTCGATGAAGTCCATCCCGCTCTCCCCGGAAGTGCAGGCCATGCTGGGGCTCGAAGCGGCAGAGATCGACCCGGATGGGCTGATCACCGCAATCCTGCGCGGGGACGTCGATCTCCTCTGGTTCGGCGGCATCGGCACGTACGTAAAGTCCAGCACCCAGAACAACGTCGACGTCGGAGATCCCTCGAACGACGCCATCCGCATCTCGGCCAATGAGGTTCGGGCCAAGGTCATCGGCGAAGGCGCAAACCTGGGCACCACGCAGGCCGCCCGCATCGAATTCTCCCAGCACGGGGGCCGGATCAACACCGACTTCATCGACAACTCCGCCGGCGTCGATTGCTCGGACAACGAGGTCAACATCAAGATTGCGCTGGCCGCGGCCAAGCGCACCGGCAAGCTCACCGAGGACGCCCGCGTCGACCTGCTCGTCTCGATGACCGATGAGGTCGCGCATCTGGTTCTGGAGGACAACCGCCTGCAGGCCCTCGCGCTCTCCATCGCCGAACGCGGCGGCGCGCTCGCCATGCCCGCCTGGTCACGCCTGATCGATGTGCTCGAAGAAGGCGGCGACCTCGATCGCAAGACCGAAGGCCTCGCGTCTGCCGAAGACCTCGCCCGCCGTGCCGCGTCGGGTCAGGGTCTTACCCGTCCCGAACTGGCCGTGCTCCTGTCTAGCACCAAGCTCGTCCTCCAGCGCGCGCTCGAAGAGAGCGCAGTGGTCGATGATCCGATGCTCGAAAGCGAACTCTTCGCCGCCTTCCCGCCGCAGATGCGCGAAGCCTTTGCCGAAGAAATCGCCAGCCACCGCCTGCGCCGCGAGATCATCGCGACCAAGCTCGCCAACCGGGTGATCAACCGGATGGGCCCCGTCGCGCCCTTCGAACTCTGCGAGGAAGAAGGCGTTTCGCTGGCGCAAGTCGTGGCCGCCTTCGTCGCGGCCGAGCGCCTGCTCGACTTGCGCAAGACCTGGGACCTGCTCGATCAGGCCGCCATGCCCGAAGTGCTGAGGCTCGACCTGTTCGACCGGACGGCACAAGGCCTGCGCGGCCACGTTGCCGATGTCCTGCGCGTCGGCAATGGCTCGCAGCAGCCCGGCGCGCTGATCGAGGATTTTTCGGGCGGCGTCGGCCTGCTCAGCCACGCCACCGCGCAATTGCTGCGCGGCGAAGCGCAGGCACAGGCCCGGCAGATGGCCGACGACCTTTCCGCTGCGGGCGCGCCGCCCGAAATCTCGGCGCGGCTGGTCCATCTCTACGACATGGATGGCGCCGTGGGCCTCGCCCATCTCGCCCGCGATCTTGCCGTCGATGCCGCTGCCCTGACCGGCGCCTTTGCCGATCTCGGCGCGGCTCTCGGTCTCGACTGGGCGCAGCAGGCGGCGCGGCGGATGAACCCGTCCGATCCGTGGGAGCGCCTGATCGTCGCGGGCCTCTCGCGCGATTTCGAGCAGATGCGCCTCGATTTCCTCGCAAGGTCCAAGGGGCGTTCGCCTGACACCTTCGTGGCCGACTGGCTCGTGTCCAACGCAGCGGCGGTCCGCCAATTCCGCGGGCTGGTCGCACGCGCGCAGGCGGCACCCACGGTTGCGGCGGCCATGCTTGCGCAAGTCGCAAGCCAGGCAAGGACCCTGCTCGGGCGCTGACTTAAGGGAGGCGGCAGCGGCGAAGGGGTGCTTGGTTAAGTTACGGGCTTGTTATATACGCCCGAACATAGCCAGTGCCCGGAGCCCTGATGAAGCTGCTCTTCCGTTCGATCCTTGCCCTGTTCCTGCTCACACCGCTTGGCGTGCCAGCATCAGCGCAGGAGCGCGGGCCGCTGGTGCTCGCCGCATCGAGCCTGCAGGAAGCGCTGGGCGATGCAGCCGACCGGTGGGTTGCCAAGGGCCATGCCCGCCCCGTCCTGTCCTTCGCCTCCTCCTCCGCGCTTGCGCGCCAGGCAGATGCAGGCGCGCGCGCCGATCTGTTCGCCTCGGCGGACGAGGAGTGGATGGACTACCTGCAAGGCAAGGGCCTGCTGAAGCCAGGCTCGCGTGCACGGTTGACCGAGAACCGGCTGGTGCTCGTCGCCCCGCTCCAGTCCCGCGCCACCTTGCGCATCGCGCGCGACTTTCCCCTTGCCCGGGCGCTGGGCAGCGGACGATTGGCGATGGCCGATCCCGCCGTGGTCCCGGCAGGCCGCTATGGCCGCGAAGCGCTCACCAACCTCGGCGTCTGGCCAGGCGTTGCCGGAAAGATCGCGGCGGCCGAGAACGTCCGCGCCGCGCTGGCGCTGGTCGAACGCGGCGCTGCGCCATTCGGCGTGGTCTATGCGACCGACGCGCAGGCCTCGAAGGGCGTGCGCATCGTCGGCCTGTTCCCGGCATCCAGCCATCGCCCGATCACTTATCCGGTGGCCCTGCTCAAGACCTCGCAGCACCGCGATGCCGAAGCCTTCCGGCGCTTCCTGATCTCGCGCGAGGGCCGCGCCATCCTCGCCCGCCGCGGCTTCGGCAAAACTCAGTGACCCCAGAAGACTGGGCCATCGTCCACCTGTCGCTAAAGGTCAGCGCCGTCGCCGTCGGCGGCTGCCTGCCGCTTGCCTTTGCGCTGGCGTGGCTGCTGGCGCGCGGCAAGTTTGCGGGCAAGGTCCTGCTCGACGCACTCATCCACTTGCCGCTGGTGCTGCCACCTGTGGTCACCGGCTGGATGCTCCTGCTCGCCTTCGGTCCGCAAGGCCCCATCGGCAGCTGGTTCGAGAATGCGCTCGGCCTCACTTTCATGTTCCGCTGGACCGGCGCGGCGCTGGCGGCAGCGGTCATGGCGCTCCCGCTGATGGTCCGTGCCATGCGCCTGTCTATAGAGGCCGTCGATCTGCGGCTGGAAGCAGCCGCCATGACGCTGGGCGCCTCGCGCTGGCGCGTGTTCCGCACGATCACCCTGCCGCTCGCGCTGCCCGGCGTGGTCGCTGGCGCGGTGCTCGGCTTCGCCCGCTCGCTCGGAGAATTCGGCGCGACGATCACGTTCGTCTCCAACATCCCCGGCGAGACGCAGACCCTGCCACTGGCAATCTACAGTGCACTTCAGGTTCCGGGAGGCGAAGCGGCGGTCGCCCGTCTTGCGGGCATTTCCGTCACGCTCTCGCTTGCCGCGCTGGTCGTGTCCGAAGTGCTCGCCCGCCGGATGGGGAGGAGCGCCCATGTCCTTTGAGGTCAGTGTCTCGCGGCGGCTGGGCGATACCATCGTGAAATGCACCTTCGCCGCGGAGGCCGGACTGACGGCCCTGTTCGGCCCCTCGGGCGCGGGCAAGACTTCGGTGCTCAACATGGTCGCTGGCCTGCTAAAGCCCGACGATGGCCGTATTGCCGTGGGCGGCGAAGTGCTGTTCGACTCAGCCTCCGGCATCGACGTCCCGGTCCAGTCCCGCCGCGCAGGCTACGTCTTCCAGGATGGCCGCCTGTTCCCCCACATGCGCGTGCGCGACAATCTGGTCTACGGGAGTTCCGGTGAGGGCCTGATGACGCTTGCCGAAGCCGCCCGCTTCCTCGGCATCGACCACCTGCTGGACCGCTGGCCCCGCACGCTGTCAGGCGGCGAGGCCCAGCGCGTCGCCATCGGTCGTGCCCTGCTCGGCAACCCCCGATTCCTCCTGATGGACGAACCCTTGGCGGCGCTCGACCGCGCCCGCCGCGAGGAGATCATGCGCACCATCGAGCGCCTGCGCGACGAACTGAGCCTGCCGATCCTCTACGTCAGCCACGATCGCGCCGAAGTCGAACGGCTGGCCAGCCGGATCATCGAACTCTGAACTACTTCGGCAACCCCGCAATGATCGCGTGGAAGCCGCCCAAGGTCTCGTCGATGATTCCCTCCGGCTCCGGATTGGGGAAATGGCTCAGCTTGACGATCACCGTGTTGCTGGCGGGATGGACATAGATGAACTGCCCCGCCAGCCCGACCGCCGAATAGGCCCCGGGCTCGCTATCCAGCTGCCAGGTCTGGAAGCCATAGCCCTTGCCAAGGCCCAGCGCCGCCGATGCCGCAAACGGGATCATCGTGGTCTGCTGCTTCACCCAGTCGGCGGGCACCACCTGCCTGCCACCCGCCTTGCCCTTGTTCAGCAGCATAAGCCCGATGCGCCCGAAATCGCGCAGCCGCGCGTTGTAGCCCATTCCTGAAAGCTCACGCCCCACGCCTTCCGGGCCATCGGCAATCCAGAAACCATCGGCCTCCGCGCCCAGCGGCTGCCACAAGCGGCGGCTCATGTAGGATGCCAGCTTCTCGCCGGTGGCGCGCTCCACGACCCAGCCCAGCACCGCCGTATCGAGCGTCGCATAGTTGAAGCGTGAACCCGGCTCAGCTGCCTTGCCAACCGTGCGGGCGCGGTCGGCGAAGCGCTCCTTGTTCGCGACGATCGCGTTCATGTGGATCAGCGCGGCAAGGCTCGGCTTCTCGCCGAAGTCGTAGCGCTCCTCATAGGCGACGCCCGAGCGCATCTGCAGGACATGGCGGATCGATACCCCCTCGTACCCGCCACCCTTCAGTTCCGGCACGTACTTGCTGACCGGATCGTCGATGGACGCGATCTTGCCGTCCTGCAGGGCAAGGCCGACGAGCAGCGCGGTGATCGACTTGGCCATCGAGAACGAGATGAACCGGTCCTCGGGCGTCGTCCGGTTGCGGTAGTCCTCGAACACGATCTTGCCATCGTGGATCACCAGCAGGGCGTTGGTATAAGTGCGGCGAGCCCAGGTGTCGTAGTTGGCGGGCATCGCTGCGGCAGGCCCCTTGGGCAGGCCCCAGACCTTCCCGGCGGTGGCTACCCTGCGCGTCTCGAAGATCTGCGCCGAGTTCCTGAAGTTGAAGCTGTTGATGTCGCCATCCAGCCAGTGCTGGCGCATCGAGATCACCGGATCGGCCGGAGTTGCTGCTGGCGTGGCGGGTGGGGCGGTCGGCGGGCTTTCGGCACTGGCGGGAAGGGCAGCGATGCCAAGCAGCATGGAGATGGTGCTGGCTAGCAACCGACAGGCCTTTGGATTGCGCATGATCCGAATCTCTCTCTCCGGTTCCAGGCTTTCACCCGGATGTTATATGACATAGCATAGACCCGGTCTATTCGTTGGCGCAAGTGCATCTGCATTTGTCAGCATAGGACAATTTGATCTTCGCTGATTGACGCCCGCGCGGTTTTCGCCAAACGGCACAGAAAGATCGGAGGATTCGAATGGCCAACGAAGCAGATCGCGCAGACGTCATCATCGTGGGTGCAGGGCACGGCGGGGCACAGGCTGCCATCGCGTTGCGCCAGAATGGCTTTGAAGGCCGCATCCTCGTTATCGGGCGCGAGCCGGAGATTCCCTACGAGCGTCCGCCGCTGTCGAAGGAATATCTCGCGCGCGAAAAGACGTTCGATCGCATCTGCATCCGCCCGGCGCAGTTCTGGGAGGACAAGGCGGTCGAGATGAAGCTCGGCGCCGAAGTCGTCTCGCTCGATCCCGCCGCGCACACGGTCAAGCTCGGTGATGGCTCGGAAATCGGCTACGGCAAGCTGATCTGGGCCACCGGTGGCGATCCGCGCCGCCTCTCGTGCATGGGTGCAGACCTTGCCGGCGTCCACGCCGTTCGCACCAAGGAAGATGCTGACCGGCTGATGTCCGAACTCGATGCCCTTGATTCAAAAGGTGCCGCCAAGCGCGCCGTGGTCATCGGCGGCGGCTATATTGGCCTCGAAGCCGCCGCCGTCCTCACGAAGTTCGACGTATCGGTCACCCTGCTCGAAGCGCTGCCCCGCGTGCTGGCGCGCGTTGCGGGCGAGGCGCTTTCAGAATTCTACCAGGCCGAGCACCGCGCCCACGGCGTCGATCTGCGCACCGGCGCTGCGATGGACTGCATCGAGGGTGACGGCACCAAGGTCACCGGCGTCAGGATGCAGGACGGCTCGGTCCTGCCCGCCGACATCGTCATCGTCGGCATCGGCATCATCCCATGCGTCGGGCCGCTGCTCTCGGCAGGCGCTGCGGGCGGCAATGGCGTCGACGTCGACGAGTTCTGCCGCACCTCGCTGCCCGATGTCTATGCTATCGGCGATTGTGCGGCCCACGCCAACGATTTCGTCGACGGTGCGGTCATCCGCCTCGAATCCGTCCAGAACGCCAACGATCAGGCGACCACTGCCGCCAAGGACATCTGCGGCGCGCCGGTGCCCTACAAGGCCACGCCGTGGTTCTGGTCCAATCAGTATGACCTGCGCCTGCAGACGGTGGGCCTCTCGACCGGCCACGACACCGCCGTGCTGCGCGGCGATCCGGCCACGCGCTCGTTCTCGGTCGTGTATCTCAAGGGCGGCAAGGTCGTTGCGCTCGACTGCGTGAACATGGTCAAGGACTACGTGCAGGGCAAGAAACTGGTCGAAACCCGCGCCCAAGTTTCGCCCGAGCAGCTGGCCGATGCCAGCGTGCCGCTCAAGGAAATGGTGGCTTAGGCCAGACGCTCCATGGCCCAGCGGGCGGCATCTGCCACCGCCGGGTCGGGGTCTGCGGCCAAGGCCGTTACGCTCGGCAGCAGCGACCGGTCGCCGCTGTTTCCCGCCGCATAGAGGCAGTTGCGCACCATCCGGTCCCGCCCGATCCGCTTGATCGGACTGCCGCTGAACACCTGCAGGAACGTCGCGTCATCCAGCGCGAGCAGTTCGGCCAGCTTCGGGGCGGCAAGCTCGGCACGCGGCAGGAAGGCCCGGTTGGCCTGCGCGGCTTGGGCAAAGCTGTTCCACGGACAGGCCGCAAGGCAATCGTCGCAGCCATAGATCCGGTTGCCCAACGCCTCGCGGAATTCTTCCGCCACCGGTCCCTTGTGCTCGATCGTCAGGTAGGAAATGCACCGCCGCGCATCCAGTTGATAAGGTTCGGGAAAAGCTTCGGTCGGGCAGGCCGTCTGACATGCAGTGCACGATCCGCACCGGTCGGCATGGGGCGCATCGGGCTTGAGGTCGAGCGTCGTATAGATCGCCCCCAGAAACAGCCACGACCCATGGGTCCGGCTGACCAGGTTGGTATGCTTGCCCTGCCACCCGATCCCCGCCAGCTGCCCCAGCGGCTTTTCCATGACGGGCGCGGTATCGACGAAGACTTTCACTTGCGCCTCAGGGACTTCGGCCACCAGCCACCGCGCCAGCGCCTTCAGGTTGCGCTTCACCACATCGTGATAATCCCCGCCCTGCGCATAGACCGAAATGCGCCCCCGCTCCGGATGGGCTTCCAGGCCGCGCGGATCGGCGGCGGGGGCATAGCTCATGCCCAGCGCGATCACGCTCTTCGCCTCGGGCCAGAGCGATTGCGGACCGCGCCGGTGATGCAGCCGCGTCTCCATCCACTCCATCGTCGCGTGGTGACCTTCGCCCAGCCACTGTTCGAGTCGGGTGGCGCGGACGGGGTCATCCTCGGCGGGTGCAATGCCGCAGGCGGCGAAGCCCAGGCGCATGGCTTCTGCCCCCAGTCTGCCTTCGAGAGTTGGCCCTCTGCCCTCGAGAGTTGCCTCTCTGCCTCCGAGAGTTGGACTTGCGTTAACCACACTTGCTGCCCTGCTCGTTCATCGCCTATCGCTAGGCCAATGACCCATGAAAATCGAGCTAGGGGAATGGCCGGTGACTGGCAACGCGGTTGACCACGCCGGTGTGGAACTCGCCATCGAGGCGCGTGGGCTGGTCAAACGCTTCGATGGCTTCACTGCCGTCGATGGCGTTGACATATCGGTGCCAAAGGGCTCGATCTTCGGGATTCTCGGCCCCAACGGCGCGGGCAAGACGACCACGCTGCGCATGCTGCTGGGCATCATTGATCCCGACGAAGGCTACCGCTGCGTGCTCGGCGCTGAACGCCCGACCGACGTCGCGCGGCGCATCGGCTACCTGCCCGAAGAGCGCGGGCTTTACCCCGCGATGAAAGCCTACGAGGCCATCGGTTTCCTTGCCGCCCTGCGCGGCGTGCCGCTGAAAGAAGGGCGGCGCAAGGGGCGTGAATTGCTGGAAGAACATGGGCTTGGCTATGCCGCCGACCGGCAGATCCGGCAGATGTCCAAGGGCATGGCGCAGACCGTCCAGCTGCTCGGCACGCTGGTCCACCAGCCCGATCTGGTGGTCTTCGACGAACCGTTCTCGGGCCTCGACGCGCTCAACCAGGGCAAGCTCGAACGCATGATCCGCGCGCTGGCGGCGAAGGGCACGACGGTGATCTTCTCCACCCACGTCATCGCCCACGCCGAGCGCCTGTGCGACCGCATCGCGATCATCGCAGGCGGGAAGGTGCCCTTCGCAGGCCCGGTCGATCTCGCCCGCGACCGCCTGCGCCCGCAAGTCCGGCTCGAAACGCGCGCGCAGGACGGGCCGTGGCGCGCCGCGCTTCCCGCAGATGCGCGCCACGAAGGCGCATTCTGGTACTTCACCCTGCCCGAAACCGGGGTTGAGCCCCTGCTGCGCGCCCTGATCGAGGGCGATGCGGGCATCCTCAGCCTGTCGATCGAGCGGGCAGGGCTGCACGATGCCTTCGTCGCCATTGCAGGCGAAGCGGCGGCCAAGGCGCTTGAAGAGAGCGAAGGAGAAGCGCGATGACCGGCCTTCGTGAAAAGCTGCGCGCGGCGCTGGTCGTGGCACGGCGCGATTTTGTTGCGGTGGTCTTCTCCAAGACCTTCATCTTCTTCCTGATCGGCCCGGCCTTCCCGGTGCTGGTCGGCGGGCTTGCCGGAAACATCGGCGCCAAGGTCCAGCAGAATGTCGAGCGACCGACCATCGGCCTTGCCATGAGTGCCAGCGATTCACAGCGGATGCTGGCGGCGCGGGACGAACTCGACGGGCGCATGGCCGGGGGCATCCCTGAGCTGCTTGTCTTGCAGGACGTCGGGCCGGGAGAAGACTTCGACGCCAAGGCAGCGCTTGCCGATGGAAACCGGCAGGTGACGGCGGTTGTCGGCGGCACGCTCGATGCGCCGACGCTCACAGCCCCCGCAGAGCGCGCACGGCAATGGGTCGGGCTCGTGTCCAACCTTGCAGCGCGGGCCCGCGCCCCGGCTCCGACTGCCTATCCGGACGTCAGGGTGCAGGAAGTCACCACCTCGCTCGCCAAGGTGAAGACGGGCCAGATCTACACGGCCCAGGCTGCGCAAGTGCTGCTGTTCCTGTTGACGATGCTGCTCGCAGGCATGGTCCTGTCCAATCTCGTCGAGGAAAAGGGCAACAAGATCATCGAAGTGCTGGCCGCCGCGATTCCGATGGATGCGATGTTCATGGGCAAGCTCTTCGCCATGCTGGCGGTCAGCCTTGTCGGCATTGCGGTGTGGGGAACGGCCATCGGGGTGATCGTGCTGATGGGTGCCAAGAGCCTTCCGGCGATCTCGACGCCTGCGGTCGGCTGGCCGCTGTTCCTGATCCTCGGCTTCCTCTACTTCGCCATGGCCTACCTGCTGATGGGCTCGCTGTTCCTCTCGATCGGCGGCATGGCTGCGACCGTGCGCGAGGTGCAGACGTTGTCGATGCCGGTGTCGATGTTCCAGCTGATGGTGTTCTTCTTTGCGAGCTACGCGCTGACCATGCCGGGAACCTGGGTCGAATGGCTCTCCATCGCCTTCCCGGTCAGTTCGCCCTACGCGATGCTCGCCCGCGCCGCAAAGGAGCCCGAAATCTGGCCACATCTGGCAGCGCTGGGCTGGCAGGTCCTGTGGGTGATCGTGATCGTGCGAGCAGGGGCGCAACTGTTCCGCCGCACGGTGATGAAGTCCGGTCCCGCACGGGGCAAATCCTCGGTGTCGCTGATGGCCAAGCTGTTCCGTCGCAATGAGGACAAGGCTTATTGACATCTGTGTAGGTTGTGGCAGCTTGTCAGCGTGAAGGGAACCGCGCGCCAAAGCGCGGCCCTGCCGGAGGATGACCATGGCCACGCAGCTTGCTCCCGAAGCCCAGCAGTTCAGCTACCGCAGTTCGCCCACCGCGATCGAGGCGTTCACCGCCTGGCTCAAGGAAAACCCGCAGGCGTTCCCGCCGCACACGCACAAGTGGGACGTCAGCCGTTCCGACATTTACGTGGAGGATCGCTGGCAGCCGATCTTTGCGGAGATGCGCGCGCAGGCCCCGGTCAACTTCGTGCCCGAATCGCCCTATGGCGCATACTGGAACGTGGTGAACCACAAGGCGATCCAGCACGTCGAATCACTGCCCGAGCTGTTCTCCTCGTCATGGAAGTACGGCGGCATCACGATCGGCGATCCTCCGGCCGACACCGATCCTGCGCTTCTGGCCGAGCGGCAGCTGCCGATGTTCATCGCCATGGACCGGCCCGAGCATACTGGCCAGCGCCGCACCGTCGCCCCCGCTTTCACGCCCGCCAAGATGATCGAAATGGAGCGCGAGATTCGTCAGCGCACCGGCGAAGTTCTCGATTCGCTGCCCTGGGGCGAGAAGTTCGACTGGGTCGACAAGGTCTCGATCGAACTGACCACCGGCATGCTTGCGCTGCTGTTCGGCTTCCCGTGGCAGGACCGCCGCCTGCTGACGTTCTGGTCGGACTGGGCGGGCGACGTGGAGTTGGTGCTTGCGCGCGAACTGTCCGACATGCGCTTCAGCTTCCTCGGCGAGATGGCGCACTACTTCCAGCGCCTGTGGGGCGAACGGATGCGCAACGCGCCTTCGGGTGATCTCATCTCGATGATGATTCATTCCGAGGCGATGAACCACATGAGCCCGCAGGAGTTCATGGGCAATCTGGTGCTGCTGATCGTTGGCGGCAACGATACGACGCGCAACACCATGTCGGGCATCATCCACGCGCTCGACCAGTTCCCTGACCAGCGTGACCTGCTGGCAAGCGATCCCTCGCTGATCCCGAATGCGGTGCAGGAGTGCATCCGCTACGTCACGCCGCTTGCACACATGCGCCGCACCGCCACGGCCGATGCCGAGGTGTTCGGGCAGAACATCAAGGCCGGCGAGAAGCTGATTCTCTGGTACATCTCGGCCAACCGCGACGAGACCGTGTTCGAGAATGCCGACAAGCTGATCGTCGACCGCGACAACGCCCGGCGGCACCTCTCGTTCGGCTATGGCGTGCACCGTTGCGTCGGCGCGCGGCTGGCCGAGCTGCAACTGCGCATCCTGTTGGAAGAAATGCACGAGCGCCGGATGAAGGTGCGCGTGGCGGGCGAAGTGGAGCGCGTGCGGGCGAACTTCGTCCACGGCTTCCGCAAGCTCGAGGTGGTGCTCGAAAAGCGGTAATCGCCCATACAGGTCGTCATGCTATGACTTGTGTCACGATTGTGAGAGCAGGACAGGCCTAGAAGGGCCCAAGTCCTGTCGGTGGGCACTCCGCCCCCGAGGTTACACCCTCTCACCCATCGGCAGGATACCTGAAGGTTGACCATGATTGCCACACGTCGCCGCTTCGTCTCTTTTCTTTCCGCAGGATCGGTCTTGCCCTTTGCCAGCGCGTGCAGCGCCAAGCCTGCGGCCAAGGGCACGTTCCCGATCGTGAAGAGCGAGGCGGAATGGCGCCGCGTCCTGACCCCGGAGCAGTTCTACATCCTGCGCGAGGAAGGAACCGAGCGCCCGTTTACCTCGCCGCTGCTCAAGGAACATCGCAAGGGTACGTTCGTCTGCGCGGCTGACGGCAACGCGCTGTTTGCCTCATCGACCAAGTTCGACAGCGGAACCGGCTGGCCCAGCTTCTGGAAGCCGCTGCCCAAGGGCGTTGCCACCAGCACCGATCGCAGCCTCGGCATGTCGCGCACCGAAGTCCATTGCACCCAGTGCGGCGGGCACCTCGGCCACGTGTTCGACGATGGCCCTGCGCCAACGGGCCTGCGCTACTGCATCAATGGGGATGCGCTGAAGTTCCGGCCTGCCTGACGCCATCTGGCCTGAACCTTTGTTGGCAGGGGTGCACGGTTGAAGGTTGACCACGGCTGCGGATGTGCCAACGCGCTTTCGTGCGCAAACCGGTTGCTTTCCTCCTATTGTTGGTTCCTCTGCTCTGGCTGAGTTGGACCGGACCGAGAGACAACCCCAATCGCGCCTCCGGCCGGGTTCTGGTTGAAAGCATTGCGGGCAAGGTGCCCAAGGCCGAACGGGACAGCCTCGGGCCCTTCTCGCTCGAAGGTCTGTGGCACCTCACCGGCACCGACCGCTTCTTCGGCGGGTACTCCGCGCTCGTTCAATCGCGCAGCGGCGGTCTGATGGCCGTCAGCGACCGGAACCGTGTCCTCTCGCTCCCCCTGCCACCCCGCGAGGGCTGGAGTGTGCCCAAGGCCCAGCGCGCCATCTCCCTGCGTCGCGAAGATGGCCGCTACGTCGGCTTCGATGTCGAATCGGCCGTACGCGATCCCGATGGCGCGCTGTGGCTTGGCCTTGAGGACGAAGCGCACATTGTCCGCGTCGACACCACCAAGGGCAGGGCGAAGTTCCTTGCAGTGCCTCAGATCGTCGATTGGCCGCGCAACGGCGGCGCTGAAGCCATGGCGCGGCTGCCCGACGGGCGCTGGATCATGCTGTGCGAAGCGTGCGGGACCGGGCGGGGAGGGCTGCATATGGGCCTGATGTTTCCGGGGCATCCCGGCAAGGTGAAGGGACGGCCGTTCGGCCTGATCGTCCCGCCGGGGTTCGACCCGGTTGACGCCGTAGCGCTCCCCGATGGACGGCTGCTGGTGCTGGTGCGCCGCTTCGCATTCCTGCCACCGCACTTCGAGGCGCGAATCGTGCTGGCGGATCTGACGAAGCTGGATTTCGCGCGCCCGCTTGCCACGCAGGAGCTTGCCCGGATCGACGGGCGCGTCCTGCGTGAAAACTGGGAAGGAATGGCGCTGGTTGGCGATTCACTCTGGCTGGTGACCGATGCCAACGATTCGGCGTTCCAGCAAACCTGGCTGATGAAGCTGAAGTTCGATCCTGCGCGCCTTCCGGCCCGCTAAAGCAGACGCAACAAAAGCCCCCGTTCCGTTATGGAATGGGGGCCTTCGATGTCTCAACCCTTGCGGGCAGAAGAATTAGGCGGCGGTCGCCTTGACCAGCTCGCGCTTCACCTTGAGGGCGCGCGTGCTGAGCTTGGTGTCCGACTGCTTGAGCAGCCAGTTGTCGAGACCGCCGTTGTGTTCGACCGAACGCAGACCATGGGTCGAAACGCGGAACTTGAAGCTGCGCTCCAGCTTCTCGCTCATCAGCGTGACGTTCTGCAGGTTGGGCAGGAACAGACGCTTGGTCTTGTTGTTGGCGTGGCTTACGTTGTGACCGACTTGGCGGCCCTTACCGGTCAGTTCGCAGATACGCGACATGGCTAAAACTCGCTTGTGTTCGATAATACCTATCGGGAAGGCGCGGCTCTTATCGATTCACGGAGCGAAGTCAAGGATTCGGAGTTTGAAAGCGACGTTCCGGCACCTATAGCCCGTGGCATGACCCGCTGGCCCCTGCCTGAACCGATGCGATTGGCTCTGGGTGAGGCTGCGCGGGCGGCTGGCGAGGGCGAAGTGCCGATCGGCGCGGTCGTGGTCAAGGACGGCAAGGTTGTTGCCACGGCTCACAACCAGCCTCGCGGCCTGTGCGACCCTACCGCTCATGCCGAGGTGCTGGCGATTCGCGCCGCTGCTGCAGTGTTGGGGCAGGAGAGGCTGGAGGGTTGCGACCTGTGGGTCAGCCTCGAGCCCTGCGCGATGTGTGCCGGTGCCATCGCCCATGCCCGTATCGCGCGGGTCTATTATGCCGCCAGCGATCCCAAGGGTGGTGCGGTGGAGCATGGGGCGCGGGTGTTCGAGCAGCCGACCTGCCTGCACCGGCCCGAGGTCTATTCCGGCATGGGCGAGGGTGAGGCGGCGGAACTGCTGCGCCGGTTTTTCCGCGAACGGCGCTAGAAGCTGCGCCAGATTTTCACCGGCACCGTATCTGCCGGGCCATTGCCGCCGGGGCAGCGCGCGGGCTTCATGCGGACCGAGTGGCAGACGTGAATCTCGCGCAGCCAGCCATCGCGGCCCAGCAGCAGGCGGATCATGTCGGGCTTGAGGCGCGGGTTGGCGATGGTCAGGGCCTGCCGGACCTTTCCTGCGTCCAGACCCTCGGTGCGCGAGAGGCGGGCCATGTCGGGGAACTGCATCGCCTGAAACAGCGCGCGGCCCTTGTCGAAGTAGGCCGCCGGGTCCTTGCTCATGCAAGTGCCGTGCTTGGCCCACTCGTGCAGCTGAAGCTCGGCAGAGGGCGTGGTGCAGAAGTTGCGGCGCAGGGTCTGCGCATCGGGCAGGCGGCGCGACGGGCAATACTGCGGATACTGGCCGCCCCTGCCATCGGGCCAGAGGCCGTGGAGCACGAAGCCGAAGCGGCCGTACTTGCCCGAACACTGCGTGGCGTGGCGCGGATCGTTCTTGCGCGTGCGGCAGAACTCGGGCGACCAGCTGATGGCCAGCGTGTAGCCCGTGGTCGGCACGATGCGCGGCGGGGCATCGGGCTCGGGCAGCGGCGGCACGCTGATTTGCGGCGGAATCTGGCACTGCCAGCCCTGTGCGAGGGCGGGCGTCGCCAGCAGGGCCAGCGGCAGTGTCAGCAGTCGAGCGAGGTTCATTCGAAGACGAGCGGGTCTGCCATTACGCCCTTGTTCGCGAACCAGCGCCGTGCATCCGGCAGGAACAGGCAGACGAGGGCGGCCAGTTGCACCAGTGCGGAAGCCAGCATCAGGATCGCGGTCAAAGGACTGATCAAACCGGAGACAGCATTGGCGAGGTTGAGCGGTACGCTGACAACGCTAAGCACGGTCAGCACCGTAAAGATCCACCGTGCGGCATTGCTGGCACGGGCCACGATCCTGAACCAGATCAGCGCGTAGATGCCGTAGCTGATCAGGCTCACGCCGATCAGGAACCACCAGCTGCCGAACATCCGCGTCGCAGGATCAGCCTGGAGAATGTCCTGCGAGGAGGTCCACGAAATCGCGGTCTGGACAAGACTGATTACCATCACGGCGATCAGCAGACGATGAAAGATCGTAATCGAACGTGGACGCATCGGGCAGCTCCCTTAAACTGCGGCCATGCTATCGCCTTCGCGCGAGGCGGGATAGCGATCTTGGTCACATGCCCCGAACGATTACGCGCGCTGCTTCAGCCATTGCGACGACGCAGGCACGAACATCAGCACGCCTGCCGCCAGCATCAGCAGGATCGCGATGACCGAGAAGATCGCGAAGGGTACGCCGATCATCAGGGCAACGGCGGGAATGCCGCCAAGGCCGATCAGGTCCAGCGCTATCACGGCTGCGAGGAACCAGCGTGCAATCGAGAACCGCCCGCGCGACACGGCAAGGGCGAGGCCGATGGCGACCAGCGCGTTGGCGAACGGGCCGATCAGCAACTGGTTGCGTCCGATCTCCAGAGCCGCCGCCATTGCGTCTGCGTGGATCACGATGTTGACGATGCGGATCAGCTGGCTGGCGATCACGCTGGCTTCGAACAGGCGGATGGTCGTGGGGCGCATGGGGCTGGTCCTGTTCAGGCAATCGGAGTGAAGTCGAGGCCGATATCGGCGGCGGGCGCGCTCTGGGTCAGGCGGCCGACCGAGACGTAGTCCACGCCCGAGGCTGCAATCGCGCCGATGGTGTCGAGCCGGACGCCGCCCGAGGCCTCGCAGGGCACGCGGCCCGCGACCAAGGCAACGGCCTCGCGCAAACGGTCAGGCCCCATGTTGTCGAGCAGCAGGCGCGTGGCACCGGCGGCGAGGGCAGGTTCGATCTGGTCGATGTGGTCGACCTCGCAGATCACGTCCCTGACGCCTGCGGACAAAGCGCGACGTACGGCCTCGGCCACGCCGCCTGCGACGAGGACGTGGTTGTCCTTGATCATCGCCGCGTCCCACAGGCCCATGCGGTGATTGGTGCCGCCGCCGGTGCGCACCGCGTACTTTTCGAGATGGCGCAGGCCGGGGATGGTCTTGCGGGTGTCGAGCAGCTTTGCGCTCGTGTCCCCCATGGCATCAACATACTGGCGGGTCAGTGTGGCGACGCCCGACAGGTGCTGGACGGTGTTCAGCGCGCTGCGCTCGCCGGTAAGCATTGCGCGGGCGTTGCCTTCAAGGCGCATCAGATCGGAGCCGGGCGCGACCTGTGCGCCTTCCTCGACGAGAATCTCGATCTTCATGTCCGGATCAAGCGTGCGGAAGAATGCAGCGGCAATCGGCAATCCGCAGACGGTGATCGCATCGCGGCTGTCCATCACGCCGGAAAAGCGAGCGTCTGCCGGGATAACGCTTTCACTGGTCACGTCATGCCCGCCGCCGGGCAGGCCTTCGCCCAGATCTTCGGCAAGCGTTGCGGCGACGAAGGCTTCAAGATCGAAACCGGGAATGGAGAAGTCGGTCATGCGGCGGACTTACCCATGCGTGGACAACGTGTCGAGTGATCGCACCGCGCCGCTATTTTTCTGTTTTTCGCAAAGACGCAGAGGGAAAAGAGATCGCAGAGAAGAAGCGCGTCATCTTTGCGCTCTTCCGTTCTTCTTCGCGTCTCTGCGAGAAACAGGAAAGTCTGCGGCGCTATCGACCACTCAGTGAACGAAGCGTGCCACCACATCGCGGTAGGAGCGCGACACCTTCACCTCGGCGCCGCTCTCGAGCACGAGGAAGCATTCGCCATTGGTGTGCGGTTTGACCTGGCGCACCTGATCGAGATTGACGATCTTCGAGCGGTGCACACGCTGGAACACGCGCGGGTCAAGGCGGCGCTCAAGGTCCTTCATCGTCTCGCGCAGGATCAGCGAATTGTCGCCGGTGTAGATGCACATGTAGTCGCCTGCGGCTTCGATGCGCTCGATCGTGTCGACATCGACGCGAAAGATCTTGCCGCGATCCTTGATGTTGATGAGCTTTTCGAAGCGCCCGGCCACCGGCTCGCCCTCGTCCTCGATCTCGGGCATGGCACCGGGCGCGACTTCGGCGAGCACGGTCTTGAGCTTGTCGGCCTCTTCGCGTCCGCGCTTTTCCGAAAGGCGTGTGCGGGCGCGGTCAAGCGCGTCGGCAAGGCGGTCTTCCTCGACCGGCTTGAGCAGGTAGTCGACCGCGTTGGCCTCGAACGCCTTGATCGCGTGTTCGGAATAGGCGGTCACGAAGACGAACAGCGGCGGGTCGATCTCCATCACGCCCTTGACCACCGAGAAACCGTCAAACCCCGGCATCTGGATGTCACAGAAAACGAGGTCAGGCTTTTCGGTCTTGATCTTGCGGATGGCCTCGCGCCCGTTCGAGCAGGTGTCGATCACTTCGACATCGGGGAAGGCCTGGAGGCGGAGCTGCAGCCCCTGGATGGCCAGTTTCTCGTCGTCGACGAGGATCGTGCGGATGGTCATGCGGTTCCCTTATGGATCACGTTGCGCCCCCGAAACGGTCCCCCCGTTGGAGATTGCCTGATGGCAGGACGGGTAAAGCGGCAGTCGGTTCCCGCTTTCATGCGCCGACCCCCACGCCGATCATGCCAGAACGCCGGACAGGAGTGGCCGGGACCGGCTCTGCCTTCGCCTCGAACGGCAGTTCGAGCACGACCTGGAAACCCCCTTCCGGGCGGTTGGAGATGTCGAACCGCTGGTTCTCGCCATAGGCCTGAACTAGACGATCGCGGATGTTTGCAAGTCCGATGCCGGTGCTGTCGCTGCTCACGCCAAACACGCTTGAAGGATCGGTGCCCGGTGGCAAGCCCGGTCCGGTATCGGACACGGTGACCCGCAGCATCGGGCCGACGAGTTGCGCCTCCACGGTAATTTCCGCGCCATATTCCATCGGGCTGACGGCATACTTGATCGCGTTCTCGACCAGCGGCTGCAGCAACAGCGAGGGCATCAGCCCGCTGCGCACGGCATCGTCGATGCGGAATTCGGTGCGCAGCCGCTCCTCGAAGCGCATCCGCTCGATATCGAGGTAGAGCTTCAGCGTCTCGATCTCCTGCGCCACAGTCACCCGCGCGGTCGGCTCGTTGACCAGCGTGTAGCGCAGGAACGAGGACAGGCGCGAAAGCATCGCGTTGGCAGGCTCGGTCTGCTTGAGCAGGACCAGCGTGGAGATCGAATTCAGCGTGTTGAACAGGAAGTGCGGGTTGAGCTGGTAGCGAAGCATGGCCAGCTGGGCAGAGGTTGCCTGCGCTTCGAGCCGCATCAGCTGGTCGTTCTGCTCTTCCACCTGCAGGAAGAAGTTGATCGCGTAATAGAGGCCGGTCCACGAGATCACGAGCGTAAGGTCGAGGTAGAACACGCCGAGGAACAGCTGCGCGAAGCTGGCATCGCCGCCCTGCCGGTAGAGGCTGATCACCCATGAATCGATGAAGGCATAGAGGCCCACCGCGACCGACATCGCGATGGCCGTCACACCCCAGGTCACGATCGGCCGCCGGTTGATCAGCGCGCGGTAGATCACAGAGAGGATCAGCGAGATCGAGAAGCCGGTGATCGTGGCGATCACCACGATGACGAGGAATGACCACGGCTGCGCATTGGCGATGGAGGACATCGCACGCAGCAGCATCGCGCCGCCCCAGCCCATGAACTGCAGGCGCCAGAAGGCTCGGTTCTTGTTGCCGAAGAACGGCGTTGGTCTGAACGGCAGCGCGGCCATGAAAAGGTTTGTAACCGTTCGAAGGGGGCTAGGCTAGTGCGACCTAACCCTTGCGTGCGGCATCGATTGCGGCCTGCAGGTCTTCGGCGGGGACGGCACCGTGGACCAGCTGGTCGCCGATGATCCATGCGGGCGTTCCGTTGATGCCGAGCTGGCGGGCCATCTGCAGGTTGCGCTTGAGCTCTTCCTCGACATCGGGCCGCGCGGCAAAGCTGCGTGCGGCGGCAAGATCCAGCCCGGCAACGCCAGCTGCAGCTGCAATGCTCTCGTCCGAAGGGCGCGCGCCCTCGAACATCGCCTTGTGGTAGGCCGGGTACCGCCCTTGCGCGGCGGCGGCGAGGGCCATGCGCGCGGCGGGCGCGCTTTCGGGCGCGATGATCGGCAGTTCTCGCACGACGACGCGCAGATCGGGATTCTTCGCGATCAGGCCATCGAGCGCCTTCACGCTCTGGCGGCAATAAGTGCAGGCAAAATCGGTGAATTCGACCAGCGTGACCTTGCCGTTCGGGTTGCCGAGGACCGCGCCGGGGAATGGCGTTTCGAGCGCGCCGCGCATCGGAGCGATGCGGGCCGAGGCTTCCCGCTCCTGCAGGCGTTCCATCGCTTCGGGCAGGACTTCGGGGTGTTCGAGAATGTAGGAGCGCACCAGCCCTTCGATGGCGGCGCGTTCCTTGCCATCGATCCCGGCGCTGGCGAGCGAGGCTTCAAGCTGGGCGTCCTCGCTTTGCGTGGCAGCGATCGAGCGGTGCTCGTACCACCAGCCCAGAGCTGCGCCTCCTGCGGCGAAAAGCAGGGCTACGGCGGCAAATGCACCGAGGCGGCGGGGTTGGGTCTCTGACATTGTGTGGTGCCTAGCGCGATTTCTTCTGGCGTTCCATCATCGCGCGGGCCGACATCGCAATGTCCTGCGCGCGGAGCCAGTCGGGCGTGCCCTTGGGCAAGGCGCTTTCGGCTGCTTCGGCACTTCGCACGGCCTCGCCCAGTTGCATGTTCATCAGCTGCTGCTCGGCGCTGGCAAGCCGTGCGCGGGGGATGTCGCCCTTGGCCTCGTAGACCACGCCGAGCTGGTACCATGTGAACGGGTTGTCCTTGTCGCGCGCGACCGAGGTCTTGAGCACCTTCTCGGCCTCGGCAAAGTTGTCCTTGTCCTCTGTGGCGATCAGGGCATGGCCGAAAGTGGTGGCGATCAGCGGCTCGTTGTTGGTCATCTGCGTCGCCTTGCGCAGCGGCTCGACCGCTTCGGCGGGGCGACCCGATTCCAGCAGGATCTGCCCTTCCAGTTCAAGGAAGTAGGGGTTGGCAGGATCGCTGGCGATAAGCGCCTTGGTCTCGTCCAAAGCCTTGTCGACGAAGGCTTCCTTGTGGAAGGCATAGGCCCGGGCGTAGCGCGCGGGAACGTCGGTCAAGTATTCGGGATAGGCGCGCAGCGTGTCTTGCGGCTCGGCCAGATAGCCATAGAGCTTGGCCTTTACCCGCAGGAACCGGGCCTGCAGCTCCGCAGGCGGCGGGGTGTTCCACGCCGGGTCCTTCTCGTAGGTGTCCTGCAGCGTGGTCAGGCGGTCTGCGGTCATCGGGTGGGTGCTGTAGAACTCCGCATCGGGATTGCTGCGACGGCTGAAGCCGTAGCGGAATTCCTGATTCTGCAGCTTCTTGAAGAATTCGATCGAGCCGCGCCCGGAAATGCCGGCCTTGGACAGGAACTGCGCGCCCGCCGCGTCGGCCGAGCTTTCCTGCGCGCGGCTGAAAGCGAGGAACTTGCCCAGTGCTGCCTGCTGCCCGGCCATGAACACGCCAAGCGCCGCGTCGGGCGATCCCGCTGCGGCAGCCAATCCGCCGAGCAGCAGCGAAAGCACGGTGATGCCGGTTGCGGGCTTGAGGCCTTCGTCGAAGCGGATGACGTGGCCGCCGGTGATGTGGCCGAGTTCGTGGGCGATCACGCCCTGCAGCTCGTTCACGTTGTCGGCCGCGCCGATGAGTCCCGAATGGATGTAGATCGCCTGTCCGCCCGCGACGAAGGCGTTGATCGAGCCGTCGTTGAGCAGGATCAGGTCAACCGCATTGGGATTGAAGCCCGCCGCCTTGAAGATCGGGGCCGAGGCATCGCGGAACAGCGCTTCGGTCTCGGCATCACGCAGCACCGATTGCGCGGTGGCCGGCTGCAGGCACAGCGACAGCGCCACGAACGCCGCGACAAGGCGGCTCAGGAACGTCGTCAGGAATGGGGCAGAGCGTTTGCGCGTCACGATGGCGGGACTATCCGCCCTGCGCCTGAACCGCAACTGAAGGTGCCGTCACCTTCGTGAGGAATGGCAGCACTGCGTCGAGCGCGCGGGTGTCGCGCGTGAAGGGGCGGGCGAACATCATGATTATCATCTCGTGGCTGACGCCATCGAGCAGGACCGGCTGCGTCGGCGCTCCGGCTTCGGTCATCCGCCGCGCAAGGGCCTTGGAGTTGCGCGGCTTGACTCGCGTGTCGGCATCCCCGGTGACGAGCAGCAGCGGTGGCGCACCGGCATGGGCGAAGTTGACCGGCTGGGTCATCGACGGATCAGGCGCATCGCCGAAGCTGTGGATCGTGGCGGGAGTATCGAACGGCAGGAAATCGAACGGGCCTGCCAGCGAGACCGTGCCGCGAATGATGCTCGTCTCGAGGCCGACGGCCTTGAGCCACTGCGGGTCGAGCGAGAGCATGACCACGTTATAGGCCCCGGCAGAGTGGCCCATCAGGGCAAGCCTTGCCGGATCGCCACGGAACCTGGCCGCATTGTCGTGCACCCAGCGTACTGCGGCGGCACCGTCTTCGAGCATCGCGGGATACTTCGCCTGCGGGTAGAGCCGGTAACCAGCGAGCACCACGGCATAGCCGCGCGCGCAGAGAGTGCGGGCGATGAAGCGGTAGTCGTGGGGATCGCCGCTCGACCATCCGCCGCCGTGGACGAACATGACGATCGGCAAGGTGCCCTTGGTGCCCTGCGGCACGAACATTTCGAGCTTTTGCGCCGGGTCGTTGCCAAACTGGGCCTGCGCCACGAGCTGGATCGCACCATCGCCCCCATTGAGCAGCCTGTCGGCCCCGTCGAGCACGGCGACAGCGTTGTTCTCCAGGGCATGTCGGAAGGCAAAATACCCGACGAGCCCTAGCAGGACGAGGCATGTCGCCGTCCAGCCGATCCAACCCATGCGCCACTTGCCCTTCGTCGTGCTTGTCATGCGGCAAGGGCTAGCAGGCAACCGCTATGTCGCAAAGCGGTCGCAGGGGCATATGCGCTAGCCGATAAGGTGGCGTGCGGCGCGCTCGAACAAGGCGGCATCGTCGGCCAGGTCACCGAGCGCTACCACTTCGCCATTTTCCAGACGCCGCACGAGGACCAGGGCGAATTCCACGCCCTCGGGCGGCGCAATCTCGCTGACCTTGCGCGAAGGCAGGGCGCGCAGCGATTCGGTCAGGGCCTCGGGCCCGCGTTTGGCCAGAGCCTTGCCGGCTTCCTCGCGGCGCAGGCGGCGCTCGGCATTGATCACGCCCTTGAGGCCGCCGGGTGCTTCGGACAGGTACTGGCCCAGTTCGCCGCGGGCGAGGCTGATCCGCTGGGCATGGGTCAGGGCGGTGGCGTATTCGGTGAGGCGGGTCTTGTCGTAGTCTGCGCCGAACACGAGCTTGACGACCGGGGTCATCGGCGCGCGTTCCTGCATGGTCAGGCCTGCGTCCTCGAGCAGTTCGGCAAACTCTTCCGGCTCGCCCTGCGCGGCCAGCGCGAAGTCCCATGCCCGGCCGATGGCGGCGTAGAGCGCGCTGCGGGTGCGGTCCTCGCTGGAATTGGCGACAAGCGCCATCTCGCGCGCCGATACCAGCCAGTCGGCCAGCGATTCGGGTTCCGGCGTGTCTTCGGCCGGAGGCATCGGGAAGATGTCTTCGTCGAGCCCGAAGGCGGGTTCGGGGAAGGCATCGAGATCGAGCGCGGCAGGGCCATCGGCCCAGGCATCGCTGGGTGCGATCAGCGGGCGGCGTGGCTGCTGCTTGATCGGGGCCGTGTCGAGCGCCTGACCGATTTCCAGCAGAAGCTCGTCGGTCGTCGCCTGATCGGCCAGCTCCTTCCAGTTGATCGCGCCCATGATGTAGTCGATCTTCGACCCGTCGGACGAGAACGGCAGCAGGATGCCGCGATAGAGAATCGTGCGGCCGTGCTGGTTTACGAATTCGGCCTCGAACCCGATCGGCGCCTGATTGGCGATGATCTGCATGTAGTGGTCGGTGATGCGCGAGAGCAGCGAACGCCCCGGAACCTGGCTCAGCCGCTCGATCGAGCTTTCGGTGCCGCATTCTTCGCCCAGTTTCGTGCCAAGGAACGTGATCGCGGGATCATCGATGCCTTCGTCGAAGTGCAGCAGCACCAGATTGTCGGCGAAGTCTGGGTAGTGGCCTGCCAGCAGCGAGGCGACCGGCGGGAACGAATTGTCGCCCAGCAGGCCTGCCCAGTAGTTGTAGGCGCGCACCTGCATGCGGCGCTCGTCCTGGCCGACAACCGGGGGCGGCGCTTCGCTGGCCGCGTCATCTTCGAATCCGGCCAGATCGAGTTCCGCCTCGACGCTGTCACGGTCAATTCCACGCAAAGTATCCATCACGCTCACCAGATCCCATTTGTCGGGAACTGGTCTGGCGCAACTTTGTGAAGAAGTGCTTAAGTTGCGCCAATGCGGCTTGCGGCAGGTTACCGGGCAGCGATGGCAGCTGCCGTGGCAAGCAGCTTTTCGGCTTGCGCAAGATGCAGAAGTTCCACCATTTTTCCGTTCAGGCGCAAGGCGCCACGGCCTGCGTTGGCAGGATCGGCAAAGGCCGCGACAATTGCCTCCGCTTCGGCGACATCGGTGGCGGTCGGTGCGAAAATGCGATTGCAGGGTTCAAGTTGCGCGGGGTGAATGAGGGTCTTGCCATCAAACCCCGAATCGCGCGCCTGCTCGCACTCCGCTTCGAGCCGGGCCGTGTCGTCGATCGCGTTGCAGACGCCATCAAGGATGACGAGGCCGTGCGCGCGTGCGGCGAGGACGGCAATGGTCAGCACGGGAAGGAACGCTCCACGCCCCGGTAGCTGGGCAATGCCGCTGTCCTTGGCCAGATCGTTGAGGCCGAGCACGAAGCCCGCCAGCCGGGTGCGACCTGCACAAGCCGCAATGCGTTCAAGCGCCAGCACCGCGCGCGGCGTTTCGATCATCACCCACAGCGCCACGTCTGCGGAAAAGCCTGCAGCGTCCATGGCATGCGACAGTGCCTCGACATCGCCTGCGTCATCGACTTTCGGCGCAAGGATCGCTTCGACCGGGGCTGAGGCAAGGGCGGTCAGATCGTCGTGCCCCCACGGTGTCGACAGGGCATTGATCCGGGCAATCAGCCTGCGGTGGCCGAACCCTCCGGCTTGTGCCTCCGCGACCAGTGCGGCGCGCGCATCGGCCTTTGCTTCTGGCGCAACCGCATCTTCCAGATCGAGCGCCACCGCATCGCAATCGAGGCTGCGCGCCTTGGCGATGGCGCGCGGGTTGCTCGCGGGCATGTAGAGCAGCGAGCGCAGGGGGCGGGCGTCGGTCATCGTGGGCTCCGGCTATCAGCGTCTGGCATCGGGGACGGCATCGAGCCGCCCTTCCTCGCGCGTCGGCATAGGCGCAAAAAAATGCATGGCAAGAGACAGGACCAGCCAGCCTGCCGCAAAGTGCAGCGCGGTCGTCAGCGAGGACAAGTCTGCCACGCTGCCCCATGCCCAGGCGCCTAGCGCCATGCCGCCGAAGGTCACAGCCTGATAGATTGAGAGACAGCGGCCAAGGATGTCTTCAGGGCTGCGCAACTGCATCGCGACGTTGAGGCTGGTCATCGCGCTGGCCCAGCCCATCCCGCCGATGAAGGCTGCGCCAACTGCCACAGGCACGCTGGTCGCAGAGGCCATCAGCAGCAGCGCCGCGGCGAAGATGACGGTTGCGGCCGTCACCACCGCTTCGCTCCCAAGCCGCCGGCGCACCTTGGAAATCCACAGCGCCGTCACGATCGAGCCGATGCCGAAGCCGCCGAGCATCAGCCCGTAGTCCAGTTCGCTGCCCTTCAGCACGTCGCGCGCAATGCTCGGCATCAGAGCCTGCAGGCCAGCTGCGCCGAAGCCGATGGCAAAACCGCGCAGCAGCACCTTGCGGATTGGCAAGGAGGCTGCACAGAAGCGGATGCCGCGTCCAATCGCAGCCATCATCGGCTCGCGCATCGGCGGAAGCGATTCCGGACGCCAACGTGCCAGCACCACGATCATCCCGACGTAGCTGACCGCATTAAATGCGAAGGCAAGGCTCGTGCTCCACAACGAGATGAGAATGCCGCCAAGTGCCGGTCCAACGCTGCGGGCAAGGTTGAACGAAATGGCGTTGAGCGAGATCGCCTGTGGCAAGTCGGCCCGGTCCACCTGCAGGCGCACCGAGGCCTGCCACGCGGGGCCGTTGAGCGCGGTGCCCATGCCCACCATGAGCGTCAGCACCAGAAGCGACAATGGACCGATGTTGCCGGTATAGGACAGGACCGCGAGCGCGGCCGAGACGACGAGCATCCCGCTTTGCGCGGCGAGCATCACGCGGCGGCGGTCGTAATTGTCGGCAATCGCGCCGGCGAACATCCCCAGCAGCAGGATGGGAATCGTGGCCGATGCCTGCACCAGCGCAACGAGCACATGCGACCGTGTAAGCTCGGTCATCAGCCAGGCCGCACCGACCGACTGGATCATCGAACCGATGTTCGAGAACAGGTTCGCGGTCCAGATCGCGCGGAAGGTGGGATAGCGGAATGGCGCGAGTGCGCTCCCTGAAGGCTTGGTTTCCGGTGGGACTTGCGCTTCTGGCACTACAGGTATCGGACTTTCATCTTCATGCGAACGGGCGCGCCGCCGGTGACGTCAAAGGCTGCCGCTTCGAACTTGGGCGCCGACATCCGGACCGGTGCATCGCGCGAGAAGCCGAAGCCTTCCTTTGGCAGGAACAGCGTCTTGTCCATCTTCTTGTTCCCGTTCTCGTCATGGAGGAGAACGATGGCGTAGCGCCCCGGCATGACATCGCGGATCACCAGCGGGCCGGGCTGGTCCGCTTTCATCGATGCGGTGCGGCGATTGGGGTCCTTGTCGCAGCCTTCGGGAAAGAGCTTGGGGTTGGCGCTCATGCACAGCCAGACCATGCCCTTGGTGTTGCGAAGTCCGGTCAGGTCCACGGTGATCGTGGTCGGCGCTGGAGCATTGCCTGCAAGCAGCAGGGCCAACAGGATGGAGGAGCGCTTCATGGTGCGGACAGTCCCTTGTCTGTGCCGCACAGCCGGTCCCAGTGGCGAAAGTAGAGACCGTAGTTGCAGCGATATTGCTCGTGATGGCGATGGTGGTGGCTTGCCGTTATCAGCCAGTTCCCTGCCCGGGAATGAACAAGCCAGCCGGGGAACATCTCCCAGCCCATGTGATTGGTCACGCCCATCACCGTCATCACCAGCAGAACCAGCCCCAGCATCCCGGCATGGATCGGGATGACGAAAACCAGCGCAGGGATCAGCAACGAGACGATGGCCGCCTCGATGGGGTGGAAGTTCATCGCCGCCCATGCTGTTGGCGGGCGGCTGGCGTGGTGAATCGCGTGGATGTGCCGGAACACCACCGGGCGGTGCATCCAGCGGTGGGTCCAGTAGAACCATGTGTCATGGATCAGCAGGTAGAGCAGCAGCGAGACCGGCATCCACCACAGCGGATAGCTTTGCGGATCGGTGTAGATCCGGGTCCAGCCGCGCTGCTGCCAGCCCCACGCGACGACGCCGGCGGGCACGCCATAGATGGCCGCCGTGGCAAGGCTCCATGTGATTTCCGAGCGAATCTGGCGCTCCAGCCCGGTGTAGTGGCCGGGGCGGACCTTGTGCGTGGCCCATGCGAACAGGCCGCTGGTGATCAGGTAGCGCACCGCGACGATCACGGTCATGGCAATCGCCGAGGCAAGGACGCTGTTCATCGCGGCTGCTATGCCAAGCTTTGGCAGGCGAGGACAGCCCTGCCTTGGGGCAGCGCCCCTTTAACCGAACTGGCCCTTGCGCGGTCCGAGGTAGCCGAACAGGAACGCGCCCACCTTGCGCATCTGGATTTCCTCCGCGCCCTCGGTGATGCGGTAGCGGCGGTGGTGGCGGTAGATGTGTTCGAACGGCTTGTGCCGCGAATAGCCGATGCCGCCGTGGACCTGCATCGCGCGGTCTGCCGCTTCGCAGACCAGCCGATTCGCCCAGTAGTTGCACATCGAGACCTTGTCGGACAGTTCGCGCTCGATCCGCTTGTGCCCGCCCTCTTCGGCTTCGAGCTGGTCCATCGCCCAGGCGGTCTTGCGGATCAGCAGGCGCAGCATCTCGCACTGGGTGGCGAGTTCCACCAGCGGAAACTGAATTGCCTGATTGCGGGCCAACTCCTCGCCGAACGGCTTGCGCTCGCGCGCATAACGCACCGATTCCTCGACGCAGAAGGTCGCCGCACCAAGCGATGACGCCGCCTGCCGGATGCGATTCTGGTGCACGAAGCTCTGCGCGATGGCGAGGCCGCCGCCGATGGGACCGAGGATTGCGGATTCAGGCACCCAGACATTGGTGAACGACACGCGGGGATGGTCGGTCGGCATGTTGAAGGTCCACAGGTATTCCTCGATGACAAGACCTTCGGTGGGATTGGGCACGAGGAAGCAGGTGATCCCGCGTGCATCGCCGTTCTCGCCACTGGTGCGGGCGAAGGTGGCGCAGTGGGTCGCCACGTGCATGCCGGTGGTCCACATCTTCTCGCCATCGATACGCCAGCCGGGCACGCCATCGCGAGTCTCGGGCACGGCGCGGGTTTCCATGTGGGTGGCATCCGAGCCGTGGTTCGGCTCGGTCAGGCCGAAGGCGGTGCGGCGGGTGCGGGCGAAGCCGCCGTTGATGAATTCTTGCTGCTGTTCAGCCGTGCCGAAATGCTCGAACATGTTCACGAACGGAAAGTTGCCGACGATCGAATGCTCGTTCTGTAGGTCGTTGTGCAGGCCAAGGCCCTTGGCGGCAAAATGCTCGCGGATCACGGCCATCCACAGGTTCTGGCCGTCCTTGCCGCCGTACTTCTTGGGCGCTGAGAAGCGCCAGTGTCCGGCGGCATCGGCGAGGCGGGTCGCCTCGACCAGCAGCGCCTCCCATTCGTGGCGGGGCAGGCCCCCGTTGTCGAAATCGGTGCGCGCCCATTCGCGGCGGTGGTCGAAGAAGCGGATGTTGTCGTCCGCCTGCTCGAGCGGCTTGATCTCGGCCTCGATGAAGGCATCGAGTTCGGCAAGGTAGGCGACGAGATCGGCGGGAAGATCGAAGTCCATCAGTGGTGCTCCCAGAGCTTGGCTGCGGCGGCAAGCGCCGGGTACTTGGGCATGTCGGCCGTGAGCGTGGAAAGCACGCGGGTGCGCAAGGTGGCGAGCAGGCCGGGGGTGGCGAGCGACTTGCGCCCTGCCAGCAGGTCATCGGCAAGCGCCTTGTCTGCAGGATTGGCACGAACTGCGAGTTCACGACGGACGATGCCCAGCGCATTCTGTGCGACCGCGAGTTCCCAGCGCTCGCGCCCGGCCAGCTTCTCTTTCACCGTTGCGGCAAGCCATTCGGAGACCGCGGTGAGAATTTCAGCTGCTGAAGGTTCGCCATTGCCCGCGTTCGGGACAGGGTCAGGGGTTGGCAATGGCCTGTCCCGCTCCACTTCCGGCGCTTCGCTTTCCAGCAGTAGCAGGAGGTCGAGCTCCTGTTCGGCGCAGCGGCGTGCCACGACCACGCGTTCGAGCGACCTGTCGGTGCCTTCGCGCCAGGACCGGCCCATCGCCAGACAACCCAGCGCCCACCACACGGTGCGATAGACCAGCCAGAAGCGGAACCGGGCCGCGTCGAACGGCTCGCCACCTGCAGACTCATAGGCACGGGCGAGACTGGTGACATCGGTCAGGCCGAAGCCCTGTTTGTCCAGCCGACCGAAGCGCCAGACGGTCATGCAGCCATAAGCGAGGTCTTCGTGGCCATCGCCAAGGTGTGCCAGCTCCCAGTCGAGCACGCCCGAAAGGCGCCCGTTCTCGACCATGAGATTGCCGATGCGGAAATCGCCGTGGACCACTACCAGTGGAGCGGGCGGGGGAAGGTTGGCGCGCAGCCAGGCGAGACCGAGTGCGATGACCGGCCGGTCCCCGCCAGCATCCGCAAACTGCTGTGCCAGCCCCTCCACGCCATCGGCGGGGAGCAGGCGCGGCAGGAATTCCAGCCCAGCGGGATCGAGCGCGTGAATGCCTGCCATCGCCTTTGCGAGATCGTTTGCAAGGTCCGGAGGGGAGGTGAGGGCCACTTCAGGATCGGCTGTGCCCGGCAGGCAGCGCATGATGAAGCCGATGCCCAAGGCGTCTTCGGCTGCAAGTTCGGCCACGACTTCGGGTGCGCGGACGCCTGCGGCATGGGCACGGCGGATCAGTTCGGCCTCGCCCGCCATGTTCAGCGCTCGCCCCGCGATCCATTCCGCCGAAGGTGCGCGGCGCAGGACGAAACGCGCATCGCCACAGCCGAACACCCACGATTCCATGTTGGCGCCGCCCGACAGCCGCTGCAGTCCGCTGATCGGACCCACCACGCCTGCGCGCGCCATGACGGCTTCAAGCAGCCCTTCCATTGCATCTCCAGCTCCGGCGTCACGGCGCCGGTTGAAGACACTATCCTTAACCGATCGATTAAAGTCCAGCGCGAATCGGCAGGGCGAACATGCGGGTCTCAATCCGGTTCCCGACATTGCGCCAACCTGCGCATCAGGCGCGCCGAGGTGCTCGGAAAGGCACTTTGCCAACGATTCGCAATGCGTTACTTACGTTAAAGACGGATAAACCGGGGTCGGGGTACAGCAAGGGCATGAAGTTCCGCACCGCTAGAATCATCGCTGCACTCATGGTCGCAGCTCCCGCGCTCGTCGCTACCGTCCCTGCGGTGCAGAGCCGGGCGACGCTGACCCAGCAGGACCAGCGCGATCTCGCGATCCAGCAGCAGGTCGCAGCCATCGCCGCCGAAGGGCGCGGCCGCATCGGCGTTGCCGCGATGGATCTTGACGGGGGCGGACAGATCTTCGTGAATGCGGACATGCCGTTCCCCATGGCCAGCACGGCCAAGGTGGCAGTTGCCGCCACGTTCCTTGATCAGGTTGAAAAGGGCACGTTCCGGCTCGACCAGCAGTTTCCGATGATGATCCCGGTGCGGGAAACGGGAGCGCGGAGCGCGGAGGCACCACTCCGTTCAGGCAGCGTGATGACAGCGCAGAGCCTGATGGAACTGATGATCACGCGCAGCCACAACGAGGCGACCGACGGGCTGATCCATGCAGTCGGCGGGTATGAGAAGGTCAACCGCTGGCTTTCGGCCAAGGGGATCGTCGGTCAGCGGTTGGATCACACCATGGCCACGCTGGTCCGCGACGATGGCAGGGTAGATCCGGCTCGCGTGATCGACGTGAAGACGTCGAGCACGCCGCGCGCCATGCTCGCGCTGCTCTCTGCAATCGACAGGGGCGGTGCCCTGAGCCCCGAAAGCCGTGCCGTCCTGCTCGATACGATGACCCGGACCAGCACCGGCAAGAACCGCATCCGGGCGGGCCTCCCCGAAGGTACGCTGGTTGCGCACAAGACTGGCACGCTCGCCGGAGTGACTGACGATGTGGGCATCGTTCGCCTGCCCGACGGGCGTCATCTTGCGGTAGTGTTCTTCGTCACCGGGCCTGAAGGGCATGCCGCCCATGCCGGTCTCATCGCGCGGATGATGCGCACGATCTATGACGGTTACAGCGCGCCGCTTGCCAAGAGCACGCAGGACCTTGTCCGCCGCCGCTGATGCGTTTCCCAAGTTCGGGTAACTGACGCAGGGAACGTCTCCCTCGAAGGCGTTGTCATGCGTGGGACGCGTTCTGGCGCTACGTCGTCATCACAAGGCCAGAAAAGCGAAAGGGGCGCGGTCCGAAGACCACGCCCCCTCTATCTCGTGTAACCTGCCCTTGCGGGCGGGAATTACATCGAAGCAGCTTCGCTCGCGTCAGCGGCGGCTTCCGAAGCGGTGCCCGAAGCGTCAGCAGCGACGTCGGTTGCAGCGTCGGTTGCTTCAACAGCAGCTTCGGTGGCTTCAGCAGCCGGCTTTTCCGAGCAGCCAGCGAGAGCGAAGGCGGTGCCGGCGACAGCGGCGAGGATGAGCTTGCGCATGCGTTACAATCCCTGGATTGAAGTGAACAGCGCCGGGCAAGCAGCCCGCCGCAAAGCCTACTCAGCCGGTAGACTTCGCGACCCAATTAATCGGCAATTCATCGCGTTGCAAGCACAAGACGTAAGCATTCTGTCGCAGGCTGCGTCCTGTGCGGCCCGCTATGCCTTTTTTTTGCCGGATTTCCGTGCGTTGAGCCGACCTGCGCATACGTCGGAACGTTGCTGAGAGTTCCTCCTGCAACCCCCATGACGCAGCCCTCCGGCCCTGCTAACACCTTCCGATGGACGAAAAGCAGCATCTCTATCTGGTCGACGGGTCGGCCTACATCTTCCGCGCCTACCATCGCCTGCCGCCCCTGACGAATCCGGCGGGAACGCCCGTCGGAGCAGTCTACGGCTACACGACGATGCTGTGGAAACTGGCAGAGGATCTGCACAAGGCCGATGGCCCGACGCACCTCGCGGTGATTCTCGACAAGGCCGGTACCTCGTTCCGCAACGATCTTTACGACCAGTACAAGGCCAACCGTCCCCCGCCGCCCGAGGACCTGGTCCCGCAGTTCCCGCTGATCCGCGATGCGACACGGGCGTTCAGCCTCGCCTGCATCGAGGAAGACGCCCTCGAGGCTGACGATCTCATCGCCTCCTACGCCCGCGCCGCCACGCTGCGCGGCTGGGACGTCACGATCGTCTCGTCCGACAAGGACCTGATGCAGCTTGTCGGCAAGTGCGGCACAGGCGGCGGCTGCGTCGATATGCTCGACACGATGAAGAACCTGCGCATCGATGTGCCCGAAGTGGTCGAGAAGTTCGGCGTCCCGCCCGAGAAGGTCGGCGACGTCCTCGCCCTGATGGGTGATTCGGTCGACAACGTGCCCGGAATCCGCGGCATCGGCCCAAAGACCGCGACGAAGCTGATTCAGGAACACGGAGATCTCGAATCAGCCCTTGCCGCCGCGCCGACGATGAAGCCGGGCAAGCTGCGCGAAAGCCTGATCGAGCAGGCGGACATGGCGCGTCTCTCGCGCGTGCTGGTCCAGCTCAAGGAAGACTGCCCGCTGCCGATCCCGATCGAAGACTTCGCGCTTGGCCAGATTCCCCGCGAACCATTGGCAGCCTTCCTCGAAGAGCATGGCTTCACCAGCCTTCTGCGCCGCCTCGATGACGGCAAGGGCAGCCCGGGTCCGAAGACGCAGCTCAATCCCGCCAAGCCCGAGAACAAGGCGGCGGCCCCCGCCACGACGCAGGACGGCAATCGCCAGCCACTGCCCACGTGGCCCGCGCCCGATCTCTCGACTTATGCCTGCATACAGTCGATCGGCGAGCTCCAGCAGTGGATCGCGCGTGCCTTTGCCGCGCGGGTTGTGGCGGTCGACACCGAAACAAGCGCGCTTGATGCGATGCGCGCCGATCTGGTCGGCGTAAGCCTTGCGCTTGGCCCCAACGATGCCTGCTACATTCCGCTCGGACACGGCGGGCAGGACATGTTCGCGGAAAAGCCGGTGCAGGTGGATCGCGCCGAAGCGCTTGCCGCGCTGAAGCCGCTGCTGGAAAGCGATGCGGTGCTCAAGGTCGGCCAGAACATCAAGTACGACCTCAACATCCTTGCCCGACATGGCATCATGGTCGCGCCCATCGACGATACCATGGTGATGAGCTTCTGCCTCGATGCGGGCCGGGGCGAAGTGGGCCTTGCCGGGCACGGCATGGACGAATTGTCCGAACGGCACCTGCTGCACACCACGATGAAGTTCAAGGATCTTTGCGGCACGGGCAAGAAGGCGATTTCCTTCGCCGAAGTGCCACTGGCGGATGCCACGCGCTATGCCGCCGAAGACGCTGACGTGACCTGGCGCCTCCACCGCCTGTTCCAGCCCCGGCTGGTGGAGGAGGGCGGCATGCGCATCTATCAGAAGGTTGATCGGCCGCTCGTGCCCGTCGTCGCGATGATGGAGCGCAACGGCATCAAGGTCGATCGCGAGCGCCTTGCGGGGCTCTCGTCCGAATTCGCCACCCAGATCGCCCGCCTCGAAGGCGTGATCCACGAAGCGGCGGGCATGGCATTTACCATCGGCAGTCCCAAGCAGCTTGGCGAAGTGCTGTTCGACAAGCTTGGCTACAAGGGCGGCAAGAAGGGCAAGACCGGCCAGTATTCGACAGACCAGTCGGTGCTCGAAGGCCTTGCCGCGCAAGGGGCCGAAGTCGCCACGCTGGTGCTGGAATGGCGCCAGCTGTCCAAGCTGAAATCGACCTACACCGATGCACTGCAGGCCGCGATCAACCCCGATACCGGGCGCGTCCACACCAGCTACAGCCTTGTCGGGGCACAGACCGGACGCCTCTCGTCCAACGAGCCGAATCTCCAGAACATCCCGATCCGCACCGAGATCGGGCGCCAGATTCGCGATGCTTTCGTGGCAGAGCCCGGAAACGTGCTGCTTGCCGCCGACTACAGCCAGATCGAGCTGCGCCTCGCCGCGCACATGGCCGATGTCCCGGCGCTCAAGGAGGCTTTCGCTGCTGGCGAAGACATCCACGCGCGCACTGCGATGGAGATGTTCGGCACGGTGGACCGCGATACGCGCGGCCGCGCCAAGACGATCAACTTCGCCATCCTCTACGGCATCAGCCGTTGGGGCCTTGGCGGACGTCTCGGCGTCAGTGCGGACGAGGCTCAGGCGATGATCGACCGCTACTTCGAACGCTTCCCCGGCATCCAGCGCTACATCCACGAGACGCTCGAGAGCGTGCGTGAGTGCGGCTATTCGCAGACGCTGTTCGGCCGCAAGACGTGGTTCCCGCGCATCAACTCCAAGAACCAGGCCGAGCGCCAAGGCAGCGAGCGCGCCGCGATCAACGCGCCGATCCAGGGTACCAGTGCCGACATCATCAAGCGGGCGATGGCCCGCATGATGCCGGCTCTGACCGAAGCGGGGCTGGGCCACGTGAAGATGCTGCTGCAGGTGCACGACGAACTGGTGTTTGAACTGCCCGAGGCAGACGTGGCTGCGGCAAAGCCTGTGATCGAGCGGGTGATGGCGACGGCGGCAGAACCAGCGGTCAAGCTCACCGTGCCGCTGGGCGTGGAAATCGGCACCGGCCTGTCATGGGGCGCGGCGCACTAGGCCCATCTTTCTCCCCTCCCGCAAGCGGGAGGGGCTAGGGGTGGGCATCGGCGACAGCCGATCAGTTCAGCGCCGCGTACCGCGCCAGATCGTCAGTACCAAGCGTCAGGACCTGCTCGTTCGGCACCGAGTTGGTCAGCGCATAGAACGCCGCTGCCTTGTCCGCCGCCAGTCCCATCTCGCGATAGTAGTCGAGATAGGCACGGTTGACCGGGGCAGAGGCTGCAAAGTCGTCGGGTTCGTGCCCGTCCTCGTCGATCCACGAATGGACCATGAATTCGGCGTCAGGAGCGGCGCTGCGGCTCGCGCCTGCCAGAAACAGTTCGACCGCACCTGAGCGCACCGATCCGTGGTCGGGCACATGCGTGGCGATGCCCTGCGCGCGGATCATCCGGCCAAGGCGCAGATTCGCGAAATCGTCGACCGTGCCGGGGCAATCGGGCATTTCCAGCACGCGGATGCCGGGAAAGGCGCGCAGCATCTTCTGGAAGTCGGTGGGGGAATAGCTGTCGGTCTCGGCCACCAGCGCCGCGCGATTGCCGTCGAGCACCTCGAACGGCCCGAAGCTCGCCACGCCCTTCACATCAGCGAGGGCAGGGGTGAGAGCGGGGCCGACAAGGCGCTCCGATCCCGGCTCCTCGACTTCAACGACCGTCGTCTCGGTCCAGGTGACGCCGTTCTCGACCCATGACCGCGTGGAGACCTCGCGCGCCAGCACAGGCTGGCACACGAGCAGCGCGCAGAGTGCAGGCAAGGCGAGGCGGCGCAGCATAGTCTTAAGCTTTCCGCCCGACCGGATTGCCGAATTGCCAAGGAACGGGGTTAAATTCGGTTCACCGTGTTTTCTGTAGAGCGGTTCCGCCCGGGATGCCTCGGAAATGGCAGCATCCCGGCCCCAAGACCCGCCCGAAGGCGCTACGATCCGTATTGTCCCTTATCGGGCAGGAGGATGCATGGTCGCGCTGGTATCGACGGTTGCCTATCTCGGGCTCGAGGCGCGCGCGGTGGAAGTGCAGTGCCAGGTCGCCCCCGGCCTCCCCGCGTTTCGCGTCGTCGGCCTGCCGGACAAGGCCGTGGGCGAAAGCCGCGAACGGGTGTCCTCTGCGCTCTCCGCGCTCGGCCTTGCCCTGCCGCCCAAGCGGATCACCGTGAACCTCTCCCCGGCGGACCTGCCCAAGGAAGGCTCGCACTATGACCTGCCGATTGCGCTCGCGCTGCTGGCAGCCATGGGCGTGGTCGATCTCGAACAGATCGCCGATTACGTGGCGGTGGGCGAACTGGCACTCGACGGCCGGGTGCTGCCGTCGCCCGGCGTGTTGCTGGCGGCATTGCACGCCAGTGGCGAGGACAAGGGCCTGATCTGCCCCGCCGCACAAGGGCCCGAGGCGCGCTGGGCCAGCGGGATTGACGTGATCGCCGCGCCCGACCTGATCGGCCTGCTCAACCACCTCAAGGGCACCAGCCGCCTGCCGCAGCCCACACAGGGCGTGGCAGACCCGCCCCGCCGCATGGCCGATCTCAAACAGGTGAAGGGGCAGGAAACCGCCAAGCGCGCGCTGGAGATTGCTGCGGCTGGCTCGCACAACCTGCTGATGTCAGGCCCGCCCGGTGCCGGAAAGTCGCTGCTGGCCTCGTGCCTCCCCGGCATCCTGCCCGAACTGACCCCGGCAGAGGCGCTCGAAGTCTCGATGGTCGCCTCGGTCGCGGGCACGCTTGAGGACGGGCGGATCAGCCGGGCCCGTCCTTTCCGCGCGCCCCATCACTCCGCCTCGATGGCGGCGCTGACGGGTGGCGGGCTGAAGGTCCGTCCCGGGGAGGTCAGCCTTGCCCATCTCGGCGTGCTGTTCCTCGATGAACTGCCCGAATTCCAGCGCGTGGTGCTTGATTCCCTGCGCCAGCCTCTCGAAACCGGCGAGGTCACCGTGGCCCGCGCCAATGCCCATGTCACCTTCCCGGCGCGGGTCCAGCTGATTGCCGCGATGAACCCTTGCCGCTGCGGACACCTTGGCGATCCCGCGCTCGGCTGCAGCCGGGCCCCGCGCTGTGCTGCGGATTACCAGTCAAAGGTCTCAGGTCCCCTGCTCGATCGCATAGACCTCCACGTCGAAGTCGACCCCGTGTCAGCCGCAGATCTTGCCCTGCCGCCGCCCGCTGAAGGTTCGGATCAGGTGGCCGCGCGCGTGGAGCGGGCAAGAGCGGTGCAGACAGCCCGCCTCGAAGGTACAGGCATGCGCAGCAACGCCGAACTGAATGGGGATCTGCTCGACGCTCACGCCACGCCGGACGAGCCGGGTCGCAAGCTGCTGGCCCAAGCCGCCGAAGCGATGCGCCTTTCCGCGCGCGGCTATACCCGCATGTTGCGCGTCGCCCGCACCATCGCCGATCTGGCAGGCGTGGAGACGGTGGGCCGCATTCACGTAGCCGAAGCACTCAGCTACCGGCGGGTCGCGCCTCGTGCTTAAAGATTCCGCCCGAGGAAGATCAGCAGCATCGCCCCCACCACCGATGCAAGGCACCCGGCCCGATTGACGCCCTCGCCGAACGTACCGCCCGATTTCCAGCTGGCGAACACGCCCGCAACCAGCGCACCGCCCACTCCGAGCAGGATTGTCTTGAGCAGGCCGATGTCCACGGCACCAGGATAGAAGAACCGCGCCAGCACGCCGACGACCAGACCGGTGAACACGATCGAGACAAGATTCAGCACACGCGCACTCCATTCCTGTGGACACCACATATGGTGGCGGTTGACCGGTTCTTGTCCACAATTTGCTGAGCTGCGTGAAAAATATTTCGACGAACGTCATTTGCCACTTGAAGTGCCGCTCTTCCCACGCGTCGCTGCACTGCAGCATGGCATTTCGAGCGACGAAGCGAATCGGGCGTGCGACGAATCGAGTCCTAGTCCGGACGTTTACCCTCTTGTGTCTGATTCCGGTTGAGGCACTATAGGTTGTGGTCGGGCTTCAGGGGGACCTCTAAACCTAGTTTAGAGCGCTTGGGCGTGTTTTGCGCGCATTGGCAACGCTTTGCCTGCGCTCAGGGCATCAAGGCCGTGATCAGGCGTTTTCGGGGCAGAGCGTTGCGGGACATTGTCGTTCCACTTTCGTTCCGTCTCCTGTAGGATCGGGATATCGCCCGATTCGAGTGTGGATTTAGGCCCGGCCCTCATGGTTGTCGGGCCTGCGAACGGGGGTTGCGACGTGGATTTCAGGACTGGAGACGGCTCCGTGGTTGCGCAGGACGAACTGGCGCTTGCAGGCGCCCCGGCATCTGCCGGTGAGGCGAAGGCAGTGGACATGAACAGCAAGGACGCGGGCAGCGAGGCTCTCGTGGCAGGCATGGCGGCAAGCGTTGCGGCAGCGGCCGTCGCGGCTGCGCCGGTCAGCGATTCCAAGAAGGTCAATCCGCGCCGTTTCACCATCGTCACCGACGATTCCCGCGATGCGCTCCTCACCGATTTCGGCAAGGACACGCTGGACGACCGCTATCTCCTGCCGGGCGAGAAGTATCAGGACCTGTTCGCCCGCGTGGCCGATGCCTATGCCGATGATCAGGACCACGCCCAGCGTCTTTACGACTACATCTCGAAGCTGTGGTTCATGCCGGCAACGCCGGTCCTGTCGAACGGCGGCACCGGGCGTGGTCTGCCGATCTCGTGCTACCTGAACTCGGTGGATGACAGCCTCGAAGGCATCGTCGCCACCTGGAACGAGAACGTCTGGCTCGCCTCGCGCGGCGGCGGCATCGGCACCTATTGGGGCAAGGTCCGTGGCATCGGCGAGAGCGTCGGCCTCAACGGCAAGACCAGCGGCATCATTCCTTTCGTGCGCGTGATGGATTCGCTCACGCTGGCGATCAGCCAGGGCTCGCTGCGCCGTGGTTCGGCTGCCTGCTATCTTGACGTCAGCCACCCGGAAATCGAGGAGTTCCTCGAAATCCGCAAGCCTTCGGGCGACTTCAACCGCAAGGCGCTCAACCTCCACCACGGCGTGCTGCTGACCGACGAGTTCATGGAAGCCGTGCGCGATGGTTCGGAATTCCACCTGCGCAGCCCCAAGGACGGCTCCGTCCGCGCCACGGTCGATGCGCGCTCGCTGTTCCAGAAGCTGGTCGAAACCCGCCTTGCCACGGGTGAGCCCTACATCGTGTTCAACGACACGGTGAACCGCATGATGCCCAAGCATCACCGCGATCTGGGCCTCAAGGTCTCGACCTCGAACCTCTGCTCTGAAATCACCCTGCCGACGGGCCGCGACCACCTCGGCAACGATCGCACTGCGGTGTGCTGCCTGTCCTCGCTCAATCTCGAAACCTGGGACGAGTGGAACGCGGACAAGCGCTTCATCGAGGACGTGCTGCGCTTCCTCGACAACGTGCTGCAGGACTACATCGACCGCGCGCCCGACGAGATGGCCCGCGCCAAGTATTCGGCCATGCGCGAGCGTTCGGTCGGCATGGGCGTGATGGGCTTCCACTCCTTCCTCCAGCTCAAGGGCATCGCCTTTGAAAGCGCGATGGCCAAGGCGTGGAACCTCAAGATGTTCAAGCACATCGCCGCCAAGGCCGACGAGGCTTCGCTGGTGCTGGCGCAGGAGCGCGGACCGTGCCCCGATGCGGCCGACATGGGCGTGATGCAGCGCTTCAGCTGCAAGATGGCGATTGCCCCTACCGCATCGATCTCGATCATCTGCGGCGGCACGTCTGCCTGCATCGAGCCGATTCCGGCCAACATCTACACGCACAAGACCCTCTCGGGCTCGTTCGTGGTCAAGAACCCCTATCTGCAGAAGCTGCTGGCCGGAAAGAGCAAGGATTCCACCAATGTGTGGAACTCGATCCTCGAACACGGCGGCTCGATCCAGCACCTCGATTTCCTCTCGCCAGAGGAAAAGGCCGTCTACAAGACCAGCTTCGAGATCGATCAGCGCTGGCTGCTCGAATTCGCGGCAGACCGCACGCCCTATATCGACCAGGCCCAGTCGCTGAACCTCTACATCCCGGCCGACGTCGACAAGTGGGACCTGATGATGCTGCACTTCCAGGCATGGGAGAAGGGCATCAAGTCGCTCTACTACCTCCGCTCGAAGTCGGTCCAGCGCGCAGGCTTTGCCGGCGGCGTCGAGGCGGACAACACCGCCGAAGCGCCCAAGATCGAGCTGTCAGCCGGCGAGACCGACTACGAGGAATGCCTGGCCTGCCAGTAATGGCAGTCCAGTGACCTTGGACGCCTGAGAGCGCTCATGCCACGTCCGGCAGCCAAAGCACGTCCCGAGACGTCCAGGCGGCTGCCGGAAAGCAGCGCCTTGTTACATCCCGCGACACTTTGCGGCTGGCGCAGACTTGCGACAATCCGCGACAAGACTTGTGCTTGCACGATCCCAGGCAGGCCCGCTAAGGCGGTTTTGTCTAATCTTGCGATCAATTCGCATTATCAAAGGGGTCCGTTACATGCGCAAGTGGCACCGCTGGATCACGGTGTTTTTCGGGGTCTTCATGATCTGGATGGCCTTCACGGGCGTCGCCAGCCACGTGACCGCGCTCTGGCCAGCAGGCGAACAGGCCGGGCCACCGCCGGTTCCGCAGGGCTTCGTCTGCCCCGAAACCATGATGTGCCGCCCCAAGGCACCTCCGGGCGGTATGAAGTCGCTGGTCGGCTGGTTCCACCATCTGCACTCGGGCGAGGAATTCGGCCCTGTCGGAACGGCGATCTCGCTGATGACCGGTCTGGCGCTGATGTTCTTCAGCATCTCGGGCCTGTGGATGTACTTCTCCATGTGGAAGAACCGCAAGGACCGCAGCCTCAAGCCCGGCTGGTTCTGGAAGTAAAAGCTGACAGGCTTGCCCACCCCGCTGCGACCAGGTTCGCCTGCGGCTCGCCAAGTCTCGCGGCCCTCCCGCTTGCGGGAGGGCTGAATACGGCGCTCGCCTCTCCCCTCCCGCAAGCGGGAGGGGGCGGGGGTGGGCATGCGCGAAAGCGCATCCGCCAGATCAGGAAAAACGCCCCGCTTTTCAGCGAGGCGCTCTCCGGCCGCAATGTGCGACCTGGTCCCGAAGGGGGCGGGACGTTCTTGCAGTCCGCAGCCGGACGGCGAGAGCCCCTCGCTGCCTTGCCGGACTTATTCTTCCTCGAGCATGCCCCAGGCAACGTCGCCGTTGGCCGAAAGGCGCACCTTGTCGCCCTCAACTTCTGCGATCAGGCCGCTGGAGAGGTAATGGTGGTGGCCCGAATGGGTTCCGCCTTCGTGCCCGGCGTCGTTGTCACGCTTGGTCAGCTTGATGCGGTTGCCATCCATGTGGTCGACGGTGCCGACATGGGTGCCGTCCGCGCCGATCACTTCCATGTGCTCCTGAATCTGCGAGGACCAGTCGCGGCTGCCCGCATCAGCACCGGTCACGTTGCGCGAGTCGTTCGGTTCATATTCGCCCATGGCAATTCTCCTGCGAATTCATTGGCTTTGAGCGGGCAAGGCCTCTCGCCCGCCGCTTTCAATCCAACCGTCCGCAGCCCCACCCGTTCCGGCCTGCAGCGCCCCTTCGCGCCAGTGCGATGGCCCGCATCGCCAGCCCGAGCGTTCCTGTCCCAAAGGACACGATTCTTAGGCGTGGAAAACGCCGCCACTATCCCCGGCAGAGGCCCCCCGCGCGCTTTCGCCAGACCCTGACAGACCCTACATTGACAGAATCAGCACAGGACACCGCCCATGCCCCTTCTTGAAGCCCGCAACACCTACAAGCCCTTCGAATATCCCTGGGCCTACGAGTTCTGGAAGCGCCAGCAGCAGATCCACTGGATGCCGGAAGAAGTGCCGCTGGGCGAGGATTGCCGCGATTGGGCGCAGAAGATCTCGGATCATGAGCGCAACCTGCTGACGCAGATCTTCCGCTTCTTCACCCAGGCCGACGTGGAAGTGCAGAACTGCTACCACGAACAGTACGGCCGCGTGTTCAAGCCGACCGAGGTCAAGATGATGCTCGCCGCCTTCTCCAACATGGAGACGGTGCACATCGCCGCCTATTCGCACCTGCTTGACACCATCGGCATGCCCGAAAGCGAATACGGCATGTTCCTCGAATACGAGGAACTGAAGGCCAAGCACGATTACCTGCAGACCTTCGGCGTCGACAACGACGAGGACATCGCCCGCACGCTCGCCATGTTCGGCGGCTTTACCGAAGGGCTCCAGCTCTTTGCCTCGTTCGCCATGCTGATGAACTTCCCGCGCTTCAACAAGATGAAGGGCATGGGCCAGATCGTCTCGTGGTCGGTCCGCGATGAATCGCTCCACTGCGAAGGCATCACCCGCCTGTTCCACGCCTTCGTGAAAGAGCGCGGCTGCCTGACCAAGGCGGTGAAGGAAGACATCATCGATTGCTGCCAGAAGACGGTGCGCCTCGAAGACGCCTTCATCGATCTCGCCTTCGAACAAGGCCCGGTCCCGGGCATGAGCGCCAAGGAAATCAAGCGCTACATCCGCTACATCGCCGACTGGCGCCTCAGCCAGCTCGGCCTGCCCGCGATCTACATGATCGAAGACCACCCCCTCCCCTGGCTTGCCCCGCTGCTCAACGGCGTCGAACACGCCAACTTCTTCGAAACCCGCGCCACGGAATACTCGAAGGCGGCAACAAAGGGCGACTGGAACACGGTGTGGTCAAGCTTCGATAAGCGGCGGAGTGCTAAGTCGGCCGCGAATGTGGAAGCGCCGGTTGAGGTGGATGTCGATATGTTCGGCGCTGCCGGGATTGCGGCGGAGTGATTTAGGCGGAGTTGAAGAAGTAAGAAGGGATTAATGCGAGGGGCATAGCCCCTCGCGCTCCTTTTAATTTTTCAGATCCTTCAAGGTCAGGGAGCGATTCCCAGAAAAAGCCACAATTTCCTTGAACGTATTGATTGATCTGGTGCCCACCAAAAAAATGCCGGACTCGCCTTTGCTCACATATTCCGCTATTTTTTGTCTATCGTAGCGAGAAACGAAGATTTTTAGATCAAGCTCCTCAAATATATAAGTAAGCACCTCAAAATCGGAGTCCTCTGAAATTTCGAACCTGAAACCAGATTTTATGATTGCCTCTTCAAAGCCTCTAAGAACCGGATCAGCCTCAGTCGAACGCTCCTGTTTAACCCTTGGGAGCACTGCTTGGGCCGCTGCCGCGCTTCTCCGCGTAATTGGCTTTATTCCTCGCTCCATTAGTCCAAAATAGACTCGCGATACTCCAATCTGATTGGCCATTTCAGCTTGGGAAAGACCGAGCGAAATCCGAAGTCTCTTTAAGTCGATGTGATCCATAGTCGGAGCATTATCCTAAAAGATAACCTAGTTATCTCATTGGTGTAAAAATCCCAACAGAAACGCTCCGGCCCTGTGTATAAGTCTGTGGAAACTGTGGAAACGTCGTGCTCCGCGCTTGTGCCTGCACATGTCAATCGGCACTATGCACAAACGAAAAGAGGCCGCTTCCAATGGAAGCGACCTCCGATCGTATCACCGCGTCGGGAGACGCGAGGTACGCCCTAGACAAGCTATATCTCGCAACTCCCGGCGCATTGGTCAACCCTGTGCGAAAGGAGTCAGGTATGTCTCAGGATGTATCCTACATCTACCGCCAGTGCATCACGCTGCGCAATGGACAGCGGATCTGCAAGCCCAAGGGGCAAGCATTCCGCATTCCGATCAGCAAGAAGCCTGTGTCGGTAGATCGCCCCGAGAACGATAACTGAGCTATAAGGGGGGTGGTCAAACGATCACCCTCCGTCTCAGCGGAGGCAAAATCATGGAATATATCCGCTCGTCCGCCATCTGGGCGGCAAGCCATAATCCAGCCACCCTGACGTTGACGGTCTGGTTCACTCACGGAGGTCATCCCTACGATTACTTCGGGGTGCCAACGTCGGTTTATCAGGGCTTACTTAAGGCCAGTTCTGCTGGGCGTTATTTTAACCAGCATATCCGGGATCAGTACGCAGCATGATCTGGCCTCAGATGGACTGAGTTAAATGCGTGGCTTCTGGCGCTGGTTCGCCTGACGGCGAATGCCCACCCCCGGCCCCTCCCGCTTGCGGGAAGGGGGAAGAAGGGGGCTTGTTTGTGCGGGTGGCGGGGCGCTCTTTCGGACAGGCGGCTGACCATCGTTGCCGCACCAACCTCACCCCATCGCGCAACCTCTTGCCCCCCTCCCCCCTTCGACAGGCTCAGGATGAGCGGGAGGGGTTGGGGGTGGGCATCCGGCGTCAGCCGGACCGGTCCCGACGGCGCGCTTCGATGGCGAGACGGATCGCGGTGGCCACGCCTTCCACATTGTCGCGCACATCGGCGTTGGTGAAGCGCAGGACCTTGTAGCCAGCCTCGCCCATGAACCGGTCCCGCGCCGCATCGTGGGCAAGGCGCAGGTCGTGGCTGTGACCGTCCAGTTCGACCACGATCATCAGTTCCCGGCACAGGAAATCGGCGAAGTACGGCCCCACCGGCATCTGGCGGCTGAACTTCGCGCCCAGCGCTCCGCCTGAAAGATAGCGCCAGAGCAGCCGCTCCATCGGCGTCGCCTCGCGCCGCAGGCTGCGGGCGCGGTCGGTGTTGCGGGGTTTGAATTCTCGCATCTTCGGCAGGGTGGCGCGGGCGGGCTTGGCGGCAACGGGAGATGGTGCGGGAATGGAGGATTCGTGTTCGCCTGTTCGGCGAATGCCCACCCCCGGCCCCTCCCGCCTGCGGGAGGGGGGAAGAAAAGGGCTCCATCGTTCCAAGCTGCACCCGTTGCCTTCTGGCCCCCCTCCCGCAAGCGGGAGGGGTTGGGGGTGGGCATCCGGCGACAGCCGGACCGTTCAAGCGCAACGCCAGAACCTTGCACCAACCCCACCGCTCCCTTAACGCCGCCAAATGGAACTAGACGACCAGCTCCGCCGCTATTTCGGCACCGATGATCTTGCCGCCACCACGCCCGCCGTGCTCGAAGCCGGGATCGAGCGGATGCTGGTGGATTTCGGGCTGGAGAAGGACCGCGCGCGCAGGTTCGGGTTGTGGACCTTGCTGCACATGCTGGGCAGCGCCCCAGATCTTGACGTGGCGTTCAAGGAAGCGGCGGATCGCGATGCGGCGCGCGATTTCATGGATATGGTCGATCGTGCCGCAAGCGCTGGCTGATCTGCCGCTGCCGACGATGGCGGGTGCCTGGCTCGCGCTGGTCAACCTCCACACCTTCACCGCGTTCTGGTTCGACAAGCGCGCCGCACTGCGTGGCACCTGGCGCACGCCCGAATCCAGCCTGCTGATGGGCGCCTTCCTGGGCGGCACGCCGGGTGCATTCCTTGCCCGACGCCTGTTCCGGCACAAGACGCGCAAGCAGCCCTTTGTCGGCCAGCTTTGGACGATCGCTTTTCTCCAGATCGTGGGGCTGGGCGGCGCGCTCGGCTGGTATGCGGGCGGGATGCTCCAACAGTGACGCAATCGCCGTTTGACGAGGCCTGCCATCGCGCGCAATCTTCCGGACGGAGGGATCAGTTTATGCCGGCGCTGTTCTGGGGTTTCGTGGCAATCGTTGTTCTCGTGCTGGGGCTGGCGCTGCTCGCGCTCAAGCCACAGGGACCGGCGCGCGAAAGCCGTCGCGAATCCGGTGACAGTGCGGGCGGAATGTGGTGGGCCACCGATGCCGGCAGCGGCGATTGCGGCGATGGCGGCGATGGCGGCTGCGACTAGCACTCCCCTCGCTTTGCCACGCAAAAAAGGGCGGCTTCCCCCCGGATGCCGCCCCTCCCGTCACCCGCCGTAGCGGGGAGAGAACTTCGCTCAGGCCGAAGCCTGCTTCCCGTAACGGCGACGCGCGACCAGAGCCGCTGCGGCCGCGCCGAACAGGATAACCATCGAGGGCTCGGGCACTTCGGTGCCGCTGCTGGTCGACGACGTGGTCGTGCCGCCGTTCGAGCTGGTGGTCGCGCCGCTCGACGTCGAGGTGGAGGACGAGGTCGAAGATGAGGTTGACGAAGAGGTCGAGCTGCTGGTGCTGCTCGATGTCGAGGATGACGTCGACGAGCTCGAGGCAACGTTGCCCGAGGACGTGGACGACGAGGTCGACGAACTCGTGCTGACGTTGCCTGAAGAGGTGCTGACGTTCCCGCTTGAGGTCGAGACGTTGCCCGAGCTGGTGCTGACCGAGCCGCTCGAGGTGCTGACGTTGCCCGAGGAAGTCGAGGTCGAGGTGGAAACGCCGCCGGTCGAAGTGGAGACGCCACCGGTGGTGGTCGAGCTGGTGATGCCACCCGAACTGGTCGAGGTCGAGCCGCCCGAGGTCGACGAGGACGTCGAACCACCCGAGGTGGAGGAGGAGCCGGTGCTGGTGGAGGACACGACGACGCTGCCGCCACCGCCGCTGCTGCCACCGAAGAACCCGCCGAAGAAACCGCCGCCGAACCCGCCGATGCCGCCGCCGCCGATCACCACCGGCACGCCGCCACCGGTCGATCCAGTGGGCTGCGGGGGCATGGGCGGCATGTAGGGCACGGGCACCATCGCCATCTGCGGTGCGGGTTCGCAGGTCTTGGTCGTGGTCGTCGTCACCACGCGGCGCGCACGGTGAACGACGCGCTTGGCCGGGCGCTGGGCAATGCGCTTGGCAGGCTTGGTCGTCTTGACCTTGACCGGCTTCACGTGGTGGATCTCGCCCTTGGAAGGGGCTTCCGACACGTGCACCGCACCGCCGCCGAGCATCGCGCCGCCTGCGGCCGCCGCTGCCAGTTTTGCCAATGCCATCCGAACCGACATGATCGTTGCTTTCGTTCTCGTTCCAGGCGGAGGGCTATCAGACGCAGGTTAATGCTCTGCTGACCCTTCCTTACCTGTCGAAGAACGCAGATGGGCAACGCAGGAGCAATGGCGTTAACCGTCTTCCAAGCCTTGAATCTGCCCGAAAACGGGACCGCAGCCGAGCTGCGGTTAACTCTGTGCCAGAATGGGACCGAACCGGGCGGTGGGATGAAGGCTGGAGTTGACGGTAAGTAACCTTTGGGTTTCATGTAACCTTGAAGTTACATATCATCAGGGAGTGCCAAGCGATGTCCGATTCTGCCGAAGCCGCCGATCGCCTCAGCGCGCGGCGCGTACGCGTGATGACGGCGGTGATGATCATCTTCGCCGCCCAGTCCGCGCGCCCCCCTGTCGACATGCCGCAGCGCACCGTCGAATACGTCGGCCATTTCGCCTGGCTCGCGCTGGCGCTGGTCATGCTGCTGATCCTGCGCACTGGCGGCATGTGGCTGCGCGACCCGGTGGCGCGGCGTCTTTCGAACGATGAAGTTACGCGCGCGAACCGGGCCGAGGCGATGGAATGGGGTTTTTCCGCAGCCATGGCGACCGCGATTGTCGGAGCAGTTGTCGCCTCGCTCACCGCAATGCCTTCGGTCTTTGCCTTGCGCATGGTCATTCTCGCAGGAATGTTCGTCGCAACCATGCGCTTCGTCCGGCTGGAGCGTGACGCGCTTGCCTGAGAGACTCACCAATAACCTCAAGGCAACTCGCGAAGGCAAGGGCTGGACTCAGGGGCAACTCGCCGAGGCAATCGGGGTGTCACGCAAGACCATCAACACGGTCGAGAACGAGGTGTTCATCCCCTCCACGGTCATCGCGCTGAAGCTCGCGGCAGCTCTCGGCAAACCGGTCGAGGAGCTATTCCGGCTGGTCGAAGAGTGTGGGCGTGGACCCGGTTGGCGGGGTGAGGCCAAGGTGCTGCCACCCCCGATCATTCAGGCACCGCCCGCGCGCGGTGCGGGCGATCATGCCGAGCTGGATCAGATAGGGCTCGATCACTTCCTCGATCGTGTCGCGCGGTTCTGACAGACCCGCGGCCAGCGTTTCCACGCCGACCGGGCCGCCCTTGTAGATATCGGCGATCATCGTGAGGTAGCGGCGGTCCTGCAGGTCGAGCCCGATCTTGTCGACCTCGAGCCGGGTCAGCGCGTTGTCGGCAATTGCTTGCGTGATCTTCTCCGCCCCCGCCACTTGCGCGAAATCGCGCACCCGGCGCAGCAGGCGTCCGGCGACGCGGGGGGTGCCGCGTGAGCGGCGGGCGATTTCGGTGGCGCCGCCCTTGTCGATGCCGATCCCCATGAGGCTGGCCCCGCGCGCGACGACGCGTTCGAGTTCCTCGACCGAGTAGAACTGCAGGCGCACCGGGATGCCGAAACGGTCGCGCAGCGGGGTCTGCAGCAGGCCCTGCCGCGTGGTCGCGCCGATCAGGGTGAAGGGCGGAAGATCGATCCGCACCGACCGCGCCGAGGGGCCCTCGCCAATGATCAGATCAAGCGCGCGGTCCTCCATAGCCGGATAGAGCACTTCCTCTACCACGGGATTGAGGCGGTGGATCTCGTCGATGAACAGGACATCGCCATGCTCGAGATTGGTCAGCAGCGCGGCAAGATCGCCCGCCTTGGCGATGACCGGACCGGAAGTGGCGCGGAAATTGACGCCGAGTTCGCGCGCGATGATCTGGGCGAGCGTGGTCTTGCCAAGGCCCGGCGGGCCGAAGAATAGCACATGATCCATCGCCTCGCGCCGCATCTTGGCGCTTTCGATGAACACCTGCAGGTTGTCCTTGGCCGCCGCCTGCCCGACGAACTCGGCCAGCGTCTTGGGCCGCAGCGCGGCATCCTGATCCTCGATCTGCGAAGCGGGGGAGAGGAGGGGGTTATCGGTCATCTGTCCTGGCAATTCTGTGCGGCGTAATCCCAGGACCCGCCGGCATCGAGGCAACTGTCGATGGCAACCTCAGCACTTCCAAAATGCCAAATAAGCGCCAAGCCGCCCGCAAGCGAGCCGAGTAGCAACATGCGTTTCACCCCGCCGCCCTCTTCAGCGCCACCCTCACCAGATCGTTCAGCCCCGCATCCTCGCCCAGTTCCTTCACCGCAGCGGCCACGGCAGAGCTTGCCACCGCAGGTTTGAAGCCAAGGTTCTGCAATGCCGAAACCGCATCCGCGCTGGCGTTGCCGGGAGGCGGGGAGAATACTTCACCGTTGCCCATGCCGACTGGAGAGGCGTAGCCTGCGAGGCCGCCGGCCTTGTCCTTCAGCTCGTTGACGATGCGGCTGGCGAGCTTTGGGCCGACGCCGTTGGCGCGGGCGACCATGGCGCTGTCTCCGTGGGCGCAGGCGCGTTGGAGTTCTTCGATCGAGAGGGCCGAAAGAATGGCCAGCGCCACCTTGCTGCCGACGCCCTGCACCGCCGTCAGCAGGCGGAACCAGGCGCGTTCCCCGGCGCTGGTGAAGCCGATCAGGCGCTGGTCGGTCTCGCTCACCTGCATTTCGGTGTGGACGACCACCTTGTCGCCCCGGATGCCGAGGTGGGTCAGCGTCTTGGCAGAGCACTGCACGAGATAGCCGACGCCGTTCACGTCGATCACGGCCCAATCGGGCCCGGTGTCATCGAGAATGCCTGTCAGCTTGGCGATCATGGTTTGTTCCTATGGCAGGGAACTCGGGAACGGGCAAGCGGGCGAATGGCCGCGAGCTTTCCATAGACTATGTCGTCCCGGCGAAGGCCGGGACCCATTGCTTCTCGGGTGTGCGAAAGTCGTGGGTTTCGGGCATGCAGTGAGGTCATGGGCCCCGGCCTTCGCCGGGGTGACGGGGGATGCGGGATGACGCGGGAAAGGAGGCGGGCGTCAGCTTGGGGTCAGCGATGGCTGCCGAGCATGTTGCCGTGGGTGATCGCCACGGCGAGGGCATCGGCGGCGTCTTCGCCTGCAAGGTGCACGCCCGGGAGCAGGATCTTGAGCATGTGCTGGACCTGCTGCTTTTCCGCGCCGCCCGTGCCGACCAGCGCCTTCTTGATGACCTTGGTGGGGTATTCGGCCACCGGGATGCCCGAGCGCGCCACGGCGACCATGGCGACGCCACGCGCCTGCCCAAGCTTCAGCGTCGACTGCGGATTGACGTTGACGAAGATCTCTTCGACCGCGCCGCTATCGGGCTTGTAGATATCGATCACGGCGGCAAGCGCGGAATCGAGTTCGACAAGGCGCTCTGCCATGGTCGCCTTGTTGTCGGTGCGGATCTGGCCGTTGGCGACGTGGCTGAGGCGACTGCCTGACTTGGCGATGACGCCCCAACCGGTCACAGTGAGGCCGGGGTCAATCCCGAGGATGATCATGTCAGAGCTTCAGTCCGAAACGCGGGGCCAGTTGCATCATCGCAAGGTAAAGCAGCACCGTCAGCAAGCAGCCTGCGACAAGCGCTATCCAGAAGGACACGCCATGGCGCAGCAGTACGGGGATCAGCAGGAACATCGGCAGGCTCGGCAGCACGTACCAGAAGGTCGCCTCGGCATGGATCGCCATGTTCTCGGCATCGGGGCGGGCGTTCCACAGGAACACCATCCCGAGCACCGAGACGAGGGGCAGCGATGCGACAAGGGCCCCGACGGTGGGGAGCTTGCGCCCGATCTCGGAGATCAGCGCGATCAGGAGTCCTGAAAGCACGGCCTTGATGGCTAATGGCATCATCGCTCAGTAGATCATCTCGAAGGGGCCGCCGGGCACTTCCGCGCCCTCCCAAGCCTCGGGGGCTGACCGGTTGAGGGCGAGCCATGCGTCCGTGCTGAAGCCCGTGCGCGACGGGCAGGAAAGGCTGGCAATCGTGGCGGGTTCGGCGTCTCCCTGAAGCACTTCGATGCCGGAAGACCTGCGACCGGGGTTTTCGTTCAGCGAACCGGTTTCATCGACATGGACGACGTAATGCGTCTTGCCGTTGGTGATGCGGATGTAGTCCTGGTTCAGGCCGCCCTGACTGCGATTGCCGCCGGTGTGGATGTTGCTCCAGTCCGGCGTGCTGCTGACTTCGATCTCTGGCTTGCCCGGCCTGCCGTAGCGATAGCGGAGCGCGTTGCGGCCAAGGCAGACGCTGCCGAGTTTTGCCCCGAACCGGCAGGAGTAAACCACCCGTTCGGCGCCAGCGCAGAGACTGGCGGGCGGTGCGAGGCCAGGGCGTGCAGGCTCCGCCACCGACCCGTGGGTTGCGAGCAGCACGGCAAGTGCGGCGGCAAAGCGCAAGGCTGCCGCCGCCTTGTACATCAGCCCAGCTTTTCCATCACTTCGTCGGGGATCTCGTAGTTGCCCCAGACGGTCTGCACGTCGTCGTCATCGTCAAGCACGTCGATCAGCTTGAGCAGCGTGGCGGCGTCGTCTGCCGAGACTTCGGTCTTCAGGTTCGGGCGCCAGGCGAGCTTGACGCCTTCGGCTTCGCCGAGGGTCTTTTCGAGTTCGCGGGCGACTTCGTGGAGGTTCTCGATCGCGACCCAAATCTGGTGGCTGCCGGGGTTCTCGTCCCCGTCGCCAGCATCGGATTCGACGTCGTCTGCTCCGGCTTCGATGGCGGCTTCGAGGACCTTTTCCTCGTCACCGACCTTGCCGGGGTATTCGATCAGGCCGAGGCGTTCGAAGCCGTGGCTCACCGCGCCAGAGGCGCCGAGGTTGCCGCCGTTCTTGGCAAAGGCAGTGCGCACGTTGGTCGCGGTGCGGTTGCGGTTGTCGGTCAGCGCCTCGACGATGATCGCCACGCCGCCCGGGCCGTAGCCTTCGTAGCGCACTTCCTCGTAGTTATCGCCTTCGCCCTTCGACGCCTTGTCGATGGCGCGGGCGATGTTGTCCTTCGGCATTGACTGCGCCTTGGCCGCGTTGACGGCGGCGCGCAGGCGCGGGTTCATGTCCGGATCGGGCAGGCCCATCTTGGCAGCCACGGTGATCTCGCGGCTGAGCTTGGAAAACTGTGCAGAGCGCTTTTTGTCCTGCGCGCCCTTGCGGTGCATGATGTTCTTGAATTTGGAATGGCCTGCCATGGTCCGTCTTCTTGCGGGTCTGAGTCTGATGTGCCCCTAGCCGAGACAGGGCATTCCGGCAATCGGTGTGGCGCGGTCAGGATTTTGCGGGCATCAATGGCCCCATGATCCGTGACCTCCTTGCCGAACTCCTTGCCTTTCTACGCCGACCCGCACCGATGCAGGCATCGGGATTGCAAGCCGATGGCGCGATCTCTCGCTGGCTGGTGCTGACGGTATTCCAGATACTGTTGCTCGGCTTCGTCGTCATGCCGATCATGCTCGCGTGGCAGAAAGCCTTCGCCCTGCCCTCGCCCGACGCCTTCGAAGGGCTGGGACCGCTGGCGCTATGGGGCGGGGCGGTCCTGCTCGGGCCGATGCTGGAGGAGTTGTTCTTTCGCGGCTGGATGAGCGGGACACGGCGTGCACTCTGGCTCATGGCCGTGGTCGTGGCGGGGCTGGCCCTGTTTGTCGCACTGGGCCGGGGCAAGCCTCTGGTCGGCGGGGGCATCCTGCTGGCGACAGTCGTCGTGGCAGCGATCGTCTGGTGGCGATTGCGGAAGCGAACGGACGTACCGGCCGGGTTCGTGCGGGCGTTCCCGGCACTGTTCTATCTTACGACAGCCGTCTTCGCCGCGATGCACCTGTTCAACTATCCCTCGATCAGCCTGCTGGCGGTGCCGATGGTCCTGCCGCAGTTCTGGTCGGGCGTGATGTTCGGGCACATGCGCGTGCGGATCGGCCTTGCCGGATCGATCCTCAACCACATCGCCTCTAATGCGATCATGCTGACCGCGGCATTGCTCGGGGGCTGATACTTAGAGGAATGCGTGTCCGGGCGGGCTGGCACCGGTCATGGCGCGGCTGACCGAGCAGGCGATCAGCAATTGCATGGTCGTCACCGCAGCGGTGACGGTGAAGGAGGGTAGCAAGGGAACGAGCCCCATCGAGACGTCGGCCTTCGGTGTGATGGTCTGCAATACGGTGCCCAGCGCAATTATGATCAGCGCCGCCAAGACCACATACGTCGCCCGTAGCGCCTCGCTGATGCCGGTGATCCCGTCGCCATCAAGGCGGGCGAACATCAGGACGTAGGCCGGCATGATCACGGCATCTCCCGCGAATCCGACCATTTCGGGCCAGGGCGGCCCGATAGCCGCGCGACGCAACGTCGTGCCAAGGACAATGACGAAGGCAATCTCAGCGAAAATCCCGAGCAGCAATGTCCCTCCGGCCGCGCCCCATTGCGGCTCTTGCCTGAGCCCGTCGCTGCCGGTCAGCGACGAGATCAGGACGATCGCGCCAGCAAGGAACACAAGGTGGACTGCCATCCCCGCCAGAAACGGGAACACCGCTTCAAACTGACCCCCGCCCAGACCCGGCATGAAGGCGAGGCTCGTGCGGACTCGCGCGATCATGCCGATGACCAGAAGGAACAGCGCGACCCAGACTGCTGGATGCCGCCACATTCCAAGGCCGCCGCGTAGCGCGCCGACCACGTTGCGCAGGAACATCGCTCAGAGCACCACGGCGGTTCCGCTGACGCTGACCATCAGCATCGAGCCGCGGGCACCGATGGTTTCATAGTCGAAGTCGACCCCGATCACGGCGTTTGCGCCGAGCGCATGTGCCTTGGCTTCGAGTTCCTGCAGCGCCTGTTCACGGCCGCGCGACAGGACTTCCTCGTACTTGCCGGAGCGGCCTCCGAAGATGTCGGTGATCGATGCGAATATGTCGCGCACGATGTTCGCGCCGAGGATGACTTCGCCGGTCACAACGCCGAGATAGCGCTGGACGGGCCGACCTTCGATCAGGCTGGTGGTGGATACGAGCATGCTGGCCTCCCTGTTGCATGAGCGAGGCTAGCAGCTTGTCGGCAGTCGTCCAGTTAACCTTCGGCCGCAGGCATCAGTCGATGCCGAGAGCGTTCTTGTAGGTTTCAAGCACGGCTTCCATCTCGCGACGGTCGTCAGGCTTCATCTTACGCAGGCGGACGATCTGGCGCATGATCTTGGCGTCGTAGCCGGTGGACTTGGCTTCGCTGTAGACGTCCTTGATGTCGTCGCCGATGCCCTTCTTTTCCTCTTCGAGGCGTTCGATGCGCTCGATCAGGAGGCGCAGGCGGTCATCGGCGGTTTCGGCCATCGGGAAAGTCTCCGGGTAGGATTGCGTGAATCGGTTGGCCGCGCTGATAGCGGCGGCGCGGGATTCGGGCAAAGACGGGGCTGTGGATAGTTGCGGTCAGTGACCGGGGGCGTTCTTCTTGACGCTCTCAGCCATGCGCGCGAGCTGCTCGGGCGTCGCTTCCGTCTGGTAGCGGGCCTTCCATTCGGCAGCTGGCAGGCCGTGGATCACTTCGCGTGCGGCGGCCTTGTCGCCTTCGAAGCCGCCTTCGATGATCCAGTCGGCAAGGCAGTTGCGGCAGAATCCCGAAAGCCCCATCAGGTCGATGTTCTGGGCATCGTGGCGATGCTGGAGGTGCTTCACGAGGCGGCGGAAGGCGGCAGCCGCTACGGAATCGGGCAGCGCATCGATTGCATTCGTATCCACTGTAAACATCCTTGGGTTTTGAAATGGCATGGGCCATAGCGCATCGCGCAAGTTTCATAAGGAGTACCTAAGCCGTGGCCAAGCTCGATCCTCGCGAACGCAAGGTAAAGATTCTCGCCACGGTCGGCCCCGCCAGCCGCGAGCCGGAAATGCTCGAAAAGCTCTTCCGCGCAGGCGCCGATGCCTTCCGCGTGAACATGAGCCATGGCGAGCATGCGATCCACGCCGAGACGATCGCGAACATTCGCGCGCTCGAAAAGAAGATGAACCGCCCGATCACGATCCTGTGCGACCTTCAGGGACCGAAGCTGCGTGTCGGCCAGTTCAAGGAAGGCCGCGCGGTGATCCGCCACTCGGGCCACTTCACGCTCGACCGCAATCCCGAGCCGGGCGACGAAACCCGCGTCTGCCTGCCGCATCCCGAACTGTTCGGGGTGCTGCAGAAGGGCCAGCGCCTGCTGATCGACGACGGCAAGCTGCGCCTGCGCGTGATCCGGGCGGACATGAACGAGATCCTGTGCTCGGCTGAAGTCGGCGGTGTGATCTCGGATCGCAAGGGCGTGAACGTGCCCGATGCCGTGGTGCCGGTGCCGGCGCTGACCGAGAAGGACCGGCGCGACCTGTCGTTCGCGGTAGAGCAAGGCGCGGACTGGATCGCGCTGTCGTTCGTGCAGCGCCCCGAGGACGTCGCCGAGGCGCGCCGCCTGATGGGCGGATATGGCTCGCTCATGGCCAAGATCGAGAAGCCTGCGGCGATTTCGCGGCTGGAAGAGATCATCGAACTTTCGGACGGCATCATGGTCGCGCGCGGCGATCTGGGCGTCGAACTGAACCCCGAGGAAGTGCCGCCGCTGCAGAAGCGCATCGTCGAAAGCGCGCGTCGCCAGGGCAAGCCGGTCGTCGTTGCCACCCAGATGCTCGAATCGATGATCGAGGCGCCGACGCCGACGCGCGCCGAAGTGTCCGACGTCGCCAACGCGGTCTACGATGGCGCCGATGCGGTCATGCTTTCGGCCGAAACCGCTGCCGGTGCCTGGCCGGAAGAGGCGGTGACGATCATGCATCGCATCGCCGCGCAAGTCGAAGCCGATCCCGGATATGGCGCGCGCGTCCACTTCATCGAGACCCTGCCCGACCCGACGACCGCCGATGCTCTCGCACAAGCCGCTGCGAGCATCGCCAACACCCTGCCGATCGCCGGCATCATCGTGTTCACCGGCTCGGGCTCCACCGCCCGCCGCGTGGCGCGCGAACGTCCCGGCGTGCCGATGCTGGTGCTCACCCCTTCGCAGAAGACCGCGCGCAAGGTCGGTCTGCTGTGGGGCGCCCATGCCGTCAGCACCAAGGACATCGGCAGCTTCGAGGAAATGATCGGCAAGGGCAAGCGCATGGCCCTGCGCCATGGCTTCGGCAAGGCAGGCTCGCGACTGGTCGCGCTGGCAGGTGTTCCGTTCGGAACGCCGGGGGCCACGAACCTGCTCCACGTGGTCACGTTGACCGGCAACGAGCTGGATCAGCACAACTGACAACTGTGTAAATTCGGTACCCGGCATGTAAGATTTAATTGCTCACTTGAAAACAGGTTGAATGCTGGTGAGCAGCAGGCATTTACGGCTCCACAACATAATCGGGAGCTGTGAATGCCAATCACTTCAAAGAGGGCCGTCCGTGCAATCTCCGGCGGCCTCAGTGCGCTCGCGCTCGTCGCCTCGGGCGCGGGGGTTTCTCTTGCGCAGGAAGCTACGGAAGGGCAGGAGCAGTCGGCTATCGATGCGCTCAACGCAGACATCATCGTCACGGCCACCAAGAAGATGGACGTCGAGAACGTCCAGGCGGTGCCGATGGCGATCACGGCCTTCAATGCCCAGACCCTGCAAACGCTGCAGGTTCGCGACCTGCAGACCCTGACCTTCAGCGCGCCGAACGTTTCGCTTGATCAGATCGGCACGTCGCGCGGTACGGCCAACTTCTCGATCCGCGGCCTCGGCGTGAACAGCTCGATCCCCTCGATCGATCCCACCGTTGGCGTCTTTGTCGATGGCGTCTACATCGGGGTGAACAGCGGTCTGGTGTTCGACGTGTTCGATCTCGGCTCGGTCGAAGTTGCCCGCGGGCCGCAGGGCATTCTCTATGGCCGCAACACCACTGGCGGCGCGGTGCTGGTCAATACGGGTGATCCGACCTCGGATTTCCGCGGCAATTTCCGGGTTTTCTACGAAGGACCGGTCGATTCCGGCAGGGGGTCGGGCAACTTTGCCGCGCAGGCAGTGGTTTCGGGTCCGCTGATCAAGGACAAGCTCAACTTCAAGATCGCCGGATACGTCAACAACGACCAAGGCTATTTCCGCAACCAGTTCGATGGCAGCAACTTCGGCAAGGCCAATACCGAGATCGTGCGCGGTGCGCTGGAATTCCTGCCGACCGAAGCCATCCGGATGGTCGCAAAGGTCGAATACTTCACCAGCGACGGCGATGGCCCTGCCGCGCAGAACCGTGCCCGGTTCAAGCGCGATACCTTCGACTTCTCGGTCGACAACCGCGGATTCTATCGCAATGAGGCATGGTTCGCCACGCACAAGACCGAGATCGACATCGGCGACGGCCAGCTGACCAACATCTTCGGCTTCCGCGATTTCAAGTCTTCCACAAGCGGAGACATCGACGCCTTGCCAGTGTTCCGTTTCCATTCGGAATCAGCCTTCAACCAGCGGCAGTATTCGAACGAGCTGCGCTACAACGTGCGCCTGGGTGATCTTGATCTGACCACGGGCGGCTTCTGGTTCCAGCAGAATCTCGGCTATGATGAAGTGCGCCGGTTCCCTTCCTTCATCAGCCCGCTGGGCCCGAGCATCGGTGGCGGCAGGCAGGACCACGACGTGCTCGGACTCTTCGCAGCCGGTGACTACGACGTGACCGAGAAACTGACTCTGACCGCCGGCCTGCGCTGGTCGCGCGAAACAAAGGATGTGGCAGTCACCTATATCCGCCCGCGGGCGAATTGTTCGGTCATTGCGGGCACCTGTGCCACGTCCGGGCGCAACACCGCGATTCCCGGCGCGCTGCCGGCCGAAAACAACGGCTTCACGGACAAGCGCACCTGGGAGAACTGGGGACCGAAACTGGGCTTCCAGTACAAGTTCAACGGCGATGCGCAGGTCTATGGCAGCTGGTCGCGGGCGTTCCGTTCCGGCGGCTACAACTTCCGCATCACCAACGCGCGCGCGTTCGAACTGCTGGCCGGCGTGGGTGGACCCAACCCCAACTACGCCTTCGACGAGGAGCAGGTCGACAGCTACGAAATCGGCGTGAAGTACCGCACGCCCGACCGCAAGCTGACGGTCAACCTTGCCGCCTTCCGCACCGAGGTGGGCAACATGCAGCGCGAAGTGAACGAGGGCTCGGCAGCGGGCGTGGCGCAGTCGATCTTCAACACCGCCGATGCCCGGATCGACGGTATCGAGGGTGAGGGGCGTTTTGCCGTGAACAAGCATCTGCTGCTCACGGCCAACTTCGGCTACATCGACGGACGCTACACCAAGGTGCTTTTCGATCTTTCGAGCGACGGTGCCGTCAATGCCGCCGACCGTGCGCTGGCTCTGCCGCGCTTGCCGAAGTGGACCTATGGTGCGGGCGCGGTGCTCGATTTCCCCACCGGCGAGGATTCCAGCATTCTGGCGCGCGCCAACTGGCAGTTCCGCGATCGCTTTGCCTATACCGACAACAACTTCGGCTGGATCGCGTCTGCCAACAACCTCGACGCCTCGATCAGCTACAATACCGGCGGGCTCACTTTCACGCTCTATGGCCGCAACCTGCTCGATCAGGTGCAGCATGGTGGTGATACGCAGATCGGTAGTGGCGCTGCGCAGATCCCGGTGTTCGGCGGACCTCTGTCGACCGGAGTGAACCGCCCGTTCGCCGAGAATCCCGCCGTCGGCACGTTCTCGCCACTCACGCGCGGCCGCGTCCTCGGTGTGGAACTGAACGCCAACTTCTGATGAGGAGGACGCTGCGCGGTTCAGGAATTGCGCAGCGTCGCTGTCAGTCGCGCATCAGTTCTGCTTGGTCTTGATCGCGGCCAGCCTCGGAGCCTCGCGTCCGGCGCGCTTCTCGGCGGCGACAATGCAGTTCTTGCCCGCTTTCTTGGCGGCATAGAGTGCAGCGTCGGCAATCGGCACGATGTCGGTTGCCGACGTTGCCGTTTCGGGGATGGTGGCCACGCCGAGCGATGCCGAAATCGCACATTCGTGGCTGGCGCTCAGGGATTCGATGCGCTGGCGCAAGATCTCTGCCTTCTCCAGCACGTCCTCCAGCGAGCAGTCCGGCAGGATCGCGACCAGTTCTTCCCCGCCATAGCGGCAGACGACGTCGGTCGGGCGCAGGCAGCCGACAATCTGGGCGGCGACGTCACGCAGCACCGCATCGCCCTTGGCATGGCCGTGCTCGTCGTTGAGCTTCTTGAAGTTGTCGAGGTCCAGCATGATCACGGCCGTGCTCGCCCCTGAGCGCGACCCAAGCGAGACGAAGCGTTCGAGTGCATCCTCCATGTAGCGCCGGTTGTAGAGCCCGGTCAACGGATCGCGCAGCGACTGCGTGCGCAGCTTCTCGCGCAGGGCAATGTTCGAAAGGGCGAGCGACATGGAGTCGGCCAGCGCTCGGCCGAGACGGCTCACATTATGGACCTTGGACTCCGCGTCGGCCTCCTTCTCTGCCTCGTCCCTTGCGAGGATCAACAGACCGTGAAGTTGTCCGCATGCCATCATTGGAATTTCCACCGTCGCCACTGTGCCTGCATGATGGGCACAGCACAGTCCGTTGATGGAAGGCACGTTCACGTGGGTCTTGCCGCGTTTGAGAGCCCAGCAGTTCGCAGGCGAAAGTGCGGGCAGCGGATCATAGCCCTCAGGCAGGTCCCATGATCGGGTCAGATCGAGCCGATCGCGCGAGTTGTTGAAAACGTAGAGCGCAACGCCGTGCTCGGGCAGCAAGCGCTTTGCAGTGGCCATGAGCACCGCACCAGCATCGTCGTAGGTTTCCGCTGCCTGCAGCATGTCTGTCATGCTGAAGAGCTCGTCGGTCTGCCAGCGTGCCCGTACAGTGCTTTCGTGGTCTGCCGCCTTCTGACGAAACTCGCGCAGGGCGACGCTACGAAGGCCCAATTGCGTCAGTGCTGCAGCACAAAGTACTGCCAGCAAGACATTGAGCATGGGATCGCCAAAGTCATTGTCGATCAGATTGTGAACGGCGGCCAGCGCGATTCCGATGAGGTGCAGAAGCACGAGAACGAGATAGATCACGCGCCTTGGTACTATCGAGTATTCCTGGGCGCTGTCATCTGCAAATCTGGAAGCCTGGTCCACGCGCTGCTCCGCCTGCAATCGACGCAGGGTACGCAAGACGTTCTGCAGCCTGGTAAAGTCCCAACCCGACGCATTGCGCAAGGATGCGGTGATCCTTCGCTAACCATAAGGTGCCAGCGGCGCCCACGTTGACCTGCCGACGTGCTGCGCCGTCAGCGGGCGCCGAACAATGCCGATCCGACCCGGACATGGGTCGCGCCAAGCTGCACCGCAGTCTCGAAATCGTCGCTCATGCCCATTGACAGGGCGGCAAGGCCGTTGTCGTCCGCCAGCTTGTCGAGCAGCGCGAAGAATGGTGCGGCCTCGATCCCGGCGGGTGGCACGCACATCAGTCCGATGACGTCGAGGCCGGCTTCGCGCGCCTGCGCCAGCAAGGCGGGAAGGTCTGCCACGGCGCAGCCACCCTTCTGCTCCTCGTTGCCGATGTTGACCTGTACGAAGCAGGGCACCTTGCGTCCCAGCTTGTCCTGCGCCTTGCCCAATGCTGTGACGAGGCTGGGGCGATCAACCGAGTGGATGCAGTCAAACAGTGCGATGGCGTCCTCGGCCTTGTTCGACTGCAGCTGGCCGACGAGGTGCAATTCGACATCGGGATACGCGGCGCGGATTGCGGGCCACTTGTCCTGCACCTCCTGCACCCGATTCTCGCCGAACACACGCTGCCCTTGCGCAATCAGAGCGAGGATTGCCCCGGCGGGCTTGGTCTTGGATACGGCGACCAGCGTCACGTCCTCGGCATTGCGTCCGGCAATGCGGGCGGCCTTGGCGATGCTGGCGCGGACCTGTTCGAGCGGTGATGAGGGTACTGCCTGTTCCATGGCGCGGTGCTATAGCGCGGCGATGGGAAAGCGCCAGACCATCGCAAGGGCCCAGACCACCGCAAGGGATTTGCCGCGACGCGTATTGCTAAGCGATGCGCGCAATGACGCAGGCCTTGAGCGCGCCCTGTCGCGGATGGGGGGCGGCGATGCGCTGGCGTTCCGGCATTATCATCTTGCCGGCCCGGCTCGGCGCGCTCGGTTCGTGACTTTGCGAATGCTGGCACAAAGGCGCGGGGTCGCCGTGATCGGTGCACGGGTGCCGCGAAGCTGGGGCCTTGACGGCGTCTATGGATCACCCCGCGCGGTCGCAGGGCAGAGCGGCTTGCGGCTGGCCACCGCGCATTCGCTGGCCGAGATCGGAGCGGCGGTCAGGGCAGGGGCGCATGCGATCCTGCTTTCGCCAGTGTTCCCGACGCGGTCGCACCCCGGAGCGCCGGTGCTGGGCGCGGTCAAATTTCTGCTGTTGGCCCGACGCTCACCGCTTCCGGTGATCGCGCTGGGCGGGATGACAGCGGCGCGGGCCGCGCGATTGCCGGTGCACGGTTGGGCTGCGATCGATGGGCTTGCCGTAACGCCTTGATTGGTCGCAATTCCTGTCGGGATTCTTGACGGTGAGTCCCGTTCGGGCGCATGATGTGTTCGGCAAGGGCAGGGATTAGGCAAAGACATGGCAAGCCGGGCAGCAAACACCGCGAAAGGGCGGACCGCCAGCGTGCGGGACGCTGGATCGCGCGCGCCCGGAAAGCGCAGCTCCGGCCTGCGCGGGGCAGACTGGCGTGCGGTCCTGCGCCGTTCGCTGCGCCGCAGTCTCGAACTGCTCGGCGGCGGAATCATGGCCGCCGCGCTGCTGTTCCTCGCGCTCGCGCTTGTCAGCTATACCCAGACCGATCCTTCCGGCAGCACCGCTTCGGGCAGCCCGGTGGAGAACTGGATGGGGCTGGCCGGAGCATGGGCCTCTGACAAGGTGCTGATGCTGTTCGGTTTGCCCGGTGCCTTGCTGCTCCCGCTGATGTGGGTGTTCGCGCGGCGCATGTGGGAAGCCGAGAGCGACCTGATCGACATCGACGAGGAAGACGAGGACGGCGAGGCGGTGCCCGCACCGCGCTGGTGGCGTCCAGCGCTTGTCCTGCTGCTGGCCATGGCGCTGATCGGCACGGCACTTGCGCTCTGGGCTTCGAGTACGGCAAGCCGCCTGCCGGCAGGCCCGGGGGGCCTTTCAGGGCTTCTTGGTGCCGCAGCGATCAACGCGCTTGCAAGGCTCGTTCCGCAAATTGCCCCGCAGTGGATCAGCGTGCCGCTCGGCCTCGTTGCACTGGTCGGAGGGCTGGCCCTTGCGGCAAGGGTCTTTGCTTTCGACTGGGCGCAGATGCTCACGCTGCCGCCGTTCCTCCGCCGCGCGCCGCAGGACATTGACGGCGACGAGGATGCCGAGGACGAAACGCCTGCTCCCTCGCCCCGCAAGGACCGCCGCGACAAGGAAGCGCGCGCCGCTGCCGACAGCATCGACCTCGAGGACGCGCTGGCGCAGCGCAAGCCTACCGAGATCAGCGATCCCACGCGTACGCCGACGGTTGCCGCAGCTCCGCCCAAGGCACGACAGGGCGATCTGTTCGACAACAAGTACGAATTGCCCTCGATCGACCTGCTGGTCGAAGCGCCGGCAGGCTCGGTGCAGAAGATCGACAAGCTGGCGCTCGAACGCAACGCGCGCCTGCTCGAAAACGTGCTCGACGATTTCAACGTGAAGGGCGAGATCACCGCCGTCCGCACCGGGCCGGTGGTCACGATGTACGAACTGGAACCGGCACCCGGCATCAAGGCCAGCCGCGTGATCGGCCTGGCGGACGACATCGCCCGCAATATGAGCGCGATTTCGGCGCGCGTCTCGGCCATTCCCGGCCGCACCGTCATGGGCATCGAACTGCCCAATGCGATCCGCGACATGGTGGGCTTCCGCGAACTGGTGGCCTGCGAAAAGTTCGTCAGTTCCAAGGCGCTGCTGCCGATCATTCTGGGCAAGGATATCTCGGGCGAGCCTATCGTGGCTGACCTTGCCACGATGCCGCACCTGCTGGTTGCGGGCACCACCGGCTCGGGCAAGTCGGTCGGGCTCAACTGCATCCTGCTCTCGCTGCTCTACCGGCTGACGCCCGCGCAATGCCGCATGATCCTCGTCGATCCCAAGGTGCTCGAACTCAAATCCTACGACGACATCCCGCACCTGCTTTCGCCGGTGGTGACCGAGCCTTCGAAGGCGGTGCGTGCGCTCAAGTGGGCGGTCGAGGAAATGGAGCGGCGCTATCGCCAGATGTCCTCGATCGGCGTGCGCAACATCTCGGGCTTCAACGAGAAAGTCCGCGCGGCGCAAGCCAAGGGCAAGCCGCTCGGCCGCCGCATCCAGGTCGGCTTTGATCCCGATACGGGCGAGGAACTGTTCGAGGAACAGCAGCTCGATTACGAAGTGCTGCCGCAGATCGTGGTCATCGTCGATGAGCTGGCCGACCTCATGGTCACCGTCGGCAAGGAGATCGAAGTCCTGATCCAGCGCCTTTCGCAGAAGAGCCGCGCGGCAGGCATCCACCTGATCATGGCCACGCAGCGCCCGTCGGTCGACGTCATCACCGGCGTGATCAAGGCCAACCTGCCGACGCGCATCTCGTTTGCCGTGACCAGCCGCATCGACAGTCGCACTATCCTTGGCGAACAGGGCGCAGAGCAGCTGCTGGGCAAGGGCGACATGCTCTACAAGCCGAACACCGACCCGATAAAGCGCGTCCACGGCCCATTCGTTTCGGACGAGGAAGTCGAGAAGGTCGCCGATCACTGGCGCGGGCAGGGCAGCCCGGACTACGTCGATTCGGTCACCGAAGAGCCCGAGGATGGCGGTTTCGGCTTCGACGATATCGACAGTGCCTCGGACAACCCGGAAGACCGCAAGTACCGCCAGGTGTGCCAGCTGGTGTTCGAAAGCCAGAAGGCTTCGGCCAGCTGGATCCAGCGCCAGATGGGCGTCGGCTACAATACCGCATCGAAGTGGATCGAGCGGATGGAAGCCGATGGTCTGGTAGGGCCGGCCAACCATGTCGGCCGTCGGGAGATCTATCGCGACAAGGACGGTAACGTCTTGTGATTGTTCACGCGGACCTTACCCGGGTGAACAATTCGCAATTCCATTCTCAGGGAAACTTCAGGCTGTTTGTTGCTGGCAATTAACGGGCTCCTAAGCTTGCTCGTCTAGCTTGTGCAGCATGACTGGTGGGATCGGACGTTGGCTGTGCCTCTTCGTCCTGCTGTTTGCTGGCGCATTGCCAGTGACGGCAGGGGCGCAGAACGTTCGTCCCGAGCGCATGTGCCACGCCGATGCAGCGGTGGGCGAAAGGTGGGCCGACGTCGATGCCCGGCCTGAACGCTGGCGCTGCGACAACGGTGGCTGGAGCCTCTCGACCGACGCCGTGCTCGTCCGTTTCGAACTGGGGCAGGCCGAAGGTCGTGTCCTGCCGCAAAGCGTCGTCACGCATACGGGCAATTTCGAACGCATCGACGTGGGGGTGATCGAAGCCAACGGGAAGGCCCGATGGTTTTCGTCGTGGCCAGCGGACGTCCACCACCTGGCGACAGGTCCCTACATGGTTGTGCCTGTGCCGGGCGTAACGTCCGATACCCGCGCGGTCGCAGTGCGCGTAGTCCGTCCTTGGAGCAAGACCACGCTCAGCGAGATGCGGCTCGATCCGTTTCCCGAAGGCAGCGGCTGGCCCTTGCAAAGGATCGTGGCGATGGCGGCGATCTGCGGGATGCTGCTCGTGCCACTCCTGATAAACACCGCCTTCTATTCGGTCCTGCCTGAACGCTACGTCATCTGGCATCTCGTGATGGTGGCATCGATGCTGGTGCAGGCGGCTTTTGCCACCGGCTTCTTCCATGTCATGTTCGGCTTTCATGCCCTGTGGGAATGGCAGGCCTCCAACATAGCCTTCTCGACAATGGCCGGAGCGGCGCTGATGTTTGCGGCAACGTTCATCGAGGCCGATGCGCTGTCACCCCGCCTGCGCCGTCTGGCCACGCGGACCGGGCCGGCAGTCTGGGCTGTCGGCATCGTGTGTTCGATTCCGGCAGAAGCCGTGCGGTCGTGGTCTGCCCCTGCGATGCACATCTCGATCGGGGCAGTGATCATCGTGCTGGCGACGATGCTCTGGGATGCAAGGCGTCGCGGCAGCAGGTTCGTGGGGCTTCAGATCGTGGCATGGACGCCGATCATGGCCATCGGCTCGTGGCGGATCATCGCCTACCTCGTGCCCGGCCTGCATCCGACCGAAGCCATCGAGCTGTACCAGCTGGCACTGGCGCTCGAAGTGCTGGTGACCGCGCTCGGCATCGTCAATCGCTTCGTTGCGGTGCGCCAGGAGCGCGACCGCGCCACCGCGCGCGCGCTCGAACTCGAAGGCGTGGCCGACCGCGATCCGCTGACCGGCCTGCGCAACCGGCGGACGATCGAAAAGCGCTTTGAGAACCTGTTCGAACGCGGATTCCGCACCATGGCGGTGATAGATCTCGATCATTTCAAGGTGGTCAACGATACCCACGGCCATTCCACCGGCGACATTGTCCTGCGTGCAGCCGCCGGGGCCCTGACCGACGATCGCGACACCAAGGCCATCCGCATGGGAGGCGAGGAGTTCCTGCTCCTGCTGCGCGGGGTCGATGCCGCGGCCCGCGCAGAGCGTTGCCGCAGGGCGATCACCACCCGCATCACCGCCGAAGTCCCGGGCCTCGAACACATTGTCACGGCGAGCATGGGGCTGGTCGAGCACGATACCCGCGGAAACCTGCAGATCGACTTCGCCTCGCTCTACGCCCGCTGCGACCAGTTGCTTTACGAAGCCAAGCGCCTCGGCCGGAACCGGACGATGCGCGAGAAAGTGACAGGCTTTGAACCTGCCGGACGCGAAATCGCCTAAGGCAGGAACGGCGCGGCCACGTCCTTGGGAACGCGCAGGATGCGGCCCGAGGCACGGTCGATGATCGCCCAGGTGGTCTTGGCGCTGACGATGACCTTGCCCGCAGCGTTGCGGAAGTCCACCCGCCGGTCGAATCGCGCGCCGGTGGGTGGTTCCGGAATGAAAGTCTCGGCAGTCACGCTCTCTCCAGACACGATGTTGCCGCGATAGTCGATCTCATGCCGCGTCACGACCCAGACGTATGCGTCCTGGTGTTCTGGCGAGGCCACTGCAGACCAGTGCGCGGTGGCAATGTCCTGAATCCAGTTCACCCACACCGCATTGTTGACGTGGCCCAACTCGTCGATGTGCTCGGGGCCTGCGGTGAAGGTCAGGGTGTGGCGGTTGCTCAAGCGTCCACCCCTAGCTGCCACAGGATGAAGGCGAATTCCTCCGCCGTTTCCTTCAAGCTCTCGAACCTGCCCGACTTGCCGCCGTGGCCTGCGCCCATGTTGGTCTTGAGGATCAGCTCGTTGCCGTCGGTCTTCACCTCGCGCAGACGAGCCACCCACTTGGCAGGTTCCCAGTAGGTCACGCGCGGATCGTTCAGCCCTGCGGTCACCATCAGCGGCGGGTAGGCTTGGGGACTAACCTGATCATAGGGCGAATAGGACCGGATCAGCTCGAACGCCGCCTTGTCCTCGATAGGATTGCCCCATTCGGGCCACTCGCCGGGAGTGAGCGGCAGTTCCTCGTCGAGCATGGTGTTGAGCACGTCGACGAACGGCACATGCGCCACGACCGCGCCCCAAAGCTCAGGGTTGGAATTGATCACCGCGCCCATCAGTTCGCCACCGGCCGAACCGCCCGAGATGCTGATCTTGCCCGGAGCCGTGAATCCGCGCTCGATCAGGCCCTTGGCGACATCCACGAAGTCGTTGAAGGTGTTGGTCCGCGCCTCGAGCTTGCCCGCCTTGTACCAGGCGCGGCCAAGGTCGTCGCCGCCGCGGATATGCGCGATGGCATAGGCAAAGCCGCGATCGACAAGGCTGAGCCGCGTTGTCGAGAAGCCGGGTCCGATGGCGATGCCATAGGCGCCGTAGCCATAAAGATGCAGCGGTCCGCCGGGTGCGCGATCCTTCCTCCAGACCACGCTGACCGGCACCATCGTGCCATCGCGCGCGGCGATTTCAAGACGCGCGGTTTCATAGAGCGAAGCGTCATAACCGCTCGGGATTTCCTGCACCTTGAGCAGCTTGAGGCTGCGCGTGGCAACGTCGTAATCATATGACGAAGCAGGGCTGACCATCGACTCATAGCCCACCCGCAGCACGCTCATGTCCCATTCGGGATTGTCGCCAAGCGAAGCTTCGTAGCTCTCTTCGGGAAACTCGATCGGTTCGACGCGCGAAGGATCGTCGTAATAGCGCACCTCGATCCGGTCCAACCCGCGCACCCGGCCTTCGGTGACGTAGAAATTGCGGAACAGGTCGAAGCCGGTGAGGTAGAAGTCGTCGGTGCCTTCGATCAACGTGGTCCAATCGCCGGGGCTGGACAATGGCGCCGTTGCTAGGCGGAAATTCTCGTGGGTGTCGTTGGCGTGGATGTAGAGCACGCCGTCACGCTCATCGACGTCGTACTCAACGCCCTTCTGGCGCGGCTTGACCAGCAGCGGTTCTGCCAGCGGATCATCGGTTGGCACCAGCCGCACTTCGCCAGTCTCATGGTCGCCGGTCGAGATGATCAGCCACTTCTCGTTGGCCGAAAGCGACGCGCCGACGCGGAAGCCTTCGTCATCCTCGTGGTAGAGTTCGACGTCGTTCTCCAGCGGCTGGCCGATCCAGTGCAGCCGCGCGTTGTCGGTCCGCCAGTTTTCGTTGGCGAGGCTGTAGACGAGGCCGGTATCGTCCTTCACCCAGATCAGGCCGGACAGCGTGCCCGGAATCTCGTCGGGCAGGACTTCGCCGGTGGCAATCACCTTGATCCGCGCGGTGAAGCGCTCCGAGCCATTGTCGTCCACCGACCACGCCAGCTTGGTGCCGTCCTTCGATACGGCAATCGCGCCCAACCGGAAGTATTCCTTGCCCTCGGCCAGCGCGACTTCGTCAAGGATCAGCTCGTCCGCGCTGCCATCGTCGGGCGCGCCGACCGGGCGGCGCCACCACTTCTTGTATTCGGCGCCTTCCTCGAACTCGATCCAGTAGAGGAAATCGCCATCCTTCTGCGGGACCGACTTGTCAGCCTCCTTGATGCGGCCGCGCATTTCCTTGAACAGCGCATTGATCACCGGCTGGCGCTCGGCCATGCGGCTCTCGAACCAGGCGTTTTCCGCCTCGAGATGGGCAAGGACCTCCTTGTCCTTCACCTCCGGATAGCCCGGATCGCGCAGCCATGCGTAATCGTCGGTGACGGTCAGGCCATGGTGCGAAAAGCTGTGCGGCTTCTTGGCGGCGACAGGAGGTGTGGCAATGCTCATCCCCCGCATCTATGTTGTGCGCATGATGCCCGCAAGGCGGGCCGCCTTCATTCAGGACTTATCCCATGCTGATGCAGACACATGAAGCCCGTCTTGACGCCTTGCGCAAGCAGCTGGCCAAGGACGGCCTCGACGGCTTCGTCATCCCCATTTCCGACGAGCACATGAGCGAATATGTCGGCGCCTATGCCCAGCGGCTGGAATGGCTCACCGGCTTTGGCGGTTCGGCAGGCACGGCAGTTGTGCTGGCCAATGAAGCCGCGATCTTCGTCGACGGGCGCTATACCCTGCAGGTGCGCGATCAGGTGGACGGAAAGCTGTGGTCGTACCAGTCTGTGCCGCAGACCAGCGTGGCCGAATGGCTTGGCAGCCACGCCCCGCAAGGCGCGCGGATCGGCTACGATGCCTGGCTCCATGCAAAGGGCTGGGCACAAGGCGTGGCAAAGGCGCTGGAAGCCCGTGGCGCAACGCTGGTGGCCGTGGCCAGCAATCCGGTTGACGCGGTATGGCAGGACCAGCCCGCGCCTTCACTCGCCGTGGCTGTCCCTCACGCGACCGAACACGCAGGCAAGTCCGCGACCGAGAAGCGTGCGGAAGTTGCCGAATGGCTCACCTCGCAAGGGCTGGACGCCGCCGTCATCACCGCGCTCGATTCCGTCGCATGGCTGCTCAATATCCGCGGCGCCGACGTGGACCGTACGCCGGTTGCGTTGTCGTTCGTGATCGCAAATGCCGATGGCACGGCAGACCTGTTCATCGCACCCGAGAAGGTGACGCCAGACCTTACCGCACATCTCGGCAACGCCGTGCGCGTCCAGCCGCGCGAGGCTTTCGTGCCCGCGCTTCAGGCGCTCAGAGGCAAGAAGGTTGCCGCAGATCCCGAACGCGCCGTTGCCGCAATATTTCAGGCGCTCGAAGGCGCAGGCGCGCAAGTCGTTGAAGTCATCGACCCGGTCGTCCTGCCCAAGGCGATCAAGAACGCCGCCGAGCAAGCCGGTCATCGCGCCGCGCAGGCGCGCGATGGTGCCGCCATCGCCCGCTTCCTGCGCTGGGTCGAGGTCGAAGCACCCAAGGGCAGCGTCACCGAACTGTCTGCCGCTGATCGCCTTCAGGCATTCCGCGCCGAGGGCGGGCTGCTCAAGGATCTGTCGTTCGACACGATCTCGGGCGCGGGGCCGAACGGGGCTGTCGTGCACTACCGCGTCAGCGAGGAAACCAGCCGCACGCTCGAACCCAACAGCGTCTATCTGGTCGATTCGGGCGGGCAGTACGTCGATGGCACCACCGACATCACCCGCACGGTCTGGGTCGGCCCCGATGCCCCCCATGCAGAGGTCAAGGACCGCTTCACCCGCGTGCTCAAGGGCCACATCGCCTTGGCGCGCGCCGTGTTCCCCAAGGGAACCGCAGGCAGCCAGCTCGACAGTTTCGCCCGCCAATTCCTGTGGGCAGCGGGCCTCGATTATGCCCACGGCACCGGCCACGGCGTCGGCAGCTTCCTTGCCGTCCACGAAGGCCCGCAGCGTATCGCCAAGGCCAGTGGCGGGCAGGCGGGCACCGGCCAGCCGCTCATGCCGGGCATGATCCTCTCGAACGAGCCGGGCTATTACAAGACCGGCGAGTACGGCATCCGTATCGAGAACCTCGTGCTAGTCGAAAGGCGGGACATAGCCGGGGCCGAGGGCGAATTCTACGGCTTCGAGACGCTCACATTTGCCCCCATCGCGCGTGACCTCATCGACGTGGCGCTGCTCTCGGGCGAGGAGCGCGCTTGGCTCGATGCCTATCACGCAAAGGTCCGCGAAGTCCTCGCGCCGCAACTGTCCGGCGACGATCTGGCATGGCTTGAGGCTGCCTGCTCGCCCTTGTGAGAGAGTCTATGTTCACGTATTGTTCCCTACATCGAATCGCAGACAAGGAGCAGTGCCATGATCGGATACGTCACCGTCGGAACCAACGATCTCGCCCGCGCGGCGAAGTTCTATGACGCCATCGCTGCGGAAATGGGCGTCGGTCGGATGATGGAGTTCGAGACCGGCATCGCATGGGGCGCTCCGGGCGGCGGGGCCGGCATCGGCGCGATGGCTCCGTTCGATGGTCAGCCCGCAACCGTCGGCAATGGCGTGATGGTCGCGCTCGAGGCGAAGGACAATGAGCAGGTGGACCGGCTCCACGCGATCGCGCTTGCTAACGGCGGCAGCGATGAAGGCGCGCCGGGCCTGCGCGGTGGCGGATTCTACGCCGCCTATTTCCGCGATCCCGATGGCAACAAGCTCAACGCTTTCGTGATGGGCTGATGGCGCGGGCTTGCGTCGGGATGAACGCAGGCCGCCTCACGCGACAAATTGCGACAATAAACCTGCCTGCGCGGCATAGTCCCGCGACAAGGTGCGCCTAGATAGGTGTCATAGGAACTGCGGTCGCCGGTGTTCAGTCCCCCCTGGGCAAGGTCTTCCCTCCCCCTCTCCTTGCCGAAGTGCCGGTGGCCGCAGTCTCCTCCCTCTCTCCTGCTTACGGAGCACCACGATGAAGAAATTCCAGATTGCAGCGCTCGCCGCTGTGACGGCAACGGCCTCGCTGGCGCTCTATGCCGCAACGCCCGCCTTCGCACAGAAGATGGACGCCGATGGCGACAAGACCATTACCTGGACCGAAGCCAAGGCCAAGTCCGACCAGATGTGGGCCAAGCTCGATGTCAACAGGGACGGCAAGCTCGATCAGGCTGATCGCAGCGCCAAGTGGGCAGAGAAGTTCGCCGAGATCGACACCGACAAGAACGGCTCGATCAGCCGCGACGAATTCATCGCGCATCACCAGCAGATGAAGGGCCCGGAAGGCGATCATGATGGTGATCGCAAGGGTCCTCACGGTGGTCGCGGCTACGGCGGTATGGGTGGTATGATGGCTGGCGGGCACATGGCCATGATGGCCGATGCCAACAAAGACGGCACCGTCACCCGCGCCGAGTTCGACGCTGGCGTGAAGGCGCACTTCGACATGGCCGACGCCAACAAGGACGGCAAGATCACGCCTGAAGAGCGTCGCGCTGCAATGAAAGCGATGATGGGCAAGATGAAGGGCCCGCACGCAGGTCATGGCGCGATGGGTGATGGACCTCCGCCGCCCCCTCCGGCAAACTGATCCACGATGAACGAAGCGCCGATCCGACTGCTCCTGGTCGATGACGAACCTGCGCTGCGCGAACCCCTGGCGGACTACCTCGTCCGGCAGGGGTTTGTCGTAACCCAGGCCGCCACCGCTGCCGAAGCCCGCAGCCGCCTGTTGGAGGCAGGCTGCGACCTCGTCCTGCTCGACATCATGATGCCGGGCGAGGACGGCTTGTCGCTCTGCCGCCATCTGGTCGAGGCCAAGCGCCTGCCGGTCATCTTCATCACCGCCAAGGGCGAATCGACCGATCGAATCGTCGGGTTGGAAATCGGTGCCGACGACTACGTGGTAAAGCCTTTCGACCCGCGCGAACTGGTCGCCCGCATCCGTTCGGTCCTGCGCCGCGCCACCAAGCAGTCGAGCGAAGTGTCCGACGCGGTGATCTACGAGTTCGAAGGCTGGCGCCTCGATCCATTGAAGCGCCGCCTGATCGACCGCGAAGGCGCGGTCGTCGCCATTTCCTCGGCCGAATTCCGCCTGCTCATGGCCTTCCTCGACCATCCCCGCCAGGTGCTCGACCGTGATCGCCTGCTCGACATGGTGCAAGGCCGCGAGGCGCACCTGTTCGACCGCGCGGTCGACAACCAGATATCGCGCCTGCGCCGCAAGGTTGAGGTCGACAGCCGCAATCCGCAGCTGATCCAGACGGTGTGGGGCGGGGGCTACATGCTCGCCGCCGAAGTGCGCAAGCGTGCGCCCACTCCTGAAGAAGCCTGACCCCAAGGTGAGAAATCTCCGCCTCTGGCCGCGCAGCCTTCAGGGTCAGGTCCTCCTCGCCATCGCGCTGGCGCTGCTGGTTGCGCAGACGATCTCGGCTGTGCTGATCTGGAAGGAGCAGAGCCATCGGCGCGAATCCGGCATGGTCAGCTCGGCTGCTTTCCGCCTGCTGGGCCCGATGTCTGAAACCAGGCGCAGGCATCGCGACGATGAAGATCGCGTGCCCCCGCCGTTCCGGCTCGAACGTACCCAGACTCTGCCCCAACGCACAGGCGAAGCCCGTCTGCCGCGCGTTGAACGTGAACTGGCCGAAGTCCTGGCCGCGCAAGGCTTCGATGCAGCCGAAGTGGTCGTCTTCGAGCGCAATCCGCTCACTGACCGGCCCAGCCTGCAATTCATGCAGCGACACCGCCGCGAACTGGCCGCCATCTCCCGAGAGCCGATGCCACGCCTGGTCATTGCCTCGGTGCGCCAGTCATCCGGGCAATGGCTCTCGACCCGCGTCTTTTCCGAAGGCGGCGAGTTGCGCGTGCTGGCCCCGTTGGTCGGTCAGACCATCGTGCTCTATTTCGTGCTCGTCGGGGCCATGGCGCTGATCCTGCGCCGCATGGCGCGGCCGCTCAAGGCGCTCACCCGCCGCGTGGAGGATTTTGCCGGCAACCGCGCGCTCGATGGCCAGCTTCAGCCAGACGGGCCCGAAGACATCCAGGGTCTGATCGTCGCGCACAATGCGATGGAAGCGCGCATTGCCGCGATGCTCGATGAAAAGGACGTGATGCTCGGCGCGATCGGGCATGACCTGAAAACGCCGCTCGCCGCCCTGCGCGTCCGCATTGAGGCGGTCGAGGACGATGTCGAGCGTGGTCGCATGGCCGCAACGATCGAGGACATCAACCGCTCGCTCGACGACATCCTCTCGCTCGCCCGCGTCGGTCGCCCGTCGGACCCTGTGGAGCCAACCGAACTTTCCGCACTCGTCGCCGACGTCATCGGGGAGTTCGAGGACATGGGCGAGCCCGTGGAACTGGGCGATACCGACCGCGTCGTCCTGCCGGTTCGCGCCACGTGGATGCGCCGCGCCTTGCGCAACCTTGTCTCCAACGCCTTGCGCTATGGCGAACGGGCACGCGTCAAACTTGCCAAGGAAGGTCGCACCGCCGTTCTGCGCATCGAAGACGATGGCCCCGGCATTCCCGAGCACGAGATCGCCCGTATGATGGAGCCGTTCACCCGGCTCGATGCCTCGCGCAACAGCGGCACCGGCGGGACCGGACTCGGTCTCACGCTCGCCCGAGCCATTGCCGACCAGCACGGCGGCACGCTGACGCTGGCCAACCGGCGCGGTGGCGATGGCCAGATCACCGGCCTTGAGGCCACCTTGCGGCTCCCGCTCGGTTAAGCGAGCACTCATTCCAAGGGCATTATTCAACCGACATTGGTCGGCGAGGCAATGCCGTTCGTCGAAAGGAGTCGCGCGAGCGACGACCGGTTGCTAGTGCAACCAATCTTCATTGCGCCGGGGAGTCACAGTCGGCATGCGTACCATTTCATTTGTTTCGGCACTTGCGCTTTCGATTGCCATTGCCGCCCCGTCAGCCATTGCCCAGCAGGCGCCGCTCAATCCTTCCGCTGCCGCTGGCGTCCACACCGATCTGCCCCGCGTCGCGCATCCCTCGCACTACACCATCGCGATCACGCCCGATGCCAAGGCGCTGACCTTCACCGGCACCTCGTCGGTCGATCTTGAAGTCACCGAAGCGGCCCCGGCCCTTACGCTCCACGCGCTCGACCTCAAGATCGCCACCGCCACGCTCACGCCCGAAGGCGGCGCGGCGATGCCGGTCACCGTGACGATGGACGCCAGGAGCCAGACCGCGACGTTCACCGCCGCCGCTCCGCTCAAGCCCGGCAAGTACCGCCTCGATACCACCTACTCGGGCTTCATCAACACGCAGGCCAACGGCCTTTTCGCGCTCGATTACCCTGACAAGGTCACCGGCAAGGACGTGCGCGGCCTGTTCACCCAGTTCGAAGCGCCCGACGCGCGCCGCTTCGCTCCGATGTTCGACGAGCCGATCTACAAGGCGACCTTCGATCTTTCCGCCGTCGTCCCCGCCTCGCAAATGGCGATCAGCAACATGCCGGTGGCCAAGGAAGAGCCGCTCGCGGGTGGCATGAAGCGCGTGACATTCGGCACCAGCCCGAAGATGTCGTCCTATCTCCTGTTCTTCAGCCTCGGCGATTTCGAGCGGCTGGCCAAGGAAGCCGCTCCCGGCGTGCAGGTCGGCATCGTCGCTCCCAAGGGCAGCGGCGAGCAGGGCCGCTTCGCGCTCGACGAGCTGGCCCCGCTGATCCCCTACTACTCCGATTACTTCGGCCAGCCCTATCCGCTGCCCAAGCTCGACAACGTTGCCGCTCCCGGCCAGTCGCAGTTCTTCTCGGCGATGGAAAACTGGGGCGCGATCCTGACGTTCGAGCGCATCCTGCTCAACGATCCGGCCATCACCAGCGCTGCTGCCCGCCAGAACATCGTCACCACGCAGGCCCACGAAGTGGCGCACCAGTGGTTCGGCAATCTCGTGACCATGGCATGGTGGGAAGACCTCTGGCTGAACGAAGGCTTTGCCAGCTGGATGGAAACCAAGGCCACCGCGCACTTCCACCCCGACTGGTTCCCGCTGCTGGAGCGCGTGAACGGTCGTGATGCGGCGATGGGCCTCGATGGCTTCAAGACCACGCACCCGATCGTGCAGGAGATCAAGACCGTCGACGAGACCAACCAGGCCTTTGACGCGATCACCTACCAGAAGGGCGAAGCGGTCATCTCGATGCTCGAATCCTTCGCGGGCGAGACGGTGTGGCGTGATGGTTTGCGCGCCTACATGCGCGATCACAAGTTCGGCAACACCCGCTCGAAGGACCTGTGGCAGGCCATCGAAAAGGCTGGCGCCCCCGGCCTCACCGCCATCGCAACCGATTTCACCACCAAGCCCGGTATTCCGCTGGTCAAGGTTTCGGGCATGACCTGCAAGAAGGGCATGGCCACGCTGAACCTCGAACAGAGCGAGTTCAGCGTCGACCGTCAGGCAGAAGTCGCCGCCAAGCCACAGCAGTGGAAGGTGCCGCTGATCGTCTCGGCAGGTTCAGGTGAGCCAGTGCGCACGATCCTCGATGGCGGGAAGGCGACCGTCACGGTCAATGGCTGTGGTCCGATCGTGATCAACGCAGGCCAGCTCGGCTACTACCGCTCGCTCTACACCCCGCAGATGCTCAGCTCGCTGAAGAAGGCCATGCCGAGCCTGCAGCCGGTCGACCAGATGGGCCTGATTGCCGACAACCTCGCGCTCTCGGCCAGCGGCTACCAGCCCTATGGCCCCTCGTTTGATCTGCTGGCGGCCATCCCCGGCAATGCCAATCCCGTCGTCCTCGCCAATGCTTTCGGCGATTTCGTCGGCGCATGGCGCGTGCTCGACAAGGACCCTGCCGCGCAGAAGAAGCTCTACGGCAAGGTCGCAGGAACCTACAAGCCGCGCCTCATGGCGCTGGGCTTTGAACCCAAGGCGGACGAGCCCCTGCGTGACGCAGACCTGCGCTCCACGCTGATTGGGGGCTTCGGCACCATGGGTGATCCTGACGTCGTGGCCGAAGCGCGCCGCCGCTTCGCCATGCTCGCCAGCAACCCCAAGGCGCTCGACGGTCCGCTCAAGACGACCTGGCTCAACATCGTCGCCCGCAATGCGACCAAGGCCGATTGGGATGCGATCAAGACCATGGCCGCGGCCAGCAACAGCGCGGTGGAACGCCAGTTCCTCTACACGCTGCTGGGCCGCCCCGCCGATGCCTCGCTCGCCAAGGCGGCGCGTGAGCTTGCGCTGACCGATGCGCCGGGCAAGACCACCAGCGCGGCCATGATCGTCGCTTCGGCCGGCCTGCACCCGGACGAGACCTACGACTTCGCCCTGACCAACCGCGCGAAGATCGAATCGCTGGTGGATGCGCAGAGCCGCGTCACGTTCATCGCCAGCCTCGGCGGGCAATCGAACGATCCGGCGATGATCGAAAAGCTCAAGGCGTTCAAGGCCACGGTCCCCGCCGAAGCCGCCCGCCCGGTGGACCGCGTGATTGGCGTCCTCACCGAAAAGGCCCGCACCCGCCCGCAGTTCATCAAGGGCCTGACCGACTGGCAGAACGCGAAGGGGAAGTAAGGGCCAATCGGCGATTATTTTGATTGGTCTCCCCTCCCCGGCGGGGAGGGATTGGGGGTGGGGGGAGCGAGGCAAAGCCGAGCGTCCACGCTCGCCGTGGTACACCCCCACCCAACCTCCCCCTCAAGGGGGAGGGGCGCTAGGGACCGCGATCATTGCGGCCTGTCAAAGAGGCAATCCACCAATCCAACCCCGCTCATGCTGAGCTTGTCGAAGCACCCGGCGCAACCGCCGCGCCAGCACCCTTCGACAGGCTCAGGGTGAGCGGGTGAGGTCTTTAACCGTCGCAATCTTCCGCAATTCCCCTATTCGACGCGATCCAAACTGGCCCACACCGCTTTAGATCGCTGCCAGCGGATAGAGCGGCAGAGAAGGGTGGAAAGCGAAGAACTTCCAAACAAACTAACCGTCGCCCCGTGCTCGACACGGGGCTTGGCTTCTCTTCGCAGCCCAGCGCTGAACAAGAAAAGCCAAGTCCCGGATCAAGTCCGGGACGACGGGTTTTGGGTCCTCATTGCTGGGAGCATGTTGACTGCTTTGGGGTGGATTTTTGCTGTCAGGTTCTTAGGCAGTCTTGAAGCTCCGCGCAGACATCATCGAACGCATCAAAGTAGGCTCGCTCCAACTCCGCTGCTGGCAAACTGAAAGCCGCTGTGGTCCTCGCAAGTGCTAACTCGCCCGCAAGTCGCGCGGCCTCCTCCTGAAAAGGCGGGTAGAGGTCTGACGCCGTGAGCAGATCACCGGCACTCCGCATGCTGTAGTCTGCTACCCAAACGCAATGAATTAAGCGCTCGCAGGTGGTGAGGGCATTCCGACCCTGCTCGGACTTTTTCTGGATGACGTCGTCGCCCGTATCGATGAGCCAAGTCTCGTTGTCTGATGGCATCATGCTCGCTCACCTACTCGCATTCTAGGTATTGCATGTTAGCGCTATGACCGAAATGGCGTCGTATCCGGAAAGTCTGCTTTCACCGCAAAATGGCGGATAACTGCCGACTCGGCCATCACGGAATCATCCTTCCAGTCCAAACCTTAACGCAACAACCCACCCAAAATCCCCCGCGCGAAGCGGCCAAGTGCTTCCCCGCCGATCGACGTCGCGATCGAGCCGACCATTGCCGTAACCCCTGAAGCCACCGGTGCCGCGCGGGATTTCTTGCCGGTGATGCTGGCGGCGATCACCGCGCCTGCGGATGAGGCGACCGCGCCCGCCGCCGCCTTGCCCGCGCGCTCCCACATGGTCGTGGTCCGGCGCGGCGAGGCGCGTTGTGCCTCTTCGCCCTGCTCCTCCACCTGCTGCGCCGCTGCGGCGGCATCAGCCGCTTTTTGCGCCAGCACTTCGGCGGCGGATTCGCGGTTCACCGCCGTATCGTACTTGCCGTCGAACGGGCTGACCGACTGGATCACCGCGCGCTCGTTCGGGCTGAGCGGCCCGAGGCGCGAGCGCGGCGGGGCGATCAGGGTGCGCTGGACGACCGAAGGTGCGCCGTCATCGTCCAGCGTCGAGACCAGCGCCTCGCCCACTTTCAGTTCGGTGATGACCGTCTCGACATCGAGGTCCTTGTTGATGCGGAAAGTCTCGGCCGCCGCGCGGATTGCCTTCTGGTCGCGCGGGGTGAAGGCGCGCAGGGCGTGCTGCACGCGGTTGCCGAGCTGGCCCGCGATCTTCTCGGGAATGTCGATCGGGTTCTGCGAGATGAAATAGACGCCCACGCCCTTTGAGCGGATCAGGCGCACCACTTGCTCCACCTTGTCCATCAGCGCATCGGGCGCGTCCTCGAACAGCAGGTGCGCTTCATCGAAGAAGAACACCAGGCACGGCTTTTCCGGATCGCCCACTTCAGGCAGCGCTTCGAACAGTTCGGACAGCAGCCACAGCAGGAACGTGGCATAGAGCTTGGGGCTCTGCATCAGCTTGTCGGCGGCGAGCACGTTGACCATGCCCCGGCCCTGATCGTCCACTTTCAGAAAATCGTTCACCTCGAACGCCGGTTCGCCGAAGAACCGGTCCGCGCCCTGGCTTTCAAACGCCAGCAATTGCCGCTGGATCGTGCCGACGCTGGCCTTGGATACATTGCCGTACTTGCCCGAAAGCGCGCTGGCATTCTCGGCGCAGGCCATCAGCACCGATTGCAGATCGGGCAGGTCGATCAGCAGCAGCGCGTTGTCATCGGCATAGCGGAAGGCGATGTTGAGCACGCCTTCCTGCGTTTCATTGAGGCCCATCAGCCGTGACAGCAGCAGCGGGCCCATCTCCGAAATCGTGGTACGGATCGGGTGGCCGCTCTCGCCATAAAGATCCCAGAACACCGCCGGATTGTCGGAATAGGCATAGTCCTCGATGCCCAGTTCCTTGGCGCGCGCTTCGAGCGAAGCGGCGTGCTTGAAGGTCGGGCTGCCCGGCATGGCGATGCCCGCAAGGTCGCCTTTCACGTCGGCCATGAACACGGGTACGCCGCGCGCGGAAAACTGTTCGGCAACGCCCTGCAGCGTCACCGTCTTGCCGGTCCCGGTCGCGCCCGCGATCAGCCCGTGGCGGTTGGCGCGGCCAAGGCGCAGCACCTGCCGTTCGCCGTTGGAACCAAGGCCAAGGTAGATATCGTCCATGCACAGCACCCCATCGATTTGGCCCAAGACTAGGACGGCCCACGCGGCCTTGCGAGGGGTTTTTGCATCCGGAGCGGGGAACGGCTAGAGCGCGCCGGAAAGCCATGACCCGCGCCCCCTTCATCCTGCTCGACGATGCCCGCGACCAAGGCGCCAGCGATGCGCGCCTCTATGAGGACGTGCTCGAACTCGTAGTGGCCCGCCGTGCAGACGAAGTGGAAGCGGCGCTTGCGCAGATCGCCGCGACGCCGGGCCACTGGGCAGGCTACCTCGCCTATGAAGCAGGCCTCGCCCTCGAACCCCGCCTTGCCAAGCTTGCGGCGGAACGCACTGGCGCAGCCGGACCGCTGGTGTGGTTTGCAAGGTTCGGCAAGGTCACCCGCATGGCCAGCGCCGAGGTCGAACGCTGGCTGGCGAATACCGCCACAGGCTCCGGCAGACTCGGCCCGATGGGCGCGGCGATCTCCTCGGGCGGCTATGCCAATGCCTTCAATCTCGTCCAGGAAGCGATCCGCGCGGGCGACATCTATCAGGCAAACCTCACGTTTCCGCTCGCCGGAACGTGGGACGGCGATCCGCTTGCAATCTATGCCGATGTCCGCTGCGATGCCCGCGCGGGCTACGGCGGCGTGATCTGGGACGGCGCACACTGGCACCTCTCGTTCTCGCCCGAACTGTTCTTCAAGCTCTCTGGCGGGGAGGCACGGGTGCGCCCGATGAAGGGCACGGCCCCGCGCGGCGCCACGCCGGAAGAGGACGCGCGCTTCAAGGCGGACCTCTCCGCGAGCGTGAAAGACCGCGCCGAGAACCTGATGATCGTCGACCTCATGCGCAACGACCTCTCGCGCGTCTCGCGCCCCGGTTCGGTGCGCGTCGAGTCCCCGTTTGCCATCGAGACATACCCCACAGTTCACCAGATGGTCACGACAGTTAGGGCAGAGTTGGATTCAGGCCAGGACGTCCGCAGCCTGCTCCGCGCGATCTTCCCCTGCGGCTCGATCACCGGCGCGCCCAAGATCCGCGCGATGGAGATCATCCATCAGGCAGAGCGTGATGCGCGCGGGGCTTATTGCGGCTCGATAGGACGCATCGACCCCTCTGGCGATGCCGCGTTCAATGTGGCAATCCGCACCGTACGCCTGTCGCCCGATGGCCGCGCCGTGATGGGCGTGGGCTCGGCGGTGGTTGCCGATTCCGAGATGATCGGCGAATGGCGCGAATGCGTGGTGAAGGGGAATTTCTTGCGCTTGTCTGCCGGGCACGCCGATCTGATCGAGACGATGGCCTTCGATCCCGCCAAGGGCATCGAACTGCTCGAACTGCATCTTGAACGGATGAAGGCGAGCGCGCTGGCGCTGGGCTTCAGCTTTGATCGCCACGCCGTGCGCAATGCCATCCACGCGCTGTGCTTCGATCTGGAAGCGCCCGCAAAAGTGCGTCTCGTCGCCTCGAAGGGCGGCGCCCACGCGCTGGACGCCAGCGCCATGCCCGCACCGCTGGAAAGCCTGACCTGCGCCGTCCTTCCACTGCCGGTTTCGGACGGCGATTGGCGCCTGCGCCACAAGACCACCGACCGTGGCTTCTACGAAGCAGGCCTTGCCGCCGCGAAGCAGGCGGGCGCGGGCGAGGCGTTGTTCCTACGCGATGATGGCTTGCTCACCGAAGGCACGTTCACCAACCTGTTCGTCGAGCGCGACGGCAAGCTGCTCACCCCGCGCGCCGATCTCGGCTTGCTGCCGGGCGTATTGCGCCGCTCGCTGCTCGAGGCGGGCCGCGCGGTCGAGGCGGACCTGACACTCGAAGATCTGGCGGGCGGCTTCCTCGTCGGCAATGCCCTGCGCGGCCTCATCCCCGCGCGCCTGCTCGGCTCCTGAACCCCATGACCCAGCTTTCGAAAGCCCTCGCGCGGATCGCGCCTTCGCGCACCACCGCCATCACCGACCGCGCCATCCAGCTTCGCGCCGAAGGGCGTGATGTGATTTCGCTCTCGGTGGGCGAACCCGACTTCGCCACCCCTGCGCACGTGGTGCAGGCCGCGAAGGACGCGCTCGACGCAGGCGATACCAAATACACCGCTGTCGTCGGCACGCAGCGTTTGCGCGAGGCCGCCGCGCTGCACTTCAAGCGCGATCTTGGCATCACGGTGCCGCCGTCTCAGGTGATCGTCAGCGCGGGCGGCAAGCAGGCGATCTTCCATGCCCTGCTCGCCACGCTGGACCCTGGTGACGAGGTGCTGGTGCCGAGCCCATGGTGGGTCAGCTACCCTGAAATCGTGCGCTTTGCAGGCGCCGAAGTGGTGGACCTGCCAACCACGGCTGCAGGCGGCTTCCGCATCACGTCCGCCCAGCTTGAAGCAGCCATTACCCCCGCCACCCGCTGGCTCCTGCTCAACAGCCCCGGCAATCCGACTGGCGCGACCTACCCGGCTGATGAACTGCGCGCGTTGGGTGAAGTCCTGCGCCGCCACCCGCGCGTGCTGGTGATGAGCGATGACATCTACGCTCCGCTGCGTTTTGGCGAAGGCCTCCACGCCACGCTCGCAGTCGAATGCCCGGACTTGGCCGACCGAATCCTGACCGTTTCCGGTGTGTCCAAGAGCCACGCCATGACCGGCTTCCGCATCGGCGTCTCGGCAGGCCCGGCATGGCTGATCGGCGCGATGGGACGGCTGCAGTCGCACTCCTCGGGCAACCCCGCCTCGATCTCCCAGGCCGCCGCTGTCGCCGCCTTTGAAGGCCCGCAGGAATTCCTGCTCGACTGGCGCGAACGCTTCCGCGCGCGGCGTGACATGGTCTGCTCGGCGATCAACGCGATCCCCGGCCTCTCCACCCCGATCCCCGATGGCGCATTCTACTGCATGGTCGATGCCGCCCCGCTGATGGCGCGCTTCGGGGATGACGAGGCGCTGTGCCTGCACCTGCTGGAAAGCGGCGTGGCGGTTGTTCCGGCTTCCGCATTTGGCGGCAAGGACGGCTTCCGTATCAGCTTTGCCGCTGATGAATCCAAACTCGAAGAAGCGCTCCGGCGTATAGCAAAGGCCGTAGCGTGATCGATTTTTCCATCCTGTTCGAAGACGGCGAAGCCCTGGTCATCGACAAGCCTGCGGGCCTGCCGCTCGACCGTCCACGCGCAGGCGGCCCGTGCCTTGAGGACCACCTCGATGCCCTGCGCTTCGGTTTCCAGCGCGAACCGCATCCCGTCCACCGTCTCGATCAGGACACCTCGGGCTGCCTGCTGCTCGCCCGCAATCCCAAGGCGCTCAAGCGTTTTGCCGCCGCGTTCGAGGCGCGCGAGGTGGAGAAAGTCTATCTCGGCATCGTCGCCGGTGAAGTTCAGGGCGAGAGCGGCACCATCGACCTTGCGCTTTCGAAGATCAGCTCGGCCGAAAAGGGCTGGCGGATGATCCCGGCGAAGAAGGGCAAGCCTTCGGTCACCCACTGGAAAGTCCTGTCGCGCAAGCCCGGCATGACGCTGGTGGAATTCCGCCCCGAGACCGGCCGCACCCACCAGATCCGCATTCATGCGCTGGCCGGGTTGGGTCATGCGCTGGTCGGCGATCCGGTCTATGGTGACGGCAAGGTCGCCTGGCGCACGATGCTCCACGCTTCGGAACTGAAGGTCATGCGCGAAGGCAAGGAGCCGATTGACGCCTACTCGCCGATGCCGCTCGATTTCGCTGCCTTTGCTTTCGAACTGCCAGTGGCTGAACAGACAGACGGCGATCAGCCGGCCGCCGAACGACCTGACACTGGGGCCTGAAATGTCGCCCGATGCTCTCGTCGCCCATGCGCTGACGCTGGTCGAAGAAAGCTTCATCGCATCGGCGGGGCCGGGCGGTCAGAACGTCAACAAGGTGGCCACGGCAGTCCAGCTGCGGCTCGACGTCTTCATGCTGCGCTTGCCGCCGGAGATCTTCCACCGCCTCAAGACCCTTGCGGGCAGCAAGATGACCGCCAAGGGCGAAATCGTCCTGACCGCGCGCAGCTACCGCACGCAGGAACAGAACCGCGAAGACGCAAGGAAGCGCCTGTCCGAACTGCTGCGCGAGGCCTGCAACCTGCCGCAAAAGCGCGCCAAGACCCGCCTCAACCGCGTCGGCAAGACCGAGCGGCTGGCAGGCAAGAAGATCAGAGGCGCGGTAAAGGCCGGGCGCGGCAAGGTGCGGCTGGATTAATCCCCGCCGACGCGCTCGATTTCCGCGCCGAGCAATGACAGCTTTTCCTCAAGCCGCTCGTACCCACGGTCGAGGTGGTACAGGCGGTGCACCTGCGTCTCGCCCTCGGCAGCAAGGCCGGCGATCACCAGGCTCATCGAGGCGCGAAGGTCGGTCGCCATCACTTCGGCGCCGGTCAGCTTTTCAACGCCATGGACCACGGCGGTGCGGCCCTTGGTCTCGATCCGCGCGCCCATGCGGTTGAGTTCGGGCACGTGCATGTAGCGGTTCTCGAAGATCGTCTCGGTCAGCACCGACGATCCCTTGGCAAGGCACAGCATCGCCATCAGCTGCGCCTGCATGTCGGTGGCAAAGCCGGGGTAAGGCGCGGTCGAAAGCGTCACGGGCTTGAGCGGCCCTTCAGCCGCCACGAAGATGCCACCCTTGCGCGGTTCCACGTGCACGCCTGCATCGCGCAGCGCCTGCACCGTCGCTTCCATCTCCTCGATGCGCGCACCCTGCAGCATGACCTCGCCCCCGGTGATCGCCGCGGCACAGGCATAGGAGCCCGCCTCGATACGGTCAGGCATGACCATGTAGGTCGCGCCGTGCAGGCGGTCGACGCCATGGATCGTCAGATCCGACGTGCCGATACCTTCGATCTGCGCGCCCATGGCGACGAGCAGGTTGCAAAGATCGACGATCTCCGGCTCGCGCGCAGCGTTGTGCAGGGTGGACTTGCCCTTGCACAGCACAGCGGTCATCAGCGCGTTCTCGGTTGCGCCGACGGACACGACCGGGAAGGAATAGCGCCCGCCCGGCAAGCCACCATCAGGCGCAATCGCGCGCACGTAACCGGCAGCCAGTTCGATCTGCGCGCCGAGCGCTTCAAGCGCCTTCAGGTGCAGATCGATCGGACGATTGCCGATGGCGCAGCCGCCGGGGAGCGAAACCGTGGCCTCGCCCGCACGCGCCAGCATCGGGCCGAGCACGAGGATCGAGGCGCGCATCTTGCGCACGAGATCGTAAGGCGCGACCGACGAGGTCAGGCGCGTCGCCTGCAGCGTCATCACGCGGCCGAAGTCTTCCGGCCGTGCGCCCGCGATCGAGGTCGAGACGCCGAACTGGTTCATCAGGTGCTGGAAACCGTCGATGTCAGCCAGGCGCGGCAGGTTGCGCAGTGTCACCGGCTCGTCGGTCAGCAGCGCGCATGGCAGCAGGGTGAGTGCCGAATTCTTTGCACCGGAGACCGGTACCGTTCCCGAAAGGCGCTTGCCGCCGCGGATAATGATCTTGTCCATCGCTGCCGTTTAACCGGTTTGCGGGCCTGTGCAAGCTTGGGGCATACGTTAACGTTGTGCCACGTGCTTGACATTCAACCTAAGTAATTGTGCAGTGCATCATGAGGGTGCAACAAATCACGGATACCGCAGGCAAATGAGTTTGAACGTGGCACAAAAGCCGATCCGCAAGGCCGTTTTCCCGGTTGCAGGGCTTGGCACCCGCTTTCTTCCCGCCACCAAGGCCATCCCCAAGGAAATGTTGCCGATCATCGACCGCCCGCTGATTCAGTATGCGGTCGACGAAGCGCGCGAGGCCGGTATCGAGCAACTCATCTTCGTGACCGGTCGCGGCAAGACGGCGATCGTCGAGCATTTCGACACCGCCTACGAACTCGAGCGGACGATGGAAGATCGTGGCAAGCACCTCGAAGTGCTTGACGCCACGCGTATCCTGCCCGGCAACCTCGTTACCGTGCGCCAGCAGGTGCCGATGGGCCTCGGTCACGCGATCTGGTGCGCCCGCGCCGTGGTCGGCGACGAACCCTTCGCCATTTTCCTGCCCGACGAGATGATGGTCGGCAGCCCCGGCTGCATGAAGCAGATGGTCGATGCCTACAACGAAGTCGGCGGCAACCTGATCTCGGTGCTCGAAGTGCCCGAGGAAGAGGTTTCAAGTTATGGCGTGATCGCGCCGGGCGCGCGCGTTTCTGATACGCTCACGGAAGTGACCGGTCTGGTCGAGAAGCCCAGGCGCGAGGATGCCCCGTCTAACCTGATCATCTCTGGCCGCTACATTCTCCAGCCTGAGGTGATGCGCACGCTCGAAAGCCAGGAAAAGGGTGCAGGTGGCGAGATCCAGCTGACCGATGCGATGGCGCGGATGATCGGCCAGCAGCCGTTCCACGCGGTGACCTTCGCCGGACGCCGCTTCGACTGCGGGAGCAAGACCGGCTTTGTCGAGGCGACGCTGTCTCTGGCACTCGAACGCCCGGACATGGCGGAAGAAGTCCGCGCGATCATGAAGCGGCTGCTTGAATCCTGACAGTCAGGGTGCGCGCAGGTAGGCGAGGCACATCCGGCCGAGTTCGCGCTTGAGCACTTCCCAGTCGTAGTCGTGCGCCGCTTCGCCCGAGGAGCCGAGGCTCAGCTGCCGCGCCATGGTGGCGAAGACGACCTTGTACGCCGAATTGGCCTTGGTCTCGTGATCGCTCCCGCCAAAGTCGGCGCGGTATTGCAGCATCGCCTGCATGCCGCGCTCGGTGGCGCGCAGGGCGTGGTCCTTGCCGGGCTTTGATACCAGCGGATCGAATGAGGCGCGCTCCATCGCGAGGCGCAGCAACGGCGCGTTGACACGCAGCACTTCGGCATAGCCTGCCACATAGCGCGGCATGAACTCGTCGAGCGTGGGCGATTGCGAAAGCACTTCCTGCACCATCGCCTCTTCGGTCTGGGCAAGGTCTTCCAGCGCACGCGCGATCACGGCACGGACAAGGTTCTCCTTGCTCTGGAAGCGCAGGTAGATCGAGCCGATCGAGACGTTGCCGCGCTGGTTCACGTCCTGCAGCGTGAAATCCTCGCTGCCGCGTTCCAGCATCAGTTCGCGCGCAGCGACCAGCATCCGCTCGAGCGAGGCCTTGCTGCGGCCCTGCTGGGGCTTGCGGCTGACGGTTTCCACCGCGAGTCCGGGTTCTTCCACCTGCGTTTCGCCGCCTCGAGCCATTATCTGCCGTCAATCCTTGAAACATCAATACTAGAATGCATGGGTCTTACTTTGCACGAATTGCGGTAGAACGCGATGGCTAAATGATCCACTCTCTTGACCCGGCCAGATTACAAAATAGAATGAAGTTTCTAATGATGTCCGGGCAGGTTGGCCCGATGACACGTCAGGGAGAGATGGATGCGACGCTTGAGGATGGGAATGATCGGCGGAGGCCCCGGAGCGTTCATCGGCCCCGTGCATCGTTTCGCCGCAGAGCTTGATCACGAAATCGAACTGGTCGCCGGCGTCTTCTCAAGCGACGCCGCCCGCAGCGCAGCGGCAGGCGAAAGTTACCGCATCGATCCGGCCCGCGCCTATCCCTCGCTCGACGCGATGTTCGCTGCCGAGCAGAGCCGTGCCGACGGCATCGACTTCGTCTCGATCGTCACGCCAAACCACAACCACCTGCCGTCGGCGCGCGCCGCGCTCGCCGCCGGTCTGCCGGTAATCACCGACAAGCCGCTCACGGCAACGTTGGCCGAGGCGCACGAACTGGCAGGCCTCGTTGCCGCAGCAGGCAAGCCGTTTGGCGTGACTTACACGTATTCCGGCTATCCCCTGGTGCGCGAGGCGCGTGCCCGGATCGCGGCTGGCGAGATCGGCACAGTGCGCAAGGTCGTCGTCGAGTACCCACAAGGCTGGCTCGCAGGCGAAGCGGTCGGCAAGCAGGCCGAATGGCGCGTGGACCCTGCGAAGGCAGGATTGGGCGGATGCATCAGCGATATTGGCGTCCATGCCTTCCAGCTTGCCGAATTCGTCACCGGCCTGCGCGTGACCGAACTGCTTGCCGATCTGGGCGCAGTTGTTCCCGGCCGCCTGCTCGACGATGACTGCTCGATCCTGCTGCGCTTCGAAAACGGGGCGCGCGGCGTACTTCTCGCCAGCCAGATCGAAGTGGGCGAACTCAATGGCCTGCGCATCCGCGCCTATGGCGACAAGGGCGGCGTCACCTGGAAGCAGGAAGAGCCAAACACCCTCACCATCAACCGGCTCGATGGCACCTGCACGCTGGTCCGCTCGGGCACCGGCGTGCTCGGCAGCGACGCCACCTCGCGCACGCGCACGCCGGGCGGCCATCCCGAAGGCTATCTTGAAGCCTTTGCCAATCTCTATCGCGATTTCGCCATGCTGGTGCGCGGCGATGCCGCACCGCTGCTCCCCGGCATTGCCGAGGGCGTGCGCGGCATGACCTTCATCGACACCGCCGTTTCCGCCAGCCGCGACAACGCGGGCTGGGTCAAGCTTTGAGGAGCATTGCGCAATGAAGACCATCAAGGGCCCGGGCATCTTCCTTGCCCAGTTCGCTGGCGACAATGCCCCGTTCAACAGCCTCGAGACGATCGCCGACTGGGTGGCAGGCCTCGGCTACAAGGGCATCCAGATCCCCAGCTGGGATGGACGCCTGTTCGATCTCGAAAAGGCCGCCACCAGCCAGACCTATTGCGACGAGGTCAAGGGCCTGCTCGCCGACAAGGGGCTGGAGATCACCGAACTCTCGACCCACCTGCAAGGCCAGCTCGTGGCCGTGCATCCGGCCTTCGATGCGCAGTTTGATGGCTTTGCCCCCGAATCGGTCCACGGCAATCCCGCCGCCCGGCAGGCATGGGCGGTGCAGCAGCTGAAGTACGCCGCCAAGGCCAGCAGCAACCTCGGCCTCACGGCGCACGCATCGTTCTCCGGTGCCTTCGCCTGGCCCTACTTCTACCCTTGGCCCGCGCGTCCGGCAGGCCTCGTGGAAGATGCCTTCGACGAACTCGCCCGCCGCTGGAAGCCGATTCTCGACGTCTTCGACGAGAATGGCGTCGATGTCGCCTACGAGATCCATCCCGGCGAGGACCTCCACGACGGCGTGACCTTCGAGATGTTCCTGGAGCGCGTCGGCAATCACCCGCGCGCCAACATCCTCTACGATCCCAGCCACTTCGTGCTGCAGCAGCTCGACTATCTCACTTTCATCGACATCTATCACGAGCGCATCAAGTGCTTCCATGTGAAGGATGCCGAGTTCCGCCCCAATGGTCGCTCGGGTGTTTACGGCGGCTACCAGTCGTGGGTCGATCGCCCCGGCCGGTTCCGCTCGCTCGGCGATGGGCAGGTCGATTTCCCCGGTATCTTCAGCAAGATGGCGGCAAACGACTATGCCGGTTGGGCCGTGCTCGAATGGGAATGCGCCCTCAAGCATCCTGAAGTCGGTGCGGCCGAAGGCGCCCCGTTCATCGACCGTCACATCATCAGGGTGACCGAGCACGCGTTTGACGACTTCGCGGCCGGCGGTGCTGACCGGGCGCTCAATGCAAGGCTGATGGGCATCGGCTGAAGCTTCCCTTCCGGCAAGACTAACGGGCGCTAGTGGCACTGCCATTGGCGCCCTTGTTTGTTGGCCCAAAGTTCCATCAACAAAATTGATCAAAAACCATGAAAGCAATTTGCTTTCTGTATCTGCTGGGTGGCGCTAGCATTTCCGGATCATGACGGAATGCTTCGGGGAATCCAAAGCCTCTGGCTATGGCACTGGAAATAGTTGTGATTTTACTTGATGCACGGGATGCATCAAGAACGCACGCAATCGTTGCAACCTGGACACGGGCGGTCGCCAAGTGAGCCCGGCCCGCAATCAATAGAATTTAGGTTCTAGTTTTTGAAATTCTAATCTGGTAGAGAACCTGCACGCCCAACGTGGCGCCACCTGGGGAGGAAACGAAGACCATGCCCAAGACACTTTACACCCGCACCCTGTTGGCTAGCGCCTGCGCGCTGGCCTTTGCTTTGCCCGCGCACGCGCAGGAAAGGGCTGCGGAAGAAGCCGATCCCAACGTCATCATCGTGACCGCGCAGAATCGCGCGCAGAACGTCAATGACGTTCCGATTGCCATCAACGTCGTCTCTGCGGAGCAGCTGCAGCAGGCCGGCTTCTCGAACATGAACGACATCGGCAAGATCGCACCTGCCGTCCAGCTCAACCAGGATCAGGGCACGATCAAGATCACCGTCCGCGGCGTCGGCACCAATTCGAACGATGAAGCGCAGGACACTTCGGTTGTCGTGAACATCGACGGCGAGTACATGAACCGCCCGCAAGCGCTCAGCATCGCGCTGTTCGATCTTGACCGCGTAGAAGTGCTGCGCGGCCCGCAAGGTACGCTCTACGGCCGCAACTCGACCGGCGGTGCGATCAACTTCATTACCCGCAAGCCGGGCAAGGAATTCGCGGCCAATGCTTCGGCGAGCTACGGCAATTACAACGCCGTTCGTCTCGACGGCGGCGTGACTGTGCCGCTGGGCGACATCGGTGGAATCCGCGTTGCAGGTTTCTATGACGAGCACGACGGCTATGTGAAGCACCCCGCGCGGGGTGCGTTCAACTTGCGCGGTTTCAACTTCCCGGCCTTTGCCGGTGGCCGGTCTGACGACAACAAGTCCTACGGTGGTCGCGCTTCGATCCAGCTCGAGCCCACTGACGGGCTGACCGTTTACTTCGCTGGCGAGTACGCGAAGCGTGAATTCACCCCGCAGGCCTTCGCTGCTGCGGATCTCAACGCCCCCGGCAACGGCCCGACGGGCAACAACTGCAGCAGCGCTCCCGGCTTCTCGCAGGTCGCTCCGGCATACGCCGCACTTGGCCAGGTTCTGTGCGTCCCGAACCAGACGAACTTCCTCTCCACTTTCAATCGTGGCGAATATGCCGCACCGGCCTTCGGTCTGGGCAAGCTGTCGCAGGACACTTACGCACTGCGCGGCCGTCTGGCCTATGAGGTCAGTGATGCGCTGACGATCAGCTACATTGGCGGCTATCGCAAGTTCGAGGGCACGCCAGGTCAGGTGATCACGCTGCCCGTCAACTACCGCTCGTTCGGCTGGAATCAGCAGACGAGCACGCAGAGCCACGAGCTTCGTTTCAATGGCGTTGCCGGCGGAATCACGTATCAGGTCGGCGGCTTCTACTTCAAGGAAACCGTGAACTCGGAAAGCAGCTTCGCGACGACCTTCGGTCCCAACGTCGTCACGCTTTCTTACTTCGGCCGCGATATCACGAGCGAAAGCAAGTCTGCGTTCGGTCAGGTCGAAGTGCCGCTTGGCGAAACGCTGACCGCTGTCGGTGGCCTTCGCTATACCGAAAACTCGCGTGACGCACTCTACCGTAACGCGGGCCCGTTCGGTGCTGGCCCGCCCGACCCGTTGCTGTTCGGTGCCCAGCCTGCTCGCAGGAACTTCGCAGACCTCCGCTTCAAGACCATCTTCCCGCTGTCGATCAACGAAGACAAGGTGACCTGGCTCGTAGGGCTGAATTACAAGCCCAACAGCGACACCCTGATCTTCGCGAAGGCATCAACGGGCTTCAAGGGCGGTGGCTTTGACTCGGTTGGCGATTACAAGCCTGAATCCAACACGGCCTATGAACTGGGCTGGAAGCAGAGCTTCGGTGATCGCGGCCAGCACCAGTTCAACCTCGGTGGCTTCTACTACGACTACAAGGACCTTCAGGTCTCGGTCCTTCTCGACACTGCGGTTGGCGGCCAGACCTTCAACGCCGGCAAGGCCAGAATTTGGGGTCTTGAGGCTTCGGCCGACTTCGCATTGAGCGATAACGACCGGTTCCATGCTTCGGTGAACTACCTCAACGCCGAGTACAAGGAGCTGCTTGCCCAGTTCAACGTGTTCGACACCACCGGTGCTCTCAATGGCATCGGCGATCTCGATCCCGTAACGCCCGGCGTGCAGCAGCCGAACTTTGCAGGCAATCGTCCGCCGTTCTCGCCTGAATGGGTGATCACTGCAGGTTACGATCACACGTTCGACTTCGGCGAATCGGGTACGCTGCGGGCAAGCGCCAACACCACTTTCAAGAGCTCGTACTTCACCGATTTCTACAACTATCGCGACGGCCAGCAGAAGGCATTCACTCAGACCGATCTGAGCCTTGAATATAAGCCCGAGAATGGCCGCTTCTCGATCACGGCCTTTGCCAAGAACATCGAGAATGAACGTCCTCTGACTTACGGCAGCTTCATCTCTGCCGGACCGTTCGACGACGTGTTCAACTGGCAGTTCGGCGCGCCGCGCACCTACGGCGTCCGCCTTGCAGTAGACTTCTAAGTCCACGCAGGGTCGCAAAAGAGAAAGGGGAGCGGCTTGCCGCTCCCCTTTTTTGTTGCCTGCCATCGCTGTGGGCTCAGCCCCACGAAGGGTCCTTGCCCGGCCGCCACTTGATGCTGCACCCTGCGCTCGGGTGTTGCGGCTGCGGTGCGGGCTCTCCTGCCAGAAGCGCATCCACCGCGCGGCGCATGTCCTCGCCGGTAACCGGAAGGTCGGTGCGCAAGGGCGGGAGGCCGGGCACGGGCGGGCGGTTGATCTTCGGCCGGCTCGCGTCGAACTGGCCTGCGTAATAGAGCAGGCGGCTCTGGTCGTAGAGGAAGAAGTCGGGCGTGCAGATCGCGTTATACGCCAGCGCCACGTCCTGTGACTCGTCATGCAGATAAGGGAACGGAAAGGCCTTCTCCGTGGCCAGTTTCTGCATGTGCGGATAGTCGTCTTCGGGAAAATCGTCGGGCCAGTTCGACGAGATCGCCACTACTTGCAGCCCCTTCGCCTCGTACTCGCGCGCAAAGTCGATGAAGCCGTCGAGGACGTGCAGCAAGAACGGGCAATGGTTGCAGATGAACGCCACCAGCAGCGCGGGTTTGTCGGCAAAGTCCTCGAGCCGACGGATCGTTCCTGTCACATCCGGCAGCGCGAATGCGGGCGCGGGCTTTCCATAGTCCAGTTGACGCGACAGTCTCAGCATCCTCGGCCTCCATTATTAGAATGTATATTCTTTTACAGGAAGCTGCGGCGCAAATCCATCGCTACTGTGCGGACCTCACAGGCGCACACCACAGGACCAAACTGCAAAGATCAGCTTTGCACCTTTGCAAATTTACCGTGGACAGGCCTGCCAAACCAAGCCATCGCGGCGGCTGATAGGTGCGGCATGCATCTGGCAATGACTATCGCAGGAGCAAAGCGACATGAAAGCCCTGGTCTGCGTGAAGCGGGTGATTGACTACAACGTGAAGCCGCGAGTGAAGGCGGACGGCACGGGTGTTGATCTTGCGAACGTGAAGATGAGCATGAACCCGTTCGACGAGATCGCGGTCGAGGAAGCCATTCGCCTGAAGGAAAAGGGTGTGGTGACCGAGATCGTGGCGGTGTCGGTGGGCGTTGCCAAGAGCCAAGAAACGTTGCGCACGGCGCTGGCGATGGGCGCGGACCGGGCGATCCTGGTGCAGGTTGACGATGGCACCGAGGTCGAGCCGCTGGCCGTGGCCAAGATCATCAAGGGCATTGCCGATGAAGAGCAGCCCGCGCTGATCATCACCGGCAAGCAGGCGATCGACGATGACAGCAACCAGGTCGGCCAGATGGTCGCCGCGCTGCTGGGTCGCCCGCAGGGGACCTTTGCCAACGAAGTCAGCGTCGAGGGCGACGCGGTCGTCGTCAAGCGCGAGATCGACGGCGGTCTGCAGACCGTGAAGCTGGCTCTGCCCGCCGTGGTCACCACCGACCTGCGCCTGAACGAGCCGCGCTATGCCTCGCTGCCCAACATCATGAAGGCCAAGTCCAAGCCGCTGGCGAACAAGACCCCCGCCGACTACGGCGTGGACATCGCCCCGCGCCTCAAGACGCTCAAGGTCTCCGAACCGCCGGTGCGCAGCGCGGGCATCAAGGTGCCCGATGTCGACACGCTGGTCGCCAAGCTCAAGGAAATGGGAGTAGCCTGACATGGCCAATGTTCTCGTTCTCGTCGAACACGACAACGCGTCGGTCAAGGACGCCACCCTCGCCGCCGTGACCGCCGCGAGCCAGCTGGGCGAAGTGACCGCGCTGGTTGCCGGTGCCAACTGCGACGGTGCCGCAAGCGCCGCTGCGCAGATCGCCGGCGTTGCCAAGGTGCTCAAGGCCGACGACGCCAGCCTCGACAATGCGCTCGCTGAAAACGTCGCCCCGCTCGTCGCGGGCCTGATGGCGAACTTCGACGCCTTCGTCGCGCCCGCCACGACCACCGGCAAGAACGTCGCCCCGCGCGTTGCCGCGCTGCTCGACGTGATGCAGATCTCGGACATCCTCTCGGTGGAGGGCCCCAGGACCTTCACCCGTCCGATCTACGCCGGCAACGCCATCGCCACGGTCGAATCGAGCGATGCCAAGCTGGTCATCACCGTGCGCGGCACCGCCTTTGCGAAGGCGGCCCCCACCGGCGGCTCTGCCAGCGTCGAAGCCGTCGCAGCCACCGCCGATAGCGGCCTCAGCACTTTCGTCAGCGCCGAGATCGCCAAGAGCGAGCGCCCGGAACTGACCAGCGCCAAGATCATCGTCTCGGGCGGCCGCGCGCTGAAGGACGCGGCGACCTTCGAGCAGGTCATCACCCCGCTGGCCGACAAGCTGAACGCCGGGATCGGCGCATCACGCGCCGCGGTCGACGCAGGCTACGTGCCCAACGACTACCAGGTCGGCCAGACCGGCAAGATCGTGGCTCCCGAAGTCTACATCGCCGTCGGCATCTCGGGCGCGATCCAGCACCTTGCCGGCATGAAGGACTCCAAGACCATCATCGCCATCAACAAGGACGAGGACGCCCCGATCTTCCAGGTCGCAGACATCGGCCTCGTCGGCGACCTCTTCACGCTCGTCCCGGAACTCACCGGGAAGCTGTAATCCGCACAATGCCATGTTGGAGTGTTTCCCCGGGGAAACACTCCATATGGGTTAATCAAGTTCCAGCGTCAGGCACTGGCTGAAGTCGTCCAGCACGTAGTCGGCGAAGGCTTCGCAGTTGACGAAGCCGTGCTTGCGATAGAGGCCTAGCGCGGGTTCGAAGGCAGGGCCCTGTCCGGTTTCGAGGCTGACCCTGCGATATCCCCGTTGTCGCGCGACGCCGATCAGGTGAAGCAGCAGGGCTTCGCCGATTTTCCTTCCCAACCAATCACTTGCGACGCGCATGGACTTCAACTCGCCATGCGTCGCGTCAAGTTCGCGGATCGCGCCCATCCCTGCCAGCGCCTCGCCAACCCATGCCGAGTAGAACGTCACGCCGGGCTCGCGCAGCTTCTCCACGGGCAGTGCGTGAACCTTGCAGGCGGGAGAATTGGCATGCATTCCAGCAAGATGGATCGCGACGAGGCCGCGGATCGCCTCGCCGGAAAGATCGTCCTCGATGATCGTGATTTCGGCCATGCCCTGCCTCCATAGGGAACGTTTGACTCCTGAGCACGAACGGGCGCAGTCTCGCAAGGCTTGAGACGAGCTGAGAAAGGGTCGCCCCGCCCAGGCATACGCGCTCCCGCCGATCATCGGCGCGAGCGGTACAGGGGAGAATGTCATGAAAAAGCTGATGATCCTGCCGGCGCTCGCGCTCGGCTTTGCGACGCCACTTGCCGCACAGGAATATCCTGTCGTGCCGGGAGATTATGTCACCGTTTCAATGATCTCGGTCGATGACGGGCATGATCTCGAATATGCCAATCACCTCGCCGGAATGTGGCGGAAAGGCCAGGACTTCGCCGTGAAGCAGGGCTGGATCACCGGCTACGAGATCCAGAGCAACGAGAACAAGCGCCCGGGCGAGCCGGACTTCTTCCTGATCACCCGATTCGCCAAGTTCGCCGATCCGGCGCAGGAAGAGGCGCGCGAAAAGGCCTACAACGCCTATATGGCGACAACCGCCGCCCAGATGCAGGCCAGTTCGGGCGAGCGGGCCAAATACCGCAAGGTCATGGGGTCCATGCTGCTGCGGTCATGGAAATGGCGTAACTGAAAAGGTGCGAGAGCCTCCGGCCTCGTGCCGGGGGCTACGCTGACGCGTGCTTGTCGGCCTTGCGCTTGCCGAAGCGCATGCCGGTTTCGAGGCGGGCTCGCAGCTGGGCGTAGTAGGCTTCGAGGAACGCGCGCTCGTCGCCCGCGCCCGCGTCCCAGCCGATCTTTGCGCAGATCGTGCGGGCGACATCGCGCAACGCGTCTTCCCGGTTCTCGCGCAGCACGCGTTCGAGGACCTGCAGTTCGTATTCGCCATAGACGGCAAGATCGGCATCGCCGAAGCGGTACTGTGCGCCGGTTTCCGCCGAGATACCTTTCGCACCATCGCCCACCGAAAGCGCCTGTTCGAGCTTGCGCTTGGGCGCTTCGACCACCCAGGTTCCAGCGATCAGATCGCCGCAGCGCAGGCGGTCGCGGTTGAAGAATGGGAAGAGCGCGAAGAGCAGGAACCAGACGAGTCCCGCCCACGCCGCCATCTCGGCATCGCCGCCCTCTACGCTGGCGACGATGATGAAGATCAGCGGCATGAACAGTTCGATGTCGCGCACCAGATTGCGGGCGATCACCGCTTCGGTGGTGAGCCTGCCGCCCTCCTTGCCGCGCGCCCGTGCGGCAATGCGGATGCCGGTGATGCGCTTGCCCGGCGTCGCGCCGCGCGGTCCGAGTTCGAAGAACAGGAACCATGCGTTGCGGAACAGGAACAGCATGATGATCCACAGCACCGAGATCGCCTGAACCGCGCGGCCTGCGGGCGAGTTGCTGTCGTTGAGATTGATGCCCGCTCCTTGCGCGATGCGCGAAAGGATCAGCGTTGCGCCGATCATCGCGCCGAATATCATCGCTAGGTCAAGGAACAGCGCCCCGGCGCGGGCCCCGCGCGAGGCGAGGGTGAACGGGATGGGCACGCCTTCAGGGGTTATGACGATGCGCCGGCGGCGCTCTTCATGCGCCTTGGCTCTGCTGGCTGGACTTGCGCTGTCCTTGCGCCGCCAAGGTAGCTTCCACGCCATCAGCGCGCTACCCGCCGGAACGCGAAGAAGTATCCGGTCCACAGCACCAGCATGAATCCGCCGACCGTCAGCCGCGAGGGCGTGGAATCGACGAGTTGGCGGGCAAAGCCTTCGAGCACGGCCGCGACGACCAGCATCAGCACGACTCCGGTCATGACCTGCGCCGCGCGCCGCCCCGCCGTTGCCGCCGCTTCGACGACCGGGAGATTGCCGGGAAAGGCCATCGAACGGCCGATGTGGATGCCGGCTGCGCCCGCGAGCAGGATTGCGAACAGTTCGGTCGTGCCGTGGATTGCCAGCCAGCCGACCAGATCGAGCAGCAGGCCCTGTCCGTGATAGAGCCACAGCATCGCGCCCAGCAGCGCGGTATTGTGGATCAGCAGCAGCATCGTCGGCAGGCCGAAGGCAAAGCCCAGCGCGAAGCACAGGATCGAGACTTGCGCGTTGTTGCTGAACAGTTCGGCAGCGAACACGCTCATGCCGTCCTGCTCCTGATTGCCGAACAACGTGCCGTGCAGCACCTCGCGGCTTGCCCCGGGCACGCGCACGTCGGCAAAGCCGCCGGGGACGAGCGAGTAGTACCATTCGGGATTCGAGGCGACGAGGAGCCAGCCGACCACCGTGCCCGCCACCATCAGGGCGAGTGCGATCAGGATGTCGATCCCCATGCCGCGCACACTGGCGCTCCAGCCGCCGCCGAGAAAGCCGCGCAGCCATGACCAGAGCGAGGCGCGGGGGCCATAGACGAGGAACCACGCGCGCTGGGTGAGCGCTTCGAGATAGGCGACCAACGCGGCATCGAGCGAGGTTTCACGGGCGATGGCAAGGCTCGACGCGGCGGTGCGGTAGAGCGCGGGGAGGGCGAGCAGGTCCTCGTCCGAAACGCGGCGGGTGCGGCCTGCCTCCATGGCCTTGACGATGGATTCGAGGCGCTTCCAATCACCCTCGCGTTCAAGCCGGAAACGGTCGGAGCGCAGGGCGGCCTGCTCTGCGGCAACGGCCTGCTCGGACGGCTTGGTGAACCAGCCGCCGATGCGCTGGGCAAAGTTCTTGGGGGCAATGCCAGTGGTGACCGCGTTCATCCGATCCTCCCTTCGCGCTTGATCGCAAGGTAGGCGTCGAGCAGCCGCGTGCCGATCTGATCGTGCCGCGCTTCGAGCACGCGCACGCCGAGATGGCGCAGGCGCTGCAGCACAAGGGCGCGCTGGCGGGTGAGGCCTGTGGCGGTGACGGCTTCGGCGACGGACTGCATGTCTGTAACCGGTGCGGTGGCGATGGCGGCGAGTTCGGCGTCGGTCATCACCACGAAGAGGACGAGGTGCTTGTCGACCAGCCTGCCGACGTTTTCGACCATCAGTTCGGCGCTGGTGGGATCGGTGAAATCCGAGAACAGCACGATCAGCGAGCGGCGCTGCAGGCGGGCGGCGAGCGTGGACAGGGCGAGGGTGAAGTTGGGTTCGCCGGGGTGATAATCGAGCCCGGCGGCGGCGCGCTGGAGGCGCGCGAAATCGCGGCTGTCGGTGACGAAGGGCGTGGCGACTTCGGGCCTTGCGGCAAAGCCGAACAGGGCGACGCGATCCTGTGCCTTCAATGCGACATAGGCGGTGGTGAGCGCGGCGGTTACCGCGCGGTCGATCCTTGGCAGGCCCTCGATTGGCTCGCACATCGACTGGCCGCAATCGAACGCGAAGACGATCTGGTTGTTGCGCTCGACCTCGTATTCCTTGGCGAAGAGGCGGGCGTGACGGGCGGAGCTTTTCCAGTCGATACGGCGGCGGTCCATGCCCGGTTCGTATTCGGCCAAGGCTTCGAAATCAGTGCCTTCACCCCGGATGCGGCGGGCGATCAGGCCGAACTGGGCATCGCGCAGGAAGATCTGCAGCGCGGGGCTGCGCACCGGGGCGATGTTGGGCCAGACGCGCACTTCGGCGTCGAGCGCGCGGGTCACCTGGCGATGGGCGAGACCGAGCGGGCCGTTCCAGCGCAGCCAGACGCGCGAAAGCGCACCAGTGCCGCGCCGGGTGGGTGTGATGTCGGCGGTGCCACTCCATGCGCCGTCGGTGAAGGCGAGCGGCAGCGCGATGCGTCCGCCGGGGGCTAGGCGCGGATCGCATTCGAGCGCGGCTTCGGGCCGGGCGCGTGCGCCAATGCGGGAAAGGTCGGCAAGAACGGTGATCTGCGATGGTTCACCGACTTCGGTATCGCTCGGGGCGATCACGCGCAGGTCCGCCAGCGATCCGGCGAACAGGCCGTCGAGCACGACCAGCACCAGCAGCGCGCCGCCTATTGCCGGGGCTGCGATCCACGCACCGGGCGCGGCGGCGGCGAGCACCAGCGCGAGCGGCGCGAGGCCTGCGATGATCAGCACCGCGCGGCCAGAGGGCAGGAGGGCGGCGGGCCTGCTCAACGGGGCGCTTCCGTGCCTTCGACCAGAGCGGCGACGATGGCTTCGACCTGCTTGCCCTCGATCTCGGCGGCGGGGCTGAGCATCAGGCGGTGGCGCAGGACGGCGGTGGCGAGGGCCTTGACGTCGTCGGGGATCACGTAGTTGCGCCCGTCAAGCGCGGCGCGGGCGCGGGCGGACCCCGCCAGCAGCACGGCGGCGCGCGGGCTGGCACCGACGACGAGATCGCCGCTTTCCCGCGTCGCGCGGATCAGGCGGACGACATAGTCGACCACGGATTCGGCCATAGTCACCGAGGCAACTGCGACTTGCGCGGCCTTGAGCTGGACCTCATCGGCCACGGCCACGATACCAAGCTCGGCGGGCTTTGGCGCACCGCGTCCCTCGCCGTAGCGGGTGACGATGCGGGCTTCCTCCTCGGCCGAGGGGTAGGACACCAGCAGCTTGAACAGGAAGCGGTCCAGCTGGGCTTCGGGCAGGGGATAGACGCCCTGGCTTTCGATCGGGTTCTGCGTGGCGACGACCATGAACCGTTCGGACAGGGGGTGCGCCTCGCCGTCCAGCGTCACGCGGCGTTCCTGCATGGCTTCGAGCAGGGCGGCCTGGGTCTTGGGCGGGGTGCGGTTGATCTCGTCGGCCAGCAGCAGTTCGTGGAAGATCGGCCCGCGCGTCAGGGTGAACTGGCTGGTCTGGAAGTTGAACAGGTTGGAGCCGAGAATGTCGCCAGGCATGAGGTCGGGCGTGAACTGGATGCGCCCGAAATCGAGGCCCAAGGCAGCTGCGAAGCTTTGCGCGAGGAAGGTCTTGGCGGTTCCGGGCGGGCCTTCGAGCAGGACGTGGCCACCGGCAAAGAGCGCGACGAGGAGATGGTCGAGCACCTCATCCTGTCCGACCACGGCCTTGCCCACTTCGGCGCGGATCGCGCCTGCCAGCGTGCCGAGATCGGCCAAAGTCATGTGCGGTGTCTCAGCGGTCACTTCAGGTGCCTTTCTATTTGTTGCAGGACCAGTGCCCGCCTGGTCAGTTCGTGCGGCTTGCGGGCATCGCGCAAATGCCGTGCAGCGGTGGAGAAGGCGGGGCCTTCGATGCCCCGGCGCTGCAGCGTCTGGTCGATCAGGTGTTCGATCTCTTGCGGCGAAAGCCCGCGCGGCAGGCCGAGCGCCAGTGCGATGCGATCGCGCGTTGCATCGGCATAGGGCGCGGCGGCGAGATGGACGCGACCGGCGCGGCGGATCAGGCCTGCTGCATTGGCGACCAGTGCGGCCTTGCCCATCGCGATTTCCTGCGCCTGCGCCAGCGCCGGGCCGAAGCGGTTGAACGCGCGCCATGCGACCGCAAGGGCCCCCAGCAGCAGGCAGATCGTGGCAGCGAGGAACGGTGGTTCGAACGCGAGGGTGAGCAGGTTGCGGCTCGCGCCGAAGCCGTTGAAGGTCATGTCGAACACGATTGGCTGGCTGCGGTTGTCAGCCGTGGCCAGCACGATGTCGCGCGCGAGCAGGGCCGTGGCCTTGTCGGCAAGGCCCCAGTTGTCGAGCAGGTCGGGTTCGAACACGAGGACGACCGGGTAGATGTCCTCGTCCTCGCCGCCGTAGCTCGGGTCCACGCCCGCCAGCTGGTTGAGTGCGGGGTAGTAGCCGTCGTCATCGAGCCATGCTGCGAGGATGCGGCCATCGCCTGCGGTGACGATCGGGACCAGCCCCTTGCCCGAGCCGGATTCGACCTGCCGGTCATCGGGCAGGGGGCCGCGTCGTTCGCCAAGCTTCCAGCCGCCAGCGGCAGGGCCATCCTCCTTGCCGATGGCGACGGCGACATTGTCGGCAAAGCCCCGCCATTCGGGGCCTTGCGTGGATATCAGCTGCACCCAGCCGCGCTTGGCCTTGTTCGAGCTCGCTCCCATCGCGAACCATTTGGGCGCGACGACGATGGTCGGGCCAAGATAGCGATGGGCCTCGACGACCTTGGCGATCTCCTTGCCGTCCGCATCGGCAGGCGGCGTCAGGATCAGCAGTCCCGGCGCGGTTTCGAGCGTGCGGCGGTTGCGCTGGCGCTGGACGTCAAGCCCTTCGGCCTCAAGCATGCGGGCGAGCCCGGCATAGCCGTTTAGCCCCTGCCCGCCGACATGCGCGCCGCCGTTGTTGCCGCTGCCGCCGGTGCCGTTGCCGAGAAACCAGAGCAGCGCGACGAAGGCGAGCGCGCCTGTCAGCAACATGCCGATGATCGTGCCGCGGGAGAAGGGAGCCGGGGCCGCGCTCATGCAGTGGCACCTGCCGTCCCGGTCGGCAGCTGTTGCAGGGCAAAGCGCGAATAAGCCTCGCGCGCAGTGGACCAGTCTTCGGCGCCCAAGGGGCTGAGCGCATAGCGGGCGCGTTCGACAAGCGCGGAAATCGTGCCGAACGCGCTGCGGGCCTCGGTTGGCAGGGCGCGAATCATGCCGATCTCGCGCGCGGTGCTCGACGGGCTGAGCCAGTCTGGCCGGACGCGGGCGATCTGGCCGATGCTGCGCTGGAGCAGGAGGTGCGCGGCTTCTCCGAAGAGGCCTTGCGCGGCGAGCCGGTCAGCGTCTTCGAGAAGGGCCAGCGCTTCCTCGCGCTGGGGCGTCCATTCCGGCTCTGCGATTCGCGGCTTGCCCGTGCGGTCACGCCAGAGCGGCCAGAGCAGGGCCCAGGCTATCCACAACACGCCGATGCAGGCGCTGACGAGCATGACCATCTCGATCACGCTCCACCCGCTGCCGAGCAGGCGGCCAAGCGGCGAGAGCAGCCATTCGAGAAAGCGACCAACCGCCTTTAGCCATTCCGGTGTGACAGGGGGCGGATCGGGCGGGACGGGGGCGAACTGGATGTCAGCCGAATCGCGCACCGTTCGCCATGCGGCCTCTGCCGCTGCCGCGTCGCTCTTTGCCGATACTGCCGCCCCGGGTGCCGTCACCATGCGAACGTTGCACGGTGCTGGCCCACGGGCAAGCGCAACTGTGTCCGATCAGCCGCCTCGGATGCGTTCCATCGGGTAGGTGCCGAGCATGCGCAGGTCCTTGGCGAAAAAGCCGAGTTCCTCGAAAGCGAGATCGACCGCGCGCTCGCCCGGTGCCCCGACGATGTCGGCATAGAACTCGGTCGCTGAGAAGCTCGCGCCACGCTGGTAGCTTTCGAGTTTGGTCATGTTGACGCCGTTCGTCGCAAATCCGCCCAGCGCCTTGTAGAGCGCGGCGGGGATGTTGCGCACTTCGAACACGAAGGTCGTCATTGCAGGGCCAGTGATCGTTGCCGGATCGCGCGAGGTCTTCGACAGGATGACGAATCGGGTGGTGTTGTCGTGCGCGTCCTCGACGTTGTCCTCGATGACCTTGAGGCCATAGAGTTCGGCGGCGATGCGCGGGGCGAGCGCGGCCACGGTCGGGTCGCCAAGTTCTGCGACATAGGCTGCAGCGCCGGCAGTGTCTGCATAGCTCATCGGCACGATGCCCCGGTCACGCAGATAGAAGCGCGACTGGCCGAGCGCCTGCGGGTGGCTGTAGGCGGCGGTGAACGGGCCGTCGCCCAGCGCCATCAGGCTGGCGTGGATCTCGAGGAAATGCTCGCCCACGATCGACAGCCCGCTTTCGGGCAAAAGGAAGTGGATGTCCGCCACGCGCCCGTGCTGCGAGTTTTCGATCGGGATGATCGCCTGTCCTGCACGGCCTTCCTTGACCGCATCGAGCGCGTCCTCGAACGAGAAACAGGGTAGCGGCAGGCAGTCTGGCAGGGCTTCCATCGCCGCGCGATGCGAGTTTGCGCCGGGTGCGCCCTGAAACGAAACCGCGCGCGCCGGATCTGCGGATGCGGCGGCGGCCATCTGCTCGACAAGGGCGAGGGCGGGGGCGGGATAGCTTTGCATGACGCGCGGGCGTTAAGCCGCTCTGTCCTTTCGGGCAAGCGAGTTCGAATTTGCGAGTCAAACCATCTTGCGCTGCGGCATGGCGCTGACTAGAGGGTCCCCCAACTCGCGCGGGTGTCGGCAAGGTGTCGGCGTGCGCCAATGGGGCTCGTAAATGGACGATCGTTTCAATACCATCGCCGGGTGGACCTTGTTCGGGGGCATCGTGGCTCTGGGGCTTTCCAGCCTGTCGGCGCACTACTTCCTCGCTGACAAGCAACACCGTCCGGAAACGATGGGCTACGCGATCGAAGGCGTCGTCGAGGAAGGTGCCGAGGGCGGAGCTGCTGCGGCCGAACTCCCGCTGGCGAATCTGCTCGCCGCTGGTGACGTCGCAAAGGGCGAAGCAATCTTTGCCAAGTGCAAGGCCTGCCACACCGCCGAACAGGGCGGTGCCAACGGCATCGGTCCGAACCTTTATGGCGTGGTTGGTGAAGCGGTTGCTGCCGGTCGCGGTGGCTATGCCTTCTCCGACGCGCTCAAGGCCAAGGGCGGCAAGTGGGACTTCGCCTCGCTCAACGAGTGGCTGAAGAACCCCAAGGCCTATGCCGATGGCACCAAGATGTCGTTCGCAGGCCTGCCCAAGGGCGAAGACCGCGCCAACGTCATCCTCTATCTCAACTCGCTCGGCTCGAACCTGCCGCTCCCCGCGCCTGAGGCCGTTCCGGCTGCCGGCGCCGCGCCTGCCGCTGGCGCGACCGTGGCGCTCGTTGGCGATGCTGCCAAGGGCGAGGCGATCTTTGCCAAGTGCAAGGCTTGCCACACCATCGATCAGGGCGGTGCCAACGGCATCGGCCCGAACCTGTTCGGCGTCTATGGCGAAGCTGTTGCCGGTGATCGTGGCGGTTATGCCTTCTCCGACGCGCTCAAGGGCAAGGGCGGAAACTGGGACGATGCGACGCTTGACGCATGGCTGTCGGGCCCGGCCAAGTTCGCGCAGGGCACCAAGATGACCTTCGCGGGCATCTCGGACGCCCAGCAGCGCGCCGACGTGATCGCCTACCTGAAGTCGAAGAAGTAAGCTTCTCGATCTCGGCTTGAATCTGAAAGGGCGTTCGGAGCGATCCGGGCGCCCTTTTCGTGTCTTTGGTGCCGGTTGCGGGAATGTCCCGTCGGGCGCAGGTTGCGGACTTTGGGAGTTTGCCGATGCTCCGCCCTGTTGCCGCAATCCTGTTGCTCATGCTTTCTGTCGCGCCTGTCAGTGCTGCAGAACCTCCCGCTGCCATTCAGGGCGCGTGGATCGTAGATCTCTCGGCAAAGCCCGAGGAGCCTTACGTAAAACCGATGGTGCTCGAGTTGCAGGCAGACGGTACGGTCAAGGGCAGCTTCTATGAAAGCGAGATTCTGGCCGGGCGGTGGAAGACCGATCGTGGGCGGACCTGCGTCAGCTTCCGCACGACCGACGGAATGGGGCCGTATCACACTGCCGCCTGCCTTGTCGGAGACCGGGTGGAAGGCCAGACCTGGGCCGAGCACCGCAACTTCCTTTTCAACTGGAACGCGACGCGGGCTGTCTCAGTCCGCTGATCCCTCTCGCAAATCGTAGGCCCGCTGGGCTGCCGAAACCTCGATCATGCAAGTTTCGGCCCATTCGATCATGCCCGACAGCGCGCCGACGAGGCCGCGTCCCAAGGACGTGATCGCATATGTCACTGTCACCGGCACGGTCGGCTCGACGCTACGGCTGACAAGGCCGTCGCGTTCGAGCGAGCGCAGGGTCTGGCTGAGCATCTTCTGGCTCACGCCTTCGATTCGTCGCTTGAGCGCATTGAAGCGCAAGTCCTCGCGCGAAAGCAGCAGCAGGATCAGCGCGCTCCATTTGTCGGCAACTCGGTCCAGCAGCTGCCGGGTCGGGCAATTGGCGGCATAGACATCGCCGCGTGGCCTGGCGCGACCAGTCCCCTCGCCGGGAGCAGTCACTTCGCGGTGACCTGGTATGGAAATCGTGCCTTCTTGCATGGGTCGTGACGATAGCGCACCTGGTATCCATTGGAAACCACCCCATCGATCACGATACAGGAGTAAGCCGATGAAAGTTGCCGTGCTTGGAGCCAGCGGTCGCGCCGGATCGGAAATCACTGCCGAACTTGCCCGTCGTGGGCATGAGGTTCTTGCCATTGCGCGCAAGCCGGAGGCCATTGCGGCAGCGAGCGGCGTGACCGCAGTGGCGGGCGATGCTGCCGATCCGCAGGCGCTGGCCGGGCTGATCCGCGGCGTCGATGCGGTGATCAGCGCGCTGCACTTCGATGTGACCGCCGCGACGTTGCTCTCGGCGCTCAAGGCCGCTGGCGTGCCGCGCCTGCTGGTGACGGGCGGAGCGGCAAGCCTCGAGGTCGCTCCCGGCAAGATCCTTTTCGACGCAATGCAGCTTCCCGAGGAATGGAAGCCCGCGATCCTTGGCGGTATCGCTTTCCTCAAGGACCTGCGCGAGGAGACAGAGATCGACTGGACCTTCTTCTCGCCCGCCGCCTTCATCGAGGTCGGCCCGCGCACCGGCAAGTTCCGGCTCGGGACCGACCAGCTGGTCACCGACGAGAAGGGCGAAAGCCGGATCAGTTTTGCCGACTATGCCATCGCGATGGTCGATGAGCTCGAGCAGCACCGCCACCCGCGCGCGCGGTTTACCGCAGCCTATTGAGCGGAATTCAATGCCTGCGCAAACAGCGACTACATCTGCTCGTCATTGCGAGCGTAGCGAAGCAATCCAGGGCGGCTCTGCACGGACTCTGGATTGCTTCGTCGACTACGTCTCCTCGCAATGACGAAGCTGTGTTTGCAGGCGGTACAAGTCTCTCTTGATTGCGGTCAGGCGGGGCAGGCCTCGGCCATGATCGCGGCGTTCAGCGTTTCCGGCTCGACCGGCTCGTACTGGTCGGCCCGATCCGCTGAAACGGCATTGCGGGCAAGCACGGTGCCGTCGGGCGCATAGTCGGTGGCGGCGGCGATCAGCACGCGGCGGTGCGCGCAATCGTAGCGGAACAGGATCACCTTGCGTCCGCTGTCGAGCGCCGAGGCCTCGCTGAAATCAAAGCCCGCCCAGACCTGCCGGACCGGGAAGGCGCGGCCGCTTTCAGGGGCAAGCTCGCGCACCGATTCGGGGCGGACCAGCACTTGCGTGCGGTCCTGCGCCACGCCGATGACCTTCCAGTCGGCAGACCATCCTCTTGCCTCTCCAGCCGTGGCCACCTCGCCGGAGAAGCCGAGGAGCATGAGCGGGAGCAGCAGGTTGCGGACTGGGGTCATCGGGTGGCTCCGAAGTGGGTCGGTTAACGACCTGATAACCACGCCGCGCTATCGTGCCAGTTAGGGGTTTTCCCTGAGTCCCGCGATGCGACAGCCCGTCAGTCGGCGGTTAACGTGGGCTCCGCGCGGCCCTTGAAGCCTTGCGCGATCACATACCATTCGGACGAGTCCTTGCGGCTCGACGGCGGCTTGGCGTGCTTCACGATGGTGAAGTTCTTCTTGAGGATCGTCAGCAGTTCGCCATCGGTCCCGCCGGCAAAGACCTTGGCGACGAACGCCCCGCCCGGTGCCAGGGTCTGGATCGCGAAGTCCACTGCCGTCTCGACCAGGCCCATCGTGCGCAAGTGGTCGGTCTGCTTGTGGCCGACGGTGTTGGCGGCCATGTCGGAGATGACCAGATCGGGCGGTCCGTCGAGCGCATCGGTCAGGGCCTGCGGGGCCTCGTCGGCCATGAAGTCCATCTCGAAGATGGTCACGCCCTCGATCGGGTCGGTCGGCAGCAGGTCGATCCCCACGATTGCCGCAGACGGCGCCTTCTTGCGCACCACCTGGCTCCAGCCACCCGGCGCGATGCCGAGGTCGACGACGCGCTTTGCGCCTTTGAGCAGTCCGAACTTCTCGTCGAGGTCGATCAGCTTGAACGCCGCGCGGCTGCGCCAGCCTTCGGCCCGGGCCTGCTTGACGTAGGGATCGTTGAGCTGGCGCGAAAGCCAGCGCACCGACGAAGCGCTGCGGCCCTTGGCGGTCTTGAGCCGCTCGTTGGGATTCTTTCCTGAGCGGCTCATGCGGCTTCCGTTCGTTTGGGGCTGCGCGGGTCGGGCCCGGTGGCCATGAGGCTGCGCAGGATGCCTTCGCGGATGCCGCGATCGGCAATGCCCAGCCGTTCGGCCGGCCAGATGTCGAGAATCGATTCGAGGATCGCGCAGCCCGCTACCACCAGATCGGAGCGCTCGCGCCCGATGCAGGGCAGGGCGATGCGCTCGGCCGGAGTCATGGTCGAGAGACGGCGACTGATGCCGCGCATCGATTCGGCAGGCACGACAAGGCCGTCGACCGCGCGCCTGTCATACTGTGGCAGTTCGAGGTGGAGGCTGGCAAGCGTGGTGACCGTGCCGCTGGTGCCGAGCAGGCGGATGTGGCCTTCTTCGCGCGGGACATGGCGCATCGGGCTGACGCGTTCGGCAAAGTCGGCAAAGCCTTCGTCCACACGGCGGCGCATTTCGGCATAGGCGACTGCGCGCGCGTGGGGATTGTCGGCGATTGCGCCGATGCTTTCGGTGAGCGAGACGACGCCCCAGGGCACCGATTGCCAGTCGAGAATGCGCGGCACGGTCTCGCCGGTTTCGACCAGCACCATTTCGGTCGATCCGCCGCCGATGTCGAAGATCATGGCCGGGCCAGTGCCCTGTTCGAGCAGGATGTGGCAGCCGAGCACGGCAAGGCGCGCTTCTTCCTGCGCGGTGATGATGTTGAGGTGGATGCCGGTTTCATCGCGCACGCGGTCGATGAAGGCCTGACCGTTGCTGGCGCGGCGGCAGGCCTCGGTTGCGACCGAGCGGGCGAGGTGGACGTTGCGCTTGCGCAGTTTGTCGGCGCAGACGTGGAGTGCGGCGAGTGCGCGGTCCATCGCCTCGTCCGAAAGACGCCCTGTCTGGGCAAGGCCCTCACCGAGGCGGACGACGCGGCTGAAGGCATCGATCACCACGAAGTGCTCGCCCGAGGGCCGCGCGATCAGCAGTCGGCAGTTGTTGGTGCCAAGGTCGATCGCGGCATAGGCCTGACGATGGTGGGGAAGCGGCCTTTGCCAGCCCGAAGACCGTTCGTGCAGTTGAGGCGCAGCCGGACCGGGTGCCACTTCCGGCACCGCCTTGACGACTGCCTCCTGCGTGCCGCTGCCGCGTGTTGCGGGCGGACTGGTCGTGCCGGCGATCTTGGGCGGGACACTGTTCCCGGCTTTGCCGCGTGGCCTGCGGGGCTTCTTCCTTTGCCCCTTCTTGCTGCCTGCCGTCTTGCCGTTCTGGCGCGCGTCTTGCCCGTTTGCCGGCGGAATGGAACCCGCCATGACTCTTATTCGCTTATGTTTTCCCGCGCTGCCTGATGCTGCCGGGTACTTGCCCCTAATGCTAGCGATGCCGCGCCCTGCCCGCAAGGCCAGCGCCCAAAAATGCCGATAGACCCGCTTGACTAACGCCTGCCCGCCCCCTAGTTGCGCGCCTCACGCTGCCCCGTCGTCTAATGGTAAGACTACGGATTCTGATTCCGTCTATCGAGGTTCGAATCCTCGCGGGGCATCCATTTTCCGGAAAACTTGCGGTTCACATGGTCCGTCTGCCAATCGGCTGGCGCGGGCGCGAAGTTTGGCGCGATCTACGCCGCCACAGGCGGTCAGCTTGCCAGTATGTCGATTGCGACAAGCGCCAGCACCGGGATGCCCCAGCAGATCGCCGCCAGACTGATGACGATCATGCATTTGACCCGAGTGGTGTATTCCGGCTGCGAGCAACTGCTCGCAGCGGCGCCCTGGGGGTACGATTCAGGCGACATGTCGCCAGTTCTTGTCCGGTGCACGAACTGGGTCAGGATCGGAGAATATAGGCGTAGCATATTACTGGCGTGATCAGAATAATGATCGCGCGAATGATCCTCAGAAGGTAAAACCAACCGCCTTGATAGCGGATGTATCTACGCACGCTATCAAGAGCGTACGAGAAGAGTTCTGATACTAACGAAAGTTTGGGTCTTTCTTTATGATCCAGTGACATGGCTTCGCTTTTGGCATTTCGGTTCTGATATCGTTCTGCATAGTTGATAAACGATTGCAACCATGGGTCCGGACAACGCTCGTGCAGCAGGACGCTGGCCAATGTCCTTCTGACGATCGGAAATCGGAGTCGGGCAATCGCAGCATCCCATGGCGGAACGCTGTCTTCGCAGCCGGAGTTTTATTAAAAATGGCTAAACTCCTTGGGTTTAGGCCGTCGCGCCAGCGGAAGACGGCGCCTGCTTAATCGCTTGCGTAATTGTCAATGGAATCAAAGCTAATCGCTCCCGACGAGGCTCAGGACATTCTCAATAGCCGAATGGACTACGCCGGATTTCGCTCATGAAGCTGAAAATGCCCCGCGCCCCTTATCGAACCGCAGGCCCGCGAAGAGCGTGATCGTTTGCCGTCGCTCGACGGCGATGGTGCATCGAATCAAGGCCGCTCTGTAGTAATGCCGATCGGCGAGCGATAAGCGCCTGCTTATGCAAGGCTGCATAAGCGGTGCGGCAATGGTGAGGCGGGACTTTCGACAGCATTCTGCGGACATCGATCTTCTAGGAGATGTCCCGTGACCGAGCCTTCATCTACCCCTGCCACCAGCCGACCGGCACTGCGCTGGGATCCTGTCGTCAAGCTGACCCACTGGTCCGTGGTGGCCGCGATCATTGCCAATGCGCTGTTCACCGAGGAAGGCTCCGGCACGCATGTGTGGATCGGCTATGCGCTTGCGGCAATTCTAGCGCTGCGCCTGCTGTGGGGGTTGATTGGCCCTGCCGAGGCCCGCTTCGCCGCCTTTCCGCCAAGCCCCGGCCGTGCGTTGGCCCACTTGCGGGACATCCGGTCGGGCCGACATGTCGAGCACCGGTCGCACAACCCGCTTGGTGCGCTAATGGTCTATGCGATCTGGTCTTGCCTCGGCGCAGTGATCGCCAGCGGAATCGCTATGGCCGGACTGCCGGGACAGGTTCGCAATGAGCGTTCTGAAACCGTCGTTTCCGCGTCCGCCGAGATCGAGCGGGGCGAGGACGCTGAGGAACATGATGGCGATGAAGGTGGCGAAGGCGGCGAGGAAGAAGGTCCGCTGGGCGAGATCCATGAAGTGGCCGTCAATTTGCTCTACTTGCTGATCGCGCTGCACATCGCGGGCGTCGTGTTCGAGACGCGGCGGAGCGGGCGCGAGGTTGTTCTGGCGATGCTGCCCGGTCAGAGCTAATCGTCAGTCATGCAGCGCCGCCATCTGTCATTGCAACGCAAGGCCGCCGCCCTGACCATGGTGGTGGCCCTGCAGGCCGTGGCGGCGCTGTTCTTCATGCTGGACCTTGCCGGAGACTTGCTGGCCGAAGGCTTCGGCGCGCATCTTGCCGCCGAGAGCGCGGCGGTCGTGGCCCTGCTCGCCGGGGTCCTGATCGGAGCCTACCAGATCCGGACGCTGGTCTTGTCGGCCCGGCAGGACGAGGCTGCGGTGGCGATGGCGCGTGGTGTGGCTGCAGAACTGGTGCGGGTGCGTTTTGCCGAATGGAAACTGACGCCTGCGGAAGCTGACGTTGCCTTGTTTGCGCTCAAGGGTTGCGACGTGGCCGAGATTGCGGCGCTGCGCGGCGCTGCCAGCGGGACCGTTCGTGCGCAGCTCGCGCGGGTCTACGCCAAGGCGGGAGTTGGTTCGCAGTCTGCCTTGCTAGGCGCGTTCCTCGAAGACCTGATTGATCCCGCGCTTCACGCCACGCAAGCTTCGGAGACAGACGTATGAGACCGCATCGCGAATCGCATCTCGTTGCCCGGATCGGCTGGCTGCGCGCGGCCGTGCTCGGGGCGAACGACGGCATCGTCTCGACCGCGAGCCTGATCCTTGGCGTTGCCGCATCCGGAGCGGACCGGGCGGCGATTCTTGTCGCAGGCGTGGCGGGGCTGGTGGCAGGCGCGATGTCCATGGCGGCGGGCGAGTATGTTTCGGTCAGCTCGCAGTCCGATACCGAACAGGCAGACCTTGCGCGCGAACGCGGCGAACTGGAAGCGGGACCGGAGGCCGAACTCGACGAACTGGCGAAGATCTACATGGAGCGCGGCCTCGACGAGGAGACCGCGCGCAAGGCAGCACAGCAGATGATGGCGCACGATGCCATCGGCACTCATGCGCGCGACGAGCTCCATATCACTGAGATCACCACGGCCCGCCCGGTACTCGCAGGGCTAACTTCGGCCGGGACGTTTACGGTGGGCGCTGCCCTGCCGCTGCTGCTGGCGGCGGTCCTGCCGATGGCCCTGATCGTGGCGGGAGAAGCCGTTGGCTCGATCCTGTTTCTGGCGCTGCTCGGGGCCATAGGCGCGAGGGCCGGAGGATCGGCCATGCTGAGGCCGGTGCTGCGCGTGGTGTTCTGGGGCGCTCTGGCCATGGCGATGACTGCGGGGATTGGGCGGCTGTTCGGGACCACGGTGGCATAGGGGATCTGAGCCTCTTGCGCTTTTTGCAGTCCGGCCCGACGTTAGGGAGCATGACTGAAGAAGAAAAGCAGCACGAGCTGACCAAGCGCAAGTTCTACAAGGCCGAGCAGGAAGCCGGTTTCGTCGAGAACCACCCGAGGACCACCCCACAGCAGCAGGACCCGGCCTATCGGCTGGCTTTCCGCGATACGGATTTTCTCCTGCGCGAGGAGCTGCGGCCGGTGCGGTTCCAGTTGGAGCTGCTGAAGCCCGAAATGCTATTGGATGAAGCGCAGATCGGATCGACGCTGGTGGTCTACGGCTCGGCACGCATTCCCTCGCCCGAAATGGCCGAAGCGGCGCTCGCAGCAGGCACCACGCCCGAGCGCAAGGCGGTGATCGAGAGCCTTGTCGCCAAGGCGAAATACTATGACGAAGCGCGCAAGCTTGCCCGGCTTGCCAGCAGTTGCGGTATCGTCGAGGACGGCAAGCGGCAGTTCGTGATCTGCTCGGGCGGCGGGCCTTCGATCATGGAAGCCGCCAATCGCGGCGCTGAGGAGGCGGGCGCCGAATCCGTCGGGCTCAACATCGTCCTGCCGCATGAGCAGGCGCCCAACGCGCACGTCACGCCGCACCTGTCGTTCCAGTTCCACTACTTTGCGCTGAGGAAGATGCACTTCCTGCTGCGCGCCCGCGCCGTGGCGGTGTTCCCCGGCGGGTTCGGCACCTTCGACGAGTTCTTCGAACTGCTGACGCTGGTCCAGACCGGCAAGATGAAGCCGATCCCGATCCTGCTGTTCGGGGGCGACTACTGGAACCGCGTGATCAACTTCAAGGCTCTGGCCGAGGAAGGCGTGATCAACTTCGAGGACCTCGAGCTGTTCACGCCGGTCGAGACGGCGGACGAGGCCTGGGCGCACATCGTCAAGTTCTACGATCTCGATTGCTGATGGCCAGGTGCCTGACAAGATGATCCGGACTGCGCGGCTGATCCTGCGCCCCGTGCGCCCCGAGGAGGACCTCGGGGCGATGCACGCGATCATGTGCCAGCCGCGTGCGATGGCGTACTGGTCGACACCGCCGCATGACAGCAAGGCGCAGACGGCCGAATGGCTGACCAATATGGCCGCAATCCAGCCGTGCGAGGGCGAGGACTTCATCGTCGAACTTGAAGGCCGTGTGATCGGCAAGGCGGGCTTCTACCGCTTTCCCGACATCGGCTACATGCTCGATCCGGCGGTCTGGGGGCAGGGCCTCGCGCGCGAGGCGGTTGGCGCTGTGGTCGAGCGCGGCTTTGCCGTTCACAACCTGCAGCGCATCCAGGCCGATGTCGATCCGCGCAACAAGGCCTCGATGAAGCTGCTGGAGCGGCTTGGCTTTGCCGAGACGCACCGGCAGGCGCGGACCTGGCAGGTGGGTGAGGAGTGGTGTGACAGCGTCTATTTTGCGCTGACCCGCGAGCAATGGGATCAGCGCACCGCCTGATGGCCGAGCGGGCCATGGCCCTTGCCGAAGCCGGGCGCGGCAAGGAGGGCGGCGCGGACGAACTCGCGCGCGTCTTCCACCGCCTCGTCGAGCGATGCGCCGCTGGCGAGGAACGTCGCGATGACGCTCGACATGGTGCAGCCGGTGCCGTGAGTGTGGCGCGTCTCGATACGCGGGGCGGTCCAGACGCGCTCAGGCTGCCCCGGCACGACCAGACGGTCGATCACATCAGGCCCCTGCGCGTCGCCGCCCTTGGCGATGTACGCGATGCCGCGTGCCTGCATCGCGGAGTCGCCACCCAAAGCTTCGAGTTCGGGCACGTTGGGCGTGGTCAGCGTGGCGATCCGCATCAGGCGTTCGAAGGCGGCGACCGTCGCCGCATCGGCCAGCGCTGCGCCGCTTGTGGCGATCATCACCGGATCGAACACGATCGGCACTGACAGGCGTTCGAGACGGTCCGCGACCACGGCGGCGATTTCCGGTGAGCCCAGCATGCCGATCTTCACAGCATCGACACCCAGGTCGTTCACGCAGGCATCGATCTGTGCTGCGACCATGGCAGGATCGACCGGCACCACGGCGTGGACGCCAGTCGTGTCCTGCGCGGTCAGGGCGCAGATGGCGGTCATCGCATAGCCGCCGAGCATGGTGATGGTCTTGATGTCAGCCTGGATGCCTGCGCCGCCGCCGGAGTCCGAACCTGCGATAGAGAGGATACGCGGCGGGGCGTTCATCCCTTGAACTTGCGCTCGACTGAGGGCGGATGCTTGGCGTGGAGCGCCTTTGCCCGCGTCGGCCGATCCATCAGTTCGCCGCCGCAGTTGGGGCAGCGATCATCCAGCCCCTCTGCACATTCCGCGCAGAAGGTGCATTCGAACGAGCAGATGAACGCACCGGGGGCTTCGGCCGGGAGATCGGTGCCGCAGCGTTCGCAATCGGGGCGCATTTCCAGCATCAGGCAGCCTTGCGCACGGCGTTGCAGATCTGGTCCACCACCGCTTCGACCTCGCCCGCATCGTCGCCCTCGGCCATGACCCGGATTACCGGCTCGGTGCCCGACGGGCGGATGACCAGGCGACCCCTGCCTGCAAGGCGAGCCTCGGCATCGGCGATGGCTTCCTTGACCGTCTTGTGCTCGAGCGGCTTGCCACCTGCGAACCGGACATTCTTGAGCAGCTGCGGCACGGGATCGAACTGGTGCAGCAGTTCGCTTGCGGGCTTTCCGCCTGCAACCATTGCGGCAAGCACCTGCAGCGCCGCCACCGTCCCGTCGCCCGTCGTGGCATGGTCGGTCAGGATCATGTGGCCCGACTGTTCTCCGCCGACATTGAACCCGCCCTCGCGCATGCGTTCGAGCACATAACGGTCACCCACCGAGGTGCGTTCGAGCGTCAGGCCCTGACCATTGAGGCAGCGTTCGAGTCCGAGGTTGGACATGACCGTGGCCACCACCCCGCCGCCGCGCAGTTCCCCGCGTGCGGCAAGCTGCGTGCCGATCAGGGCCATGATCTGGTCGCCGTCCACGGTCTGGCTCTTCTCGTCGACGACGATCAGGCGGTCGGCGTCGCCATCGAGGGCAATGCCGATGTCGGCACGGGTTTCGCGCACCTTGGCCTTGATTGCGTCGAGGTGGGTCGAACCGACATTGAGGTTGATGTTCTTGCCATTGGGCTCGACGCCGATGGCGATGACCTCCGCGCCCAGCTCCCACAGGGCCGAAGGCGTGACGTTGTAGGCCGCGCCATTGGCACAGTCGATCACGATGCGCAGACCATCGAGGCGCACATTGTCGGGCAGGCTGGCCTTGACCGCGTGGATGTAGCGGCCGCGTGCATCTTCGATGCGGCGGGCGCGACCGACTTGCGTGGCATCGGCAAGAGGAAGGTCCTGCACCAGCATGGCCTCGATGGCGAGCTCAGCGTCGTCCGAGAGCTTGAAGCCGTCCGGGCCGAACAGCTTGATGCCATTGTCCTCGAACGGGTTGTGGCTGGCCGAGATCATCACGCCAAGATCGGCGCGCATCGAGCGGGTGAGCATGGCGACGGCAGGCGTCGGCATCGGCCCAAGCAGCACGACGTCCATGCCCACGGAGGTGAACCCGGCGACCATCGCGCTTTCCATCATGTAGCCGGAAAGGCGGGTGTCCTTGCCGATCACCACGCGATGGCGGTGGTCACCGCGCTGGAAATAGGTGCCGGCGGCCTGGCCAACCTTCATTGCGGTGGCGGCAGTCATAACGCCGGCATTGGTCCGGCCCCGGATACCGTCGGTGCCGAAGAACTTGCGTGCCATGAAACGTCCCGTGTTGATATTGCTGCCTTGATTCTGGCAGCAGCGTTGCATTGCCCGCGTACACCAATATTGTCACCAGCGCATGAACCAAACTGACTATACGGGCGCAGAGCCTGAAACCAAAGGTGCAGCAGCGGCTTCACCCATTCCCACCATCCGTGCCGGCTGGATCTTTGCCGCGCTTGTCGGTGGACTGGGCCTTGGCCTTGCGCTGGCCTTTTTCCAGCCTGCGCTGCTCGATCCGGTCCTGCTGGTGGCGCAGCCGATCGGCACGCTCTGGCTGAACGCCCTGCGTGCCACGATCGTGCCGCTGGTGGTCTCGCTTCTGTTTACCGGCATCGCGCAGACCGTAGCTGCCGCACAAGCAGGCGCGCTGGCGCGGCGTGCGCTGCTGTTCTTCTTCACGATCCTTGCCAGCGGCAGCGCGATGGCGGCGCTGCTGGTGCCGGGCATCCTGTCGGTGTTTCCGATGCCGCGCGCCGCGGCCGAAGCGCTGCGATCCAGCGTCGCGCAGATTCATGACAAGGCAACGGTTCCCGGCTTTGGCGCGTTCCTGCAATCGCTGGTGCCGACCAACGTGCTGCAATCGGCAGCGGCGGATCAGATCCTTCCGGTTATCCTGTTCACCGCCGTGTTCGGCCTTGCCGCCACCCGGATTGCCGATGCGCAGCGGCGCTCGCTTGCCACGTTCTTCGAGGCCGTGGCCAACGCGATGCTGGTGGTGATCGGCTGGGTTCTGCTGGCAGCGCCCATCGGCGTGTTCTGTCTGAGCATTGCCGTCGCCGCGCAAAGCGGCACCTCGGCCATCGGCGCGTTGGCGCATTATGTGTTGGTGGTGACGTCGGCGGGCACCGTGATCTTCCTTGCCGCCTATGGCGTTGCCGTGTTCGGCGCGCGCAAGGGGCTGGGCGAGTTTGCGCGGGCGGTGCTTCCGGCGCAGGCGCTGGCCCTGTCGACGCAATCTTCACTGGCGACGCTTCCGGCGATGCTCACCGTATGCCGCCGCCTTGGCGTGCGGGACCAGACTTCGGACCTTGTCATGCCGTTGGCGGTCGCGCTGTTCCGCGCCACGGGTCCTGCGATGAACTTCGCCGTGGCAATCTACGTGGCGCACTGGTTCGGCATTCCGGTCACGCCATCGATGCTGCTGGCAGGGTTCGTGGTGGCGACGCTGACCACGCTTGGCGCGGTGAGTCTGCCTGGCGCAATCAGCTTCGTGACCTCGATCGGGCCGATTTCCATCGCGATGGGTCTGCCGGTGGAACCTTTGGCGATTCTGGTGGCGGTCGAGGTTCTGCCGGATCTGATGCGCACGCTCGGCAACGTGACCATGGACGTTGCGGTGACCGCTGCCGTGGATCGCGCGCACGGCGAAGAGGCGCGCTGATTGCAACTGCAACTCCATAAAAATCAACGGGAAATCCGGCAACCAATCCGGCCCCTTGGCGTTGGTCTGCGACGCAGATCTCTACCCGAGGACGTTGATACCCATGGCAATTTCCCTTCCCCCGCTGCCCTATGCCGATACCGCGCTCGAGCCATCCATCTCGGCGACGACGCTGCAGACCCATCACGGCAAGCATCACAAGGCCTATGTCGACAAGACCAATGCCGCCATCGACGGCGGTGATCTTGCCGAGGCCAGCCTCGAACAGATCATCGAAGCGGCGCAGGCCAAGGGCGACAAGGGCCTGTTCAACAATGCTGCGCAGAGCTGGAACCATGCGTTCTACTGGAACAGTCTGACGCCCGAATCAGCCGAGCCGACGGGCGCACTTGCCGAGGCGATCGACGGTGCGTTCGGTTCGCTCGACCGCCTGCTCGAGGAACTGGCGTCACAGGGCGCGGCGCACTTTGCCTCGGGCTGGGTGTGGCTGGTCGGGCGCGATGGCAAGCTGGCGGTCGAGCAGACGCACGATGCGGCGACTTTCGTCACGGGTGATGCGAAGCCGCTGCTGGTGATCGACCTGTGGGAGCACGCCTATTACCTCGATCACAAGAACCTCCGCCCCGAATATCTCAAGGCGGTGATCGACAGGCACCTGAACTGGACTTTTGCCGCCGAGAACCTCGGCCGCGATGGGAACTGGACTTATCCGGGCTGAACTGCCTCTTCCGCCGGCCCGTCTCCGATACCGTCTTCGTCCATGCCGGACAGGCGGGCCGGTTCGAACAGCGCTTCGCCGAACAGGAAGCCGACGAGATTGGGTCGGCCGATATGATCGAGCAGGGCGGAGATCGTCAGCAGGATCGGCACTGACAGCAGCGCGCCGAGCACGCCCCAGATCCACGAGAAATAGCTGATCGACAGCAGGATCGCGACGGGGTTGAGCGTGAAGCGCGCGCCTAGGATCGAAGGTGTGACGACGTTCGATTCGACGGCGTGGAGCCCGAGATAGGCGAGCATCGGGATCAGGCCGACAGCCACGCTCGAAGCGGTGCCCAGCCCGACGAGCCCGAGCAGTCCCATCATCACCAGTGGGCCAAGGTAGGGCAGAAAGTTCAGGACAAAGGCCAGGCCGCCCCACATGACAGGCGCGCTCATCCCGAAGCCCCATGCGCCGAGCGATACCAGCACGCCGACGCCGAAGTTCACTTGCGCAACCGTCAGGATGTAGCTCGCCACGCGCTCCTGAACGTCGCGCAGCACGCGGGCGAGCTTGACCGAAGCGTTGAACGAGTGACGGTCAAGCAGGATGCGGCGCTTCATGCGGATGCGCGATTCGATCATGAAGAACGTCATCAGCAGGGTCAGCAGCGTTTCGAGGATCACGCTGGGAGTGGCGAAGGCGACCTGCTCGATCACTGAAGGGCTGGCCACGACGACTTCCCGCGCGGTGTGCCCGGTGATCCTGGCAAGCTGGCGGTTGACGTCGGCGATCCATGAAAGATTGCCGCGCAACTCGGCAAAGCGTCGTGCCACCTGCCGCGCCAGCGCAGGCACCTGATCGACCATCACGAACGCCGGTTGCAGGATCAGCAGCAGCGCCAGCAGCACCACCGCGACCAGCGCGAGGATCGCGATCAGCGAGGCGAGCATGTTCGGCAGGCCGAGGCGGGTCAGCCGGTCTGCCAAAGGCGAAAGCACGATGGTGAAGATCATCGCAGTCACCGGCGGCAGAAACACCACCGAGCCGATCGACAGGACGAAAGGCAGCGACAGGAACAGGCCGAGGCCAAGCAGCAGCACGATGGCCGACTGCAACCGCGCGCGCTGGTCTGTCGATTCAGGCGGATCGGCGGGCAGGCTTGGCAGATCGGGCATCGACTGGTGATTCAACGGCGTGCGCCTGGCTGGAGTTGCCCTTCTCCATTCACCCATGTCCCGCGCCGATCAAGGGGTCGGCATGGGACAAGCGACGTTTTGTGCGGGAACTGTGGCATGTACGATCCTTTCGCAAGATCGCCTGCCTGCGTCAGTGCTGGCCGCCTGCCTGCACCGTTTCTTCGAGCTCGGTCATGATGGCCGAGTGCGCAACCGCGTCCTTGGTGCTGCGGCGCGGGATCTGGCCGCTCTCGATCATCTGCGAAAGTGCGGCGCGGGCGCGGCCGACGCGGCTCTTGATCGTGCCCACGGCGCAACCGCAGATCTGTGCGGCTTCCTCATAGCTGAAGCCTCCGGCACCCACCAGCAGGAGGGCTTCGCGGCGCTCGGGCGGCAGGGTCAGCAGGGCGCGGTGCATGTCCGACAGGTGCATCGGGCCTTCCTGCGCGGCAGGCGCCACGAGGATGCGCTCGGCAACGGTTTCATCGTAGTCTGCGCGGAATCGGTTGCGGCGCATGTCGGTCAGGTAGGCGTTGCGCAGGATCACGAAAGTCCAGGCGCGCATCGATGTGCCGGGCTCGAACCGCTCCTGCGCGGCCCAGGCCTTGAGCAGCGTTTCCTGAACGAGATCGTCGGCGAGATCGGGGCGGCCGCACAGGCCGCGGGCAAAAGCGCGCAAGTGAGGGATGACGCCCGTCAGCTCGCGCTTGAAGGTTGCGGGATCGGCTGCGGGGCGAGGGGACTTGTCCTCTGGCGCATGTGCCGCCGTGGGCTCGGGATCAGCCATTGGACGGATCGTCCAGCTTGTCGAGCAGTTGCGCAAAGCTGTCCGGGAGAGGCTCGTCCAGCACGGAATCATAGAGGCGCTTGAGCCCGTCTGCCCATTCCGGCGGGCGGGGCTTGCCACCCTTCCGTCGTTGTTGACCGGGATTCATCGGTTTTTCTTTCGACATTCGCTCTGACAACGCCTCCCCCTCCAGGGAAAAATCCAAAAACGACCGCAAGGGCGCGGCAGATGCGTACCTGATACGGCACCGGTCCCGCCACCGGGAAGAGCCTGCTGAGCAGCCTTCCTCACGAGGCGGAAAATGCAATCGGTGCGTGGTTTCGTTGTGGAACGATATTGTCCGCCGTCGGTTCCCGAGATGTCGTCCGGCAATGGCTGTTTCGCACATGCGGAGCATTTTCGGCCGGATACAGGTTGCAACAGTAGGAGCGGGTTCGTTCGGGCCTGGCGTTCCGGGCTTGGCTGCGAGGGAAAGGAATACCGGGACGCGATGGAGAAGCTTCTTGCCCAGAAGAAGCTCGTCCCGCGCTGGTACGAGCGTTTCCCCCGTGGTGTGCCGGTCAGCATCTTCGGGCTGACCATGGCGGTAGCGCTGCTCAGCGTTTTCGCGATCGAGACTGCCGAGGATCGCAGGCAGGCGGCGCTAACGGCACAGACCGCACAGGCCGTCGCCTCGGGTCTCGAGCGTCGGTCAAACGCGAACGCTGCCTACCTGCGGTCGAGCGCCGCGCTCTTCGCCACGCAGCAGATGGTCGAGGCACCGCTGTTCCGGACCTTCATTCGCCAGCTCCATCTCGATGGGCGCTATGTCGGCTCGGACGGCATCGGCTGGGCGATGAAGGTGCGGCGCGAGGACATTCCGACCGTCGAGGCGATCATCCGGCAAGGCGGCATTCCGGACTTTGCAGTCAGGCCGGTGCCGCCTGAAGATCGGCCCTTTGTGGTCCCGGTGATGTTCATCGAACCGGACACGGCACGCAATCGCCGCGCCACCGGATTCGACATGTTCTCCGAGCCGGTCCGCCGTGCCGCCATGAAATCGGCAGAGCGGTCGGGACAGCCCACAGCGACGGGCCGGGTGGTGTTGCAGCAGGAAGGACAGTCTGCCGATGCGGCGGGTTTCCTTGTGTACATGCCGGTCTTCGCGATTGAATCGACTGGCAGCGACCATACTTTGCGTGGCTACGTCTATTCGCCGTTCAATGCCCAGCGGTTCCTCGAATCCTCCATCGACGTGAACCACCTCGGCGGTGCCGGCGTGCGGCTTTACGACGAAGACGCGAGCGGCCCCCGGCTGATGGCCGAGATTGCCACGGCCAACGGATCGGGCAAACGGGTCCGACGGGCCATCGACATTGCCGATCACCGTTTCATGCTGGAGATCGAGGCTCAGGCGACGCCGATGCTGTCGATGATGTCGGTCATGTCGCTGCTTTTCGGCCTGCTCGTGGCGACGCTGCTGCTGGTGCTTGCCCGGCTCCTGACCCAGCAGGCCGTCGAGGACCGGATTGCGCTGGCCTGGTTCGAGCAGCAGTCTTCGATCCGCAATTCCCTGACTCGCGAGCTCAACCACCGGGTGAAGAACACGCTGGCAAACGTGTTGTCGATTGTCTCGCTGACGCGCCGGCGCGCCACGAGCCTTGCCGAGTTCGCCGACAGTCTCGAGAACCGCATCCGCGCGCTGTCTGCCACGCACGACCTGCTCACCCAGTCGGACTGGGGCACCACGCCGGTCATGCTGGTGGTGAAGGCCGAACTCGCGCCTTATGCGCAGGATACGCAGCGCCATCTCGACATCAACGGCCCGGAAGTGGAGCTGGCACCCAATGACGCGCTGTCGCTGGGGCTCGCAATTCACGAACTGGCCACCAACGCCGCCAAGTACGGTGCGCTGAGCGTGGAGGGCGGGCGCGTCTCGATCCGCTGGGAAATGGCGGGCGAAAACCTTGCGCGGATCGAATGGGTGGAACGCGGAGGCCCGGTCATCGATCCGGACCTGCAGCGCAAGCGCGGTTTCGGCACCGAACTGATCGAGAAGATCGTCGCGCACGAACTGCGCAACCCCGTCGATCTCAGCTTTGAACCTGAAGGCGTGCGCTGCACCCTGCTGATCCCGGTCCGCCGCCGCGGCGACTTCTCCATACGCGAAAGGCGCAGCTGACGCCGCGCCTTTGCATGGAACAATCGCGATATCCGTTCAGAGCGGTCGGCTTGACCCGAAGAACAGCGCCTGACTGATCGCGGTCCGCACGGTCTGCTCCTGGAACGGCTTGGTGATCAGGTAGGTCGGCTCGGGGCGATCACCGGTGAGCAGGCGTTCCGGATAGGCGGTGATGAAGATGACCGGCACCGATCCGATGCGCAGGATATCGTCCACCGCATCAAGGCCCGAGCTGCCATCGGCAAGCTGGATGTCGGCCAGCACCAGGCCCGGCTGCTCGCGCTGCACGATCTCGAGAGCCTGCGTACGCGTGGCGGCCATGCCGCAGACGTCGTGGCCAAGCGAGCGAACGAGGTCTTCGAGCTGCATCGAGATCAGCGGCTCGTCTTCGATGATGAGGACCGAGGTTGCCGATTCGCGATCGATTTCGGCAATGGCATCCTGCACCAGCAGTTCCACGTCCGAAGGATCGCGGCCCATGATGTATGCGGCTTCTTCAATGCTGAAGTCTTCCAGCGTGGTCAGCAGCAGGGCCTGGCGATTGGCGGGCGTCATCGAAGCGAGGCGCTCCTGCGCGGCGGCCTCGTGCTGGCCGAGCGTCGATGCCGAGCGGTCTGCGATGTCGACATAGGCGGTGGACCAGACGCGATTGAACGCATGGTAGAGCTGCGGACGGCCTTCGCCGATCGTTGCGCGCAACTCGTCGTCGGCCAGTGCTGCCTCAAGCGTCGCGCGCACGAAGGAGTCACCGGCATTCTGGCTTCCCGTCAGCGCACGGGCATAACGGCGAAGATAAGGAAGTTGATTGGCAACCTTGGCACCCAGAGACATTCGTACCCCTTCCCGGACAGTATCGTGCGTTCCAACGCGTGACATCGTCATCCGGTTCCCGGACGGGAACAAGAGCAAATTCTCGAGGCCTCAAGGGGCGACGTATCTGTTTTCATGCCGCCCTTCAAAGACGCAACGGCCCAATCGGCAAGAAGGTCCGGGGAAGTCGGCTTGCGGAACTGCACGGCAAAGCGATGGCTGTCGGGCACGGCGCCGGAATCGAGGCCTGACGTGATCGCCACGGTGCATCCTGCATCGCGCAACCGGCATGCCAGATCGAGAGAGAGCCCGTCCGGAAGCTGAAGGTCGAGCAGGGCGAGGTCGGGTGCATTGCGCTCGACCATCTGCTCTGCCGCCGCCAGCGTCGCCGCAACGATCACTTGCAACCCGCGCTCGTTCAGCGCGTCCTCGATGGCCATTGCTACGAGAACGCTGTCCTCCACCACCAGCACAACGCGCTGGCCGCAGGCGTCATCGGCATTCGTTCCCGTTTCTTCGTTCATGGACGGGTGCTTAGGGCACATTCCGGGAACCAACCCTGTCATTTGACATAGCAGCACTGACAGACCTGGTGTTGTGAGCATGGAGACGGAATGGGCAGGGACGACAATGACGGCAGTCCGCAGTTGGGGACGGCACTCGCGCAGAGCGTGCTGGAAGAGCGGCAGGACCACGCGGGCAACGGGCGCCTCGTGGTGAACGGCGGCCAGCCATGTCGCACGTGCCCGCTTGCCGATTGCGAGGGGCTGCGCCAGCCGCCGCCCGACGTGCGCGACTGGATCGCCTCGTTCCGCCATGGCGACATGCGCTTTGCCCGGGGCGAGCAGGTCTATGCCCAGGCCACGCGCCCGCGGTTCCTCTATACCGTGCTGTCCGGCGTGCTGATGCGCTCGCGCCTGCTCGAGGATGGCCGCCGCCAGATCATAAACTTCATGTTTCCGGGCGATTTCATCGGATTGCAGGGGGCACTCGATGCCGAAATGGGGCATGCGGTCGAAGCGATGACCGATGTCACCTTGTGCACTTTCGTGCGCGAGCGGTTCTTCGATCTCGTCGCTCAGCAGCCGCGCCTGTCGTTCGACCTGACCTGGCTGGCCGCGCACGAGGAAGCGGCGCTTGAGGAACATCTGGTTTCGCTCGGCCAGCGCAATGCCCGCGAACGGATGGCGGCGCTGGCCGTATTTCTGGTCCAGCGAGGGATCGATACCGGCATGGCGCCTGACGGCGTGCTGACCCTGACGGTCACGCAGGGACAGATCGCCGACATGCTCGGCCTGTCGCTGGTCCATACCAATCGGACGATGCAGGCGCTCCGCCGCTTCGGGCTGGTGGACTGGACGCTGAGCGCGATCCGGATCCCCGACATTGCCGCCGCACGCGCCTTCGCCAAGATCGATGGCAGCGTTTTTTCTTCGCGGCCTTATATCTAGATGTTGATTTTATTGAATTAAAAAATTTTCGCAGTCAGGGAACCTGCCTCGGGGACGCTCGTTTATCTATTGTCACCGCCGAGACCCCCCCTCCCGTCCAAGCGGCTGGTGATACGATCCCGAAAGGTCCCCGATGGAAACGTCGGGGACCTTTTTTCGGTAAGATCGGCCCCGGTCGTGTCACATGGCACGGCCGGGGTTTCTGATTTGGGGTGGCTATTGCCCCGAGAGCGCGTGGCGAATGCGGCCGAACAGGCCCGCAGGCCGCTCCTTCTCGATCAGCCCGATCAGCGCTTCGGTCCGGAAGGGCTTTGCCAGGACATGGCCGAGTCCGGCAGCCGAAGCCGGGATGGACGACGGAGTCGCGGTGGTGAACACGATCAGCGGAGGGCTTTGCGCCAGCTGGATGGCAAGTTCGGCCAGCGCCCAGCCATCGTCACGATCCGCAAGGTGGACATCGAGCACGAGCAGGCTCGGCGCCGCCAGTTCCAGCTGGATCATCGCCTCGGCAACGCTGGCGCACGTCACCACCGGCTCCGCGCCGGCCTCGGCCAGCGCTTCGGCGATGTCCATGGCAACCAGCGCGTCATCCTCGACGACGAGGGCATGGCCCAGCGCGCGCAAGGGCTTGCGCTTGTTTGCGCTGCTGCGGTCTTGTCGCGTGGTTGGCACCGTTGACCTGTTCCCGTGAATGGCCATGACCAGCCGTTCATCCGAACGCCGTGGCCGGGCCTTCAGTTCCGCCCTGCAGTTCTGTTTTACAGGGGTTTGTCGTAGATCAAGTACGTCTTGTTGACGTGGCTGTCGATCGCTTCGGCGATGGCGTTCATCCCCTGGTTGTCCTCGAGGATCCAGCCGATCTCGCCGCGCGTTGCGCCATATTCACGGATAGAGTTCTGGCGGATCGCCTCGATCATCATGAAGGCCAACTGGCTGGCAAGGCGCGAGGCCTGCAACCGCTTGCGCACACCCATCAGCGGCACGCGCATCGTGCGCACGCGGGGCTTGCGCAGCCATAGCAGGAGTTTGGCCCAGTTGAACGGAAACAGGCTGCCGCCCATCGGCTTGATCGCCTCGTTGAGGTCGGGCAGCGTCATCATGAACGCCACCGGCTCGCCCTCGTACTCGGCGACCATGATGAGGTCCTCGCGCACGATCGGCTTGAACTTCTTGCCGGCGTACTTGATCTCGGTGTCGGTGAAGGGAACAAAGCCCCAGTTGTCCGACCAGGCATCGTTGAGGATGTCGAGGATCAGCGCCGCTTCCGAGTCGAACTTCGACCGGTCGACGTTTCGGATACGGATCTTGGCGTTCTTCTGGCCTGATTGGACAATGCGCTGGATGAGCGGCGGGAAGTCCTTCGTGATGTCCAGCTCATAAGTGTTGAGCGTCTTGGCCGGGTGATAGCCGAGCGCCTTGATGTAGTCGTCATAACGCTTGGGCTGGTGGCCCATCATAACCGTCGGCGGATGGTCGAAGCCGCTGGTCAGCTGGCCGGGCTCTTCCCAGATCGACATCGACAGCGGGGCCAGGACGCGGGTCATGCCCTTTTCGCGCAGCCAAGACTCGGCACGGGCGATCAGCGCCTGCGCTACTGCTTCGTCCTCAGCTTCGAGCAGGCCCCAGTTGCCAGTGCCCGGGCCCATGCCCTGCGAGGGGTCCATCGCAGTGGCCAGGTGGTCGATATGCGCCGAGATACGGCCCACGACCGCGCCACCCCGGCGGGCGAGGAACAGCTGGACGTCAGCGTGCTCGAAGAACGGGTTCTTGCCCGGAGTGATCAGCTCTTCGGCTTCCATGCGCAGCGGCGGAACCCAGTTCGGATCGGCGGCATTCAGGCGATAGGCGATATCGACGAAGGCCTTGCGGTCAGCCTTGCCGGAAACGGGAGTGATGATTACTTCGCCTTGAGCCACGATCTTGCCTTTGTTTGCGGGTAAGCGGGGTTTCGCCGGGAGGACTGCGGTCCGGACCGGCGCATTGTCAAGCCACGGGGCGCAGGTGGGGTCGCCCGATGGCAAAAGCATGGTGCAAAAGCCGGACCAAGCCGGCCAGATACGGGTCTTACTGGAATTTGTGGCATGATTGCGACCGAGACGCTTGATACCCCCGCAGCCGTTGGTTCTTCCGCTTCGGCCAATGCAACTGCCCCGTCGCTGCCGCGCGGCCTTGCTGGCACGCCTGATGACAAGGAAATGCTGCGTTCAGCGGTTGAGCTGACGCGCGATATCGCGACGGCACGCCCCGATATCTATTGGCCGGACATGCTCGGCTCTGCCGCACTCGGTTATGCCGCATTGGCTGGAGCGATCCTGATCGACAACCCGCTGGCAGCGACGCTTTCGGGCGTGGTTGCGGCGTTGGCGCTCTACCGGGCGCTGCTGTTCATCCATGAGCTGACTCATATCCACAAGAATGCCCTGCCCGGCTTCCGCTTTGGCTGGAACTTGCTGGTCGGCATCCCGATGCTCACGCCTTCGCTGATGTACGAAGGCGTGCACACCCTGCACCACGCGCGCACGCGCTATGGCACGGCAGAGGATCCCGAGTACCTGCCGCTGGCTTTGATGAAGCCGTGGTCGTTGCCGGTGTTTGCTCTTGTGGCACTGCTCTTGCCGATCGGTCTGCTGATCCGCTCGGCAGTGCTGGTGCCGCTCGGCGCCGTGATCCCGCCGCTGCGCCGCCTGGTGTGGGAACGCGCCTCGGCGCTGTCGATCAACCCCGAATTCCGCCGCCGTCCGCCTGAGGGAGACTTCGCGCGGATGGTGTTCTGGCAGGAACTGGGGTGTTCCGCCTGGGCGCTGTTGGTGGTGTGGTGGAGCGCGACGCATTCTTGGCGGCCGCTGCTGATCGGCATTGCAGTGATTTCGCTGACCGCGCTGCTCAACCAGATCCGCACGCTTGTTGCGCATCTGTGGGAGAACGAGGGCGAGGCGATGACCGTGACCGGGCAATACCTCGATTCGGTCAACGTGCCGCCGCCTGCCGCGCTCGCGCCGCTGTGGGCACCGGTTGGCCTGCGCTACCACGCGCTGCATCACCTCCTGCCCTCGATGCCCTATCACTCGCTGGCCGAGGCGCACCGCCGGATTGTCAAGCATCTGGGCGCGGATTCGACCTATCAGAAGGGCAACTACAGTGGCTTGCTTCCGCTCGTCGGACGGCTGGCGCGCAGTACGATGATGCCGCGCTGATCAGGCGACTCTGCGGTTCCATGGCATGGCGACAAGCAGCCGCGCCATGCCGCACCATCCGGTAACGCCTGCCATCAGCAGTCCTGCACCGACAAAGCCCGAGAGCAGGACAAAGCCTTGCGCCACGGTCAGTGACAGGATCACGCCTGCGAGGATCAGCAGGCCTGCCACGATCTGCACCTGCCGCATTATCTCCAGCGGAGCCTTGGCGTCGGTGGCAACCGGCAGTCCGGCCGCGCGCCAGCCGTCAATGCCGCCTTCGAGAATGTAGCCGGGGCAGGCCGACATCGCGGCAAGCTGCGATGCATTGGCCGCGGTGCGCATGCCGGAGCGGCAATGCCAGATCACCGCAGGATGACCGGAAACGGGCTCCAGCGAAGCCAGCGGCATGTTCGCAGCGCCGGGAATGTTCTGCCGACGATGTTCGTCGGCGTCGCGGATGTCGATGAGCCGTGCGCCGTCGTCGAGCAGCGCTTTGGCTTTGGCGGGCGTGATGGATGGAAGCGTCATGGCTTCCATATATTAGGAATATCGAAAATTAGCAATAACTAATTTTAGGGGCTATTCCTCGGTGCGAATAAGCACCGTCTCTCCGATCAGCAGGAACAGCACGAAGGGGGCCCATGCGGCGAGCAGCGGCGGATAAGCGCCGAAGTTGCCCATCGCGAGTGCGGCATTGTCGAACACGAAGTAGGCAAAGCCCAGCGCCATGCCGATCACAGCGCGCACGAACAGGTGGCCGGAACGGGCCAGACCGAACGCGGCGACCGCACCCAATAGCGGCATCAGCAGTGCTGACAGCGGCCCCGAGAGCTTGTGCCACCACTTGCCGTCGAGCTCGGTGGTGCGGAAGCCCGCCTCACGGATCGCGGCGCGCGAGCCGGTCAACTGCGTCAGCGATTCAGCGTCAGCATCGACCCGGCTTATCGTCACCTGCACCGGCTCGACCGTCTTGGCGAAGATCTCGTCGTGGCCCAGCGGCGTCTTTCGCGCGCTCTGCACGTCGAACATCACCGGCGCCTTGAATTTCCAGCCGGGGCTCACGTAGGCGGCAGACGGTGCGGTGACGATTTCCGTGACCATGCCGGTGGGGTCGCGGCGATACCAGCTGACCCCTTCCATCCGCATCGCCTTGCCCTCGCCCGCGACCGAGCGTGCGAACAGGATGTTGGGCCCGTCCTGCAGCCAGACGTTGGACTTGATCGCGGATTCCTTCGGGATCGGCCCGTAATCCACATTCTGCCACGCCTTGAGCGTCGCGGTGGAGCGCGTAACGATCCGCTCGTTGAACGCGAATGTCACCGCAGATGTCGCGGCTGCCACGAGGAACAGCGGCGCAAGCACCTGGTGCGCCGAAAGACCTGCGGCCTTCATCGCGATGACCTCACTGTTCTGGTTCAGCGTCATCAGCGTGATGATCGTTGCCAGCAGCACCGAATAGGGCAGAAACCGGCTGATCAACTGCGGCATGCGCAACGAAACGTAGGTCAGCAGCTCTGCCTGCCCGTTGCCCGGGGCTGCCAGGACGTCTCCGCTCTCGCTCAGCAGATCGAGCATCTGCAGCACCAGCACCAGCATCAGCAGCACCGCCACGATACGCACCGCAAACATCTTGCCGATGTAGCGGGCGAGCGTTGGCGAGGGGAAGAATTCAAGCTGCATGGGCGGCGTCTTCCTGTGCAACGGGCACTTCGCCCGGCAGGCGCTTGCGCTCGAACAGCTTGCGCAGCGATCGCGCGATCTTGCCGAAGCCGGTTTCGAGCGCACCGATCGGCTGACCGCCAGGGACATAGGCAATGCGCCAGTACATCCACAGGATCAGCGCGGAGAACATCACGAACGGCCCCCACAGCGCCACCACCGGATCGATCCGCCCGAGGCTGGCAACGTCCTGCCCATACTGGTTGACCTTGTGATAAGCGACCACCATCACGATCGACAAGAACACCCCGAGCGCCGAGGTCGAGCGCTTGGGGGGCACAGCCAATGCCACCGCGAGCAGCGGCAAGAGGAACATCATCACAACCTCGACCAGGCGGTAATTCAGGCTTGCCTTGGACTGGTTCCGGATCTCTTCGGAATAGCGGTCATTCCAGCCGATTTGCAGCAGTTCGGGCAGGAAGTATTCCCGGTCGGCATCGCCGCGTTGTCGGAACTGCTCGATCTTGGGCAGGTCGATCGGCAGGTCATGGCTGGCAAAGGTCAGCACGCGCGGTGAAGCGATTCCGGGGCCATCCTGCACGATCTGCCCGTCGGTCAGCCGCAGGATCACAGTGTCCGGGCTTTCCTTGTTGGCAAAGAAGCGGCCCTCGCGAGCAGAGATGACCATGACCTGGCCATTGGACGTCTGCAGGCGGGCGAAGATGCCGCGCAGGTCGCGGCCCTCGTCACGGCTCGAATCCACGCGCAGTGCGGTGCGGTCCTGCAGCGAATTGAACTCGCCCACCTTGATCGACGCCCCGAGCGCGCCCGAGCGCAGTTCGAACTGCAGTTGCTCGTAGTAGTAACGCGACAACGGCTGGAGGTAGCTGACGATAAGGAGGTTGAGCGCGGCAAGGCCGATGGCGAACATGTAGGGCACGCGCAGCAGCCGGGTGTAGGACAGCCCGACAGCGCGCATCACGTCAAGTTCGGAGCTCATCGCCAGCTTGCGGAACGCAAACAGGATGCCAAGCATCAGCCCGAGCGGAATGGCGAGGCTCGCATATTCGGGCAGCAGGTTCGCCAGCATCTTGAACACGACGCTGACCGGTCCGCCTTCCGTCGCCACGAAATCGAACAGCTTGAGCATCTTGTCGAGCACGAGCAGCGACGCGGCGAGGACGAACACCGAAAGCATCGGCACGAAGACGAGCCGGGCGATATAGCGGTCGGTGGCGGTGAGGAGTTTCACGTGGATGGCGCTATGGGATCTTTGGGTCGTCCGACGAAACTGGCGAAGAAACTGACGATGAAGCTGGTCGTGCGATCATATTGGCTCGCCCGTGACAGTCACCCCTCCGGCCGGACTGGCCGACAGCAGGTGAACCACCGATGAGCGTGCGCAGGGACTAGCGTCATGCTCGGCCATGGGGAAGGGAAAAGCGGTAGAACAGCCAAGAGGTTAACTAAAGGTATGGAAAAACCAATCTGAAAGTTATAGTGCAGAAAAAGGTCGTTCCCTATCTGGAGGTTAGTCGATGTCGCATGAGCAAACCGGAGACGCCTGGTGGAGTGGCTTTGGCCGCAACGACGTTAGCCCGGACATGCTCGGCGATCTTGCGCAGTGGTGCGAACAACTCGGCCCCCACGAGCAGCGGCAGGGTTTTGATCGCGTGTTGCGCGAACTCGCCGATTTCGGAAACGAGCGGGAAGAAGCACTCAAGGGTGCGGCACTCGAGTGGATCGCACTTCTGGCCGACTCCGGCGCGTTCGAGAGCGCGGCGATCGCGATGATACCGCGCGATGCGATCTACACCGGTGGCCGGATGAAGGACGGCTCGTTCATCGCGCAAGTCATCCTCGACGGCGGCAGCGGCGCCCATTCGCGCGAGGCGGCGAGCCTGCCGATGGCATGGTTGGCGGCCTTGTTGCGCGCACTTGCGCGGCAGAGCGTGGAGCACCGCGCCGCAACATCTCACTGATTCACGCCAACGGGCAGGCTCATTCGCCTGCCTCCAGAATCGCAAAAGCCGGGCAATGACCCGGCTTTTCCCGTTTTCAGGCCCTGTCTCCCCGAAGGGGTCAGGCCTTCTCCAGCGTGCATTGCAAGGGGTGCTGGTTCTGCCGGGCGAAATCCATCACCTGGTTCACCTTGGTCTCGGCGATCTCGTAGGGAAAGATTCCGCAGACACCGACGCCGCGCTGGTGGACGTGGAGCATGACGCGCGTGGCCTGCTCGAGATCCATGTGGAAGAAGCGCTTGAGCACCATCACCACGAATTCCATCGGGGTGTAATCGTCGTTCAGCATCAGTACCTTGAACTGGCTCGGCTTCTTCGGCTTTGCGCGGGTCTTGGTGGCGATGCCAATCTGGTCATTGCCGCCGGGCCCACGCGAATCATCGTCACCGGCGCAGAGCGGCGCGGCGGACAGGTCCGTTCGGTCAGGGCGAATGATGCTCATGATGGCGGGAATATCGCATTCGCGGGCCCCATCCACAAGGGGCACGAAGGGGTTGGTCGGCACATGCAGACGAAAAGTTGCGCCAATACGACAAAGGGACCGGACGGAAAGCCGTCCGGTCCCTTGTTCGTTCAGGCAGCGCGAGGTGCGCCGCCACACGCCATCAGGCAGCGTGCTTGATCTTTTCGACCGCGAGGCTGACGCGGGTCGAGATCGGCTGGAATGCCTCGTTGGCAAGCTTCAGCATGGCTTCGCTGTTCTTCGAGCTTGCGGCAACCGCAGCGTCGAAGTTCTTGCGCAGCAGGGCCGACTGCTTCTCGAAGAATTCGGTGGGCGACTTGACCGTGGTCAGTTCCTTGACGTCAGCGGTCATCGCTTCGAAGGCCGACTTGGTTTCCTCGACGTAGCCCTTGGTCATTTCCTGCAGGCCGGTGGCGAGGATCTTCGACGATTCGACGACGGCTTCAACGTTACCCTTGGCGAAGGCGCCGGCATCGCCGAACGCAGCCTGGCTCTTCTCGAGCGCGGCCTTGGCCTTTTCCTGGGCGTCCTTGAACGCGGCGGTCATCTTTTCGGTGATTTCGGTGGTGGTAGCCATTGCGAACAGTTCCTTTCTTGGCGCCGGAGCCTTGAACTGGCTGACGCTCGCTTTCTTCACGCTGGGAGTGGCGGTGAAAGGACGCTGGGTTGCGGGCTTCACCGCGGCTGCCGGTGCAACCGCCATTGGCGGCTTGGCCGGACGGGCCTTGATTGCAGGCTTTGCGGCCTGTTTCACGGGCTTGGCCTTCACGACCTTGGGCTTGCGCGCATTGGGCGTGACGGCTTTGGCAACCGGAGCAGCGACCGCGTCCACCACGGGTGTTTCGGCGGGCTCTTCTGCTTCGGTGGTTGCAGCCACGGCAGTTTCGGCCTTGGGGGCGGAAACCTTCGGGGCACGGACCTTGCGCGGGCGAGCAGCCTTGGGCTGTTCGGCAACCGGCGCTTCGACCGTTTCTGCAACTGCATTTTCCGGTGCGGCTTCGGACGCGTCGGGCAGCGTTGCGGGCGCGTCCACCACGGGGGCGGATTCGGCCAGGCTGTCTTTCGTTTCTTCAACCATCATCGTAACTCCTGCTTGCGCGAGCGGCGAGATCCGAGGATCACTTCCACTCTTGCTGCAGTGCACAAAATAGGTTTTCGACGTCGAATGTCAAGAAATTTGTGCAGCGCACAAATTCCGGAACGGAGGCAATAAACTCCGACTTGTTGGTGGCTGGGTCAGCGGCTGCGGACGTAGCGGCCCGGGGCGTCTTCGATCACGCTGTCGCCGCGTGCGCCGGGAACGCGCTTGCCCTTCGCCGGAACCTGCGCAGGAGCTTGCTCGCGGATCCACTCGATCCAGTCTGGCCACCAGCTTCCCTTGGTTTCGCGGGCTCCCGCCACGAACTCTTCCAACGTCGAGGGATTATCGGGATTGAGCCAGTACTGGTACTTGCCAGAATCGGGTGGATTGACCACGCCCGCGATATGGCCCGACCCTGCCAGCAGGAACTTCCATGGGCCGGACAGATGCCGGGTCAGTTTCCATACGCTGTTCGGCGGCGCAATATGATCCTCGCGCCCGGCCTGAATGTAGCAGGGTGTTGCAATGCGGCGCAGATCCACCGGCGTGTTGTCGACCACCATCGCATCGGGAATCACCAGCCGGTTGTCGCGATAGAGATCGCACAGATAGGCCTTGTGCCATTTGCTCGGCAGGTTGGTCGTGTCACCGTTCCAGTGCAGGAGATCGAACGCCGGATAGTCCTCGCCCAGCAGGTAGTTGTTGACCACGTAGTTCCAGATCAGGTCCGTCCCGCGCAAGGCGTTGAACGTGGCCGCCATGTAGCGCCCGTCGAGATAACCGTCGGTCGAAAGGCTCTCCAGCATCTTGAGCTGGCCATCGTCGATGAAGTTCTTGAGTTCGCCCGCATCATCGAAATCGACTTGCGCCGTGAAAAACGTCGCGCTCGCCACCTTGTCGCCTTCGCCCCGGCGCGTAAGCACCGCCAGCGTCGCCGCGAGCGTCGTTCCGGCCACGCAATAACCGATCGTATGCACCGCAGGCACTTTCAGCCGCGCACGCACGTGGTCGATCGCTTCGATCTGGGCGCAGACGTAATCGTCCCAGACAATCTCCGCCATCGAGGCATCGGCCGATTTCCACGAGACCACGAACACCGTCAGCCCCTGCGCCACGGCCCAGCGGATGAAGCTCTTCTGCGGGTTGAGGTCGAGAATGTAGAAGCGGTTGATCCACGGCGGGAAGATAAGCAGCGGCGTCTCGAACACCTCGTCCGTGGTCGGGGTGTACTGGATCAGCTGATACAGCGGCGTCTCGTGCACCACTTTGCCCGGTGTCACCGCAATGTTGCGGCCAAGTTCGAACGCGTTGGGATCGGTGTGGGTGAGCTGACCCTTGCGCAGGTCATCCAGCAGATGCTCCACGCCCTTGACCAGATTTTCGCCGCGCGTCTCCATCGTCCGCTCGATCACCACCGGGTTGGTCAGCGGGAAGTTTGCGGGCGACAGCGCGTCCGTCACCACCTTGGTGGCAAAGCGCAGCTGCTCCTTTCGCTCGGGGCTGAGCCCTTGCGCTTCATCCGCCATCTGCTGGAGCTTTTCCGAGAGAAACAGATAGGTCTGGTGGATCAGGGCGAAGGCGGGCTGTTCGTGCCAGCGCTTGTCCTTGAAGCGGCGGTCCTGACGCGGAAGGGCAGGGGCGGCGCTGCTGCCGGTTCCGGCCGAGACGAACTGTCCCATCACCGACCCCCACAGCGCCATGCCTTCGTTCCACAGCTTCGCCTGCGTCTCGGCATGGGTGATCGGCAGCTGGCCGGCCATGGCCATGAAGGTCTGCGTCCACTTGCCGATGTCGCCCAGCCTGTTCAGCATCGGCTCTACCTGCCCTGCCTGCTCGGCGCTGAAATCGAGCCACATCTTCTGCAGCTTGGCTGCCGACATCGCCCAGTGCTGCAGGTCGGCAGGGTCGGTCGAGACGGCTTCGGCACCCGGCACCAGCGGCGCGAACATGGCCCGCATGGCCTCGCCCTGCTGGCGGAAGAGGTCCTCGAACACGATTGAGTCCCCAGAGGAGCCCAAAGGCGAATCACTCACCGTCTTGTCCGTCATTACCGTTCCCTGCCGTTACGTCATGGCCTTGTTGCAACGATCTATACACGCCGTGTGACAGCTTGTTAGCCCGCAGATGCATCTGCCGGACGACATCATGCGTCTATCGAGAGCAAGGTTTCCACAAGGGGGCAATTGGCGTAAGGGCCAAGCTGCGGCGATCCTGCCGCGCCTTTCGACGAGTATTCAACCGTGGACGAAGAATTCTACCGCATGAAGCGCCTGCCGCCCTACGTCATTGCCGAAGTCAACGGCATGCGGGCCGCCGCGCGCGCCGCCGGTAGGGACATCATCGACCTCGGCATGGGCAACCCCGATCTTCCCCCGCCCGATCACGTGATCGAGAAGCTGTGCGAAGTGGCGCGCAAGCCCGATGCGCATGGCTATTCGGCATCCTCGGGCATTCCCGGCGTGCGCAAGGCGCAGGCCAATTATTACGGCCGCCGTTTCAATGTCGATCTCGATCCCGAGACCGAAGTGGTGATGACGATGGGCTCGAAGGAAGGCCTTGCCAGCCTCGCCACCGCGATCACCGCGCCCGGCGATGTCGTGCTCGCCCCGAACCCGAGCTACCCGATCCACACCTTCGGCTTCATCATCGCCGGAGCGACCATCCGCTCGGTGCCGACCACGCCCGACGAGCGCTACTGGGATTCGCTCGACCGCGCGATGAAGTACTCGGTGCCGCGCCCCTCGATCCTGATCGTCAACTATCCGTCGAACCCGACGGCCGAGACGGTCGATCTCGCATTCTACGAGCGCCTTGTCGCCTGGGCCAAGGAGAACAAGGTCTGGATCCTGTCCGACCTTGCCTATTCCGAACTCTACTTCGACGGCAACCCGACCCGCTCGATCCTCGAAGTGCCGGGTGCCAAGGACGTGGCGGTCGAATTCACCTCGATGTCCAAGACCTTCTCGATGGCGGGCTGGCGTGTCGGCTTCGCGGTCGGCAACCAGCGCCTGATCGCGGCACTGAAGCGCGTGAAGTCCTACCTCGATTACGGTGCCTTCACCCCGATCCAGGCCGCCGCCTGCGCCGCCCTCAACGGCCCGCAGGACATCGTGCTGAAGAACCGCGAGCTTTATCAGAAGCGCCGTGATGTCATGGTCGAAGCCTTCGGTCGTGCCGGGTGGGAGATCCCCAGCCCCAAGGCCTCGATGTTTGCCTGGGCACCGCTCCCGCCGGCACTCAAGCACCTTGGCAGCCTCGAGTTCTCCAAACAGCTGCTCACCCATGCCGAAGTCGCGGTTGCCGCAGGCGTCGGCTATGGCGAGGACGGCGAGGGCTACGTGCGCATCGCCATGGTCGAGAACGAGCAGCGCCTCCGCCAGGCCGCGCGCAACATCAAGCGTTACCTGCAGTCGATGGGCGTCAATTCTTCGGCCGCCTGAGGCTAACTTGCACTGAAAGCGCGCTCCTCGTCATTGCGAGGAGCGAAGCGACGAAGCAATCCAGAGCGGTGCTGCGCCGACGCTGGATTGCTTCGCTCCGCTCGCAATGACGAGCGATGAACACCATCATCCGTCAAATCAGGAGACTGGACCCCCGCAGCGGGCTGGGGCAACCTGCTCACCGGAAACCAGAACGGATGCCTGCAATGAACTTCCACGAGCGCGTCACCGTTACCATCGCGGACCACGTCGCCCATGTCCTGCTCGACCGGGCGGACAAGATGAACGCACTGGACGATGCCATGTTCGAAGCGATCGTCGCGGCGGGCCATCACCTTCACGGCGAACGCGGCGTGCGCGCGGTGGTGCTGTCGGGCGCAGGTCGCTCGTTCTGCGCGGGGCTCGATCTGTCTAGCATGGGCAACACGTCCCGCTGGAAGGATGAAGGCGACGGGGGCCTTACCGCCCGCACCCACGGCAATGCCAACCGTCCGCAGCAGGCGGCTATGGTATGGCGCAAGCTGCCGATGCCGGTGATCGCCGCTGTCCACGGCGTCTGCTTCGGTGGCGGCCTGCAGGTGGCAAGCGGCGCGGACATCCGCTTCATTGCGCCTGATGCGCGGCTGGCGGTGATGGAAGTGAAGTGGGGCCTTGTCCCCGACATGGCCGGATACGCCCTGTGGCGCGGCAACGTGCGCGACGACGTGTTGCGCGAACTGACTTACACCCACCGCGAATTCAGTGGCGAGGAAGCCGTTCGCTTCGGTTTCGCCACCCATGTCAGCGCCGATCCGCTCGCCGATGCCATGAAGCTCGCGAAAGAGATCGCCTGGAAAAGCCCGACCGCCGTTCGTGGGGCAAAGCTGCTTTCCAACCGTACGCCTGACATGACCGTCGACGAAGTGCTCATGGCCGAATCGGTTGCCCAGCATGAACTGATGTATTCGAAGAACCAGATCGAAGCCGTGCGCGCCGGAATGGAAAAGCGCCCGGGCGAATTTGTCGATCCGTAACAGTCTGGTAGGCCAGGTCGGATGAAGGCCATTCACGATCCTACCGGCGCGCTTGCATCGGGTCTCGCGGCGATCCGCCAGCAGTTTCAGGTGCCGCAGGGCTTCCCTCGCGAAGTCCTTGCCGCCGCTGAACTTGCCGCGTTGAAGTCTCCGGGCGCTGAACACGAAGACCGCACCGACCAGCCTTTCGTCACCTTAGATCCGGCCAGTTCCACCGATCTCGATCAGGCCTTCCATGTCGAGGAAGCGGGCGACGATCTCCTGCTTCACTACGCCATTGCCGATGTCGCATGGTTCGTGGCCGACGGCGATCCGCTCGATGTCGAGGCATGGAAGCGCGGCGAGACGCTCTACCTGCCCGATGGCAAGGCCGGGCTCTATCCGCCTGCGTTGGCCGAAGGCGCGGCGAGCCTCCTGCCCCAAAGCCCGCGCCCGGCGGTCGTCTTCACCGTCCGCCTCGGCCCCGATGGCGAGGCGCGGCTCGATGGTGCCTGCCGCGCCCTGATCCGCAGCCGCGCCAAGCTCGCCTACGACAGCGTCACCGATGCAGACCTTCCGCCTGCTTTCGCCCGCTTTGCCGAACGTGTGAACGATGCCGAAGCGGCGCGCGGTGCCGCCCGCGTCGATCCGCCCGAACAGGAAGTCGAGGCGCTGGGCGACGGGCGCTATGCCTTGTCCTTCCGCCCGCTGCTCGCCTCGGAACGGCGCAACGCCGCGCTGTCGCTGGCAGCGAACCTCGCCATTGCCGCCGCGCTCCAGAAGGCAGGCACCGGCCTGTTCCGCGTCATGGCAGGCCCGAGTGCCAAGGCCATGGCGCGCCTGCGCAGCACGGCGGCGGGCCTCGGCCTTGCGTGGCCCGAAGGCATGGACCTCAAGACGCTCGAACGCGGCCTCGACCAGCGCAACCCCGCCCACGCCGCCTTTATGCTTGCCGTCCGCCGTGCCGGAACCGGCGCAGGCTATGCGCCATGGATACCCGGCGTCACCCCCTGGCACGAGGCGATTGCCGCGACCTACGCCCACGCCACTGCGCCATTGCGCCGCCTCGCCGACCGCTACGTGATCCGTGCAACGCTCGCCGTCGCCAATGGCCAGCCTCTCGATCCGCAAGTCGAGGACGCCTTCCGCCGCCTCCCCGGCGTGATGGCCAAGGCCGAAGCCCTCTCCGGTCAGATCGAGCGCGCCGTGATCGACCTTGCCGAAACCGTCCTGCTCCACGGACGAGAGGGCGAGACGTTCAAGGCTTGCGTGACAGACTCGGATGGCGATTCGGCCCGCGTGCAACTGCTCGGCCTGCCCATCGTTTCGCGCGCCCGCATTCCCGGCGCCACGCCCGGAGCCCGGGTCGACTTGCGCCTCGCCGCGGTCGACAGCAAGGCCCGCCGCCTCACCTTCGCCCCGGCTTGATCACGCGCGCGCAAGAACCCCTTGCGGCAAGCCCCCGTTCCGGCTAACCGCGCCGAACCACGCAGCTCCTGCGATCGAGGCCCGATGGCGGAGTGGTTACGCACCGGATTGCAAATCCGTTTACGCCGGTTCGATTCCGGCTCGGGCCTCCAGCATTACAGGCACTTACGGCAAACGATGATGACCCTTGGTCCCATGTGGGGGACTTTGCGGGGGAAAGTTGTTGTGCAGGGGATTCAGACCCTCAAATCCATCGGCCGAGCAGCAAGATTTGGAGGCTCTGAAGGAGTCTCGCAGCGGGAGTCTGGCAAGGGGACTTTCGAGCCGCGCGTCGAAAGACACCGAGTCGCCAGACGCCATTTGCGGTTCTATGTTTCGGCAGAACTCACAGAGGTGGCTTTTGCGGAAAAGTCGACTGAGAATTCGCGGCTTGATTCAAGGCTGTCTCTCGGAAACGGCGTCGCGCGAGGTGATTGGGTCGAGGAGCCTCTATCCACGAAATCTAGAGCAGCCCAGCCTCGCCACTGATCTGTGCCGTGTCATCGGCCACGACGGGGCGTTGCGTGCCCCAGTGGATCGAGCTCCAGACCCGCTCGTGGAAGTAGTAGAGCCCGATCTTGGTGATCACTTCGGTGCCGGCAATGGCACCGGCGGCTTTGGCGCTGCCGGTGAACAGCAGGCTGAGCAGGAAGGTGTCGATGCTCCCTAGCGCGCGCCAGCTGATTGCCTTGATGACCGAGCGGGAATGGTTCTCGTGCCCGTGAAACAGAATCATTCGCGGTTCCCCATGCCCGACCTCTTGGGCTCCCTTAAATCGTGGGAGCCCAACCGAGAAGCGCATTTACGATGCGCTCTGCTGCGTCCTCGGGTGATTCGGTGGTGGTATCGACGCGGAAGTCCGGGCTCTCCGGGGCTTCATAGGGACTGTCGATTCCGGTGAAGTTCTTGAGCTGGCCGGAGCGAGCCTTCTTGTAGAGCCCCTTGACGTCGCGTGCTTCGGCCACTTCCAGCGGGGTGTCGACGAAGATCTCGACGAACTCGCCGTCTGCCATCAGCGAACGCACCATTTCGCGTTCGGCGCGGAAGGGACTGATGAAGGCGGTCAGCACGATCAGGCCGGCATCGGTCATCAACTTGGCCACTTCACCGACGCGGCGGATGTTCTCGATGCGGTCAGCCTCGGTAAAGCCCAGGTCCTTGTTCAGGCCGTGGCGCACGTTGTCGCCATCGAGCAGGAAGGTGTGCTTGCCGACCGCATGCAGGCGCTTCTCGACCATGTTGGCGATGGTCGACTTGCCCGAGCCCGAAAGCCCGGTGAACCAAAGCACCTTGGGCTGCTGCTGCTTGAGAGCGGCATGGGCCTCGCGGCTCACGTCCAGCGCCTGCCAATGCACGTTCTGCGCACGGCGCAGGCTGAAGTTGAGCATGCCGGCCGCGACTGTGGCGTTGCTCATCTTGTCGATCAGCACAAAGCCGCCCAGCGTGCGGCCATCGTTGTAGGCCTCGAACACGATCGGCTTGTCGGTGGCGATCTCGGCCACGCCAATGGCATTCAGTTCCAGCGTCTTGGCCGCCAGATGCTCCATCGTGTTGACGTTCACGACGTACTTCGGCTGCTGCACGGTGACCGAGACGGTCTGCGTGGCGAGCTTGAGCCAGTAGGCGCGGCCGGGCAGCATGGCTTCGTCATTAAGCCACACCAGCGTCGCCTCGAACTGGTCGGCGGCCTGTGGCGGATTGTCAGCCAGAGAGATCACGTCACCGCGCGAGCAGTCGACCTCGTCGGCAAGGCACAGCGTGACCGACTGGCCTGCGACGGCCTGATCGAGATCGCCATCGAGCGTGACGACGCGCGTGACCTTGCTGGTCTTGCCCGAGGGCAGGACGCGGATTTCGTCGCCCGGCTTTACCGAGCCCGTTGCGATGAGGCCCGAGAAACCGCGGAAGTCGAGGTTGGGGCGGTTGACCCACTGCACCGGCATGCGGAATGGCTTGTCGGCATCGACCGAGGACAGGACTTCGACCGTCTCGAGATGCTCGACCAGCGTCGGGCCCTTGTACCACGGGGTGTTGGCCGAGGGCGTGGTGATGTTGTCGCCCTTGAAGCCGGAGATCGGCATGGCGGTGAAGCTCTCGATGCCGATCGAGCGGGCGAACTCGGTGTAGTCCTTGACGATGGCATCGAAGACGACGGGATCGTAGTCGACGAGGTCCATCTTGTTGACCGCGAGGACGATGTTGCGGATGCCGATCAGGTGGCACAGGTAGGAGTGGCGGCGCGTCTGTACCAGCACGCCCTTGCGCGCATCGATCAGGATGACCGCAAGGTCGGCGGTCGAGGCGCCGGTCACCATGTTGCGGGTGTACTGCTCGTGGCCGGGGCAATCGGCGACGATGAACTTGCGCTTCTCGGTGTTGAAGAAGCGATAGGCGACGTCGATGGTGATGCCCTGCTCACGCTCGGCGGCGAGGCCATCAACCAGCAGCGCGAAGTCGATCTCCTGCCCTTGCGTGCCAACCTTCTTCGAATCGTTCTCGAGTGCGGCGAGCTGGTCTTCGAAGATCATCTTCGAATCATAGAGCAGGCGGCCGATCAGCGTAGACTTGCCATCGTCCACCGACCCGCAGGTGATGAACCGCAGCATGGTCTTGTGCTGGTGCTGCTCGAGATAGGCGTCGATGTCCTCGGCGATGAGGGCTTCGGTCTGATAGATTACGTCCTGCGTGGTCATCAGAAGTACCCCTGCTGCTTCTTCACTTCCATGCCGGCGCCGCCGGCATCCTTGTCGATCACGCGGCCCTGGCGTTCGCTGGTGGTGGTCAGCAATGTCTCCTGGATCACTTCCGGCAGCGTCTTGGCGGTGCTCTCCACTGCGCCGGTCAGCGGGAAGCAGCCCAGCGTGCGGAAGCGGACCGACTTCATCGTGATCTCGGGACGATAGCCCAGCACCTTCTCCAGACGCGGAATGTCGTCGGCCATGAACAACTGGCCTTCCCACTCGTAAGTCGGGCGCTCGTCCGCGAAGTAGAGCGGGACGATCGGCACGTCGTTCAAGTGGATGTACTGCCAGATGTCGAGCTCGGTCCAGTTCGAGATCGGGAAGACGCGGATCGACTCGCCCTTGTTCTTGCGGGCGTTGTAGAGGTTCCAAAGCTCGGGGCGCTGGTTCTTGGGGTCCCAGCCGTGGCTGGCGGTGCGGAACGAGAAAATGCGCTCCTTGGCGCGGCTCTTCTCCTCGTCGCGGCGTGCACCGCCAAAGGCTGCATCGAAGCCATACTTGTCGAGCGCCTGCTTCAACCCTTCGGTCTTCCACATGTCGGTATGGAGCGCGCCGTGATCGAACGGGTTGATGCCCTTCTCGGCGGCTTCGGGGTTCTGGTAGACCAGCAGTTCCATGCCGCTCTCGGTCGCCATCTTGTTGCGCAGCGCGTACATGTCCTGGAACTTCCAGGTGGTGTCGACGTGCAGCAGCGGGAACGGCGGCGGCGAGGGGTAGAAGGCCTTGCGCGCAAGGTGCAGCATCACCGCGCTGTCCTTGCCGACCGAATAGAGCATGACGGGATTGGTCGCCTCGGCCACCACCTCACGCATGATGTGAATCGCCTCGGACTCAAGTCGCTCAAGATGCGTCAGGGTCTTCTTATCCAATGTCACGGTCAGGCGCTCCGTTGTTGCGTTGCGGCTATTTGCGCGATTCGCGCAGAACCCGGTGCTCCCATTTGGGAGCGATGGCCAAGAGGCAAAACTTTGATGCGATAAATGACCGCTTCTGCGACGTAGTGCGGGACCTCTGCGCAGGGACACAGAGCTTGCGACCCGTTGTCCAACCGCCTAAGCGACAGGGATGGCCGTTTATTTCCACGAAGAAGACCTCCCCGAGGGCGTGCTTGCGCCAGGTCCCGTCGCTGTCGACACCGAAACGATGGGGCTGATCACCCCGCGTGACCGCCTTTGCGTCGTGCAGATTTCGGATGGTAGAGGGGACGAGCACCTCGTCCGCTTTTCGCCCGGCAGCAGCTTTGCCGCGCCGAACCTGAAGGCAGTGCTGGCCGATCCTGCGCGGATCAAGCTTTACCACTTCGCCCGGTTCGACCTTGCCGCGATCGAGCATTACCTCGGCGTCGTCGCCGCGCCCGTGTTCTGCACCAAGATCGCCTCGAAGCTGGTGCGTACCTACACCGACCGCCACGGACTCAAGGATCTCGTGCGCGAACTGCTTGGCAAGGAAATCTCCAAGCAGCAGCAGTCGAGCGACTGGGGCGGTCCGGTGCTTAGCGATGCCCAACAGGAATATGCCGCGTCCGACGTGCGCCATCTCCATGCGATGCACACCATTCTTGTCGAGCGGCTGGAACGCGAAGGCCGCACCGCGATGGCGCAGGCCTGCTTCGATTTCCTGCCGATGCGGGCCAGGCTCGATCTTGCTGGTTGGGCCGAGCGCGACATCTTCAGCCACGAGTAAGGCGGGGACAGGCAAGCCAGCGCGATGACCGTACAGGCCGACATGATCCGCACCCGGCGTCGTGGCTTTGCCGCGCCGGGCGGCTTTCACGACCGGCTGGTGCATTTCCTCGCCCGCGCTCTCCCGGCACTCGTCGGCGGATTGCTGGCGGTGATGATCATCGCCCCGATTTCCCCACGCGGCGAGATCAGCTTCCTGCTCGACCGGCGCAAGGTCGCCGTGCTGAACGACCGCTTGCAGGTTTCCAGCGCGATGTATCGCGGGCAGGACGACGATGGGCGCAATTTCTCGATCACCGCAGGGTCCGCCGTCCAGCGATCCAAGGCCCAGCCGCTGATCCAGCTCGACCAGCTGACCGCCCGCATCATGCTGGACGATGGTCCTGCCCTGCTGACGGCGGGCAAGGGCAACTACGATTTCGGCAAGGAGATCGTCGACATCGTAGGACCGATCAACTTCCAGACCTCCGACGGTTACCGTATGACGGCGACCAACGTCGACATCGACTTGGGGCGCAAGTTGCTCAAGAGCCGGGGGCCGGTCGAAGGTCGCATTCCGGCTGGGACCTTCTCGGCCGACCGGATTCGTGCAGACCTTTCGGAACGCACTGTAATGCTTGATGGAAACGCCCGCCTCCGCATGGTGCCGGGCAGGATGCAGATGCCATGACCATGACCCGCACCACGCTTGATATCATCCGCTCTGCCCGCCCCTTGCGCTGGGGGGTGATCGGTTTCGCCGGTTCCGCCGCGCTGATCGCCGGGGCACAGCATCTTTCGGCGCAGGGCATTGCCGGGCACGACAGCAAGGCTCCGGTCAACTACGCCGCCGACCGCATCGAGGTGCAGGACAAGGCGAAGCGCGTGGTGCTCTCGGGCAATGTCGACATCAACCAGTCGGACCTGCGCATGCAGGCGGCGCGCACCACCGTGGCCTATAGCGACACGGGCGATATCCAGATCGAACGCATCGATGCGACCGGCGGAGTGCAGGTCAATCGTGGTGGCGAAAGCGCCAAAGGCGATGTCGCGGTGTACGACTTCAATCGCAATGTCATCACCATGACGGGCAACGTCGCGCTGCGCCGCAATGGCGATACGCTGAACGGCGGGCGTCTCGTCATTGATCTCGACTCGGGCCTGTCGAGCGTCGACGGTCGAAGCGGCGGCGGTGCGGCAGGCGGCAATGGCGGCCGCGTGACCGGTACCTTCAACGTCCGCAATACCAAGAACTGAAGCGGATCAGGCGCGCTTCCGTCTGCATTTGTCGAGCAGGGCGACGTCAGCTTTGATCGCCTTCGCAGCGTAGGCGGTCTTGAGTCGCGCGGCGACGTTACAGTCAATGCTCGCACCGCTGCGCAGGGCGAGGTCGACGGTCTCGACTGCTTCTGGCGTTGGATCCGCCGCCACGCTGCGCAGGAACGAGCTGGTCCAGCTACCGCCCGCCACGAGCGAGTCGGCCAGCGCCTTGCGCCCTTCCGGCCGGGACATCAGCCGTTGCCCCATGTCCTTGAGCGGTGCCTGCTCTTCCTGCAGCGCCCATAGCGCGGCCAGCCGGTGCGATGCCTCGACCGGATCGGCTGCGCCCAGTGCGATATCGAACATCGCCTGTTGCGCGATCGGATCGCGCCAGCCGCGCTGTGCGGCACGCTGGATCAGGCGGGCGCTGTCTGTGCGATCACCGCTCCGCTCCTCGGCAATTGCCAGTAGCGTCAGATGTTCGGCCGGAGTCGGGCTGCGCGAAACCAGCGTGCGCGCCTCGGCCAGCGCAACCGAAGGCTCGGCAGAACGCACTGTCGCCAAAGTCATGCTTTCCTGCGCGAAGTTGCGGAAAGGCGCAGGCACCACTGTGGCAAGCGCGGGCTGCCGACGTGCCGCGCGGTCAAGCTGCGCGCCACAGGCAAGGAGGGCGAGAACGGCCAGAAATGCGGTCCAGACTATGCGCATCACGCGGTGTGCTCCCGGTTCTTGCCGCCATTGCCAGATGGCACCGCCTCCTCCGCATCGGTCCGGCGCGCCGAAGCGAGCAGCACGATCGCAAACGCGGCGAGACACAGCATGGCCTGATTGCGCAAGGGATAGTCGAGCAGCGACTGCAGCGCGACTGCCAGCAGTATGCCGGTGCCCGATAGTGCACGCCACCGCTGCGCAGGTCCGACGGTTGAGCCTACGGCGGACCAGGTCGCCCACAGGATCCACAATGCCCACAGCCCGATCACTACGAAGCCTGCAGCACCCGCCTCGATGGCAATCTCGAGATAGTCGTTGTGCGCGCGGCCGGCACGGCGAGGGGTGATGTTCTCGAGCGACTCGTCGACCTGGAAGACCTCGTCGAAAGTGCCCATGCCAGCTCCGACCGGCCAGAAGCGCTGCGCCGAAAAGCGTGCGTCCTCCCAGATGGCAGGGCGCTGCTCGCCGCTTTTGTCAAAGCGGGCGAGCACGGTGTCGAGCCGTGAATGGGGCAAGGCAGCCGAAACGGCAGCGGTCCCGACGAGCACTGTCGCGACGGCAAGGCCGGCAACCAGCATGCGGCGTCCGGCATTGCCGCCAGCCGCGCCGCGACGGCGATCCGTCCAGCCTGCTACCGTCTTGAACAGTGCAAGACCGAGCGGCAAGGCGAGCAGAACCAGCCCGGTGCGCGACTGTGTTAGCACTACGCCGACTGTCAGCAGCAGTGCGGCCGAGAAGCTGGCGATCCAGCGGGCCGACAGTACCTTGCCGACGCTGCGACCACAAAGCAGCAGCAGGCAGCAGACCATGAACAGCGCGGTCGAATTGCGATTGGCGAAAAACCCGGTCATCACCCCCGGCGCTGTGGTTTCGGGATAGAGCATCGCGGTGCCATTCCCGCCAAGGACCTGCGCCGCACCAACTAGGATGCTGGCAATGCCAATGGCGATGAACGCCTGCGTTGCCACATCAAGGGCCGGTTTCGGCGCGGCGAGCCCGAGCGCAATCACGGTGAAGGGGGCAATCAGGCCGAGAAAAGCCACAAACGTGCGCGCTGTGCTCACTGTGGCGGGACGCCAGCCTTGTTGGCTGACCGCTGCGAGCGCCTCGACCAACTGTTCGCGGCCGGGAAGTTCGGTCCACGCCGACGGCGGCAACGGCACGAGCTGGAGCAAGGGGAGGGCCAGCGAGGCGAACAGTGGCACGGCAAGGAGGCCAGGACTCTGGCGCAGCAATTGCCATACTGCATTACCGTTGAGCGCGAGGAGGAAGAGTGCCGCCAGTTGTACGACGAGGTTGGCCAGTCCATAGGCAACGCCGCCACCGCCGAACAGGCAGGCAATGACGATCAGCGCAGTGACTTGCACGCCTGGTTGTTTTTGCATGTGCGCTTGATTGATTGGAAGACGCCTCCGGTCAAGCATTTACCGTCACTCAGACTGTGGTGCCGGAAGCGTCAGGCTATGTAAATGCCAACCCGGGCGGGCATGACAGGCAGCAAAAAACCCGGCCACTCAGCGAGTGACCGGGTTTTCCGTAACTGGTCCTGGGATCAGTTCGCGCCCGACGACTTGTTGTCGATGGCGCGCGAAATGCCATAGGCAGCCGCGCCGCCAGCCAGAAGGATGATGATCCAGAAAGCAGGCTTAAGATCGTTGTCGTCCTTCACCGAGGTCGACGCGCGGCTGGCCGCGTAACCGTTGGCGGCGTAGACCGAAGAACCGCTTGCGCGGGTCCCGGCTTCGGCGACGACCGGTGCGACCATCATGGCCGTAGCGGCAAGTGCCGACGCAATGCGAGAAAACTTCATGCTCAATCTCCTAAGCAGTAGCACTTCCGTATACCGCCCTCTCAATTCAGCCGAATACCGCAATGCAAAATGATTCGCAACAAAAACTAAGTGTTAACCCTGATAAAGGCTTGCCAAACGTTAGCCAAACGTAAGGTGCCTTGAGGCGAGGGCCCGCAATATCAGGGGTTTGGGCCGAAAAAAAGAACCGAACTGGCGGGATTTTTGCTCGAAAATGCAATGAATCTGGATGCCTGCCGGCTATTGCACTGCACTCGCCGGCAATTGTTTCCAGAAGCGGAAGATGTCCCTCGGGGCAGGGGCTGGCGTTGCGGTCCCTGCCGTTTGTGCTGCAGGTGCTTAGTCGGCGCAAGGCATCAAGCTGCCAATGGTGTTCGCTACCGTTTGCGATCAGACGGTTGATTCGCGCGGCCTGGCGGTCCACTTCGGACAAGGCCTCCAGGAAGGTCGGGGCAAGATTACGGAAATGGCTGGATGAACGTGAACGAACTGTCTCCCGACCTCGTCGAGCGAATGAACCGCGAAATGGAGACAAGGCCGGGCGAAGTCCCCGCTTCAATCACGGGGAGCTTCTTCAGCGACGAGAGTTTCGCGATATCCGGGTCGGAATTCATCTTCGATACGCTTGATGGTGTCCGGTTCCATTATCAGCTTGGCAAGGGCCTGGTCGTCCAGATGCCGGCCGACGCCGCCGCTCGCGGCATCGGCTCTCTTGCCGAAACGGACTACGAACTGTTTCTGTGGGGCACCGTGTTCGGTGCGGTGGCCTGGCTCAACGGCCTGGTGCCACTTCATGCTTCTGCGGTCGATGTCGGTGGACGGATCGTGGCGTTCACTGCCGATTCGGGCGGAGGCAAGTCAACGCTCGCTGCAGGTCTTGCGCGGCTGGGTCTGCCCCATGTTTGCGACGATACCCTGGTGGTCTCTGTAGGTGAGCGGGTCGTCGCGATGCCGGATGCCAAACCCTTGAAGCTCTGGGGCGATGCCCTTGCCCTTACGGCGACCGAGGCGATCAGGCCCGTGCTGTCGATGCCGGGCAAGCACTACGCCTCGCCCGAGACCAAGGCTGTATCGGCCCTGCCGCTGACCGATCTCTACTTTCTGGAAGTCGGCGAATCGGTGGAAGCCGAGCCTGTGACGGGCAGCGAGAAACTCACTTTGCTGCCTTGGGCGCTTTACCGGAACTTCGTGCATACCGCGCGTGGAGACCGTGCAGCGCATGAACGATTTCTCATGTCGTTCTGTTCGCAAGTCCGTTTCTGGAGGCTGCGCCGGCCTTTCGACCCGGCCAGCTTTTCCACTGATCTTCTGAAAATTAAGGATATTGTCGCGTCCGAGTGAGTAACCCCATCGGTGCCAATGCCGCACGGCTTGCAGCTTTCTTGCCATTTCTACTTGCTTCGCACCCGCAACAAATGTAAGCAAGTATTAAGCGAAGCCACTTACGGTTTAACTTTAGTTAGGGGTACAGACATGACTGAGCGTAGCGATCTTGCGGCCAAGGTGTGGTCGGCTCCGGTGCTTGAAGAACTGACCGTTGACCTGGCTGCCATTGCGGCAAAGGGCGGCAAGGGTGCCGACGGCGGAAAGACCAACCAGTCGAAGAGCTGATTTCGTCCACGACTGTCCTGCACATGGCAAGATTGCTCAACAAGATTGAATCGTCCAATTGCGCAACGGAATTGGACGGTGAGCTTGTGATGATCCACATCGATACGGGAAAGTTCTTTTCCCTGAAAGGCGTGGGTCTCGATATCTGGCAAAAGCTCGATACCGAACAGGATCTTGACGTTATCTGTGCGGACCTGTCCCGCGAATATGGCATACCGCTTGACGAATGTCAGCCGTCGGTTGACGCGTTCGTGGAGCAACTAACCTCTGCGGGATTCGCCAGATTTGCTTGAGATGGCTGTCGCGCAGGTGTTAGCCTCTCAAATGCAGATTTCGCGAACGACTCGATCAAGGTTACAAGTATTACGCGCTGCGGCATTCATTGCTGTGGCGCGTTTGCTTGTGTGCTTTGTGCCTTTGCACGTCTGGCGAGCGAGCGTCGGCCAGGTCGTTCCCGCCGCCGCCAGCGTAAATGGCGCGTCAGGCGATGCGCCTTCTCCCTTTGACCGGATCATTCACAATTCCGATTCGGAGAAGCAGGCGGAGGCGCGCTGGCTTGGCCGGTGCGTCGATCGCGCTGCCCGATATCTTCCCGGCAAGAGCCGCTGTCTTCCGAAGGCGGTCGCGCTGCATTGGATATTGCGCCTGCGGCATATCCCTGCGCAGACCGTTATCGCCTTCAGGATCGATGACCGCTCCGGCGCCGATGCCTATCATGCCTGGGTCGAGCTCAACGGTGAAATGGTGATCGGGCAGTGCGACCGCAGGGTCTATCAACCGATCATGATGTTGGCACAGATCAGCCCCGTTCGCGCACAGGCCTGATCAGATGGCCTCCGCCTCGGGAAACCCTGACGACCTCCTGATTCTCGCTGCCATCGATCTCTCCGGACAGGCTGCGTGGATTGCCGAGAGCTGGGATCGGGCGCTCGGTTCGATGGCTTTGGGATTGGCCGGTGACATCCTGCACCAGCGCATGGACGATGCCGGTCTCGCCAGCAGGGCCGAAGGCCGACTTCCGGCTGGCCGCGCGGTCCAGCGACGGCACACGACATTCCGCCAGGCTCCTGACGGCTCATACACTCTCCTTGCCGGTCGCTTGCACCACGCTGCGGCAACTGCAGCCCGCTTCGGCATCGACAACTGGGACGATCACGCGTCGCTCTATGCCCGGTTGTTCGCAACGCTCGGCGCGGATTGCGACCGGCGCATCACTGGCGACTATGCCGTGGTGCAATGGTTTCCCGACCAGCGCCGCGTGCGAGTCGTCCGCTCGCCCACTGCGCATGCCCCGCTCCACGTGTGGCGGCAGGATGATCGCATCGTGGTCTGCTCTTCGCCGAACCCGGTCTTTGCCTTCGGGCTCCTCCCGCAGGTCGATGACGCGCGTGTCGGCGGCTGGCTGCTGGCCGGGGCCGGGCCTTCGAGCCGCAGTTTCTATCGCGGGATGACCTGCGTGGTCTGCGGCACGGCCGAGGACCATGACCGCACGGGTTCACGGGTGCAGCGATACTGGTCCATCCACGATGTTCCCGAAGTGCGTTTCCGCCGTGACGAGGACTACGTCGAAGCCGTTGTCGAGCAGATGCGCTGCGCCGTGGAGGCGACGATGGGCGATGCGCGCTCACCCGGCGTTCTGCTTTCCGGGGGCTTCGACTCGCAGGCTGCTGCCGTATTTGCGCTCGAGCGCATGGACCCGGACGTGCCCTTGCGTAGTTACACCAGCATTCCGGCGTCGGGCACGCGCCCGGAAGACCGGGACACCTCCTTTGCCAGCGAGGAGCCTCATGTCCGAGCTCTTTGCGCGATGTACCCCCAGATCCAGCCAACGTTCGTCGACGGGGCCGATCTCCATTTCGGCGAGCGACTGCGGCCTCTGATGCTGGTTTCCGGCTGGCCGATGTTCAACGAGATGAACGCGCACTGGTACCATTCGGCGCTGGAGCATGCCGCCGCCGACGGGGTTGATGTGATCATGACCGGCGATGCGGGAAACATCGGCTTCAGCTATGATGGGCTCACCGGTTTTCCGACCTGGCTTGTGCAGGGCAAGTGGCGCCGGCTTGCGTGCGAGTTGCGTGCCTACACCGGCGATACGCGACCGTTCTGGCGCAAGCTCCTGTCCCGGGCGATCATGCCGCACGTGCCGCAGGGCGTGAAATGGGCGTTTGATCGAAGGCGCGGTTGGCGTGATGCGCCGTTCGAATCGTGGTGCGCGCTTCGCGAGGACCATGCTCGCAGCACCGGCCTTCTCGACGAAGCCCTGGCCGAAGGCTTTGATCTGTACGCCTACGATTTTGCCAGCTCTCGCGACTGGCGCGAAGCCCTGCTCGGCCGGATGTACAAGGGTGGGTCCGAGATATCGCTGGGCTTTTCTTTGCTCTACGGCATCTCCATCCGGGACGTGCATTCGTACGTTCCGTTGCTGGAGCTGTGTGGCGGCATGGCCGATGACCAGTATTTGCGCGAAGGGCAGGACCGCTGGCTCGGGCGGCGCGTACTGAAGGGGCGTGTGCCGGAGATCGTCTGGCGCGAACAACGCGAAGGGCGGCAGGGTTCCGACTGGCCAATGCGCATGGCCCGTGATCGCGACCGGCTTCTGCGTGAACTTGAAGATCTTGGTTCCGACCCGCGCCTTGCCCGGTTGATCGATTTCGAACGCCTGTCTGCAAGCCTGCGCGACTGGGACGGACAGGACGTCCCCGAGCGGGGCGATGCGATGCGCCTGGTTTCGGCCATGAGCCGCGGCCTGTCGACGGCGCAATTCATCCGTTTTGCCGAGGGTCGCAATGTCGGATGACGCTAGCTCCGCAGCCCTCGGCATGATGGCATCGGTCAGGGCGGTCATTCGTATGGCGGGCTGGCCGCGCCTGATAGTGCTCGGACTTCTGATGCTCGCATCCAGCCTGACCGAGGGAATCGGGCTGCTGCTGCTTGTCCCCATTACGGCAATCATTGCGGGCGAGCAGGCGCCCGAAGGTCTCGCCTCGTGGCTTGCGCCGCTCGCCGGCCAACCGGTTGGCTTGCTGCTCGCTGCCGTCACCGTGCTTGTCGCGGTCCGCTCGCTGATCGTCTATCTCGTGCTCCATCAGCAGGCGAAGCTTGGCCACTCGCTGACCCGCACCGTGCGAATCGCTGCGCAGGACGCAGTGCTTTCGGCAGACTGGCGCTGGCTTAGCGGGCAGAGCACTGCGGGCCACGCAGCGCGACTGGTAGGCGAGGCCGAGCGCGTGGGCAGTCTGGGCGAGAACATGCTGTCGGTGGTCACCGGCATGATCACGTTGGTCATGCTGATTGCGGCAGCATTCACAGTATCGTGGCAGCTTACCGGGCTGGCGTTCGGGGCGGCGACAGTCGTCGCCATGGCACTGATTGCCCTGCGTTCGCGGCGCAATCGTGATGGCGAGCGCTTCGCCGAGGTGTACGAGGCGCTTCAGGAGCAGGTCACCAACGGGTTGTTCCACTTTCGCGCGGCGCGGATCAGCGGGGCCGAAAGGGCGCTGGCGCGGCAGTTCAGCGATACGGCGCGCGCAGTCGAACAGGCTCAGTTGCGCTATCATCGTTCGCTGTCTCAGGCTCATGTCCTGTTCCAGACGATCGCTGCGGCCATGCTCGGCGTGCTCATCTACGTGGCGCTCGTCCATATGCGCCTGCCGCTGGGCGTGCTGGTTCCGGTTCTGGCGATAATGGTGCGGATCGTGCCCGTAGCAACGGGCCTCCAGACGACCCTGCGCCGCTGGAGCTTCGACAGTCCTGCGCTGACCGAACTGGAGCAGCTTACGCGCGAAGCCTCGGCCCATCGCGAACCTGCCGACGACGGGGCCGAGGCACCGAGGCTGGCGCGGCGACTGGAACTTCAAAGCATCGGCCTGTCCTATGCGGGGCGCGATCGTCCGGTGTTCAGCAATTTCGATCTCGCCATTCCTGCCGGAAGCGTGGTGGCTATCTGCGGCCCGTCAGGCGTCGGCAAGAGCAGCCTTGCCGATATGCTTGGCGGCCTGATCGCGCCCGATTCGGGCCGCGTCCTGATCGATGGCCAGCCGCTCGAAGGGACGGCCCGAATCCGCTGGCGCCGCCGCGTCGCTTACGTCGAGCAGGTACCCTACCTGTTCGACGGCACGATCGCGCAGAACCTTGCCTGGGGGCAGGCGGATGATGACCCTGCGGTGATTCGCGCCGCCATGACGAGAGCGCTGGAGCAGGCCTCTGCCCAGTTCGTGTTCGACCTTCCCGCCGGCCTCGATACTCGCGTCGGTGAAGCGGGCCGCCAGTTCTCTGGCGGCGAGAGACAGCGCATCGCCCTGGCCAGAGCGCTGCTGCGCAAGCCGGAATTGCTCATTCTCGACGAGGTTACCGCCGCGCTGGACGGCAGCAACGAAAGCGCGGTGATGCAGACCGTGCGCGATCTGCGCGGGGCCTGCACGATCCTCATCCTCGGCCATCGCACAGCGCTGCTTGAACTTGCCGACCAAATCGTTGATCTGGGAGAGCATGCAGGCTCCTGACACCCATTCCGATCTGGCGGTGCACGAGGAACTCCTGCTGCGTATCTGCGCCGCGCCTGATTGTGATCACGGCGCATTGATGCGCCTGCTCGATACCGATGGCTGGAACAGCCTTGCGCAGACCGCCGAAGACAAGCGCCTTTGCGCGTTGGTCCTGCGTGCCGTCGGCATCGCAGATGCGCGCAAGTTGCTGCCGCCCGCCGCTGCAGCGCGACTGGAAGCCGCGCGGCACTGGCACTCGATCTATGCGCTCAAGCAGATGGCGGCGGTCAAGCGCCTGATCGGGGTGCTGGGCGAAGGCGGGTTCAATCCGGTCCTGCTAAAGGGCTTCGGCCTTGCCCATGGCATCTATCCTGACCCTGCGCTGCGCCCCTTGCGCGATGTCGACCTGCTGCTCTCGGCCGAGGAGGCTGCCCGGGCCCAGGAACTGCTGATCGGCAACCCGCATTACCGCGTCGCGCCTTGGGCTGGCAGCTATGGACTCGAATTCGGGCATCAGTTGCCCGAGATTCAGGACATCGATTTCGAACTGACCATCGAATTGCACCACCGGATCAACGCCCGCAACTGGGCGCAGGAGCCAATTCTGCTCGAACTGATCCGTGCAGAGCCTGTCTCCCTTACAGTCATGGGCATAGATGTCCGCGTGCCGTCGCCGCGCGCCAACTTCCTGCACCTGCTCGAACATGCGACGCTGCACCACGCTTTCGAGAACGGGCCGCTGGTCCTGGCCGACCTCCATTTCCTTGCCGCGCGAAGCAATCTCGATTGGGACTGGATCGAAGCAGAGGCGGACAGGATGGGACTATCCCGCGCGCTCAGGCTCGTGGCGACCGTCACCTGGCAGCATGGCGGGCGATGGATGCCCGAACGACTGGTCGACATGCCGGAAGTCGGCGCGGCGAACCTTGCAGCGGCCAGATCAGCGATGCTGCAGGATCGAGAGCAATCCGAACAGAACAAGCTCTTGCGCCGCCTTGAGACTGAAAGCACCGGGGCCACCGGCTGGCGCGCGGCCCTTTCGCGCGCCTTGAGCCCCAACCCCTACCAGCTATCCAAGATCGCCGGCTGCCGTCCGGACCAATTGCGCCGCTGGCTGTGGTATCCAGTCTGGCTGGCGCAGAAGGGGCGCCGCTTTCTGGCAGCATCAACCAACGAGGCGTCGCTTGTCGCGGCGCGCCGCGAAGCGGATATGGTCCACTGGCTGGGCCAATCCGGCGCAGCTTAGAAGCGCTTGGCCGACCGCCGTGCCTACGCATGAGAGGTTGACCTTGCTACGTGATGCTGCAATGCAACACACCGTGCCGGAGGCTACGGGGATCTGCTTAGGTTTCCGTCATCCGAACGGCTCGGGTCGTGCATATGCTGGGCAACGGACCAGACCGAATTCCAGTTGCGCACCGGCCCCTATGCCGTCTGAAGGAGTTGCTTGAACCGTGAACGCAGCATCTGCGAAAATCGAGCGCAAGGGCATCATTCTGGCGGGAGGATCGGGCACCCGGCTCTATCCGCTCACTCGCGGCGTCTCCAAGCAGCTCATGCCGGTCTATGACAAGCCGATGATCTACTACCCGCTCAGCACGCTGATGCTGGCCGGGATCCGCGACATCCTGATCATCACCACGCCCGAGGACGCCGACCAGTTCAAGCGCGTGCTTGGCGATGGCTCGGCCTTCGGCGTTGCAATCAGCTATGCCGTCCAGCCCACACCCGACGGCCTCGCCCAGGCCTTCCACATCGGCGCAGACTTCGTTTCGGGCAGCCCCAGTGCGCTCGTGCTCGGCGACAACATCTTCTACGGCCACGGCTTGCCGCAGCTGTTGCGCAGCGCAAACGAGCGCACGACCGGCGCCAGCGTCTTCGCCTATCGCGTCAACAATCCGGAAGCCTATGGCGTCGTCGCCTTCGACGAACAGGGCCGCGCCAGTTCGATTGAGGAAAAGCCTGTAGCGCCCAAATCGAACTACGCGGTGACCGGGCTCTACTTCTACGACGAAACCGTTATCGACCGTGCGCGTGACCTCAAGCCTTCGCCGCGAGGCGAGCTTGAGATTACCGACCTCAACCGCCTCTACATGGACGAGGGCGAGCTTTCGGTGGAGATCATGGGCCGCGGCTATGCCTGGCTCGATACCGGCACTCACGGCTCGCTGCTCGATGCAGCGACTTACGTGCGCATCACCGAGGAACGGCAGGGCCTCAAGATCTGCTGCCCCGAGGAAATCGCCTGGCGTCAGGGCTTCATCACCGATGCCGAACTCGAAGCCATCGCACAGCCGCTGCGCAAGTCGGGCTATGGCGAATACCTCCTGCAAATGCTGACCCAGAAGGGCCCGCTGTGAACGTCATCGAATGCAACATCCCCGGCCCGCTGATCCTCGAACCTCGTGTGTTCGGCGATGATCGCGGCTTCTTCATGGAAAGCTGGAATGCGCAGGCCTTTGCCAAGGCCGGCCTGGACCTGACCTTCGTGCAGGACAACCACAGCCGCTCGCAGAAGGGCGTGCTGCGGGGCATGCACTTCCAGAACCCCGGTCCGCAGGGCAAGCTTGTCCGTGTCGTGCGCGGAGCGGTGTTCGATGCGGTTGTGGACCTGCGCCGTTCCTCGCCCACGTTCGGCAAGTGGACCGGCGTCGTGCTCTCGGCCGAGAACAAGCGCATGTTCTGGGTGCCCGAAGGCTTCGCCCACGGCTTCCTCACGCTCGAGGACGATACCGACTTCCTCTACAAGTGCACCGCGCCCTATGCGCCGCAGAACGAGGCAAGCCTTGCGTGGGATGACCCTACGGTCGGCATCGAATGGCCGCTCGACGGCCTCGAAGTGAAGCTTTCGGCAAAGGACGCTGCAGGCGTCGCCCTTGCCGATGTGAAAGCCTTTGCATGAAGGCGCTGATTACCGGCATCAACGGCCAGCTCGGAAAGGCCCTGCTTGCAACGAGGCCCGAACAATGGACATGCGTCGCGCTTGACCGCAACGCTCTGGATCTGTCGGATGCAGACGCGATTGCCCGCGTGGTCGATGCCGAACAGCCCGACCTGATACTGAACGCGGCCGCCTACACTGCGGTTGACCGTGCAGAGAGCGAGCCGGACCTCGCCCACGCAATCAACGCGGGTGCACCGGGCGCGTTTGCAAAGGCGCTGGCGGGCACTGGCACGCGACTCGTCCACGTCTCCACCGATTTCGTTTTCGATGGCTCCAGCGGTCGCGGCTACCTGCCCGGTGACGCTAAGAACCCGCAGTCTGTCTATGGTGCCAGCAAGGCCGCAGGCGAAGATGCTGCTGGCGCGGACGCCATCATCGTGCGCACCAGCTGGGTCTATGCTGCAGGCGGCGCGAACTTCGTACGCACCATGCTGCGCCTGATGCGCGAGCGGGACGAGCTTCGCGTCGTGGCCGACCAGATCGGCTCGCCGACCTGGGCCACCGGCCTTGCGCAGACCCTGTGGGGCCTTGCCGAGAAGGACCAGCCCGGCATCTACCATCACCGCGATGCGGGCGTTGCCAGCTGGTACGATTTCGCCGTGGCCATCGCCGAGGAAGCCCTTGCCCTCGGCCTGTTAGCACGCATTCCGGCGATCACGCCGATTGCGACGGCAGATTACCTTACGCCCGCAAAGCGCCCGTCGTTCTCGGTTCTAGACGTGTCGGCCACCCGCGCGCTACTCGGCGATGCGCACGTCCACTGGCGCACCAATCTCAAGACCATGCTGAAAGAGGAAAAGGCCCTTGGCTAACCTGCTCGTCACTGGCGGCGCCGGCTTCATCGGCGGCAACTTCGTCCACTACTGGGCCAAGCAGAACCCGGACGATGCGATCATCGTGCTCGATTGCCTGACCTACGCCGGCAACCGCTCGACCATCGCCGGTGTCGAACAGGCCGAACTGGTCGTCGGCGACATTCGCGATACTGACCTTGTCGAAAAGCTCCTGCGCGAACGCGGCGTGTCAACGCTCGTCCACTTCGCCGCCGAAAGCCATGTCGACCGCTCGATCACCGGCCCGGACGCCTTCATCGACACCAATATCCTCGGCACCAACAGCCTGCTCAAGGCCGCGCGCAAGGTGTGGCTGGACGAAGGTTCGGGCAAGGATCACCGCTTTCACCACATCTCGACCGACGAGGTCTATGGCTCGCTCGGCCCCAGCGATCCGGCGTTCAGCGAGACCACGCAGTACCAGCCCAACTCGCCCTATTCGGCCTCGAAAGCCGCGTCCGATCACCTCGTGCGCGCCTATCACCACACCTATGGGCTGAACACGACGACGACCAACTGCTCGAACAACTACGGGCCCTACCACTACCCCGAAAAGTTGATCCCGCTGTTCGTGCTGAACGCGCTCTCGGGCAAGCCGCTGCCTATCTATGGCGATGGCATGAACGTGCGCGACTGGCTCTACGTCGAGGACCATTGCCGCGGCATCGAGGCGGCGCTGAAGAACGGCAAGCCGGGTGAGACCTACAACATCGGCGGTGGCGAGGAACTGCCCAACATGGCGGTGATCGATCGGATCTGCGCCGAAGTCGACCGCGCCTTTGCCGAGATCGAGGGTTTGGCCGAACGCTACCCTGATGCACCTGCCGCCAAGGGCCGCGCCACCAGCGAGCTCAAGACCTTCGTCGAGGACCGCAAGGGCCACGACCGCCGCTACGCCATCGACGAGACCAAGGCCCGCGCCGAACTCGGCTATGTGCCGCAGCACGATTTCGAGAACGGCTTGCGCAACACCCTGCGCTGGTATCTCGAGAACGAGGCGTGGTGGCAGCCGCTGGTCAAGCGGCAGGGCTGACGCCCGTGCGAGCGCGCCGGATCGCAGGCCTTGCGGCGGTGGTTCTGGCGCTGGCGGGTGGCGCGGCTGCGTGGACCGGCGAAGTACCGCGCTGGTCTTTCGGCGGCACGCGCATGGTCCTGCCGGACCTGCTGGCGGCAGAGCCTTCCACTCCGATTCCGTTGCCGCAGCAAGGCGTGATCCTGTTCGTCGGCGACAGCAACACCGCCGGTTCGAAGATCGGCGGGTCAGCCTTCGCCTATCCCGCAGCCTTCGCCAAAGCACTGCCGTCGGACCTTCCGATAAGGGTACATGCGTTTGGCGGAGCAACGGTGGCTGACTTGCTGCAGCGCCCGCTCCCCCAAAAAAGCGTCGCGCTTGCCTTCGTCATGCTCGGCACCAATGATGCGGCAACGCGCGGCTGGCTGTCAGAAAAGAAGCGCGTCCCGGTGGAAACCTACCGCAGCAATCTTACCCAACTCTCCCAGCGCTTGCATGAAACCGGCGCCCGCGTGGTGATCCTTGCGCCGCCCCCGGTCGGCAGCGCCGCCATGGCCCGCCGTCTCGCGCCGTACCGCCTTGTCGCAAAGGAAGTGGCCCACGCCACGTCGAGTGACTTCCGCGATTCGGCTGCAGCGTTCCTGCCCAACCCGCAGGCCGCATACCTGCAATACGACGCGCTCCACCTGACGCCAGAGGCCCAGCGCGAACTGGGCCTCTGGCTTATAAGTCAGACGACGAGCGCGTCCGAGACCGGCAGTTCCAGCACCGGGAAGCCAAGTCCGCCATCGGCCTCGCACCCGTCGTAGAGACTGCCCTTGTAGTGCGCGTTCAGCTCTTCGGCTGTGCCGTAGCTGAACGGCCCGCCGCGCAAGTAGCTGATCCGCGCACCCGCAGGCCAGGCCCCGCTCTGCAACGAGAGTGTCACCGTATCGGGCGCGGTGATCGTCGCGGTGATCCCGCTGCGCGACCAGGTCGTGCCCCCGTTGGTCGAGAACTCGAACCCCGTCACCGCACGTCCGTCCTGCGTGCGCAAGGCCCCGCCATTGGGCAGCACCGCCCTGATCGTCAGCGAGGTGCGCCCCGGCGCCATGACCACGGTTGCCTTGTCGAGCCGCGCATTGCCAGGTGACGGACTCATGCCCCGCGCGCGCAGATAGGTCTCGCCAATGCGCCTGCCGAGCCGCACCACGCCCTCGGGCAGGACCTGACTCTCGTGCGGCCCGCCAAGGTTTGCGTCGGGTCCCACCGTCGTTCCCGCCGCAAGGTTGTCGATCGCCATGTCGGTCACTGCCGGACCCACCGCGCAGATCGCAGGATTGGCCGCTGCCCATTGCAGTTGCCCGGCCTGCGCGCCACTGCGGTTGGTGCCAAAGTCATCCGCCGTCAGTGGCCCTGCGTTGGTCGTCGTCGCGCGGGTCGGCAGGCAGATGCCCAGCTTGTAGCCGGGTGCGTTGAGCGTGCCGTCGAACAGGCGGTAGTTCCCCGACATCGTTCCCGTGCCATGGACCACGCCATCAAGCAGCGTGGGATAGCTGCCGGCGTCGGCGGTGTACCATTGCCAGATCGGCACGCGGTCGGTGCCCGCCATCGCGGCCACTTCCACGTCCAGCGCCCACTGACGGCTGGTCGTCGCATCACGGATCCAGTCGAGAGCGCTGGTACCGGGAATGCATGTGTCGATCACGCACAGCGTCTGCCCGTTCGAGAAAGGCTCGATCCGGGAGGCGATTGCGGTCGGTCCGTTGAACGCATTGGTCATCTCCGGCTCGATCACGAACAGCTGCGGTCGCCCCGCCGTGCTGAAGCGCCTGACCGGCGAGGTCGTGGTATCCGCCGGGTCGGAACGCGACCCGATGTAGCCGCAGAACGATGTCCGCCCCGAAGGGGCCTGCGTCACGCCACCGGCATAGAGCATGATGTCGCACTGGCTCTGGCCGATCACGCTCAGCTTGTGTCCGCAGCCGATGCGGCTGTTCATGCGATAGACAACCGCAGGATCGCTCTCGCTCCACAGTTCCAGATGCCCCCAGCCGGCAAACGGCGGTACTGAAACGGCAACCGTCATCGTCGGTCCAGTCCCGTCCACTACGAACGGTGCAACAAGTGTCGCCCCGGCGGGAGAGACCACACGTGCATAGAGCGCTCCGTTGAGCCCGCTGCTGGTGCCTGTCAGCGTCACCGTGCCACTGGCCGCGCCATCCTTCGGGCAGATCACGTATCCGTCCGGAAGCCGATCGAAGTTCAGGAACTTGGTCGGTCGGTGATTGCTGGTGCCGCCGAGCGAGACTGTCCCGAACACTGTGCCAGCCCCAGTCGGGTCGCCAGTCGCAAAGGCAGTGAGTCCTGCAGTAACCGAGCTTTTCCCGCGATAGTCGCGCAACAGCGGGAACGCGGTGGCCCCGGCAAGGCTGGTCTGGATGTCAGCCCCCTCGGCAATGGCTTGCCAGATTGCATCACTGCCCGCTGTACCGTTGACGAAGCCATGAAACGCCACGGCCCCATCGAAGGCCCCGATCGGCGTTGCCATGGGGTCGAGCGTTCCGCCAACGCTCGCCACATCGCCCAGCAGGACGTGCGTGCCGCTTACCAGATTGAGTTGCGCCGTGGTGCTCGCCTGAGTTGCGCCGGCAATCTTGGCACTGCCCGGGCTATAGCTTGCGATCGCATAGCCCCCGCTGCCATTGCTGGTCACGACGAGCAGTTGCCAGCGGCTTCCGCGCGTCTGCACATCGACCGAAAGGTCGATCATGTCACCGGCTGTACCTCTCGAGCGCCAGCGGAATTCGTCATGCCGGGTTGTGTCGAAGTAATCATCGCCGTGATGGACAAGGCTGAAGGTCTGCCCCCCATTGCTGACGGCGTTGCCGAAGACGCGGGTCTCGCGGTTGACCTTCGTCCGCTCGTGCGGAACCTGCAACATGATGAAGAAGGCCCCAGGCGTGTCGAAGCGCAGCAGCGGTTGCGTAGCGAGTCCGGCTGATGGATAGGCAATATGGCCGCCGCGCCCCGCGTACTGCCGGTTGAATGGCGGGAACTGCACGCAGCCGGTCGGAGACCCGGTTGGAAGAAGCGCCGGGATCGCCTCCATGGTTTCCGACCCGGCCACGTCGAGCGCCGGGCGCGTCTTGCCGCTTCGGTCATAGGCCAGGACGGGGGCCCTTTGCGTGGCAAACAGCGCGCTACGGGCAGTAAAGTCGCCGCTCGCGCTGCTGCGGAAGACCTGCTCCTGCGTTCCGCCGCCAAAGGTGCCGGTGCCGATGGAACCACCGGTGGCACCGGCCTGCAGGTGGTTGTCGCGAACAATGCCAGTGTTCGTCTGCGTCCCCGCCCAGCTGATGTCGCGGAACGAATTGTTGGCGATCAGGCACCAGGCATCGGGCACCAAGGACTGGTCCCCCCGGAGCGCGAGCGCCTGCGAAGCAAAGCTGTTGTGCGCCACCACGACGTGGCTCTTGGCGTGAGCCAATTGGCTGCTGATCGCCGTGAAGTTGTTGTACGGACCGGTAAGCTTCTTGTTCTCGAACGCGTTGTTGAAGACGAGGAAGTCGCGCGCGCCGCCGGTCGCGGTGAGGAACACGTCCTGCGCCACCAGCCCGGTCGAGATGTTGTTGGCCAGCACGCAGTTCTCGGCGATCTGACCGATGTTCTGCTGGTGCCAGTCGCCGTGCACGTCGAACATCGTCACGATCTGCAGCGTCGTGCCCTTCACGTTCTGCGCAGTGAAGGCGCCGCCTTTCGCACCCGCTACCGAACAGGCTGCAGCGCGGCGGGTGTCGTCCAGCACCGTGGCGGAAAAGCCCACGTCCAGCCCGTTCAGCCAGGCCGCCACATGGCTGACAAGGTAGTTGCCGCTTGCCTGCTGTGCTTCGCTGGTACCAACGGTGAAAGATGCACTGTTCGCGCCCCACCGCGCGGTAAAGGTCCGCGATGCCGCTTCGTTGGCTCCCGCCAGCTCGATCGTGGCGGTGGCTTCGGCCCCTGAATAGGTGACGTTCATTGCCGGAACGTCGTTGAGCCAGAAAGACGCATCCCAGTCCGAAGAGCTGGTATGCACCACACAGGCCGCATCGCTGACGATGTCGTGATAACCATTGCGGAACGTGCAGCCGCGCACGAGGCTCGCGCCGTTGGCAACGTTGGGCAGCCCGTCGGTGGTGCACTCTGTGAACCATGCGGCGTTGCGTACGATCTGCGAAAGCTTGCGCGGGGCATTGCGCCACGGCGCGTCTCGCCCGGCGGAATTGATCAGCGTGATTCCGTCGAGCCAGTGCTGCCGCCCGCTCGCGTTCTCCTGGTAGATGTTCGAGATCCAGCGCGCGTCTATCGTAATGTTGGACCCGCGAAAGCGCATGCCGTCGTAGCGCGTGCGAATGGTGGCCGCGGCGTCGGTGGTGAGCGAAGGCTTCGCGATGACCGTTGGCTGGTCGGCCACGATCGTGCAGTAGCCCTTGCCCTGATAGGTGGTTGTCGGACCCTGTCCGATGTCGATCGTGCCGCCGCCCTTGATCGTGATCAGCGGATTGTCGGCGCCAACCGAGGCGAGGTAAGCCAGCGCCTGCGCCACGCTCGGGTACCGGCTGCCCGCTACCAGCGTCTGCGATGGCTCTACCGTCACCGACCGGTCGAACTCCTGCGCCGCCGGATAGAACCGGTACGGCCCCATGACCCTGCGCTGCATCGTTGGATCACGCGGGATCGCCTCGAAATAGACGTTGGCGTCCCCCGTCCGGCCATCATGCACGAGCTGCGCCCACCAGCCAAAGCAGGTCCGCTTCACCCCGTTGGCATCGCGATAGGTGCGGTATGTCGGCTCGGTCACCGTGACCGCGGTGCCTTCATAGTGCACCACCAGTCCCGCAAGCCCCATCGTCTGGCGCAACGAGCCATTGTCATTGGCCCCGGCGATCACGCCAACAACAAGCCCGCTGGCAAAGTACTGGTCCGGGGGTACGAGCAGCCGCATCGCGGGCTTGGCCGTTGTCCGCACCGGATCGGTCGGAACGCTGGCAAAGCCGCTTCCGGCCACACCGCTCCACGCCGCCGAGGGGCGCAGCTTGGCTATCGCCATCGCGTTGTCCCGGCGCCCGCGCCTTCGCGCCATCCGGCCGAAGCCGTAGCCGAACCCCGCCATCAGACCAGGCCCACCATGTCGAGTGCCGTCGTCCCGGCCGCCAATACCGCCCGCGCGCGTACATCCAGCACCGATCCCGACGCCAGGTTGAAGAAGGTCACCGGGGTCGACCCGCGCAGCGGCAGCAGCCGAACGTCGCCGCCCTGTCCGACGAAGATCGCCTTGGTGACCTTGGGCAGGTCGTTCTGGTCGCTTGGCTGGATAACGAAGCAGTCCTCGGCGGGCGAGGTGAGGCTGTTGGCCGCGTTGGCAAAGATATCGTCCACCATGATGAGCTCCCGAATAAGAACATAAGAGGAACATTGCGCTATCATGGCTGCTGTTTTGTAGGAAAGTTGATTCTTCACTCGTGTTCGCACGCGCGCCCGAGTGGGTGTTTCAGCAAGATTTCACCGCCAAATGCTTGAGATTGTGGCAGTGTGCGTGCCGTCACATCGCAGCGATGTCATTCATGCTGCAGTTGCGAATGTCGCCGAACGGCACTATGCACATATGCGTATCTCTTTATGTGGTGACTCGTTTTGCAGCCAAGGTAGGCAAAGCGGGCATACAGGACGAAGAAGGATCAGATGGAACGTTCCGCAATCATCGAGCAGCTGACCGAAATCATGATCGACGTCTTCGACCTTGATGAGCTGGAATACACCGACGAACTCAGCGCCGCCGATGTCGAGGAGTGGGACAGCCTGTCCAACATCCGCTTCATGGTCGCGTTGGAAAAGGCGTTCGGTTTCCGCTTGTCCAACAGCGAGATCGAAAGCCTCGACAACGTCGGGCAGATGGTGGACCTGATCGAGCAAAAGCTCGCGTGATCGCGGGCGTGGGGCACCACTTGAACAGGGCCGCACGATAATGGCCGATGTGCTTTCCCTGCCCTGGTTGCTTCCGGCTCCGGGCGATTTCCGCACCCGTGTCCGCAGCCTGAAGTCCGCCGAGGCGGTCTCCACCGCAGATCTCGTCTCGCTTGCCGCTTATGGGCTCGACCTCTCGCAGCTGGGTTCGCTCGGCAAGATCGTCGATGCCCGCCGCGATGCCTTGCGCGCCGAAGGCCGTTTGCGCCCGGTGCTGTTGGGCGTTGCTGCAACGCACACTGTCGATCTGGTGACCGAATCCCTGCCAGCCACCGCGCTGCGCCACGGTCTGCTCGTCGATACGGTGCAGACCGATTACGGCCAGCTGGCCCAGGCCGTGCTCGATCCCGCCTCGTCGCTCGCGCAGGCCAAGCCCGATTTCGTGCTGCTCGCATTGGATGCAGCAGCCCTCGGCCTTGCCCGCCCGCAGTTCGAAGCCGCCGCCGCGCACGAAGCGGTCCAGTCAGCGCTCGATTATGTCGCCTCGCTGCGCGATGGCGTGCGCAACAACATCGGCGCAGGCGTTGTCCTCCACACGCTGGCCACCCCTGCCGAAAGCCTGTTCGGCAGCTACGACGCCCGTGTCCCCGGCTCGGTCCGCTGGCTGATCGCGCGCTTCAACCAGCGCCTCGCCGAAGAGGTGGCCGACGACGCCGATCTCCTGCTCGACATGGCCGCGCTGGCTGAAACCGTGGGCCTTGCCCGCTGGCACGATCCGCTGCGCTGGCACGATGCCAAGCTGCCCTGCGCATTGGACGCGGTGCCGCTCTACGCCGATCACCTCTGTCGCCTGCTCGCCTCGGCGCGCGGGCTGTCGCGCAAGTGCCTCGTGCTCGATCTCGACAACACCCTGTGGGGCGGGATCATCGGTGACGATGGCGTCGATGGCATCAAGCTCGGCCAAGGCTCGGCCAAGGGCGAGGCGCACCTTGCCGTCCAGTCGCTCGCGCTCGATCTGCGCCGTCGCGGCATTATCCTCGCGGTCTGCTCCAAGAACGAGGAAGCCGCCGCGCTCATCCCGTTCCGCGAACATGACGAGATGGTGCTGAAGGAAGACCACATCTCCGTCTTCGTCGCCAACTGGACCGACAAGGCCACCAACCTCAAGGCCATCGCCCAGGCGCTCAACATCGGCACCGACGCGCTCGTCTTCCTCGATGACAACCCGGCCGAGCGCGAGCGCGTGCGGCAGGAACTGCCCGAAGTCGCCGTCCCCGAAGTGGGCGATGAACCTTCCGATTACGTCCGCCTGCTCTCGCTCGCCGGATACTTCGAGGCCGTCGCCTTCAACGACGAGGACCGCAAGCGCGCCGACATGTATCAGGCCAACGCCCAGCGCGCCTCGGCCCTGCAAAAGGTCGGCAATCTTGACGAGTATCTCGCCTCGCTCGACATGGAATGCACCATCGCGCCGTTCGACGATCTTGGCCGTGCGCGCATTGCGCAGCTGATCAACAAGTCGAACCAGTTCAACCTGACCACGCGCCGCTACACCGAAGCCGATGTCGCCGCGATTCAGGCCGATCCCGACAAGTTCACCATGCAGGTCCGCCTGGTTGACCGCTTCGGCGACAACGGCATGATCTCGGTCGTGATCTTCGATCGCGCTGCCGAATCATGGCACTGCGACACCTGGCTGATGAGCTGCCGCGTCCTCGGCCGCCGCGTCGAAGAGGCCGTCCTTGCTCACGTCGCAGCCGCTGCCCAGGCAGCAGGCGCCACGCGCCTGACCGGCGAATACATCCCGACGCCGAAGAACGTGCTCGTCGAAAAGCACTTCGAAAAGCTCGGCTTTACCCAGACCGGCGAACGTGAAGGTGGGGGTACGCTGTGGACGCTGGACCTCGCCGAATACAATGCGCCCGACCTGCCCATGCAGATCGAGGCCAAGGCCGACAGCCAGACCGTTCCCGCCTGATCTTGTGCCAGCCAGACCCGATGAAGGACGAGACTTCCTGATGAACACCGAGTTCCAGCAACTTCTCGAAGGCCGTCCCGCACTGCAGAAGCTTGTGCAACTCGTGGTCGATGTCTGGCCCGAGCACGAGAGCTTCCTGCTCACCAGCTTCAAGTCGCGCACGCCCGATCTGCTCGATACCAGCGAAGCCATGGCCGATGTCGTGCTGCGCCTTGCTGCGGGCCGCGAAGAACAGGTCGCCAAGGACTATGTCTGGCTCTGCGAACAGATCCGCGAAGAAGAGATCAACTTCGCCCGCACCGACGCCTACCGTTACTCGACCTTCGCCGAGACCAACGCCAACGTCTATTCCGACGATGCGTTCATGGAACGCTACATGCACGGCCTGCTCTACAGTCACGTGCTGTGGTACATGCACGTCTCCAGCCTGCACTTCTTCCGCCAGCGCCTCGCCGCGCGCGTCAAGCCCGGCGGCAAGGTCATGGAAGTCGGCTCGGGCCACGGCTTGCTGATCTATCTGACGCTGGTCGAACTCGGCATGGCCGAAGCCGTGGCATGGGACATCAGCGAGATCTCGCTGGCCCAAACCCGCCACGCCCTCGAATCGCTCGGCACGGCTGACCGCGCGCGCTACGCCATCCAGGACATGCACAAGGTCGAGCCCGACGCCGAGAAGTTCGACCTGATCATCCTCAGCCACCTGCTCGAACACCTCGAAGACCCGGTTGACGCGCTGCAGAAGCTTCGCAATGCCGTGGCCAAGGGCGGCTACCTCTTCGTCAACGTGCCGCTGAACGCACCGATGCCGGATCACCTCCAGCTGTTCCGCGATCCGGCAGACGTGATCAAGCTGCTCGAGGACGGCGGTTTCCGCACGCTGGAGATCGCCTCGCACACCACGCAGGCGCTGCCGCTGCCCAAGGCGCTCAAGCGCAAGATTGCGGTGACCTGTTCGGTCATTGCCGAACCCGCCTGATAGGGCGCGGGGGGCAAGGTGCAGTTCAACTCCGTCGAATACATTCTGGTTTTCCTGCCGCTGCTGCTGCTGGCCTATCACGGGCTCGCGGCGCGGCTCGGCACGGTGTTCCGGCAGGTCCTGCTGATCGCGGCCACGCTGGTGTTCTATGCCTGGGGCGGGGCGAAGCTCCTGCCGCTGCTGCTCGGCTCCATCGTGCTCAACTATGTCGCCGCGCTGATCATCGAGAAGACTGCGACCACGCCGGCACGCCAGCACGTCCTGCTGCTGCTTGCGGTGACGGCCAACATCGTCTTCCTCGGCTACTTCAAGTATCTCAATTTCCTCGCAGACATCTGGACGAGTCTGGCCGGTGGCACACTGCGGGTCGAACATATCGCGTTGCCTCTCGGCATCTCGTTCTTCACCTTCCAGCAGATCGGCTTCCTCGTCGAAGTCAGCCGCGGGCGGCAGGGTGCAGGCAAGCCGCTCGATTACGCGAGCTTCGTCCTGTTCTTCCCGCAAATTCTGGCAGGGCCGATCACCCAGTATGCCGAGATCGTGCCGCATTTGCGCGAACGCATGGCACGCGGCACGGTCGCGCCTGCCATCCAGATCGGCCTTGCCCTCTTCGCCATCGGCCTGTTCAAGAAGACGGTCATCGCCGACACGCTGGCGCTTTACGCCTCGCCAGCGTTTGAGGCTGCCCGAGGGGGCGGACCGCTCGGCTTCCTCGACACCTGGCTTTCGGCCTTCGCCTATACCGGCCAGGTCTATTTCGATTTCTCCGGCTATTCCGACATGGCCATCGGCACGGCGCGGATGTTCGGGCTGATCCTGCCCTTGAACTTCCACTCGCCGCTGCGCTCGCAGAGCGTGGTCGAAATCTGGCGGCGCTGGCACGTCACGCTTGGCCGCTGGATTCAGGCTTACGTCTTCCAGCCGATCTCGATCCCGCTCGCCCGCCGCGCAGCGATGGGCGGTTATGGCAAGTGGGGCACGCACGCGCTTTCGGTCGTCGCGCCGACGATGATCTCGATGCTGATCGTCGGGGTATGGCACGGTGCGGGCTGGCCCTTCGTCGTGTTCGGCCTGATGCAGGGCACCTACATGTCGGTCAACGAAACATGGACCGCGATCCGGCGCAAGGCCCGCAAGGGCCGCAAGGGGCCACGCGCGTTCTGGAAGGTCGCGCTCTCGCGCCTCGCCACTACGCTGGCCTTTGTGCTCTCGATCATTCCTTTCGGCCAGCCGACGATGGCCGCGGCCAACCGCATGTTTGCTGCCATGGTCGGGGCAGGGGACGGCTTCCTGGTCGCCTCGCCGGAATGGCCGCTCGGCACTGGGGCTGCCTTCGTGATCGTCGGGCTGATCTACGCCTCGCTGTTCGTCATGCCCAATTCCAACCAGATCATGGACCGCTTCGAACCTGTACTCGAATGGTCCAAGCGCTGGCGCAAGCTTGATCCGGCGGGCGACAGGCTGGTCTGGAAAATGACTCCCGGCTGGGCGATCCTGACTGGCGTCACCCTGTTCCTCGGCTTTGCCTTCATCATGCGAGGCACCGCCAAGTTCATCTACTTCAACTTCTGATGGTGTCGCCCGTGAGCCCTGAAGCTTCAGCACCGGAAATGCCATCACCACGGTCCTCGCCGCAGATCGCGCTGGTCCTTGCCACCTTCCTCGCGCTCTGCTTCGGCACGACGCTGCTGCCGCACGATCCCTATATCCGCTATCAGCAGCTGGCCAAGACGATCCAGTTCCCCGCCGTCTGGGGCTACGAGCGCATTGCCTTCGATCCTACGCCGGTAGACGTCGCCATCGTCGGCAACTCGCGCCTGCAAGCCTCTGTCAGCGCGCCGCAGCTTCAACAGGAACTGTCGCAGAAGCTCGGGAAACCGGTCCACGTCGCAAATTTCTCGATGCCGCAGGAAGGGCGCAACGCGCACTATGCGATCGTCCGTAACCTGCTCGAACACCGCCCGGAAGTGAAGCTGATCGTCCTCTCGGCCATCGAACAGATGCCGCGTGACGGGCACCCCGCCTTCCGCAACATCGCCGAGCCAGAGGACATCGCCGAAGCGCCGGTGCTGATCAACCGCGATTACCTCAAGGACCTCGCGCAGGTTCCCTTCCGCCAGATGTCGCTGTTCGTGCAGACGCAGTTCCCCGCCGCGTTTGGTCTGTCGCCGCAATGGCGCCGCGAGGGTTATTTCGGTACCGGCTACGACACCACTGCCAGCTTCAAGAGCCCGACCGGCAACTTCGTCGACCGTGACTCCGTGATCCCCGCCAAGGATCTTATCGGCCCGGCCCGCGAACGCGCAGAATCGATCACCCCGCCAGTCCTGCCAGAATCCGCCGCCGACATCGAGTTCGCCGGTGAGCGCTTCTACACCACCGAGATTGCCGAACTTGCCCGCGCCAAAGGCGTGCGCATCGCCTTCCTCTACGCGCCGATCTACCACTACCCGATGCCGCTGCAGGACCAGTCGTTTTATGAGGCCATCGGGCCGGTCCTTCAGGAAAAGTTTCTGTCCGACCACTCGGACTGGTACTCGGACTACGGCCATCTCAACCGTCGCGGCGCGGTGCAGGCGACCTCGGCGCTTGCCGATTTCATCGCCGGTCAGGGCTTGTTGGGTAAAGCGGAAAAGCAAGGAAAATGACCATGTTCAGCCGCTACAAACTCCACCACGTCGGTGTCGTCATGCCCTCGATCGAGGACGCCGAGGCGCACATGAAGCTGTTCGGCCTCGTGGAAGATTATCGTGGTTACGTAGACCCTTGGCACTGCTGGTGCATCTTCGCCACGCCCGGCGATGGCGGCACGGCGGTCGAACTTGTCGTGGCTGACGAGGGCCCGCTGCTCAAGTTCAACAAGGGTATCGGCGGCGTCCATCACTTTGCCTACGAGATCGAGGACTTTGCCGAAGTCGCCAAGTGGTGCGAGGCCAATGACTTGCGTCTGCTCGAACCCGCGCCGATCAAGGGCGCGGGCGATTTCTGGTGCAACTTCATCCACCCGGTCTCGACCCGCGGCATCCAGATCGAATTCGTCCAGCCGTGGAAGTGAAAGCGCCCTATCCGGCGGACATCCGCTCGCTCACCTCGCTGCGCTATCTCGCGGCGATCTGGGTCGTGCTGTTCCACTGGACGAGCTACTTTCCCGAATCCCTTCTGCGCAACGCACCGCTGGTCCGCGAGGGGTTCCTCGGCGTTGACTTTTTCTTTGTCCTGTCGGGGTTTATCCTGTGCCACGTGTATCTCGCCCGGCAGGCTGAGGGACGGCTGGACTACTGGAATTTCGTCAGCCGCCGCATCGCCCGCATCTACCCGATGCACGTGCTGACGCTGGTGGCGATGATCGCTTTCGGCGTGATCGCGCACCGCTACCACCTGACGTTCGCAGGTCCCTGGATTCCCGACGAATTCTTCGCGCTCGGCTCAGGCGAGGTGCCGCGCGAGGTGATGGCCCAGCTCCTCCTGATCCACGCCTGGGGCGGCTCGGACGGACTGCATTTCAACGCGCCGTCATGGTCTATCAGCGCGGAATTGTTCGCTTATCTGATGTTCCCGCTGTTCACCTACGGCCTCCACCGCGCGGGCAAGCGACCTGCAGTGGCGCTGGCAGGGGTTATCCTGCTGATTTTGCTTTATTCCTTGGGCATGGAGAAGGCCGCGCATCGCGAAGTGTTCGAAATGACATGGAACATCGGCGTCCTGCGCATCATTCCGGACTTTCTCTACGGCGTGGCGCTCTATCGGCTGGGCACCTCGTGGAGTGCCGGACGCACAGGCTCTGCCCTGCTTCTGCTCGCCGGAGTTGCCGCCGTGCTTGCCGGAGTTGCCCTGGAGTTGCCCTTCTGCCTCGTCGTGTTGGAATTGGGCGTGGTGATCCTCGCCTGCGCCGATGCGGAGCGTTGCGGGCTGCTCAAACCGATGAAGACCGACTTTGCGGTCCTGCTCGGCGAGGTCTCCTACTCGGTCTACATGCTGCACTTCCCCTTCGGCATCGCCCTGTTCGGGCTTGTGTTGAAAGACCATCTCGACGTCGGCCTTGCCGGAGAGATCGGCCTGCTGGCCGTAGGCATGACCGGCGTGACGCTGCTGGCATGGGCCGCGCATCGCTGGTTCGAGATCCCTGCCCGCAACTGGCTCAATGCGGGGGCCTCGGCGGTCATGGCGCGATGGAAGTGAATTCCGGAATGACGCATTTGCTTACGCCGCAGTGCAGCAAAGCCTTGTTCCGGGGCGACAAGTCCAATACCCTGAGCTCGATCCCTCAGACCCTGAATCCTATGAGGCACACAACATGAGCGTCCTTGAACTTCATGACCGCGGGGGACTTTACGCGTTCGACGAGGCCGAGTGCACCGAAGCCGGCAAGCAGCTGGCCGAGCGCTACCAGTCGGCCCAGCCCTTTCCGCACATCGCGATCGACGATTTCGTCCCCAAGTCCGTCCTGCACGAGGTCCTGGCCGAGTTCCCTTCGAGCGATGGCCACGAATTCTTCGACCGCGATCAGGAGCGGTACAAGTACCAGTACCACCCGCAGGAATGCGGCCCGCGCGTGCGCAATCTGCTCGCCGAGCTGAACAGCCAGGCGTTCCTCTCGTTCCTGTCGAGCATGACCGGGATCAAGGGCCTGATCGCCGACCCCTACTACCTCGGTGGCGGCCTGCACGAGACCAAGCGCGGCGGCCACCTTGGCGTTCATGCAGACTTCAACATCCACAACAAGATGAAGCTGCAGCGCCGCCTCAACCTGCTGATCTACCTCAACGACGACTGGGACGAGTCCTGGGGCGGCCACCTCGAGCTGTGGGACCGCGAGATGAAGGGCTGCACCGAAAAGGTCGCCCCGCTGATCGGCCGCGCGGTGCTGTTCAACACCGACCTCGACAGCTTCCACGGCCACCCCGATCCGCTGGCCTGCCCGCCCGAGCGCTCGCGCCGCTCGATCGCGACCTACTACTACACTGCGCCGCCTGAAGGCGTGGCCAACCTGCCGAAGCGCACCACGGTGTTCAAGGAGCGCCCGGGTTCGCCCGACAAGACCGACTGGAAGGTGCGCGCGCAGCACTTCTGGAAGGACTGGGCACCGCCTGCAGTGCAGCGCATGGTCTCTTCGTCCGCGAAAGCGGATTGAGGCCCTCGCGCGAATGACATTTCGTCGCCGAGGCTGGCTATCCGATCCCCGTACGGGGGCCGGTAGCCAGCCGGTGGCAGACGCTCTATAGGTGACGGATGACTCCAGCGCGGACCATTTCAGCAAGCCCAAGACCAGACCCCGCCGGTCGCCCGAGCATGCGGGACAGGCGCGAGGCATGGGCACAGCACCGCAAGGAGATGACCCGCCTCATTCTGGCCAAGGCCGACTGGGTTCCGGTCCTGATTTTCGCTTCGATCTTGCTGACGCCTGAAGCGCGCATTGATCTTGGTGGCTTCCAGCTTTATCCATATCGCTTGACGCTTTTCGCATCGCTACCTGTGATGATGATCCGCGTCGGGCGCGAACCTATCCGGATCGGCTTTCTCGACCTATGCATGTTCGCGTCCGCAACATTGATGTTCATATCAACGGGCGTTCATTACGAAACGGATGTCGCATTCAAGACCGGCGGCTCCAATATGATGGACATGATGCTGGCCTATCTCGCAGGCCGCATTTTTTTCCGCTCGGCGCTTGATGTTCGACGGTTTCTCTACCGCGTCAGCCCGCTTGTGATCGCAATTGCAGCTCTGATGGCCATCGAGAGCATTTCTCACAGGTATTTGTTGCGACCTTTTGTCGGGGCCATAACTGGCAGATCGCCCGCTGCTGCGCTTGCACGAATGTACGAAATTCGGTTGGGTTTGCTCCGGGCAACGGGGCCGTTCATGCATCCCATCGCCGCGGGAATTTTCTTCGGCTCGTTGGCTCCGTTATTCATCGCGGCCGATTTGCCCAAGCGCCGCTGGATGGGTGTCATCGGTTGCATTGGTGGCATCTTCGGATGGAGCTCGGCAGGCATCGTGGCTATCGCCTCCGGCATCGGCTTCGGCATTTACGACTTCATACAAAAGCGCCTTAAGATGGGCTGGGGTCCCGTACTTCTGGGGATTTTCTTGGCTTGCGTGTCGATAGAAATGCTTTCGCAGGGCGGTTTGCTTCGGTTTATCATTCGATATGGTGCGCTTAATCCGGCTACCGGCTATTTCCGCTTGGCAATCTGGGAGTACGGTTCGGCAGCTGTGGCAAAGTCACCGTGGGCTGGCATAGGTTTTTTCGCAACCTACGAGCGCCCTTCGTGGATGCACACAGATAGCGTCGATAACTATTGGCTGCTGCATGCCATGAGGTATGGAGTGCCTAGCATGGCCCTGATGGTGATTGGTGTATTTGGCACCATCCTGCGGCTTGGCAGGTCTAGGCAAGGACCAGAGTACGGTTCTTACACGAATCGCCGGATGGCGACCGGAGTCTGCATTTCTCTGTCTGTCGCGTACGTGTTCCTGCTGACCTCCGCGCCTTGGGGCGCAGATATGGCATGGCTTGTGATGCTGGTTGGTGTGGCGGCAGGTATGGTGGACAAGCTGCCTTTCAAAGAGCGCTAACAGCCGCATTGGGGCCACTTGTGGTCGTTTGCGGTCGAAGAGCACTGTTATCTCACCACGGAGCGCAGCTTCCTGATGCCTCTGCTCGATAACCGGGTCATCCAGATCGGCGGCCTCCTGTCCTACGGCGCCTATCTCTGGCATGGCGAGGTTCTGCGAGTGTACGAACACTTCGGTCTGGATCTGCGCTCGGCTGGCCTGTCCGTTCGCGTCATCGCCATTCCGGCGGGTATCGCGCTGACGTTCCTGATCGCACACCTGAGCTATCAGGCTCTCGCCCGACCGGCGCTTCGTCTGCGCAGAAAGTTCGGTTCACACTCGGTCTGATCGGGCCTCATGCTGCTGACGGCGCGGCCTGCGACGGCTTCACGGAGCTGACCTTCTTCCGGGCAAGGAACGGCTTTTCCACCAGCAGCCACGATACCCAACCCATCAGGTAGGCCAGCGGCAATGCCAGCAACGTGTTGACCAGCCAAGCATTCGCCTGTCCCTGAGCGATCGGCCAGAGCATCTGCTGGATCGGCCACCCGTAGATATAGACCCCATAGGATACGTCTCCGCGTTCTGCCAGATTACGGAAACGCTGGGGCGCGAGATAGCCGAAAGCGATGACGCTGTACGACCCGAAGAAGGCAGTTGCCTCCACGAACCATGACGTCCCGAGGAACGCCAGTGGCACCACGGCCGAGGCCAGTGCCAGCCAAGGCGAAAGCACGATCCTCTCGCGATAGAGATAGATCAGCATCCCCGCGCCGAAGAACCGGAACATGCGGGCAATCGCAACGATGTAGTACTCCGCGCCGCTCACGCCGTTGGCATTGGGCCAGTAGCGCACGATCAGGAAGCTCAGCAGCCACCCTGCCACGACGACCGGCCTTGTCCACCTTCTGACCATCAGCGTGACGGCGGCGATCGCGTAGCACGCGATCTCGAACTTCAGAGTCCAGATGCTCTCGTTCACCGTCTGGATCGTGTGGTCCTTGAACACGCCCGGCAGATGCAGTGCCATCGGCAGGAACACGATGTTGCGGAAGAACACCCATGTCTCGGCATTGCCGAAATAGGCGTCGAGCGGCACCGTCGTCAGGAACGGCCCGATCACCAGCGACAGCAGCGCAATGACCACGACCAGCGCGGGCATGATTCTGAGCGCGCGGTTCCTGACGAACTCGCGCACGCTCTTCGACCGGTCGAAACTGGCGGAGATGAACAGCCCGCTGATGACGAAGAACACGCCGACGGAGAGGCTGCCCAGGGTAAGCTGGCCCGAACTCGCCCAGTACAGCGGCTCGCGGTCATAGTTGCCCGAGGTCAGCAGATAGGAGTGCGACCAGATCACGGTCAGCGCGGCAACGAGGCGCAGCGAATCGAACGCGTTGACCCGCGCCTTGCTGCCATTCAGTCGCTCGGCAATCGTTTCGCCGCTCAGTCTTTGCATCGAAAAGTCCAGTCGTCAGGCAGGGCGAGCAGGGGCCGGGCGTTGCAACCCCTTAAACCTCAGCGCGGGCTTTTCCACCAGCAGCCATGAGCCAAGGCCTGCCAGCATGGCCAGCGGCAGCGCAATCGCGGTGTTGATCGCCCAATGCATCGGGTGGCCGTCCCCGATCGGCCAGACCAGCTGCTGCATCGGCCAGCCATAGACATAGACGCCATAGGAAATGTCGCCGCGCTCGGTCAGCTGGCGGAACCAGCCGGGAGCGCGATAGCCGAACACGATCACGGTATAGGATCCGAACAGCGCCGCCGTCTCGAGAAACCAAGGGCTGACCGTGGCGAGCGCGGTGAGGGCAAGCCCGGCCGCTGCAAGCCCGCCATGGATGGGCACCTTGTGCCGATAGAGGTAGAGCACCGCGCCAGCGCCGAAGAAGCGGAACAGTTTGGCGCTCATGACCACGTAGTACATCGCGCCGGTCGCCTGTTCCGCGGCGGGGAACAGCAGCGAGATGACGAAGCTCATCAACCACGCGGCCAGCACCAGCGGGCTCTTGAACCGTCCGGTCATCATGACGAAGGCGGTGAACGCGTAGCACATGACCTCGAACTTCAGCGTCCAGATGCTGCCGTTGACAAAGGGCACGGTGTGGTCGGCAAAGACCCCGGGCAGCATCTGGCTGTTGGGCAGGAATGCCGCATTTGCGAAATAGGCCCATGTCGCGCGTGAGCCGAAGTAGTCTCCCAAAGGCAGCGCGGTCTTGAGCGGGCCGAGGACAAGAGCCGAAAGCGCGATCACTACAATGAGGGCGGGCATGATGCGCAAGGCACGCTTGCGTGCGAATTCGAACGCGCTCGATGATCGGTCGAAGCTGGCGGCGATGAACATGCCGCTGATCGTGAAGAATACGCCGACTGCCAAGCCGCCGATGCTCGTCTGCCCGGAAGTCAGCCGGTAAAGAGGCTCGATCGCATTCGATCCGGAAGTGACGAGGAACGAATGCGACACGATGACTGACATCGCAGCGAGCAGGCGAATGGTGTCGAACGCGTTGCGCCGCGCATCGGCCCCTTCAAGGATGGCACCCAGCGTCGGCTTCTGCCCAGCCAGTCCGTTGCTGCGCAAGGCTATCGTGTCGGCAAAATCGGTCATGAATTTCCCGGTCCTGGGCAGGAACGACGCGGACGATTTTCCTCGCGAAAACTGGACAACCCGCGTGTTGCAGTGCAAACCATATCCGTGGAATCACATAGGCGCAACAAGGCGCGTGCAGTGCAACAAGGATCGGTTTACGCATTCTGATGCAGGGAGCCCGGCTGTAGTGGAACGTTCGCCAAGCTCTGCAACCAGGATCGTGAGCATGCCTCGGGCCTTTCTGATGTTATCCATGAAAATCAATGTTTTGGGGCAAAGATGAACCTTAACAAGCTGTCCGGCCTGCGCAATGTCCTCGTCAATGCGCGCCGCTCCATGTTCATCCGTGTCTTCGGAATGGACATCCATCCCACGGTGCAGATGTCGCTTACCGCCAAACTGGACATGACATTTCCGAAAGGAATCCATGTCGGCGAATATACCTACCTCGCCTTTGAATCCCGCATCCTCTCGCATGACCGCACGCGCGGGCTTTATCTGCACACGCGGATCGGGAAGAACTGCTTCATCGGCGGGCGCAGCATGATCCTCCCCGGCGTCACCATCGGCGACAATTGCGTGATCGGCGCTGGCAGCATCGTGACGCGCGACGTGCCGCCCAATTCCATCGTCGCGGGCAACCCCGCCAAGGTCATCCGCTCCGACGCCAGGGTCGGGCACTACGGCCGCTTCGACGATGCCGACGAGCGCGAGCGCGCGCTCAGGGCCAGCGATCCCGATGCAGGCTCGCTGCCCGACAAGTTCCTCGGCAAGAACTGAACGGCAGGCCGATCCCCATGACGCAAGCCGCACACGACATCACCATCACCAACGGGAAACCCGGCGACCCGCCGCTCGTCTCGATCATGCTGGTGAACTGGAACACCCGCGAGATGACGCTCGATTGCCTGCGCACGGTCTACGAACAGACCCGCGAGGTGCCGTTCGAAGTTATCGTGGTCGACAATGGCTCGCACGACGGTTCGGCCGAGGCAATTGCGGCCGTGTTCCCGCAAGTCGTGCTCATGGCCGAGACCGAGAACCACGGCTTTGCCATCGCCACCAACATCTCGGTCGAGCGGGCGCGCGGGCGCTATGTCCTGCTGCTCAACACCGATACGCTGGTGCTCGACCGCGCGATCGACAAGCTTCTGGCCTTTGCGCAGAGGCGGCCCGAGGCGAAGATATGGGGCGGGCGCACCTTATTCGAGGACCACACGCTCAATCCCACCTCCTGCTGGGGCCGGATCACGCCGTGGAGCGTCACCTGCATGGCGACCGGACTTGCCAAGGCGGCCAAGAACGCGGCGCTGTTCAACCCCGAAGGCTACGGCGGCTGGGACCGTGACAGCGAGCGCGAGGTCGACATCATCCAGGGCTCGTTCTTCCTGATCGAGAAGGCGTTCTGGGACGAACTCGGCGGGTTTGACCGCACCTTCTTCATGTATGGCGAGGAAGCCGACCTGTGCGCCCGTGCGCGCGAACGCGGTGCCCGTCCGCGCATGACGCCCGAGGCGACCATCGTCCACTTCGGCGGACGCAGCACCAAGGTCTTCGCCAACAAGATCGTCTATGTGCTCGGCAGCCGCATAGGCATGATCGAGCGTTACTTCCCGCGCGGCTGGAAGGGCTATGGCAAGGCGATGACGCTGTTCTGGGCAGGCTGGCGCTCGTTCGTCTATCGCCTTGCCGCGACGGTATCGCCCAAGCATCGCGAGGCGGCGGAGCAGTGGACCGGTGCCTGGCGTCGCCGCAAGGAATGGCGCAACGGCCCCCTGCAGCGCGCTACCAAGGGCTGAGCCCCAGCCTCAGGCCGTGCGGGAACTTTCGTCGCGCTCCCACACGATCTGCTTCTTCGCGCGGATCGTGCGGCGGGCCATCAGGCGGCCCACGGTCTTGATCGCCAGATACCACATGAGATCGACGGGGCCGACTTTCCCTGCGCTCTCGTGCCGCTTGCCCAGCGCCGACAGGAGCGAGCCGCCGGTCGTCGTCCGGGCGGTGTGTTCGGTATCGTGCGCCTGCTTGAGCTGCATGTCGCCTGCACGCCGGCGGCTCTCGATCCGCACCAGCGACCACAGGTCACGCGGCGGGAATACGGTGAAGCTGACCGGCTCGCCCGCCGCATCGCGCTCCACGCGCAGGCGCTGGGACGGGGCAAAGCGGGTGCGCACATAGAGGTCGTCCGCGACGATGGCGGGGAAAGTGCCGATCTCGGCAAGTCCTGTGGCGGACAGGCCGAAGAGCCCCGATCCGACCATCCCGACCTTCACATAAGGCTGGTGCAGCCAGACCTTGTAGTACGAGCGCACCGGGCCGGAACAACCGGTCAGGTCGACATTGAGGGCAGGGGCGGCGGCACGGATCTCGCCATCTTGCGCCAGCACTTCGGCCACCGCGCGCAAGGAGCGGCCCGTCACGAGGATGTCGGCATCAAGGAAGATCCTGGGTGAGACTGTGGCGGCGGCGCTGCCCTGGTTGAGCGCCAGGATCTTGGAGCCTTGCGCTATCTCCAGCACGGTTGCCTCGGGCGCGACGCGGCGGGCGATGGCGGCGGTGTCGTCGGTGCAGCCGTTGCAGGCCACGACGATCTCGGGCGCACCTGCAGGATCGTCGAGCAGCGCGCGAAGGCAGCGCTCGATCACAGCGGCCTCGTTGTGTGCGGGGATGACGACCGAATAGGCGGGCGTAGTCGGTGCCATGGGGTCACTCCCGTGGGTGGTTGAATCCTGCGCCGGATGCGCCGTGTTTCATCGGCTTAGCCTGCAAGAAACCAGGCCGCAACAGGCTTGGTTGCAGCGCAGCATCGGTGTAACGTCGCCAGCGTGCCACCGTCGTCGCGGGGGCAGAGCCAAGGGAACCGGCAAGCCACATGCGAGACAAGATTCAGGCGCTGTTAAAGCGTGGGCTGGCCCTCGACCTGCTGATCGGTCTGGCGCTGAAGGGCACAGGCGCGGTGGCGAGCTTCGGCCTGAACCTGCTGATCTCCCGCGCATTGGGGGCTGAGGGCGTCGGCGCCTACCAGATCGCGCTGGCAACGACGACACTGCTGGCGGTCGCCTCGAACATCGGGCTCGACACGGTCGTGCTGCGTTCAGTCGCGGTGGCTTACCGCAAGGGCGATCATGGCGCGGCGAATGCGGCGATCACAAGGGCAGTGCGCGTGGTCATGCTGCTCGGCACCGGCATCGGCGTGACGATGGCGCTGCTCGCCTGGCCGATGACGCACCTGCTGATGCAACGGCCCGAACTGTTCTGGCCGGTCACGATCATGGCACTGGCCGTGCCGATGATCGCGCTGGTCCGCACGATCTCCGCCTCGATCCGTGCGACCGGCAACGTGCTGCTGTCGCAATCGCTCGACGGCATTTCCTACACCGGCCTCAGCCTGCTTGTGCTGGGGTCGATCTGGCTCACGTCCGGCCAGGTTCCGATGCTTGCGCCGGAAATCGTCTATGCCGGTGCCTGTACGCTGGTCATGTTCTTCGCGCTCGCAAAGGTCCGCATGATGACCCGCGGCTGGCCGCAGGGCGAACAGACCTTGTCGCTGAAATCCGGCCTGCGCATCATGGTGATCTACCTCGCCGCCTATTTCTGCGACTGGATCGCGGTGGTCACGCTCGGCACATGGCATGGTCCGGCCGAGGCGGGGATCTATCGCGTGGCGGTGCAGTTCGGGCTGCTGTTCACGCTGGTGCGCAACTCGTTCGACCAGATGGTCGGCAGCCACATCGCCGCGCGCTATGCCGACGGGCAGTACCGCGCCATGCTGGCCATAGCGCGCAAGACCGGGATGGTCGGCGGCGCGCTCTGCCTGCCGTTGCTGATTGCGATCGTCGCATTTCCGGAATGGCTGCTCGGCCTGTTCGGCCCCGGCTTCGTGCGCGGCGCGCCTGCGCTGGTGATTCTCGGAATCGGCCAATTCATCGCTGTCACCGTAGGCCCCATCGGCACCGTGCTCGATATGGCCCACCGCGAACACATTGCCATGCGCATCGAGATCGGTGTGACGATGGTGACCATCGCGCTGTTCCTCGTGCTGATCCCGCTCTACGACCTGACCGGTGCGGCCATGGCCATCACCATCGCCATCACCGGGCGCGCCATCGCCCTGCTCTTCGCCAACCGCGCCTTCATCCGGGCGATGGAGAGACAACCCAGTGTTGTCTGACGAGTCAGACGAGAATGCCGATTTTCCCGGTAGCGAAGCAATCGAACAGGCATTCGTTATCGCAGCTGCCGGGAAGCTGCCCTTGGAGCACGCGGAGGTTTATGAGAACCCGTATGGTGTTCGTTGCTACCGGTGGCCATCGCCAAGCGAGACAGTTGGTGCGTTGACCGCCTCCATCCACGAGGGAGAGATCACGCTCGGCACCAAGATCTTCCACGTTCATGTCGACGCACACTGCTTTGAAGTGTTCAGCCAGTCCCCGGATCGGGATCGCCTGGCAACCTGCATTGCAACTGCCGCGGTGCAACTCGCGGGAGAGATCATGCGCGGAGAGCGGATCTTTTCGATCTCCTGCGACGAGACCGGTCGCGTGATATCACATGGCATGTCTCCCCGCGATGTCTGGGAACAGGGATTGGGAGAGGCGCACTGGCACCCGGCATCCGAACGATTCTGGGACTGGCAGGGAGAAGTGTTTCGCGACTGATCTTGTGCCGCTGATGTAAGCCGAAGTGGAAAAGAAAAGCCCGCGCAAACCCTGAAGGTCTGCGCAGGCTTTTTTGTAACCGCTGGGCTGCCCCCGGAGGGTCAGTCCTTCGAGCGTTCGCCGTAGGCGTAGTACTGGTACTGGTAGTCGTAGGACATGCCGGCTTCGGCTGCGCGGTACTTGGTCAGAACCACGCCGGCGATCCGGGCGCCCGCGCTCTGCAGGCGGCGGATGGCGGTCTTGGCCTGTCCGAAGTGCGCGCGGTTGGCCTCGACGATGAACACCGTGGCATCGGCAATGCGCGAAAGCAGCGGAGCGTCGGCCAGACCCATGACCGGAACCGAGTCGAAGATGATCAGCGAGTACTGATCACGGTACTTCTCGACGAAGTCGGTCAGCACCTGCGAGGACAGCAGTTCCACCGGGTTTACCTTGGAAGGAGCCACCGGAAGCACGTCGAGATTCTCGGGCGTGCCCTTGATCAGAGCGTCTTCGAACTTCACGTCGCCGAGCAGCACTTCGACGAAGCCGACCTTGGGACGCGTCGTGCCGAACAGCGCGAACAGCGATGGCTTGCGCAAGTCGGCGTCGATCAGCAGCGTCTTGCGGCCGAGCTGGGCATACTTGCGGGCGATCGTCGATGCGGTGAGCGACTTGCCTTCCGACGGCTCCGAACTGGTGACCTGCAGCACCCGGTTGTTGCCGGGGACGGCAAAGTCGATCGACGAGCGGATCGACGAATAGGCCTCCATGAGAATGCTGAACGGATCGGATACTTCGTCGAGCACGTCGCGGTCGGAAATGTCCGGGGTGTAGCCGAGCAGGGGCAGGCCGAGCTTGCGTTCCACGTCGTCGGTGGTGCGCAGGCGGTCGTCGAAGGCTTCGCGCAGCACTGCGATGGCAAGCGCCAGTGCGCCGCCGAGGAACAGGCCGATCAGCATGTTCTTGGGCAGGCTGGGCGAAACCGGACCACCGGGGACCTGTGCGGCGTCAAGCTTCGAGCTGGTGCCGGGCTTGAGGTTCGCGGCTGCCGAGATCTCGTTGTAGCGGGTGAGCAGCGAGGCCAGCTGGGTACGCTGCGCGGTCGCCTCGCGGTCGAGCATGTTGTAGCGGACGCGGCGGTCCTGCTCGTCGAGAGTCTTGCCCGAAACCTTGGACAGTTCGCCTTCCAGCGCCTGTTCCTGGCGAAGCGCGATCGTGTAGTCGTCACGGATCGCGTTCTTGATGTCGCTGCTCGCCTTGTTGATCTGAGAGGTCAGCGAGGTGACCTGGGCGTTCAGCTCGCGCAGGCGCGGGTAGGTTTCGCCATAGCGCTGGCGCAGTTGCGAAAGCTCGGTGATGGCCTTTGACCGGTCACCGATCATAGACTGGATGGCGTTGTTTTGCTGCACTTCAGGCAGCTGTCCTGCAGGGATGTTCGCAATCGCATTCCAGCGCTGCTCGGCGGCGATGCGCTTGGCGCGGGCGGCGGTGTAGGTTTCGTTGACGCTGGCGAGCGTTGCGACGGTGACCGTCTGTGCCGGTGTAGCGTCACCGTCCTTGCCGGACGAAATGACCGGTGCCTGCGCCACGATGCCATTCGCCTTGGCATAGGCATTGGCCGATTCCTCGGCTGCCTGGACGCTGCGCTGCAGCTTGTCGATCTGGTCCTTCAGGTACGCCTGAGCGTAGTTGTTGGTCTCCAGCGCACGACGCAGGTCATCCTGCACGAAAACGTCTGCCACCGCGTTGGCGACTTCGGCAGAAATTGCCGCATTGGGCGAGGTGTAGCTGATGGTGATGATGCGATTTTCCATCGGCACATCAACCTTGATCCCACCCTGGACCATGCCCGCAGCAGCATCACGACGCGAGGACTTCCACTGCGCATCAGTCATCCCGTCCGGCCGCTTGGTCGCGAAATCGCCGAGGAAGTCCTCGCGCGTGTCGAGCTTGCGTGCCTCGACCACCTGATAGGCGATGCGGCGGCTGGTGATCACGGTTGCCTGGGTCTGCATGTAGCGGTCGACTTCATTGACCGGCACTTCAGGCTCAAGGTTCTGGCCATCCACGATGTTCGTGGTGAACGGATCGATCCGGACCGTGGCCGATGCGCTGTACATCGGGCGCGTCAGCAGCGTCACGACCAGTGCCGCGACCAGCGCGAGGCTGACGATGCCGACCAGCATGAAACGTTGCCGATAGACGACCCCCCGGATGGTGGCGAGGCTGAGCATGCTGCTCAGCCCACCGCCCATGTCGCCATCGTCAAGCAGGGCCTGCTCCGGATAAGGTCGACTTTGGATGGCATTGGTCATTCAGGGTAACACCTTTTCCAGAAACCGGCCTTGCGCGTCCGACTTTGCGGGGGCTTGAGGCCGGTCCATCACCGGTTGGCAATCGTCACAGGTCGGCGAACGTCAGATATTCGTGAAGAGGGCAAACGCGGGCAGGGTCTTGAGCAGATCCTGCCAGAACAGCGACAGGCCGGACGTGCCGACGACGATGCGGTCGGTCGGCAGCAGCACCGGATCAAGCATCGTTCCTGCACGCACCATGCCGTAATCGAACTTGGCAACCGCCATGCCGCGCGCGGTCTGGCGGAAGATCGCCACTTCGCTGAGCTTGGCTTCGCGCTTGAGGCCCGAGGCCAGTGCGATGGCGCCGGACAGACGGGTGCCGGGCTTGAACGGATACATGCCGGGCTTTTCGACCGACCCTTCGACCGTCACCAGATGCGAGCCGAACTGCATCACGTTGACCGAAACCTTGGGGTCGATCAGCTGGCTCTTCGCGAGGCGCGCGGTGACCGTGTTTTCGAGATCGCGGGTTGTCATGCCATCGACCTTGATCGAACCGATCAGCGGCAACGACAGCATGCCGTCCGCGCCTACCGGCACGCTTTCGACAGACAGGTCGGGCTCACGGAAGACCGTGACTGACACGACATCTGACGGGCGAAGGAGGTAAGTCGAAGATTCGGTTGCGGTATAATCGTCCTGTCCGAGGGCCGACGTCGTTGCCGGATTGACCAGCCCGACTTGCGCCACCGGACCCGTGCTGCAGCTTGCGATGCCAAGGGCAAGCACGCTGATGAGAGCAGTTCTTGCGGCGGTTCTTGCAGTGCAGCGAGCCAGTGTTCTGTTCATGCCAGCATTCACCCCGAGAGACTTGTCTGAAAAATAAGTACTGTTCGCATACCCCCCCCATGTTTCCAGCGCAAGTCTTGCCGACCCGGTCTTTCCTGCGCGAGTCCGCCGGTTACCGATACTTGCCGCCGCCTTAGCTGCGAAGCGAACTTGGACTACGGCCGCTGCAATGTGGAAGGGCCGGTCTCTGCGCGATTGGACGTTTGCAACGCCCATGCTCAGCCTGTATCGGGGAACCGGATTGCGGTATTGCTGCGTTGCAGCAAGTCCGTGGGCTGGGGATTCGGATTTCACATGATGCAGATTTCTGGACTGCTCGCGAACATCGCAGTGATGCTCTATTTTACTGTCGGGATAGTTTGCGCGCGAGCTTTTCTGATAGCCCGATCCGGAGTGGGCGGTATTCGGCCACCCGCCTTCCATAGCAGGGTTTGGCTCATCGCCGGTCTGGTTTTCTTCGCAGCTGCGGTTTTGCGGCGCTTCGGCTTCGAGGAAGACCTGCGGATATGGTTGCGCGGAGGCTTGCGCGCCGAGCATCTCTACCAGGAACGGCGTGATTTCCAGTCGATCATCGCCAGCGTGGTCATCGTGCTGGCGACACTTGCCGGCATGGCGGGTTTCGCGCTCATGCTGCGCAGCAGAGTCCTGCAGCGCAAGGGGCCCTCGCGCATTGCGGCCATCGCAGGGCTTGCTTGCGCTGGCATGGTCCTGCTGGTCATGCTGAGGCTTGTTTCGCTGCATCTGATCGACGTCTTGCTGTTCCGCGGTCCGCGCCTCAACTGGTTCATCGATATGGGCACGACATTGGTCACGGGATGGATGGCACTCGCCTACGTCCCGGCCTTGCGTCTGCGCATGAAGCGCTGAATCGTACCTCCGCTCATGCATCGAGGCGGAGCGCCTTGCGATAGGCTGCGATAAGTGGCGCGATCTGGTGGCCCCAGTTAAGTTCCGTCTCGACGCGCTGGCGGCCGAACCGGCCCATTTCCGCGCGGCGTTCCGGGTCTTCAATCAGTTCGACGATCTTCTCGGCCATGTCCACCGGATCGTTGGCCCGTGCATAAAGCGAGGCGTCCTGAGCGGAAAAGCGACCTTCGGTCACGTCGAACTGCACCATGGCCTTTTCCAGGCTCATGTATTCCATGATCTTGTTCATGGTCGACTTGTCGTTCATCGCATTGACCCGGTCCGGGTTCACACCGACGTCCATCGTCGAGAGCACTTCGAACAGATCCTGATCGGGTGCGCGGCCAGTGAAGTGGATGAAGTCGGCAAGGCCCTTTTCCGCCACCAGCGCCTTGAGCTTGGCAAGGCTGGGGCCCCCGCCGACAAGGCAGAACTGGATGTCGGTCCGGCCCATGTCGCGCACGATGTGGTCGACCGCGTCGATCAACAGGTCGATGCCTTCCTGATCGCCCATCACCCCGACATAGCCGACGAGATACTTGCGCCCGTTCTTCCAGCTTTCCACCGGTGGCACCCGCTTCAATCGGCTGAGATCGGGGCCTGAACGGACGACGAAGACCTTGTCCGGGTCCATTCCGCCACGCTCGATCGCGATTTTGCGGTAGGAGTGGTTGGTCGCCATCGAGACGTCTGCGGACTTGAAGGTCAACTTCTCGAACAGGACCATCAGCTTCCAGAAGAAGCCGCGCTTGTCGAACTTGGCTTCGTAAAGCTCGGGGTTGATGTCGTGATGGTCGAAAATGTACTTCACGCCTAAGAGCTTCAAGGGCAGCGCGACGAGGAAGATCAGGTCGGGCGGGTTGCAGCCCTGGATCACATCGATGCCGCGCTTGAAGAAGATCTTCCACGTCAGAACCGTCTCGTAGAACAGCGCCGCCCCGTATTCGAGCAGGAAGCCGAGCGCCCCGCTGGCCTCGATCGGCAGTGGATGACGGTGGATCTCGATCCCGTCGATCACCTCGAAGCGCTTCTCGTAGCCCTTGCCCGTCGGACAGATGATCGAGACCATCGCGCCTGCCGCCTTGAGCGTGCGCGCCTCCTGCCAGACCCGCCGGTCGAACGGCAGCGGCAGGTTCTCGACCACGATCAGGACCTTCTTGCCCTTGAGCGGAAGGCCGGGAATCTCGGTCGGGAACTCGAATTCAGACGGGGTGGTCACCGCGTTCATGCAATCGCGCTCACGTCGACGATACGGGTCGAGCCGAGATCAAGGTCCTTGATCAGACGGTTGGTCGCGACAGCGACAGCGTATTCACGCGATTGCGCGGTCGCCTTGTCGATCAGAAGGCCATCGATCGAGGGCAGGATCGCATAGGCATAGCCGAGGTTCTGGCCGATCAGGCTTTCGGGCTTGAGCTGCGGGTCATAGATGTCGAGCGCGTAGCCAGCATCGAGCAGCTTGCGCGCCATGTCGACGGCCGGGCTTTCGCGCAGGTCGTCGGTATCGGCCTTGAATGAGAGGCCGACCAGCAGCACGCGGGCGCCGGGCTCAAGGCCTTGCGTTGCCTGCAGGAATTGGTGGTGCTTGTGCGCGTCGTTGCTGCGCAGCAGGGAGTCGACCAGGTGCGTCTGCGCGCCGGTGTCGGCCGCGATGTGCTGCAGCGCGCGTACGTCCTTGGGCAGGCACGAGCCACCGAACGGACCGCCCGGACGGGTGTAGTAGGCCGAGATGTTCAGCTTCGTGTCTGAGACGAAGATCTGGTGGACCTGACGGGCCGAGATATCGAGGTTCTGGCAGACGCGACCGACTTCATTGGCGAAGGCAACCTTGACCGCATGCCAGGTGTTGTCGACGAACTTGGTGATTTCCGCCTCGCGGATGCCGACGTGGAAGATCGGAGCGTCGATGCCCTCGTGCAGCGCGACCATCTTCTCCGACGGCTCCGCGCCGATGGTGCCGAGCACGATCTTCGGCGGGTTGAAATAGTCCTCGATCGCCGTGGCTTCACGCAGGAATTCCGGGTTGTAGACCAGCTCGATCAACCGGTCGCAGTCCTCGCCGACCAGCGAGCGGAAGATCGGAAGGATCATCTGCTCGGTCGTGCCGGGGCGCATGGTCGAACGGTACACAACCGTCAGCGGGTTGGTGCGGCCGGGCTTCACCGCCGCAGCAATGGCGCGGGTGACCTGCACGATGTAGCTCATGTTGTGTGCGCCATCGACGCCGCTTGGCGTGCCGACGCAGACGATGGCGATGTCGCAATCGTCGAGCTTGTCACCGATCTCGGTCACCGCTTCGAGGCGGCCTTCGGCGCGAGCCTTGCCGATCAGGTCATCGAGGCCGGGCTCATAGACCGGGGACCGACCGCTGTTGAGCGTTTCGACTTTGCCGGGATTGACGTCGATGCCGATGACATGATGACCCTGACTGGCGATGCATCCCGCCGCAGTGCAACCGACATAGCCGAGACCGAGAATGGCAATCTTCAAAGTATTCTCCCGAGGCGAGCCAGGCTGTACCCGACCCCGAAGCGTCCTGCCCGATCTTCATGCCGATACGGCAGAAACGGGTTGGCACGTCGCGGTGGCGTAGTACTGTGAGCCTAGCGAGTAGTCTGAAATGGTGCAATGCAATATGATCTGGCGAAACCCGGCATTTCTCAACAGCATGATGTTTGCTGCATTCGCGCCATTCTGAGCGAAAGCGCCGATGCCGTACCGTGATCTTTGCCCATTGACGCGACCGGCGAGGACCCGTGCAACCGCCAGTGTGCTGGGGTTCCTGGCGGCGCTTGCCTTGCCAGTGCCCACCGCAACGCTCGCTGCGCAGGAGCAGGCCTGGCCGGTCAGACTGAGGCAGGACATGGTCCGCCTTGGCACTATCGAGTGGCGGCTGCGCAGTGCAGCTGCCAAAACTTGCACGACACTCGCCGCAGATCTCGGCATGATCATCGACGACCGCCGCGCCTATGACCGCAAGGATTGGCCGCTGCTGGCCAGAAGCGTCGGGCTGCGCGACGATCCCGTGGTGACAGGCCTGGTTCCAGGCGGCCCTGCTGCTCGTGCGGGCCTGCGCGCAGGTGACGAGATTCTCTCTGTTGGCGGCCAGAGCGTCGCCGCGATCATCGAAGGGCGCAAGGCAGGGCCGCTCGTAGCAGAAGCGCTCGTCGAGGAAATCGCGGCGAGCGTTTCGACCCAGCCGATTGTCCTCGTTGTCCGGCGCAGCGGCGAGACACTGCAGTTTCAGATCCAGCCCGCCCGGCATTGCGCGGCTCGGCTGGTGCTGGTCACGAATGGCGGGGTCGACGCGCACAGCGATTCGCACAATGTCGCGATATCGACCGGGCTTATGGCTTTTGCCCGCGGTGACGACGAGATTGCTCTCGCTGCGGGGCACGAGATGGCTCACATCATGCTCCGCCACCGCAAGGGCGGCGGCATCGCTGCGCGGCGCAAGATGGAAGACGATGCCGACTCTCTGGGCCTGAAGCTCATGCGCTGCGCCGGATACGATGGGGAAAAGGCGCTCGGCCTGTTCCAGCGGCTCGGCTCGGGCGACTGGCTCGGTTTCCTGCGCGCGCCGACGCATCGCTCGTTCGCCAAACGTGTGGCGCGTCTCAGGTCCGAGCTTGCGGGCGCGGCGTGCCCGGTGGAATTGCCTGACGGGCATGCGGGATAGCGGGCTGCCGTTCAAAACGCGCGGTCGTGCATAAGCACGCGCGCGGTGTTGATGATGATCTTGAGATCGCGCCAGATCGTCCAGCCATCAAGATACTCAAGGTCGGCCTGAAGGCGGTCGGCAAGGTCGGTCTCGGTATCGGTTGCGCCCCGGAAGCCGCGCACCTGCGCAAGGCCGGTCAGGCCAGGCTTCAACGAATGGCGCAGCCAGTAGCGATGGTCGACCTCCCAGAACAGCTTGTCGCCGGCGAGCGAGCCGATCGCGTGGGGGCGAGGGCCGACGATCGACATTTCGCCGCGCAGCACGTTGAACAGCTGCGGCAGTTCGTCGATGCTGGTGCGGCGGATGAGCTTGCCGATGCGGGTAATCCGGTCATCGTCCTTGCTGGCCGAGCGGTTGCCCGTGGCGTCGAGCTTTTCGACGCGCATCGAGCGGAACTTGAAGATCGGGAAGAAGCGATTGCCCCGCCCGGTGCGCTTCTGGACGAAGAAGATCGGCCCGCGGTCCTCAAGCTTGATCAGCAGCGCTACAACCAGCAGCAGCGGGGCGAGTGCCAGTACGGCTCCGCCCGCCAGCGTCATGTCCAGCGCGCGCTTCACCGCGCGGGCACGCAGGCCCAGCGGTCCGCTCGCAACGATCAGCGCGCCATAATCCCGCTCGCGCCGTGCGCCGATCACGCCCAGCGTGCGCACTTCGGGGTCAACGATCTCGCCCGAGACGTTTGCGCTCTTGAACACCAAGGCCCATGAGGCGCGCCGGTCTGGCGGGCAGGTGACCATCACCCGGTCCATGTTGAGCATGTAGAGCCCGAGCCGGTCCATCATGTGCGGATCGCCAAGGTCGGGCGCAAGGTGATGTTCGCGCGCGTCGATGTGGAAGGTGTGTGGAATGCGCAGCGCTGCACCACCGTCGTCGATCAGCAGCGTATTCACCGCCGCCTCGCCACAGCGCGCCCGGGTCAATGGCCGGACGAGTGCCCGTACCCAAAGGAGGAGGGCGAGGCTGAAGGCGAGGCCGAGCAGGGCCGAAACGCGGGAAAACTCTTCGGTGCTCTTTGTTGCAAAGCCTACGAAAAGTAGCACGGTCTCGGCGCTGAGCAGCGAGAGGATAGCACGACCGCGCGCGAAATTCTGTCGGCGCAGTGCCTGCAGCGTATAGACCTGCAGGCTCAGCGCGATCGTCCAGTAGATCGGCAGCATGACCTGGCTGTGCAAAAGCGAAGCGGGGTCGAGGAAGTTTCCGAGGTAGAGCCAGCTGGCGGTGCCGAAGCCGCCCATGATCGCCGCGCCATCAAGCAGCAGCAGCACCAGATAGATCTGCAGCCGCCGCTGCTCCAGCGACGGTGCGAGCGGAAGCGTTACCCGCTTCCGGTCTTGCGACTGGCGCATCTCGTCTGCCGGGATGTGCATTGTCATCGCTTCAAGCTGCCCCTTGCGCTCTGGCTCACGAAACTCCGGGCTGGAATCCCCTGCCGGAGCTAACGTCTGATCGGTTCCCTGTTGCGACCAATGCTATTCTTATTGCACTGCGCAAAAATACCTAGTGCAGCTACGATAGCAAGCACCAACCTGTCCCAATGTGAGATTCGCCACACCGCGTGACGGAAATCCGCCACGATTCACCGTGCGGCAGCGCGAGCAATCTCTGCGAGGCCCTGGGCAAGAGCCAGTTCGCCATTCCGGTTGTCGGCGATCAGTGTGCGGTGCAGCAAAACCAGGCGCTCGCACAGGCGCACCAGGCGCGGGCCGCGCCAGCGCTTCAATTGTTGCGTAAGGTCGGCGCGGTCGCGGAAGAATACTCGCCGTGCATCGCTTTCCTGCTGCATGAAGGCGTTGACGTCACCACGCTCGCCCAGCCGCCCGGCCAGTTGCACGAGCTGGCCCGCCCTTCGCTCCAGTGCGAGCACGAGGCCGACCGGGTTTATCCCCTGTTCGCGCATGCGGGATAACTCTGAAGGAATGCGTCGCGAATCGCCGCTCAGAACCGCGTTTACCAGCGGCATCATCCCGTCGTCTTCGCTGACTGCGCAGATTTCATCGAGGTCCGCGGCAGATACCGAGCGCGGTGCCTGTGGGCTGGCGTCAAGGTAGAGCACCAACTTCTCGATCTCGCTGCGCGCCATCCGCGTATCGAGCGCCGTCGATCGGGCGATTCGCTCGGACAGCTCGTCGGTCATGCGCAGTCCCATGCCGTCCGCCATCATCCGCACCGCGCTTGCCACAGCCTTGAGGTCGGGCGGATGGAACATGCCGACCAGCGCATCGGCGCGGTTTTCCAGCAGCTTGGCAATGCGCGACTTGTCGGTGGCCGACGTCGCGACAATGATCACCGGCCAACCATCGACCGGGCTCTGCAGCAGCGTCTCGACCGCATCGTGGGCATCGTCGCCGGTCGCGCGGACATGGATCACCCGCTTGTCGCCGAACAACGACACTGACCGCGCTTCATCAGCCAGACGCACGGGATCGCGCCGGAGCTCTGCGCCGCTCAGGTCAATCTTCTCGGCATCGCCGAACATGCCCGCGATCCTGGCCGCCGCATCGCTCGCGCCCGATTCGTCCGGGCCGCAGAAGTAGAACACGCGGCAGTCTTTCACCGCGCGGGCGGCACTGGCTGCGAAGTTCTTCTGGGTGACCTTCATGCTGGCGTCACCGCGTGATGCTCATGGCTTCTGGCGCAGGCGCACCGAGACGCGGGTGACGATCTGATCGGCCACTTCCTGCGACAGGTTCTCGAGCGCGGTCTGCTCGGCCGCGATCACCGCATATTCGCTGTTGACCACGTCGAACCCGGCGTCGGACCCGGCCGTCGCATCAAGCAGCACCGATCCCGTCTGCGTGTCGACCAGCTGGTAACGGGCGCGCAGCGTGCGGCGTTCGCGGGTGATCGCATCGTTCGAGAGTTGGCCGAGGCCTTCGACGCGATCATCCAGCCGGACATCGAGCCGGTAACGCGCTGCGTCGCCGGTCTTGTCGGCACCCAGCCGGTCGTTCAGCGCATTGCGCACCAGCCAGCCCGATTGACCCTCGATCGGAGAGATGCTCACCTGCGAGAGCGAGCGCGCCAGTTCGCCGCTACCGCCGCCCGCATACATCGGCTGCAAACCGCAGCCTGCAAGCAGCATTATCGGCGCAGCGAGGATCAGCAGGCGCTTATGCGACAAGGTTCACCAGACGGTCGGGCACGACGATCACCTTCTTCACTTCCGCCCCTTCGAGTGCACGCTGCACTTTCTCGGAAGCGAGGGCAAGGCGTTCGAGGTCTTCCTTCGAGGTACCCTTGGCCACGGTCAGCGTATCGCGCAGCTTGCCCTTGACCTGAATGGCGACGGTGACTTCATCATCGACCAGCAGGGCCGGATCGACTTCTGGCCATGCCGCATCGGCAATGAGGCCGGAGCCGAACTTGGCATAGGCCTCCTCGGCGAGATGCGGCATCATCGGGCCGACCAGCAGCAGGACCTTCTGGATCGCAGCGGAGCGGCTGGCCGAAGGCGCGGCCTTTTCGATTGCGCCGGTCAGCTCGTAGATGCGCGCCACGGCCTTGTTGAAGCCCAGCGCCTCGATGTCCGAGGCCACGGCATGGACGGTCTGGTGGGCCTTGCGGTCGAGCGCCTTGTCCTCGCCAGTGGCCGAAGCGTCATACTGCCCAAACAGACGCCACAGGCGCTGGACGAAGCGGGCGCAGCCTTCGATCCCGGCTTCGGACCAAGGCAGGTCGCGCTCGGGCGGCGAGTCCGAGAGCATGAACCAGCGGATTGCGTCAGCGCCGTACTTCGCGACGATCTCGTCCGGGTCCACCACGTTCTTCTTGGACTTGGACATCTTGATCACGCGGCCGATCTCGACCGGTACGCCATCGGCCTTGAGCGTTGCGCCGTCGCCCGTGCGATCGACTTCGGAAGGGCTGAAGAAGATCGGCTGGCCGTTCTCCGGGTTCTTCCGTTCGTAAGTCTCGTGCGTGACCATGCCTTGCGTGAACAGGCTGCCGAACGGTTCGGTGACCTCGACCTTGCCGATGCGGGCAAGGGCACGCGTCCAGAAGCGGGCGTAGAGCAAGTGCAGGATCGCGTGCTCGATCCCGCCGATGTACTGCTCCACTGGCAGCCAGCGCTTGATTGCCTCTGGATCGAACGGGCGGTCATCGGGCTGGCTGGCAAAGCGCAGGAAGTACCACGAGGAATCGACGAAAGTGTCGAGCGTATCGGTCTCGCGCCGCGCGGGGTGGCCGCACTGCGGGCAATCGACATGCTTCCACGTGGGGTGCCGGTCGAGCGGGTTGCCCGGCACGTCGAAGGTCACGTCCTCGGGTAGCTTCACCGGCAACTGCTTTTTGGGGACCGGCACCACGCCGCACACCTCGCAGTGCACGAACGGGATCGGTGTACCCCAGTAGCGCTGGCGGCTCACGCCCCAATCGCGCAGGCGCCACACGGTCTTGCCTTCGCCCCAGCCTTCGCCCTGCGCGCGGTCGATGACGGCGGCCTTGGCATCGGTGACGTTCATGCCGTTGAGGAAATCGCTGTTCACCAGCATGCCGTCGCCGGCCTCGGCCTCGCCCGCAAATGACTTGTCAGCATCAGCAGGATCGGCGGCGACCACGCGCAGGATCGGCAACCCATACTTTGTGGCAAAATCGAAGTCGCGTTGATCATGCCCAGGCACGGCCATGATCGCGCCCGTGCCGTATTCCATCAGCACGAAGTTGGCGATGTAGACCGGCAGGTACTTGCCCGTGAGCGGATGGCGCGCGCCGATGCCGGTGTCGAAGCCGAGCTTCTCTGCCGTCTCCAGTTCGGCCGCGGTGGTGCCGCCCTTCTTGCACAGGGCGATGAAGTTCGCCGCCTCGCAGTTGGTTGCCGCCACGCCTTGCGCGATCGGGTGATCGGGGGCGACGGCGACGAAGCTCGCGCCGAAGATGGTGTCGGGCCGCGTGGTATAGACCTCGACGCTTTCGCCGTTCGACAGGTCGAAGCGGAACTGCAGCCCCTGGCTCTTGCCGATCCAGTTCTCCTGCATCACGCGGACCTTCTCGGGCCACTTGTCGAGCGTGGAAAGGCCTTCCAGCAGTTCGTCGGCAAAGTCGGTGATCTTGAGGAACCACTGGTTCAGCTTGCGCTTTTCCACCAGCGCGCCCGAACGCCAGCCGCGCCCGTCGATCACCTGCTCGTTTGCGAGCACGGTCATGTCGACCGGGTCCCAGTTGACCGTCGATTCCTTGCGGTAGACGAGGCCCGCCGCATAGAGATCGAGAAACAGCGACTGTTCCTGCCCGTAGTATTCAGGCTCGCAGGTCGCGATCTCGCGGCTCCAGTCGAGCGCGAAGCCGAGGCGCTTGAGCTGTGCCTTCATGTTGGCGATGTTGTCGCGGGTCCAGCCGCCGGGGTGGACGCCCTTTTCCATCGCCGCGTTTTCGGCCGGCATCCCGAAGGCGTCCCAGCCCATCGGGTGCAGCACTTCGAAGCCTCGCATGCGCTTGTAGCGCGCCAGTACGTCGCCCATCGTGTAGTTGCGCACGTGGCCGATGTGGATGCGCCCCGAAGGATAGGGGAACATCTCAAGGACGTAGCTGCGCGGCTTGGCGCTCGAATCGTCAGCGCGGAACGACTGCTGCTCGTCCCACACCCGCTGCCAGCGGGTATCGGCGATGGATGGATCGAAGCGTTCTGGAGCAGTGTTCTCGGTCATGCGCGCTCCTCTAGGGAGCGCAGCCGACTCGTGCAAGATTCGCCTGCGATCAGCCTGAAATGGAGGCGCGGCGCAGGTCGCGCGCCTTGGTCAGGATGATGTCTTCCAGCTTCTGCACGGTAGCAGCCTGGACCGGAGCATCGACCCACTGGCCGTTCTGCGAGACCTGACGGCTGGCTGCAACGCGCAGCGCATCGGCGCGCAGGTCCTGGTCGACGATCGAGACGGTGACCTTCACGCGCTCGCCGGGATTCTTGGGGTTGGCGTACCAGTCGGTCACGATCACGCCGCCGTTGCTGTCGGTCTGCAGCAGGGGCATGAACGAGAGCGCATCGAGCGTTGCGCGCCACAGATAGGCGTTGACGCCGATCGTGGTGACCTGACTGGCGGCGAGGTCCGCCTTGGGGCGTTCCTTCTTGCCGCAGCCGGTGGCAAGGACGGCGAGAGTCCCGATCATGATGCCGCGCACGATGAGCTTGCGGGTATTGCGTGCGGTCTTGGCGGTCTTGATCACTACGAAACAGTCCTTGCTTGCGGAAGGTCCCGTCCGGGCGTTGCCGGTCCGAGCTTTGCCGCAGGTTTGCACGCCCGTAAGCGCGCGTTGTCAGATAAGGCCTCTATCACCGCCGCGCGTCATGCGGCAAGCGTGATGAATGCAGGCCGCAAATGGACGCGAACCCGGTGAACGGTCCCTGAATGTGGCGAGAAGGGAATCCTCCGGTGTGGCGAGGGGCTGCGGCACACCTGTGGATAATGGGCCACACTCGAGCGGGATACGTAAGGGGTCACAACAAGGGAGGTGCGAAAGGCTGGAAACATTTGCCCGATAGCCGTATTGGATAACGTAATCGGGGTTTTGGTCGGAGTCGCAATGGCTGTTTGCCGGGCGAATCCGTTCACCGGACGAAAACGTTCTGCGGCATATGAAGCAACAGGGCAGCCATAGTAAGATATGGCATGGCAAGATAAGACAGGGCGCCAAGCGGCCCGGGTTGGGGTAGAAGCGGAAGTATCATGGTTGGCAACGGCAAGGCATCAGCAGGAAAAGGCGCATTGCGCCGCCGCCTGCGTGCGCCGTTGACAGTCGGCGTAGCGGTCGTTCTCGGCCTCGCACTTTCGCCCACGGTCACGTCTGCGTTTTCCAGCGGGTTCGACATGGGCCCGGTAAGCCTTGCCGCACGCGGTGGAATCGGTTCGTTCACCCCGGCTTCGGTGGATGAACGCCTCGCCGCCCAGATCACGGTCCGCGCGCTCAAGAACGGGAAGCTGTTCCGCTTCACGCCGACTGGCACTGATACCCGTCCGACGCGTTCGGTCACCGTTGCCGTGCGCGTCGATGCTCTCAACACGCAGGCCTTTGCCGTTCGCAACGGCATGGCAGACGCTGGTCAGTCGGGTGCTTCGCCGGTTCGCATCGCGCCGATGGCATTCAACCTCGGCCTTTCACGCGGCTACGCGAGCTTCGCGGCCGCTGCTCCCTCGGCAGGGTCTGCCGGCCTGCGCGATCTCCCGCGGATCGACATGCCTGATCTTGCCAAGTTCAAGGCAACGACCCCGGCTTCCACGCCCAGCCGCTTTGCGCCGCGCATTGAAGCCGAAGGCCGCGATCAGGCTGGCCGCGCACCGCGCACGCTCGAAGGTCAGGGCGATTATCAGCTCGATCTTGGCGGCAGCTATCGCCTGACCCGCAACCTCAACGTCACGGCCGGCGTACGCTACTCGCCCGAGCGTGACCGCCTCCGTCCGCTGACCGATGGCAAGCAGGACAACCAGGCCGTCTACGTCGGAACCCAGTTCCGCTTCTGACGCCGTTCTGATTTCGAGAAGAACTTGCTTCATTGCTGCAGCATTTCTGCAGCTGGCATTCTCGTACTTTCGCAGCATTTACGTATTCGGCAGCTTGTCGCATCTCCGTCATGAACCTACCGTAGTCCCCAGAGGGAACACAGGGAGGTTTTAGCATGTCGCGAGTTGCAGTGGTTACCGGCGGTACGCGCGGTATCGGTCAGGCAATCTGCATGGCACTCAAGGCGCAGGGCCGAACGGTCGTCGCCAATTATGCCGGCAATGAAGAAAAGGCCCGCGCATTTACGGCTGAGACCGGCATTCCCGCCTACCGCTTCGACGTTGGCGATCATCAGGCCACGATCGATGGCTGCGCCCGCATCGCTACCGAAGTGGGTGAGATCGACATCGTCGTCAACAACGCGGGCATTACCCGCGATGGCGTGCTCCACAAGATGAGCTTCGACGACTGGAACGAAGTCATGCGCATCAACCTCGGCGGCTGCTTCAACATGGCCAAGGCCACGTTCCCCGGCATGCGTGAGCGCGGCTGGGGCCGCATCGTCAACATCGGCTCGATCAACGGTCAGGCCGGTCAGTACGGTCAGGTCAACTATGCCGCCGCCAAGTCGGGCATCCACGGCTTTACCAAGGCGCTGGCGCAGGAAGGCGCCAAGTACGGCGTAACCGTCAATGCCATCGCGCCGGGCTACATCGATACAGACATGGTTGCCGCCGTGCCGCCTGCCGTTCTGGAAAAGATCGTCGCCAAGATCCCCGTCGGCCGCCTCGGCCACGCCGAAGAAATCGCCCGCGGCGTCGCCTTCCTGACGGCCGACGAAGGCGGCTTCGTCACCGGCTCGACCATGTCGCTCAACGGCGGCCAGCATATGTATTGATGGAGCGGCGGGCACCGCAATGGTGCCCGCCACCGTGATGCCCACGCCCTATCATCCCCCGGTCAAGCGCTCGGTCGAGATCGCAGGACACAAGACCTCGATCAGCCTCGAGCCGTTGTTCTGGGACATGCTGCGTGATGCGGCGCTGGCTGAAGAGGTGCCGGTCAACGCGCTGGTGGCAAGGATCGATGCCGAACGCATCGTCAGCTCAACACCGCCAGGTTTGGCGGGAGCGGTTCGGTTATGGCTGGTTGCGCAACTGCGCGATCAGGACGCCGAAGGCGCGGGCGCGTCCTGAGCCGGAACGGTTGCTTCGGGCAGGGTGGGCAATTCGCGCTGATCCAGCATTTCCGCCGCAGCATCCAGTGCCTTGGCCTCGTCCTGCGTGACGCCGCCCGGCTTTTCCTCCTCGCTTGATCCGCAGGCTGCCAGCGTCGCGAGCAGCGCCGTCATGGCAATCATGCGGAAATGAGAGGCCATCGGATTTGATCCAGTGTTGCAGGGCGGCGGCAGGTGCGGATGTCCGTCACCGGCCGCCGCCTTGTCAGGTCTTTACTGGGCGGGCGGAGCCGACTGCTGGTCACCACCTTCGGCATCGGCGGCCTGTGCTGCGGCAGCCACGGCTGCAGCATTGTTGGCCGCATCGCGCACCGCGTTCGCCTCGGCATCAGCGGCCGAGGAGGCATCGGCTGCAGGCGCCATCGGCGCGGCGGCTGCCGAAGGTTCCATCGCCGGAAGTTCGTCCGCCGGCATTTCGACGGTGTCTTCCGCCGCCGCTTCCGAAGCATCGTCGGACTTGCCGCAGGCCGAAAGGGCCAGCGCTGCGGCGGCGACGATCGCGAGGCTTGCGTACTTCTTCATCGAATTCCCTCTCTTGGGCTGATCTTGAACTCCACCGCGCCTGCCGATGTCGCCAGGGGCGGGCGGCGCGTGGAGCATTGCGGGGATGTTCTATCGGTGGGCACAGGCTAAGGCAAATGCATCCTTGCCAGGTTTTCGATGAACCGTAACAATTGATATAACGACTTCCTTATATCCGTTGACACGTATAAAGGTTTCTTTATATGCCTTTCCGCATGGCCATTCACGACGCCATTCGCGCGCTTGACGACCCGACGCGCCTGCGCATCCTGCGCCTCCTCGCCAGCATGGAGCTGGCGGTGGGCGAAGTTGCGCAAGTGCTGGGGCAAAGCCAGCCGCGTGTATCGCGCCACATCAAGATCCTGTGCGATTCCGGTCTCGCAGAGCGGCGCAAGGAAGGCGCGTGGGTCTTCCTTCGCAGTTCGGTTTCGGAAGGTTCGGACAATGCGCTTGCCGCAGCGATTGCACGGCTGCTGGCCGTTGCCGAACAGGAAGACACCGCCTTCGGCCGCCGCTGTGCCGAGGACCGCCAGCATCTCGACGCGATCCGCTCCTCGCGCGAATCGCACGCGCTCGAATGGTTCTCACGCCACGCCGAGGAATGGGACGAACTGCGCTCGCTCCATATCGAGGATGGTCCGGTCGAGTCCGCGCTGACCGAGATGCTGCTGGGCCTTGCTGGCGACGCAGGGCTTGGCCGGATGCTCGATGTCGGCACCGGCACCGGGCGCATAGCCGAACTGCTCGCCCCCCACGCCGCGCGCGTCGTTGCCTTCGACAAGAGCCCCGACATGCTGCGCATTGCCCGCGCCCGGCTCCAGCACTTGCGCGCCGACAGTGTTGAGCTGGTGCAGGGCGATTTCGCACAGATCCCCTTTGCGGCGCGCTCGTTCGATACGGTGCTGTTCCACCAGGTCCTGCACTATGCCCAGGCTCCGGAGGCCGTGCTCGCAGGCGCTGCCCGCGTCACCGCACCCGGTGGCCGCATCGCCATCGTCGATTTCGCCGCGCACGATCGTGAAGACCTGCGCCAAAGCCACGCCCACGCTCGCCTCGGCTTCTCCGACGCCCAGATCGAGGCGATGCTGCGCGGTGCAGGCTTCAGCCCCCACGAAACCCGCGCGCTCGCGGGCCACGAACTCGTCGTCAAGCTGTGGACCGGTGTCCGCCGGGAAGACAGCGTGGCGCAACTCGAACCACGGCAAAGCCGGAAAGCCCAATGAACGCCAGCTACGATCAGTTACGCGAAGCCCGCACCGCGCTCGACACCCCGCTCTTCGCCGGGCTTCCGGGCGACATCAACGTGTCGTTCGAATTCTTCCCGCCCAAGACCGACGCGCTCATGGCTCAACTGTGGGACGTCGTCGAAACGCTCGGGCCGCTCCAGCCGAAGTTCGTTTCGGTGACCTACGGCGCAGGAGGCTCCACCCGCGATCGCACCCATGGCACCGTCACGCGGATCATCAAGGAGGCCAAGCTTCCTGCCGCCGCTCACCTGACCTGCGTCGATGCCACCAAGTCTGAAATTCGCGAAGTGGCCGAAAGCTACTGGGAAGCAGGCGTGCGCCACATCGTCGCCCTGCGCGGTGACATGGGCGCTCCGGGCGTGCCCTTCACCCCCCACCCCGATGGCTACGCCAATGCGGCCGAATTGGTCGCGGGCCTGAAGCAGATCGCGCCGTTCGAAATCTCGGTCGCAGCCTACCCCGAAAGCCACCCGGATTCGCCGAGCCAACAGGCCGACATCGACAACCTCAAGCGCAAGCTCGATGCCGGGGCCACCCGCGCCATCAGCCAGTTCTTCTTCGAACCCGAAACCTTCTTCCGCTTCCGCGACAAGCTGGCCGCTGCTGGCATCGACGCGCCGGTCCTGCCCGGCATCCTGCCCGTCTCCAACGTTGCCCAGACGCGCAAGTTCGCCGCGGCCTGCGGTGCTGCGATCCCGGCGTGGATGGACGGCCTGTTCGAAGGCCTCGATACCCACCCTGCCTCGCGCCAGCTCGTCGCCGCCACCATCGCCGCCGAGTTCTGTCGCCGCCTCTACGCGGGCGGCGTGCGCGATTTCCACTTCTACACCCTCAACCGCGCCGAACTGTCCTACGCGATCTGCCACCTGCTTGGCCTTCGCCCCAAGGCTCCGGCGCTTGAGAAAGCCGCGTGACCCTGATCCCCTCAACAGCCCGCACCGCCTTCCTTGAACAGGCCGCGCAGCGCATCCTCATCACCGACGGCGCGTTCGGCACCGAGATCCAGAACTTCAAGCTGTCCGAAGCCGATTACGCCGGAACGCTGGGCCTGGCCAAGGACCAGAAGGGCAACAACGACCTCCTCGCGCTGACCAAGCCCGAAGTCCCTGAATCAATCCACCGCGCCTACTTCGAGGCCGGGGCCGACATCGCCGAAACCAACACCTTCAGCGCCAACCGCATCAGCCAGGCCGACTACGCCGCCGAACACCTCGTGCGCGAAATCAACGTGGAATCGGCCAAGCTCGCCCGCCGCGTGGCTGACGAATTCACCGCCAAGGATGGCCGCCCCCGCTTCGTCGCCGGTGCCATCGGCCCCACCAACAAGACCCTCTCGCTAAGCCCTGACGTCAACGACCCCGGCTTCCGCGAGATCGACTGGGACCATCTGGTCGATGTCTATGCCGAGCAGGTCCAAGCCCTCGTCGAAGGCGGCGCGGACTTCATCCTGATCGAGACCGTGTTCGACACGCTCAATGCCAAGGCGGGCGTCATGTCGGTGCGTCAGGTCGAGAAGCAACTCGGCCGCGAGATCCCGATCATGATGTCGATGACGCTGACCGATCTGTCGGGCCGCAACCTCTCGGGCCACACGGTCGAGGCGTTCTGGTACGCGATCCGCCACGCCAAGCCGCTGACCGTGGGCCTCAACTGCTCGTTCGGCGCGACCCAGCTACGCCCGCATGTGAAAGCGCTGTCCGAGATCGCCGACACGCTGATCATGGTCTATCCCAACGCAGGCCTGCCCAACGAACTGGGCGAATATGACGAGATGCCGCAGACCACTGCAGGCCTCGTCAAGGAATGGGCCGACCACGGTCAGGTCAACGTGCTCGGCGGCTGCTGCGGCTCTACGCCTGCGCACATTGGCGCGATGGCACAGGCCGTAAAGGCGCTGCCCCCACGCAAGATGGCCGTGCCGGAAGTCGCGACGCGGCTGGCCGGGCTCGAGCCGTTCATCATGGCTGCCTGAACCAAGTCCCCCTCCCGCAAGCGGGAGGGGTTAGGGGTGGGCAGCGCCACAACGCTCACCTCGAAGAAGAACAGAACCCACCCCCGACCCCTCCCGGCCCAAGATTCTCGCGGCGGGAGGGGGGAGTAGAAAATGAACACCTCGACTGCCTCTGCCCCCTCCGGCTCCCGCTTCGTCAACGTCGGCGAGCGCACGAATGTCACTGGCTCTGCCGCGTTCAAGAAGCTGATCCTTGCGGGCGACTACGCCAAGGCCGTCGAAGTCGCGCGCCAGCAGGTCGAGAACGGCGCGCAGGTGATCGACGTCAACATGGACGAGGGCCTGCTCGACGCGGTCGAGGCGATGACCACGTTCCTCAAGCTGATCGCCGCCGAGCCCGATATCGCCCGCGTGCCGGTGATGATCGACAGCTCGAAGTGGGAGGTCATCGAAGCGGGCCTCAAGTGCGTCTCGGGAAAGCCGATCGTCAACTCGATCAGCATGAAGGAGGGCGAGGACGCCTTCCTGACCCATGCCCGCAAATGCATGGACTACGGCGCCGCCATCGTCGTCATGGCCTTTGACGAGAAGGGCCAGGCCGACACCAAGGAGCGCAAGGTCGAAATCTGCGAGCGCGCCTACAAGCTGCTCACCGGCATCGGCTTCCCGCCCGAAGACATCATCTTCGACCCCAACGTCTTTGCCGTCGCCACCGGCATCGAGGAGCATGACAACTACGGGCTCGATTTCATCGAGGCCACGCGCGAGATCCGGGCGCGCTGCCCGCACGTCCACATCTCGGGCGGGTTGTCCAACCTCTCGTTCTCCTTCCGCGGCAACGAGATCGTGCGCCGTGCGATGCACTCGGTGTTCCTCTACCACGCTATTCCCGCCGGCATGGACATGGCCATCGTCAACGCTGGGCAGCTGGACATCTACGACCAGATCGACCCCGTCCTTCGCGAGGCCTGTGAGGACGTGGTGCTCAACCGCAAGCCTGCCGCCGATGACGGCAAGACCGCGACCGAGCGCCTGATCGAGCTGGCCGAGAGCTACAAGGGCAAGGATACCGTCGCCGAAAAAGCCGCCGAGGAATGGCGCGGCTGGGACGTTGTGCGCCGTCTCGAACACGCGCTGGTCAAGGGCATCGACGCCTATGTCGTCGAGGATACCGAAGAAGCCCGCGCCGCCATTGCCGCGCGCGGGGGCCGTCCGATCGAGGTGATCGAAGGCCCGCTGATGGAAGGCATGAACACGGTCGGCGACCTGTTCGGCTCGGGCAAGATGTTCCTGCCGCAGGTGGTCAAGTCCGCCCGCGTGATGAAGAAGGCCGTCGCCCACCTGATCCCCTATATCGAGGCGGAAAAGGAAGAAGGCGCCAAGGCCAAGGGCCGGATCATCATGGCCACGGTCAAGGGCGACGTTCACGATATCGGCAAGAACATCGTCGGCGTGGTCCTGCAGTGCAACGGCTATGAGGTGCTCGACCTTGGTGTGATGGTTCCCTGGGCTACGATCCTCGACGTGGCGCAGAAAGAACAGGTCGACATGATCGGCCTGTCCGGCCTGATCACGCCCTCGCTGGACGAGATGGTCACCGTTGCCGAGGAAATGCAGCGCGCAGGCATGAGCATTCCGCTGCTGATCGGCGGCGCCACCACCAGCAAGGTCCACACCGCGCTGCGCATCGATCCGGCCTACGACGGACCGGTCGTCCACGTGCTCGACGCCAGCCGCGCGGTCGGCGTTGCCTCGCAACTCCTGTCCGACACACAGGCCGATCCGTTCATCAAGGCGACGGCAGCAGACTACCAGCATGTGCGCGACGCTCGTGCGGGCAAGGGCGCGTCCAAGCTGCTCAGCCTCGAGGATGCGCGCCTCAATGCCTACGAGCCGGACATGTCGGAAAAGGCCCCGCCACCCGAGCAGCCCGGACGCCACGTGTTCGAGGACTGGGATCTGGCCGATCTGGTCGAGTGCTTCGACTGGACGCCGTTCTTCCGTTCATGGGAGCTGGCAGGGACATGGCCCGGCATTCTCGAAGACGAGATCATCGGTGAATCCGCGCGCAGTCTCTACGCCGATGCCCGCGCGATGCTGGACAAGATCATTTCGGAGAAGTGGCTGACGGCCAAGGGCGTCGCCCAGTTCTGGCCCTGTGCGCGTCATGGCGATGACGTGATCCTGCACCCGAACGATGACGAGCTGTCGGTGCGCCTGCCGTTCCTGCGGCAGCAGTTCATCAAGAGCCGGGGTCGCGCCAACTTCTGCCTTGCCGACTTCATCGATCCGGCGGGCGACTGGATCGGCGGCTTCGCTGTCGGCATCCACGGAATCGACCAGCACCTCGCGCGCTTCCAGGCGGACAACGACGACTATTCTGACATCCTGCTAAAGGCTCTGGCAGATCGCTTCGCCGAAGCCTTTGCCGAGCGCCTGCACCAGTACGTCCGCACCACGCTCTGGGCCTATGCTCCGGGCGAACAGCTGACCAACGAGGCGCTGATCCGCGAACAGTACCGCGGCATCCGCCCCGCACCCGGCTATCCGGCCTGCCCGGACCATACGCTCAAGCCGATCCTGTTCGACCTTCTCGATGCCACCAACACCGCCGGCATCACGCTCACCGAATCGCAGGCCATGCTGCCCACATCGGCAGTCTCGGGCTTCTACTTCGCCCACCCCGAAAGCCAGTACTTCGGCGTGGCGACGATCGGACGTGACCAGCTCGAAGACTATGCGACAAGGCGCGGCTTCGAGCTGCCGGTCATGGAACGCTGGCTGCGGCCCAATCTGGATTGAGGACACACTACCAAGCCCCCCACCAATCATCCGTCATCCCGGCGAAGGCCGGGACCCATAACCACTCAGTCCAGCACAACCGCCTGTTCACTAGCGCGACGTTGGCAGCCGATCAGAGGTAATGGACCCCGGCCTGCGCCGGGGTGACGTTGTATGGCGACTTGGCGTCACTGCAGTCTGCTCGCCTCCGCCCGCGACATCACCCGCAACCTGAACAAATCGACCTCCCTGCATCACCCCGTCCGCCTGCGGGAAGGGGGCACGCCATGTTTCATCATCCAAACTCCGTCGTCCCGGCGAAGGCCGGGACCCATAACCACCCAGCGCAGCACTACCGCCGGTTCACATGCACGAGGTCGGCAGCCGATCAGAGGTAATGGGCCCGGCCTTCGCCTGGGTGACGTGGTGTCACTGCAGCCTGCTCGCCTCCACCCGCGACTGCGCCCGCCGCCTGAGGTAATCGGCCTCCACGCCCGAAACCTCGGCCGGCCCGGCCAGCGCGCCCAGCGCTGCGCCCAGTCCATGCGCGGCCAGTTCGCCCAATGCCACATCGGTATCCTGCCCGAGCTCCGCCGCCAGGGCCTTGAGCACCCGCGCCATCTCGGCGAATTCCACTTCGCTTACCCACGCCGCCTTGCATTCCTCGCGGCGGACGAAGCTGTCGCGCATCTCGAAGCCCATCGCAGATCTCCTGTCCCGGCGGACCCTCCCGCCATCAGGAAAAGCTGTCAGCCGCGTCCGAATCCGCGCTTAACCGCGCGCCGCGCATCTTGCCTGAGCCGCGTGATGGTTAAGCGGTAACCCACTCTTTCCGCGCAGGCGGACCATGAATTCGAATTCCCCATCTGCAACAAGGCCTTGCAACGGCCAAAGGGCATTGGCCGTCTCCCTGAACAGGGATATGGCCTTTCGGATCGATTGGGCAAGCCGTCGCACACTTGCATAGACGACGGCACTTCGGGGGATATTCCAATGACGCCAGCAGCGCCCGCCATGGGCACGACCGAGATTTTCCTGATCGCGCTGACGATCATCCTCGCCGTGCCCTATCTGGCATGGCGGCTGCTCCGCACCGATTACTGGGCCCCGCTGGTGGTGGTGCAGATCATCGGCGGCATCCTGCTCGGCCCCGGCGTGCTCGGCGCGGCCTTCCCCGAATACTACGCCTTCGTGTTCAACCCGCAGGTCATCGGCTCATTGAACGGCATCGCGTGGTGGGCGGTGATGATGTTCGTGTTCGTGGCGGGTCTTGAACTCGACATCACCGACGCCTGGGCGAACCGTCGCGAAACGGCGATCACCGCGGCCGGAGCCTTGCTCACCCCGCTGCTGACCGGCGCGCTCGCCGCTGCCCTGCTTCTGCGCACGCCGGGCTGGATCGGACCGAATGGCTCCTACCCGCAGGCGGTTCTCGGCATCGGCATGGCTTGCGCCGTCACTGCGCTGCCGATCCTCGTGCTGTTGATGGAAAAGCTTGGCATATTCCGTGAACCCCTTGGCCAGCGCCTGCTGCGCTACGCTAGCCTGGATGACATCGCCATTTGGGGCGTCCTCGCGCTGATCCTCGTCGACTGGCACCGGGTGGAGCGGCAGGGCATTTTCCTCATCGGCTTCGCCGTCGCTTCGTGGGCCGTCCGCGCCCTGTTCCGCCGCCTGTCCGAGAATGACCGTTGGTACGTCTCGCTGATCTGGCTCGCCATGGTCGGCTTCGCGGCGGACTGGTGCGGCCTGCATTTCATGGTGGGTGCATTCCTTGCCGGAGCCGTGCTCGATGCGCACTGGTTCACGCGCGAGCGGCTGGACGGCTTCCGCCAGTTCCTCCTGCTCGCCGTCATGCCCGTGTTCTTCCTCTCGACGGGCCTGCGCACCAAGTGGGACGTCGGCGGTCTCGCCGTATTCGGCGCAGCCTTCCTGTTCCTCGTCGCCTCGGTGGCGGGCAAGCTTGCAGGCGTGCGCATTGCCGGGCGCCTGCTCGGCTGGGCCAGGGGCGAGGCTTCGATCATCGGCTGGATGCTTCAGACCAAGGCGCTGATCATGATCATCTTTGTCAACGTCCTGCTCGACAAAGGCATCGTCACCAACGAAACCTTCACCGCACTTCTGCTCATGGCGGTGATGAGCACGATGCTGACCGTGCCGATGGTAACGCCCAAGCTGAAGGCGCTCTCGCACAAGTAAGAGTGGCGCGGGCAGTCGAACTCGCCTCTCCTGCAGCAAAACACCTGAGAGGCCCTGCATGTCTGCAATCGACCCCATCGCCCGCCTGATCGCCATCGAGGAGATCAAGCAGCTCAAAGCCCGTTACTTCCGCTGCATGGACACCAAGGACTACGCCGGCCTGCGCCAGGTCTTTGCCGACGATGCCGTGTTTGATGCCTCCTGCTCGCTCTCCATCGAACCGGCCGAGGACGCGGAGAACTGGACCCATTCGGGCGGCGACCAGATCGCCGCCTTCGTCGAAGCCGCCGTCGACGCCTTGCGCACCGTCCACCACGGCCACTGCCACGAAATCGAACTGCTCACGGAAACCGAAGCGCGCGGCGTGATCGCGATGGAGGACCAGATCTGGGACGCCGAAGGCAAGCCCTTCCTCCACGGCATGGGCCACTACCACGAAACCTACCGCAAGGAGGCCGACGGCTGGAAGATCGTCACCAGCCGCATCAGCCGGCTTCATGTCATTGTCGGCGCATCCGGCGTGGAATGACCGCGCCCGATCTGCCATAGCGGGCCGGTGAGCCTTACCCAGACCGCATTCCCGGAATCCGAGATCCTCGACCGTCTCCACGCCGTGTTCGGCTTCAACGCCTTTCGCGGCGTGCAGCAGGACGTGGTGGCGCGCGTTCTCGAAGGCCGCTCCACCCTAGCGGTCATGCCCACCGGCGCGGGCAAGTCGCTGACCTATCAGTTGCCCGCCGTCATGCTGCCGGGCACCTGCGTCGTCGTCTCGCCGCTGATCGCGCTGATGCACGACCAGCTGCGCAGCGCCACCGCCAACGGCATCCGCGCCGCCACGCTGACCAGCGCCGACATGGATCGCGGCCAGACCATCGACCGTTTCCTCTCGGGCGACCTCGATCTGCTCTACGTCGCCCCCGAACGCGCCAGCCAGCCGCATTTCCTCGAAATGTTGAGCCAGGGCCGGGTCGCCATGTTCGCCATCGACGAAGCGCATTGCGTCTCCGAGTGGGGCCACGATTTCCGCCCCGACTACCGCCTGCTGCGCCCGCTGATGGACGCCTTTCCGGACGTCCCCCGCCTCGCGCTCACCGCCACGGCAGACCGCCACACTCGCGCCGACATCCTCGCCCAGCTCGGCATCCCGGAAGAAGGCCTGATCGTTGCGGGGTTCGACCGGCCAAACATCCGCTACGCCATCGTCCCGCGCGACAATCCTCTGCGCCAGTTGATGACCGTGATCGCGGAAAACCCCGGCCCCGGCATCGTCTATGCCCCCACTCGCGCGCAGGTGGAAAAGCTCAGCCAGCAACTGGGCGCGAGCGGCCGCCCGGTCCTGCCCTATCACGCCGGGCTCGATCCACAGGTGCGCGCCGCCAACCAGTCGGCCTTCGTCGCCTCGGAAGACATGGTCATGGTCGCCACCGTCGCGTTCGGCATGGGCATCGACAAGCCCGACGTCCGCTTCGTCGCCCATGCCGCCTGCCCCAAATCGATCGAGAGCTACTATCAGGAAACCGGCCGCGCCGGGCGCGACGGCGATCCTTCGGTCGCGGTCATGCTCTGGGGCGCCGAAGACTTCATGCGCGCCCGCCAGCGCCTTGCCGAAGTCGAGGAACATCGCCGCGCGGGCGAGCGCACCCGCATCGATGCGCTGGCCTCTCTGGTCGAAACCCCGCACTGCCGCCGCGCCCTGCTGCTGCGCCACTTCGGCGAAAACCCGCCGCCGTCCTGCGGCAATTGCGATAACTGCCTCGAAGCCCCGCGCGTCACCAATGCCACAGAAGTCGCGCGCAAGCTGCTCTCGGCGGTCTATCGAACCGGCCAGTCCTTCGGCTTCGGCTATGTCGAGAAAGTGCTGACCGGCGTCGCTGACGAGCGCGTGACCCAGCGCGGCCACGATCAACTCTCGGTCTTCGGCATCGTCACCGCAGACGAAGCCCCGCTTTTGCGTCCGCTCGCCCGCGCTTTGCAGGCAAGGGGGGCGCTGGTCGCGACCGAACACGGCGGCCTGGCCCTTGGCGGCGATGCCCGCGCCATTCTCAAGGGCGAAGCGGAAGTCCCGCTCGTCCTGGTGCCGAAAAAGGAAGGCCGCTCCACCCGCCGCAAGGGCGGGGCAGGGGGCGCGCTCAACCCCGTCGGCGATCCGCTGTTCGACGCCCTGCGCACCCTGCGCCGCGATCTCGCACGCGAGGCTGGCGTCCCGCCCTACGTCATCTTCCACGATTCCGTCCTGCGCGAAATGGCCGCCTCGCGCCCCGCCAGCCTCACCGAACTCGGCCAGATCGGCGGCGTCGGCACCCGCAAACTCGATGCTTACGGGGACCGGTTTCTGGAGGTTATCCGGCAGTGGTAGGCACCCGTCGCTAAACTTCGTCATCCCCGCCCCCCACTTTCGTCATCCCCGCGCAGGCGGGGATCCAGAGCAATCAATCGCCACGCCCGACTTGCCTCCCGCCTTCGCGGGAGTGACGAAAGGAGGGAGGTGGTTCCAAACTGGAACCACTCGCCATTCCAGCGTCTGCAGGAATGCAGTAGCCGCGTTGAGATGCAGCGCGATTTCTCGCCAACAACCTACATCCTCGCCTCAAAACGCAACGGCACCCTGTATGTCGGCGTCACGTCAAACCTCCTCACCCGCATCTATCAGCATCGCGATGGCACGTTCGAAGGCTTCACCAAAGACCACGGCGTCAAACGCCTCGTCTGGTTCGAGCAGCATGCCACGATGGAGCACGCCATCACCCGAGAGAAACGCCTCAAGAAGTGGGAGCGGGCGTGGAAGCTACGCCTGATCGAGGAGAGCAATCCACGCTGGCTTGATCTCGCCGAGGACTTCAGCTTTCCGCCACTTGATTGACCTTCGGATGATGTCTGTCGCTGGATTCCCGCCTGCGCGGGAATGACGAATTTAAAGGAGCGCGCGCCCTACCTTCGTCATCCCATACCCCCACTTTCGTCATCCCCGCGCAGGGGGGGATCCAGAGCGGCACAAAACCACCCCAGACCCACCAACATCATCCCACCGGCCCCGTTACCGCCTCCCCCCGCGTCTTCCAAAGCGAGAACGCCACCCCGCCCGCGATCAGCGCCAAGGTCACGCCAAGGCTCAGCACCGGCGGGAACTTGTCGCCGCCCAGCAGGAAGTCGGAAACGAAGATCTTCGAGCCGATGAACACCAGCACCGCGGCCAGCGCATACTTGAGGTAGGCGAAGCGGTCGATCATCGCTGCGAGCGCAAAGTAGAGCGCGCGAAGGCCCAGGATCGCCATGATGTTCGAGGTATAGACCACGAAGGTATCGGTCGTGATCGCAAAGATCGCCGGCACCGAATCCACCGCGAAGACGAGGTCGGCGAGGTTGATGACCACCAGCGCAAGAAACAGCGGCGTCGCGGCGTTGACCATCTTGCCGGTCTTCTCGTCCGGCACCTTCACGAAGAAGTGCTGGTCGTGCAGTTCCTTTGTCACGCGCATGTGGCGGCTGATCCAGCGCACGGCGGGGTTGTTGCCAATGTCGGGATCGTGGTCGCTCGTGAAGAACATCTTCACGCCGGTGAACACGAGGAACGCGGCGAAGATGTAGAGCACCCAGTAGGCCCGTTCGACCAGCGCCGCGCCGCCTGCGATCATCCCGCCACGCAGGAAAATCACCGCGACGATGCCCCAGAGCAGGGCACGGTACTGGTACTTGGCGGGAATCGCGAAGAAGGTGAAGATCAGGCTGATCACGAAGACGTTGTCGATCGACAGCGCCTTTTCGATGAAAAACCCGGTGTAGTACTTCGTCCCCAGATCCGCGCCCTTCTCGGCCCAGACCCAGACGCCGAACAGCAGCGCGATGGTGATGTAAAAGGCGGTCAGCTTCAGCGATTCGCGGATGCCCATGGCCTTGTCCTCCTTGTGGAGGACGCCAAGGTCAAACGCGGTCAGCACCACGACGAGGCCAAGGAAGGCCAGCCAGAACCACGCGGGCGTGCCCAGCCAGTCTGCAAAGAGGAATTCCATTGATCAAACTCCAGTCCCCGCCGCGCCCAAAATGCGTAAGGCGCGGCGGGCGTTCCTCTATTTCAGACTGTTGCCAGACGGGCTTCGGGACGGCGCAGGAACAGCGCGGCAAGCCGCGCCTTCACGGCACTCTTGAGGCTGCGCAGCCGCAGCACATCGAGCGGATCGCGAGCAATGCGCAGCGCCTCGTCCAGCTTCTGGTGGCGTTCCATCAGGCGGAAATAACGATCGGACATTTCAAAGCTCCCTTGTCGAAGCAGTTGCAACGATCGGGAATGCCGACGCCTGTGGGCCTGAGTCCGGAAGGAGGGGGGAGAAGACCCGGACCCGCAAGCATCGGCATTACCCGATGCGGTCCGACATCACGAAGCGAACTGCCATTATTGGCCAGAACGCCGCGCCAGAGGGGCCCGGTCCGCTCCAATAATGTGGAGCGATTCGGTCCGGAATGCAAGAGTGTTGTGTAAACCAGCCCTCCCCCAGCCCTTCCCGCTTGCGGGAGGGGGAAAACAGAAGCCCCCTCCCGCCTGCGGGAGGGGGATGCACCTGTCACTTCTTCCCCCCTCCCGCAGGCGGGAGGGGACGGGGGTGGGCAAGCGGAACAGCACTTCCGCTCGCACTCCAAAACCGCTTGCAGCGGCAACCACATCTGATATTAAAGTGATATCAGATTTAAGGGGAATGGACGATGTCCGAGTCGAAAACGCACTCCGCCAGCACCGAAACCGGGGCATGGTCGATCAGCGGCTATTTCATGCTTATTCTCATGATCGTGCTTGTCGGCCTCACCGCCATGCGCGTTATCGGCTTTGCCAGCGGCAACCCGTCAGAGGCCGAAGTGCCCGGCTTCATTGCCACCATCGCCGCGCTGCCGATTGCCATCGTGTTCATCGCCTCGGGCTTCTACATGATCCAGCCCAATCAGGCCGCCGCGATCAACCTGTTCGGCTCCTATCGCGGCACCGATCGCAACCACGGGCTGCGCTGGGTCTGGCCGTGGATGACCAAGACCAAGATCTCGGTTCGCGCCAACAACGTCGTGTCGGAAAAGCTCAAGGTCAACGACCTGCGCGGCAATCCGATCGAGATCGCCTGCAACGTGGTCTGGCGCGTGGCCGATACCGCGCAGGCCCTGTTCGACGTCGATGACTACAAGGCCTTCGTCTTCGTCCAGATCGAAAGCGCGGTGCGCTCGATCGGCTCGCGCTACCCTTATGACGATATCGAGCACCACGAAGTCACGCTGCGCAGCCATCACGATCAGATCAACGACGAACTGCGCACCGAACTCAACGCACGGCTGGTCCTCGCCGGCATCACCGTCGACGAATGCGGCCTTACCCACCTTGCTTACGCGCCTGAAATCGCCGGTGCCATGCTGCGCCGCCAGCAGGCCGAAGCTGTCATTTCGGCGCGCAAGAAGCTGGTCGAAGGCGCGGTTTCAATGGTCGAGATGGCACTGAACCAGCTTTCGGAAAAGAACGTGGTCGAACTGGATGACGAGCGCCGCGCCGCCATGGTCTCCAACCTCATGGTCGTCCTGTGTGGTGAGCGTGATGCCCAGCCGGTGGTCAACGCCGGCACGCTCTACCAGTAAGCCCCACGTCATGGCGCCGAGCCCCAAGAAAGCTTTCCCCCTGCGCATCGATCCGGCGCTCTTCGCCGCGATCGAGCGCACGGCCTCGGCCGACTTGCGCTCCGCCAACGCCCAGATCGAAGTCCTGCTGCGCGAGGCCCTGGCACGGCGTGGCGTAAAGTTCGCCGCCGCAGAGCCCGTGAAGCGCGGACGGCCGCCGAAGATCGAAACGGAGAACAGCGATGGTTGATGCCCGCTACACTACCCGGCCGCCAAAGCCCGAGACACCTGCAGACGACGGCGCATGGTTTGCGCCGAAGCGATTCGGCCTGGGTTCCGGCCTGCCGATCCGCTGGCAGGGCTGGGCGCTGATAATCGGCTATGTCGCGCTGCTGCCGCTGATCAAGTGGCTCGACGACAGCGGCGACGGGCGCCTGCGCACGCTCGGCTTCGCCCTGTTCATCGTCGCCACTGCCGTCGTCTTCTCGGTCTCGGCCAAGCGCACGCGCGGCGGCTGGAAGTGGCGCTGGGGCAGCAAGGACTGAGCCTGTAACTTGGGACAGGCCCCACGTTCCAATGGGAACGCAAGGGCCTGTCAATCATTCCGCGCTACCCCGGTCCGTGAAAACGCCGGGGAACCGATATGCGCATGATGAACCCGTTCGCCTCCAGAGAGCGCCGCCACCGTGGCCAGCGCCTTGCCGTCCTCCTCCTCGGGATCGCGGTGGTTGCCACGATTCCCGTCACCGCGCTGCTCGCCCAGGGCCAACGCTCGCCCTACACGGTGGTCGAGACCGGGCGCAGCTATCAGGCGCTGCAGCAGGCGGTGAACGCCATCGGTGAAGGTACCGGCACCATCCGCATCGAACCCGGCGTCTATCGCGATTGCGCAGTGCAGCAGGCCGGCGATGTCGGATTCGTCGCGCAAGTGCCCGGGCAGACGGTGTTCGACGGCGCGGCCTGCGAGGGCAAGGCCGCCATCGTCGCACGGGGGCGCTCCACCACGGTCGAGGGATTGATTTTCCAGAACATTCGCGTGCCCGATGCCAATGGTTCGGGCATCCGGCTGGAGCATGGCAACCTCACCGTGCGCCAGTCCTGGTTCCGCGATAGCGAGCAGGGCATCCTTTCAGCCGATGATCCCACCGGCGCAGTCCTCATTGAAAAGTCGACCTTTTCGCGCCTCGGCCGGTGTGATCGAGGCCTGTCCTGCGCCCATTCGGTCTATTTCGGCGATTATGGCAGCGTCACCATCCGCCGCAGCCGCTTCGAGGCCGGGCGCGGCGGGCACTATGTGAAGAGCCGCGCCGGACGCGTCGAAGTTACCCAGTCCAGCTTTGACGATGCGGCTGGAAAAACAACGAACTACATGATCGACCTGCCCGCCGGAGCCACCGGCCGCATTGCCGACAACGTCTTCGTCCAAGGCCCCGACAAGGAAAACTACAGCGCCTTCATCGCCATCGCGGCAGAGGGCAAGACGCATCCTTCGACGGGGCTGGCGATTGTTGGAAACGACGCGCGGTTTGCGCCGGGGATCAGCCGCTCGTCGGCCTTCGTCGCGGATTGGTCGGGCGACAAGCTGGCGCTCGGCGCGAACGCTCTCGGGTCGGGTCTCAGCCGCTTCGAGTCCCGCTAGAGTTGTGCCGAGTTGGGGTAGAGTTGCCCCTCTGCCTCCGAGAGTCTAGGGTGAGTTGGAGATGCAGAGTTCGGCCCTCCTGAAGCTGGGTGGACGGCTGTGGGCAATCCTTCTCGCCCTGACTGTCCTGACCCACGCAGTTGCCCCGTTCGAGTCCCCGGTGACCGTGCGGCACGGCTCTGCGTTCAGCGCGGCGACGGCGGAGATGGCCGTTGCCCCTGCGAATCGCGTGCAAATTCAACGTGCTGTCGTGCCGATGGCACCGCCGCCACCGGTCATCGTACTGGCCGAACCCGCACCGCTCGAACTCGCCGGGGCGGACCACATCTGGCCCCCGCAAACCGCGCCCCCTGCGCAACCGCCGCTCCTGTGGCAGCCAGCCCCAAGAGCACCCCCGATTTCCTGACCTGCCGTCCGCGCCATCTGGCGCAGTCCAAACGCATGTCAGGAATGCAGCAATGTCAAACACTTCCACGATTGCCTCGGCAGTCGACGCCCGCCGCGCCCACGTCGAGGCGCTCCTCTCCGCCTACCCGGATGTCAACCCCGAAGAGCGCCAGCTTCTGGTAAACTGGTTCCGCTCGGAAGCCAGCGCACTCGACGTCGCTCTCGCCGCCAGCAACCCCGCCGCCGAGCGCGGCTACCGCCGTTTTCGCTCGGAACACGTCGACAGGTTCACGCTCAAGGACATGGGCTATGCCCTTGCTTTTGCAGTGATAGTGGCTGCGGCGGTGCTGCTGATCGTCTGGCGCGCGGTCTGACGGATCAGGCGAGCGGCAGGTAGAGTTCCGTCACCGCTTCATGGAGCGGCACATCAGGGTAGAAGCTGACGCGCCGCACGAACGGTGGATGGTCGCGCATTTCCTCACCGCTCGCCGGAAGCCATTGGCCGTAAAGGAAATCGAACCCCGGACCGAGGTTATCCGGGCTTCCCGTCTGGACGATCCGCGCGGCACGCATCGCAGGTATCGTCCAGCTTCCGAAGCCCTCTGCCTCGATCTGCCGCGGCGTGGCTACACCAAGCAACATGTGGAACCCCTCGGCGGGCGTGGTGACGGGATCGACCGGGAACAGGTTGAACGTGGCAGAGCTGTCAGGGTGCAGGTGATGCGCGCGGCGAAAGGCGATGAAGCGCTGGATCGTAGCGCCGAGCAGGGCAGGCACTCCACGGTGTTCGAGGGTGAGTAACCGGGTTTGCGGGAAGTCCACGATTTCCACGTCGGAAGGCTGAAACTGTTCGGGCATGTGTCGACTCCTGAGACGGTTGAGACGGTCCACGAGCACGTCCAGCGCCTGCCAGTCAGGTCTGGCCCTGAAGGCACTTGGGGATTGGCCGAGGAGGCTGCGGAAGGCTCGGGCAAATGCCTCGTTGCTGCCGTAGCCAGCATCGAGCGCGATCGCGGTCACGCTGTCCTGCGGACGATGTGCAAGCCGCATCGCGGCTCGCCGCAACCGCGCCTGCCGCTGGTATTCACCGACGCTCATGCCCAGCAGCGAGGAGAACTGGCGCTGGAAATGGAACGGCGAAAACGCGGCGACGGCCGCCAGAGCTTCTATGCCAAGCGGCTCCTGCCCCTCAGCGTCGATATGATCGAGAACGCGGCGCATCCGGGCGAGGTAACGGGTCAGGTGCTGGTTGCTCATGGTGCCTGGTCATTGCCCCATGGTTCGCGGCATTGCCCGACCGGGAATGCGCTTATCGCAACAGGTGGCCGGTCCGGTCCCGCTTGGTGTCGAGATAGCGCTGGTTGTGGGGGTTGGCGGGGAGCTGGTGCGCCACGCGCTCCGTCACCTCCACCCCAAGTGCCTGCAATGTCGCCACTTTCTGCGGATTGTTGGTCAGCAGGCGAAGCGAGCGGACGCCCAGCAGGTCAAGCATCCGTGCGGCAACCGGGAAGTCACGCGCTTCGCTCGGCAGGCCGAGGCGCTCGTTGGCGTCGACCGTGTCGAATCCCTGGTCCTGCAGTTCATAGGCGCGCAGCTTGTTGATCAAGCCGATGCCGCGCCCTTCCTGCCGCAGGTAGAGCAGCACGCCCCAGCCGCCCGCATTGGCTTCCTCGGCCATGCGGGCCAGCGCTGCATCGAGCTGCGGGCCGCAATCGCATTTGAGGCTGCCGAGGATGTCTCCGGTCAGGCATTCGCTGTGCAGCCGCACCACCGGTTCGCGCTCGCTGGTCTGCGTGCCGATGATCAGCGCAACATGCTCGCGCAAGTCATCGCGCGAGCGGAAGGCTACGATTTCAGCGTGTTCGCAGGCGTGGACGGGGAGGCGGGCGCGGGCCTGGATGGTGAGGTTGAGCGGATCCTTGAACGCCGCGAGATCTTCGGTCGAAACCTCGGCGGCATTCTCGATACCGGTCGAGATCAGGAAGGCGGGCAGGATTCCGGCAAGCCGCGCCAGTTCCATTGCAGCGACGGCCGCATCGTGCGCTTCAATGGGGTCGGCCTTGAACGGCCCACGCAAGGGCGAGCCCAGATCCTGCGCCGGGTCGGCCAGATTGCGGGCCGCCGAAAGGTTGAACGGCTCTGCCCCGTGGATCAACACCGGCGCTTCCGGAACGGCGGCGTCGCGCTGATTGGCAAGTTTCAGTGTGGCGGCGCGGGCGGCAGAAATGAGCAGCCGCGCGGCGTAGATGCCGGGCTGGGCAAAGGCGGTTTCGGCGGGCAGCAGGTCTAGCGCGCCCTGCTCGCCGGTCACGCGGATCGCCCAGCCGTGGCGCAGCGCATCGAGCGCTTTTGCTACATTCCGGCTTTCGCTCACAGATCCAGCTCGGTGATCAGCGGGATGTGGTCCGAAGGCTGCTCCCACTTGCGCGTTTCCTCGACGAAGCGGTGCGCGCGCGTCTGCGCGGCAGCTTCGGGCGAGGCCCACATATGGTCGAGCCGGCGCCCCTGATCCTTGGCGCGCCAGTAGGAGCGGTAGGACCACCACGAATAGTTGCGTTCCGGCGCGGGGATGTGCTTGCGGCCAAGATCGACCCAGCCATGCGCATCGGCAAAGCGCTGCAGCGTCTCGACCTCGATGGGCGTGTGGCTGACGACCTTGAGCAGCGCCTTGTGGTCGTAAACGTCGCATTCCAGCGGGGCGATGTTGAAATCGCCGGTAATCAAGGTCGGGCGCTCGATCTTTTCGGCCCAGCGGGTCATGCGCTCGAGGAAATCGAGCTTCTGGCCGAACTTGGGGTTCACCTCGCGGTCGGCCACGTCACCGCCTGCGGGGATATAGACGTTCTCTATGATCAGGCCATTGCCGGGGCCGAGCAGTTCGACGCCGATGTGCCGCGCTTCGCCATTGTCCTGCCAGTCATGCTTGCTGAAATCGCGAAACGGAATGCGGCTGACGGTGGCGACGCCGTGGTAGCCCTTCTGCCCATGCACCGCGCGGTGGGTGTAGCCGAGCTTCTCGAACACCTCGTGCGGGAACAGGTTTTCCGGCGTCTTGATCTCCTGCAGGCACAACACATCGGGCGCCTCCTGCGTGAGAAAGCGTTCGACCTGATCGGCGCGCAAGCGGACCGAATTGATGTTCCATGTGGCAACCGAGATCATGCGCTTGGCTTTAGGGTTGCGGGGGGGCGATTGCTAGATGGGATGTTGGGGCTAGCGCGGATCATGTGCGGCTGCGAGAATGCACTCATAATCTTGCAGTTCAGCCGTCTTTTTCAATCGCTGGCGCCTAAGCCACAGCCCCATAGCCACCATGGGCAATGATCCCAGCCCCATCAAAACTGTCAGAGCTGGAACCTCGTGCCAAGCGACTAACTCCCTTGATGCTGCCCAAACAGAAAATGCGGCGACGAAGAGAACGCCCGACGCAGCAACACCAAACAGTGCCAGCTCTGGTATTCGAGAAGGAACTATTGGTCTGCGAAAAATCATACGTGAACTTTGACGCGATCTTTGCGTTATTGCAACGTCATGCAGCTTCCTGCAACCGGCGCACAATAGGTTGTTCATGCTGTCGCGCCCGCCACAAGTCATAGTTCGCCTGCATCGCCAGCCACGCGCGCGCCGTGCTCGCGCCTGCCTGCTCCAGCCGCAGGGCAAGATCAGGGCTGATCCCGGCCTTGCCATTGAGTACGCGCGAGAGCGCCACGCGCGACATCGCAAGGCGGCTGGCGGCTTCGGTGACGGAAAGATTCAGCGCTTCGATGACTTCATCACGAAGCAGTTCGCCGGGATGGGGAGGGTTGTGCATCATCGTCATGACCTCAATGGTAATCCTGATAATCGAGGAGTTCGGCGTCGGTCCCGACAAAGCGGAAGGTGATCCGCCAGTTGCCATTAACCCAGACCGACCAGTGACCTTTCAGATCGCCCTTCAGCGGGTGCAGCTTGAAGGACGGCAAATTCATATCCTCCGGCGTTGCGGCAACCTCAAGCAGGCCGAGAATGTTGCGGATCTTCTTCACGTGGGAAGCCTGAATGCCCCGCGTCGTGCCGGTGTTGTAAAAGGCTTCAAGCCCTTTGTGCCGGAATCCGATAATCATGGCGTTATGTATCGTGTATCGTTGCGCGATACAAGGCCGGATGCCTCCAAAGCGAACAAAACAAAACCCTCGGACCGGGGGCATTGGTCCGAGGGTTCCATTCGCGTTCGTCACGCTTGGCGAGGAGGTCTCCAGGAGACCGGGCAACAGGGGGGAAACCCGCCTCGACCGCCTCGTCGACGACCGTTTTAGGACCGGTTCGCTTGCCCCCCGATGAACGGTGCATGCAGGTTTGTCGCGGCTTGTCGCAAGAGACGAACGGTTCGCAGGCGAGGTGAGTGCTGGGGACGATGGGCAGATTTGCTTGCCAGCAGGTTGCCGTCCCGGAGCTGGGGGGCATTTGCTCTCTTGATGCGCGGGCGTGGGGGTAAGGCGAGGGTGGCGCCATCGCTTGCCGGGAGCCTGCGCAAACACTAAGGGGCGCGGATGCCAAACGCACCGCAATCCCCTGCTCCTCGGCCAAAGGACTGGATCCTCGGCATTCACGCCTATGTCCCCGGCAAGTCGACCGGCAAGGACGGGCAGAAGCTGACCAAGCTCTCCGCCAACGAGAACCCGCTGGGCTGCAGCGCGGCGGCTCTGGCGGCACGCGGGGCTGCGGGGCATCCGGCGGTCTATCCGGACCCTGACAGCAAGGAATTGCGTGCAGGGATTGGCGCGGTCCACGGCATCGATCCGGCGCGGATCGTGATGGGGACGGGCTCTGACGAGCTGCTCAACCTTGCGGCGCAGGCCTATGCCGGGCCGGTGGACGAGGTGCTCTACGTGCGCTACGGGTTCTCGGTCTATGACATCGCTGCGCGGCGGTGCGGGGCGGTGCCGGTGGTGGCGCCAGATGCTGATTACGGCACCGATGTCGACGCGTTGCTGGCCTGCGTGACCGAGCGGACACGGGTGGTGTTTCTCGCCAATCCGAACAACCCGACCGGAAGCTGGCTGCCGCGCGAGGAAGTGCTGCGCCTGCATGCGGGGCTGAGGCCTGACGTGCTGCTGGTGCTGGATGGTGCTTATGCCGAATACCTCGATCCCGAGGATGACGACGGCGCGCTGGAACTGGCGGCGACTGCGCAGAACGTGCTGGTGACGCGGACCTTCTCGAAGATCTACGGTCTTGCCGGTGAGCGGATCGGCTGGGGCACGGGGCACCCGGCGATTGTCGACATGCTCAACCGCATTCGCGGGCCGTTCAACGTTTCGCTGAGCGGGCAGGCGACGGGGCTGGCGGCAGTGCAGGACCAGGCCTTCGTCGAAGCATCGCGCCGCCACAACACCGAACAGCGCGCGCGGTTCGTCGAGAAGCTGGAAGCGCTGGGCAACCATGGCGTGCGGCCCTTGCCGAGCAAGGCCAACTTCGTGCTGATCCTGTTCGAGGGCAAGGTCACCGCGGAAGATGTGTACCTTGGCCTGATGGACCACGGCTACATCACGCGCTGGCTGCCAGGGCAGGGCCTGCCGCAGGGCTTGCGCATTACCATCGGCACGGCTGAGCAGATGGACGAGATCGCCGCTGCCATCCGCGCGATGTGTGAGGCCGCGAAGTGAGCGAGGCTGCGTTCACGCAGGTCACGATCGTCGGGCTCGGGCTGCTCGGCGGGTCGATCGGGCATGCGGTGCAGGCTTATCTGCCGGGGGTGACCGTGGTCGGTTATGATGCCGACCCCGATGTGCGCGAGCAGGCGCGGGCGCTGGGACTGGCGCACCGGATTGCCGATGAGGCGGCGCTGGCGGCTGAAGGTTCGGACCTTGTCGTGTTCTGCGTGCCGGTGGGGGCGATGGGCGCGGCGGCGCGTGCGATTGCACCGGGGCTTTCCAAGGACGCGCTGGTCAGCGATGTCGGGTCGTCCAAGGAGACGGTGGCGGCGGCGCTGGCCGAGGCGCTGCCGGGGCATCACATCATTCCCGCACACCCCGTGGCGGGGACCGAGCGCAGCGGGCCGGACGCGGGCTTTGCTTCGCTGTTCCGCAACCGCTGGTGCATCGTCACGCCGCCTGCCGATGCCGACGCGGCGATGACCGCGCGGCTCGTGGCGTTCTGGGAAGCGCTGGGCGCGCGGGTCGAGACGATGGATGCGGCCCACCATGACAAGGTGCTGGCCGTCACCAGTCACCTGCCGCACCTGATCGCCTATACCATCGTCGGCACTGCATCGGACCTCGAGCAGGTGACGCAGAGCGAGGTGATCAAGTATTCGGCCGGCGGCTTCCGTGACTTCACCCGCATCGCCGCCTCGGACCCGACGATGTGGCGCGATGTGTTCCTTTCCAACAAGGACGCGGTGCTGGAAATGCTCCAGCGCTTCACCGAAGACCTGACCGAGCTGCAGAAGGCGATCCGCAAGGGCGATGGCGACGTGCTGTTCGACCACTTCACCCGCACCCGCGCGATCCGCCGCGGCATCATCGAGATGGGTCAGGACGATGCGCGGCCCGACTTCGGACGCAGCGATCACAACGGTACAAAGTCAGCCGAACAGGAATAGCAGCGCGACGGCCCACATCACGACGGTGGAGAGCCAACCGCCGATGGCGAGGCGGCGGGGGATGACGAGGCGGCCCATGATGCGCGGGTTGCGCGCGATCATCATCGTCACGACCATCAGCGGCGGCGCAAGCAACCCGTTGACCACGGCAGCCCAGTAGAGCGCGTGCATCGGATCGATGTGGATGAAATTGAGCGCGACTCCGCCGAGCGTGGCGAGGGCGATGGCGCCGTAGAAGGCCTTGGCTTCGCGCGGGCGGCGGTCGAGACCTTCGGTCCAGCGGAATGTTTCGCTCACCGCATAGGCGGCAGAGCCTGCGAGGACAGGCACGGCCAGCAGTCCAGTGCCGATGATGCCGAGCGCGAAAAGGGCGAAGGCGAACTCTCCGGCGATGGGGCGCAGGGCGGATGCGGCCTGCTCGGCCGACTGCACGCCGGTCAGGCCATTGGCGTGGAGCGTGGCTGCCGTTGCCATGACGATAGATAGGGCTGTGACGTTGGAGAAGCCCATGCCGGTGAGCGTGTCGTTGCGGATGCGGCGCAGTTCCGGGCCAGCTTCGCGCGGGGTGATGCACAGCGGCTTGGTGTGGCGGCGGTGGCGCTCTTCCACTTCCTGCCCCGCCTGCCAGAAGAACAGGTAGGGGCTGATCGTGGTGCCGAAGATCGCGACGAGCGCCATGGTGTGATCGCGGTCAAGCTTGAAGCTGGGCACGGTCAGACCATGCAGCGCGGCGCTCCAATCGACATCGGCGACGAGCACTACCGCGATGTAGGAGAACAGCGAGAGCGTGGTCCACTTGAGGATGCGGGCGTAGCGCTCGTAGGAGACGAAGACTTCGGCGAGCACACTTGCCACGCCGAACAGGAGGACGAACAGGTGTTCCGGGCCGGGGATCAGCAGGGCGAGCACCGCGCCCATCGCGCCGAGGTCTGCGCCCAGATTGATCACGTTGGCGATCAGCAGCAGCAGGACCATCGTGCGCAGGAGTGCGGGGTGATAGTGGCGGCGCAAGTTGTGGGCGATGCCGCGCCCGGTCGTCGCGCCGATGCGGGCGCAGATCGCCTGGATCGAGACGAGCAGCGGCAGGGCGAGGATCATCGACCACGCCAGCGAATAGCCAAATTGCGCGCCGACCTGGCTGTACGTGCCGATGCCGGAGGGATCGTCGTCCGCCGCGCCGGTGACGAGGCCGGGGCCGAGCACTTCCATCAGCGAGCGCTTTTCTTCCTCACCCTGCACGGGGGTGCCCGCGACCGGATCGGTCATGCGTTGAGCGCGTTTATGGCCGCTTCGACGCGGGCTTCGATTTCTTCGCGGGGCAGGCCGGGCGGGATTTCCTCGGCGAAGCGATAGCGGATGGTGCCCGAGCGCTTCCATTTGCGGTGATAGAGCGGGCCGCTGTCAACCGCGACGGGAATGACCGGCAGGCCGAGCAGCTTGTAGATCCCGGCAAAGCCTGCCTGCAGATCGCGGCGCTGGCCGTGGGGCACGCGCGTGCCTTCGGGGAAGATGATCAGCGGTCGGTTCTCGGCAATGCGGCGGCGGGCTTCGCTGAGCATCTTGCGCAGGGCCTTGGCCCCCGCCTCACGCTCGACTCCGATCAGGCCGAAGCTTTCGCCCGCCTTGCCCCAGCCGGGGATGCGCAGCAGTTCGGCCTTGGCGAAGACGACGGGGACGCGGAACAGGCGCGGCAGGTCTATCGCCTCGAAAAAGGATTCATGGCGGACGGCATAGAGCACGCCGGGCTTGAACACCGGGTCTTGCAGTTCCACGCGGATGCCGAGCAGGGCACGGCAGCAGGCGCGGTGCCACGCGCTCCAGCCGCGCACGATGGCGCGGAATGCACCCTGCTGCCGGTGCATGAACACCAGCGCCGCGAGCACGTAGGGCACCGACCCGCCATAGAACGCGATGTAGAAGGCAAGGCTGCGGGGAATGGAAAGCAGATTGCGCAAGATTACCAGCCGATCAGACCCGCTACGCTCCAGGCGATCACCCGGGCGACGAGCTTGTTGTATTCGATGAACAGGATGCGGAAGCTGGGCCGGGAAGGCACCGCGTCCTCGACGATGATCAGGTTGGTGGGCGCTTCTGCGGCAAGATCGAAGGCGGCGCGGCGCATGTGCCAGTCTGTCGTCACCAGACGGACGGAGCGCAGCTTGTTCTCCTTGACCCAGCGCGTGGTCTCGACTGCGTTGCTGCGGGTATCGACTGCGTCATAGCCGAGCACGACACAACAGGTCATCAGGCGTTCGGGCACCTTGTATTCCACAGCGAATTCACGCGGGCGGACTTCGCGATCGACGCCCGAGACGAGCAGGCGGCGCGCGCGGCCCTTCTCGATCACGCCAAGCGCGTGGGGGATGCGGCCGCCACCGCCGGTGAGGGCCACGACGCCATCGGTGCGTACCGGTTCCACCACCGGGCGGGGCAGGAATACCGCGAACCAGATGAAGCCCAGCGCCCATGCGATGACGAGCAGCGAGAACAGGCGGCGGAAGATGCCTCGCTTGGTCATAGCATCCGCCTCAGCGCGCTAAGCACAGTGAGCCGTGCGGTCAGCACAGCAAGCAGGACGCCGCCGACCGGGATGCAGCAGATCGCCAGCCAGTCGCTCCACGCGAGGCCCCCTGCGGCCATCATCCCCGAGCCGAGCGCGGCGAACTGGCGCCCGAGCAGGCTGGTGACGACGACGCCGAGCAGCAGCCCGCCGATGCCGCCCGCCGCCGCATCGACCGCCATCGAGCGCTGGAAGATCCGCGCGATCTGCGCGTCGGTGCCGCCGAGCATGTGGACGATCTCGATGGTGCTGCGATGGTTGCCCAGTGCATTGCGCGAGGCGAGCAGCACGGTGGCGATGGTGGCGAAAGCGAGCAGGGCGATGAGGCCGCCTGCGAGCCATTGCAGCGCGTGGACCGCCTCGAACACCGGGGCGAGCCAGCTGGCCTGCGCATCGATCCGGGCGGCGGGAGCCTTGCCACGCAACGCTTGGCGCAAGGCGCCGAGCCGGTTGGCGTCGGCGCTGCCGGTAAGGCGTACGTCGATCAGGGCGGGAACGGGGAGCGCGTTGACGTCGTCACCGGCGGTTGTGCCGAGCCATGGTTCGACCAGTGCGTCGAGTTCCTTCTGGGGCACGAGGCGAGCTTCGGCGACTCCGGGGGCGGACTTCAGCGCAGCCAAGGCGGCGGCGGCTTGGCGGTCACGCTCACGCGGGGCGCCGTGGACGATCTGGACGGTGACGCCGCCGGCCACGTCGGCACGGGCGGCGCGTGCGGTGTTGCGCAGGGCAAGGCCGCTGGCGGTGGCGACGACGGTCAGCCCGATCATGATCGCGATGACCCACGGCATCGGGCCGGAAAACTTGCCCTGAGGCAGCAGACGGCTTTCCGCGCTGGTCCGCTCGCGCCAGTCGCCGCCAAGGGCGCTGGTGATGGCAGGCAGCACGCTCATGCGCCGAGCGCGTCCGGGCGGGGCGGGACGGCCATGCGGCGCGGCGGATAGCGCAGCGCGCCGGTGGGGTCCGAAAGGCGGCCCTTGTCGAGCCGCATGATCAGCGATTCCGGCACCTTCTGGATCAGGTGGACATCGTGCGTGGCGACGACCACGGTGGTGCCGAGGCGGTTCAGCGCCTCGAAAAGGCGCAGCAGCTTGACCGCCATTTCGGGATCGACGTTGCCGGTCGGCTCGTCGGCCACGAGCATGTCGGGGCGGCCGATCACGGCGCGCGCGATGGCGACGCGCTGCTGTTCACCGCCCGAAAGCGTGGCGGGGCGGGCGTTGCTGCGATCGCCCAGGCCCACCCATTCGAGCATGTCGGTGACCGGCTTGATGATGTCACGTTCCGGCACACCAGCGACGCGCAAGGGCAGCGCGACATTGTCGAACGCAGACAGATGCGGGACGAGGCGGAAGTCCTGGAACACCACGCCGAGGCGGCGGCGGAAGCCGGGGAGGCGTTCGCGCGGCAGGGTGATCGCGTCGGTGCCGAACATGCGTATCAGCCCGCGCGAGGGGCGCTGGGCGAGGTAGAGCAGCTTGAGCATACTCGTCTTGCCTGCGCCCGATGCGCCGGTGAGGAAGTAGAAACGCCCGGAATACAACGTGAAGCTGACGTCGGTCAGCACTTCCTTGCCTGTGCCATAGCGCAGGCCGACGTTGTCGAAATGGACAATCTCCGCGTCGTCTGGCTGGCTCATGAGGTGGAGACTGTACCCGTTTGTTCTGCGCCGTCGTTACGCCTGAAGGGCTATACGCGGCAATCCATGTGGAAAAAAGGCCGTGGACGCGTTTTGTCTCGGGTGTGGCTATTGTTTCTTGCGGGCCGACCATGCTTAACCCGCTGGATGATCATTGCGTGCCCCGCCTGCTCGACGCGCTATGTCGTGCCCGACACCGCAATCGGCGTGGACGGCAGGACCGTGCGGTGTGCGCGGTGCCGTCATTCGTGGTTCCAGAATGGCCCTGAACTGCCTGAGCGGGCCGAGCCGGTGGCGGTTCTGGATGCCGTTGCGGCTTCGGGCGATGCTGCAGTTGTTGCTGCACCCCCGCCGGTGTCCACTCCTGCGCCGGCGCCAGCACCGCAGCCTGTCGCAGCGGCCGAGCCTGATCTGCCGTTCGGTAGAGCATCGCAGGCGAGCGAGGCAGAGCCGCCGACGCCTCCGCCCTTGCCGCATCCCGCCCGCCGGACATTCGCTCCGGCTCCGGTGGAAGAGGACCAGTCGCCGTTCGATCACCAGCCGCCATTCCGGCCGCGCCGCAATCCGGCCAAGCTGTGGACGATTGCGGCAGTGGCCTTCGCGCTGAGCGTGGCGGCGCTGGGTGGGGCGGCGTATTACTTCGGCCTGCCGCAGTGGCTGCCGGGCACGGGGCAAGCCTTCGGTGCCGACCACCCCGATCTTGAACTGTCGTTCCCGCCGGAAAAGCAGGACCGCAGGCAGTTGCCCAACGGCACCAAGTACTTCGGGGTGAGCGGCACGGTGTCCAACACCGGCAAGGAGGTCCGCCCGCTGCCTGAAATCCTGATCGTGTTGCGCGATTCGAACGACAAGGTGGTGAAGACCTGGGACGTTCCCCCGCCGCAGGAAGAACTCGCCCCCGGTGAAACCGTGACGATCAATGCGGCGGTTACCGACGTGCCACAGTCTGCCAAGTTCGCGATAATCGGCTGGAAGCCCGACTGAACGGGAGCGGTTCGGGCGCTATTGCGAAAAACTTCGCGAAGCTTGTTGCACCCGCCAGACTCCTTTGCTAGGGGCGCGCTCCTACCCCACCACGGGGCGCCGATCACAGGTCGGGCACCCCGTTTGATTTTGCGGTCGTGGCGGAATTGGTAGACGCGCAACGTTGAGGTCGTTGTGGGCGAAAGCCCGTGGAAGTTCGAGTCTTCTCGACCGCACCATCACCTTTCCAACAGTGTGATCATCGCCTTCGGGCGCAGGTTTTCGCTTTAGGCGGAAACCTCTTCGCTTGCCCGTCGTTGAGCAGGCAGGATGAGACGCATGATCCTTTGCGGGGCGTTGGCTGGAAGGCTGGCGCCCCGTTTTTCGTGTGCGGTCAGGTGAGGTCCGACAGGGCGATCTGCTGGCCTGCTGCCGCTGCCTTGTTGGCGGCGCGGCGCAGGCGTTCGATGTGGAGGCGGCCTTCGGGGATGTCTTCCTTGGGCAGGGCATCGAGCGAGGTGCGGTAGATTTCCTCGAAGTCCTCGGCAAACTCGCCGTGGGTGAGGATCAGGCCGCGGTTCTCGATCATGCCCTGCAGGGTCTTCTGGCCGACCTCGAGCGGGTCCATCCCGAGTTCGAAGGCGGTGCCGAACTGTTCGAGTTCGGTCACGTCGGCTGGGGCGAAGCCGGAATCGGCAAAGCTTTCAGGCCGCTTGAGCGCGCTGGTCCAGGCGTTGGTGCGGGTGAGGCCGGGGCACATCAGCGAGACGCCGATGCCATGCGGGGCGAGGTTGTAGCGCAAGCTTTCGGTCAGGCCGCGCACGGCGAACTTGCTGGCGGTGTAGATGCCGGCCTGCGGGCCTGAGAGGTAGGCGGCCATCGAGGCGACGTTGACGACATGGCCGCCCTCGCCCTGGGCTTTCATGCCCGGCAGGAACGAGACGAGGCCGTTGACCACGCCGCCGAAGTTGACGCCCATGATCCAGTCGTAGTCGGCATAGCTTGCCTCGTCGGTCGGGCCGAACACGCTGACGCCGGCATTGTTGACCAGCACGTGGACCTTGCCGACTTCGGCTGCGACCTCGGCAAAGCGGGCGCGGTCGGTGACGTCGAGCTGGACGAAGCGGGCAGGCGGCAGGGCGTTGTCAGCCAGCCAGCGGGCGGCGTCCTCGCGGTCGGCCTCCATGCGATAGGTGAGGATCAGGTCCATCCCGGCGAGCGCGAAAGCGCGGGCAATGCCGAAGCCGATGCCGTTGACGCCGCCGGTGATGAATGCGGTCTTGCCTTGAAAATCGGTCATATGGTGTTCCTCTTCCGTTTGGCAGGCTAACAATCGTGGGGATTGTCGGCAACCGCGCGAAAGTGAAACGAACGACGGTTCAGGCCATGGCCATCAGGTTCGCATTGCCGCCCGCCGCCGTGGTGTTGATCGAGAGCGAGACTTCACCGACGAGCATGGCGTCGCCATCGGCGGGGCACAGTACCGGCACGATTGCGCCATCGAGCGCGGCGACAGCCTGCTGGATCGCCAGGGTGAAGGGCGCGTCGCCATCGACCAGCGCGCGGGCGAAGGGGCCTTTGGTTTGCCAGCCGGGCTCTGCGACCACGGGCGTTCCGCCGAGGCGCTCGACCCTTTCCTTGAGGGCTGAAAGGCGGGTGGCATCCTGCGCGGCCACCAGCACCTTGCCGACGGGGCGCAGGGCATGGACATTGCGTTCCCCGACCGGGCCGGCCAGCTCGCGCTCGCCAAGCGCGATGGCTTGCGCGGCGGGAGCGGTGGCGACGAGGCGGCGCAGGTAGAGCGGGCCGCCTGCCTTGGGGCCGGTGCCGGAGAGGCCGTGTCCGCCGAAGGGCTGCACGCCGACAACGGCGCCGATGACATTGCGGTTGACGTAGATGTTCCCGGCGTGGGCGCGCGCGGTCACGCGGGCGACGGTCTCGTCGAGCCGGGTGTGGAGGCCGAAGGTCAGGCCATAGCCCCAGGAGTTGATGCGGTCGACGAGGGCATCCATGTCGGCGCGGGCGAAGCGGATGACATGGAGGACCGGGCCGAACACTTCGCGGGTGAGCAGCGCCGGGTCTGACAGTTCGATGATCGTTGGCGCGACGAAGGTGCCGTTAGCCGTTTCCGGGCCGAGTGGCAGGCGATGGACCGGGCAGCCTGCGCTGGAGAGGCGTGCGACGTGGGCCTCGATGCCCTCGCGTGCCTCGGCGGTGATGACCGGGCCGATGTCGGCGCTGAGCACGTCGGTGCGGCCGACCGAGAGTTCGGTGAGCGCACCGCGCAGCATCGTGAGCACATGGTCGGCAATGTCTTCCTGCAGGCACAGCACGCGCAGGGCCGAGCAGCGCTGGCCTGCGCTGTCGAAGGCCGAAGCGATGACATCGGCGACGACCTGTTCGGCAAGCGCAGAGCTATCCACGATCATCGCGTTCTGGCCGCCGGTCTCGGCAATCAGCGGGATCGGGCGACCTTCGGGCGAGAGGCGCGTGGCCAGCTGGCGCTGGATAAGGCGGCCGACCTCGGTGGAGCCGGTGAAAAGGACCGCGCTGGTGCCGGGGGCCTCGATCAGCGCGGCGCCAATGGCACCATCGCCGGGGACGAGGATCAGGGAGTCGTCGGGCACGCCTGCTTCGTGGAGGATGCGCACGGCTTCCCATGCGATGAGCGGGGTCTCTTCGGCCGGTTTGGCGAGGACCGCATTGCCCGCCATCAGCGCGGCGGCGATTTGCCCGGTGAAGATCGCCAGCGGGAAGTTCCACGGGCTGATGCAGACGGCGGTGCCAAGCGGGCGCGATCCGGCGAGCGATGCGCCTTGCCCGGCGTAGTAGCGCAGGAAATCGATGGCCTCGCGCACTTCGGCAATGGCGTTGGGGACGGACTTGCCAGCTTCTCGCACGATCAGCGCGATGAGTTCGGGCATCAGCGCCTGCATCGCGTCAGCCGCGCGTTCGAGCACGACGGCGCGAGCCGCGAGTGGGCTTGCGCCCCAGCGCGAGGCGGCGGCGAGGCGATGGGCTTCGGTTACCGCTTCGGGCAGGGCTTCGCGCACGGTGCCGACCACGTCGCGATGGTCGGCGGGGTTGTGCACTGGGCGGGCCTGTGTGGTAGGAAGCTCTGCCGTGGGGGCGGCATGGCGGACGATGCGCGAGACCGAGCGGAAGCGTTCGCTGATCGCTTCAAGCGTCGCCTCGTCGGCAAGGTCCAACCCTGTGCTGTTGCGGCGGTCGGGGTAGAGCGCCGAGGGCAGCGCGATCAGCGGATGGGGTGCGCCGGGATCGGCGGCGGCGGAAACTTCGGCGACCGGGTCGGCGATGATGTCCTCCACCGGCACGTCGGGGTTGGCGATGCGGTTGACGAAGGAAGAGTTCGCGCCGTTCTCCAGCAGGCGGCGGACGAGGTAGGCGAGCAGGGTCTCGTGCGTGCCGACGGGGGCATAGATGCGGCAGGGGCGGTCCAGCTTGTCCGGGCCGACGACCTCGTCATAGAGCGGCTCGCCCATGCCGTGGAGACACTGGAATTCGTAGTCGCCGACGCGGAAATCGCTGCCTGCCATCGAGAGGATCGTGGCCAGTGTATGTGCGTTGTGCGTGGCGAACTGCGGGAACACGGCATCGCGCGTGGACAGGAGGCGGCGGGCGCAGGCGATGTAGGCGATGTCGGTGTGGACCTTGCGGGTATAGACCGGGAAGCCCGATTGCCCCTCGACTTGCGCGCGCTTGATTTCGGCATCCCAGTAGGCGCCCTTGACGAGGCGGACCATGATCCGGCGGCCCGAGCGGCGGGCGAGGTCGACGATCCAGTCGATCACGAAGGGGCAGCGCTTGCCATAGGCCTGAACGACGAAGCCGAGGCCGTTCCAGCCTGCCAGTTCGGGATCGGTGGCGAGCGCTTCGAGCAGGTCGAGCGAGAGTTCGAGCCGGTCTGCCTCCTCGGCATCGATGTTGAGACCGATGTCATAGCGCAGGGCGAGGACGGCCAGGGCCTTCACCCGGGGCAGGAGTTCGGAGATCACGCGGGCCTGCTGGGCGCGGGCATAGCGCGGGTGCAGGGCGGAAAGCTTGATCGAGATGCCGGGGCCTTCATAGACGCCGCGCCCCGCTGCGGCCTTGCCGATGGCGTGAATCGCGTTTTCGTAATCGGTGTAATAGCGCGCGGCGTCCTTGGCGGTCATCGCTGCTTCGCCGAGCATGTCGTAGCTGTAGCGGAAGCCGCGCTCCTCGAGCGGGCGGGCGCGCTTGAGGGCTTCGGCAATGGTCTCGCCGGTGACGAACTGTTCCCCCATCATGCGCATGGCAAGGTCCACGCCGCGCCGGATCACCGGCTCGCCCGCGCGTGCAAGCAGCCGGGTGAGGGCGCTGCCGAGGCCGGTGTCGTCGACGCTTGATGTCAGCTTGCCGGTGACGACGAGGCCCCAGGTGGCGGCGTTGACGAAAAGCGAGCGGTCGCTGCCCAAGTGGGCGAGCCAGTCGCCGCCGGAAATCTTGTCGCGGATCAGGTCATCGCGGGTGTCGTTGTCGGGGATGCGCAGCAGGGCTTCGGCCAGGCACATCAGCGCGACGCCTTCCTGCGTGGACAGGGCATATTCCTGCACCAGCTGGTCCACCCCATTGCCGCGCGGCTTGGCGCGCAGCGTTTCGACCAGCGTGCGGGCGAGGGCCTGGGCTGAACTTCGTGCTTGCTCGGGCAGTGTGGCGACCGGGAGCAGGTCGACGACACACTCGCGCTCGGGCCGACGCGTGGCGGCGGTGATCGCGCGGCGCAGGTCCGAAGGCTCTGCAAGGCGGGGGGCGAACTGGGCGAAGGGGAGGGGCATACTCATGAGCTATGATATCATTCGGCGAATGGGCATTCTGACTTATCGATTGGTCAGAAATAGGTAATTCGCCTTCAATTGCGCATTCTCATCGCCTGATGTAGGCTTGAAAGCATGGAAGACAGGCAACTTGACCAGTTCGATCGCCGGATCATCGACATCCTCTCGCGCGACGGGCGCATGCCGGTGACGGAACTGGCCGAGAAGGTCGGCCTGTCGAAGACGCCGTGCCAGACGCGGCTCAAGCGGCTGATCGACGATGGGGTGATCCGGGGATTTCGCGCGGTGGTGAACATGGCGCGACTGGGGCTCGATCACGTTGCCTTTACCGAGGTCAAGCTGTCGGACACGCGCGAGCAGGCCTTGGCCGATTTCAACCGCGGCGTGATGGCCATTCCCGAGATCGAGGAAGCGCACATGATCGCGGGCAACTTCGACTACCTGCTGAAGGTCCGCACTGCCGACATCCGCCGCTTTCGCATCGTGCTGGGCGAGAAGATCTCGACCCTGCCGCATGTCACCAACACCAGCACTTTCGTGGTGATGGAGCCGGTCAAGGAGCAGTCGGTCAGGGCTTGAGTCTCAGAGCCTGATGCGCAGTCCGTCGAGATAGATCGCCACGCAGCGGCGAGCGTGGTCCGACAGGGACGCGGAGTCCAAGCCCTCGTCGACACGGTAGAGCTTGCGGCTGACCATGCCGGCCAGCGTGAGGTCGAAGAAGGCGAGGGCATCGCGTCCTGGCTCCTGGCAGGCGAGCAGCCCCGCCTGCGTCCAGTCGCGCAGGCGTTCTTCGAGCAGCGCATTGAGCGGTTCGACCGCGAGCGCGCGGTAGGTCTCGCCAACCTCGGGGAAGAGGTGACCTTCGGCAATGGCCATGCGGCCGACGAAGATGCTCTCGTCGGTGAGAATCCACGTCAGTGCGCGGGTGGCGAAGGCGTGGAGCCAGCTTGCCGGATCGCTGCTGTCGCTATCGCGCATGTCGATAGCATCGCGCCAGCGTTCGGCGATGCGGGCTACGACGGCTTCGAACAGCGCCCGCTTGGTCGGGAAGTGTCGGAACATCGTTGGTTTCGAGCCGCCGAAGCGCTCGAGAATGCGATTGGTGCTCGCACCGGCAAAGCCCTCGGCCATGAATTCGGCCTGCGCGGCATCGAGGATGCGCGTGCGCACGACCTCGGGATTGCGGCTGACAGGGCTTTTCACAACGCTCGCCATCGTTATAAAGAAACCAACTGGTTTTTTTGACTCGTCATCAAGGGAGAATGGCCATGACAGCGTTCCTGCGCAATGGCTGGTACATGGCCTGCTGGTCGCACGAGGTGCCGGATGGTGGATTCCTCGCGCGGCGCCTGCTCGACAAGCCGTGGGTGATCTGGCGCAAGGCAGTTGGCGAGATGGTGATGATGGCTGACCGTTGCCCTCATCGCTTCGTGCCGTTGAGCCGGGGCACTCGCGACGGCGATCTCATGCGCTGCGGCTATCACGGGCTGGCCTTCGACGCTGCGGGCAACTGCGCGCACAATCCCTTTTCGGGCGAGCCGCTCGAAATCGCGAAAGTGGAAGTGCTGACCGTGGTTGAGAAGCACACGGGTGTTTGGTTCTGGCCGGGCGACGCCGACAAGGCCGACCCGGCGCTGATCCCGGATTACAGCTTCCTCGATTCCGACAGACCACTTCATCGCGGCATGATCACGATGGATGCGAGCTATGAGCTGGTCACTGACAACCTGATGGACCTGAGCCACGCCGAGTTCATCCACCGTGAAAGCTTCGGGACAAACGGATCTCTGCTTGCCAGCGGGCAGCACGAGGTGGTGCAGGAAGACAGCGGGACGATCTGGAACAACTGGACAATGCCGGACTCCGAGCCACCCGTATGGGCGGTGCCGATGCTGCCGGAAGGTGCGACGATCGACCAGTGGCTGCACATGCGCTGGAATGCGCCGTCAAATCTCGCTCTGTTTATCGGACTGGCGCGATCGGGCACGGACCGCAAGGACATGATCGTGCCACCGATGGGCGACCCGCATATCCTGACGCCTGCAACTCAGACATCGACGCATTACTTCTACACGCATGAGCCGACGCCGGAGGCGCATGCGCTGCTCGAGAAGGCGTTCCTTGAGGAGGATCACCCGATGCTGCACGCCCAGCAGCATGCGATGGGCGATGGCGATTTCTGGGAGCTTCGCCCGGTCATCCTGCCTTCGGACGCAGGCGCGATCCGGGTGAGAAGGCGGATGATGCAGTTGCTCAAGGCAGAGGCGGAAGCCTAGAACATCGGATGTGGGTTGGCCGATTTTTCGGGGATCGGCTGGATCACGTCCCAGTGCTCGACGATCTTGCCGTCCTTGAGGCGGTAGAAGTCTGCCACTGCGGCACCGCGTGCGGAGGGGTCTGGCTTCGCAAAGATGTGGATTGCGGCGAGATCGCCGTCGACGATGATCTTGCGCACCTCGAAGCTGCGGTTCCGGTCGGAGAACATCGGCTGGAGCAGCGCGATGGCCGCATCGCGTCCGTCCGGCACGCCGGGGTTGTGCTGGATGTAATCCGGCGCGACGTAGGTTTCGAAAGCCTGTTTGACGTCGCGCTCGAGGTAGAACAGGCGCGCGAAGTCCTCGATGATGCGGCGGTTGTCGGGCGCTGCCGGGCCGTTTCCGAGCAGCGCCAGTGCCATTACTGCAAGGCCGAAGCGGCGCATCAGGCGGCCGCTGCCTGCGGTTGCTTGGGCGCGACGATGAACCAGGTGGCAAGCGCGATGCCGATGCCGAGCAGGCCGGCGATGAAGAATGCACCCTGCATCGAACCGCTCGAGGTGCGGGCCATGCTGACTAGCAGCGGCGAAACGAACTGGCCGAGGAAGAAGGTCGAGGTCCACACGCCCATGCCGCGTCCGCGGTGCTCGAAGGGCAGGTAACCCTGCGCCCAGGCGATGAGGGTCGGCACAGCCATGCCCGCGCCGGTCTGCTGCAGGGCCATGCCTGCAACCATGCCCTTCCAGTCGCTGGCCATGCCGATCACGGCCAGTCCCGAGCCGAGCAGGGTGAGGAACACGGTCAGCTGGATGCGTGGGCCGAAGCGTCCGGTAAGCCAGAAGATCACCGCGCCGACGATCACGAAGAGGCTGGGGATTGTGGTCAGGCGGCCGATCTCGGACGGGTCGGAAACGCCCAGTTCCTGCCAGACGATCCCGCCATTGATGATGAAGACGTAGTACAGTGCGCCGCCGAACAGGGTGACGAGGCCGAAGGTCAGGACGCCTGCCCACGGGAACGGAGTGCTGGCCTCCGCGCCGATGCCGAGCATCTTGCGGGCGGTATCATCGTTCTCCGGTTCATAGATGAAGGCGAGCATGGCGAAGAATGCCAGGAAGCCGATGCCGTAGATCATGAACACCGAGTTCCAGCTCATCGATGCGAGGTAGCCGGAGGTGAAGATCACGGCGCTGCCGAAGAACGGCCCGATGATGCCCTGAAGCGAGAGCCACTTGCTGCGGCCCTTCTCGTCCCAATAGTCCCCGATTAGCGTGTTTGCGGTCGTCAGGATCGCGGCTTCGGCTACGCCGAGGAGCAGGCGCGAGGCGTAGATCTGATCGAGGTTGTCGAGGAACATCGGGGCCATGCCCACGAAGCCGTAGAGGCCGGTCGACCACAGCAGCAGGCGGCGACGGCCGAACTTGTCGACCATCAGGCCGGCGAACAGCGCGAGGATCGCCACTGTCAGGCCGGGAGCCGAAACCATCGCGGGCACCTTGGTGGGGGCCGAGGAATCGGCTGCGAAGTGCGCGATCATGCGGGGGACCGCAGGGAACATCGAGACGATGGCCACGATCGGCAGGAAGCCGGTAAGGACTATGGTGAGGCCTTGGGGAACACCCGGTTGGCGCGCTGCAGGACTGGTCATCGAATCTCCCGGCGGCGTTCTTGTGATGCCGCATTCTAGAACCTTTATTCTTAAACGGTATCCTCTCCCGGCCCGGCAAGTCAAGCTAATGGACTTGATGCCATTTCATAGATTTCAAGCATGGATCGGCATAAAAATTACTTGCTTGGTGTATTGTTCGGCGCAATCTAAATCGGCCGCAGATGCCAATCACGAGAATGAGAGGGGCTGGCGTCCGGTGCTGCGGAGCTGGTTTAGGGCGATGAAAAATTTGGATATCCTGATTATAGGGGCCGGAATCGGCGGGCTTTCGGCAGCGATTGCGCTCGCGCGCAAGGGGCACTCGGTCACCGCGATCGAGCGTGATCCGAACTGGTCGGTCTATGGCGTTGGCATCATACAGCAGTCGAACGTGCTGCGCGCGATGGACCAGCTTGGCGTGCTGGACAGCTTCATGGATGCCGCTTGCGGGTTCGATGCTGTCGAGATCTTCCTGCCCGATGGCACCAAGGTCGCCCGCGTTCCCAGCCCGCGCCTCGTCGAAGGCCGTCCGGCCAACGTCGGCATCAGCCGTCGCGCGTTGCAGAAGGTGCTGGGCGACAGCGCCAAGGACCTTGGCACAAACCTGCGTCTTGGCCTTGTTGCCGAGAAGATCGAGGACGACGGCGCCAAGGTCCACGTGACCTTTTCCGACGGTTCGACCGGAAGCTACGACGCGGTGATCGGGGCGGACGGGGTCTATTCGCAGACCCGCCAGCAGATCCTGCCAGATGCGGAAAAGCCGGTGTTCACAGGCCAGGCGGTGTGGCGCTACAACTTCCCGCGTGCAGAAGGTCTCGATGCCCTGCAGGTCTACAACGGCCCGACCGGCGTGGGCCTCGTGCCGATGAGCGCTGACGTCATGTACATGTACGTGACAACGCCCGAGCCCGGCAATCCGCGCTATCCGACCGAAGGCATTGCGGCGGCGATGCGCGCCAAGCTCGCCAAGTGCAGCCCGCAGATTCAAGCGCTGGGCGAGCAGATCACTGACGACGAGGGCGTGGTCTACCGGCCGCTCGAGGGGATGCTGGTGCGGGGTGACTGGAGCAAGGGCCGTGTCGGCCTGCTCGGCGATGCCGTGCACGCCACGACGCCGCATCTGGGCCAGGGGGCTGGTATGGCGATCGAGGATGCGATCGTGATCGCCGAGGAACTGGAGCGCCACGACGACGTGGAAACCGCGCTCAAGGCCTATCGCGACCGCCGTTTCGAGCGCTGCCGCTACATCGTCGAGAGCAGCCTTGCCATTTGCCACGGACAGCTGGGTGTGGGGCCTGCTGTCGACAATCACAAGGCCACTGCGGAGATGTTCGCCGTCGTCTCGCAGCCAATCTGATTTCTGCCCAATCCAAAATCTACCAGTTCAAGGAAGATCCCAATGAGCCGCGTTACCGAGATCCGTTATGTCGGGTATGGCGTGAAGGAATTCGACGCCGAGAAGACCTATTACGCCGATGTCTGGGGCCTTGAGCCGGTCGGCGAGGACCAGAACCACGCCTGGTTCAAGGCGCAGGGGCATGACGAGCATCATGTGGTCCAGCTCCGCCGCGCAGACGAGAACCGCATCGACGTGATCGCGCTTGCCGCCGACAGCCGCGCCGACGTCGATGCACTGCGCGCAAAGGTTGCCGATGCGGGATGCCAGATCGCCAGCGAGCCTGCCGAACTGACCTCGCCGGGCGGTGGCTACGGCTTCCGCTTCTTCTCGCCCGATGGCCTCCTGTTCGAAGTGTCGAGCGACGTTGCCCGTGGCGCCAAGCGGGAACTGGAGCGCTGGGAAGGCGTGCCGGTGAAGATCAGCCACATCGTGCTGCACTCGCCCAACCATCAAGAGGCGGTGAAGTTCTTCTGTGACGTGCTCGGCTTCAAGGTTTCGGACTGGCTGGGCGATTTCATGTGCTTCCTGCGCTGCAATTCGGCGCACCATCGCATTGCCATCCTGCCGGGGCCTGCCTGCCTCAACCATGTCGCCTATGACATGCTTTCGGTCGACGACATGATGCGCGGCGCCCACCGCCTGAAGGTGAAGGGCGTGGACATCGGCTGGGGTCCGGGCCGTCACACTGCGGGCAACAACACCTTCAGCTACTTCGTGACGCCGGGCGGCTTCGTGACCGAGTATACCTCGGATCTCGAAGAGGTCGATTTCGACACGCACCAGTACAAGGTGCATACCCCTGCGCCGATGGTCATGGACCAGTGGGGCATCGGTGTGGGCGGGCCGCAGACGCTGCCGCACCCGCATGTCAATCCCGGCCTGTTCCAGACTGTAGAGGCCTGATCCATGGCACTTTACGAACCGTTCCCGAACTACATCTGGAATCTCTCGGTCTCGATCGCGATGGAAAGCGGCGGGCAGATCGGCGAGATCGTCGACATGTGCCAGCCGATCATCGATGCCGCGGCCAACGGCGGCGATGCCGGCACGCCGATGTTCATGAAGCAGTGGGCGTCCTATGGCGACAAGCTGATCGAGCTCGCCGCCGAGGACGAGGCAAAGGGCCGTGCGTTTTCCGCCTCGAACAAGCTGGAGCGCGCCTCGCTCTACCTGCTGGTGGCCGAGCGCATGCAAGGCCACGGCGCGCCGGGGCGCAAGGAGACTTACGCCAAGGCGCTCGACGCCTTCGCCAGGTCGACTGCGCTGGGCAAGATCAACCGCGAGCGGGTGGAAATCCCGCTCGAGCAGGGCACGATGCCTGCGCTCTACACCCGCGCCGAAGGCCCCGGTCCGCACCCGGTGGTGGTCTATTGCAACGGCCTCGATAGCTGCAAGGAGCTGCTCTACTGGAGCCGCCTGCCCGAAGCGCTCGCGCGGCGTGGCGTTTCCACGCTGTGCGTCGATCAGCCGGGCTCTGGCGAGTCGCTGCGCCTGCAGGATCTGCCGGTCGATCCCCATTCGGAAAGCTGGGCGAGCAAGGCGGTGGACTGGCTAGAGAGCCAGCCCGACGTCGATCCCAAGCGCATCGGCATGACCGGTATTTCGCTGGGCGGCCACTTTGCGCCGCGCGCCGTAGCCTATGAGCCGCGCTTTGCGAGCGGCGCTGTGTGGGGTGCCAACCACAACTGGCGCGAGGTGCAGGACAAGCGCATGAAGCGCGAGGGCGAGAACCCCGTGCCGCACTATTGGGCGCACGTGATGTGGGCCTTCGGTGCCAAGGACATGGACGAGTTCCTCGAGAAGTCGACCGACATGAACCTCAACGGGCACATGGACCGCATCAAGGTGCCGTTCCTTGTCACCCATGGCGCGCACGATCGCCAGATCAGCGTGTCCTACGCCGACGACCTGTACGACCAGCTCGTCAATTCGCCGCGTCGCGAGAAGGTGATCTTCACCGCGCGCGAGGGTGGCGTCGAGCACGTCGGCGCGGACAACATGGCCTATGGCCGTGATCTGATTGCCGACTGGTTTGCCGAGACCCTTGGCGGTACGACTGCCTGAATGGAACCTGCCGCCTACATCCGCCGCGAAACCGCCGTCAGCACTGCGATCAACGTCGCCTTGAGCGCTGCTTTCTTCGTGGCGGTGTTCGGCACCGGTGGCAAAGTGCCGGTGTGGGGCATGGGCGGCTATGTCTTCGACTTCGGCCCGCAAGGCTTCATGATCGGCCTGATGGCAACGCTGGTGCCAGGTCTGATGGCGCGCAAGGCGCTGGGGCAAGGCAAGGTCCCGGTGATCCAGGGCGCTTCGCGCCTGCCGGCAGCAGTCCTGCCACGCGCTGTCCTGTGTGGCGTGTTCGGTGCGGTTTGCGGAATGGCTGGTGCGGGGGCTGTCCTCTTGGTGGGCGGGGCCATACAGCTTGACTGGCTGCCCGCCTTGCTTGCCAAGCTCGCGTTCGGCGCGGCGCTGGCCCTCGTGGTCACGCCCGCAGGTCTGCGCGCCGAACTGATCAAGCGCTGAGAAAGCGCAAGGGAGAACTTCTGATGAGCCGCCGTTTCGTCGACCTTTCGATCTATCTCGAGAACGATGTCATCACCGACCCGCCGTTCCTGCGCCCGAAGATCGAATACCAGAAGCATGGGGAAACCATGCCGGAACTGGGCTTCTTCTTTCCCGGCGTGACTCCGGAGGATACCCCGGACGGTGCGGGCTTTGCCGCAGTCGAGAACGTGACCCTGACCACGCACAACGGCACGCACCTCGATGCACCATGGCATTTCCACCCGACGATGAACGGTGGCGAGCCTTCCATGACCATCGACGAGGTTCCGCTCGAGTGGTGCTTCCAGCCGGGCGTGAAGCTCGATTTCACGCATTTCCCGGATGGCTATGTCGTCACCGCGCAGGACGTCGAGGACGAGTTGAAGCGCATCGGGCATGAGCTGAAGCCGCTGGAAATCGTGCTGGTGAACACGGCTGCGGGCAAGGCTGTGGGCAATCCCAACTATGTCAGCATCGGCTGCGGCATGGGCTATGAAGCGACGATGTACCTGACCTCGCGCGGCATCCGCGTCACCGGTACCGACGCCTGGAGCTGGGACGCCCCGTTCGTGCACACTGCGGAGAAGGTCAAGGAAACCGGCGATACCTCGCTGATCTGGGAAGGCCACAAGGCGGGGCGCGACATTGGCTATTGTCACCTCGAAAAGCTGCACAACCTTGAAGTGCTGCCGCCGCACGGTTTCACCGTCAGCTGCTTCCCGCACAAGATCCGGGGGGCATCGGCAGGCTGGACCCGTGCCGTGGCGATTTTCGAGGATTGATCCGTAAGAACCTCGTCATCCCCGCGCAGGCGGGGATGCAGTCGGTCGCTTCGCGAATTGGTATGTCGCTAGATTCCCGCCTGCGCGGGAATGACGAAATCTAGGCGAAGTCCTCGCTGCGAAAGTTTTTCGCGAAGGCGGCGGCGAGGCTCTCGGCGTCGAGCTGCTCAAGCATGGGCAGCCGCCCGAGGCGCCTGACCTCGCCCATCGCACTGATCGTCGCTTCGCTGTCCTCGTTGGCATCGCCGACGAAAGCCACGCCGTGGATCGGCACGCCGCGCGAACGCAAAGCCTCGAACGTCATCAGCGAATGGTTGATCGTGCCCAATGCAGTGCGGGCAACGACGATCACTGGCAGGTTCCACCACGCGAAGACATCGGCATAGGTCGTGTTGCGCGTGACCGGGACCAGTGCGCCGCCAGCCCCCTCGATCACGAGCGGGCGGACATCCGGCAGCGACAATTGCGCAAGATCGATCACCACGCCATCCAGTTCCGCCGCGCGGTGCGGGGAGCAGGGGGTGTTGAGGCGATAGGCTTCGGGCAGTACGTTGCCTGCTGGGACGCCAGCCAGACGCGCAACATGATCGCGGTCCGCACCATCGTCGAGGCCCGCCTGTACCGGCTTCCAGTAATGCGCCTGAAGTGCGCCGGTGAGCGCGGCCGAGAAGATCGTCTTGCCGATGCCGGTGTCGGTGCCGGTAACAACAAAGGCGGTCATTGCAGGGCCTCCGCCAGCGCTGTGCCGAGGGCATCGACATCCTCGTGCGTGGCGTTAAGGGTGAGCGAGATGCGCAACCGGCTGGTGCCTTGCGGCACGGTAGGCGGGCGGATGCCGCGCACGTCAAAGCCCTTGGCCTGCAATGCGGAGGCCACCGCCATGGTGCGCGCGTCCTCGTGCAGGATAAGCGGCAGGATCTGCGAGCCGGTGGCCTGCGCGCCATGCGGAGCCAGCACTTGCTCGGCATGGGCGACGAGATCGCGCAAGGCTTCGCGGCGTTGCGGTTCGTCGGCCATGATGCGGATCGCTTCGCGCACGGCGGCGCAGACCAGCGGCGAGGGCGCGGTCGAGAAGATGAACGGGCGGCCGCGATTGACGAGGAAATCGCGCACGACCTTGGGGCCAAGCACGAGCGCTCCCTCGCAGCCCATCGCCTTGCCGCACGTGCGTAGGACGATGGTGTCGGGGCGACCATCGAGGCTGGCGGCGAGGCCGCGTCCGTCCGGGCCGAACACGCCAGTGGAATGAGCCTCGTCGATGATCATGATTGCTTCGTGGCGCTCGGCGACGCGGGCCATTTCGGCTACGGGAGCCATGTCGCCGTCCATCGAATAAAGCGTCTCGAAGGCGAGCCAGATGCGGCCGGTATTGCCCTTGGCCCGCCATTCGCGCGCGGCGTCATCGAAGCTTTGCGCGTCGTTGTGAGTAGCGCTGACCGCCGTGGCACGGGTCAGGCGCAGGCCTTCGTGCATCGAGGCGTGGACGAGTTCGTCGTGGACGATCAGGTCCCCGCGCTGGGGGAGCGTGGAAAGCAGAGCGACGTTGGCGGCATAGCCTGCCGAGAAGAACAGTGCGGATTCCGTGCCGAAGAAGCGGGCAGCTTCCTCTTCCAGCAGTTCATGCTCGGGATCGTTGCCGCGCAGCAGGCGCGATCCGCCCGAGCCGAGCGGAACCCCGCGCGCAATGGCCTCCTGCACCGCCGCCGCAAGCCGGGGCGAGGACGACAGCGCAAGGTAGTCGTTCGAGGCGAAGTCGATGCCGCGGCGAGGTGCGAGACTGCGCAGGCGCGCCTTTTCCCCCAATGCGGCAAGATCGGCGGTGTGCGCCGACCAGAGCGAGCCGGTGCGTGTGGTGCTCCCAGCCATCAAGCCGCGCAGCCTCCCGAACAGCCTCCGACTGCCTTCAGATTTTCGGCCTTCTGGGCACGCATCGGCTCTTCGCCTTCCATCGGCTTGAGGCCGAGGCGGGCGAACATGGCAGCGTCGGCATCGTCGCCTGCATTGGCGGCGGTGAGCAGCTTGTCGCCGGTGAAGATCGAGTTGGCGCCTGCCATGAAGCACAGCGCCTGCGTAGCTTCGGACATCGATTCGCGGCCTGCGGAAAGACGGACCATCGACAGCGGCATGGTGATGCGCGCAACCGCGACGGTGCGGACGAACTCGATGTCGTCGATCTTGGCGAGCGGGGTGTCGGCGAGCATGTCGCCCAGCACGGTGCCTTTGATCGGCACCAGCGCGTTGACCGGCACGCTTTCGGGATGTTGTTCGAGCGTGGCGAGGGCATGGACGAAGCCGACACGGTCGGCGCGCGTCTCGCCCAGCCCGACGATGCCGCCCGAGCAGACGTTGATCCCGGCATTGCGCACGTTCTCCAGCGTCTGGAGACGGTCGGCGAAAGTGCGGGTGGTGATGAGGTCCTCGTAGCGTTCGGGCGAGGTGTCGATGTTGTGGTTGTAATAGTCGAGACCCGCTTCGGCGAGCTGCGCGGCCTGCGAAGGCGTGAGCATGCCCAGCGTCATGCAGGTTTCCATGCCCATCTCGCGTACGCCCTTCACCATGGCGATGATCGCGGGCATGTCGCGGTCTTTGGGGTTGCGCCACGCCGCGCCCATGCAGAAGCGCTTCGAGCCGTTGTCTTTCGCCTGGGCGGCGGACTGCAGCACCTTCTGCACTTCCATCAGCTTGGTCGCCTCGACGCCGCTGTCGGCCTTGACCGACTGCGAGCAGTAGCCGCAGTCCTCGGGGCAGCCGCCAGTCTTGATCGAGAGCAGCGTGCACAGCTGCACTTCGCCAGCGCGGTGGTGCTGGCGATGAACCTCAGCTGCGCGGAACACCAGTTCGGTGAACGGCAGATCGAACAGCGCGGCGATCTCTTCCCGTGTCCAGTCGGTGCGGACGGCGCTGGCTGAAGCAGTCGTTTCGCGCTGGCGGGTGAGAGTGTCGTGCACGGCTGGAATCCCTTCGGAGTCTTGATCTCGGGCGCCCTTAGCCCATTTCAGTGCAACATGCTCAAGTGAATTAGCAAAGCTGCAAAGCGATATTTTGCATTTCACCAGGTGAGACGCTGCGACTGCAGCCGGCCCTGCATCTGGGTTAGGCTGCCGAGTATGGGTGCGCGACTGTCCGATTGACACTTGTTCATGAGCGGGGTTGATAGAGCGGCCCTATTATACCGTCGGTGACAGCATGCATCTACGCCAGTTGCGGTACTTCGTTGCCATCGCCCGCTTGCGCCACTTCGCCAACGCGGCGGCAGAGTGCGGCGTTTCGCAACCGACGCTTTCTGCCGGACTGTCGGCGCTCGAGCAGGAGGTGGGCCACCGGTTAGTTGAGCGCGATCGCAGGTTTCTCGGGTTGACCAGTCATGGCCAGGCAATGTTGCCCTGGGCAGAGCAGATCCTTGGCGCGGTGGCCAGCATGTCCAGCTCGGTCGCGGCGAGCTCGGCCGTGCTGACGGGCGAGTTCTCGCTTGCTGCCATCCCGGCTGCGCTGCCCCTTGTGGGCCTTTTTGGCGAAGCTCTCCTGTCGCGACATCCGGGCGTGACGCTGTCGGTACGCTCGGCAACGTCGCGCGAGATCGAGCGTTCGCTCAACGCCTTCGAATGCGATGCCGGGCTTACCTATCTCGACCACGAACCGCCCGGCAACGTGCTCTCTGTGGGCCTTCATGCCGAACGCTACCTCTTCGTCTCGCGCGCCGGTTCCGGAATTGATGCAGCCGCGCCGACAAGCTGGCAGGAAGCGGCGCGGCAGCCGCTGTGCCTTCTGCACCAGGGCATGCAGTTCAGGCGTATCCTTGACGGACGGATGGCTGCAGCGGGCATCGCGATCACTCCGCGCGCGGTGGCTGACAGCTATGTGACCTTGTTCGAGCTGGTCCGCTCCGGCGGTTTCTGCACCATCGTTCCCGACACTTATGCTACCTTGCTGGCTGGCCTCGACTGGGCCCGGTTCAGCCCGCTCGACGATCCCGGAGAGACGCGGCGGATCGGCCTTGTCGTCGTCAATCGCGTGTCATTGAGCCCGATGGCGGGCGCGGCCGTCGAGATTGCACGAAGTCTGGCTGAAGAGTGATAGGTTTTATCTATCAAGCTTCGGAACTTTTGATTTGACCTTCGCTTCCATCGGATCAAGGCATTCAAGGCAATGGAACGACTGCAACAGATCATCGCCGCCCACGCATCGGCCGAAGGACCGCTCCTGCCGATCCTGCACGATGTGCAGGCCGAGTATGGCTACGTTTCGGAAGAGGCGATGCGCGCTATTGCGCAGGCGCTGAACCTCAGCCGTGCCGAAGTGCATGGCGTCGTCAGCTTCTATCATGACTTTCATGCCGAGCCGGATGCGCGGCCCGTGCTGAAGCTTTGCCGAGCCGAGGCTTGCCAGGCGCGCGGTGTGGAAGCGCTTGCGGCGGGTCTGCCGGATAATCTGCGGGTGATGGTCGAGACAGTCTATTGCCTCGGGCTTTGCTCGGTCGGGCCGAACGCGATGGTCGGCAGCAAGGTCCACGCGCGGCTCGATGCGGCAAAGCTTGGCGCACTGGTGGAGGCGCTGGCATGACCTTGGTACGGATCAGCGATGACGCGCTTGCCCTTGCCTGCGGCGCGGACGATGTGGCGGCGGCTTTCGTGGCGTCGGGATGCACGGTCGAACGCGTGTCTTCATGGGGCATGCAGTGGCTGGAGCCGCTGGCCGAGATTGATGGTTTGGGCTTCGGGCCACTTGAGCCTGAAGATGTCGACGCTGTACTCGCGGGCACGTCGGCAAAGGCCATCGGGCGGATCGAGGATCATCCCTTCATTGCCAAGCAGCAGCGCTTTACCTTCATGCGCGCTGGCAAGACGCGGCCCTTGAGCCTTGAGGACTATGCCGCGAATGGCGGCTGGCAGGGCCTCGCCAGGGCGCGCGAGATCGGGCCGGAGGCTACCATTGCGCAAGTGACCGAGTCCGGCCTGCGCGGGCGCGGCGGGGCAGGTTTCCCGGCGGGGATCAAGTGGACGACCGTCGCCAAGGCCCAGGCAGACCGCAAGTACGTGGTCTGCAACGCCGACGAGGGTGACAGCGCGACTTTTGCCGACCGCATGGTGATGGAGGGCGATCCCTTCATGCTGGTCGAAGGCATGGCGATTGCCGCCCATGCCGTCGGCGCGCAGAAGGGCTACGTCTATATCCGCAGCGAGTATCCGCACGCGATTGCCAAGATGCAGGCGGCGGTGCGGGCCTCGGCGCATCTGGTGGCGCCGTTCGAACTGGAAGTACGCGTGGGCGCGGGCGCCTATGTCTGCGGCGAGGAAACCTCGCTGCTCAACAGCCTTGAAGGCAAGCGCGGCGAAGTGCGTGCCAAGCCGCCATTGCCTGCATTGGAAGGCCTGTTCGGCAAGCCGACCGTGGTCAACAACGTGCTGACGCTGGCAGCGGTGCCGTGGATCATGGCCAATGGCGCTGCGGCCTATGCGGCGGTGGGCTTCGGCCGGTCCAAGGGCACGATGCCGATCCAGATCGCGGGCAACGTGAAGCACGGCGGGTTGTTCGAAGTGGGCTTTGGCGTGACGCTGGGCGAGCTGGTGATGACCGTGGGCGGCGGCACGGCTTCGGGCCGTCCGGTGCGCGCGGTGCAGGTGGGCGGGCCGCTTGGGGCCTATCATTCGCCTGCCGACTTCCACCTGCCGTTCGATTACGAATCCTTTGCCGAGGCCGATGGCCTGATCGGCCATGCAGGGATCACCGTGTTCGATGATACGGCAGACATGAGCAAACAGGCCCGTTTCGCCATGGAATTCTGCGCCGCCGAATCCTGTGGCAAGTGCACGCCCTGTCGCATCGGCTCCACCCGGGGCGTCGAGCTGATCGACCGCATCCGCGCGCGCTCCGGGCGCGCACCCGACAAGGTCGAGGCGCTGCCGCAGATGCACAACGCTCAAAAGGTCGAGCGTTCGTTGGCCGACGAAATCACTCTGCTCGAAGACCTGTGCGAGACGATGAAGTTCGGCTCGCTCTGCGCTCTGGGCGGCTTCACGCCCTATCCGGTGCTGTCGGCGCTGCGCAACTTCCCCGAGGATTTCGGCGCGGATGGGACGAAGGAAGCGGCGGAGTGATGGGGCGCGCGGGCATCCTTCGACAGGCTCAGGATGAGCGGAGCTTGGGCAAGGCTGTCACTTCTACCCCGCTCATGCTGAGCTTGTCGAAGCATGCCAACGCAACGGTTGCGCCATGATCCTCGGCGCAGTCCTCGCCGGTGGCCGGTCCACGCGTTTCGGCAGCGACAAGGCGCTGGCGGAGCTGGGTGGGCGTACGCTGCTGGCGCTGGCGGTCGAGGCACTGGAGGCGCAGTGCGATGCGGTGATCGTCGTCGGACGTGAAGATGCGCCTGCGCTGACGCTGCCCGACTGGCCGCGCGCGGATATGGGGCCGCTGGGCGGAATTGCCGCCGCCCTCCATCATGCCTGCGATGCGGGGTATGACGATGTGCTGACCTGCTCGGTCGACAGCGTGGGACTGGCCGACGATCTGGTGGCGCAGTTGGCCCCGGCACCTGCCTATTGCGAAAGCCAGCCTGTAATCGGGCTGTGGCCAGCCAGCGCCTCGGCCACGCTCGATGCCCTGCTGACCAGCGATGGTCGTCATTCCATGCGCGCCTTCGCAACAAGCATCGGGGCGCGGGCGGTGCGCTTTTCCGAAAATCCTGCTAATATCAATACACCGGCGGACCTGATGACCGCCGAGGAGCGATCCCATGGGTTATGAACGCCAGGCCGATTTCGGCACCCCGGAAGTCCGCAGCGACACAGAAGTGACCTGCCAGATCGACGGGCGCGAGGTTACCGTGCCCGCTGGCACCACGGTGATGCGCGCCGCTGCGCTGACCGGCGGTTCGATCCCGAAGCTTTGTGCAACCGACAACCTCAAGCAGTTCGGCTCGTGCCGCTTGTGCCTTGTCGAGATCGATGGAATGCGCGGGACGCCCGCATCGTGCACCACGCCGGTGTCGGAAGGCATGAAAGTCCGCACCCAGACCCCGCGCCTGCAGAAGCTGCGCAAGGGGGTGATGGAACTCTACATCTCCGACCACCCACTCGATTGCCTGACCTGCAGCGCCAACAACGATTGCGAGTTGCAGGATCAGGCTGCCGCCGTGGGCCTGCGCGACGTGCGCTATGGCTATGAGGGCGAGAACCATCTGGGCGAAAGACCGGACATCTCGAACCCCTACTTCGATTTCGATCCTTCTAAATGCATCGTCTGCTCGCGCTGCGTGCGCGCCTGCGACGAAGTGCAGGGCACGCTGGCGCTGACCATCGAGGGGCGCGGGTTCGAGAGCAAGGTTTCTGCGGGCCTCGCCTCCGACAATTTTCTGTCCTCCGAATGCGTTTCGTGCGGTGCCTGCGTGCAGGCCTGCCCGACCGCGACCTTGCAGGAAAAGGCGGTCAAGGAAATCGGCAAGCCCGAGCGCGCGGTGGTCACCACATGCGCCTATTGCGGCGTCGGCTGCACCTTCCGCGCCGAGATGCGCGGCGAGCAACTCGTACGCATGGTGCCGTGGAAGGACGGCAAGGCCAACCGCGGCCACTCCTGCGTCAAGGGCCGCTTCGCCTGGGGCTATGCCCAGCATCAGGAGCGCATCCTCTCGCCGATGATCCGCGAGTCCATCGACCAGCCTTGGCGCGAGGTTTCGTGGGAAGAGGCGCTGACTTACGCGGCGCGCGAGATCAACCGCATCCGCGATACCTTTGGGCGCAATGCGCTGGGCGGCATCACCTCCAGCCGCTGCACCAACGAGGAGACCTTCCTCGTCCAGAAGCTGATTCGCGCCGGGTTCGGCACCAACAACGTCGATACCTGCGCGCGGGTGTGTCACTCGCCCACCGGTTATGGCCTCAAGACCACGTTCGGCACCTCGGCGGGCACGCAGGACTTCGACAGCGTCGAGGACAGCGACGTCATCCTCGTGATCGGCGCCAACCCCACTGACGGGCATCCCGTCTTTGCCAGCCGCATGAAGCGGCGCTTGCGGCAGGGTGCCAGGCTGATCGTGATCGATCCGCGCCGCACCGATCTGGTCCGCTCACCGCATATCGAGGCGGACTACCACCTGCCGCTGCGCCCCGGCACCAATGTCGCGATCCTTACCGCGATTGCGCACGTGATCGTGACCGAAGGCCTCGCCAACGAAGCTTTCATCCGCGAGCGGTGCGACTGGGATGAATACCAGCACTGGGCTGAATTCGTCTCGGCAGAGCGCAACAGTCCCGAATTTCTCTCGCCCGTAATCGGCGTCGATCCCGAAGCCATTCGCGGAGCTGCGCGCCTGTATGCCACGGGCGGCAATGGGGCGATCTACTACGGTCTTGGCGTGACCGAGCACAGCCAGGGCTCCTCTACCGTCATGGCCATCGCCAACCTTGCCATGGCGACCGGCAACATCGGCCGACGCGGCGTGGGCGTGAATCCCTTGCGCGGGCAGAACAACGTGCAGGGTGCCTGCGACATGGGTTCTTTTCCGCACGAGCTTTCCGGCTACCGCCATGTCTCGGATGCGGCGACGCGGGACCTGTTCGAGGCCGAATGGGGCGTGAAGATCGATCCCGAACCGGGCCTGCGCATTCCCAACATGCTCGATGCCGCAACCGACGGGCAGTTCAAGGCGATCTACATCCAGGGCGAGGACATCCTGCAGTCCGACCCCGATACCAAACACGTGGCGGCGGGCCTTGCCGCGATGGAATGCGTGATCGTCCACGACCTGTTCCTCAACGAGACCGCGAACTACGCGCACGTGTTCCTGCCGGGATCGACCTTCCTCGAAAAGAACGGCACCTTCACCAACGCCGAACGCCGCATCCAGCCGGTGCGCAAGGTGATGGAGCCGCTCAACGGCTACGAGGACTGGCAGGTCACGCAGGAACTGGCGAGCGCCATCGGCCTTGACTGGAACTACACCCACCCGAGCGAGATCATGGACGAGATCGCGCGGCTGACGCCGACGTTCTCGGGCGTGAACTACAAGCGGCTGGATGCAGAAGGTTCGCTGCAGTGGCCGGTCAACGACAAGGCCCCCGATGGTTCGCCGATCATGCACATCGACGGCTTCGTGCGCGGCAAGGGCAAGTTCGTGGTAACGGACTACGTGCCGACCGACGAGCGCACCGGCCCGCGCTTCCCGCTGCTGCTGACGACGGGGCGCATCCTCAGCCAATACAACGTCGGCGCGCAGACGCGGCGCACCGCAAACGTCGTTTGGCACGAGGAAGACCTGCTCGAAATCCACCCGACCGATGCCGAGAACCGCGGCCTGAAATCGGGTGACTGGGTCAAGCTGGCCAGCCGTTCGGGGGAAACCACCCTGCGCGCGCTCGTCACTGATCGCGTGGCACCGGGCGTGGTCTACACCACCTTCCACCACCCCGCGACGCAGGCCAATGTCGTCACAACCGACTATTCGGACTGGGCCACCAACTGCCCCGAATACAAGGTCACGGCGGTGCAGATCACGCCCTCCAACGGCCCCACCGAGTGGCAGGAGGACTACGAGGCGCAAGCCACGCTCTCGCGCCGCATCATGGGCCACGAAGGCGCGATGGAGCCTGCCGAATGAGCGCGCATACGGTCGAAAAGCTGGCCTACATGGCCAACCAGATCGCGCGCAATCTGGTGCATGATGACAAGCCCGTTGCTGCTGTTGCCGATCACATCACCGCGTTCTGGACCCCGCGCATGATAGACATGCTTGTGGCCGAGGGTGGCGCCGGGCTCGATCCGGTGGCGGCCGAGGCCATGCAGCGGGTGCAGGCGGCGCGGGTGGCTGATGCCGGTTGAAGGCGCGCGCGAGGTCGGCTTTTGTGAGCACTTCGCCGATGGCAGCGCCTCGCGGACGATCACGCGTCAGGTAATCGACGAGGTGCCTGTCGCCGTCGAGATCAATGGCCTTGGCTACGCGGTGATGATGGCCACGCCCACCGACCTTGAAGACTATGCGCTGGGCTTCTGCCTGTCGGAACAGCTCATCGCCGCGCCTGCCGAGTTCCTTTCCGCACAGGCCGCACCGGTCGAAGCCGGCGGGTGGATGCTGCGCGTGCAACTTGCCGCATCGGGTGCCAGTCCTCTGCTCGAACGCGCCCGCCTGCGTCTGGCCGAGGGCAGTTGCGGGTTGTGCGGCATCGAAAGCCTCGAACAGGTCATGCGACCGCTGTCGCCGGTCACCTCGCGCATCGAGGTCGGTCCGGATGCGATGTTCCGCGCGACAGCGGCCCTGCGCGAGCTTCAGGTGCTCGGGCGGGCAACGGGCGCTGCCCATGCCGCCGCGCTCTGCACGCCGGATGGCACGATCGTGCTGGTGCGCGAGGACGTCGGCCGCCACAACGCGCTCGACAAGCTGCTGGGCGCGGCTGCTCGTGCTGGCCTCAACGTTTCGGCACACTTCATCCTGCTGACTGCACGCTGCAGTTTCGAGCTGGTGCAGAAGGCGGTGATCGCGGGTGTGCCGTTGCTCGTGACGATCTCGGCCGCCTCGACCCTTGCCGTGGAACAGGCTGCGGCCCATGGCCTCAGACTGGTCAGTCTGGCCCGGAAGGACAGTCTGCTCGAATCCTGAACCTTGCCCTTCCGCTGCCGGACAAACCGTCTAACATGCGAGCGACCCGGGATCGAAGGTCGGGGTCGGAGGTTTTCGGGGGCTATGGGACACATCGCTTCGCCGGATTCGCAACCCTTTGCCGTCCGGCGCAAGAACGGGCGTGACCGGGCGCTGCCTGCAACGCTTGCGCTGTGCCTGCATCTGCTTGTGCTGTGGGGCGTCATCCATGGCTTCGGCGGAGTGCCCGCGATGACCGGGACCGAGGCCGATCCTTTCACCACGCGCACCTTCGACGTCCCTCTCGAAAAGCCCAAGCCCAGCCCCACTCCCACGACGCCGGAACCCGCAGGCGCATCGGGAGAGGAAGGCCGCAAGGCAAAGGCCAAGCCCGTCGTCGCCCGCGCCCGGCTTCCTTCGCGTCCCGAACCCGCGCCGCCTGTCGCTTCCACCGGCAACGATGTCCGCTCGGGCGCTGCGGCGCAGGGTCAGGGCACCGGCGGGGGTGGCGAGGGTATGGGGACGGGGAGCGGAGCCAGTGGCAACGGCTCGGGTGGGGGGCTCGCTCGCAAGGCTGAGAAAATCGCCGGCGATATCCGTTCGACCCGCGATTACCCGACGAAGAGCCAGCAGGAGCGCATCGGGAAGCGCGTCGTCATCCTGCTTGAGGTCAGCGCCGAGGGGCGGGTTACGGGGTGCCGCGTGTGGCGGGCCAGCGGTGCCCCCGAGGCCGACGCGGTGACTTGCCACCTTGCCAGCGAGCGCTTCCGCTTCCGTCCTGCGACCGATGCAGAAGGAAGGCCGGTAGCCTCGACTTACGGCTGGGAGCAGCGCTGGTTCGCGCCTTGACGCCGATTATGCTGCGCTGCATTCAGGGCGCGCAGTGGTCTCGAATCACAATAATGATGGAATGACAGGGATTTGCGGCAGGCTGCGCGATTCGGGCGACATTCTTGTTGCATCGCAATGCAACCGGATCGCCCCCGCTGCGTTGGTTCATCGAGAGTAAAGTTTCCGCGCCTTCGTGGTTGCTTCAGCTATTCGGAAGACCAGCACGCCATGACCACCATCGACTTCACGTCCGGACCCGGCGAAACCTCGGCTACTGGCGTCCTGTCCTTCCTGCGCCGCACGCAGGGCGCGCCCGCCTGTCGGGTTGCCCTGATTGGCGGCTTCGCGCCTCGCAAGTGCGGCATCGCGACTTTCACCACCGACATCTACGAGCAACTGGCGGCGCACCACAGCGAAGTGTCGGTCGATCTCCACGTGATCGACGATCCCCGCTCGCCGCTGACCTATGACCGTGCCCGCGGCGTGATCCGCGCCGATTGCGCCGATGACTACCGCGCCGCCGCGCGTCGCATGAACGAGGATGGCGTCGACGCGGTCTGGCTGCAGCATGAGTACGGCATTTTCGGCGGCGAGGCCGGCGACATGGTGCTCGAACTGGTCGACCGCGTGGCGGCTCCCCTGATCGTCACGCTCCACACCGTGCTGGCCGAACCGTCAGTCCGCCAGCGCGAGGTCATCGAGCATCTTCTGCGCCGGGCTTCGCGGGTGATGGTCATGTCGCAGCACTCGATGGGGCTGTTGCAGACCCTCTACCGCGTTCCGGCCGAGCGCATCGCGGTGATCGCACATGGCGCGCCGGATCGCCCCCTGCGTAACACGTCGGACCGCAAGGCGCAGCTGGGCCTTGAAGGCCGCCGCGTGATGATGACCTTCGGCCTGCTGGGTCCCGGCAAGGGGCTCGAAACGGTGATCGAGGCGCTGCCCGCCATCGTCGAGCACCATCCCGATGTGGTCTATCGGATCGTCGGCGCGACGCACCCTAATCTCGTTGCCACCGAGGGCGAGAGCTACCGCGAAGGCCTTGCCGCGCTTGCCGAGAGCCTGGGTGTCCGTGCCAACGTGCAGTGGGACAACCGCTTTCTCGACCTCGGCGAACTGCTCGATCAGATCGAGGCCTGCGATATCTATCTCACGCCATATCCGAACATGCAGCAATCGACCTCGGGCACGCTGAGCTATGCCGTGGCGCTGGGCAAGGCGGTGGTATCAACGCCCTATGTCCACGCTCGCGAACTTCTGGCCGATGGCGTGGGCGTGCTTGTCGAGCCGCGCCAGGCCGATGTCATCGCTGCAGCCGTCAACCGCCTGCTCGATGATCCGGACGAGCTGCGCGCCGTGCAGCATCGCGCGTGGACCAAGGGCCGCGAGACGATCTGGCCGCGGTTCGCCGCTGCCGCGCGTGCGCTGGTGGAAAGTGTCGTCGTGCGACCTGTGCGTGGTGCGCCACTTCTTGCCACCCCCGGATTCTTCGGCGTCACCGCGATGAGCGACAGCACCGGCATCTTCCAGCATGCGATCGGCACCGTGCCCGACCGACGCCACGGCTATTGCCTTGATGACAACGTCCGCGCGCTGATGCTGATGGGCGTGGCCGATGCCGTGCCGCTGGCCGAGCGGCAGCGCTGGGCCACGGTCTATGCCTCGTTCATCCAGCACGCCTGGAACCCTGACCGTCGCGCTTTTCGGAACTTCATGAATTTCGACAGGACGTGGTGCGAGCCGGTTGGCTCAGGGGACAGCAACGGCCGTACCGTCTGGGCCCTTGGTGGCGCGATGAACAACGCGCCTGATGAAGGCCTGCGACATTGGGCCGCGCAGTGGTTCGATATTGCGCTTGCCCCCGTCGCTGCGATGGAAGCGCCGCGCACGGTTGCGTTCGTCATGCTCGGCTGCATCGAAGCCCTACGCGCCAATCCCGGCCATGTCGGCGCGCGCGAGAGCCTGCGACATGGCGGCGAACTGCTGGCCAACCTGCTCGACGCCGGACGACGTCCCGACTGGGCATGGTTCGAAGCGGTGCTCGGTTACGACAATCCCCGCCTGTCGCAGGCGCTGATTGGCGCCGGGCGGGTGATGCACCGTGAGGACTGGGTCGAAAGCGGCTTGTCCTCGCTGCGCTTCATCGCGCGCCAGCAGATTTCGGCGCAGGGCCACTTCCGCGCGGTCGGTTCCGAAACGTTCGGCAAGCCCTTCCAGAACCTCCCGTTCGACCAGCAACCGCTCGAGGCATGGGCAGCCGTGGATGCTGCTGCGGTTGCATTTGCTGCCACAGGCGACGAAGGCTGGGTGCGCCATGCTGAGACGGCCTATCGCTGGTTCCTCGGCGGAAACGATCGCGGCGAAGTGCTGGGCGACATCACTACGGGGCGCTGCCGTGACGGCGTGACTCCACAGGGCGTCAATCTCAATTGCGGCGCGGAATCGATCCTGGCGTTCCAGCTTGCGCACTATGCGCTGGCCGCAATCGCTCGTCGTCCGCGAACAATGCCTGGCATTCAGGAACCTAATGCCTCCGATACCATTGCCTTGAAGATCAACAGCAAGGGTACGCAACAGCTTGCGGGTGCTTGAACAGAGGCTTCACGCCGATCCATCGCGGGTCGTGCTTCGTCCGTTTCATCTTGGGTGGCAGGGTCCTGGGGGCTCCGGTGCCCGGGCGCGCAAGCTCGTGTCCGATGTCGTCTCGTTGACATCCGAGGAGGCGGACGAGGAATACGCTCGCGTCCTTCACGATTTCGAGGAACGCCATTGGCAGACCGAGCAACTGTTCGAAGAACGCTACCGCCAGATCGAGGCGGTGCTGCAACTCGATGGTTCGGGTCTGTCGATCCGGCGCAAGCGGTTGATCGGGGCCTACTTCTGCCACGAATACACTTATGCTGCCGCGGCGCTGATGAACCCCAGCATCGTGCCCCATCCCGACCAGACCGGAATGGGCGGCGGCGCAGTGCGCTTCGTGATGAGCCTGCGCGCCGTTGGCGAGGGGCACATCAGCTCGATCGTGTTCCGCGAAGGCATTGCCCTTCCCGATGGCGCGTTTGAACTCTGGCCGCAAAGCCACTTTGCCACGGCCATGCTGCCTGATGACAGCCTGACCGTGTGCAAGGGCGAAGATTGTGCGGTCACGCTCCATCGGCACATGGAAAGCACGCTGTCGAACAGCGTGATCTTCCCGGTGACGGAGCAGCAGCGAGGCGGACTCGAGGATCTGCGGCTTGTGCGGTTCGATCATGGCGGCGGGGATTACGAATGGATCGGCACCTATACTGCCTATTCGGGTTCGGCGATCCGCTCGGAACTGCTGCGTACGCGCGATTTTCGCTCTATCGTGCTGGAGCCGATCTTCGGAAGGGCAGGTCGCAACAAGGGCATGGCGCTGTTCCCGCAGAAGATTGGCGGGCAGTATTGCATGGTCGGGCGGCAGGACGGGAAGAACCTGTTCCTGCTGCGCTCGGACAGTCTCGATCGCTGGGACGACGATGGCGTCTTGCTGATGGAGCCTGAATTCCCATGGGAATTTGTCCAGATCGGCAACTGCGGCAGCCCCATCCTGACCGATGAAGGCTGGCTTCTGCTGACCCACGGCGTCGGCGCGATGCGCAAGTATGCGCTCGGGTGTGCGCTGCTCGACCGGGACGATCCGTCAAAGGTCATCGCCCGATCAAGCAAGCCGCTGCTCACCGCGATAGACGCCGATCGCTTCGGCTATGTTCCGAACGTCGTCTATACCTGTGGTGCTCTGCTGGTGGAGGACCAGTTGCTTGTGCCCTACGGCATCTCCGACAGCGCGGTTGGTTTTGCTACCACGTCGGTTCGGGAAATGCTGGCAAGGATGGAAACGACCCGTTAGTAAAGACCTGCGCTGCGCTGCAGCAAGGCATATCAAGGCAGTCGATGACCCAGACAGTTCCTGTGATTCTGTGCGGTGGCAGTGGCACCCGCCTCTGGCCCCGCTCTCGCAAGGTGAAGCCCAAGCCGTTCCTTCCTCTGGTGGGCGAAGATACCCTGTTCCGGGCCACCGTGCTGCGCTGCCCCGCGGCAGATGGCTTCGGTGATCCCGTCGTGGTCACGGGCGCTGCCCACCTCGCGCATGTCGAAGAGCAGCTTCCCGATGTTGCGCATACCCACATCATTGTGGAGCCCGAGGCGCGCAATACCGCTGCTGCGATTGCGCTTGCCGCGCTGACCTTGCCTGAAGACGCGGTGATGCTCGTTTGCCCGAGCGATCATCATATCGGTGATTGCGACGCCTTCCGCGCCGCTGCGCACGAGGCTGCTAAGCTGGCGCGCGCTGGCTGGCTCGTGTCCTTCGGCATCGTCCCCACGGCGCCTGAGACCGGCTTCGGCTATCTCAAGCAGGGGCCGGTGATCGAAGGGTCGGGCGGCAGACAGGTCGAGCGCTTCGTCGAAAAGCCCGATCTTTCCCGCGCGATGGAGTTCCTGACCAGCGGCGAATACGCCTGGAACGGCGGCATCTTCGCGTTCCAGGTCGGGACCTTTCTTGAAGAACTGGGCCGTCACCGCCCGCAGATCCTTGCCGCAGTGCGGGAAGCGGTGACCAAGGGCACAGCCGATGGCATGCGCTTCCATCCCGATGGTGCGGCCTTCGCCAAGGTGCCAAGCGAATCCGTCGATTACGCGGTCATGGAAAACACCGACCGTGCGGCCATGGTCCCGGCTACGATGGCGTGGTCCGACATCGGCAACTGGCAGGCGCTCCACGAAGCGCAGGAGCGCGACGAAGCGGGCAATTCCGTCCGCGGGCGGGCGGAACTGAAGGATTGTAGCAACGTACTCGTTATGAGTGACGGCCCCCGCGTTTCGGTGGTGGGCGCGTCGAACCTCATGATCGTCGTCGATGGCGACGAGGTCCTCGTCTGCACGCCCGAAGGGGCGCAAGGCGTGGGCAAGCTTTCGGGAGCTGCGAACCAGTGACGTTGTTGCCCCGGCGCATGGTCGAGAAGCCCTGGGGCAAGGACATCCTGCCCCCGCCTTTCGAAGCCGAAAGCGGCCGGAGCATTGGCGAGATCTGGTTCGAACCGACGCCCGAGCTTTCATCGATTCTGGTGAAGTACATCTTCACCAGCGAAAAGCTCTCGGTGCAGGTCCACCCCAGCGATGCCCAGGCCGAAGCGCTGAGCGAGAATGATTGCGGCAAGGAGGAATGCTGGCTTGTCCTCGACGCCGAACCGGGCGCACGCCTCGGCATCGGCTTTGGCGAGCCGCTCGATGCCGCAGCCATGCGCGCCGCAGCGCTCGATGGCAGCATCGAAGGCCTGATGGAATGGCACCCGGTCAGGCGCGGCGATTTCTTCTACATTCCGGCGGGCACGGTCCACGCCATCGGTGCGGGAATCAGCCTGATCGAGATCCAGCAGAACAGCGACATCACATATCGCCTCTATGACTACGGCCGCCCGCGCGAACTCCATCTCGACAAGAGCATCGCCGTGGCCAAGGGCGAGCCTTACAAGTCTGACCTTCGCCGCCATGACACGCTCGCCGCCGCGTCCGAACTTGCAAACGGCAAGTACTTCACAGCCGATTGCGTAATCGGTGAACCCTCGGACCGGGTCAGGGGGGGCTATGCCGGACCCTGTCTCGTGATCCCGGTGAGCGAGGCGGTCGCAGTCGCAGGTGAGACAGTCGATGTCGGACAATGCGCCTTGGCTTCAGGCATCGCGGCGATTGCCTTCGCCCCTGAAGGAACCTGCCTTCTCGTCCGGCCTGCCTGACGGGGCCACCCCTGGAAAAAGGGTGGAGCGCAAACGTAATGATATCTTGTAACATCGTTTGACGCAGCGTATGGAGCCGCCAGCGCCGCACGCCCGCAAAGGCCGGCGGCAAGGTCGCTTTCATGCAAGGATTATCCATGCGTCTTTCCGCTCTTCTCCTCGGTGCCGCATTTCTCAACGTACCGGCCATGGCCCAGCAAGCTCCTGCGCCCGCGGCCGACGAACAGACCGACAGCCACGCGCAGACGCCGCCGCAAATCGTCGTGACCGCCGCATTCAACCGCGACCGGGCTGACATAATCTCCGGCGTTTCGGTGCTGCAGGGCCAGGAACTCGCCCAGTCGATCCGCCCGACCATCGGCGAGACGCTTGATCGCACACCCGGCGTTTCGGCCACCTCGTTCGGCCCCAACGCCTCGCGCCCGGTACTGCGCGGCCTGCAGGGCGAGCGCGTGCGCATCCTGACCGACGGCATCGGCGCGTTCGACGTCTCGAACACCAGCGCCGACCATGCCGTGGTGATCGACCCGCTACTGGCAGAACGCATCGAAGTTCTGCGCGGCCCCGCCACTTTGCTATTCGGCTCCTCGGCCATCGGCGGCGTGGTCAACGTGATCGACAAGCGCATCCCGCGCGTCGTCCCCGATGAAGCCGCCCATGTCGACGCCATGGCGACCTATGGCTCTGCAGCGGACGAGCGCTCCATCGGCGGTGCAGTCGACGTGCCGGTGGGCGACAAGTTCGTCGTCCACGCCGACGGCAGCTATCTCAAGACCGGCAACTTGAGCGTCGGCGACTACGTGCTGGCACCCTCTGCCCGCGCCGTCGCGCGTGCCAATGCCGGCACAGAAACCGCCGACCAGATCGACGAAGGCATCGACTTCGCCGCCAACGCCGCGCTCAAGGGCCGCCTGCCCAACTCCGCTGCCGAGACATGGACCGCAGGCGTCGGCGCGGCGCTGATCACCGACACCGGCAACCTCGGCATTTCCTACAGCCACTACGACAGCCTCTACGGCATCCCCACCCGCTACGCCATCCGCCCCGGCGAGGAACAGGAAGCACCCCGCCTCGACGTCAAGCAGGACCGTGTGGATCTTCGCGCCGAGGTCGAGACCGGCGGCGGCTTCCTCAAGTCGATCAAGGCCCGCGCCGGATTCGCCTCCTACCGCCACTTCGAACTGGAGCCCGATGGCGCCATCGGCACCGCCTTCTACAACAAGGGCCTCGAGGGCCGCGTCGAACTGGTCCAGGCCGATCAAGGCGCATGGAAGGGCGCAAGCGGCGTCCAGTACTTCGCGCGCGATTTCAACGTGATCGGGGATGAAGCCTTCCTGCCCAAGAGCTCCACCCAGCAGCTCGGGCTGTTCACCCTCCAGCAGATCGAACTCGGCGCGCTGAAGCTCGAAGGCGGCGCGCGCTACGAACACACCGTGCTCGAGGCCAAGCCGCTGCCCGACCAGCCGCAGTTCTTCAACGGCAAGCGCACCTTCGATACGCTTTCCGGCTCGGCGGGCGCGTCCTACGGCTTTGCCGATGGCTGGCGCTTGGGCGTCAACCTCAGCCGCACCGTCCGCGCGCCATCGGCGGAGGAACTCTTCGCCAACGGCCCCCACGCAGGCACGCAGGCCTTCGAAGTAGGCAGCCCAGATTTCAAGACCGAACGCGCCTGGGGCCTCGAAGGCGTGCTGCGCGGCTCCGGCCCCGGCTATACGCTCGAAGCCTCGGTCTATCACAACTGGTTCGACAACTTCATCTACGAGAGCCAGACTGGCGCGGTCGAGGACGGCTTGCCGGTGTTCCAGTTCACGCAAGGGCGGGCGCGCTACTACGGCTTCGAACTGCAGGGCACGGTCAATCTCGCCAAGGTGGGAGACTTTGATCTCGTCGCCGATGGCGTGGCCGACTATGTCCACGCGCAGATCGAAGGCGTCGGCCCCGCACCGCGCATCCCGCCCTTGCGCCTCCTTGGCGGCCTCGGCCTGAAGGGCGAGAAGCTCGATCTGCGCGGCGAGGTGGAATGGAGCGACAGCCAGCCGCGCCTCGCCAATTTCGAGACGCCCACGGCCAGCTTCACCATGGTCAATGCCGAGGTGAACTTCCGCCCATGGGGCAACGAGCGTCCGCTCTCCTTCGCGCTTTCGGCCAACAACATCTTCGATGTCGACGCCCGCCGCCATGCCTCCGTCCTCAAGGACTTCGCCCCGCTGGCAGGCCGCGACATCCGTATCAGCGCGAGGGTCAGCTTCTGAGGCCAACGGTTCATCGCAGATAAAGCCGTGGCCCATCAGTTTTCCCGCTCAGGGATAACGGTGAGGTCACGGCATGAAGCGGATAGGACTCGCAGGCGCGGCGGCATTGGTCATTCTCGGCGCAGGGCTGGCGGAAGCCCGTCCCGGTGACCGTCTGCGCGAACGCATTGCCAAGCGCATGGAACAACGCGCCGAAGGCTCTGCCAAGCGCGAACGTGCGCCGGGTGCGCAGACGTTCTCCTACGGCACCGATCCCCTGCAGGTCATGGACTTCTGGGCCCCTGTCACTATCGACATCGCCCCCAAGCCGAAGGTGCCGCTCGTGCTTTACGTCCACGGCGGTGGGTGGAAGCGCGGGAGCAAGGACACCGCGATGGGCAATGCCCTGCCCGGCCACTTGCGCGATCAGGGCTATGCCTTCGCATCGATCAACTACCGCCTCGTGCCCGCTGCCACGGTCGAACAACAGGCGAGCGACGTGGCGCAGGCGCTGGCATACCTGCTGGCCCGCGCCGATAAGCTGAACATCGATCGCAGCAAGGTCGTCATCACCGGCCACAGCGCGGGCGCACACCTCGTCGCGCTGGTCGGCACCGACGAGCAATACTTGCGCAAGGCGGGCCTGTCCTTCGCCGATATCGACGGCGTGATGCCCAACGACGGCGCGGCCTATGACGTGCCCAGGCAGATGGAACAGGCCGGCCGCATGATGGCCGATACCTATAAGCAGGCCTTCGGCACCGACCCCGCCCGCCAGAAGGCGCTATCCCCCACCTACCACGCCGCCGCCCCCAACGCCCCGCGTTTCCTCCTCCTCCATGTCCAGCGAAAGGACGGCGTGGCACAGGCGCAGGAGCTCGGCGCGGCGCTGAAGAAGGCAGGCGTGAACGTCGAATACGGCAGCTTCCCCGGCACCGGCCTCCAGGGCCACGCCGAAATCAACCGCAAGCTGGGTGAGTCGGATTATCCAGCGACACCGTTGATGGATGCGTGGTTGAAGGGGGTGTTTGGGAGGTAGGTTGAGTTCGTCGCGGGTGGCAGTTTTCCAAGCGAACTTACCGTCGCCCGTGCTCGACACGGGGCTTGGCTTCTCCTCGCAGCCGAGCGCTGAAGAAGAAAAGCCAAATCCCGGATCAAGTCCGGGACGACGCGATTTGGGTTTGTGACGTTCTTGCTTGGATAGCAGGAATGGGTGTTGAGTGGTTGGTTAGAGACCTCGCCAGTGTCGGTGGAGGGCCATAAACATCCCTGGAAGGCTTGCTGCAAACGCGATGCAGACGGCCAGATCAATAGTCCAACTTGGCGCTTCTATGCGAACTAACCCAAGGCCTGCCAAGCTCGAGAGAATCACGAGAGCCCAGAGAGCAAATTCCCAGCGATGCCGTATCATCGGATGATACTTGCAGGTTCTGCAAGCGTCCGCAATGGCGGCGCTTCCGAAACGGCATCCAATGAAAAATGAAGCAAAAAATGCCGTTCGCTTTCTCTCAAACCTTCTCCGGCCCACCCGTCCCCAACACATGCGTACACCCCAACCCCTGCGCGCTGTCCGCATCGCTGAGCGCCGCTACCGTGCGCCATCCTATAGAGCGCAGCCGCGCCGCCTCGTCACGGTCATGCCCGAGCGGCAGGAACACCCGGTCCTCCGGCGTTTCGCTGGCAGAAAGCAGGTCGATCAGCGCATCCGGGTAGAGCGAGAACCCGGTCGCCGCCTCGTCCTTGCCGTTGCCTGCAATGCGGTAGGTGCCGCCGCGTCCCACCGGCCCGCGCGCGCCTTCGGCGTAGAGGGTGAAGCCGAACCAAGTCTGGTATTCGAAGCCGTGGCGCTCGCTGGGGTCCAGCGTCAGCCGCGCCGCGCCGTTCAGGCTGGCGGCGATCTGCCTGAGCGACGCGATGCGCGAGGCGAGCGCGCCGCCCGCGTCGATTTCGCACAGCTTCTCGATGGCGCTGTCGAACTCGCCAGTGGCGTAGAGCAGCGGCACATAGGCCTCGCCGCCCACATCGCGCAGGCCCCCTGCATCCTTGGTGTCGAGTTCGCGGCGCACCGCTTCAATCTGTCCTGCTTCAAGTGGGAATGCCTTGGCCGCCAGCGTATCGACCAGATCGGGCAGGGTGAAATCGACGCTGACGCCGCGCGCGCCCGCCGCCTGCAGCGCCTCGACCGCGATGGAGACGATCTCGGTCGCCGCCGCCAGATTGTCCGCGCCGACGAGTTCGGCTCCGCACTGCAGCTTCTCGCGCGCCGGGTTCAGCCCGTCGCTCTTGATGGTCAGCACTTGCCCTGCATACATCAGCCGAAGGGGGCGCGCCGCTTCGGCCAGCCGCGTCTGCGCGATGCGGCCGATTTGCGGGGTGTGGTCGGAGCGCAGGCCCATCATGCGCAAGCTCGACGGATCGGTGAACCGGAACATGCGCCGCGACTGGATGCCCGCCATCCGCGCGGCGAGGCTCTTTTCGAACTCGATCATCGGCGGCAGCACGCGGTCATAGCCGTGGCCGTGCATCACGTCCTGAATGCTGCGCATCACGCGCGTGGTGGTCGCCGCCTCGGCAGGCAGGCGGTCCTCAAGCCCTTCGGGCAGCAAGCTGGAATCGACATCGGTCATGTGGGCGCGCTTAGCGGCTGGGCCCGCAAAAGCAAAGGGCGGGCGCATTGCTGCACCCGCCCTTCGATTTCAAACTTACGTCCGATCAGACGAAGTTCAGCGCCTTGACCGTGCGCACACCCTGGATGTCGCAGGCCTGCTTGAGCACGTCCTGCGGGACCGGGCTGTCGAGCGAGAGCAGCAGCACCGCCTCGCCACCAGCTTCGCGGCGGCCGAGGTGGAAGGTGCCGATGTTGATGTTCGACTGTCCGAGCAGCGTGCCGATACGGCCGATGAAGCCCGGCGCGTCGGAGTTGACGATGTAGAGCATGTCGCCGTCGAGGTCGGCTTCGATGCCGATGCCGAAGATCTCGACAAGGCGCGGCTGGCCGTTGCCGAACAGCGTGCCCGCAACCGAACGCTCGCCCTGCGAAGTGCTGACGGTGACGCGCACCAGCGTGCGGTATTCGCCTTCGCGATCATGGCGCACTTCGCGCACGTCAAGCCCGCGCTCCTTGGCGAGGAACGGCGCGTTGACCATGTTCACGCTCTGCGAATACTGGCTCATCAGGCCAGCGAGCACGGCAGCGGTGATCGGCTTCTGGTTGAGCTGCGCGGCGGCACCTTCAACCTCGATGGCGATCTTGGTCAGGTTGTCGTGCGCCAGCTGGCCGACCAGCTTGCCGAGCTTTTCAGCCAGCGCCATGTAGGGCTTGAGCTTCGGCGCTTCCTCTGCCGAGAGCGAAGGCATGTTGAGCGCGTTGGTGACGCCGCCGGTCACGAGGAAATCGGCCATCTGCTCGGCCACCTGAAGCGCGACGTTGACCTGTGCTTCGGTCGTGCTCGCGCCGAGGTGCGGGGTGCAGATGAAGTTCGGGGTGCCGAACAGCGGCGATTCCTTGGCGGGCTCGGTCTCGAACACGTCGAGCGCGGCGCCTGCCACCTGGCCCGAATCCAGCGCAGCCTTGAGCGCTGCTTCATCGATAAGCCCACCACGCGCGCAGTTCACGATGCGCACGCCCTTCTTGCACTTGGCGATGTTCTCGGCCGAAAGGATGTTGCGGGTCTGGTCGGTCAGCGGCGTGTGCAGCGTGATGAAGTCCGCCTTGGCCAGCAGCGTTTCGAGATCGGCCTTTTCGACGCCCATTTCCACGGCGCGCTCGGGCGTCAGGAACGGGTCGAAGGCGACGACCTTCATCTTGAGGCCAAGCGCACGGCTGGCGACGATCGAACCGATGTTGCCCGCGCCGATCAGGCCCAATGTCTTGCCGGTCACTTCAACGCCCATGAAGCCGTTCTTCGGCCACAGGCCCGCCTGGGTCTGCGCGTTGGCTTCGGGGATCTGGCGGGCGAGCGCGAAGATCATGGCGATGGCGTGTTCGGCGGTGGTGATCGAGTTGCCGAACGGGGTGTTCATCACCACCACGCCCTTGGACGAGGCGTAGGGAATGTCGACATTGTCGACGCCGATCCCGGCGCGGCCGATGACCTTGAGGTTGGTGGCGGCATCGAGGATCGCCTTGGTCACCTTGGTGGACGAGCGGATGGCGAGGCCATCGTACTCGCCGATGCGCGCGATCAGCTGTTCCGGCGTCTCGCCGGTGATCACATCAACGTCGCAGCCCATCTCGGTAAAGATGCGGGCGGCATTGGGGTCCATCTTGTCGGAAATGAGAACCCGAGGCTTATTGGGGGTCTTGGTCATGTCATGTGTCCTTCGTCATCCCGGGCCTGACCCGGGATCCCGCTTGTTAGCGCGGGCGGAGAAAAGGAAGCGGGACCCCGGATCAGGTCCGGGGTGACGCCAAGTGGGTAAGGGAAATCAGGCCGCGGCGAGTTCCGCCTTGGTCGTCTCGTAGGCCCAGTCGAGCCACGGGCCGAGGTCGGCGATGTCCTCGGCGTTGACGGTCGCGCCGCACCAGATGCGCAGGCCAGCCGGGGCATCGCGGTAACCGGCGATGTCGTAGGCTGCGCCCTGCTTTTCGAGGAGGGCTGCAAACTTCTTGATGAAGTCAGCATCCGCGCCTTCGACCGAGAGGCAGACCGAGGTCTTCGACCGGGTCGCTTCGTCAGCGGCGAGGTGCGAGAGCCACGAACGCTCTTCAACGATCTTGTTCAGCGCTGCCGCATTGGCATCACTGCGCGCCTGCAGGCCCTTCAGCCCGCCAAGGTCCTTCGCCCATTCGAGTGCGAAGATCGCGTCTTCGACCGCGAGCATCGAGGGGGTGTTGATCGTCTCGCCCTTGAACACGCCTTCGGCCAGCTTGCCCTTGGAAACAAGGCGGAACACCTTGGGCAGCGGCCATGCAGGGGTGTAGGTTTCGAGACGTTCGACCGCGCGGGGGCCGAGGATCAGCACGCCGTGGCCGCCTTCGCCGCCAAGGACCTTCTGCCAGGAGAAGGTGGCAACGTCGATCTTCGACCAGTCGATGTCGTAGGCGAAGACTGCCGAGGTGGCATCGGCGAAGGACAGGCCCTCGCGGTCAGCAGGGATGAAATCGGCGTTCGGCACGCGCACGCCCGAAGTGGTGCCGTTCCAGGTGAACAGCACGTCGTTCGACCAGTCAATCGCGTTCAGATCGGGGATCTGGCCATAATCGGCGCGCAGGATCGTGGGATCGAGCTTCAGCTGCTTGGCGGCATCGGTGACCCAACCTTCACCGAACGATTCCCATGCCAGCGTCGTGACGGGGCGGGCGCCCAGCATCGTCCACATCGCCATCTCGAAAGCGCCGGTGTCAGACCCCGGAACGATGCCGATACGGTGCGTATCGGGCAGCTGCAGCACTTCGCGCATCAGGTCGATGCAGTACTGCAGGCGCGTCTTGCCGATCTTGGCGCGGTGTGACCGGCCCAGCGATTCGGTGGCGAGCTTTTCGGGGGAGTATCCGGGCGGCTTGGCGCAGGGGCCGGACGAGAAATAGGGGCGCGCAGGCTTGCGAGCCGGAATCGTAGCAGACATGTAGTCTCTCCTTACAGAGAGCACGCGCGGCGTTGGGACCGCGTGGCCCGCCGGCCGCTCTAGTGAGGCGCGGGCGAATGTCAAACCATTCCGTTTCCAACTCTCCTGAACACTAGGGCAACTCTCCCCCAACTCTTCAGGGCAAAGGGCCAACTCCCCTGAGCAAACGCCCTATTTCTCGAGGGTCTCGGCAAGCATCGCGGCGGTGCGTGGACCCGACCAGTCATGCGCCCCGATCATCCGCCAGACTTCCTTGCCTTGCGCATCGTAAAGCACCGTCGTCGGCAGCATTCCCGTCGCGTAGAAGAAGCCGAGATTGTTTTCGGTGTCGAGCCAGGGTTCGAGCTTGGCGAACTTCTTCTCGGCGTAGAACGGCGCGACCTTGGCCCCGCCTTCGATGTCTTGCGATACCGTGAGGACGCGGAGTTTTCCGGCGTTGTCGGCGGCCAGCTTGTCGAGCATCGGCATTTCGAGGACGCAGGGGCCGCACCAGGTGGCCCAGAGGTTGACGAGGACCGGCGTGCCTTTGAGATCGCGCAGTTTCAGCGTCTTGCCCGACGGGTCCGTCACGGTGAAGTCGGGCATGTCCTTGCCGCGGTTGGCGATGTCGAGCGTGCCGTTGAATTCGCCCTTTGCGGCAGATTCCGTAGGTGCCGTGCTGCTCTGCGGTTGCGAGTCGGGCGCGGCTTGCCTATCGCACCCCGCGACGGCGAGCGCCGGGACCAGCATCAGCACTTTGAGTGAACGGACGGACATGGGCGACAATTCGGGCTCCAACCAGATGTGGGGCGGGCGCTTCGCAGGCGGTCCCTCAGCGATCATGCGCGAGATCAATGCCTCGATTCCCTTCGACAAGGCCTTGTGGCGGCAGGACATCGCCGCGTCAAAGGCCCATGTGGACATGCTCGGCGCGCAAGGCATCGTCTCGGCCGAGGATGCGTCGCTGATCGCCAGCGGGCTGGATCAGGTTGCGGCAGAGTACGAGGCCAACGGGGTGCCCGAGAACTGGGACCTCGAAGACATCCACATGACCACCGAAAGCCGCCTTGCCGAACTGATCGGCCCGGCGGCCGGGCGTCTGCACACTGCACGCAGCCGCAATGATCAGGTTGCCACCGACTTCCGCCTTTGGGTGCGCGATGCGATGGATCAGGCCGAGCTTGGCCTGAAGCAGCTGCAACTCGCGCTGGTCTCCCGCGCGGGCGAGCATTCGGGCAGCATCATGCCCGGCTTCACGCACCTGCAGACCGCGCAGCCGGTGACGCTCGGCCACCACCTCATGGCCTATTACGAGATGATCGGGCGCGACCGCTCGCGCTTTGCCGATGCGCGGGTGCGGATGAACCGCAGCCCGCTGGGTGCGGCGGCGCTGGCCGGCACCGGCTTTCCCATCGATCGCTTCCGCACCGCCGAGGCGCTGGGCTTTGACGGGCCGACCGACAACAGCCTCGATTCCGTGTCCGACCGCGACTTTGCATTGGATTACCTGATGGCCGCGGCGCAGTGTTCGCTGCACCTTTCGCGGCTGGCCGAGGAGTTCATCATCTGGGCGAGCCAGCCCTTCGGCTTCGTGACGCTGCCCGACAGCCTTTCGACTGGCAGCAGCATCATGCCGCAGAAGAAGAACCCCGATGCCGCAGAACTGGTGCGCGGCCATTCGGGGCGGATCGTCGGGTGCCTGACCAGCCTGATGATCACGATGAAGGGCCTGCCGCTGGCCTATTCGAAGGACATGCAGGACGATAAGCCGCCGGTCTTCGAAGCCGCCAGCCTGCTCGCCCTGTCCATCGCGGCGATGACCGGGATGGTGGCCGAGGCGACGTTCCGCACTGATCGCATGCGCGCTGCCGCCGAACTCGGCTATGCCACGGCTACGGACCTAGCCGACTGGCTGGTGCGGCAGGCCAACATCCCGTTTCGTGAGGCGCACCACATCACCGGCTCTGCGGTGAAACTTGCCGAATCGCGGGGCATCGCGCTCGATCAGCTCTCGATCGAGGACCTGAAAGCCATCGACGAGCGTATCGACGATCGCGTCTATGCCGCGCTTTCGGTCGAGGCGAGCGTGGCGGCGCGTTGCAGCCATGGCGGAACCGCGCCGGACGAGGTAAGGAAGCGCGTGGCCCAAGCGCGCGTGGCGCTGGGGCTGGAGGAATCGGCTTGAAGCTCTCGCGCACTTTTCTGATCGGCACATTTGGCGCGCTCGCCTTGGCGGGGTGCGGCAATCGGGCCGAACTGAAACTGGCGCCGGACCAGACGCCGCCGCCGATCCCCTATGGCCGCGAGGTCCAGCCGGGCGCGGACGACTTGCTCAAACCCCCCGCGCAGGCAGCCCCTGCGCGCAATGTCGAGCCGCGTCGCCGCTCGCAGGATCGCGAAGACGATCCTTTCGACCTGCCTCCCGAAGACTGAGTTACTCCGATGGACCATTTTGAACTGAATAACGGCGTTCTCCATGCCGAGAACGTGCCCCTGCCGGTGATCGCGGCGGAAGTCGGCACGCCTGTCTATGTCTATTCGCGCGCCACGTTGACGCGCCACGCCCGCGTATTCCGCGATGCGCTGGGCGTGCTGCGCGATGTGAAGATCGCCTTTGCGGTGAAGTCCAACCCGAACCTTGCCGTGCTCAAGGTGCTGGCCGCCGAAGGCTATGGCGCCGATGTCGTCTCGGGCGGCGAAATGGAGCGCGCGCTGGCGGCTGGCATGGTGCCCGATGGCATCGTGTTCTCAGGCGTGGGCAAGACCGCTGCCGAGATGCGCCGTGGCCTCGAGGCCGGGATCGGCCAGTTCAACCTCGAGAGCGAGGAAGAAGGACTGGAACTGGCGGAAATCGCCGCGTCCATGGGCAAGGTTGCCTCGGCAGCGCTGCGCGTGAACCCGGACGTTGACGCCGGAACGCACGGCAAGATCTCCACCGGCAAGGCCGAGAACAAGTTCGGCGTTCCTTTCGACCGTGCCGCCGCGATCTATGGCCGTCTGGCGACGACGCCGGGTCTCAACATGCGGGGGCTCACGCTGCACATCGGTAGCCAGCTGTCCAAGCTCGAGCCACTGGAAGCCGCCTTCAACAAGGTCGGCGGGCTGATGGAAGAGATCCGCGCGGCGGGCCACACCGTCACGCACATGGACCTCGGCGGCGGCGTGGGTGTGCCCTACAAGGCGGGCGAGGTTTTTCCGCAGCCTGCCGAATATGCGGCGATGGTCGCGCGCGTGACCGGCAACTGGGGCGTGACGCTGATGTTCGAACCGGGCCGGGTGATCACCGGCAACACCGGCGTGCTGGTGACCGAAGTCATCCGCGTGAAGGAGGGTGCGAGCAATCCGTGGGTCGTGGTCGATGCCGCGATGAACGATCTGGCGCGCCCGGCGCTCTATGATGCGTGGCATGATTTCGTCGCCGTCGAGCCGAAGGGCGAGACTTTCACCGCTAACATTGTCGGTCCGATCTGCGAAAGCTCGGACACTTTTGCCATGGCCCGCACCATCGACAAGGTCGGGCGCGGTGACCTCGCCGTGTTCCGCACGGCTGGCGCTTACGGCGCGACGATGGCCAACACCTACAACTCGCGGCCCCTGGTGCCTGAAGTGATGGTGGATGGCAACAAGTGGGCCGTGGTGGCCGACCGCATCGATCCCGCCACGATTCTGGCCGCAGAACGCGTGCCGGAGTGGCTTGCCTGAAGGGGCAGGTGATGCTGGCATGCTTCGACAAGCCCAGCATGAGCGGATAAGGGATTTGAGATCCCACCTCCGCTCGTCCTGAGCCTGTCGAAGGACGCTGGCGCAAACCGTGATTGCACCACGATGACCCTGCATAGCCTCCCCCTGTTCCACCGCATCGCAGGGCAGCCGGTGATCCTTCTGGGCGAGGGGGATGCGGCTGCGGCCAAGCAGCGGCTGATCGAGCGCGCGGGCGGGGTGATCTATCGCGAGATCAATGCCGGGATCGACGACGGCGCGCGGCTGGCTTTCATCGCGCATGACAATCCCGACATGGCGCAAGGCGATGCGATCCGGTTGCGCTGTGCAGGCCTGCTGGTCAACGTGGTCGACCGGCCCGAACTGTGCGATTTCACCACGCCTTCGATCCTCGACCGTGACCCGGTGCTGATCGCGGTGGGTACGGGCGGAGCCTCTGCGGGCCTGGCCAAGATCCTGCGCCTGCGGCTGGAGCGCCTGCTGCCGCAAGGGCTTGGAGCGTTGGCCCGCGCGCTGGAAGAGGCGCGCGAAGGGATGCGTAAGCGCTGGGCTTCGGTAGCTGACCGCCGCCGCGCATTGGATGCGGCGCTGGACGAGGGCGGGGAGCTCGACCTGTTTCGCACCGGGAGCGAGGCGAAGGTTGGCGAATGGCTCGCTTCGGGCGCGGAAGGACAGTCAGGCCGGTTCGAGATCGTGCTGACGTCGAACGACCCCGAGGACCTTACGCTACGCGCCGCGCGGCTGCTCGGGCAGGCGGATGTGGTGGTGCACGATGCTGGCGTTGCGCCGGAGGTGCTTTCACGCGCGCGGGCCGATGCGGTGCGGGTGCTGGCGGGGGGTGAGGTGCCTGAGGGCGGGATCGTGGTGGTGTTGCGGTCGGCTTAAGCCAAATCCTCCCAATTTTCACCGCAGGTGCAAATGGGGAGGGGGACCGCCAGCGAAGCTGGGGGTGGAGGGGCTGTCACCCCTCCGTCAGTCACCTGCGGTGCCTACCACCTCCCCGTTTGTGCTTCGCAAAAACAGGGAGGATCTGAACACTCACCCCTTCATCGCCGCCTGCAGCTGGCCGATGATCACCTGCGCCTGTTCCGGCCCTGAGCGCGGTACGAAGTCGTCCGTGCGGTCGCTGATCTTGTCCCAGTTGGCGGCGAAGCCTTCGACGGTCTGGTCGGCGGGGGGCAGGAGGACGCCCTTGTTCATCGTGACCCACGACGAGTGGTAGCCGCCCGCGCCCGCGCCGACGATGGCGTTGGTGGGGGCGTCTTCCGAGACGAGGAACAGCGCGGCGGGGACGACGCTTTCGGGGTTGAACAGCTTGAAGGCCTCTTCGGGGAAGATGTCCTCGGTCATGCGCGTGGCGGCGACGGGGGCCAGCGTGTTGACCTTGATGTTGTTCTTCGCGCCTTCGAGGTAAAGCGTCTTGGTGAGGCCGGCGACGCCGAGCTTGGCCGCGCCATAGTTGGCCTGGCCGAAGTTGCCGAACAGGCCCGAGGACGAGGCGGTCATCAGGATGCGGCCGTAGTTCTGTTCGCGCATAAGGTCCCAGCAGGCCTTGGTGGCGAAGGCAGAGCCGATCAGGTGGACCTTGACCACTGTCTCGAAATCGGCCGGGTCCATCTTGGTGAAGCTCTTGTCGCGCAGGATGCCGGCGTTGTTGATCAGCACGTGGACGCCGCCCCAGCGCTCCTTGGCCTTTGCGACCATCTCGACCATCTGATCGTATTCGGTGACCGAGCCGCCGTTGGACATGGCCTGCCCGCCCATCGCCTCGATTTCCTCGACGACTTTGAGCGCAGCGTCGGAATGGCCGGTGCCATCGCGCGAACCGCCAAGATCGTTGACCACGACTTTCGCACCGCGGCGGGCGAGTTCGAGCGCGTAGGCGCGGCCGAGACCACCGCCTGCGCCGGTGACGATCGCGACGCGGCCTTCGAACGAAATGCTCATGTGAACTGTCTCCATCAGCCGCCTAACCGGGCGGTTAACGCGTGTCCAAAGCGATGCCACGGCGGGGGCGGGAAGGCAACCTCGGGGGCAGTTGGGAGGGTTCGCGACAAATCAGCAAGATGACCGTCAACAAAATGTAACATAATGGACATATTTGGCCATCGTCCGACGGAACACTCCAGGGAATCATCATGAAGCATATGACGCGCGTCTCGATCACTGCCCTTGCCTGTGCCGCAGGCTGGGCTGTCCCGGCGCAGGCCGCGACGTCCAATGCCGATCTGGCGGCGATGCAGGCGCAGCTCCAGCAGATGCAGGCGCAAATGCAGAGCCAGATGGAAGCGATGAACGCCATGCAGGCGCAGATCCAGGCGCTGCAGGGCCAGCTGGCCGAGGCCAAGGCCAAGACTGATGCGACCGCCGTTGCCGTGGCCGCGATCCCCGCCCCGACCGTTTCGGGCAAGCCGCCGGTCGCGATCAGCTGGGACGGCGGGCCGAAGATCGAATCGCCAGTGGACCCGAAGAACCCCAAGGCGGGCAAGTGGAGCTTCAAGCCACGCGGGCGCCTGCAGATCGATACCGCATCGGTGATGGCGCCCTCTTCGATCGGCAGCAAGAGCCTGGGCCTGGCGACGGAGTTCCGCCGCGCCTACTTCGGCTTTGACGGCACGATTCCGGGCAACTTCGGCTATCGCATCGAGGCCGACATCGGCAGCAGCGCGATTGATCCGACCGACGTATACCTCACATATACCGGCATCAAGAACCTGACGCTGACGATCGGGCAGCACAAGCCGTTCGAATCGATGGAGGACACCGAGTCCGACCTGTTCACCAGCTTCATGGAGCGCGCTGCGTTCAACACCGCATTCGGGTTCGAGCGGCGGCTGGGTATTTCGGCGCAGTATCAGAAGGGCATGGTGCTGGCGCAGGCGGGGATGTTCACGGACAACGTCACCGACCTCAATGCCGATACCGACAACAGTTATTCGATCGACGGCCGCTTTGCCCTCCAGCCCAAGCTCTTCGGCGGGCAGACGCATATCGGCGGATCGGCGCACTATCACGACCTCAACGATGGCGCGGCGACCGTGCGTTACCGCGCGCGGCCATTCACCCACACCACCGACATCCGCTTCGTCGATACCAAGGCGATCAGTGCGCTTTCGGAAACCAACTATGGCGTGGAACTCGCCTGGACCGGCGGGCCGCTGCATGTCGCGGCGGAATCGCAGTGGATGAAGGTTGGCCGTCCCGGCGGGATTGGCAACCCGACGTTCAACGGCGGTTATGTCGAGGCGGGCATGTTCCTGACCAAGGGCGACACGCTGCCCTACAAGGCCAACGAAGGCGTCTGGGGCCGGATCAAGCCGAAGAACGGGGTCGACAAGGGCGGGCTTGGCGCGCTGCAGGTGAACGTGCGCTACGACTGGCTGGACCTGAACGACAATGGGGTGATTGGGGGACGGCAACAGCTCGCGGGTGCCTCACTGCTGTGGGTGCCGACCGACTACGTCCGCTTCATTCTCGACTACGGCCACATGTGGATCGATGACGCGGCGGTCGCGGCGGGGACGGACCGGAGCTACACCGCCGACGTGCTGGGCATGCGCGCGCAGTTCGATTTCTGAGCCCCCGCCTTCGCGGGGGCGCAGAGTGGTGGTTGGGGTCAGGCGATCTGTGTGACCCAGCCGTGGGTGTCGGCGATTTCGCCGCGCTGGATGCCGACGAGCTTGGCGCGCAGCTTCTGCGTCAGCTGGCCGGGGCCGCCCGAGCCGATCAGGAATTCGCCAGCGTGGCTGGCGACCTTGCCGACCGGGGTGACGACGGCGGCGGTCCCGCAGGCGAAGGTTTCGACCAGCTTGCCCGAGGCGGCATCGGCCTGCCACTGGTCGAGGCTGTAGCGGCCCTCGCGCACGGTCAGGCCTTCCTCGGCGGCGAGCTTGAGCAGGCTCGAGCGGGTGATGCCGGGGAGGATCGTGCCGGTGAGTTCGGGCGTGAGGATCGAGCCATCGTCGAACACGAAGAACAGGTTCATGCCGCCCAGTTCCTCGACCCACTTGTGCTCGGCGGCATCGAGGAACAGCACCTGGTCATGCCCGCGCGAGAAGGCCTCGGCAGTGGGGACGAGGCTGGCAGCGTAGTTGCCGCCGCACTTGGCAGCGCCCGTGCCGCCGGGCGCGGCGCGGGTATAGTCCGAGACCCAGATCGAGACGGCAGGCGCGCCCGACTTGAAGTAGTTACCGGCCGGGCTGGCGATGACCATGAACTTGTATTGCCTGGCCGGGCGCACGCCGAGGAACGCCTCGGACGCGAACATGAACGGGCGCAGATACATCGAGCCGCCCTCGACCGTGGGGAACCAGTCCTTGTCGGCCATGACCTGCTGGCGGACGGCTTCGACGAAGACGTCCTCGGGCAGTTCGGGCATGGCGAGGCGGCGGGCCGAGGCGTTGAAGCGGGCGGCGTTGGCTTCAGGGCGGAACAGGGCAATGCCGCCATCTGCGAGGCGGTAGGCCTTCAGGCCCTCGAAGATCTCCTGCGCGTAATGGAGCACGGCAGCGGCGGGATCGAGCGCGATCGGGCCATAGGGGACGACGCGGGCATCGTGCCAGCCTTTCCCTTCGGTGTAGTCGATCTCGACCATGTGATCGGTGAAGGCGGTGCCGAAGCCGGGGTTGGCCAGCACCTGCGCACGCACGTCCGCAGCAACCGGTGCCGGGTGCGGGTGATGCGTGAAGGTCAGGCTGGTGGTTTCGGCGTCACTCGCCATGGGGAGGCAGTCCTTGCGCTAGAATCGAAGATGCAGCGCCGTGAACTATTGTTGCGCGAAAGGCAAGGGGAATGTAATAAATGTGAAGGGCCGCGTCGGTCAATCCGAAGCGGCCCTTCGCATGGTCAGCGGCCGGAAGTGCCGCCCACGAAGCCTTTATCGCTTAAATCGAAACTCAGCGATAATGCCTCGCGCGGGACTGTACCGACCTCTCTGCTGAACCATGAGACATCGGATCACCTCCTTTCGCGCTGTTGAGCCAAAGTCACAGGCTTTTGGGCCTGCTGGGCCGGGAGTGCGTTGGCTCACCGTCCTTGATTTGAATGTGATTCATTCGGGGCCAAACAACAAGTCTTGCGTGAAAAAAATTTGCCGTCAGTATATCCGCTTCGCGCCTGCAACATGGTGTCTCCGGAAACCGGTTGCGCGCTACTTCCGGCAATCCTCGATCACGCGCCCGACTTCGGCCCAAGCGGGCAGGTAAAGCGTCGGCAAGCCGTTGACCTCGACCGAGAAACGCCCCCTGCTGAAGGCCATGGCATCGAGCAGCGGATCACGTGCGGCAAGCGTGGTGACCAGTTGCGGCTGGCCTTGTGGCGCGGGTTCGGCGGAAAGCGGGCGGGCTTCGGTAGAGGTGGCGACCGTCATCGGCAGGCCGACCGGCGAGGTTCCGGTGCGGATCAGGCTGATCGTTCCGGCTGTGCGGTTGCAAGTCATGGCGAACAAGGTGGCATCGCCTGGGCCGAACATTGCAGTACCGGACACGTAACGCCAGTTGCCTGGGGTCTGTGGTTCGTCCCGCCAGTCCTTCACGCTCGTTGCCGGAAGCGGTGGTGGAGGCGGCGGCGCAGGGCGCGGCGGGGGATGGGGCGGTGCTGTCGGCACGACCGTCGGCGCGGCGCAAGCCGAGGCCAGCAGCGCAAGCGTGCAGGAAAAAGCGGGGCCGAACAGCTTGGCGCGGTTGATCTTCATGGCGCAGTTATGGAAGGAACGCGCCGTGACCTCAACCCGCCCCCCGAAACAGCCCAGCGCACCTAAACTGCGCGTCGACCAGATGCTGGTGGAGCGCGGGCTGGTCGAAAGCCGGGCACGGGCACAGGCGCTGATCCTTGCAGGGCTGGTTTTCTCAGGGGAAACGAAGATTGCCAAGGCGGGGCAAGCGCTGGCGGCAGAGGCCGCGCTCGAGGTTCGAGGACGCGACCACCCGTGGGTTTCGCGCGGCGGGATCAAGCTCGCCCACGCGATCGAGCATTTCGGGCTCGTCCCGGCAGGCGTGACCGCGATGGACATCGGCAGCTCGACCGGCGGCTTCACCGACGTGCTGCTGCAGGGCGGGGCAGAGCACGTCTTTGCGGTGGATTCGGGCACCAACCAGCTGGCATGGAAGCTGCGGCAGGACCCGCGCGTGACCGTGCTGGAACAGACCAGCGCGCGCGTGCTGACGCCCGGACACATCGATCAGCCCGCGACGTGGGTGGTGTGCGATGCAAGCTTCATCGCCCTGCGCAAGGTGCTGGAAGTGCCGCTTGCACTGGCGGCGCGGCCGACGCGGCTGGTGGCGCTGATCAAGCCGCAGTTCGAGGTGGGCAAGGCAGAGGTCGGCAAGGGTGGCGTGGTGCGCGATCCGGCACTGCACGACCGGGTCTGCGCGGAAGTGCGCGATTGGCTGGAAGGGGAAGGCTGGGAGGTGCAGGGCATCGTGCGCAGCCCGATCACCGGGCCTGAGGGCAACGTCGAATTCCTCGTCTCTGCACTTCGCGCCTGAGTTTTCCCCGGCAATTGTCTCCAGTCGGGATTGCAACGGGATGGAGTTCCGATTGCGCAGCGGGCGTGGCCTCGCCAATATCCCTTACGAATCGCGCGGCTTGCGCATTGCTAGCGGGTGCCATGAACTATCTTGCCTCTTCCGGTCAGCTGCGTGCCAGCCTTCTGCGCTGGTCGCTGTTCACGGTGCCTCTGATCGTCGCGCTCGGTTTTCTTTCCGGTCAGGCAGCGGGCAGCGGTCCGGGCAATCCGTGGTTCGATGCGCTGGTCAAGCCTGCGATCTATCCGCCGCCTGCCGCCTTCGGGATCGTCTGGTCGGTGCTCTATGTGCTGATGGGCGTTTCGCTGGCGATGATCCTGTCCGCACGCGGCGCGGCGGGGCGCGGTTTGGCAACGGCCATGTTCGTGGTCCAGTTGCTGATCAACCTTTCGTGGTCGCCCACGTTCTTCGCGCTGCACCAGATCACCATCGCCTTCTGGATCACCGTAGCCATGGCCGTGGCGATCATGCTGACGGTCGTGCTGTTCTGGCGGATTCGCCCGGTGGCGGGCATGTTGCTGCTGCCCTACCTTGCGTGGGTGTGCTTCGCCGCCGTGCTGACGTTCGAGTTCGGTCGGCTCAATCCCGATGCAGATGGTGCGTTCGGTACGGCCACGACGGTGCGCGTGGCGATCTGAGCTTTCACCGATTGGCACTTGCGGGCAGCGGCTTTGCTGCCCACATAGCGCCTAGCAAAGCCAGTCAGGACCAGCCCGATGCAGAGTGAAAATCCGATCATCGCCGATTTCGTCAAGCTGCTGAACAGCGCGGCGGGGACGATTGCCGGCATGGGCCGCGAAGCGAGCGAAAACGCGCGCGAGAAGGCCAAGGAAGTGTTCGGCGGGCTTGATTTCGTCAGCCGCGAAGAGTTTGACGCGGTGAAGGAACTGGCGGCTTCCGCACGTGAGGAAGTCGAAGCGCTCAAGGCCCGGATTGCCGCGCTAGAGGCTGCTGCGAAGGGGGAGTGATCCTTTCGCCCGGGAACCTCGGGCAAGGATAACGGATTGACCCTGCATCAAGGCCGCGCCCTCCGGTGCCCGCAGGAAGCAATTCGTGTTTACGCAACTCAATCCGACGATACCCTTGCACGTGCTTGGCAAGGGCGATGGCTATGCCATCGGCATGATCGACTACGGTCAGGAGCACAATCTGATCTGGGTCACCGCGCTCGACGAATCGGGCGAGATCTGGTGCGCGCCCAACAGCAAGGTCCGGCTCGGCAAGAACTGGACGATGGGGCGGGCAGAGAACCGGCTGATTACCAAGGACAAGCAGGACGCGGCGCATGACGCGGAGGACGGGGCAACAGCGTCTTGTGTCGAGCGTCGCGCTGAGGCCTGACGCTCAGCTTTCCAGCGCGCGTGCGGTCGTGGTCGAACAGGCGAGGTGCCAGCGCAGGCCGGTGGGCGCGTAGTCCAGCGTGACTTCCGCGTTGAGACTTCGCGCAGGAATGTGCCGCATCAGCGTGGTGCCGAAGCCGTGATGGGTGGGCTGGGACACGATCGGACCGCCTTCTTCGCGCCAGTCGAGCATGAAGTTTCCGTCGCGCTCTTCCCAGGACAACTCCACCCGTCCGGCAGGCGAGCTCAGGGCTCCATACTTCAGCGCGTTTGTCGCCAGTTCGTGCAGCGCCATGCCGATGATCTCTGCGCTGCGCGGGCTGAGAGGCACGGAACTGCCACGCGACGTTACTTGCGCGCGCGCTTCGCGGCCGAGGATGGCGAGCTGGGCTTCAGCCAGTTCGTCCATCATGATCGTCGACCAGCCCCGCCGGACGAGCAGGTCCTGGTTGGCAGAAAGACTGGACAGGCGGCTTTCGAAGCGGCGGAGGAATTCGCCATCGTTGCAGCCCGAGCGGCGGGCAAGGGCCTGGACCACCGAGAGCAGGTTCTTGGAGCGGTGGTTCACTTCCATCAGCAAGACGCGAATCTGCTCTTCCTTGGCGAGCATTTCGGTCACGTCGGTATTGGTGCCGAACCAGTAGAGGATGTGACCTAGCTCGTCGCGGATCGGCTTGGCGCGCGAAAGGAACCAGCGGTAGGTACCGTCCCTGCCGAGCAGCGGGAAAGTGTCTTCCCACTCGGTGCCCGCCTCGATGCTGGCGCGGAAGTGTTCGGTGACGCGCTTGAGGTGATCGGGATGGTGGACACGGTCCCAGCCCCATCCGTCGGTCTCGCCCTCGATCACGCCGGTGTAGTCGTACCAGCGCTTGTTGTACCAGCCGATGGCGCCGCTCCTGTCGGCAACCCACGCCAGCTGCGAGATGTTGTCGGCGAGCATGCGGAAGCGGGCTTCGCTGTCGCGCAGGGCCTGCTGGCCGCGTTCGCGCGCGGTGATGTCGCGGGCGATCTTGCTGGCGCCGACGATGCGGCCCGCCTGGTCGCAGATCGGCGAGACGGTCAGCGAGACGGCGATTTCAGTGCCGTCCTTGCGCTGGCGGATGGTGTCGAAGCTCTTGACCCGCTCACCGCGCGCGATGCGGGCGAGTATTTCGTCCTCCTCGTCCTGACGTTCGGGCGGGATCAGGCGGCGGATCGACTGTCCCACCATTTCGGCCTCGGTGAAGCCGAAGATCTGTGTGGCGGCCGGATTCCAGCTCAGGACCGTGCCTTGCAGGTCCTTGCTGATGATCGCGTCGTCGGAAGACTGGATGATGGCAGAAAGATGCGCCTCGGCCAGCAATTTGCATGCTCCGTTGCGACCCCACCCGCCTGCCTTCTTAGGGCAAGGCGAACGGGATGCAACCGAAATGGCGCAATATCAGGCGGTTGGAGTCAGAGACCTGCCGCGCGCAGGGCCTGGTCGAGATCCTCGATCAGGTCGTCCGGATCTTCCAGCCCGACGTTCAGGCGCAACATGCCTTCGCCTACGCCCATGTCGGCGCGGGTTTCGGGGCCGACGCCGTAGTGCGTGGTCGAGGCCGGGTGACACATCAGCGAGCGCGAATCGCCGATGTTGTTGGAAATGTCGATGAGCTGGAGCGCATCGAGCAGGGCGTGGGCCTGCTTCAATCCGCCGTCGAGGTGGAACGAGAAGATCGTGCCGCCCGCCTTCATCTGCTTCTTCGCCAGCTCGTATTGCGGGTGGCTGGGCAGGTGCGGGTAGAGCAGGCGGGGGACGCGGGCTTCGACGAAGCTGGCGACCTTGAGCGCATTCTCGCTCTGGCGGTGGATGCGCAGGTCGAGCGTTTCGAGGCCCTTGAGCACGACCCATGCGTTGAACGCGGCGATGTTGGGGCCGGTGTTGCGCTGGAAGGGCAGGAGGACGTTGTTGATCCAGTCCGCCGAACCGCAGACCGCGCCTGCCATGACGCGGCCCTGTCCGTCCATCATCTTGGTGGCGGAATAGGCGACGACATCGGCGCCGAAGTCCATCGGGCGCTGGAGGGCGGCGGTGGCAAAGGCATTGTCGACCACGGTGGTGATGCCGTGACGCCGGGCGAGGCCGCAGACGAACTCGAGATCGACCACGTCCATCGTCGGGTTGGCGGGGCTTTCGAAGAAGAACACCTTGGTGTTGGGCTTGATCGCGGCTTCCCATGCGGCATTGTCAGACGCATCGATCGTGGTGCCGGTGATCCCGAAGCGCGGGAGCAGGTTGTCGACCAGCCAGCGGCACGAGCCAAACGCGGCCTTGGCGGCGACGATGTGGTCTCCGGCTGAAAGCTGGCAGAGCAGGGCGGTGGTCATCGCGGCCATGCCGGTGGCCTGCGTGCGACAAGCCTCGGCGCCTTCCATCAGGGCGATGCGCTCTTCGAGCATTTGCACCGTGGGGTTCTGCAGGCGCGAATAGGTCATGCCTTCGGCCTCGCCGGCAAAGCGTGCGGCAACCGTTGCGGCATCGTCGTAGGTGAAGCCCGAGGTGAGGAACAGCGCCTCGGACGTTTCGCCCATTTCGGAACGCCATGTGCCGCCACGAACGGCTTGCGTTGCGGGGCGCCACTTTTGCGTGATCGAACGGTCCTGGCCAGTCGTGCGTTTCATGGAGGCTGCCTTAGTTTTCACGGGGCCTGCGCGCAAGCGGCGGGATTGCGAAGCGGGCGCGAGCGCCCTATCGGTCAGGGGGCATGACGCCCACGTTCCAGACAGTTCCGCATTCTGCCGCTTCGCGAGACAAAGATCCGGCGATGTGGTGCGCAGTCATCGCTGCGGCATTCTTCTTCGCGGTGCTGCACCGGCTGGGCATTCCGTCCAAGCCGATGTTCGACGAGATTCACTACCTTCCCGCAGCGCGGCGGCTGATCGACCTCACGGCGCGGCTCAATCCCGAGCACCCGCTGGTCGCCAAGCAGCTGATCGCGTGGTCGATGGAATGGATCGGCGATACGCCGTTCGGCTGGCGCTTCCCTTCGGCAGTGCTCGGCGGCATCGGGCTCTGGGCGATGATGCGCAGCCTGTGGTGGGCGAGCCTTTCGCGTACCGCCACGATCCTGTTCGGGCTGCTACTGGCGACGGATTTCGTCTGGTTCATGATGTCGCGCATCGCCATTCTCGACATGGCGATGGGCGGGTTCATGGCTCTGGCCGTGTGGCAATGGGCGCTGGCGTGGCGCAATCCTTCAGGCAGGCTCGGGCGGGCGCGGCTGCATCTGGTGCTGACCGGGGTGTTCATGGGGCTGTCGCTCGGGGCGAAGTGGAACGGAGTGTTGCTGCTGCCGCTGCCGGGACTGCTGTTCGTGTGGAACCGGTGGCAGGCCTTGAAGGGCGAACGGTTCGGTCTGCTCTGGTCCTCGCGCGGGGCGGGGCCGGTGCCGGGCGTTTCGGTGATCGAGGCGGCGCTGTGGCTGGGCGTGCTGCCGCTGCTGGTCTATTTCGCGACATTCCTGCCCGCCTTCTTCTACGAGAAGGATCCGCTTTCGGTGGGCAAGCTGTGGCACTGGCAGCAGTACATGCTCCAGCTGCAGGACAGCGTGAAGAAGCCGCACACCTACATGAGCGTGTGGTGGCAGTGGATGGCCAACATCCGCCCGATCTGGTTCCTCTACGAGAACGTCGACGGCGCGCAGCGCGGGGTGCTGATGCTGGGCAACCCGTTCACGATGCTGGCGGGCCTGCCAGCGCTGCTGTTCTGCGCATGGGACGGGTTCAAGGGCAAGAGGCTGCACCTGCTGGTGTTTGCGGCCTATGTCCTGCTGGTCGGCTTCTGGGCGATCAACGGCAAGCCGGTGCAATTCTACTACCACTACATGCTGGCAAGCTGCTTCTTGTTCGCCGCGCTAGCGCTGGTGCTGGGCGAATGGTGGGACCTGGGCCTGCGCTGGCCGACCAAGGTGACGCTGGTGCTGGCCTTCGGGCTGTTCGTCGGGTTCTACCCGATCATCTCGGGCGCCGAACTTCCAGCCAAGGATTCCTTTAAGGACTACACTTGGCTCGAGAGCTGGAAGTAGTTATCGCATCACTGACCAAACGAGCAGTGCAAACAATCCTGTGATGACCAGCAAGCATGTCGCACAGCCGGGAATGCCCCAGTGCTTGCGTATCCATTTGGCTGCGTCCAGCACTATCAGGCTATCGAGAAGATCAAGCAGGTCCACCTCAGCTGCGCCTTCGACGATGCACTGAAAGACGCAGCCATATCGCCGCTGTCACCGCGCCAAGGCCAGCAAGCGCCATGTCCTTTTGCGGGTCCCAGATATCGCCCTGCTGACCGTTGTAGGCGTCTGAATCAGGCCCGGCCATGACGACCGTCAGCTGCCATTCGAAGATCTCGTAGATCGCGCTTCCGGCAAGGACGAACTCGACCGCGATGTAGGTGGCAAGGCCCAGCGAAAGGCCGCGATGGCGCGAGAGCCAGCAGGCGATGGGCCATGCCCAGAGCAGGCCGAAGCTGAAATGGACGAGGCGGTCCCACGAATTGCGCGGCAGGCCAAAGGCGTGATCGACCGAAGGCAGGCCGAGCGCGGCGAGCCATTGCTCGTAAGGAACATAGGAATAGATGTAGCGCCCGCCGATTGTGTGAAGCGCCATGAACAGCGCGATGCACAGGACCGCGCTGTTGGGCATCGGCCAGCGGCGCAGGGCGAGCCATAGCGCGGCGACAATGACCAGCGTGGGCAGGTTCTGCAGCGGGGCGAGTGCGGGATAGGGCGTATCGATCAGGCTGAACAGCGCGCCTGCTGCGGTAGCCCCAAGCAGAAGCGCCTGCGGTCCCGGTATCCCCGCGACCGCGCGCAAATCAGTACTTGCCCCAGACGAAGCGCGAGGACAGCGCGAAGTTCCAGACCGAGCCGAGCACGATGCCGACGATCACCGCGATCACGGCGTGGAAGCCGATGGTCTTGAGCACGGCGGCCGAGCCGATGTTGGTGAGCAGGCCGAGCGAGCATGTCAGGCCGAACTGGGCCCAACCGCGCAGCAGCGGGCCGAAGCCGCGCAGGCGCTTGTCGGAATAGGTCAACTCATTGTTCAGCACGAAGTTGAAGGTCATCGCGATGATCGCCGCCAGAGTGTTGGCGGTGTTGAACGTCGCGCTTTCCGACCAGTTGCCATAGACGAAGCGTTCGCCCGCGATCAGCTTGAGCAGCACCCACAGCGCACCCAGCTGGACCGCAACGCCCATTGCGCCCACGGTGCCGAACAGCGCGAAGCGCGTCGGGATGATGCGACCGAGCCACTTGTCGTAAAGGCCAACGAGGAATTCGAACACTACGGTCTGGTCCAGCTTGCTCTCGCCCTCGACACGGGCAACGAAGTTGAGGGGGAATTCCTTGACCTTGAGCGGGCGGTCGACCGTCGCAAGGATATCGAGAAGGATCTTGAAGCCGACGCCGGACAGGCGATGCGCGTCGGCCCGCAGGGTCTCGGCGCGAAGCATGAAATACCCGCTCATCGGGTCCGAAAGTTCGACGCCGGTCACCTTGTTGGCGATGCGGTTGGCAAGGCCCGAGGCCTTGACCCGGTCCGGGCGGCCCCATTCTTCGGTGCTCGCCCCTTCGGCAAAGCGCGAGGCATAGGCGAGGTCGTATTCGCCGCCTTCGACCGCTGCGAGCATCTTCGGCAGCAGTTCCGGATCGTGCTGCTGGTCAGCGTCCATCACCGCGACGATCGGCGCGGCGGTGGCGCACATGCCCTCGATCGCGGCCGAGGCTAGGCCCCGACGGCCGATGCGCTCGATCACCCGGACGCGCGGATCTTCGAGCGCGATGCGGCGCACTTCGTCGGCGGTGCCATCGGGGCTGTTGTCGTCGACGAAGATCGCTTCCCAAGCCACGCCCTGAAGCGCGGCATCGAGGCGTGCGACCATCGGCGCGATATTGGCGCGCTCGCGATAGGTCGGCAGGATTACGGCTAGCTGGAGCATCGGTTGCGGCCCTTAGAGCCTTGCGAGCACCGCGTCACCAATTTCCGTCGTCCCGGCGGTCCCGCCAAGGTCGCGCCCGAGCACGCCATCGGCCAAGGTCCTGGCAACGGCGGCTTCCACGCGGTCCGCAGCCGCTGCCAGGCCAAGCGAATGGCGCAGCAGCATGGCCGCCGAAAGGATCGTCGCCATCGGGTTGGCGAGGCCTTGCCCTGCGATGTCCGGGGCCGAGCCGTGGATCGGCTCGTAGAGGCCGAAGGTGCCGTGCGCGGTCTGGCGTTCGCCCAGCGAGGCCGAGGCGAGCAGGCCGATCGAGCCGACGCACATCGAAGCCTGATCCGAGAGGATGTCTCCGAACAGGTTGCCGGTCAGCACCACGTCGAACTTGCCCGGCGCGCGCACGAGCTGCATCGCGGCGTTGTCGACGTACATGTGCTCAAGCGCGACTTCGGGGTATTCCCTGGCAACCTCGATCACCACGTCGCGCCACAGCTGGCTGGTTTCGAGCACGTTGGCCTTGTCGACCGAGCAAAGGCGCTTGGCGCGGCCCATCGCGGTGCGGAAGCCGACATGGGCGATGCGGCGCACTTCGCTCTCGCTGTACGACATCACATCGTAGCCTTCGCGGTCACCATTGGCGGCGGTGCGGAAGCCTTTCTCGCCGAAATAGACGTCGCCGTTGAGCTCGCGCACGATGACCATGTCGATCGCGCCTGCCACTTCGGGACGCAGCGCCGAATGACCTTCGAGGCCTGCAAAGACCTTGGCCGGGCGCAGGTTGGCGAAGAGGGTGAGCGCCTTGCGCAGGCCGAGGATGGCCTGTTCCGGGCGTAGGTGGCGTTCGAGCGAATCGCAATCAGGATCGCCGACCGCGCCGAACAGGATGCCATCGGACAGGCGGGCGATTTCGAGCGTTTCGGGCGGGAGCGGGTGACCATAGGCCTTGTAGGCCGCGCCGCCGACCGGGGCTTCCTTCATCTCGATGTCGCCAAGGCCGAGCGCTTCGATCACGCGGACCGCTTCACGCGTCACTTCGGGACCGATGCCATCACCGGGCAGAACCGCAATCTTCATGAATACCCCTTCGTGCTTGCGCTTACTCGCCGCTAATCCGTCTTAGCCTGTCGAGCAGAATCGCGCGCGACCCCATAACATCGCGCGCCCGATCGGCAAGCAGGCGGTTGGCAATTGCCTTGCCCTGGCGTTCGAGCCGGGCGAGCAGATCGGGCCAGGGCTCTTCCGGTGGCGGAGCAGGCGTGGTGCCATAGCCGACCTCGCGCAGCAGCAGCACTTCGTACCCCGCCAGCACCCGCGCCCAGCCGCGCGCAGAGGGCGCATGGCAGATGGCGTCGAGCAGCGAGGCAAGCGAATCGTGCAGCACGGGGTAGGGATGGCCTTCGGGCAGGGTCGATGCGGTCAGCGCACAGGCCCAGCCGATCCCGGCGCTGGGCAGCGGTTCGGACAGCCACGGCCCGCGACTGGCGACAAGCTCGACCCGGGCGGAGGGCAATTGCGAGGCGGCGCGACCGCGCACCTCGACATCGAGCAGGTTGCCGGGGATCAGCACGGGGCGCAAGGTCCGCCCCCGCGCTCCTGCCACATAGGCCGCGGCCAGCCCGTGGTCTGCGGTCATCAGCCGCACGACGGCGCCGTGCTCGCCATTGGGCAGGACCGAACAGAGAATGGCCGGGGTGCGGATCAGCATTGCCGTGAGGCTCTGCGCCTGAAAATTCCGCAGGGCAAGCAGACGAAAGATGCATAAGCTCGTTGGAACATCTCTCGATCTGCGGTAGTTTGAGGGACATGAAGCAGCTTTTCCAGCATGCCGCGTTGACCGATGGGGTCACGGTGCGAGTCGCCGTCAACTTTCTGCCCGAACAGTCGCGGGTGGAGGCGGGCAAATGGTTCTGGGTCTATCATATCCGTATCGAGAATGACGGCGACCAGCCGGTCCAACTTCTTTCGCGCCACTGGCGGATCACCGATGGCCGGGGCATGGTCAATTTCGTCGATGGGGATGGCGTGGTCGGCGAACAGCCGGTGCTTCAGCCGGGGCAGAGCCATGACTATGTTTCGGGCTGCCCGCTGGGCACCCACAGCGGCAGCATGGAAGGCCACTACACGATGCAGCGGGCAGATGGTTCGCTGTTTGATGTCGCGATTCCGTTCTTTCCGCTGGCAGCGCCCGCTCCTGCCAACTAAAGCCGGTTCGCAATGAAGCGGACGCACCTTCCTCTCAATGGCCTGCGCGTGCTCGATGCTGCGGCCCGGCACCTCTCGTTCACCCGCGCGGCTGACGAGTTGGCAGTGACGCCTGCAGCCGTGGGCCAGCAGATTCGCGCGCTTGAGGATCTGCTGGGCGTGGTGCTGTTCCGCCGTACGTCCAAGGGTCTGGAACTGACCGACGAGGCGATTGCGGGGCTCGACGCTATCCGCGAGGGATTCCTGCGGTTCGAGGAAGGCGTGCAGGCGATGCAGGCCGGGCAATCGAGCCACGTCTATACCATTGCCTGTCCACGTGATTTCTTCGCCGCGTGGCTCTCGCCCCGGCTTGCGGCGTTTCGCGCAGGTAATCCGCAGATGCGCTTCTCGCTGGTGGGCGGCGATGCCGATATCGACTTCACCGAGGCGAATCTCGATCTCGCGGTGCGCTGGGCCGAAGGGCCGGGCGAGCTTGAAGGCATTGCGCTGGGCAAGCCGCTGATGGTTACCGTCGCCGCGCCCGATGCAGCGCCGGACTGCCCGTGGATCGGCTGGCCGGGCGATCCTGCACCGGGCGGGGGTGACGTGGGCTTCTCGGTCGGCGATGCCGGCACGGCGATCAGCGCGGCCAGCGCTGGCCTTGGCCGAGCGCATGTTCCCTACCAACTGGTCGACAACGCCATCGGCATGGGCCGTGTGGTGGTACAGGGCGAGCCCGAGATTTCGCGACGCGGCTACTGGCTCGTCGCGCCGCTGCCGCAATGGCGGCAGAAGAAGGTCAAGGCGCTGGTCGCAGCGCTTTCGGATTGACGGTACGCATCTGGCGGGAGTTCGCTTCGGCCTTTGCCGCCTTCGGTTCGTCCCGTTGCGTGTGGCCCCTTACCGCCTGTTAACTGGCTCGTATTATCCATGTCCCGATGTTTACGGGGTCACGCACGCGCGCTGCTTGGGGATGGCTGCATGGCCGTCTTTCCCGACTGGCACGCGCCTCTGGCGGCCGTTGGCAACAGCGCGAGGGCGACAACTTCACCCTCGCCTACGCGCATAGCCTCTCGCATCGCCTGCCGCTGCTCTATCTCGTCGTAGTATTTGACCTCCTGCTGGTGGGGGCGCGCTTTCGCACGATGGCGCCGGGTTGGCTTGTCGCAGTGGGTCCGATCGCGCTGGGCAGCTTTTCACTGTGGCGGGCGCATTACTGGCGGCCATCGGCGGTGGCCGAGCGCAGTATCGATATGCTTCGCCACGATCTGAAGACCATGAGCTGGCTGGGGTCAGTGGCAGGCTTCCTGATGTCGTTGTGGTGCATGGCGCTCTACGTCTACGGCGACGAGGCAGGGCAGTCGTTCATCCACTACATCATGGCGGTCACGCTGTTCTCGGGCATCCTCGGGCTGGGCCATTCGCCGCTGACCGCGCTGCGCATCGCGATTGCCACGACGATCCCGACATCGGGCCAGATCCTGTTCGGCGGACATCCCAACGCGGTGCCGGTCATGGCGGTGCAGGTCGTGGTGACGACGCTGCTGCTGCTGATCACCAATGGCCATCACCGCGATTTCGTCCGCCTCGAACTCTCCCGCCAGCAGCTTGCCCGGCGCGAGCGCGAAGCGGCGCGGCTGGCGCAGGAGAACCTGCTGCAGGCGACGGTCGATCCGCTGACTGGCGGGCTCAATCGCCGCGCGATCCTTGCCCGGCTGGAGGAGGAGCTTGCCGAGACCGACACCACGCGCCCCCCGGCATGGCTGGCGCTGATCGATCTCGACGGGTTCAAGCACGTGAACGACACCTATGGCCATGCCGCAGGCGATGCCGTCCTGGCGGCCGTGGCCAACCGGCTTGAGGAACTCGAGCGGGTGCGCTGCTTCGGACGCCTTGGGGGCGACGAGTTTGCGGCTGTCCTCGATCCGGCGCTCGAGGAAGACGCGGTGCGCAAGCTGGCCATGGCGCTGTCGGAGCGGCTGCGCGCGCCGGTTCTGCATGGCGGCGCCGTGCTGCGTCTTTCGGGCTCTATCGGGGTGCACCGGCTCGATGGCGAGAGTGTGCGCGATTGCCTCGAGCGGGCCGATGCCGCGCTCTACAAGGCCAAGGAACTGTCCGACGGGGCCGTGGTGGTGTTCAGCCCCGATGACGAGGCGGAACTGCAGGACCGTGCCGCCGTCACGCGCCTGTTCAACGACAGCAATCTCGCCGACCGGTTGCGGCTGGTCTATCAGCCGATCGTCGATGCCGAGGGCGGTGGCGTGGTCGGGTTCGAGGCCTTTGCGCGATGGAGCCCGGACGGGCACCGCTGGTTGCCGCCGGGGCAGTTCATGTCCCTTGCCGAAGCGACCGGTCGCACGGGCGAATTGACCCGCATGGTCATGGAACGCGCCTTGCGCGAGTGCCCGGCGTGGGAGCATGGGCGCTGGCTTTCGATCAATCTCGGTCCGCGCGACGTGATGCGCGGAGGCACGGCAGACGCTCTGGCGAGGTTGGTAGAGGATGTCGGCGCGCCGCCGCATTCGATCATTCTCGAAGTGACAGAACGGGCGCTGCTCGGCGATCCACGGCGTGCCGAGGCGCGGCTTCAGGCGTTCCGTGCGCGCGGCTTCCGCATTGCGCTCGACGATTTCGGGGCGGGCTGGTCAAGCCTCAGCCAGGTGCACAGCCTGCCGCTCGACATGATCAAGATCGATCAGGAGCTTTCGCGCGCCCTTGCGACCGATCCGGGCGCGCGCACGCTGGTGGGCACGATCATCTCGCTGGCATGGCAGCTCGGCATCGACTGCACGATCGAAGGCGTGGAAGACGAATCGCAGGCAGCGACTGCGCGCGGGCTCGGCATCCGGCTGATGCAGGGGTACCATCTGGGCCGACCGCAGACTGCGACTGAAGCGCTGGCGCTGATCGGCAGCATGCCCGCTGCAAACGTGGTCAGCTTGCGGGCCTGACCTGTGCCCTGCCTCAATGCTCCAGCACGATGGGGCGCGGGGTTCCGGGCGGATGGAGGCGGCGGAACAGCTTGCCGTTCTCGCTGAACAGGACCAGTAGCAGGCTGAGGATGCCGCTCATCAGCAGCGCCAGCGCCAGGGGATGCGCGGTGCCATCGTAAGCCTGCCCGACGACGATGCCGATCACCGAGCCGATCACCATGCGCAGGAAGGCATGCATCGAATTGGCGGTACCGGCAGTGCGCTCGAACGGCTGAAGCGCGATCGAGCCGAAGTTCGCGCCGATGAATCCGATCAGGATCATGTTGGTGATCATTAGCGGCATGAACTGCCACAGCGTTTCGCCCGGTTGGCTGGAAAACCAGGTTTGCAGACCGCTAACGACGATGAACACGATGACCGCGGTGTGCGAGACCCGGCGCGCGCCGAAGCGTTCTACGATGCGCGAGTTCGAGAAGTTGGCCGCGGCCATCATCAGCGCGGAGAAACCGAACAGGACCGGGAACATCGTGCCCGCCCCGAAGTGTTCGCCCACCAGCTGCTGCGAGGAGTTCACGTAGCCGATCATCGCGCCGAAAGTCAGCGCGCCGCCGAGCACGTAGCCGATGGCCGAGCGGTTCGTTGCGGCAGCGGCCATGTTGATCGCAATCGACATCGGCCGGATCGGCTGGCGATATTCGGGATGCATCGTCTCGGGCAGGCGAATGAACACCCAGGCGCCCATGCCGACCGCCATCACCGCGAGAAACACGAAGATCCAGCGCCATCCGGCAAAGAGCAGTACGACCTGCCCGATGCTCGGCGCGAGCATCGGCACGACGAGGAACACGACCGAGATGATCGACATCTGCTTGGCCATCTGGTCGCCCGAGAAGCGATCGCGGATGATCGCGCCAGGCAGGACGGCAAGTCCGCCACAGCCCATCGCCTGCGCCACACGCATGGCGAGCAGCGCGTCGAACGACGTGACAAGCGCACAGGCGAGCGAGAACACCACGTAGATCGCGATGCAGGTCAGCAGCACTGGACGCCGTCCGTAGCGATCGGCCAGCGAGCCCGGGACAAGCGAGGCAAAGCCCGAGGCGAGCAGGAACGAGCCGACCACCAATTGGCGGCGGTTGGGATCGGTCACGTCGAGATCGCGTGCAATATCGCCCAGCGCCGGCAACATGGCATCGACCGCAAGCGCCTGTAGCGCCATGACGAGTGCCATCATCGCGATGGTCTCGCGCTCGCCCATCGCACGCGCGGGGCGCAGAGTACTGGAATCGTTAGAGGGCATTACGACCCTCTGGACGAGATCGAACGAGAATCCCACCCTTTATGTTGCGATGCGAAACGCGCGGGGCTGGCGCAGATGCTGACGTGGGCCTTTGAGGCCGAGCCGCCCGAAGATTTCCCGGCGATCAGCGATGCGCAGCGCCCCGGATATCGATGCAGTAGCTATCTCATTGTGAGAAGTCGCGTTTTTACAATGCATTCGCTGCGAATCAGCGTATCGCTCGCAGCCCTTCGGTGGGGGTATTCAGATGAACTTGCGGTGCGTGTTCGGCGGGCACAGACCCACGCGGGGTGAGGTTCTGGAACTGGCGTCCGGCCCGGTTTCGACTTGCCGCTATTGCGGGCGACCGATCAGGCGCCTCCGGCCGAAGAAATGGGTGAGGCGCCGCATCAGCAACTGAGCCTGCCTTTTCGTCGCCCGTTTTCAATTCCCCGTTTGTTCCTCATCTCACTGGCATCGCGCGCGATCGTCAGGTAACTACGATTTGCCAGCCATCGGGAGTGTGCTCCCATGGCGGCACAGGCGCGAGATGAGCTGACAGTTTGATCTACGAGTCAGAAACCACTCCGGCTTTGCGCAAGATCATCCATGTCGACATGGATGCCTTCTTTGCCAGCGTCGAACAGCGCGACGATCCGGAGATCCGGGGAAAGCCGGTCGCGGTCGGCGGATCGTCAGGGCGCGGCGTGGTGGCTGCGGCAAGTTACGAGGCAAGGCTGTTCGGGGTCCGCTCGGCCATGCCATCGGTGCGGGCAGTGCAGCTGTGCCCGGACCTGATCTTCCGCAGGCCGCGCTTCGATGTCTACAAGGCTGTCTCTCAGCAGATCCGCAGCGTTTTCCTGCATTTCACCCCGCATGTCGAGCCGCTCTCGCTCGACGAGGCCTACCTTGACGTGACCGACGACGTGCGCGGCATCGGCTCGGCCACGCGGATCGCTGAACTGATCCGCCAACGCATCCGCGCCGAAACCGGGCTGACGGCGAGCGCAGGGGTGTCCTACAATAAGTTCCTCGCCAAGATCGCCAGCGACCAGAACAAGCCTGACGGCCTATGCGTGATCCGTCCGGGTGAGGGCGCGCAGTTCGTGGCCGCACTGCCGGTGCGGCGCTTCCATGGTATCGGTCCGCGCGGCGCGGAGAAGATGGCAAGGCTTGGGATCGAAACAGGGGCGGACCTGCGCGCGAAGGACCTCGCCTTCCTGCGCGAACACTTCGGCAGTTCGGCCGACTACCTCTATCGCGCGGCGCGGGGCATCGACCTGCGGCAGGTCAAGGCGGGCCGTCCGCGCAAGTCGGTCGGCGGCGAGCGTACCTTCGAACGCGACATTTCGTCGGGCTCGGCACTGCGCGAGACGCTGGAGCGGATCATCGAGATCGTGTGGGAGCGGATCGAGCGCAGCGGTGCGAGCGGACGGACGGTCACGCTCAAGATGAAGTTCAATGACTTCACGCCGTGCACGCGGGCCAGATCCCTTCCCCGCGCCATAGCGGACAAGCAAGAGTTCGCGGTGCTGGCCCGCGAGTTGCTGGACGCCCAGTTGCCGTTGCCCAAGCCGATCCGGCTCATGGGCCTGACGCTTTCAGCCCTCGAAGGCGAGGAGCCTGACGAACCGGAGGAAGGCGCGGCGCCGCCTGTGCTTCAGGCCGAATTGCCGTTCTGAGTCTCCAGCCAGCGCACGACCATGGCGCGCACGGCCTCGCTGGTTGATGTCGGCAGATCATCGGGAGAAAAGAACTGCGCCTCCTCGATTTCGCGCCCATCGGCGAGCGGCGTGTCGCTTGTCGTGCCGGTGACAAGTTCGATGGCGTTGGTCCAGCCTTTGCGATCAAGCAGGATCGTGCCCAGATGTCCGGCGCGTTCCAGCCTGCAACCCGTTTCCTCCAGCAGTTCACGCCTCGCGGTATCGAGCGGACTTTCATCCCGTCCCAGACCACCCCCGGGCAGCATCCAGACGGTCCGGGCATGGTAGCTGTGCCGCACCAGCAGAACGTCGCCTGCAGGGTTGGCTGCGATCACGTTGCAGCCCCGCACGATCCGGCGGCTTCGCCGCCACCACCAAAGCCGCAAGGCGTGGGCGGTGCGCAGCACATTGCGGTGGATCGGGCGTGGGAGCAGGTGAAGCACAGGTAATCCTAGGCACAGGTCATGACACCTGTCACCCCGCCATACATGCCTGCTCGCGCCTGCGACGGGATTGCCAAGCGATTGTCATACTACCGTAGCAATCGGCTGCTTGGCCTTTTAGTGGATCAAGTGACGGGAGGCGTTTGTGAATCGTCCCCGTGGGGTTATGCCTGCCGCTGGAAGGGGAATTGCGCGCGTGAGACTCGGAGCAACGAAGCTGGCAATCGCGGGAGCACGTCCCCGGCTGCCGTCGTTGTACCAGATCGCGTGGTGGGCACTCGCTGCGGTCATCGCGCTGCTCGGCGCGGCCCTGTTCTGGGCCATCGTCACGCCCGTATCGTCGCTCGGGCAATGGACGGCGCAAGGTGTGCGAACGATGTCGCCCACAGCCCGCGCCGCGCTGTTTGCCAGCGTCGATCCGTTCAACCGCACTGCGCCTGGCCCAGCCGCCGCCGAACAATCTGGCGCGGTTACCTCGCTTGCGCTGACGCTTTTTGCGACACGCGCCATGGCAGATGGCAGTGGCACTGCGATCATCGCAGGTGGCGACGGGCAGCAGCAGGTCTATCGCGTCGGCGCGGAAGTCCAGCCAGGCGTCACGCTGGCTGCCGTCGCGTTCGACCATGTCGAGCTTTCGCGCAACGGGGCGAAGGAACTGCTCTATCTCGATCAATCTGGCCCTGCGCCTACGGCCCAAGGTGTGGTCGCGGCCAATCCCGTTGCGGCACCTCCTGCAAACGCGCCGGGTGGCGGCGTGAGCGTGGCGGCCTTGCGCAGCGGTGTGAACTTCGGCCCGCGCGCCGAAGGCGGGAAGGTCGTAGGCGTCGAGGTCCTGTCCTCGGGCGATGGCTCTGCCTTTCGTGCTGCAGGCTTCCAGCCCGGTGACGTGATCACCGAGGTCAACGGCAAGCCGGTGACCGGTCCCGGCGATGCGGCCATGCTCTCCGGTGCCATCCGCGCCGGAACTTCGATTGCGGTTACCGTCCGTCGCGGTGACCGCCAGCTTCCTCTTGCTATCACATTGGCACCATGACCTTGCGCAAGCTCCTATTCCCGAAGATGCTCCTCGGAGCCGCAGCGCTCGCCCTTGCCGTGCCGCAGGCCGCCATGGCGCAGTACACGCTCAACGTGCGTGAGGCGGACATCCGCGCGTTCGTGGCCGATGCTGCGGAAGTCACCGGGCGGACGTTCATCGTCGACAGCCGGGTGCAGGCCAAGATCAGCGTCGTGTCTGACCGTGCGCTGAGCCGTTCGGAATACTTCGAGGTGTTCCTTTCCACCCTGCGCGCCAATGGCTTGGTGGCCGTGCCGACCGGCAATGGCGCATTCCGCATCCAGCCGTCGGACGGAGCGGCGTCCAATCCCAGCCGCATTGGCAGCAGGGGGGCGGCGCAGAGCCAGATGGTCACCGAAGTGATCCGCCTGCGCGCGATCGACGCGGCGCAGGCCGTGGAAACGCTGCGCCCGCTGATCAGCAAGGAAGGCGCGATCACCGCCAACAAGGCGGGCAATTCGCTGGTGGTGGTCGACTATGCCGACAACATGCGCCGCATCCGCGCGCTGCTCGCCGATATCGACCGGGACAACGCCGCAACGCAGACGGTGATCCTTGAACACGCAGGCGCGCGCGAGATCGCAACGGCGCTGAGCCAGCTGGTGCCGCCAGGAGGTGAAGGCGCGCGCTCGCTGGCGACAGTCGTGGCAGTGGACAGCGCCAACGCAGTGCTGATGCGCGGCGAGCCGGCAACGCTGGCCAAGATGGCGGCGATGGCGCGTCAGCTCGATGCCAAGGCTGCGCTGGGCGGCGAGATCAAGGTCGTCTGGCTCGATTATGCGGATTCGGCAGCGCTCGTGCCGGTGCTTGAGCGACTGCTCGGCGGGCAAGGCGGGGGCGAGGTCGCCTCGGCCAGCTCTGCGCCGGTTTCGCTGGGCGGAGTGGGCGGTAACCAGACGTCGACGGCGGGCATGCAAGGCTCGACCGGGCAGGCCGCGACGACGGGTGGCACTCAGACGAGCCCGATCGGCGCGACTTCTGGCGGGCTGGGCACCGGACCGATCAAGCTTGCCAACGGGCGCGGGACGGCGACGATCACGCGCTATCCTGGCGCCAACGCGATCATCATCGCCGCGCCCGCCGACGACCAGCGCCGCATCAGCGAAGTGATCCGCCAGCTCGACGTGCCGCAGGAACAGGTGCTGGTCGAGGCGATCATCGTCGAGATATCGAACAACGTGGCAAGGGAACTGGGCGTCCAGCTGCTGTTCGGCGGCAAGGACAAGCCCTTTGCCGTGACGAATTTCTCCAACTCCTCGCCCAACATCATCGATCTTGCGGGTGGATTGCTGGCTGACAATCTCAATCAGACGACCACGGTGATCAACGGCGATACCGTGACCACTACCACCAACAGCACGGCCGGAGACCTGTTGCGCGAGAACGCCGCCACCAAGGCCCTTTCAGCCAGCGGTGCCTATACCGGCTTCCTCACCGAACTGTCGAAGGACACCTACCTTGGCGCGCTGATCAATGCGGTGCAGACCGACAAGAACTCGAACATCCTCTCGACCCCGCACATCACCACCAACAACAACGTGCCCGCCTCGATCCTGTTCGGCCAGGATGTCCCCATTTCAACTGGCGAGGCGCTGTCGCAGGGCAATTTCAACGACCGCTTCCGCACGATCCAGCGCCAGAACGTGGGTATCGAACTGGACGTTACCCCGCAGATCAACGCCGGCAACATGGTGCGCCTCGATCTGCGGCAGGAAGTCAGCTCCATTGCGGGCACGGTCTCGCGCACATCGAACGAACTGATCATCAACAAGCGCGAGATCAAGACGACGGTGACGGTGGGCGACCGCGAGATCGTGGCGCTGGGCGGACTGCTTGACGACAACGAGCAGCGCACGCTTCAGAAAGTGCCGTTCCTCGGCGACATCCCGCTGCTGGGCGAAGTGTTCAAGTCTCGCGCGCGCAGCCGCGTCAAGACCAACCTGATGGTGTTCATCCGCCCGACGATCCTGCGCAATGCGGCGGACCGGGCGGCACTGGCGGCGCGGCGCTATGGCGTGGTGCGCAATGCGCAGGTCAACTTCAACGCCAAGCAGGAGCCGAGCATCGACGAACTGATCGTCGACTACATGGGCGCGACATTGCCCGCAGCACCTTCCGCACAGGTCGCGGTCGTCGCGCCCGGCGATACGCTGATTCGCCCGCGCGCGACGCCGGGGCCGCTCGAACAGTCCGAACTTCCGCCGAGCAGCGCGCAGAACTGAGCGATGGACAGCGTGCAGGACATCGACGGGATCGACGAGCCGCTGGTCGAAGCGGTGACCGTCGTCACGCCTGCGCCCCATGCGCCGGTGCCCTATGCCTTCGCGCGCGACAACGGGTTGCTGGTCGAAAGCATCGATGACGATCGCGCGGTGGTGGCGATGCGCGAAGGGGCACGGGCGCTGGGCCTGCTCGATCTGCGCAGCGCGTTGGGCCGTGAGCTTGTCGTCAACCGCGTGAGCGCGGGCGAGTTCGAGAAGCTGCTGGCTGATGCCTACGCCATGGACGGCGCAGCCGCCGCCGTGGCGGGCGACATGGGCATTGCCAATGACGGGCTCGATCCGCTCGCGCTCGGCCTGCCCACCGCCGAGGACCTGCTGGACAGTGCCGACGACGCCCCGGCGATCCGCCTGATAAACGGCCTGATCGCCGAGAGCCTGCGGCAGGGCGTTTCGGACATTCACATCGAACCTTACGAGACCGCGCTGGTCGTGCGGATGCGCGTCGACGGGGTCCTGACCGAGAAGCTGCGGATGCCGCCGCATGTCGCTCCGGTGCTGGTCAGCCGCATCAAGGTCATGGCGCGGCTCGACATTGCCGAGCGGCGCGTGCCGCAGGACGGACGTATCTCGTTGAGCCTCGGCGGCAAGCTGGTTGACGTCCGCGTCTCCACCCTGCCCAACCGCGCGGGCGAGCGGGTGGTCATGCGCCTGCTCGACAAGGAGAACGCCGGGATCGACCTCGCCGGGTTGGGTCTCGACGCCAAGGCCGAGGACACGCTGCGCCGCGCCATTGGCGAGCCCAACGGCATCGTGCTGGTCACCGGACCGACCGGCTCGGGCAAGACCACCACGCTCTATGCCGCGCTGCGCGGGTTGAACGACGGTGCGCGCAATATCCTGACTGTGGAAGACCCTGTGGAATACGCTGTGGATGGCGTCGGCCAGACGCAGGTCAATTCCAAGGTCGGCCTCACGTTCGCAGCGGGCTTGCGCGCAATCCTGCGCCAGGATCCCGACGTCGTGATGGTCGGCGAAATCCGTGACCGCGAGACGGCGGACATCGCCGTGCAGGCTTCGCTCACCGGCCACCTCGTGCTTTCGACCGTCCACACCAACGATGCAGCGGGCGCGATCACGCGGATGCGCGACATGGGGGTAGAGCCGTTCCTGCTCGCCTCCACCCTGCGCGCCGTCATCGCGCAGCGGCTTGTGCGTCGCCTGTGCCCCCATTGCCGCGAAGAACGCGTTCTCGATGCGGGCATGGCCGATGTGCTGGGGATGAAGGCCGGGCGCGTGGTCCACACCGCCAAGGGCTGCGTCGAATGCGGCCAGACCGGCTATCAGGGCCGCGTCGGCGTGTTCGAGGCGCTGCGGGTGGACGATGCGATCCGCCAGATGATCCACGACAACGCCGACGAAGCGGCCATTGCGCGCCACGCCTTCGCGGATTCCCCTACGCTCGCCAAGGCCGTGCGGCGGATGGTCAAGGATGGCACGACCTCGCCTGAGGAAGCGGCGCGCATCATGCGGCGGGACGGCTGATGGCGCGTTTTGCCTATCACGCGATTGACCCCAAGGGCACAGAACGGCGCGGCGCAATCGAGGCTGCCACCGAAGCCGCCGCGCGCGAGAAACTCGCCGCGCGCGAATGGTACGTGGTCAGCGTCCAGCCCGATGCCGCCGCCTCTGCCCGTCGCGCGGCGACCAGCACCAGCGGCATTGCGCTGTTCGCCACCAAGCTTTCGGCCAAGCAGCTTGCGCTGTTCACCCGGCAGCTGTCCTCCCTGATGGTCGTCAGCCCGCTCGAGGAAACCCTGCGCACCATCGCGCGCCAGACCGAGAAGCCCAAGGCGCAAGGCATCCTGTCCAACGTCCACGCCGGAATCGTCGAAGGCCTGCCGCTGGCCGAGGCGATGCGGCGCGAGGAGCCGAGCTTCCCGCCAATCTACCGCGCGATGATTGCTGCGGGCGAGAACTCCGGCAGCCTTCCTGCCATCGCTGATCGACTGGCCGACATGCTGGAGCGGCAGGCTCAGGTGCGCGGCAAGATCATCGCCGCGCTCGCCTATCCCATCGTGCTGTCGTTCGTGGCGATTGCGGTCGTCACCGGCCTGATGATCTCGGTTGTCCCCCGGGTGGTCGAGCAGTTCGACAACGCCAGCCGCCAGCTACCGATGCTGACGCGCGTGGTGATCGGTATCTCGCAGTTCCTCAGCACGTGGTGGTGGGCGCTGCTCGTGCTGATCGCGCTGGCGGTGATCGCCTTCGTTCGCGCCTTGCGACAGCCCGCCTTCAAGCTCCGTTTCGATGCGGCCCTGCTGCGCCTGCCCTTCATCGGCAAACTGATCCGGGACGTCCACGCCGCCAGCCTCGCCCGCACGCTTGCCACGATGATCGAGGCGCGGCTGCCGCTGGTCGATGGCCTGCGCCTCGCCACGCGCACTGTTTCCAACGCCGTGCAGGCGCAATCGCTCGCGGGCATTTCCGAGAAGGTCCGCGCCGGCGGCTCGCTCTCAACCGCGCTGCGCGAGGCCGGGACGTTCCCGCCGCTACTCGTCTATCTCGCTGCGAGTGGTGAGGCCGCGGGCCAGCTCGGCACCATGCTCGAACGCGCCGCCGATTATCTCGAGCGCGAGTTCGAAGCTTTCACCGCCGCTGCCATGGCCCTGCTCGAACCCGCGATCATCGTGGTGATGGGCACCATGGTCGCGCTCATCATCCTCGCCATCCTGCTGCCGATCCTGCAGCTCCAGAACCTGACCGGACTGTGATCATGACTGAAGACGCCCCGAACCAGACCCCCGATACCGAGGGCAAGCGCCGCCGCAACGGCTTCAGCCTCGTCGAACTGATGGTCGTGATCTTCATCATCGGCCTGCTCGCCACGGTCGTCCTGATCAACGTCCTGCCGAGCCAGGACAAGGCCATGGTGGTCAAGGCGCGCAGCGACATCGCCACGCTCGAACAGGGCATGGAAATGTACCGCCTCGACATGGCCAGCTACCCCGGACAGGGCGAGGGACTCACTGCGCTCAAGTCTCCGCCTGCCAACCTGTCGATGCCGCAGAACTACCGTTCGGGCGGTTATGTGAAAGACATCCCCAACGATCCGTGGGGCCATCCCTACCAGTATCAGGTGCCGGGCCGCGATGGCCGTCCGTTCGAGATATTCTCGCTGGGTGCCGACGGCCAGCCGGGCGGCAGCGACCTTAACGCCGATATCTACGCCGGACAGAAGTGAAGCGCGCCAGTGGCTTCAACCCCGCAACCTGCTGACGACCTGATCGTCCTGCTGCCAGCCAAGCCGGGAGAATCGTGGCGTTGGTGGCGCGTGGGCGCAGACGGGTTTGGGTCGGAGCACCATCACTTGCCCGGTACCGCTGAAGCGCCTTGGGGCGAGGTCGGAACGGTGACTGTTCTGGTCCCCTCGTCCGATGCCCCGGTAACCGACAAGGCCCTGCCCGACATGCCCCCTGCACAGGCGCTTGCGGCGGAGCGGTTGGCTCTGGCTCAGGGTGGTCTGACGAGCCAGCTCCACGTCGCCGTCGGCACCGACAGCGGGCGCCTGCTGTCATCTCGGGTTGCGGCATCGGCGATGGATCACTGGCTGGCGGCACTGGCAAGCGAAGGACTCGATCCGCAAGCGTTGGTTCCGGCCGCACTGGTCCTGCCGCGTACTGAGGGCACGCTGGTTCTCGCCTCTGTCGGCGGACAGCTTCTGGCACGCAGTCCCGATGCAGCCTTTGCCGCCGAGGACGCGCTGGTTTCGATCCTTGCCGAAGGGCTGGAGCAAGCCGCGCTCGATGAAGACATGCTCGCTCTGCGTCTTGCCGACGTCCACGCAGTGCCGCCGCTCAATCTGCGGCAAGGCATCTACGCACCGCGCCGCGTCTCGGTGTTCAGCACGGCGGACTGGATGGGCCTTGCCCGCATGACCGCCACGGCCGCGCTGCTCGGCCTGCTCCTGATGCTGGTCTGGATCGTGAAGTGGAATGCCGACAGCAGCGCCGTTGAATCGCAGGCTCTCGAACTGGCGCAGAAGCACTTCCCTGCAGCGACCGATCTCGACACGGCGGAGCGCCTGCTAACCACCGAACTCGCCAAGCGTGGCGAAGGCGGCACCAGCTTTGCCGCGCCCACTGCAGCACTGCTCGAAGCGATGCGGCCTGTGCCGGGGGTCAAGCTGCGCGATCTCGGCTACGGTGCGGATGGCACCTTGCGCTTCACCGCTGCCGCGCCCCGCCCAGAAGACGTCAACGCGGTGCTGATCGCGCTGCAGAATAACGGCTGGAAGGTCACCGTGCCGCCTGCGCTTGCTCCCGATCCCACTGGCGCGACGGTCGCTGCAATCACGGTGAGGGCACCATGATGCGCCAAGTCTCGGCCTGGTTCCTCGGGCTTACGCAGCGCGAACGAGCGCTGGTCGGCGTGGCCGGTTCTCTCGCGGCTGTGGTGCTGCTGATCTATGGGTTGATCCTGCCGCTCGGGACTGCGCTTGACGATGCGGCCGTTCGCCATCGCGAGGCGACCGAGCGGGCAGGGCGCATGGTTGCCGGGCTCGACGCCCTCAAGCGCGCTCCGGCAGCGCGGGGCGCGGCGCTGGCCGGTCCCGTCGATCAGATTGCCAACGCGAGCGCGCAGGATGCAGGGTTCGTTGTCCAGTCGGCACAGTCGCGCGGCAGCGACATGGCGGTGCTCGTCATCCCGACCGCGCGGCCTTCGGCAGTGCTCGCATGGCTTGATGGTCTGGGGGCCAAGGGTTTGGCGGTAGAACAGGTCACGATCACGCCCGCGCCCGATGGCACCGTTTCCGTAAACGTCACATTGCGCAAGGCCGGATCATGATCGGACGGTGGATCTTCGTGCGCGGGCGAGCACTGGACCGAAGGGACCGACTGGCATTGGCAGGGCTCTTCGTTCTTGCGCTGCTTGTCCTAATGCCGCTGCGACTGGTGCTCGGCCTGGCAATGCCGGAAAGCGTGACCGCGCGCAGCGTTGAAGGCAGCGTCTGGGACGGACGGATTGCCGATCTCAAGGCGGGGCCAGTCCCGCTCGGCACGGTCGAGGCAGGGTTGGAGCCGCTCCCGCTGCTGATCGGACAGGCGCGCTTTAGCATTGCGCGGGAAGGCTTTTCGGCAAAGGTCGGGCCGTCGCGGATCGCCAATGCCAACGGTACGGTGCTCCTTCCCGATGGACTCGGCGGACTTCCCGTCACCTCGCTCGGCTTTGGCGATCTCACGGTCGTGATGGACGGCGGCCAGTGCAGCGAGGCGCAAGGCACACTCAGCCTGACCCTCGCCTCGCTCGGACCGCTGCTGCCGGATGCGATCACGCTGTCCGGGCAGGCGCGTTGTGAGAAAGGCGCGCTGATCGTGCCGATGCGCGGCCCTCAGGGCATGGAACGGATGACGCTGAAGCTTGGCGGCGACGGGCGCTGGCAGGCTGACCTGACGCTTACCGGCCTGCCGGAGGAAGACGTCGATGCACTGAAATCAGGCGGGTTCGACGCCCGTCCCGGCGGCATCGGCATCGGGACGAGCGGAACCTTATAAGCGTCAGGCCAACGTTTGCGTCAGGAACCAGGCGCGCTGTTCGGCCTGATCGGTCCAGTCGTCGGCCGCGCCTTCGGTGGCGTTGTCGCCCGCGGCGGTCGCGGCGGCCTTCACCGCGCGGATCGCTTCGACCAGCGCGAGGTTGTCGTCACGCAGGTTGCGGACCATTTCCATCGCGTCGATCTTCGAGCGGTCATCGTCCTTGATCGAGGACTTGCCGGCAATCGCGCCGATTCCGGTCAGCGTGTCACCGCCGTTCTTGCGCACGCGTTCGGCAATGATGTCGGTCAGAGCGAAAAGCTCGGCTGCCTGCTCGTCGAACATCAGGTGCAGATCGCGGAACTGCGGTCCAGCCACGTGCCAGTGATAGTTCTTGGTCTTGAGATAGAGCGTGAAATAGTCGGCCAGCAGGCCGTTCATGCTGTCGATCAGAGCCTTCTTTGCATTGTCTCCGGGCATGACATTCCCCTTTCGTGTCCGGGTGGATGAGCCTCCTATACGCCGGACTCACTGAAAGGTTTCACGCAAAGACATGGCGATATTTATCGATTGAAGCGATCAATTGCCTCTCGTGCTTCCCCGAAGCAGGGTAAGGCCTGCAAGCGCCGAAATGACAGATCCGCCGAGAATGCCGATCTTGGCTTCCTCGACCAGTGCGGGGGCAAGCGGGAAGGCGAGGCCTGCGATGAACAGGCTCATGGTGAAGCCTATGCCGCAAAGCAGGGCAAGACCCCAGAGCTGGCGCAGGCTTGCGCCCTCCGGACGTCGGGCAAGTCCGGTACGCTCTGCCAGCAGAATGCTGCCAAGGATGCCGGCCTGCTTGCCAAGCACAAGCCCGAGCCCGATGGCCAGAGGCAGCGTGTGCGAACCTCCTGCATTTGTCGCCAGTGCCACGCCTGCATTGGCCAGGCCGAACAGGGGCACGATCACGAAGCCGTTGGGCGCGACCAGAGCGTGCTCGAGCCGCAGCAGCGGACTGTCGTGCTTGCGGTTCAGGGCCAGCGGCACGGTCAGCGCCGCAAGGACACCAGCGATGGTGGCGTGGACGCCTGAATGGAGCACGGCGTACCACAGCGCCACCGCGCCAATTACGTAAGGCGCAAGTGCTTTGACCCCCAAGCGGTTGACGATCACCAAGGCGACGAAGATCGCAGCGGCCACGCCAAGCCACGGGAGGTTGAGGCCGCTCGTATAGAAGAACGCGATGACCAGCACCGCGCCCAGATCGTCGACGATGGCTACCGTCAGCAGGAACAGGCGCAGCGAGGGCGGCAAGCCCTTCCCGGCGAGCGCGAGGACGCCGATGGCAAAGGCGATGTCGGTCGCCGAAGGAATGGCCCAGCCGCGGTGCAGTGTCGGTTCGCCCACAGCGACTGCCAGATAGACAAGGGCAGGGATCGCCATTCCCGCAATGGCGGCCAGCACCGGAAGGCGGCGGCGGCGGGGGTCCGAGAGTTCGCCCGCAAGGATCTCGCGTTTGATCTCAAGCCCCACCACGAAGAAGAACACTGCCATCAGCGCGTCGTTGATCCACAGGTGCAGCGTGTCGAGCTTGGCCACCGGGGTCCACGGCAATGCGTGATGGAAAAGGTCGTGCCATCTGTCCGCGAGCGGCGAGTTTGCAATGGCCAGCGCGATGGCAGCGCAGACCATGAGCACGATCCCGGGGGCTGCCTCGTTATGGCTCAGTCGGTGCCAGAGGCGGCTAAAGTCCGGCATTCCTGCCATTTTCGAATCATCCCTTGGTTCCTGAAGGCCTTGCAACGGGCATAGCTAGCGCTTGTGCCCGCGAGGGCGGAGTGCGTCAAACGGGAGCAGGGTCTTGTTGGGATGGCCATCCTATCCCGCGCTACAATGGCTGGCGGTGGTGGAGCATGAACTTCTCCTGTTCGCCGCCATCTGGTTTTCCGTGTTCGCTCTCGATGAGCTGCTCCTCGATCTGGCATGGTTGCGGTTGCGCCTGCTCGGACACGGGCGGACACTGCGGGTGTCCGGTTGCGGCGATGCCGAACTTGCCGGAGTGGCAGCAGTGCTCGTCCCCGCCTGGCACGAAGCGCAGGTTATCGGCACGATGGTCACCCACACCTTGCGCAGTTGGCCTCATCGCCACTTGCGCATCTACGTCGGCTGTTATCGGAACGATACGGCAACACTGACTGCGCTTACCGGAACGGAGTCCGATTCGCGCCTGCGCGTAGTGGTCCACGATTGCGATGGGCCGACGACCAAGGCAGACTGCCTCAACCGTCTCTACCGTGCCATCTGCGAGGACGAGCGCCGCGCGCGCCTGCAGGTGCGGGCGCTGATCCTCCACGATGCCGAGGACATGGTCCACCCCGCCGCGCTCACCATGATGGACCGCGCGCTCGACAATGTCGATTTCGTCCAGTTGCCGGTCCGGCCGGAACCCCAATGCACCTCGCGCTGGGTCGCCGGACACTACTGCGACGAGTTCGCCGAGGCTCACGCCCGCGACATGGTCGTGCGCCATCACATCGGCGCGGCACTGCCCTCGGCAGGCGTCGGGTGCGCATTCTCTCGCCGGGCCATCGACAGGATCATCGCACATCGCGCCAGGGACGAGCCCTTCGCTGCGGAATGCCTGACCGAGGACTATGAAAGTGGCCTGCTCGTCACTGTCACGGGCGGGCGCTCGGCGTTCCTGCGGATGCGTGCGCACGACGGCACGCTCGTCGCCACACGCGAGTTCTTTCCCGGTGGCATTGCTGAAGCGGTCCGGCAAAAGGCACGCTGGGTCCACGGCATCGCCTTCCAGGGATGGGACCGGCTTGGCTGGACCATGCGGCTGTGTGACTTTTGGATGCGACTGCGTGACCGTCGCGGACCGCTGGTGGCCGTGGTGATCTGCGCGGCCTATGCGCTGCTGCTGCTTTGGCCGGTGCTGTTGCTGGCGCAGCAGGCGGGGCTGGCCGAGCCTGTCCCCGACGGGCCGCTGTTGCGCGCCCTTCTGGCGTTCAACTTTGCCAGCCTCGTCTGGCGGCTCGCCATGCGGGCGCTCTTCACCGCACGCGAATACGGCCTGCGCGAAGGTCTGCTCGCTGTCTTGCGCTTTCCGCTGGGAAACGTCATCGCGGTCATGGCCGCGCGCCGTGCGCTCATGGCCTATGTCCGCGTGCTCCTTGGCGGCCGGCTGCGCTGGGATCACACGGTCCACACGGCGCACCTCGCACAAGTCCTGCCCCTTGCCCTACCCCTGGCGGAGTCGCGCCCCCTTCCGGCCCCGGCCTGATGGCGCAACCCGCGTCCGCCCGGCGCGGTCAGCCGCTGCTTGCGCTCGGCTTTCTTTTCGCCGGATGGACCGCATTGCGGATCGCCATGTGGGAAGCATCGCCTACAAGTGCAGGCACTACCGGGATCTCGCTCACGGCGGCTGAAGGTATTCCACCATCCGCCACGCCCGCGGATGCCATCCTGAAGCGTCGCGACCCGGCCCGCCGACCGGCCGCAACACGCGCGCCCGCTCTCATCGGGCCTGTAAAGCGCCAGCCCCCCGGTGCGGCAGCTCCGGCGATGCCTTGGCCGCAGCAATTCGCATGGCAGGCGAGCGTCCTGAACCCCGCGCATGCACTGGCGATTCCGCCTCGTCGCCAGTCCCAACCAAAGGCCGAAGACGAGTTCTACGAACCCCTGGTGGAAAAGGACGACCCGCGCTGGAGCGGCGAGAACTGGGTGCTGATGCGAGCAGGCAGCGGCGATGCGGCGCAGGCTCCCGGTGCTGCGTCCTATGGCGCGAGCCAGGCCGGCGCGATCGTGCGCTACCGCCTCGGCAAGGGCGAAGTCGGCTCGTCCTATGCCTACTTGCGCACGTCGCTGGCCATCAACGCTCCCGGCCAGGATCGCGAAGTCGCCATCGGCTTCGGCATGCGCCCGGTGCGCAAGCTTCCGCTGCGTGTTCTCGTCGAAGCGCGGCTGCAGGATACCAAGGCCTCGCCAATGCAGGTGCGCCCGGTGGCAACCGTGATCACCGAACTGCCATGGCAGCGCCTGCCGCTCGGCTTCCGCGCCGAAGCCTACGGACAGGCAGGCTATGCCGGCGGACGGGGGGCAACGCCGTTCTTCGATGTCCAGGCTCTGCTCGACCGACCCTTGCGCGGCGTGGTGCCGCGCAACAACGATCTCCGGGTCGGCGCAGGCTTCTGGGCAGGCGGACAGGAGGGTGCTGTCCGCCTTGACGTAGGGCCCCGCCTGTCCTTCCGCATCGATCCCGGACGTCTGGCCGGACCGAGCCGCGTCGCCCTCGACTGGCGCTTCCGCCTGGCCGGAGATGCCCGCCCTGACAGTGGTCCCGCCATCACCGTGACATCCGCCTTCTGAAGGCACAGCTTTTTGCCGCAAACCCACCCTTGCGGGGTTGCTGGCGTGCTTCGCGCGGCCTAGCGTCGGAATGGCAATGGACGTCTATCTCCCCATCGCGAACCTGTCGGTCAACGGTCTGGTCATCATCGGCCTTGGCGCCCTCACCGGGCTGCTTTCGGGGATGTTCGGCGTTGGCGGCGGATTCCTGACGACGCCACTGCTGATCTTCTACGGCGTGCCGCCCACCGTCGCTGCCGCTTCGGCCGCCAGCCAGGTCACTGGCGCCAGCGTCTCGGGCGCTTTCGCACAGGCGCGACGCGGCGGGATCGATTACCACATCGGCGCGGTGCTGGTGGCAGGCGGGGTGATCGGCACCGGGATCGGTTCGCTGCTGTTCCGCCTGCTCCAGTCGCTCGGCCAGATCGATACGGTGATCAACATCCTCTACGTCCTGCTGCTCGGCGGGATCGGCGGGCTGATGGCGCATGAGAGCATCATCGCGCTGAAGGCACAGCGCGCAGGCGTCCCCCTGCCAGCGCGCAAGCGGCGGCACCATCCGCTGGTGGCAAGCCTCCCCTTGCGCTGGCGGTTCTATCGCTCGGGCCTCTACATCTCACCGCTCGCGCCGCTGCTGCTCGGCATGGCGACAGGCATCCTTACCATGCTGATGGGCATCGGCGGCGGGTTCATCCTCGTGCCGGCCATGCTCTATATCCTCGGCATGGGCGTGAACGTGGTCGTCGGTACCTCGCTGTTCCAGATCCTCTTCGTCACCATGGTCACCACGATGATGCACGCGCTGACGACGCGGGCGGTGGACATCGTGCTTGCCGGACTGCTGCTTGTCGGCTCGGTCACCGGGGCACAGCTCGGCACCTTTTTCGCACAGAAAGCCAAGCCCGAGCAGTTGCGCCTGATCCTTGCGGTGATCGTGCTCGCCGTCGCCCTGCGCATGGCCCTCGGTCTCGGATACCGCCCGGACGAGATATACACGGTGGTGCCGCTATGATGGCGGTCGGCCGCAATCCGTGGCGTTTGCTGGTCCTGCTGGCCTGCCTGCTTCTCACCGGCGCGCGCGACCCGATCCTCGTTCCCGAAATCTCGCAGCATGAAGTCCAGGTGCGGCAGGGCTTCACCGGGGCGGACCTGCTGCTGTTCGGCGCGATCCTCAGCCCCGAAGGCAGCCGCGCGGCGCAGGATTACGATATCGTCGTCGTGCTCGAAGGTCCGGTGCAGTCCATCGTCCTGCGCGAGAAGCAGAAGATCGCCGGGATGTGGATCAATGCGGATTCGCTGGAATTCCGCTCCGCGCCCAGCTACTTCGCGGTCGCCTCGTCCCGCCCGATCGCCAAGATCGTCGATGACAAGACTGCCGCGATCTACGAGCTCGGCCTCAAGTGGCTGCAACTCTCGCCGATCGGGGTGATCGAGCCGCACGAACAGCAGCGCTTCTCTGCGGGTCTGGTCGATCTCATGCGCCGCCAGGGGCTCTACCGCGAGGACGAAGGCAGCGTGAAGATCAGCGGGCAGGTGCTCTATCAGGCAAGGATCAGCCTGCCGTCGAGTGTGCAGACCGGAACCTACACGGCTGAAACCTTCGCCATTCGCGGTGGCAAGGTGGTGGCCTCGGCGATCACTCGCGTCGAGGTGAAGAAGGAAGGGTTCGAACGCTTCGTTGCGGTGGCGGCGGATCGCAATGGCTGGCTCTATGGCCTGTTCGCAGTAGTCGTATCGGTCGCCATGGGCTGGATCGCCGGACGCCTGTTCGCACTGGTTTGACTGGAGCTGGGCTATTCCGAAGATTTAGTCGTTTTTAACCTGAAAGCGCTAATCGGTAACCAATCGCCAGTTCCGGCCGAGAGGTTTTTTGCGTGATGTCCGACATGGGTATGCAGAGTTTCGTGCCTGCTGCGGCGGTCGGCGAAGATGGCGGCGATCTTCGCACCACTTTCGTCGCGTCGGAAAACGCTCTCGGATCAGAGAATGCGCGGCACCCCATCGGCCATGTGCGCGAGATTGCAGGGTCAAGCTCTGCCATCGCTCTCGACCTCGGTCGGCTAGAACAGTGCTCGTCCGATCTCGATCCGTCGGTGGCGCTTTCGGGCAAGGTCGGCAGCCAGATCAAGATCCGCGTCGGCAACTCCTGGTTGCTCGCCAGCGTGCGCACGCAGCGGCAGGACACCAGCGTCGATGGCGGCGTGGTCGCGCAGATCGACTTCCTCGGTGAAGGCGAGGAAGAGCGCCTGACCGGCAAGATCTACGGATTCCGTCGCGGCGTCACGCGCTATCCTGTGCCCGGAGCGCTGGTCTATCCCGCCACAAGCAACGACTTGCGCCAGATATATGCCAGCGACGGGCGTACCAATATTTCCATCGGCACCGTGTTCCCCACGCGCGATATCCGCGCGGGGCTCTATGTCGATGCGCTGCTTGGCAAGCACTTCGCCCTGCTGGGCTCGACCGGCACCGGCAAGTCCACTGCCGCGGCACTGATGCTGCACCGGATCTGCGAGATGGCCCCTGCCGGCCATATCGTGATGATCGACCCCCACGGTGAATACGCCAGCGCGTTCCGCGTGACCGGGCAATTGCTCGACGTGTCGAACCTGCAGATGCCCTACTGGCTGATGAACTTCGAGGAGCACTGCGAAGTTTTCGTGACCGCGCAAGGTGTCGATCGGCAGGTCGATCAGGACATTCTCGCCAAGTGCCTGCTCGCCGCGCGCCAGCGCAATCGCCTCGCCGAGCAGATCGGCAAGATTACGGTCGACTCGCCAATTCCCTACCTGCTCTCCGATCTGCTGAACGTGCTGCAGAACGAGATGGGCCGGCTCGACAAAGGCACCAACTCGATCCCCTACATGCGGCTCAAGACCAAGATCGAGGAAATCCGCAGCGATCCGCGCTACCAGTTCATGTTCTCAGGGATGCTGGTGGGCGATACGATGGCGGAGTTCATCGCCAAGATCTTCCGCATGCCCGCCAACGGCAAGCCGATCTCGATCATCGATGTCTCGGGCGTACCATCGGAAATCACCTCCACGGTCGTCGCCGTGCTCAGCCGCCTCGTGTTCGACTATGCGATCTGGGCGCGCGACGAGGAAACGCGGCCGGTCCTGCTCGTCTGCGAGGAGGCGCACCGCTACGTGCCCAACGAGAAGAACTCTGACGGCTCCTCGGTCGGCCGCATTCTTTCGCGCATCGCCAAGGAAGGCCGCAAGTACGGCGTGTCGCTCGGCCTGATAACCCAGCGTCCCTCCGATCTTGCCGAAGGCGTGCTGTCGCAGTGCGGCACGATCATCGCGATGCGCCTCAACAACGAACGCGACCAGGCCTTCGTCAAGGCGGCCATGCCCGAGGGCGCGCGCGGCTTTGTCGATACGATCCCGGCATTGCGCAACCGCGAATGCATCATCTCGGGCGAAGGCGTGTCGATCCCGATGCGCGTCTCGTTCGACGAGCTTGAGGCGATCAAGCGCCCCGCATCGAATGATCCCTCGTTCTACGAATTGTGGAGCAAGAGCGGCGGCGAGGAACGCGCTGTCGAACGCACCGTACAACGCTGGCGCGCGCAGAGCCGCTGACGCGGGCTCCGCGCCGCTTTCATTACTACAAGCTCGGCATCATCCGTCCTGCCGTATCGGCGTCGGCGTGGGTCTCTTCCTCGCACTCCTCGTCCGGAACCGCGCGCGCCCGCTCGCGCCACGCGGGCTGGCGATAGGCATAGACCGCCAGCGCCACGGCCACGGCAGAGCTTACCGGGAAAGCGAGCCACAGCGCATCGGCACCAAGCTGCGGGTAGAATGCGTAATAGAAGCCGAGACGCACGGGATACATCGCGATCGACAGGATAATCAGCGGTGTCCAGACCACACCGCCTGCCCGCATTGTTCCGAACAGCACCATGGTCACGCCGAACAGCAGGTAGCTCCAGCTCGCGAGGAACTGGATGTGTCGCGCTTCGTCGACGGACGGGCTGGCCGAGCCAAGGAACAACTCGAGCGCAGGCCGGTCGAACAGCAGGATCAGGGCGCAGAGCGCTCCGGTGACCGAGAGGTTGAGAAGGACGCCCGAGCGCGAAATCTTGCCCAGACGCTGGTCCAGCCCTGCGCCGATCGCCTGCGCGGCCATGGCACTTACCGCAGCGGAGATCGCCATCGCCGGCATCTGCAGATAGGTCCACAGTTGCAGCGCCGCGCCATAGGCCGCACTGACCAACAGCCCCTCGCGGTTGACGAGGCCGATCACGATGATCCCGGCCGCGGAGATCACCAGCATCTGCGCGCCCATCGGCAGGCCCTTGGTCAGGATGTAGCCCAGCTCGTCGCGGCGCGGCCAGAGCCACTTCAGTTCGGCACCCCTCAGCCGCAGCGGCAGGTCCTTGGCATAGACGTAGGCGACGATGCCCGCCATCGAGACGAACGAGGCAATCGCCGTCGCCAGTGCCGCGCCCGCGATGCCCATCGCCGGGATCGGGCCGAAGCCGCCTATCAGCAGTGGGTTTAGGATCACGTCGAGAACGGAGGAAAGGATCATGAACTTGAGCGGCGTTGCCGCATCGCCCCCGCCGCGCAGGCCCATGCCGAGCATGACCGTGATCATCGATGCGGGCATGGCAACGAAGATCACCCGCAGGTAGGTAAGCGCATAGGCATATGTCTCGCCCGGTGCGGCCATTGCTGTCAGCAGCTCGGGTGCGAAGACCCAGCCCATTGTGCCGACGACTAGCGAGAGCAGCACGCAGAAGCCCACCGCCGATCCGAACGTCCGCCGCGCCGCCAGCACGTCGCGCGCGCCAAACGCTTGCCCGATCTTGACCGTCGCCGCCATGCCGAAGCCGAATGCTGCCGCAAAGACGAGGAACATTACCACGTTGGCATTGGCCGTGGCCGCCAGTGCACCTTCGCCGAGCATCCGCCCGACCCAGATCGAATTGATCGACCCGTTGAGCGATTGCAGGATGTTGGAAGCCAGCGTCGGCGCGGAGAACAGCACCAGCGTCTTGAGGATCGGCCCGCTGGTAAGATCGCGTCCGCGCCCGGGGGGTGGAGCCAAGACCTCAGCCCTTCTTCAGCGCGGCAAGCGCTGCGAACGCGCCAGACCCGGCATCACCGGCCAGATTATGCTCGGCCCGCGCCTTGTCGGCATTGGGCCCCTCGGCAAAGGGGTCGATGGCAAGCGCAAGGCTCTGCGCCACCGCCTCGCCCAGATCGAAAGTTGTGCCCTCGTACTCGATCTCGTCGCAATCGTCGGCGGTGATCTCGATTTCCTCGTCGGGGGAATGAGTGCCGGTGATGGGGATGAAGCGGAGCGCGATGGGTTCGCTGATGGAGACAGGGAAGTCCTCGCCGGAGATCGCGCAGAGCAGCACGATCGAGGCGTTGAGATGGCCCTTTGCCTCCACCTTGTCCCCCTCGCGCCTCAGAGAGATGGTCGCCTGCATGGCGTTCACTGCCGAGAGTTGGAAACGTCCTGCAAGGCGTCTGCGCTCGTCTTCGGTGGGTTCCAGCACGATGGGCTCATCGTTGATCTGGCGAAGGTCGATTACCCGTGAAAACTCTGATTCCATGGTCATTTCCCGATCTCCGCATCAAGAACGCGGAAGGCCGGAACGAGGTCCAGCCCGGCGGCGAAGGCCCGCACGCGGCGGGTGATCGGCAGCGGATCGGTGCCGTCATGCAAGGTCACGTTGCGCTCTATCGCCTGCGCCATCATCGCCTCGTCGCGCGCGGCCAGCGCCTCGCGATAGGCGCCGAGCCGGCCACCCAGCACGCTCATCAATTCGCCCACACGCTTGCCGACGATTACGTCACCCACCCCGCTCTCGCGCAGCTGGCCGTCCATGTCCTCGACGAACAGTTCGGTAAGTCGCACGGAAGGCTCGATAAGTTCGGCCTCGCGCTCCATCCGGATCAGCACGACCGAGAGGATCAGCGTGATCATGTCGAATCGCCCGGCAACCGTGTCTGCCACGCCGCAATCGCGATACCACTCCTTCTCGCGCGCGATCTCAACCGTGCGGTGCCACAAGGGGCGGGCCACGGCACGGTCGTCCTGCTTGCGACCGAACAGCTTGGTAAGAATGGACATCGCGGCAATCCTTGAGGTTCGGCCCGTTCAGGGCCGATTAAATCTGGGCCGTCCAGCAGTCTGCTTGCGGGCAGTCATGCCGGGCGGCATTGCGGTTATTCCGATTGGACCCTAAGGGTCCTGCAATTGGCCTTGGCGATATAGTCTGTGCATTCCCGATGCAAACGGGCATGACGGCAAAAGATTGAAGAGCGGAGTTTGCGAATGCGGAACAGTCGGCTGTTGGTACAGGGTGCGACAGTGCTCGCCCTGGGCGTGGCGGCATCCGGCTGCGCCAGCATCAAGGACCATCGCGGCTACATCATCGACGAAGCGCTGGTTGCCACCGTCCAGCCGGGCGTGGACAACAAGCTTTCGGTCGAACGCACGCTCGGTCGGCCGACTTTTACCAGCCCCTATGGCAAGCAGACCTGGTACTACGTCGCGCAGAACACCAAGCAGCGCCCGTTCAACCGCCCTCGCACCGACACTCAGGCCATTCTCGTGGTCGACTTCGATGCCAAGGGCAACGTCACCTCGCTGAATCGTGAAGGCATGGAAAAGGTCGTCCGCCTTTCGCCCGAGAGCGACAAGACGCCAACGCTGGGCCGCGACCGGTCGTTCTTCGAAGACCTGTTCGGCAACATCGGCGCAGTCGGTGCCATTCCGGGCGGCGCAGGTCAGGCTCCGGGCGGTACGGGTCCGAACGGCAGCTGATTGGCCGCCGCTTGAAATAGCTGTCGCGCCCCTCATATCCGAGGCATGGACGACAGCAGGGCGAGCCACGGCCTTATCCAGTGGCACGGCACCACCATCATCGGGGTGAAGAAGAACGGCCGCACCGTCATCGCCGGTGACGGGCAGGTTTCCATGGGCAACACGGTGATGAAGCCGAACGCCCGCAAGGTCCGCCGCATCGGGGACGGCAAGGTGATTGCCGGTTTCGCAGGTGCGACTGCCGATGCCTTCACCCTGTTCGAGCGGCTCGAGCGCAAGCTGGAGCAGCATCGCGGCCAGTTGATGCGCGCCGCCGTCGAACTCGCCAAGGACTGGCGCACCGACAAGTACCTGCGCAATCTCGAAGCGCTCATGATCGTTGCCGACGCCGAGACGATGCTGATCCTGACCGGAAACGGCGACGTGCTGGAGCCGGAAGGCGGAATCGCCGCGATCGGATCTGGCGGAAACTACGCGCTCGCCGCCGCCCGCGCCCTCACTGACTATGAAGACGACGCCGAGAAGATCGCCCGCCGCGCCATGCAGGTCGCCGCCGAAGTCTGCGTCTTCACCAACGACCGCGTGACGGTCGAGGAAATCTGATGCTTGATTCTCTTACCCCCAAGGCTATCGTTCGCGCGCTGGACGAGCACATCGTCGGGCAGAGCGATGCCAAGAAGGCCGTTGCGGTCGCCCTGCGCAATCGCTGGCGTCGCCAGCGCCTGTCCGCTGACCTGCGCGATGAGGTATCCCCGAAGAACATCCTGATGATCGGGCCGACGGGCTGCGGCAAGACCGAGATCAGCCGCCGTCTGGCCAAGCTGGCCGATGCGCCCTTCGTGAAGGTGGAAGCCACCAAGTTCACCGAGGTTGGCTACGTCGGCCGCGACGTGGAGCAAATCGCCCGCGATCTGGTCGAAGAGGCGATCCGGCTTGAGAAAGAGCGTCGCCGCGATGCGGTGCGTGACGCTGCCAGCAAGGCCGCGATGGACCGTTTGCTCAAGGCACTGGTGGGCGATGGCGCCAGCGAGGCGACGCGCGAGAGCTTCAAACAGCGCCTGGCCGATGGCTCGATGAACGAGGTCGAGGTCGAGATTGAAGTGGAGGACACCCCCTCCACCCCGATGGAGATCCCCGGCATGCCCGGCGGTATCGGCATGATCAACCTGTCGGACATGATGGGCAAGGCGTTCGGCAAGCAGAACCTCAAGCGCCGCAAGATGCGGGTGGCCGATGCCTGGGACAAGCTGGTCGACGAAGAAGCTGAAAAGCGCATGGATCAGGACGACGTCGCGCGCGAGGCGATCCGCAACGCCGAGACCAACGGCATCGTCTTCCTCGACGAGATCGACAAGATCGCGGTGTCCGATGTGCGTGGCGGTTCGGTTTCGCGCGAAGGCGTGCAGCGCGATCTGCTGCCGCTGATCGAGGGCACGACGGTTGCCACCAAGTACGGCCCGATGAAGACCGACCACGTGCTGTTCATCGCTTCGGGGGCGTTCCATGTCGCCAAGCCTTCTGACATGCTGCCCGAACTGCAGGGCCGCCTGCCGATCAGGGTGGAGTTGAAGGCGCTGACCGAGGATGATTTCGTGCGCATCCTGTCGGAAACGCGCGCGAACCTCGTCGAACAGTATCGCGCGCTGATTGCGACGGAGAACGTGACGCTGGACTTCACGCCTGAAGCCATCCGCGCCATTGCCCGCACGGCAGCTCAGGTGAACGAAAGCGTCGAGAACATCGGCGCGCGGCGCTTGCAGACGGTCATGGAAAAGCTGCTCGAGGAAGTCAGCTTCGATGCCGAGGATCGCGCGGGCGAGACGGTAACGGTGGACGAGGCCTATGTCGCCGCCAAGCTTGCCAACCTTGCCGGAAACGCGGACCTTTCGAAGTACATCCTGTGACGGTCAGGCTGCTTCCCGCAACGGGCGTGCACTTTGCGCGCCTGCTGGCCGGGGAGCGGCCTGAGCCGGATATTGGCCTTGGGCGTACGCCAGTCGCCGAGACTGAAGTTATTGCGATGCTGGCCGGATTGGCCGAGACGGTCGCGGAACTCTTTGCGCCATCGGCCTGGTTGATCGTTTCTGGTGGCGAACTCGTCGGTCTGCTGTCGGTCACAGCGGTGCTGGCCGACGGTGTGCTCCAGATCGGATATGGCGTGGCACCGGGCTCGCAAGGACGGGGTCATGCATCGGCGGCGGTGAATGCGCTGGTCAAATTGGCAGGATCGGACGAGCGGGTCGGCGCACTCTATGCCGAGACGCGCACCGACAACATTGCCTCGCAGCGCGTGCTGGAGCGCAACGGCTTTGGCAGAATCTCCGAACGGCTTGACGAAGAGGACGGCGCGCTGTTCTGCTGGCGCATCGATTGCCGAGGATCATGATGCATCAGACTCCCGAAGACCGCCCGATCTATCGCCTGCTCACTGGCAAGGACGACCGCGCCTTCTGTGAGCGCGTTTCCGAAGCGCTGGCGCAGGGCTGGCGGCTCTATGGCTCGCCCTCGATGACCTATGACGGCGGCATGGACTGCATCAAGGTGGCGCAGGCCGTGGTGTGGCATGAGGCGGATGTGGTGAAGTAGTTTTCACCGTTCCACACTGCCCGTCATCCCGGACTTGATCCGGGATCCCGCTTGTTCTTTCGGCGTGGTTCAGCAAGCGGGGCCCCGGATCAAGTCCGGGGCGACGGTGGTTCTGGAATTGGCCAGTTAGCTACTCCGCCGCTTCGCTGACCTCGGCGCTTTCCTGCGCCTGACGCGCCCACATCTCCGCATAGAGTCCATCGCGGCGCAGCAAGTCGGTGTGGCTGCCTTGCTCTGCAAGCCGCCCCTGATCGAGCACGAGGATCGTGTCCGAATCCGCGATTGTCGATAGCCGGTGCGCGATGGAGATCGTGGTGCGGTGGCTGGCGACCGCGCGCATCGTGGTCAGGATGTCTTGCTCGGTGCGGGTATCCAATGCGCTGGTCGCCTCGTCGAACAGCACGATGGGCGGGTTCTTGACCAAGGTGCGCGCAATGGCGACGCGCTGCTTTTCGCCGCCTGACAGCTTGAGGCCGCGCTCGCCCACTTCGGTGTCGTAACCCTGTGGCAGTCGGGCGATGAAATCGGCTATGGCGGCACCGCGCGCTGCGGCATCGACTTCGGCTTGGCTCGCGCCATCGCGGCCATAGGCGATGTTGTAGCCGATGGTGTCGTTGAACAGCACCGAGTCCTGCGGGACGATGCCGAGCGCGGCGCGCAAGCTCGTCTGCGTCACGCCCCTGATGTCCTGCCCATCGATCAGGATGCGGCCTTCCCACGGATCGTAGAAGCGGAACAGCAGGCGCGCGATGGTCGACTTGCCCGCGCCCGAGGGGCCGACGATGGCGACGCGGCTGCCGGCAGGCACCTCGAACGAGAGGCCGTGCAGGATTTCGCGGTCGCGATCATAGCCGAAGATCACGTTGTCAAAGGTGACCGAGGGGCGGCTGACGATCAGCGCCGGTGCGTTCGGCGCGTCGGCCACTTCGATGTGCGTATCGATCAGGCGGAACATTTCGGCCATGTCGATCAGGCCCTGCCGGATCGTGCGATAGACCATGCCGAGCATGTCCAATGGCCGGAAAAGCTGTGTGAGGTAGGTGTTGACGAAGACGAGGTCACCCACCGTCAGTTTGCCTTGCGACCAGCCCCAGACCGTCCATGCCATCGCGCCCGCCATCAGCAGGTTGACGATCATTGCCTGCGCGATGTTGAGCAGGCCAAGGCTGTTCTCGCTTTTCACCGCCGCATCGGCGTAGGCGCGCGCGGCTGAGGCATAGCGAGCTTCCTCGCGCGATTCTGCGCCGAAGTACTTCACCGTCTCGTAGTTGAGCAGGGAATCGACCGCGCGGGCGAGGGCTTGCCCGTCGAGCCGGTTCATCTTCTCGCGCAAGTGCGTGCGCCATTCGGTGATTGTGCGCGTGGCATAGACATAGGCAATCACGGCGAGGATCGTCGCGGTCACCAGCCCGAGGCCGAAGTTGAACCAGAAGATCACGATGACGGCCGTCAGTTCGATCACCGTCGGCGCGATGTTGAACAGCAGGAAGTAGAGCATCGTGTCGATGCTCTTGGTTCCGCGCTCGATCACCTTGGTCACCTCGCCGGTGCGGCGGGCGAGGTGGAAGCGCAAGGAGAGCTTGTGCAGGCGCGCGAAGACGTTCTCGGCCAGATGCCGCGTGGCGTCCTGTCCGACGCGCTCGAACACGATATTGCGCAGGTTGTCGAACAGCACCCCGGCAAAGCGGCCGAGCGCATAGGCCAGCACGAATGCCATCGCCACAGTGAGCGCAGCCTGTGACTTGCCGGTGTCGAGCGTCATCGCATCGACGGCTTTCTTGTAGGCAAAGGGCAGGGCAAGCGTCGTCGCCTTGCCCAGAAGCACCATCAGCACCGCACCCATCACCCGTCGGCGCAGGCTCGCGTTGTCCGCCGGCCAGAGGTAGGGCAGGAAGCGCTTGAGCGTGGCCCATCCGTCGTGGCGGGCGTCTTTGGGACTCGTCGGGGTTTCTGGCGGCATAGGCTCCCACATAGGGAACCCGCCGCGCTATGCCAGAGCTTTGCCGGGATTTGGCCGGGAATTCGGCCGGATCTGCTCAGAACACCGTGCGGTGAGGGTCTAGTCCTGCAACGCCGACTGGCAGGTCGAACAGCACACGGCGCGTGGCGAAATCGATGGCCACGCGCCGGAACATGCGCAGTTGCGCCATGCCCAGCAGCATCGCGGGGCGCTTGACCAGTCCGAGCCGGTGGAACGCCGGGGAATCGGCAAAGGCAAGCCAGGTGTTGTGCAACTGCAGGCCTTCGACATCTATGGTCGAAGCCATGACGAGTTCCGCGCCAACCGACTGGCCGGTGACCGAGAACAGCACGGTCTGCTCGGCCTTGCGGCGCCGGGTCAGCGCGTTGCGCAGGGCGGGGTTGCCGATCGAGCTGTCGGAGCCGGTATCGAGCACGATGTCCGTCGGCACGCCGTCGACGATGGCATTGGTCATGATCAACTGGCCGGAGCGGCGCTTGGCCTTGACTACGATCTCGAACCCGCGCGTGCCGCCAAGCGAAGCGGCATCGCCGATGGCCATGCGGTTGGCGTGGAAATCGATCAGCACCCGCTGGTCCTGCAGGCTGTCCAACCCGACGATGCCATCGGCCCCGATGTGATCGGCTTCGAGCAGCGGGGCAGACAGCGTATAATAGGTGCGCTTGCCCAGGCTGATCTCGTCGACGTCCACCATCTGAACGGCTTGCGATCCCGCGACGCCAACGACCATGCCGTTCCCCGCGATTGGCAGGCCAAGCGCGCTGGCGACTTGCCGCGAAAGCACGGTGCGTTCCGATCCGGTATCGATCAGGAACTCGTAAGGCCCGCTGCTGCCGATCCTGACCGGAACTGTCATGCGATCATGGGTGTCCCGCTGGATATGGACGAGTTCGTCTGCGGATGAGAGCGGGGGTGGCGCAGGCGCTGCAGATTGCGCGGCGGCCTGCTGAAACGGGAGCGCACAGGCGAACAAGGCAGTACCGGCATGCGCCGCAGCCTTGGCAAAGGCCAAGGACTTCAGGATCGGTGCGCGAACAGGCAGCATGGCGGCGTTCTCCCGGGAACGCATCTTACGCCTGATGGCGCCGCTGCGCCAGAGCGCTCAACCGCGCGCGAGACCGCTCTTGCGGCGCAGGGCAGGCAGCAGCGCCTGCACCATTTCCGCGATTTCCGGCAGGAGCGGGTGCCGGGTCAGCCAAAGCGCTGCGAACCATAGTGCGATGCCGCAAAGAACGGTGGCGGCGGCTTGCCCGATGCCAAGGTCGGCGGGGCCGTTGCCGATCGCATAACCGGCGAGGACCGGCAGGACTGCAGCCAGCGTGACGATAGCGCTGCGCAACCAGACTTTGGCCACCGCAGAAAAGGGCAGGTCCAGCGTGCGCCGCAGCAGCGGCAGGTAGATCGCAACCCAGAGAACGGCATGCGCCACCCGTGAAAGCGCAACCCATTCGAGGCCGAAGGGGGCCGTTGCTGCGATCAGCAGGATCGAGAGCAGCGTCTCGGCGATCATGCAGCGCATCAGCGGCTTCAACCGTCCCATCAGCACAGGCAGGTCGGCGTACAGCGGCAAGGCGACGTAGCCGATCTGCGAGAGGGCAACCCATGTCAGAAGCGGGGCCGCGGCGATCCAGCGCTCGCCATACAGCAGCCGGATCATGGGCTCGGACAGCACGGCAATGCCTGCCATCGCGGGCCAGGTGACGCCGGTATAGGCAGCCAGTACGCGCAAGTACGGCGGGCCAAGCGGCTCGCCACTGTCACGGATGCGTCGGAATGCGGGATAGAACACGCCCGTCACCGCACCTGCGATCAGCAGCCGAAGTTGCAGCGCCAGCCCGGATGCGCGCGCGAAGAGGCCGACCGCCGCATTGTCGATCATCCGCCCGATCACCAGCTCTGGCGCTCGGGCTGAGAGCGAGTTGCACAGCACCTGCACGGTATTTGTCCCGCCAAGCGCCAGGATCGGTCGGGCATCGCCTATGCGCAACGGCCAGGGCAGCATTCCGCCCGCACGCCATTGGCTGACGACAAGCCTGGCGCCCTGCTGCGCAAAGGCCCCCCATGCCAGCGCCAGTGCACCGTGCCCCAAGACGGCGAGGGTCACCGCCGTTGCTGCATTGGCAATCGCGGAGCCGACCTCGATCATGCTGTTCGAGCGATAGTCCATCCGGCGCTGGCAGGTCGCCTGCGGAACGATGGCCAGTGGCACCAGCAGATAGGAAGCCGCGATCACCAGCGTGACCGGCAGCAGGCCGGGGTCGCCATAGAACTTTGCTATGGGCCAAGCCGCCAGAAGGGCAAGCAGCGCTATGCCCCATGCGAACAGGACCGATATCGCAAAAGCCGAGCGCAGCTTGTCAGGCGTCAGATCGCGCTCGCCGTTGATATAGCGGGTGACGCCGAAGTCCTGCAGGAACGCCACCAGCGTCACTGCGGCGAAGGCGATCGAGAACTGGCCCAGCTGCTCTGGCGTGATGAACCAGCGCGCCAGCACGATGCTGGTGACGAACTGCAGCGCGAACGACGCATACTGCGAGCCCAGCGCCCAGAGCGCTGCAGTCCGCACCGACATCGCCGGCTGTGCGGCGGAGGGCTTGTCGGCGCTCATCCTTCGATCTCGAGAAAGCTCGGGAACGTGCCGGCGCTTGCAGCCGCGCCACGGCTGTGCGCCCGCCGTCTCCAGCGCAACATCGGTCTCGCCAGCCAAGGAAGCACCTGCCACAGCGCGAAAGCAAAGCGCCACACCGGCCCGCCGACCATACCGCCCGCCCGAACCACGTCGCGCAATTCAGCCAGACCCCTGCGGGTATCACCGTCTATGATGCGGTCCATGGCATGCTCGAACGAGAGCGCCGAGCGACTTTCTGCCATCAATGAGCGGACGAGCGCGTGCTCCGGGCGGTCTGCGGAAAGATGCGCAAGTGCTTTCTCATAAACCCGGATGTTGCCGAGCAGCATGCGTCCGGCATTGCTAGAAGCAGAGCCCGGGCGAACGCGATAATCGCCCAGCACTTCGTCAACATAGTGCGCCTGTCCACCGCGCAGCATCAGTTTGACCCACAGATCAAAGTCCTCAGACTGCGCCATCGCAGTGTCAAACCCACCCACCGCCTCGAAATCAGCGCGGCGAAAGGTCGTGCCGATATAGACGTTGAACGAACGATCCAGCACATCGGCCAGCGATCCGCGAACGCCGTCTCCTGTCCCTTGCTTGCTTTCGACGCAGGTGCGCTCACGGCTCACCGCCCCGAAGATGCGCGCGTTGCAGGTGGCAAGCCGGACCGTGGAATCGGCCTCCAGTATGCCGACCATCGTTTCGAGATAGGCGGGGCGGAACAGATCATCGCCGTCGAGCAGCGCGATGAGCGGCGCGGTACTGGCAGCGACGGCGCGGTTGCGGGCGGTGGATACGCCGCCGTTCGTCGTGGCGAGGAAGCGGATACGGGGATCGGCGAGGAAGGGCGCCACCGCAGCGCCGACGTCGTCGGGCGCGCCATCGTCGATGACGATGCATTCCCATTCGCTCAGGGTCTGTTGCTGAAGCGAGGTCAATGCCTCTCCGACGAGGTGAGCAACACCATAGGCAGGCACGATCACGGCCACGCGCGGTGCGCGTGGGGCAGTCGTTTGCGCAGGGGCGAGGGGACTCATGGGGCAGTCCTAGACCGGTGTCCTTAAAGATTGGCTTACGCGTGCGAGCGCGTGATCGTGCCTGGGAGGCGCCTGATCGGACGGAATGGCGCAATCGAATCGCGATTCTGCCGATTCAGGGTGGAAAACTGGCTGATTCGCACCCCAAACGCGATTGCTATGCGCTTCAAAGTTCCCGGTTTTCGGGGGTTTTGGAGGGAAACGAAATAAAATTGCAAGATGTCGTTGACCGGGGGGCAACCCCTCCATATATGCCCCTTCACCGGACGGGACGACGGCTTCACCGCCTCTCTCACCACCCGGTCGCCAACATAGACGGACACTCAGTCCCCCGGCCAAAATCGGGGAGCATTGGTTGTCCGCCTGAAACTGTCACTGCGGTGGCGGGTTGGTGGATCTTTGACATTGTAGGAATAGATGAAGGGACATGTGGGCGACGGCGCCTGCTGTCTGTGGCTTTAGGGCGCAGATTGGCAGTATAAAGTAGTCGAGCTTGCATGTCTTATACGTAACCATACGTTTAGATGTGCAGGGTTTGATACCCTGAATTAATTTTACGTCAGATTGCGGATCTTATGGTCCGTGCTGTTGTGAGATTGGACACAAACTTGAGAGTTTGATCCTGGCTCAGAACGAACGCTGGCGGCATGCCTAACACATGCAAGTCGAACGAAGCCTTCGGGCTTAGTGGCGCACGGGTGCGTAACGCGTGGGAATCTGCCCTTTGGTTCGGAATAACAGTTAGAAATGACTGCTAATACCGGATGAT